>NZ_VLNT01000034.1 GCF_007421815.1 Aeromicrobium piscarium | reverse complement strand
AGCACCCGAAGCAGCCATCTCGGCCGCGACATCGGCACCGCTCTTCGGTTCCTGTGGTTCAGTCACAAGGTCCATCATGTTTCCTTTCAGACGGACCGATCACTCACACAGAACATCTGACACGCCCGGGATTGCGCGTAGAGCAGAACGCCACGAACACAGAAGCAGACAAGAAACCAGACCACGACCGGGTCGAATCACACCATCACCGAGTCCCACAAAGCCAGCGAGAAAACAGCCACAGCCAGGCAAGCCAGCAACCATGACGAGATCGCATCAGATGCGATCCGTCATCGTTCGGCCTCTTCTGAAAGACGTGTGAGGCCTCGTGAAGGCCGGATGAGAGAGACGGCTTGGAAGCAGTATTTAGGGCTGGCTTCTCCTGACGGGTAAGAGATCTCGGTACGTCGTGACCAGCTGAGGTGCTGGTGTGCCTGGGCAGGTGATCTGCCCGGCGAAGAACTCACCACAGGTTCGGGGTCGAGTTCACAAACCCCGTCGGATCCGTCATGTCCAACTCCGACGACCGCCCGGTTCTCCAGTCACCCTGTCGCCCGCTTATTCTCCCCACCACAAGCCCGATGTTCCGAACCTGGGCGACATCACCCACGTCAGCTGGCGCGATGTACTGCAGTCGATGTGCTCCTGTCAGGACGTTTCGACGTTTGGCAAGCGCGCCGGGCTCGGCCCCGACATCCGCTCGGGGCCCGTGGTCACGCATGGCCGAAGCGACCGGGTCTTTTGCAATCACGGCTCGCGCACTGCTGTCCGCACACCCTCGGAGAGAGTCGAGGATGCACAACGCAACCCCGACCATGCAACCCGCGGCAACGTAACTCTTCGCCACCCGAACCCAATGCGTGGGGCCTGGGACAAGTGCGGCAACCTAGCGACCTGCGGCACGACGCGCAATGGATCGGCCTACCCGCATTCGCCGTCGGCGCTCTTCACCACCGTTCCGTCTCCATCCTCACCCGGTAACGACTCGTCGGGTTGATCACGGAGCCTGACCGTTGCCTCGGCGGTTCTGCCCGTCTCGTGCCCTGGTCCTCCCGGCACACCTCGCGGGTGCAGTGACGAGTCGCCTAGGAGTGAAGCGGCGCACTCGGGAGGAGGCCGCCACAACATGGCTACACGAGACCAAGCCCACCAGGAGCGGGAGACGAAGCTCCATGAGTTGCACGAGAAGCTGACCGGGGCGGTCGAACAGCTCGTATCCGGTGAGGACTGGACAGAGGCGCTACGGTTCGCCGCGAGGTTCCGATCTCGCAGCTTTAACAATGTCTTGCTGATCTGGGCGGCCCATCTGGAGGCGTTCGAGCAGGGCCGGGTACATGCGCCATTCCCTACCTATGTCGCTGGCTACCGGCAGTGGCAACAGCTGGGTCGTCAGGTGATGAAGGGGCAGCCCGGGTATCGAATCTTCGCACCGGTCAAGGCCAGGTTCGCCTCGGCGAATCCGTCTGATCCTGAGTCGTGGCGGCGCCTAAACCGAGGTGAGAAGCCGCGTGCTGGTGAGGTGGTGCGCCGCAAGATCGTCGGCAGCAAACCTGCATATGTGTGGGACGTCTCGTCGACTACGGGGAATCCGATTCCTGATCCGCCGGCCCCGAGATTGCTGGAAGGCAAAGCCCCGGCCGGCCTGTGGGATGGTCTGGTGGTGCAGATCGAGGCTGCAAGCTTCACTGTGGTGCGCGTGGCAAATAAGAACATGATCCGCGGCGCGAACGGCATGACTGATTTCGCTGCGAAGACGGTCACAGTGCGTACGAACATGGACGATGCTGCCCAAGCCAAGACTCTGTGTCATGAGCTGGCTCATGTTCTACTCCATAACCCGGAGAATGAGGACGCTCGCCAGCATCGTGGCATCGGCGAAGTAGAAGCGGAATCCGTCGCACTGATGGTTGGTGCGGCACACGGAATGGACACCTCGGACTACACGGTTCCGTACGTGTCGACGTGGGCATCCCGCGTTAGCGGGAAGGAGCCGGTGGAGGTCGTCAAGGCCACCGGTGAGCGAGTGCGCAAGACCGCAGGGAGCATCCTCGATCAGCTCGACACCGCTCAGCTCTCCGATGGCACCCCGCCCGTCCTGGCGCAGACCGCACCTGAGCGGGAGACCCCGGCCCGAAGACAAGCGCGCCGACCCAGCCCAAGACCGGAGAGCGAGGTGCGCGACGCACACACCACCACCACACCGGAGTGGGGGCTGTAATGGCCGAGCAGGGTGCCTCATTACCAGGATCCGGCCGCTCGACACGTGTCCGGGCCGGTTCGTCAGGAACTGCTCTCATGAGCGGGCCAGCTCAGTTGGCTGCTCAAAGCCCTCTGTCACGCCTCGCATGTTTGCCTAATCGCAGGCTGTTGTGAACGACGAAAAGCGATGAGCATGCCATCGCAGCAGCGGCGATGAGTGGATTGAGAAACCCTGCCATGGCAATGGGGATCGCGGCGACGTTATAACCCGCCGCCCACAGCAGATTGCCTCGGATGGTCGTGAGAGTGGCGCGTGAGAGCCCAATGGCATCGGGGATGACGTCCAGGTCGTCGCGGAGCAGGATCACGTCAGCCGACCTCATAGCGATGTCGGTTCCTGTGACGAGGGCGAGTCCGAGGTCGGCTTGGGCGAGAGCCGCGGCGTCATTGATCCCATCGCCGACCATCGCCACCCGACGTCCACGTCGTTGAAGCTCTTCGATTGCGTGCGCCTTTTGCGCAGGCAGCACTTCGGCAAGCACCAGATCGATGTCGAGGCGGTCGGCGATAGCGCTGGCGGCTCGGTAGTGGTCACCGGACAGTAGGCCGACGTCCAGGCCCATGGACTTGAGACGTTCGACAGCGCCGTCAGCCGAGTCTTTGAGTGTGTCAGCGCACCCAATGACCGCACTGCAACGGCCGTCGACGGCGACGAGGATCACGGTCGAGCCGGTCTCGCGCTGGTCACGAACGTCGCTGTTGAGGACTCCAAGTTCATAGCCGAGCTCGGTCATCATCTCGACGGTTCCCACGGCGATCTGCCGGTCGTCGACCCGCCCACGGACACCGCGGCCGGCAACCGTTTCGCTGATCTCCGGCTCAGTGATTTCGACTCCCCGATCTGCAGCGTAGTCGACCACGGCCTGGGCGACCGGGTGAGTGGCACCGCTCTCAACTGAAGCCGCCCAGCGCAACACCTGGTCTGTGGCGAAGGCATCCACTACTACCAGTTGGTTCACTCGCATCTGGCCCGTGGTCAGCGTGCCGGTCTTGTCGAGGACAACAGTGTCGATGGCGCCGCTGGCTTCGAATGCATCCTGACCTCGTACGAGTACGCCGATGTGGGCACCGCGGGCGACTCCGACCATGAGCGCCATGGGGGTGGCAAGCCCGAGTGCGCACGGGCAGGCGATGATCAGCACAGCGATGCCGATGGCGAGTGCTTGACCCAGTGGCGCGCCGGTGACGAGCCAGCCGATGACCGTCAGACTAGCGAGGACGATGACGGCTGGGACAAACCAGCTCACAACCTTGTCGACGAGGCGCTGGATGCGCGCTTTTCGCTCCTGCGCTTCTTCGGCCATGGCGGCCACTTGCGCGAGCTGGGTGTCGGTACCGACGGCGGTGACTTCGACGACGATGCGTCCATCTGTGTTGTACGTGCCGCCCACAACATGATCGAATTCAGTCACTGCACGTAACGCCGATTCGCCGGTGACCGGCGACGTGTCAAGCGAAGCTGCGCCGCGCCGCACGGTTCCGTCGAGAGGGATCACCTCTCCGGGCAGGATCACGATGGTCTCGCCGACCCTGACCGTTTCGGTGGGGACGACACGTTCTTCACCTCCACGGATCACCCGAGCTTCGGCCGAGGCCAGCTCACCGAGCGCTTCGAGCATGTCGGCCGCTCTGCGACGCGACCTGGTCTCGAAGTAACGCCCAGCGAGCTGGAATGTGGTGAGCCCCGCGGCGACGTCCAAGTAGAGCGCGTCAGCACCAGCGGGCACTTCACCGAAGCCGATCCAGAATCCCGAGTCGTCGGCAAGCCCAAACAACACAGAAGCGGCGGCCCAGCCGAACGAGACGACGATACCCAGTGACACGAGGGTGTCCATGCTCACCGCGCCACGTCGCAGGTTATGCCAGGTGGCTCGATGGAAAGGCATCGCGCACCAAGTGACGACCGGTATCGCCAACAGGACGCAGATCGTGTCCCAGTAGTCAAACCTCAACCGGGGTACGAGGGCGAGCGCGATGGTCAGATCCATCAGAGGCACAGTGACCAGGGCTGCGACCAGCAGCCGGGTACGTAGGTCGGTGAGCCGGCGCCGGGCGGCGGCCACCGACCACTGTTCGTCGGGCTGATGTTCACGCGCCTCGTAGCCAGCCCTCTCCACGGCCTCGACGGCACGATGCGCTTGATCATTCGACAGTCCGACGACGATAGCCCTCTCGGTGGCAAGATTGACCGTTGCCCGCACGCCGTCGATCTTGTTGAGGGCACGCTCGACTCGACCGGCGCAGGCGGCACAGGTCATCCCACCGATGTCGAGTTGCACCACGGTCGTGCGGTCGTCAGCCCGCTTCGTCGCTGTCACGGTTTATCTCCTCGTCGGCCTGGCGCATTGCGGGTCGACGGTCGCTCCGCCAACCGATCGAGCATGCGATTGTAGGCCTCGAACTCGTCATCGCGTCCGGTATCGAAGTGCCGGTCCTTGCGCCGAGCCTCACGCGCATCACTGAGCGCCCATTGCGCAGCCAGGGTCAACACCACAATGAGAAGCGGGATCTCGCCGCCAGCCCATGCGATCCCGCCTCCGAGGCGTTGGGTCGCCAGCAAGTCAGTGGACCAGGACATATCGAGATAGGCGTAGTATTCAGCAGCGATGATCGTGCCCATCGACATGATGATGACGCCAAAGAACGCATGGAACGGCATCGCGGCGAACACGAAACCGAGGCGGGCGATATGCGGAAGTCGGTGTGGAACTCTGTCTACCCCGACCGCGAGTCCGTAGTACAGGTAACCGATTAGCAGAAAGTGCGCGTTCATCAACTGATGCGACCAGTGGCTGCGGACCATCTGTTCGAACAGGCCGGTCAGATAGAGGGCGTAGTAGGAACCGACGAAGACCACGAAGACGACCAGCGGATGGTAGATCACCCGTGCGAGCGGCGAGCTAAGGAGCCCCGTGATCCACTCGTGCGGCCCGGCCGGCTCACCAGTTCGGGTCACCCGGAGCGCAAGAGTGACCGCCCCGCCCAGCACTAGCAACAAGGGCACCAACATGTTGAGCACCATGTGCACGCCCATATGTACTGCGAAGTCGGCTCCCGAGTATTTTCCGAACCCCGAACTCGTCGCCGCGATCAACAGCAGACAGCCAGCAAACCAAGCCGCCGACCTCCCGACTGGCCAGCGGTCACCTTGGTGACGGAGGCGTCGCAGGCCTAAACCGTAGGCGACCATGAGTGCCACCGCGATTGTGCTGAACAGCAGGTTCAGCCGCCACTGCCCGAGCAAGACGGCCAAGCTCGGCGAATCCGGAAGATCGAAGCCCAAGAAGATCTCAGCCAGAGAAGTCTCAACATCGTACTGGGGTGACAGGAACCGCGTCATCGCCACCTGCGCAGCCACGGAGGCTGCTCCCAGCGAGACGATAGAGAAAACCGCACGCGCTCCGACCACCGTCCCCGTATCGTCACGGTCTCGACGCCACAACACAAAGGCAATTGCCCAGATGCCGACCAGACTCACCAACCGAACCAAGGAGAACCATCCGGCCAGCCCGCCGGTCAAGGAAGTGCCGGCGAGTTTAAACCACACGATCACGACCTCGGCCGTGATCGCCATCGGCATGGCCATTACGGTCCAAACCACCAACCGACGCGCCGACTCCTTAGCGATCGGCTCACCCGCGACGATGCGAAAGAGTTGAATCGTCCAACAGCCGAGTGTGCTCAGCGATAGAACCGTCATGATGACGGCCGCGTCCCCGCCGAAGTCATGATTAGGTCCAACCAGCACCGAACCGACGATTACTGGCGCAAGAATGCCCACAATCGTGAGTACCAACGGCAAGAGTAGGTGCCACCATAGGTAACTGAAGTAGGTGATCACGACGATGGCCATCGCGGCGACGGCGGCAACGAACCAGGCGCGGGCGTAGAGGCTCGTGCTCACCAAATGCCAAAACGCGCCATCTTCGAGTAGCCGGGGCAAGCTCATCCCGTTCGAGTCCACGGCTTCCAGAAGCACCGACGCCGCGGCAGAGACCATCCATAAGCCCGCGGCGCCACGCAGAACGCGCACGTCGAACGAGTCCGTAAGCCGCAACTGCTTGGATATGCGGAGCCGCTGCAAGAAAAGCGCCGACACCACCGCCCCGAGCGTGAGGACGGCAGACATGTCCGCTATCGCTCGCACCGCTGCCGTGATTGCCCCGGTGGTTGGGCTGCCCGGATAGTCGCGTCGATCGTTGGCGTCCTCGCCCAGCACGATGGTGACGATGACCGGTACCGCGATCACGGCCACGAATAAACCGAACGTGAGCATGCGCCCGGCAGGACGTCGCCCAGGGACGACCGGCGTGAAGGGTTCGGCACTCACGCACCTACTCTACATATCGTAGAGAACTGCGATGCCGGGGCTGCCTTGCCCATCGGTGCCCACTAGTAGGCAGTGGCCCTCGTCTCTAGCTTTGGCCCTGATCGTTCAACGCTTTGCGCAACGCCGCCACGTCCTCGTCGCTGAGCTGCCCAGCGAAATGCAGCAGTGCGGCACTTCGTCGCTGCGCGTGCTCCAGTCGGTCGAGCATCGCCAAACCGATGTATTCCTCTTCGGTGTGCGTGGCGGCGAATCGCACTCCTCGCCGCTCCTCTCCGACCCGACGAATCTGACCTTTAGCTCGCAATCGCTCCAATGCCGTCAGGACGGTGGTGTGTGCTGGTCTCGCACCTGGTAGCGCGGCCTGCAACTCCTTCGCTGTCATCGGAGAGTCACTGTCCCACAACGTGCGCAGCACCAAGGCCTCAAGCTCGCCACGCGAACGCCGCGATCTGGCTGTGTCATCCACTGGGCCGACCCTCCGTCACCGGGTTACAACTCTACCAATTGTAGAGGCCCAGCTTTTCACTTCCAGCGGTGAGGCCGTGCCACCACGAATCCTCAGACGACTCGAAGGCCGTCTCCCACAGGCCTTCTCACACCTCGATCCATCGTGGGCATGCTCCGACAAGCTGCCCCTGGTTGACCTCGGAGCAGGACGCGAGGCGCAGAAGGACACCAACTGCGGTTTGAAGCGTCATGAATACTTTCCCCGAGGAGGTGCCGTCGTGAAGTTGCGTGTGAGCTTGGGCGTTTTCGTTGGCGCCCTGGTGCTCGGCATTCTCGGGCTGCACACCTTCGCGGCAGGACATGAGGCGCCTGCCGCCGCAATGGCTGCCGACGCCATTCACACCGTGCCTAGTTCTGCTGGCGAAACGCCGTGCGACTCGTGTGCCGAGGATCCCGGTCATGCGGCCGTGGCGATCGGATGCATTCTCGCGCTGCTCGGTTTCGTCATCGCCTGGCGTATTCCCACAAGGCGCTTCTGGTACTTCGTACGCTCACGGGCTCCTGGCTCTGGCATCCTCACGTTGAGCGTTGTCGCGTGGCGTCTCGCCTCCCAGAAGCCACCGTCACTGACAGCACTGGGAATCTCCCGAACCTGACAACAACGCCGGTCCTCGGATCGGTCCGATGGGCATGCCGTGACATGCCCATCTCGTCGTTGCCCAGTGTCATTTCCTTGGAGTTCCCATGTCACGTACCACCCGTACCATCGTCACGCTAGCCGTCATCATTGCTGCCCTAATCACGCTCGCCACGCTCGTACTGTTCCAGATGAGCCGTTCCGATCAAGATAAACAAGCCGCTGCCGCCGAGATCAGTGTCGTCGAAGACAACAGCCATCGGCTGCAAGAAGCCGATGCTCCCGACGCTCCGGTCTTCGTCGAGTTCTTGGATTTCGAATGCGAGGCCTGCGGCGCGGCCTACCCAGTCATCGAAGACCTGCGCGAGCGCTACGCGGGGCAGGTGACCTTCGTCGTGCGCTACTTCCCGCTGCCCGGCCATCGCAACTCCCGCAACGCCGCACATGCGGTCGAAGCTGCCGCCCGCCAAGATGCCCTTGAGCCGATGTACCAGCTGATGTTCGAAACTCAGGCCAGCTGGGGAGAAAGCCAAGACGACAAGTCGGAGCTGTTCCGCAGCTACGCGGAACGGCTCGGACTCGACCTGGACCAGTACGACCGCGACGTCGCCAGCGACTCAGTCGCCGAACGGGTCCAGCAGGACTACGACGCGGCGACCGCCCTCGATCTCAGCGGCACGCCGTCATTCTTCATCGACGATGAACCCCTGCAGCCACAAAACCTGCAGGACATGACCGACGCGATCGACGACGCGATCGCCCGTCGATGAAACGCCACCGACCACTGGCAATCATGGTTAGCAGTAGCCTGCTGGCCATCATTACGGCATGCGGGACAACGGAGGAGACCAACGAAGCCGGTTACGCCTCCGGCGACGGATCGGTCACATTCGTACCGCCGGCAGAGCGCGTGGAGTTACCCGAGCTGACAGGTGTCGACTTAACCGAACAGCCGATGAGCTCGCAAGACTTTGACGCCGACATCCTAGTCATCAACATCTGGGGCTCATGGTGCCCACCGTGTCGCAAGGAGACACCTACGCTGGTGTCGCTTTCCCGCGAGTTCGACGACCAAGATGTGCAGTTCCTCGGGATCGCCGTGCGAGAGAGCGCAGCGGCCTCGCGAGCCTTCGTCGAAAAGAATGACGTGCCCTATCCCAGCTTCAGCGACGAAGCCGGCGAGCTGCTACTCGCATTCACCGAGTCGCTGCCGGCGGCGGCGGTGCCGACGACCTATGTCATCGACCGAAACGGCAAGGTCGCGGCACGTATCCTGTCCGAAGTCGACGAGACGACGTTACGCCAACTCATCGAACAAGAACTAGGGCGTCGATGATGGGCGACTGGTTCAGCGTTCAGATCACCTCGGGCGCGCTAGTCGTGGCCGCGCCCATCGCTGTGATCGCCGGCCTTGTGTCGTTCTTCTCTCCTTGCATCATGCCGCTGTTGCCGGGCTACCTGTCGTATGTCAGCGGCCTGACGGTCGAGGAGATCGGCCGGCGCACGAACTGGCGCATCATCGCGGGAGCAGCACTATTCGTTGCCGGATTCACCGCGATGTTCGTCTCTTATGGTATGGCCTTCGGCGCCATCGGGTTTCAGCTCTTGGCCTACCAGAAGCCTGTCAACATCGCGCTGGGCATCATCACCATTGCGATGGGCCTGGCCTTCCTCGGAGCGATACCCGCGCTGAACCGCGGCGCCGGCGCCGTGACTGTGCCGCGAGTAGGCCTGGCCGGGGCGCCGGTCATCGGAGTGTTGTTCGGTGTCGGGTGGACGCCTTGTCTGGGACCGACGCTCGCCGCCGTGCTCTCGCTCTCGATGACCGAGGCCAGCGCGTCCAGGGGTGCCCTCCTCACGCTCGCCTACTGCATTGGGCTCGGTGGGCCGTTCATCCTCGCCGCTATCGCCTACCGGCGGGCGCTTCGGACCATGGCCTGGGCGCGCCAACGACAGTTGCTATTCAAGCGCATCGGTGGAGCCCTGATGATATCCATCGGCCTGCTACTTGTCACCGGCCTGTGGCAGCGCCTCGTCAACGCCATGCAGAGCCTCATCACCGGCTACAGCCTCCCTATCTGAACATAGAGAGATCACCATGCGTTTACTCACGCGCTCGACCATGACCTTGAGCACGACTCTGCTAGTAGCTGGATCGGCGCTCACCGGCACGGGTCCGGCATCGGCCCATGCCCAGATCGTCCAGGTCGATCCAGCCGATCACGCCGTCGTCAAGGACCTCGACGCCGTTAGTCTGACCCTCGACGAACAACCGGCACCAGGTACGACCAGCGTTGCCGTCGTCAACTCAAGCGATAGCAGTATCGCGATGGGCGAACCCATCATCAACGGCACGACCGTGACACAGAAGATCACGCCAGAAGGCCCAGCCGGTACCTACACGATTGGCTGGCGCGTCACATCATCGGACGGACACCCCATCGCTGGAACATCCACCTTCATCATCACCAACGATGATGGCAGCGCGCCCGGAATACCGGCGGGTTTAGACCCGCAAGCAATCATCAAACGCGCCGACAACAACGCCTTTCTGGACACCGACGCCGCGATCTTCATCACCGTTCTCCTGGTCGGGGCAGTGCTCCTTCTCGCGATCACCCGGCGGCGGAGATACCCTCAGGGCTCGGACCATGCCGGTGGCGGTGACGCTTAGGGATTAGACACCCGATGCACACAAACATTCCCGAATCCCGAGAAGGCAACGCAATCCCTTGAACCCCGTCATCGCAGCCGTTGATCGCTAACGCGCCGCCACCGCGACAAGCTTCGAAAACCGACGTTGCCGGGACCAACGAGCAAGAGCGAAAGCTAGGGCCAGGGCCCCGACCACGTACATGCTGGCCGAGCGCACGAGCTGCAAGCGTATCGCCGGCGTGACCGCCTCCGCGAGGGCGACAGGTGAGATAAGTGTCGCTGCCGGGCCCGCAGGTGCGCGCTGAACCACCGTGCCGTCAGACCGGATAATCCCTGAAATCCCGTTGGTGGAGGCCACGACAACACTGCGCCCCAGCTCCACGGCACGGGCCCGAGTCATAGCGAATTGCTGCTCGGGTTGAGAGGTATCAGTAAAAGTCGCGTTGCTCGTCTGCACCACCGCGAGCTGCGCTCCGCGAGCCACTTGAATGGGGAGCACATCATCGTAGGCGACGTCGAAACAAATCGCGTCGGCCACCAACATCCCCTGTACATCGATCGGCCCCTCGCTATTGCCAGGCAGCATGTCACGGGGTATCCGATCGAACCGTGACGACCATCCCTCGATCAGGGCACGCCAGGGAATGTACTCTCCGAAAGGAACCAGATGGGCCTTAGTGTAGGCGCCGCCGCGAGTGCCGTCAGGAAGCCACAACAGTCCACGGTTGTAGGCCGTGGACTGATCTGGGCCGTCGAGAATGCTCCCAGCCAGAAGCGGAACGTCGATCGCAGCGACCGCCTCCTCGATTTCCGTTCCCGCGAGAGGATCGCGGATCGGATCAACGGCAGTGGCGTTCTCCGGCCAGACCACCAGCGCCAGCGACTTCCGCTCTTCCGCAGTGAGCCGACGCGCCAGTTCCGAGGTCGCCTCAACGTGGTTGCGGGTGACCTGGCGGTGGTACGCCACCAGGTCCCGACCGTCGCCCGGGACACCACCCTGCACGACGGCCACGGTAACCGTGTCGATCGCCGGCACCCGATAGGGCCAGACCGCAGACGCAACGACAACCAAGCAGACGCCGCCAAGGAGAACAGCCGCCGACCGGCAGCGTTTCGCACAGGCGTGGGCGATTGCGAATCCGGCGACCGTAATCATGAACCCAGCGCCGGAAACACCTCCGTAGCTGAGGAGCGCCTGCCAAGGCGTGTCGATCGCCGTGAAGCCGAGTCGGCCCCAGGGCATGCCGCCGAGCGGCCAACTACTGCGCAGTGCTTCCACGCTCCCCCAGATCGCAGCCGCCCACACTGGGCCACCCGGCAGCTGAGCCACCGCCCGCATCGATACGACGGCGATCGTGACCGCGACAGCTTGCACGGCTGAGAGTCCGAGCCAGGCTCCCCATCCGATCGAATCCTCCAGCCACCACAGCAACGCCAGCATGAACACCAGCCCGAAGCTGAGCCCGCACGCCACCAACGACCGCAGATCTCTTGCGCCGACGCGGGACAAGCCGGCCCACAAGAACGCCATCGCAAGCGGCGCAAGCCAACCGGCCCCGACCGGCGGAAAAGACAGCGCCGCAAGCAGCCCGCCACCAGCAGCGGACAGCCAGGACAGGCAATAAGGTGCGTGAAAGTTTGAAGCCATGGGACCCTGAGGACGGACGTATAACCGATCTACGATGTAGCATAGTAGATAACGTCTCCCCTGGAATGGAGGTCGAATGAGGCGGCTAGGACAACTGGAAACGGCGGTCATGCAACGCCTGTGGGATTGGGGCCGTTCAGTTTCGGTACGTGAAGTCGTCGAGGACCTCCACAAGGAGCGGCGAATCGCTTACACCACTGTGATGACGGTGCTGGACAACCTCCATCGCAAGGGCCTGGTGCATCGTGAGAAACATGGGCGCGCCTACCAGTACACCGCAGTGATGTCCCGAGAGGCCCACACCACCGGCCTTTTGGAAGACGTCCTGGATCAAAGTCCAGACCGTAATGCGACGCTGCTCAACTTCGTCGGTCAGCTCTCAGCCGAGGAACAAGTCCAACTCCGGGCAGCACTGGCAAAACTTGATGGCCGAGACAACTCGGGAACCGAGGAGTGAGAAATGCTCGCTCCCATCGTTCTCCTCGCCTTCGCCGCACTCGCCGTCACCCTCGGGCCGCGCCTCCTGCTCGGATCGGCATGGGTACGGCAGGCGCCCGGCTGGGGTGTCCTAGCCTGGCAGGCCCTGACACTCTCGATTCTCGCCGCCGCTGCTCTCTTCGGATTCACCCTGGCAGCACCCGTGTCACCGTTGGCCGAGCTGATAGCCCGCCTGTTCAACACCACACCGACCGAGGTCATCGAGCACTACCGGACCCCAGCCGGGGTCTGGGTCGCCTACACTGCTGTCGTTGTCGTCGCCGGCTTCACAGTATGGATGCTGTGGCTGACCACCTCGACTCTGATTGACACGACCCGGAGTCGCCGCGCCCACCTCCGCCTGCTGCGGCTGCTCGGACGCGATCACCCGGGTGGCTTCGTACTAGTGGAGCACTCTCAGGCACTGGTCTATTGCCTACCTGGACTACGGAAGCGGGTCGTCGTCACTACCGCGGCCCTGGAGCTGCTGGACGCTCACCAACTCGAACTGGTACTAGCCCACGAGAAGTCACACCTGCGCTCACGCCATGACATCGCAATCGCACTGACCGATGTACTGCGCCGCACATTCGGGCCGCTGAGATTGTTCACCATCGCCCACGAGCAGGTGCGAACACTCATCGAGATGCAAGCCGACGATGCGGCACACGATCGCCACGGGCTCGCCCGCGCTCTCGTGACTCTGGGCTCTGGCACACCTGAACCCGGCATCGGCGCAGGCGACGTGGCCACGTTCGCCCGAATCCAACGACTGACCGACGGTGCGGGATCATGGAAACGGCGACAGAGCCTCGCGGTGTGCCTAGCCACCGCCGCGCTGCTCGCGACACCCATCGCGCTAGCAACGATGCCGATGATCGAGATGATCATTATCGGTTGCACCACCGTCCTCGGCTGACCAATACCTAGGCCCGAGGCGAGGATGCGCTCTAAGCGACCGTAGGCCAAGCGTTGCGGCGGCAACCATCCAGCCCATAGGTCTGCTGCTGCATTACGGGCGCCGGTTCTCCAGGTCCAGAGCACTGGACGTGGGCGTAACCAATGGCGTGTCCGACCTCATGGTTGACTAGGTACGTGCGGTACTCGGGCACTGTGTCCTGATAGTCCTCAGTACCGAACGCCCAGCGGCGAGCGTTAAGCACCACTAACTCTCCATTGCGACAGGAGACCTCGCCGTTGGTCTCCAGCGGAGAGCACAACTGGTCAGTGGTCCCCGGTGTCGCCACGAGGATTCGCAACTCGCCCGCATCAGCAACCGGGTGAAATTCGCGTTCAGCCGCACCTGGCCAGCCTCGAACATCATCAAGGATCCCATCGACGGCATCGGCCGTCGCCGCCGGATCGAACGGGAGCCCCACCTCGATCTCGACCGTGTAAGTCAGCTCCCCTATCCCGGGGTCGTGTTCTGGCGGAGCGGACGGCGCAGAGACAATAAAATCACCAGGCCCAGCTTCGGCGATATCGATCATCTGGGTGCCGTCCACCGGAGGACGTGCTGCGGGCTCCGTCTCGGCTGGCCTGGCTGATGGAGACGGTCGCCGCATATTCTCCGGCATCTCCCCGACCTGTGGCGTGGAGGCTTCCTGCCGGGACGTGGATCCAGTAACGGACTGCTGTCGGTACTCACCGATGCCGACCACTACCGCGCCCACCAACAACATCGTCAGCATCGGGGTCGCGATCAACCGGTGCAAAGAGACCTTCTTGCGATGCTTGCCGGAACGACCCACATACCATCGATTACCCATCGACACCGACGCCGATGACTTGGACTCGACCGGGACGATACGCCGCAAGCTCAATGCGCAGCGTGAGTCGTGCGCCACTCACACCAATCACATCCACCACTCACATCTCGGCGTTCGGCAACAGCCTTCATTCGGGAAAGCACGTATACCCGTGCTTTCCAGTACAGCCTACTATGGTCGATAGTAGGCTGTACTTGGCGGCCGTTGACGCTGTCGCCGACATGTCTTGTGCCGGGCCGCCTCGGCTGCGCACGGGAGCGCTACCGGAGCCGACAACAACGAGGGGCGAGCGAGCGCGAGCCACTACTACTATGTAACATAGTAGTAGTGGCGAACAGTGGTCGCTGACTAGACAAACGACATGAGGCAACCAGGCATGGAGTCGCTCATTCGTCAACAATGCAGAACGGCGAGGTTCATGAAGCGTGGGCTACCGCTTTACACCTGTCGTAGCAAGAACAGAGACGATTATTCGCCCTGTGGAAGCACGAGCATTCGATTGCGTGAAGTTCATTTTCATTCGCAGCGGATCAGCAGTCTTATTCAGCGAGTTCGGTGAGCGGCTGGCACGGGCTAACGACGTAGTTGTGCTTGCGCCAAACACTATGTGCGGGAGCCATCCGGAAGGTGCGATCACAACGACCACGATCTATGCGGATCTGGATTACCTGATCGACCAAGCATTCTGGCAGCATTCTGCCGTCCTGGCGGACAGGCATCACGCACGGGAGTTCATCGCAACACAGTTTCCTGATCCGGCCCAAATCATCCGATTCGGAGCGGAGCGGATGTGCGCAGTTTTACCGTGGCTCGATCAACTCGTAGAGCTGAGTATGGAGGGTGCGACCTCGGATCACTTCTTCCGAATGCAGGCGAACCTCGCGGCCGTACTGAATGCTCTGTCACCGTTCTTCAGATCCGGCGGTCCGGAACCCAATCACATTGCCGGCTGGGGTCGGCCTTCGCTACCTCGTGCACGCCGGTTCCGGCCAGTGCGGTGTGAGGCCTCGACCATACGCAAGCTATTAGAAGAAGACCCGTCGTTACGGTGGAGTCTCAACCAACTTGCGGCTGAGGTACACCTCTCACCATCGCAGGCGCACCGCGTGTTCCTGGATGCATATGGGAAAACCCCACTGGCTTATCAGGCACTGCTTCGAATCCAGAAAATGGCCGACCTACTGCGCGGCTCTGACCTATCGGTGCAAGACATTGCCAACACGGTGGGTTGGCGCGACCGCAGCCACGCTGCTCGCATGTTCCGGCGTCTGGTCGGGGCGTCTCCGCGTCGGTACCGCCAGCTGCTCAGTAGTCGGGGCCGGTAACTCAAGCCTTCGCCCGTAGCGAGATGCGCAAAAGTGCGGCAGTAGTGTCTGCGATGGCCGCGGAAACCCCAACGCTGGCTCGGTTTAGAGGGCGATCTTGCGGCAGTTGGCAGTGTTCTTCTCAAATCGCTGTCGACGACGCTCGAAAACTGGACAGTTGTGACGCTTGAAAAGTGAACACTCACGACGATCGGAGAGTGATCACTATGGAGGACTGGGCGTTGATCCGTCGGCTTGCCGGCGAGGGAGTGCCG
>NZ_VLNT01000033.1 GCF_007421815.1 Aeromicrobium piscarium | reverse complement strand
CTAGCTCGGCGGCCTCGGGGATCTGCTTCAGCGTCACCCCAGACCGGACCAGCTCACTCGCCCGCCGCGAGCTCACCCGGAGCTGATCGCGTAACCACGCCGTCACCGAGCTATACCCCTCGACCTCATACTCCAGCGTCTCGGACAACTCAGCGGTCAACGCGGCCTGGGCAGCGTCCACCGCATTCCGCACCTCTTCCAGCACCCGCAACGCATCCGTCGAAGGCGCGAACGCATCCAACAACGCTGCGGTCTCCCGCAGCCGCCACGCCAGATCCCCCGAACTCATACACCTATAGTATCGAACAAGCATTCGAACATCAAGAGATGGTGAGCGCCGTGTCGCACGCACTCGGTGCTCACGAGGGCCAGCCACGGGCCCAGGCGACGACACCGCGCACCTGTGGGTCGGGGTCGGTCGCGAGACGGTCCGACAACTCGACCGGGATACCCGGGTGGGCCGCGACCCACCCACGCACCTGGGCCACCTCGTCGCCAGCCAGCAGTTCGAGCGATGACACCGGGGTGGCCGGATTGCGAGCCACACAGCAGCGCACGCTCGGTGCGCCATCGGCGGTCAGCGCCCGCAGGACATCGGCGGGCGCGTGGACCGCGAGTGCCGCGCTCTCGCGGATGCGGTGGTCCGGGTCGAGGGCCATCAGCCGGAGCCGCCGGAGCTTCGCCTCGGTGGTCGGTGGGGAGACGAACCGTGAGAGGGGTCCGTCTCCCCCAGCACGCCGCAGAGCGGCTCGCTGCCCGGGTGTCAGGAAGGACACGCAGCTCATCGTCAGGCCTTCGCGTTGACCTCATAGGAGGTGTTGATCGACTCGAAGAAGTTGACGAGCTGCAGGGTGTCGTTCGCCGTCGCCATCCACTTCGCCGGATTGCCGACGCCGTAGTGCGCCTCGAAGCCCAGCTCCTCGAGCCGTCGGTCGGCCAAGTAGCGCACGTACTGATTGATGTAGTCCGCATTCAACCCGAGGATGCCGTTCGGCAGCAGATCCCGGTTGTAGGCCTCCTCCATCTCCACGGCGTCGAGGACCATCTGCTGGATCTCGGCGGCGAACTCCGGGGTCGCCACATCGGGGTTCTCGTCGAGCACGGTGAGGATCAGGTTGATGCCGAACTTCAGATGCAGGCTCTCGTCGCGCACGATCCAGTCGATGAGGGACCCGAAGTTGCGCAGCAGATTCCGCTGCCGGAAGCTGAGCGCCACCATGAATCCCGAGTAGAACCAGATGCCCTCCAAGATGACGTTGTAGGCCACCAGATTGCGCACGAAGTCCTGCTTGCCCCCGGTGGTGGTGATGTCGAGGGTCTGCTCGGTCATCCGCTTGATGAAGCGGACCTCGAAGGCCTCCTTGGCCGCCATAGACGGCACGGTCACGTGGGACTCGTACGCGGCTTCCCGGTCGATCGGGAAGGTCTCAAGCACATACTCGAAGCTCATGCAGTGGTTGGCCTCCTCCCACATCTGCTTGGCGAGGTAGAGGTGGCACTCGGCGGCGTTGACATAGGGATAGACGCCGAACGCCAGCGCCTTGTTGACCAGCAGCTCGTTCGGGTTGAAGTAGCTCATCAGATGGGTCAGCGCGTGCCGCTCGTCATCGCTCATCCGCTCGAAGTCGCCGAGGTCCTCGCCCAGCTGCACCTCATTGGGGAACCACGTGTTCGCCACGGCCTGGTCGTACAGCTCCATCGCCCACGGATAGGTGACGGGCTTCAGCAGCAGCCCTTCCTCGATCCCCGTTCCCAGGATCCCTCGCGTCATCGTGCCCTCACTTTCGCGTTGAGTGTGACGTTTGGACGCCAAGAAGGCCCGTTCCACCGTCCAAACGTCACACTCAACGCGGGGGCGGGCCGGATGATCACTGGCAGGAGTCGCACTGGAGGCGCTCTTGGGGGTCGATCGGGCACGCGGCGCCGTCGACGACCTCGAGCTCCTGCGCCTCCTCGGGCACGACGGGCTCGGCCTCCGCCACCGGCGCCGACGTCGGAGCGACCGAGCCGAAACCGCGTTTGGCCGGCGCCGCGGGTGCCGTGGCGGCACCGAAGCCTCGGCGCTGCGCGCCGCCCGAGGCCGGGGTGACGGCCTCGGACTTGTTGACCTTGACGGTGCTCTGTTCCGCGGTGTGTCGCGGCATCATGTGCAGGTAGTAGGTCGTCTTGACGCCCTTGCGCCACGCCGCGCTGTACAGATCGACCATGCCGTCCACCTCGCGACTCGCCAGGTAGATATTGCGGCTGATCGCCTGATCGATCCACTTCTGCGCACGCGCCGCCACCTCGACGAAGGCATACGGCGTGAGCTGGAAGCTCGTCTGATAGATCTCGACCAGATCGGCCGGAGCCCCCTCGACCTGCGAGAGATCGCCCTGGTGACGGAGCAGATCGTCGCGCAGCTCGTCCCACAGCCCACGCTCACGCAGGTCCTCCACGAGATTGCGATTGACCTCCAGGAACTTGCCCGCGCTCGTGGCGCGGCTGAAGATCTGGCTGAACTGCGGATCCAGGCCGGGAGTCGTGCCCGCGACCAGACCGATCGAGGCGGTCGGAGCGATCGCCATGAGCGTCGAGTTGCGCATCCCGCCGGCCACCTTGCGGCGCAACGCGTCCCAATCCAACCGGGTGCTGCGGTCGACATCGAGCGGCACCCCACGGTCGGCCTCGAGACGATCCAGGGTGTCCACCGGCACGAGACCCTTGCTCCAGCCCGAACCGGCGAAGTTCGGGTAGGCCCCCCGCTCGGCCGCGAGCTCCGCCGAGGCGTCGATGGCGTGCCAGCTCACGAACTCCAGGAGCCGGTCGATCAGGTCATAGGACTGCTCGCTCGCATAGGACCAGCCGAAGCGCTCGACCACATCGGTGAAGCCCATGACGCCCAGGCCAAGAGCGCGGTTGCGTTCATTCGAGTGCTCCGATTCGGGGACCGAGCTGATCGTGATGTCGACGAGATTGTCGAGCTGCCGCACGGCCCGGCGCACTGACGCGGCCAGCCGGTCCCACTCGACGACGGCATCGCCGCGGCGCCCGACCACATGTCGCGCGAGGTTGATCGAGGCGAGATTGCACACCGCCACGTTG
This sequence comes from Aeromicrobium piscarium, assembly GCF_007421815.1. Classification (GTDB taxonomy): domain Bacteria; phylum Actinomycetota; class Actinomycetes; order Propionibacteriales; family Nocardioidaceae; genus Aeromicrobium; species Aeromicrobium piscarium. The sequence goes on along the minus strand of NZ_VLNT01000033.1, from coordinate 13,501 downwards.
TCGCGATCCTGCGGCAACGTGATCTCGGTGCACAGGTTCGACAGGTGGATCGTCCCGGTGTTGTCGTTGAGGGCCCGGGTGTTGATCGTGTCCTTCCACGTGATCCAGGGATGCGAGGTGGTCTGCAGGCTGATGAGGATCGCGCGCCACTGCTCGCGGGCGTTCAGCTTCTTATGGCGCAGCTCCCCCGCCTCGGCCTTGGCGGCGTAGTCGGCGTATCGGCGGCTGAACTCGCGGCCGGTGAGCTCGACGAGGTCGGGCACCTCGAGCGGGTCGAAGAGGTACCAAGGCTCGTCATTCGCGACGCGCTTCATGAACTCGTCGCTGATCCACACCGCCGTGTTGGCGGTGCGGGTGCGCCGATACGGGTCCCCGGAGTTCTGCCGCAGGTCGAGGAACTGCGCGAAGTCGAGGTGCCAGTTCTCCAGGTAGAAGCAGAGGGCGCCGAACTTCTTGCCACCGCGGCTGACGGCGCGCAGCGTCGAGTCGATCGTGTGCATGAACGGGATCGGCCCGGTGCTGCGAGTGTTGTTGGAACGGATCGGCGATCCCTCCGAGCGCAGCTTGGTCATCGACAGCCCGATGCCGCCGGTGCCCTTGGTGAGCCACATGACATCGCGCACGGTCTTGGCGATGTGCTCGATATCGTCCTCGGTCTGCATGACGAAGCAGTTCGACAGCTGCGCGTACGCGGTGCCGGCGTTGACCAGGGTGGACCCGGCGGCGAGGTACTCCAGGCGCGACATCGAGTCGTAGAACGCCAAGGCGGCCTGCGTGGGCTCGGCCTCGTTGAGTGAGAGCCCCATCGCGACGCGCATCCAGAAGAACTGGGGCGTCTCCAGCGGGGTGCCGTCGGGCTCGGTGATCATGTACCGGTTGCGCATCGTCTGCGCGCCGATGTAGCGCAGTAGATCGTCGCGATCAGGGTCCAGCGCAGAGCCGAGCAGGTCGAGGTCGAAGAGCTCGACGAGGCGGGTGTCGAGGAGCCCGAGCTCGACGCCCCGAGTGATGGAACGGACGAAGGCCGGGCCGCACAGCGCGTACACCTCGTCGCGGGTCACGCCTTCGCCGAAGATCTTCTTGTAGAGGCTCTTGATGAGCAGTCGCGCGGCGATCGTGTCGAAGGCGGGGTCGTCCTTGACGTTCTGCAGGGCCACGCCGATGACGGCCTCGTCGAGCTGTTCGCTCGTGATGCCGTCGAAGAGCGTGATCTCCAGCTCCGAGCGCAGCTGGGTGGCGCGGGTGACGGGATCGGGCAGTCCGGTGGCGGCCTCCTCGATCGACAGAGCGATCTGGTAGCCGTCGTACGGGACACGGGTGCCGTCGCGCTTGATGACGGTCAGTGCAGTGGACATCGGTTCACCCCTCGTGAACGAGTGCTCGCGGCGATCCGCTCACGGAGGGTAGGGACGACGGCCGTGCCGTTTCGAGCCCTGGATCGTCCCTCGCGATCGCGGACCCCCGGCATCATCGGGATGCCGAGGCACTGGCAGGTCTTCGGACTTGTGGGCACTGGTCGTTCCTACTGGGTGTCGCTTCCCAGGCCGTCTGGCCCAGTGCTGATGACACCGGTCGTTCCCACTCACCGCTGCGGGGCAGTCCCGGTTTCTCACCGGATTCCCTCTTACGACGACCCCTCCGAGGAGGAGCCGAACCAGCTGCGTTCGCCACTATATACACAAATCACACGCATGTAACCCCCAAGATGTTGTGGTCTTGGCAGGGCAGGCCAAACACGCCTCCTCCGTTCACCGGGGCGGTGAGTGGCGCACCTCTGGGCTTCGTGGCGGTGCGCTACGCACCCGTCGTGGATGGTGAGACGTGCGTGAGTCACCGCCCCGAGAGACGAGAGGTGCGTATCCCACCGCCCGACGGGTGGCGGGAGCCGGCCGAGCTGCTAGCGTGCGCTACGCCAGTCGTACCCCCCGTGGGGGTCAGGGAACCCGGTGCGAATCCGGGACTGACGCGCAGCGGTGAGGGCGACGGGACGTGCACGACGCCACTGGACGGGTTCTGGGAAGGCGCACGCCCCGGACGACCCCGAGTCCGAAGACCTGCTGGCCCTCACGGCGACCGCCGGGAGGTCTCGCCCGGGCTCCGCGACAGGGCCCCGACCTCGAAAGGTGCTGGCTCATGCCCACCATCTCCTTCCGCCCCCTCATCTCTCTCGCCCTCGCCGGCTCACTCGCCCTGGCGGCCTGCTCCGGCTCGACCGACGACAGCGACGCCACCGCATCGGCCGACGGCTACCCGGTGACCCTCGACAACTGTGGTCGCGAGTTGACGGTCGAGGCGCCACCGGAGCGCGCCGTCTCCCTCAACCAGGGCTCGACCGAGATCCTGCTCTCGCTGGGACTCGCCGATCGCATGGCCGGAACCGCCACCTGGACCGATCCCGTCCGCGAGGGACTGGAAGAGGAGAACGACAAGGTCGAACGCCTCGCCGACAACGCGCCCTCCTATGAGCGCGTGCTGGAAGCGGAACCGGATCTCGTCACCGCCTCCTTCCTCGGCACCCTCGGCGAGGGTGGCGTCACCACTCCCGAGGCACTCGCCGAGCTCGGCGTCCCCTCCTATCTCTCCCCCGCCGAGTGCGGGAAGGATGACGCGACGAGCGAGGACGGCTCACGTGACAGCACCCTGGAGATCGACACGGTTTACCAGGAGGTCACCGAGCTCGCCGAGGTCTTCGGCGTCCAGGACCAGGGTGAGGAACTGGTCGCCGAGCTGCGTTCGCGCATGGAGGCTGCCGCCTCGGGCGCTCCCGAGGACGAGGTGAGCGTCCTGTTCTGGTTCGCCAACAGCGAGTCGCCCTATATGGCCGGCTGCTGCGGGGCCCCCGGCATCATCAGCCGGACCCTCGGCCTGGACAACGTCTTCGACGACAGCCAGGAGGAATGGCCCCAGATCAACTGGGAGACCGTCGCGACCCGTAATCCCGATGTCATCGTCATCGGCGACCTCACCAGGAAGAGCCAGACGGCCGAGACCGCCGAGGCCAAGATCGACTTCTTGAAGAACCACCCGGTCGCGAGTGAGATGACGGCGGTCAAGGAGGACCGCTTCATCTCCTTGACAGGAGCGGCGATGAACCCCTCCATCCGGACCGTCGACGGTGTCGAGCAGGTCGCCGCCGGCCTGCGCGAGCTCGGCCTCTCGCAGTGACCCTCACGCGGCGCGCCTGGCTGTTGGGCGCTGCCGGTATCGCTGCGCTGCTGTGCTCGATCGCGGTCGCGGTGACCATCGGACCGTCGGACATCAGCCCCCGCGAGGTCTTCGACGTCGTGTGGTCGAAGGTGAGCGGAGGACCGTCCGGATTGAGCCGGATCCAGGACGGCATCGTCTGGAACCTGCGTCTTCCCCGCACGCTGCTCGCTGCGGCGTGCGGTGCGGGCCTTGCGGTCTGCGGCGTGATCCTGCAGTCGCTGTTGCGCAATCCGCTCGCCGACCCGTTCATCCTCGGCGTCTCCTCCGGTGCGTCGACCGGTGCGGTACTGGTGGTCGTCCTCGGCATCGGCGCGGGAAGCATCGGCTTGGCCGGCGGGGCGTTCCTCGGCGCGCTCGCCGCTTTCGCGCTCGTGCTGATCCTCGCGACCGCGGCGGGTGGCACCACTGATCGCGTCGTGCTGTCCGGCGTCGCGGCCACGCAGTTGTTCTCGGCCTTGACGTCGTTCATCGTCTTCACCGCCGCAGATGCCGAGCAGACTCGCGGCGTCCTGTTCTGGCTGTTGGGATCGTTGTCGAGCGCATCCTGGCGCGATGTCACGGTGGTGACGCTGGTGGTCGTGATCGGGCTGGTGGTGTGTGTGGCCTGCGCGGCCTCGCTCGACGCCTTCGCCTTCGGCGAGAAGGCCGCGGCCTCGCTGGGCGTCAATGTCGGAGCGATCCGCCTCGTGCTGTTGCTGCTGACGGCGTTGATGACCGCTGTGATCGTGAGCACGTCCGGCGCCATCGGCTTCGTCGGCCTGGTGCTACCGCACATCGCACGGGGTCTGGTCGGCGCGAGCCATCGCCGGCTGGTGCCGATCGCGGCGGTCACCGGCGCGATCTTCCTGGTCTGGGTCGACACGGCCGCACGGACCATGCTGGATCCCCAGGAGCTTCCCGTGGGTGTCGCGACCGCGCTCATCGGGGTGCCGGTCTTCGCGATCATCCTGCTGCGCCGCCGGGCGACCCGCTGAACGGAGCGTCCGTGGCCGAGCCAGGACAGCTCACACGGTCGCCGCGAACCCCGGGTGGGCGGTGGGATAGGCACCTCTCGACGCTCCGGACACGTGCCTATCCCACCGCTCCCACACTCGAGAGGTGCGCAACTCACCGCTCCATGCGCTAACAGGAATGAGACCGTAGGGCCATGACGATCGACGACATCATCGCCCACGTGACCGCGCACGAGAATGTCGTGACGATGCGACCACAGGAGGGCGACGGCACGCCCGAGCTCGCCTGGGGCGACGTGTTCTTCTTCTACTCCCCCACCCGGAGCATCCCGCCGACCCAGCCGTTCGCCACCATCGTCACCAAGGACTATCCCGACGACACCGGGTCACGACTCGATCCTCCCGGACGGTTTCGGCTCAACATCGCCGCAGGGCGCGAGGCCTTCGAGCGGCACGTCGGGGCCGCCCCACGCGAGCACACGCCCGAGCCGACACCCCACCTGGACGACCGGATCTTCGCTCATCCGGTCTACGGCGCTCACGGGTGGCTGGCGGTCGTCGAGCCGGGCGAGGCCACCGACGCCGCCGCGCGCGAGCTGCTGGACACCGCCTACGAGGCAGCGCGCCGTCGTCGTGAGCGGCGCACCGAGCGTGACACTTGACCTTCACGCCGGATGAAGGCTCACGATGACGAGGTGCCCCCTTCTGAGCTCATGTCGATCAGCGCCTTCGCCCGACGATGCGGTCTGACCGCGAGCGCCCTGCGCTTCTACGACGACTACGGACTGCTGTCGCCCGCCGATGTCGATGCCACCACGGGATACCGTCGCTACAGCAGCGCGCAGGCGGATCGCGCGGTGGCGATCCGCCGGCTCCGCGAGGTCGGGCTTCCACTCCCCGACGTCGTCAAGGCCCTCGCCGCCGATGCCGCCGAGAGCTCCCGGCTCCTGGACGAGCATCTGTCGGCGGCGAACGACGATCTGCGGCGCAGACGGCGCGCGGCCACGGACTTCACCACTGAGCTGTACGACGATGTGCCGTGCCCGTTGGGGTCGTTCCGGGGTCCGGTACTGGCCGCGGCGATCGAGCAGGTGCTCACCGCGACGATCCACCATCTCGCCGCTCCAGCGCTCGCGGGCGTCCGCCTGGAGAGGTCCGCGGACGCGTTGATTCTCATCGCGACCGACCGCTACCGCCTCGCCAGTCGTTCACTGGCCGCGGGAGACGTGGAGGGGGTGCCGTGGTCGGGCACCGTCGACGGGGACCAGCTGCGCGAGGCGATGTCCGAGTTGCGCCGCGCGTCCCGCGTGGAGGTCGAGAGCACCGCACGCGACGTGCGATGGCGACACGATGGAGGTCCGACGCGCCGCTGCCGGATCCTCGACGGGGACTTTCCCGACTACCGGCTGATGCTCGAGGCCCTGCCAGCCCCTTGTACGCGCGTGACGGTGTCGCGGCACGAGCTCTGGCGACTCCTCGAGCATCACGCCGGGGACCGGCTCGTCCTGGACATCGGCTCCACCGGCATCGAGCTGTCGACACCCGAGGGCCGGGTGCTCCTGCCCGGGCGGATGACGGGAGACCCCCTGCGGATCGCGTTCGCGCTGACGACGCTGCATCCGGCGATCATCGCCGGCATCGGTCCCGACGTGATGATCGAGGCACGCGGCCCGGATCGACCCGTCACGATCCGCTCGGCCGATGACGGGGATCTCACCACAGTGGCCATGCCCGTCGTCCTCGATGAACAGGAACTCGATCATGCCTGACCCCGCCGCCTCACCGACGAACCCGATGGAGGCCATCACCGAGGCCGTGGCGCTCGGGCGGAGCGGCGAGGTGGACACAGCACGCGACCTGCTGCTGAAGCTGTGGCGCGAGATCGGCGTCCTCGGTGATCCGCTGCACCGCTGCGCCCTCGCTCACCACCTCGCCGACCTGTACGACGACCCCGCCGAGTCACTTGTCTGGGATCTCCGTGCGCTCGACGCCGCCGATGCGGTGACCGACGAGCGCCTCCAGGCCGAACACGCCGGCCTCGTCGTGGCGGGCCTCTATCCGTCGCTCCATCTCAACCTCGCCGACGACTACCGCCGGTTCGGCTCCTTCGACGCCGCACGCCGGCGTCTCACGGCCGCCGGGGACCATGCCCCTCATCTCGACGATGACCCGTACGGACGGATGATCCGCGCTGCGATCGTCAGCGTGGCCGAAGCGGTCGGCTGCGGCGACACCAGCCCGCGGCAGCCTCCTGGCGGGTGACTGTTCACACGTCGAGGCCGAGGATGATGGCGGACGCGGCCAACAGCGCGCTGGCCGGGGCCATCGTCCAGCGTTCGGCCGGGCTGCGTGAGATCGCGTTGAGCGGCACGCTCAGGACGAAGAAGACGACCACCACCCATGTGAGGATCACCACGGCAGCGCTCTCCCCACCGGGAAGCGCGCGTCCGCGGCTGAGGAGCACGACCGCGATCGCGACGTAGACGAGGACCGATGCGGCACTGGCGAGACGGAGCCGACGCGGCAGGATGCGATACTCGCCGCTCCACAGGAAGCGGCCGACGGGCCGGCCCGCCGCGGCGAGGACCTGAAGGAGGGCGAGCGCGGCGAGCATCACGAGAGCGACGCCGGTGGCTGCGATCGTCATGACGTCTCCAGCTCGTCGAGCCATCGCGCCGTGAGCGCCTGCGCGCGGATGCCGTGGTCCAAGGTCGCACGCCGGTATCGGTACACCTCGCGGACGTCGTCGGGAATCTCGGTCTCGTCGAGTTCCGCCGCGAGCGAGACGAGACGGTCGGCATCGGCCGCGATCCGCTCGCGCAGCATCCGCAGGCAGTCGCCGCGGTCCGCCGCTGGAAGGCTTCCGAGGAGGTAGACCTTCGCCAGCATCGTCGGCTCGGGATCCGATCCGGTGATCGGCGACAGCATCCACTCACGCCAGGCGCGCCGCCCGGAGTCCTCGATGACATAGAGCTTCTTGCGGCGACGGGAGTCGTCCGCGTCGACCCGCGTCACCCAGCCCTTCGATTCCACTTGCCCCAGGGCCCGCTGGATGCTCCCGAAACTGGCGGCATAGAACAGCGAGATGCCCGCGGCGAACCGCTTGCGCACGTCGTAGAGCGAGAGCGGTCCGTCCAGCAGGAGACCGAGGATCAGGAACTGCATGCGGCCACCATATACCTAAGAGGTATATAGTGGCCGCAGTCTCAGCGGGCGGCCTCGACGCACCGGCCTACGCTCGGCCTATGGCAACCCCCGATTTCGTCCTCGACCTGCGCGCGAAGATCGGCACGGACCCGCTATGGCTGTGCGGGGTGACGGCCGTCGTGGTCAAAGGCGAGCAGGTGCTCATGGTCAAACGCGCCGACAACGGCGCATGGACGCCGGTCACCGGCATCGTCGACCCGGGCGAACACCCGGCCACGGCCGCCATTCGCGAGACCCTCGAAGAGGCGGGCATCGTCGCGCAGGTCTCTCGATTGGCCCGCGTGGGCGTCACCGGCATGGTCACCTACGACAACGGCGATCAGACCCAGTACGTCGACCTCACCTGGCGACTGGAGTGGCGGTCGGGCCATCCGCATCCGGCCGACGGCGAGAACACCGAGGCCCGTTGGTTCGACGCCCGGAGCCTCCCCTCCCTCAGCGACGACATGGCCCGCCGCGTCGGCGCCGCCCTCCTCCCCCACGGCGAGGCCGAGTTCTGATCGACCGCCTCAGGGGTCGTCGGGTGCGCCTCCCTCACGACGCAGGCGCGCCGCCTCGCGGAACTGGTCGCGCGCCTGGAAGGCCGCCGAGATCCCCATCACGAGGTAGAGCGACCACGACCACCACCTCGAGGTGTCGAGGACCAGGGCGATCACGGCGGCTGCGCTGCAGAAGATGACGAAGACGAGGTTGAAACGCGCCAGCCGTTCGTGCCGCCGCGGCTCGCGCCACTTCGCCGCGAGCGCCTCATAGTCAGGCTGCTCGGCGCGTTCCGGATGCCGTATCGGCACGATCACCTCGACCCATCAGCACGTACCCGGCGGCGAGCACCAGCAGGCACAGAGCAGCGACCAGATTCCACCACGGCAGCGCCTCGAGGGCGGCGAACGAGACGACCGCACCAGGTGACCGCGCCCACCAGCACCATCCACGACGTCACGCGTGAGACCTTCCCGGGCGCGAACAACGACGTCATGCCTCACTCTGACACGAAGCGGACGCTCTCGCCCGCCTCGTCAGCTGGCACCCTCCGGCGCAGGTGGGACGCTGGGACCATGAGCGAATACACCTGGAACGAACTGCTCCGCGACCAGATCGACTGGCACTGGACGCAACAGCTCCGCGAGCGACTCGAAGGACTGTCCGACGACGAGTACCTCTGGGAGCCGGTGCCGGACTGTTGGAATATCCGCCCCCGCGGCACCGGCACGGCACCCGTGCAGGCGGGATCCGGCGATATGACCATCGACTTCGCCTTCCCGGCACCCGAGCCCGCGCCGTTCACGACGATCGCGTGGCGCCTCGGTCACGTGATCGTCGGCGTCCTCGCGATGCGGAACGCCTCGCACTTCGGCGGCCCAGCCGTGGACTACGACTCCTTCGAGTACGCCACCACAGCGCAGCAGGCCCTCGACCAGCTGGATCGCGAGTACGCGGCCTGGCTTGCCGGTGTGGAGTCACTCGGCGAGGACCGGCTCTCCGACCCGTGCGGCGATGCCGAGGGGCCCTACGCCGAGGACCCGCTCGCCCGGCTGGTGCTCCACATCAACCGCGAGCTGATCCACCACCTCTCGGAGGTGTGCCTGCTGCGCGACCTGTACGTCCACACCCGAACCTGAGCACCGCCTCGGCCGCGCTCCGAGCGCGATCAGAGACCGTAGATCGCGAGGATATTGCCGTCGAGCTCGATCTGCGGATCCTGCTCGGGGTCCTCCCACGGCACCTCGGTCTTCTTCGCCAGGTAGTGATTCGACACCGGGGTGACCGGAGCGGAGACGCTCCCGCCGAGCACACCCTGCACGGTCTCGACGTATTTCTTGAGGGACTTCTCGTTCGCCTTGCCGTCCAGCAACGCCTTCTGGGTGCGCGGATCCGTGCCCACGACGATGTTCAGCTGAGCGCCGCCGCCCTGCTCCTCGACCCAGATCTGCTGGAACTTGGCATTCGACATCTTCGCTTTCTCACGGAGGACCAGCTTGCGGCCCTCGTTGTGCACCGCCAGGATGCGGACGTTCTTCGCATTCTGGGCCACACCGAGCACGGCCTCGAATACGGCATCGGGCGACTGCTTGAGGGTGACTGATTCCTGGCGGGGTGAACGCATGGCTTCTTCTCCGAGTCCGTCGGCAATGAGATACCTCAGTATCACTATCACCTCGGCGCCGCTCGCGCTTCTCCAACCGAACGGGGAACGGCCCCCGACGTGTGTCGAGGGCCGTTCGCTGACGGTGGGCGATACTGGGTTCGAACCAGTGACCTCTTCGGTGTGAACGAAGCGCGCTACCACTGCGCCAATCGCCCATCAGTGCGTTGGCCACTCTAGCGCACCCTCCCCCGAGGACTGTCAACCGGCCTCCACCCGCACCGCCACGACTCGTGCCGCAGTCGCTCTCCCACGGGAGCCTCCAGGCTGATCCGCTGCCCGTGGCACTCCGGCGCGCCGAAGTCGACCACCTGCACGGTGACCCGCTCGGGACTCGCCTCGACGATCTGCACGGCCAGATCGCCCTCATCGGCCAGTCGCCAGCGGTCCGCCAGATAGGCCAGCCCCGCGGCTACCAAGGATGCCTCGGCGTCGCAGCGGTGCTCGAAGCGGCCGAGCTCGTGCCCGAAGACCGTCTCGATCGCCCAGCCTCCCTCGGCGGGACGGACGAATCCGACCAGCTCTCCGTCCTCGCGATGGACCTCGTGTCGTGTGCTCATGTCGAGGACGCTACGACCTGACGTCGCGTCAGGTGCAAGCTCACGGGTCGTCGTGCTGAGCCTGCTCGCGCGCCCATATCTCCTGCGCCATGCGCGTGAGCGGGCCGGGCGCCGGCAGCTCACGGTCGTCGACCCGTTCGATCGCCTGCACATTGCGCGTCGTGCCGAGCAGGATCACCTCATCGGCCTCGCGCAGCACCTCAAGTGGCGCATCGCGCTCGACCACATCGAGCTCGGCGCCGATCCACTCGATCGCCAGCGCCCGGGTCACCCCGGCGAGACACCCGGAGTCGAGGGTGGGCGTCACCAACTGCCCGCCGATCGCGTACATCACATTCGAGCCGGTGCCCTCGCACAACTCGCCGCGCGTATTGGCCATCACCGCCTCGGACCCTCCGCGCGCTCGCGCGTACTCGACCATGAGCGCGTTCTCCGCGTAGCTCGTGGTCTTCAAGCCGGCAAGCGCACTCCGCTCGTTGCGCACCCACGGGACGGTCGCGATCGCGGTCACCGGCCCGGGGCGCTCAGCCGGTTCGCTGACGACGATCACCGTCTGCGGGCCTCCACCACGCGGGGACCCCAGCGGGCCCTCCCCCGATGTCACGGTGATCCGGATCCGGCCGAAGGGAAGCTCCTGGCCGTCGCAGGTGGCCGCGACGCCCTCGCGCGCGAGGCCGAGATCGGGGCCGCCGATCCCCAGCCCCTCAGCCGAGCGCGCCAGACGCTCCAGATGACGGGTGAGCGCGAAGGGCCGACCGTCGATCACCGCCACCGTCTCGAACACCCCGTCACCGACGACGATGCCGTGGTCCAGTACATTCACCGCGGGATCACGGGGAGAATCAAGCACCCGTCCATTCAGCCAAGCCTTCATGCCCCGACCCTACGCCGACCCCACGTTGGGGGCTTGGGAGTGCTCGTGTAATGTTCTCAACGCCTGCTGATGAGGCAGCGCGGATGTGGCTCAGTGGTAGAGCATCACCTTGCCAAGGTGAGGGTCGCGGGTTCGAATCCCGTCATCCGCTCGGAGCGGGTCTCGCCGGACCCATCCAGTGGTGGGTTGGCCGAGAGGCGAGGCAACGGACTGCAAATCCGTTTACACGGGTTCAAATCCCGTACCCACCTCGCAGGACAACTCAATAGCACGGGCGATTGGCGCAGCGGTAGCGCGCTTCCCTGACACGGAAGAGGTCACTGGTTCAAACCCAGTATCGCCCACACACGAAAACCCCTGAAATCCCAGTGATTTCAGGGGTTTTTATTTTGGTTCCGTAGTCCTTGTGTAGTCCTTGGCATGTCTCGAATTGGCCGATTCTGACCGTCACCAGTCGATTGCGGGGATGCGTCGGAGGGCGCCTTCGAGGTCTTCCAGACGGATCCTGATCGGGCGCCGGCCGCAGTGATAGGCGGGGATCGTTCCGTCACTGATCCGCCTGCGAACGGTCTTCGTGGAGACCGAGAGAATCTCCGCAGCTTCCTCCAAGCTCACGTACACCGGCAGCTTCTTCTTCGTCGTGGCCATCGTCGAACTCCTTCATGTCGTGGATCGCGCGATCTCGCGTCAGCCGGGTGCGTGTCCTTGGTCACTTGCTGACCTGACTTGGCAGCGCGAGTTCTCGCTTGTGAGGTGCTCCCCCGGGCACGCTGCTCTTCGGCGCCGACCACGCGAACACACCTGTTCGACACGAGACGCCCGTCTCGGGTTGAGCAGGAGGCCAGCCATGAAGATCTCGGTGCGCTCGCACGACGAGCTGTTGGCGGCGGTGCCGCATATGTTCGGGTTCACGCCGCACGAATCGCTCGTGCTGTATCCGTTCGCGCCGGGGCTGCCTCGGGTGCGCGTCGACCTGCCGACGTCGCAGACGGCTCGTGACGCCGTGTGGGAGTCCCTGGAAGTCCCCTTCGGACGACACGCGCGGCCGGGTGCCGCGGTCGCGATCATCTGCCTGACCACCCACCGGTCCAACGCCGAGCGCGCGAGTGAAGACCTGCGCAGCCGGCTGGAGTCCATCGACGTGACGACCCCGTTGCGGCTGTGGGCCGACGACAACCAGTGGTGCGACCTCGACAGCCGCGAGTCCGGCCAGCGCACCCAAGCAGCGCGCACCCGGATCGACGCACAGATGGTCGCCGCTGGACACGCGCTACCCATCGCCAGCCGCAGCGCCATGGCTGCCTCACTCGTCGGTGACCGAGACCCGATCGCGCGACTCATGCCCGCGGCACGGACGGCCTCCGCGGCGAGCAATCCTCCGGCCGAGCACGCATGGACGATGGAGCGCTTGCACCGGTTTCATGCCGACGGCAACGCGCTCAATGACCGCGACGCGGCCCGCATGCTGCTGGCCGTGAACCGCCCCAGGTTCGCTGCCGCTCCTATACGGGTTGCGGCTCTCGGTTGAGGGCCGCGTAGTGGGCTTGCTCGAACTCTGTTGGTGTCATCATGCCAAGTGACCTGTCCCGAGTTTTCCGGACGGTTCTCTTGTGGTGATCATGCCGCCTGGTCGGCGGTGGTGTGAAGGGTTTCGAAGTCGATCGGGCTGAGATAGTCCAGGCTCGAGTGGCGCCGGGTCGGGTTGTAGAACGCTTCGATCCACTCGAAGATCCCGTTGGCCAGCTCGGCCCTGGTCGACCAGGTTGTGCGGTCCAGCAGCTCGATCTGCATCGAGCCGAAGAACGACTCCATGAGGGAGTTGTCGTAGGCGCAAGCGACCTTGCCCATCGATCCCATCAGCCCGGCCTCGCGGAGGCGGTTGCCGAACAGCCAGGACGTGAACTGGGTTCCGCGATCGGAGTGCACCACCGTCCCCGGTGGTGGTTTGCGACGCCACCTGGCCATGTCGATGGCGTCGATGACCAGCTCGGTGCGCAGGTGGTCAGCGATCGACCACCCCACGCAGCGGCGGGAGTAGACGTCGATCACCGCAGCGCAGTAGACCCACCCTTCACCGGTCCTGTGCCGGGTGGGGGTACCTCCCTGCACGAAGTGCTTGGGGGAATGTCGGTGACCCACAACTTGTCGGGCGCATCGGCGACGAACTCCCGTTTGACGTGGTCCTCGAAAACTGCCGGCGCCCTGCCGCCTGCGTGGCGCCATCTGCGGCGGTGAACGCCCTGCAGGCCGCCCAGGACCATGAGCCGTTCGACTCGGCCGCGACTGCACCGGGTCCGGCGACCCAGGCGCAGTTCGGCATGGACCCGTCGGACCCCGTAGGTCTGCCGCGACGCGGCATGGATGTCGCGGATCGTGTTCAACAGGTGTGCGTCGGCGATGTCACGCGCCGATGGCGGCCGGCTACGCCACGAGCCTGTCAAGATTTCTGTGTAAGGGCCGGTCATGTGAGGTGGGGGTTGATCCGGTCGGGGTAGGTCAGTGCGAGTTGCTCGAGGGCCTGTTTCCAGTTGGTCACGACTTGGCCCTCGACGAGTCG
>NZ_VLNT01000032.1 GCF_007421815.1 Aeromicrobium piscarium | reverse complement strand
TCTGGTGAGTGCACACGAGCCCCGCAGCGGATCGACCGACAGATCCCGTTAAAGACCCTCAGTCAGTCAGTCGCTGAGTCAGGACGACCGCTGCGGGGCTCACCCACATCATCACTGTCAGTCGGCGGCGACCGACTTGCGCAGGCTGTGCAGGAACAGGCTGCGGACCTCGCCGCGGGTGTGCACGGCGAACCGCGTGTGGGCATTGGCCGAATAGAGCAGGGACCAGAGCAGGTCGCTGATCCACGCACCCGGCAACACCGGGTCGATCGAGTGATCGGCATGCCCTCGGTCGACGATCGTCCCGACGATCTCGTCCTCCTCGAGGGCGTCGAGGACCTGCTCGTCCTCGGGCATCAGGAACCACCACCCGAGGATGTCGAGACGGTCGAAGAGTTCGGTTGCCAGACGCATCAGCGCCTCGAGTCCGGTGCCGTCCTGCGGCCGTGCCTCCTCGGCGGTCCGGGCGTATTCCTCCTCGACGAAGCTGCCGACGGCGGCCTCGAGGGCGGGGCGGTCCGCGAAGTAGCGGTGGACGGTGCTGCGGGCGACCTCGGCCGCTTCGCCGATCTCGCGCATGCTCGCTCGGCGGTTGCTGCCCAGGACGCGGATCGCCGCGAGGAGGATGGCGTGGCGGGTACGGTCCTGGGTCGGGGTGCTCACTCCGGCAGGCTACCAAGGTGTCCCTTTATGCGCCCGATTCGTCTCAGTTAGGACACCTATGTCTTAATAGTGAGCATGGCTGGCCCACGATCGCGTTTCTCGGTGCTCTGGTCCTTCGCGCGTCCGCATCGCGCGACCCTGTTCGTCGCCCTGGCCCTGGGCCTGTTCGCCTCGGGGATGGAGCTCGCGACGCCGTTGGTGACCAAATGGGTCCTCGACACGCTCGCGGCGGGCGGCTCGATCACCGGACCGGTGTCGGCGCTGCTCGGCCTGCTCGTCGTAGGGGCGGTGATCAGCTGGAGGCAGTGGATCCTCCTGGGCACCCTCGCCGAGGACATCGTCTTCGACGCGCGACGCCACATGATCGGCCGGTTCCTCTCCGCGAAGGTCCTGCCCCTGCTTCGGCGCCCGACCGGCGAGCTGGTGACTCGGATGACCAGTGACTCGGTGCTCATGCGCGAGGCGGCGTCCTCGAGCCTCGTCGGCCTCGTCAACGGCAGCATCGTCCTGGTCGGGACGCTCGTGCTGATGGCGGTGCTCGACCTCGTGCTCTTCGCCGCCACCCTCGCCGCCGTGCTGGTCGTCGCCGTCCTGTTCGGACTGCTCATGCCGGCGATCGCGAAGGCTCAGGAGCAGGCGCAGGGGGCGCTCGCCGACCTGGGCGTGGGGACCGAGGGCACTCTGCGGGCGATCAAGACGGTCAAGGCGGCCGGTGCCGAGGAGCGGCAGCGAGAGCGGCTCTTCGACGACGCCCGGCGCGCTCGCGAACACGGGGTGCGGGCGGTGCGCCGCGAGGTGGTGGCGTGGACGATCGCCTGGACGGGGATCCAGGCGGCCATCATCGTGATCCTGGCGCTCGGCGCCGCGCGGGTCGCGGCGGGCGAGATGGCGGTCTCGACGCTGGTGGCCTTCCTGCTCTACGCCTTCGGCTTCATGGGACCGATCACCGAGCTCAGCCAGAACATGACCGCGTTGCAAGCCGGGATCGCCGCGGCGGGCCGTATCCGCGAGATCGACGAGCTCGAATCCGAGCCTCGCAGCGGTGTCATCGGCGCTGAGCCGTCCGGTGGCGGGATCGCCCTGCGCGATGTCAGGGCCCGGTATGGCGCGGATGCCGACCCGGCTCTCGACGGTGTCTCCATCGAGGTGCCCGAGCGCGGGCATATCGCCCTGGTCGGCCCGTCGGGTGCCGGCAAGACCTCGGTGCTCTCGACGGTGCTGGGCTTCCTCGAACCCGAGGACGGCGACCTGCGGATGGGGGACACGCCCTACGGGTCGCTCTCGCCAGCACAGGTCCGCAGCCGGATCGCCTATGTCGAGCAGGAGACGCCCGTGGTGCCCGGGACCATTGGCGAGAACCTGCGCTTCGTCAATCCCGAGGCGTCCGACCAGGCGGTGGATCGCGTGCTGGCCGAGCTCCGACTCGATGAACTCATCGAGCAACTGCCCGACGGTCTCGACACCCCGCTGACCGACACCTCGGTCTCCGGCGGTCAGCGGCAGCGCATCGCCGTCGCGCGGGCCTTGCTAGCCGACCCGGAGGTGCTGCTGCTCGACGAGGCCACCGCACAGGTCGACGGCATCACCGAGGCGGCGATCCATCGGGCGATCCGGCGCCAGGCCGAGCGCGGTGCCGTGCTCACGATCGCGCATCGGCTCAGCACCGTGGTCGACGCCGACGAGATCATCGTGATGGAACACGGACGGGTCGCGGCGCGCGGCTCGCACGAGACCCTGCTCCAGACCTCGGACCTCTACCGCCAGCTCGTCGCCGCCCTCGTCGTCCCGACCGGCTGACCGCTCTCGTCGACTGGTGGTGGGACTCGGTGTCGGTGGGCGCCTCGCTGGGCGGTGACCTACGCACGTCTCGACGGCTTCGAGGGGTGCATAACCCACCGCCCAGCGTGTCGAGGGGTGCGTAACCCACCGCCCAGCCGAGTGAGGGGTGTGTAGGTCACCGCCCAGGGGCGGGCCGGGGAGGTCAGGTGGTGAGCAGGGAGTGAGCCAGGGCGCCGACGGCCTCGGACTCGACGAGGAAACCGTCGTGCCCGTACGGCGAGACCACCACGTCCAGCTCCGCGCAGCCCGCGATGCCCTCGGCGAGCTCGCGCTGCTGGTGCAGCGGATACAGGCGATCCGAGTCGATGCCCGCCACCAGGGTGCGGGCCGTGATCCGGCCGAGCGCGGCGGCGATGCCTCCGCGCCCGCGACCGACGTCGTGACTGTTCATCGCCTCGTTGAGCACGATGTAGGAGTCCGCGTCGAAGCGTTTCACGAGCTTGGCGCCGTGGTGCTGGAGATAGGACTCCACCGCCCAGCGTCCATCGGGCTGCACAGTGCGGCCGAAACGCTCGGCGAGCTCGAACTCACTGCGATAGGACAGATGCGCGACCCGGCGAGCCAGATCGAGTCCGGCTTCGGGGCCGGCGGCGCGGATGATGTCGTTCTGCGTGGTCGCCAGCCCGATCTGGTCGGCCGACGCCGCGGCGCTCGTGGCCAGCAGGAACAGGCGCTCGACGCGGCCGGGATGCTCGATCGCCCACTCCAGCGCCCGCATGCCACCCGCCGATCCGCCGATCACGCTGTGCCAGGCGTCGATGCCCAGCGCATCGGCAAGGGCGACCTCCGCGGCCACCTGATCGCGGACGGTCACGGCAGGGAAGCGGGATCCGTAGGGCCGCCCCTCGGGGTCGAGGCTGAGGGGCCCGGTGGAGCCCCGGCAACCGCCGAGGATATTGGCGGCCACGACGAAGAACCGGTCCGTGTCGATGCCGCGACCGGGGCCGACGACATCGCCCCACCAGCCGCCCTCGCCGGTGACGATGTGGTCACCGGTGAGGGCGTGCAGGACGAGCACGGCATTGGAGCCGTCGTACTCGCCCCAGGTGGCATAGGCGAGGCGGACCTCCGGCAGGACCTCACCCGATTCGAGGGTGAGGTCGCCGATCGCCTGCTCGTGGGTCACTTGGCCGCGCGGAATCCTGCGTCGAGGTCGCCGAGGATGTCCTCGATCCCCTCCAACCCGACCGCCAGACGCACGAGACCGGGTGTCACGCCGGCCGCGGCCTGCTCCTCGGCGGTGAGCTGTGAGTGGGTCGTCGAGGCCGGGTGGATCGCCAGGCTGCGGACGTCGCCGATATTGGCTACGTGACTGTGCAGGTCCAGCGCGTCGATGAATCGACGGCCGGCGTCGATGCCGCCGGGCAGTTCGAAGGTGACGATGGCACCGGAGCCCTTCGGCGTGTACGTCTGCGCGAGCGAGTGATACGGGCTCGAGGGCAGGCTCGCCCAGTGCACCGACGCGACGTCCTCACGGGCCTCCAGCCATTCCGCGACGCGGCGGGCGTTCTCGACATGGCGCTCGACCCGCAGGCTCAGCGTCTCCAGCCCCTGCGCCAGCAGCCAGGCGTTGAACGGAGCGATCGCGGGGCCGACATTGCGCAGGTACTGCACGCGCAGCTTGGCGATGTACGCCGCCGCGCCGAGCGCCTCGGCGAACACCAGGCCGTGGTAGCTCTCATCGGGGGTCGTGAATCCCGGGAACTTGTCGCCGTGCGCGCCGTAGTCGAAGGTGCCGCCGTCGATCACGACGCCGGCGATCGCCGTGCCGTGACCGCCGATGTACTTGGTGGCGGAGTGGATCACGGTGTCGGCACCGTGCTGCAGCGGGTTCAGCAGGTAGGGGGTCGCGACGGTGTTGTCGACCAGGAAGGGGACGCCGACCTCGCGGGCGACCGCCGAGATGGCCTCCAAGTCGAGGACGTCTCCCTTGGGGTTGCCGATCGTCTCGCCGAAGAAGGCCTTGGTGTTCTCCTGCGTGGCATTGCGCCACTGCTGCGGATCATTGGGCTCCTCGACGAAGGTCACGCGGATGCCGAGCTTCGGGAAGGTGTGCCGCAGCAGGCTGTCGGTCCCGCCGTAGAGGCTCGCGGAGGCGACGATGTGGTCGCCCGCCTCGGCGACATTGGTGAGGGCGCCCGTGGTGGCCGCCTGTCCCGAGCTGAACAGCAGCGCGCCGACGCCGCCCTCGAGCGCGGCGAGACGCTGTTCGACCACGTCCTGGGTGGGGTTCATGATGCGTGTGTAGATATTGCCCGGCTCGGCCAGGCTGAACAGGTCAGCGGCGTGCTGGGTGTCGCGGAACTCGTACGACGTCGTCTGATAGATCGGCAGGGCCCGGGCCCCCGTGGTGGGGTCGGCGGTCTGGCCGGCGTGGATCTGCTTGGTCTCGAACGACCAGTCTTCGCTCGTCATGTCTGCTCCTTCGGCTCGCGAACCTGGACCGAGCGTGACAGATATTCCACCACGTGAGCAACTGTCTCGCGATGCGGTCGAGCTGTCCTGGTCCGCTGAGGGGTGCACATTCGCCCTTGGAACGCCCGAAACCGGGCGAAATTGCACCACTCGGCGGGTTCGGAGAGGAGGGCGGGCGGGGAAGAGCGCAGGGTTCGGAGCGGGCTCAGGGGACGATGAGGGCGCTGTCGCGCAGGTCGGTGACGAGCATGTGGCCGGGCGCGTGGCCGATCGCCAGCGGTGGTCGCGAGGCCATGACCGCGGCCTGGGGCGTGACGCCGCAGGCCCAGAAGACGGGCACCTCGCCGTCGTGGATCGTGACAGCCTCGCCGAAGTCGGGTGCCGAGAGGTCCGCGATACCGAGACCTGCGGGATCGCCGACATGGACGGGAGCGCCGTGGACGCTCGGGTACCGCGAGGTGATTCGCACGGCGTCGGCGACGCACTCGGCGGGCACCGGCCGCATCGACACGACGAGCGGGCCGTGCATCCGGCCCGCGGGACGGCAGCCGCGGTCGGTGCGGTACATCGGTACGTTGCGGCCCTCCTCGATGTGCCGCACCGGCACTCCGGCCTCCAGGAGCGCCGCCTCGAAGCTGAAGCTGCACCCCACCAGGAAGGCCACGAGATCGTTGGCCCAGGCATCGGTCGCGTCCGCCACCTGCTGGACCGGCTCGCCGTCGAGGTACACCTGATACGCGGGCACATCGGTACGGATGTCGCCGTCCTCGCCCAGCAGCGGCCCGGTGAACTGCCCGGGCTCGAGCACGTCGAGGATCGGGCACGGCTTCGGGTTCCGCTGCGCGAAGAGCAGGACGTCGAAGGCGTAGTCGTGCGGCACCGCGATGAGATTCGCCTGCGCATAGCCCGCCGACCATCCGGCGGTCGATGTCACCAGGCCCTCGCGAAAGCGGCGTCGGGCGTCGGCGGGGGACACGTCGGCGAATGACACGGAGGCTCCTCTCAGGCCCAGGTGAAGCGGACCTTCTGCCCGGGGCGCAGCTGCGCGGCGCGGTCGACGTCCTCGTCGACGACGACCGCGACGACCGGATAGCCGCCGGTGACCGGATGGTCGGCGAGGAACAGGACCGGCTCGCCGCTCGGCGGCACCTGGATCGCGCCGCGGGCGGCTCCCTCGCTCGGCAGCTGCCTGTCCTGCTCGGCATGACGCAGCGTCGCGCCCTCGGGCGGGTTCAGTCGCGCACCGACGCGGTTCGCCTTGTCCGAGACGGTCCACGTGGTCTGAGTGAGGTGCTCGGCGTCGGCCAGCCAGTCGTCGCGCGGGCCACGGACCGCGCGGAGGGTCACCCCGTCCTCGTCGAAACCGGCGACAGGGGCAAGGTCGGTGGCCGGCAGCTCGCCCGCGCCGCGTCCCACGGGCAGCCGGTCGCCCTCGGAGAGCGGCTTCGGGCCGATCCCCGACATCGTGTCGGTGGCGCGAGAGCCCAGCACTGGCTCGACGTCGATGCCGCCGCGCACGGCGACATAGGCGCGCAGCCCTGAGGCGGCCTGGCCGAGCGTCAGTGTCGCTCCGGCGCGCAGGGTATGGCGGGCGTTGAGTCCCATCGGCACGGGGCCTTCGCCGTCGTCGATCAGCACCTCGACCCCGGCCCCCGTCACCGCGACCTCCACGGCCTCATCGGTACGCAGGCTGAGCCCGCCGATCAGCACCTCGACGGCCGCGAGCGCCTCGTCGTTGCCGACGAGCCGCTGCGCCAGGGCGAAGGACCGTCGGTCGGCCGCGCCCGAGCACCCGACACCCATCGCGGCGTAGCCGGGGCGGCCCAGATCCTGCACGGTCGCTTGCGGCCCGGTGGCGAGCACCTCGAGCGTCGTCATCGGCCGACCTCCACGAAGCGCACCCGGTCACCGGGCTGGAGCAGCGCGGGCGGATCGCGGTCGAGGTCGAACAGGGTCGCGTCGGTGCGGCCGATGAGCTGCCAGCCGCCGGGAGACTCGCGCGGGTACGCACCGGAGAAGGTTCCAGCGAGCCCCACCGAGCCGGCCGGGACGGCGGTGCGCGGGTCGTCGCGGCGGGGCACCTCCAGTCGTTCGTCACCGCCGGTCAGATAGGCGAAGCCGGGGGCGAAGCCGCCGAATGCCACCGTCCAGGGCCGTCCGGTGTGCGCCGCGATCACCTCGTCGCGCGACAGGCCGGTGAGTCGGCACACCTCGTCGAGGTCGGGCCCGTCGTACACGGTGGGGATCTCGACCGGCTCGCGGTCCTCGTCCGCCTCGGTGTCGCGCGGGGTCAGCCCACCGAGGGCTTCGCGAATCCGGCCCAGCTGCTCGGGCGTGCTCGCTGTGACGAGCACGGTCCGGGCCCCCGGGACGATGTCGAGCGCACCGAGGTCCGCCTCGGCGATGGCAGCCGCCCACCCCACCGGCTCCTCGCCGTCGTCGAGGTCCAGCAGCAGGGCGCGGTCGCCGTAGGCCAGGGCCCTCATCGGAAGGTCTCCACCGTGACACCGGCATCGGCGAGCGCTTCGCGTACGGCTCTGGCCATCGTGACGGCGTCCGGGCTGTCGCCGTGGACGCAGACCGAGTCCACGGACATGCGGATGACCGTGCCGTCCACGGCTTCGACGACCCCCTCGGTGACCATCTGGACGACTCGCGCGGCGACCGAGACCGGGTCGTCCAGCACCGCGCCCTCCTCGCGCCGCGAGACGAGGGTGCCGCCGGGTGTATAGGCGCGATCGGCGAAGGCCTCGTAGACCGGCCGCAGGCCCCGCCGCTCGGCCTGCGCGAGCAGCTCGGAGCCCGGCAGTCCGAGCACCGGGAGGCTCGGATCCACCGAGGCGACCGCGTCGACGACCGCGCCCGCGTGCTCGGCGTGGTGCACCGCGGTGTTGTAGAGCGCGCCGTGGGGCTTGACATAGGTGACGCGCCCGCCCGCCGCCGCGGCGAGCGCCTGCAGGGCGCCGATCTGGTAGACGACATCGTCGGTCAGCTCGCGGACCGTCGCGTCGACGAAGCGGCGGCCGAAGCCCGCCAGATCCCGATAGCCGACTTGCGCGCCGATCGCGACTCCCTGCTCGACTGCCCAGCGGCAGGTGCGCGCGATCGTCGTCGGGTCACCGGCGTGGAATCCGCAGGCGACATTGGCGCTCGACACCAGACCGAGGATCGCCTCGTCGTCGCCGAGCTCCCACCGGCCGAAGGACTCGCCCACGTCGCTGTTGAGGTCGATACGCATCCGATCAGCTCCAGAGATCGCTCAGGCCGCCGAGTGAGTTCCACCCCAGATAGAGGGTGAGCAGCCACACGAGGAGGCCGGCGACCTTCAGCCACATCGGGTAGCGATACCCGCCCAGCAGATCACGTCTCGCCCAGGCGATCCACAGCACCACCGTGAAGCCGATCGGCAGGATGAGCCCGTTGACGGCGCCGGCGAAGATCAGCAGCGTGACGGGCGCGGCCCCGAGCGTCACGAAGGCGATGGCGCTGACGGCGATGAAGCCGACCGTCAGCAGGTTCTGGGTGCGGTCCGAGGTCGCGGTGGTGCTCATGAACGAGACCGAGGTGTACGCGGCGCCGATGACCGAGGTGATCGACGCCGCCCACAGGATGACGCCGAAGATGATGAGACCGGCATCGCCGATCGCCGACTCGAAGGCGCTCGCGGTGGGGTTGTCGGAGGCCAGCTCGATGCCGCCGGCGGTCACGCCGAGGATGGCCAGGAACAGCAGTACGCGCATGACCCCGGTGACGAGGATGCCGTAGACCGAGGTGCGGGTGATCTGACCGACGTTCTCCGGCCCGGTGACCCCGCTGTCGAGCAGCCGGTGGGCGCCCGCGTAGGTGATGTAGCCGCCGACCGTGCCGCCCACGATCGTGGTGATGGCCAGGAAGTCGATCGTCTCGGGCACCACGGCGTTGCGCAGCGCCTCGCCGAGCGGCGGACGAGACACGATCGCGGTGTAGAGGGTCATCGCGATCATCAGCACGCCCAACGCGACCACGACGCGGTCGAGCGCCACGCCGGCGCGCTTGCTGAGGAAGATCGCGATGGCGATCACCGCCGAGACGGACCCGCCGATCCTCGGGTCGACGCCGAGCATCGCATTCGTGCCGAGGCCGGCACCGCTGACATTGCCGATATTGAAGATCAGCCCGCCCGACACGACGAGCACGGCGAGCAGCCAGCCGACCCCGGGCAGCACCTCGTTGCCGAGCTCGTGCGCGCGGCGCCCGGCCACGCCGACCACGCGCCAGACGTTCAGCTGCACGGCGATGTCGATGACGATCGAGGCGACGATCGCGAAGGCGAAGGCCGCGCCCAGCTTGACCGTGAAGTCGGTGGTCTGGGTGATGAAGCCAGGACCGATGGCGCTCGTGGCCATCAGGAACATGGCCCCGAACAGCGCTGTGCGGGCCGAGCGCGGCTTCTGCTGGCTGCCGGAGTCGTCGGCGGTCATCGGGCTCTCCCGTCACCAGGGGTCTCGTGCGCGATGAACGCGATCGTAGTCGGGTCCTATCCCGTTCGCTCGGCGCCGAGGATGTCAGCTCTCGACGGGATCGTGCCCGGGATCAATGCATCGTGAAGGGCTGTCCGGTGGACTCCATGACGCTGAGCCAGAGATCGCCATCGGGGTTAACCCGCTGCGTGCGCTTGGTGACCTCCTCGATCGGCACGTGCGCGAAGCGGTGACGAGGGCGACCGACGACGATATCGGTGCGACCGGCCATGGCCGCGTGGACGGCGACCTGCGCCAGTCGGGTGCAGTACACCGAGTCCGCGGCGTCCGCGGGAACCGAGCGGATCAGATAGCCGGGATCGAAGTGCCGCAGCGTGAGCGGCATGCCACGGTCCTTGAAATCGCGGGCGATCCGAGCGCGCAGGAGACCGGAGAAATCGCCGAGGACCTGGTTGCCGCTCGCGTCGGTGCGCCGGCTGGCGGGGATGAGATCCTGCCCGGCGCCCTCGGCCAGCACGATCACCGCGCTGCCGCGCTCGCTGACGCGCTTGGCCAGCTGTGCGAGCAGACCGTTCTCGCCGTCGAGGGAGAACGGCACCTCGGGGATCAGCACGAAGTCGGCATCTTGATAGGCGAGGGCGGAATAGCAGGCCACGAAGCCCGCGTGGCGTCCCATCACCTTGACGACCGCCACACCCCCGACCGCGGCATCGGATTCCACCCGGGCCGCCTTGATCGACTCGGCGGCCTTGGCGTAGGCGGTCTGGAAGCCGAAGCTGGTGCCGATGAGCGGGATGTCGTTGTCGATCGTCTTCGGCACGCCGACGACGGCGATCGACAGCTCGCGGCGCGCGATCTCCTCGTGGATCGCGTGGGCGCCGCGCATCGAACCGTCACCGCCGATGACGAAGAGGATGTCGATGCCGCGATCGACCAGCGTGTCGACCATGACACCGACCTCCTGGCTGCCCCGCGAGGAGCCCAGCACGGTGCCGCCGCGCTCGGCGATGCTCTGCACGAAGGAGGGCGTGAGCTCGATGGGATCGGGTGCCTGACCCGGAGCGAGCCCCGCATAGCCGTTGCGGAAGCCGGTGACATCGGTGACGCCGTAGTGCTCGAACAGCTCGAGCACCAGGGCGCGGATGACATCGTTGAGTCCGGGGCACAGGCCGCCGCAGGTGACGATGCCGGCCTTGGTGGTGGCCGGGTCGAAGAAGATCTTGCGGCGCGGTCCGCCGGGCTCATAGGAGGGGACCTCGTCGAGCGGGACGTCGCCGCGCGAGGCGAGCAGGCTGATGGTGTCGTCGATCAGGACGCGGTCGTCCTCGGCGACGTAGTAGGCATTGGTGGCGCGGTGGGCCACGTACTCGGCGAGGGGGGAGTCGTAGCGCGCCTCGCCGAGGGAGCGGACCTGCAGGTCCGCAAGGCTCATGTCGTCGTAGGTCACCACACCCCAACGGTAGCCGACATCGGGACCGTGCAGACAGGAGTCCGCGTCCGTGCGTGGGGCTGGGCACGTGAGGTGTGGTGGACGGTTCTCGCACGTATTCTGGGGATATGGCCCGATCCGCCCGGTCTCCTCGCGCGTCGCGCTGGCCGTCGCGGCGCCGGCCGTTGCGCGCAGTGCACGCCGATGCGGTGCTGCACGAGGACCCGAGCTCCCGCGCCCGGCTGATCGGCCGTGGCGCCCGGCTCGCGGTCAAGCCGTTGCTGCGGCTCGCGCCGATGGACGACCGGATGTTCGCCCGCCTCCGTTCCCTGGACCGGTACCGGCCCGGTCGCCCGGCCGAGGGGATCAGCGCCGTGGAGGTCGATCTGGACGGTGTGCGCGCGGAGTGGATGGAGCTCGAGGAAGGGCCCAGCAGCGATCTGACCCTGCTGTACTTTCACGGGGGAGGCTTCTTCACCGGCAGCATCAACTCGCATCGCAGCATGTGCGAGCAGCTGGTGCGCGACACGGGCGGTGCCGTGGTGTCGGTCGACTACGTGATGCTCCCCGATGGCACGATCGCCGATTCGGTCGCGGACGCGATGACGGCCTACGAGGCGGTGATCGAGCGGGTGAGCCGGCCCGACAGGATCGTCGTCGGCGGCGACTCCGCGGGTGGGTACCTCGCGATGAAGGTGGGCGAGCTGAGCACCCGCCGCGGCATCCATCGTCCGGCCGGACTGATCGGCTTCTCGCCGCTGCTGAGCCTGGACCCTGAGCGCGAGGACAAGAATGTCGTCCGGGTCTCGCCCATGCGCGAGGCCTATCTGCCGGTCAAGCGCACGCCCCGCATGCGCGAGCGCTGGCTGCCTGATGGCGCGGTGATCGAGGGCTTCGCCTCGCCGCTGCACGCCGCGGCCTATATCGAGTCGCCGGTGCATCTGGTCGCGGTGGAGGATGAGATGCTCCGCCCGGAGACCGAGGCCTTCGCCCTGCTGCTGACTGACAAGGGTGTCGACGTGGAGGTGCACCTGTGGCGTGGGCAGGTGCACGCCTTCGTGTCGCTCGTCGACGTCCTTCCCGATGCGCGGGTCGCGGTGCGTCAGGGTGCCGACTTCGCCCGGCGTGTGATCGGCGACCTGGTTGAGGAACCGGTGACCGACCCCGACACCCAGCCCGAGGATCTCTCCGGCCACCTCGCCAGCTGACCTCCGACTCCCGATCGCGGTGGGTGGTCAACCACGGGCGCGCGTGGGCGGTGAGTAGGCGTCCTTTCTCGATGGTGAGCGGTGGGTGAGCGTCCGTTCGCCTGTGCGGATGGACGCTGTCTCACCGCCCGGCCCGTCAGTGGTTGACCACTCACCGCGATATGGGAGGGCAGGTTCTCGGTGACTGGTGAACCAGGGACCCCGTTGAGAACGTTGACGACGCACCGACTTCGGGAGTGGTCCCATTGCGCTGAGTAGTCAACCACCCCTCGCCAACTTACCGGCAGTGTTGACTGTTTCTTCTGGGCGCGCCATGCTGGGCGACGTGACCGAGGCAGAGATCCCGACGCGGATTCCCCAGGAGGAGCGGACGCGCCAGATGCGTCGCCGACTCCTCGAGGCGACGGTCGACTCGCTCGTCGAGCTCGGCTGGTCGGGCACCACCACCACCGTCGTGAGTCAGCGGGCCGGCGTGAGTCGCGGCGCGCAGCTGCATCATTTCCCGACCAAGCACGACCTCGTGGTCGCCGCCGTCGAGTTCATCACCGAACGTCGGCGCAGTCAGATGGACGCTGTGCTGGCCGACCTGCCCGTCGAGGGCCGCACTCGCGCGGTGCTCGAGGCGCTCAGTGCGCAGTTCATCTCGCCGGTCTTCTTCGCCGCCCTCGAGCTGTGGGTCGCCGCCCGCACGGACGAGAGCCTGCGTGCCGAGGTCGACGATCTCGAACGGCGCATCGGTCGCGAGACCCACGCGCACGCGGTCACGCTGCTCGGCATCGACGAGAGCCGGGGCCGTAATCGGCAGCTCGTGCAGGCCACCCTCGACCTTGTCCGCGGTCTCGGCCTGGCCGCGACGCTCAGTGACGACTCGATGCGCCGGACCGCGATCCTCGACGCCTGGGCCATCACCCTCGACCATGAACTGGAGCGCTGACATGACCGTCCTCGACTCGATCCTCGACGACCTCGCCGCGGAGAGCCTGCAGCTCGACGGGTGGGTCGCCGGCCTCCCGCTCGCCGGGTGGCAGACGGTGACCACCCCGGAAGGGTGGACTGTGGCCCATCAGATCGCCCATCTGCACTGGACCGACGAGGCCTCGGTCGAGGCGATCACCGATCGCGCTGCCTTCGAGGAGCTGATGCGGCAGGCCGGCGAGAACCCGACGGGCTTCGTCGACGAGGCCGCCGACGAACTCGCCTTGGAGCCGCCCGATCAGCTGCTGCGTGCCTGGCGACAGGGGCGTGGCGCGCTCGCCGAGGCGCTGACCTCGGTGCCCGAGGGCGAGAAGGTGCCCTGGTTCGGGCCGCCCATGAGCCCCGCCTCGATGGCCACGGCGCGGTTCATGGAGACCTGGGCACACGGCCACGATGTCGCCGAGGCGGTCGGGATCGAGGTCCCGCGCAACGATCGGGTGCGGCATGTGTGCCATCTGGCGGTGCGGACCCGCGGGTTCGCCTATCTCATGCGGGGCCTCGAGGCGCCCGATGTTCCGGTGCGAGTGGAGCTGACCGCCCCCGGTGGGGAGCGATGGGAGTGGGGCCCGGAGGACGCCGCCGAACGGGTGACCGGGGATGCCTGGGACTTCGCGCTGCTGGCGACGCGGCGACGCCATCGCGACGACGTGGACGTTCAGGCGGTCGGTGACCACGCGAACCACTGGCTCGATATCGCACAGACCTTCGCGGGGCTGCCGGGCAACGACCCCAAGCGCCTTGCCGACCGCTGACCCCTCGCCCCGGTCGAGGGGGATATCTCAGGAGATGACTGAGGCGAGTGCGAGGAAGGCGACGAGGGCGGCAACGAAGACCGCGGTGCGCACGGTGCCGATGCGGAGCTGTCGGCGTTGGACTTCGGTCATGTACTCATGATAGTTCGCCAGGTGGCTGCGCGCCATCGGGGAGGGCGGATTAAAGTGTTCGGCATGCCGAACACTTTACGGTGGGGAGGGCTGGCAGCAGCCCTCGTTCTGTCCGCCTGTGCCCCCGCCGTCTCCGGCGAACCGGCCGACGAGCGCCCCGTGGTCCTCTCGACGTTCACGGTCACGGCCGACATGATCGAGGCCGTCGGCGGCGATGCGGTGCGGGTCGAGTCCCTCCTTCCTCTGGGAGCCGAGGTCCACGGCTACGAGCCGACCCCCGGCGATCTGCGCCGCGCGGCGGATGCCGACCTCGTCATCGACAACGGGCTCGGCCTCGAGGCCTGGTTCGAGCAGTTCATGCAGCGCCTCGACGTGCCCCGAGTGGCCGCTGCCGAGGGGATCGAGCCGATCGCGATCGACGGCACGGACGAACCCAATCCGCACGCGTGGATGTCACCACGCGAGTCCGCGGACTACGTGGACACGATCGAGCGGGCGCTCATCGACCTGGTCCCCGAGGCGCGGAAGGAGATCACGGCACGTGCCGACGGCTATCGCGCAGAGCTCGCGGCCATCGAGCAACGACTCGTGGAGGCAGCGGCCGAGGTGCCCGTCGAGCGGCGCATCCTCGTCACATGCGAGGGCGCCTTCTCCTATCTCGCGCGCGACGCCGGGCTCCAGGAGGCCTATCTGTGGCCGGTCAACTCCGAGCATCAGGTCACGCCCAGACGTGCTGCCGCACTCGACGATCTGCTGACCCGGCGCGATGTTCCGGCGGTGTTCTGCGAGTCCACGGTGTCGAGTCAGACGATGCGCCAGCTCGCTGCGGCGACCGGCACGCCCTTCGGGGGCACGCTCTATGTCGACTCGCTCTCAACGGCGGACGGCCCGGTGCCGAGTCATCTCGAGCTGGTGCGCCATGCCGCCGATCTGATCGCCGAGGTCCTACGATGACCGCCGTCGAGGTCGAGGAGGCGACCGTCCGGCGCGCGCGACGCACCGTGTTGCGGGATGTCTCGGTGCGGGTCGAGGCCGGCCGGGTGTGCGCGCTGCTCGGGATGAACGGTGCCGGGAAGAGCACGCTCTTCGATGTCATTGCCGACCGGCTCCCGCTCGCCGGCGGGTCGATCGAGGTGCTCGGCGCCACGCCCCGCAAGGCCCGCCGGGCCGGGCGGGTCGGCTATGTCGTACAGAGCGAGCGGATCGACCTCGACTTCCCGGTGACGGTCCGCGGGGTGGTCTCGATGGGCATCGCCTCGCGACGTGAGGCCCGACAGCGGACGGACGATGCCATCGAGCGCGTCGGTCTGCAGGACCTCGTCGACCGGCCCCTCGGTCGCTTGTCCGGAGGGCAGCGCAAGCGTGCCTTCCTGGCCCGTTGCCTGGCCCAGCGAGCCGAGCTGATCCTGTTGGACGAGCCCTTCGCGGGAGTCGACCGGCCGAGCGAGCTCACCTTGCGGCAGGCGATCGGCGACCTCGCCGCCGATGGCAACACGGTGATCGTCTCCACCCACGACGTGCGGGAGCTGGACACCTGGTGCGATGACGCGATCGTGCTGGCGGGCCGGGTCGTGGCGTCCGGCCCAGTCCGGGAGACGGTGACGGCCGAGCGGCTGGCGCAGGCCTTCGGTTGGGAGGGGTCGGCGTGATCGAGATGTTCTCCTATGAGTTCATGCAGGTCGCGGCGCTCGTCGCCGTGGCCGCTTCGGTGGCCTGTGCGCTGCTCAGCTGCTGGATCGTGCTGATCGGCTGGTCGCTCATCGGGGACGCCGTCTCCCACGCGGTGCTGCCGGGAGTGGTGCTCGCGTACGCGGTCGGCGCCCCGTTCACGGCCGGTGCGCTGCTGTTCGCCTTCATCGCGGTCGGCCTGATCGCACTGGTCCGCCAGGGACCGACCAAGGAGGACGCTGCGATCGGGGTCGTCTTCACGACGCTGTTCGCGCTCGGTCTCGTCCTGGTGTCGGTGGTGCCGAGCCACCTGGACCTCGGGCACATCCTCTTCGGTAACGTCCTGGGCGTCAGCGATGCCGAGGTGGTCCAGGTGGTCGCGCTCGCGACCATCGTCGCGGTGGTGCTGGTGGTCCTGCGCGGGCCGCTCACGATGTACGCCTTCGATCCGGTGCACACCTACATGATGGGTCGGTCCCCGCGGCTGCTGGCGGGCGTCCTGCTGACGTTGCTGGCGGTGACGGCGGTGGTCGGGCTGCAGGCCGTCGGGGTGGTGCTCGTCGTCGCGCTGCTGATCATCCCCGGTGTCACCGCGCGTCTGATGACCGACCGGATCGGGCGCATGCTGATGATCGCCCCGGCGATCGCGGTCGCGGCCACCGCGGCCGGACTGACGGCGAGCTTCGTCCTCGACGTCGCCCCGGGAGGCATGATCGTGCTCGGTCAGTCGGCGGTCTACGTCCTGGTCTATCTCCTCGCGCCGCAGCGCGGCGTCCTGCCGCGCCTCGCGCGCCGGAACCGCGAAGTCCCCGCCTGAGCCCGGCAGCGGCGGTAGCTGGCCAACCCTTCCTCGTCGGTGGAGGTAGGCGATCAACGCCATGGGCGAGGTGTGAGGTTGACCGTCTACCGCCGATCCAGTCGAGAGCCGTAATCTGGAGGGGTGCACCCCGACGAGTTGACCGCGTCCACCCAGGACTATCTGAAGGTCATCTGGACGAGTCGCGAGTGGCACGACGAGCCGATCTCGTCGCGTGCGCTCGCGCAGCGGCTCGGCCAGTCGCCGTCGACGGTCTCCGAGACGGTCAAGAAGCTCACCCAGCAGGGTCTGCTGACCCACGAGCGCTACGGGGACGTCGAGCTGACCGAGGACGGTCGCCGAGCCGCACTCGCGATGGTGCGCCGGCACCGGCTCATCGAGACCTTCCTGGTGGACTACCTCGGGTACTCGTGGGACGAGGTGCACGACGAGGCCGAGGTGCTTGAGCACGCGGTCTCCGACCTGTTCATGAGCCGTCTCGCGGTGGCCCTCGGTGATCCGCAGCGCGATCCCCATGGTGATCCCATCCCCACCGCCGAGGGGCGGCTGCCCGAGCTGGACGCCCGCCAGCTGTCGGAGGTCGATGACGGTGAACACGTGCGAGTGGTGCGGGTGTCCGATGCTGACCCAGCGCTGCTGCGGTTCCTCACCGAGCAGGGCATCGGCCTGGACGTGTTGCTGGATGTGAACGAGCGGCATCCCTATGCCGGCACGATCAAGGTGACGCGCGACGGCGAGGAGCTCGACCTCGGGCTGCCCGCGGCCGAGGCCATCTGGGTCACCACGCGCTGAGCCCTGCGCTCGCTCGGGCGGTGGGTCAGCGTCCCACCACCCCGCGCGGTGGACGCAGACTCCCCGCGC
>NZ_VLNT01000031.1 GCF_007421815.1 Aeromicrobium piscarium | reverse complement strand
CAGGCCGTTGACGTAGTTCTGATGGTGCTTGTCGTGATGCAGCTCCATGATCTTGCCCGAGATATGCGGGTCCAACGCCCCATAGTCATACGGCAGATCCGGCAAAGTGTACTCAGCCATGACGATCCTTTCGCAGTGATTGCTCACCACGCTAAAACCTCATGTTCACTTGAGGTCAAGGGATTGTGATCGCTCTCACTCGTCCGGGATGCCTTCCAGTCGCCGCGGCCCCGAACCGGTGGCCGCGAGGGCGTCGTCGGGATTCAACAGGGCACAGGCCTTCATCGACAGGCAGCCGCAGCCGATGCAACCGGTCAGCTCGAGCTCCAGCCTCTCGATCCCGCGGCGGCGCTCTTCCAGCTGTCGCTTCCACGCCCGCGAGGCGCGTTGCCAGTCCTCGTGGCTGGGAGTCCGGTCGAGCGGCACGTCCGCGAAAGTGGCTTGAACGTCGGCGAGAGGTACGCCGAGATTCTTGGCTACCGCGATGAGCGACACGCGACGCAGCATGTGACGCGGGAAGCGACGCTGATTGCCGGTCGT
The DNA here is from genome assembly GCF_007421815.1 of Aeromicrobium piscarium. GTDB lineage: Bacteria > Actinomycetota > Actinomycetes > Propionibacteriales > Nocardioidaceae > Aeromicrobium > Aeromicrobium piscarium. The sequence continues at coordinate 18,098 of NZ_VLNT01000031.1, read as the reverse complement.
CCGCACCGACGCGATCAGCTCGAGGCTCTCGTAGTAGCGCAGCGCGGAGACGGCGACCCCGGTGCGCCGGCTCATCTCGCCGATCGTCAACAGCTCGTCGGGCGCGTGATCGGGTGACATCGCCGCTCCTCACCGACTTGACCTCTAGTGCACTTGAGATTCTACGGTCGAAGCGACCCGAATCGAAAGGCCCTCGATGACCTACGTGATCGCCCAGCCCTGTGTCGACGTGAAGGATCGTGCGTGCATCGACGAATGTCCCGTCGACTGCATCTACGAGGGTGAGCGCTCCCTCTACATCCACCCTGACGAGTGCGTGGACTGCGGAGCCTGCGAGCCCGTCTGCCCGGTCGAGGCGATCTACTACGAGGACGACGTGCCGGACGAGTGGTCCGACTACTACCAGGTCAATGTCGACTTCTTCGCCGAGCTGGGGTCCCCCGGAGGTGCGGCCAAGACCGGTGTCCTGCCGTACGACCACCCGCTCGTCGCGGCCCTTCCTCCACAGGGAGACTGAGACCGGCTACAGAAGCTGCTCGGCCTTGGCCGCGAACTCCGACACCCCGCACCGAGCCAGCGCGTCGAGCAGCTCACCGACCATCATGGGCGGATGATTCTTCGCGGCGGCTTGTCGAGTGACGGCGATGAGAGTCCGCTCAGGATAAAGATCCAGTTGGTCCAGCAGGAAATCATCCGGATGGAGAACCGTGAGCTCGTACGGTTCGACGGCTGCCGGCGGGAAATCACGAAGATTCGCGGTGACCAAGACTTCTACATCGGCACGCACCGCAGCGGCCAGCACATGTCGGTCCTTGTGGTCGCACATCATGGCCGATTCAAGGTCACGATGTCCTGTAACGGCGGCATCCGGGAACGAACGCCGCATCTCATTGATCCGGTGCCGCACCTGACGATCGTTCAAACCCGCCACGTCGACCAGGTTCCGCTCCAGCTCGACCAAGATGTCCTCCGACCGCAGGGGCCGAAACGTCTCCGCCTCGGCAAGTCGCAGCAGGGTGTCGCACAGATGCAGCGGTTGGCATGTGCGGCCTAACCTGCGCAAACGTGGTTGACGTTGCTGGTGGCTACTGGTCGCCCTACGCTGTCCTGCCACATTTTTGCCACATCGCCGAGTCGCTCACACCGCTGCCGCCGCAATGCGGCGGACGAACTCGTTGACCCATTCGACCGCTTCCTCGACCGTCGGTAAGACGTCAAGCCCGTCGGCCGCTTCGGCATAGAGCGTGTCCCACCCGGTGCCGACCTGAATGGTCGGCGGCCATGCCTGCTGGCGGCGGTAGTCGAAGAGTCGGGCGCACGTCGCGGCCACCGGCCCCACGTTGAGGTCTTCGCGCTTGTCGAGAAGTTGGAGGTCGACCAGATCGCGTGCGCGTTCACTCCGCTCGCCTGACACGGCATGGAGCTTCTGGGCGACCTGATGGTCGGAGCGCATGACCGGGACCGGCTTCGGCGCTTCGAGCCCGACCTCGGTGAAGAGGTCGGCGAGGTCGGCAGCCAGTTGGTATTCGGGCTCGTCGGCATCGCCGATCTCGTTGTGGCCCAGCTCGAACTTCACCGTGCACCACGGCCTGCCTCGGTAGTCGAGCTTCACCTCGAAGGGTTGCATGACGTACGCCGTCGGCACGGCCGGCGGGCGAGGCGCGGGCTTCTCGACCAGCCTGCCTGTGAATCCTGCCCATCCGGACGCGAGCGATTCCTCGAAGTCGCTGCGGAAGGCGGCGAGCGGCTGGACCCGCGCGGCGTCGAGGTCTTGGGTGAACCGAGTGCCCCGCCCGTAGCGCAGCGCCATCGCACTGCCGCCCTTGATCGCGCCCTCGGGGAGCATCTGGCCGACCACTACCAACGCCATGCCGATCCGACGCCGCAGCGCCAGACCGTCGCTGCCTTCCAGGTTGCGTATGCGTTGGCCCACGGACCGCACGTTCGTCGGGGCACCCGCGTAGCTCACGACCGAAGTCCTTTCCTGACCTGCTGCAACTCAGCCGTGGTCAATAGACCCTCGCTGCGCGCCTGCTTGGCAGCGTCCCGTAGCCGTTCTCGCTCGATGCGACCTCGACATTCGAGGATGGCGTCCGCGACCGGTTGGGCTGCCAGCCCCTCATAGAACGTGGTCCGTGCCCCTTCGTTGACTCGGGTCAGCTCGACGTACGGAGGCATCTTCGACCGAGCGCGGCGGTGCACTGCCACCTTGATCTTCCGTGGGTTCACGTCGGCGAGATTGAACAGTGACAGCACCGACTCACCGTGCAGGTACGCACCTTCCCCCGCCCGCAAGAGCGCCTCGGCGAACTGGTCGTATGCGGTCGGCGGGATGTCCGGGACTCGATAGAGTCCGTAAGCGACATTCACGAGCCCGCCGCGAGCGGCAAGCTTCGGCAACTCGACGGTCGGTACGCCCGCCTCTGCTGCCTCCTTCGTGGTGACGTAGCCATAGTGATCGAGCGCGATATCGCGCACGATCTCCCGGTACTTCACCTCGGCGGCCATGTCACAACTATACCGAAAATGGTAGTGTTGTGCCCATCATGAGCGACGGAGCCGAGCGCGTCCTTGACCTGCACCTCGGTGGTGTAACGCATGACTTCCCTCAACGAAAAAACGAACGCTGTCAGTGTGTACCGCTCCGCCGACACGCGGCTCGGCACGACGGCACGTTCGCGGAACCGTCGAACGGCTACCGCTTGCGGGAGAGGAAGGCGAGCATGGCTTCGCGGGCCTCGTCGCTGCCGAACAGCTCGGCGGACTGGCACGCCACGGCCTCACCGTCGCGGTCGATCCGGGCGAGGAGGCCGGCGTTGAGCAGTTTCTTGGTCTCGCGCAGCCCCTGCGGGGAGCCTTCGGCGAGTTCCGCGACCACACCGGCGACGGTCTCGTCGAGGGAATCAGCGGGCACTGCGCGGGTGATGAGGCCCATCGTGACCGCTTCGGCGGCGTCGAAGGTCCGTGCGGTGAGGAAGGTGTCGGCGGCAGCTCGCGAGGAGAAGCGTTCGAGCAGGCTGACCGAGATGACGGCGGGCGCGAGGCCGAGACGCACCTCGGTCAGGGAGAAGGTCACCGAGTCCGCCGCGAGGACGATATCGGCCGCGCCGACGAGTCCGAGGCCGCCGGCACGCACCGGGCCGCCGAGCACGACGACGACGGGCTTCGTCGAGGATGCGATCTGACGCTGCAGCGCGACGAGGACACGTGCGCCCTCCTCCATCGCGCCCTCAGCCGCCTCGGAGAGGTCCGCACCGGAGCAGAACACCCGGTGCGCCGACCGCAGCACGATGACTCGTGCGGTGTCGTCGGCCTCGGCGGCCGTCAGTCGCTCGCCGAGCTCGGTGACGAGCTGGCGGCTGAGGGCGTTGCGGTTGTGCTCGCTGTCGAGCGTGATCGTGGCGACCCGGTCGGCCACCTCGAGGTGCACGAGTTCACTCATCGTCGTTCCTTCCGCTCATCTCACCCGGTGGCGGTAGACCGTCAACGTTATCGAGACCCGATGAGGTTGATGGTCTACCGCCACGATCGAGGTGAGGTTGATGGTCTACCGCCACCGGCTGAGTTCTCTAGTAGGACTTGGGGAGGCCGAGGGAGAACTGGGCCACGAAGTTGAGGGCCATCTCCCGGCTGACAGGCGCGATCCGGCTGAGTCGCGATGCGGCCAGGGCCTGCACGAGGCCGTACTCGGTCGCGAGGCCATTGCCGCCGTGGGTCTGAATCGCCTGATCGATCGCATTGCAGCCGGCCTCGGCCGCCGCATACTTCGCCATATTGGCCGCTTCCCCCGCCCGCAACAGGTCACCCTCGGCGTACAGCGCCGCGGCCTTCTGCGTCAGCAGCCGCGCCATCTCGATGTCGATGTGCAGCTTGGCGAGCGGATGGGCGATCGCCTGGTGCGCGCCGATCGGCTTGCCCCAGACATCGCGTTCCTTGGCATAGGCGACCGCCTTGCGCAGCGCCCAGCGAGCCGACCCCGTGGCCATCGAGGCGGCCATGATCCGCTCGGGGTTGAGCCCGGCGAACAGCTGGTCGAGTCCCGCGTCCTCGGACCCGACGAGGGCATCGGCCGGCAGGCGGACATCGTCGAAGAACAGCGTGAACTGCTTCTCCGGACTGACGATGCCCATGTCGATCTGCGTATAGGTGAAGCCCTCGGCATCCGTCGGCACCATGAAGAGGGCGGGCTTGAGCTTGCCCGTCTTGGCGTCCTCGGTGCGTCCGACGACGAGCAGGTGGCTCGCCTCGTCGACCCCGCTGATGTAGGTCTTCCCACCGGACAGGATCCACCCGTCCTCGGAGCGTTTGGCCGTCGTGGTGATGTTGTGCGAGTTCGAGCCGGCGTCCGGCTCGGTGATGCTGAAGGCATAGGTGGCGGAGCCGTCGGCGAGGCCGGGCAGCCAGCGCTGCTTCTGCTCATCGGTGCCGTACTGCGCGATGATGGTGCCGACGATCGCGGGGGACACGACCATCAGCAGCAGCGGGCAGCCTGCCGAGGCGAGCTCCTCGCAGACCGCGGCGAGATCGCCGATCTCCCCGCCACCGCCGCCGTACTCCTCGGGGATCGAGACGCCGAGGTAGCCGAGCCGGCCCGCCTCGCTCCACAGCTCGGTGGTCTTGCGACCGTCCGTGGCCGCGGCGACGAAGTACTCGTCGCCGTACTTCTTGCCGAGCGCACGGACCGCTTTGCGCAGCTCCTGTCGCTCCTCGCTCTCCACGAATGCGCTCATCTGCTCTTCCTTTCGACGGCTGTGGTCTCGATGCGGGCACCGAGGTGCCCACTCATTCGGCTTCCTCGATGACGGCGAGGACGGCTCCGGCCTCGACCTGTTGTCTGGCGCTGACGGCCAGTTCCCCCACGACGCCGTCGGTCGGCGCCGTGATCGTGTGCTGCATCTTCATCGCCTCGAGGACGACGACGGTGTCTCCCTTGGCGACCTTCTGTCCCGCCTCGACGGCCACATCGGTGACGGCGGCGGGCATCGGCGCGAGCAGCGACCCCTCGGCCACCACATCGGCCGGGTCGACGAAGGTCGGCACGACCTCCAGGCTGACCGGGCCGTGCGGTCCATCGACGTCCACGACGCCCTCGCCCATCGTGACCCGGTAGGTCTCCCGCACCGCGCCGTCCGCGAGCACCACGGTGTCACCGTGCGCGTCGACGACACTCACGCCGTCGAGCCATGACGACACGAGCCGCCCTCCACGCTGCTCGTACGCGACCTCGTGGTCACCGTAGCGGCGCACGCGCGGCTGGCTCGGCACATTGCGCCAGGCGGCAGGCATGCGGGAGAGCACTCGCGCGGCAGCGGCCGTCTGGGTCGCCTCCCCGATGGCGGCGGCGAGTGCGGCCTTGCGCTCGGCACGGTCGTCGGCAGGGGCCATCCATGCCCCGAGGCGTTCGTTCAGCAGCGCCGTGTGGACGCGCGCGGCCGTGAACTCCTCGTCGGTGAGGATCGCTCGCAGCAAGGCGGCATTCGTGCGGACGCCGTGCACCCGAGCGTTGCGCAGAGCGCCGTCCAGCATCCGCAGCGCCGCCCGGCGGTCGGGTCCGTAGGCGATGATCTTGGCGAGCATCGCGTCGTAGTGGATCCCCACCTCGCTGCCGGACTCGACGCCGGAGTCCACGCGCACACCGTACGCGCGAGGGTTCTCGAAGGCGACACCCTCGACATCGAAGGCGCGCACGGTGCCGGTCTGCGGCGCCCAGTCGTCGGCCGGGTCCTCGGCGTAGAGCCGCACCTCGACGGCGTGGCCGGACGGCTCGGGCGCGTTGCCCTGGAGTGCCGCGCCCTCGGCGATGGAGAGCTGCCAGGCGACGAGGTCGAGTCCGGTGACGCATTCGGTCACCGGGTGCTCGACCTGCAGGCGGGTGTTCATCTCCAGGAAGTAGACGCGATCGCCGTCGACGAGGAACTCGACCGTTCCCGCGCCGCGGTACCCGACGGCCTCGGCCGCTGCCCGCGCCGCGATGTGCAGCGTGGTGCGTGCCTTGTCCGAGAGGTCGGGGGCGGGCGCCTCCTCGACGACCTTCTGGTGGCGTCGCTGGATCGAGCAGTCGCGGTCGCCGACGACCCAGACGCGTCCGTGGGTGTCGGCGAGCACCTGCACCTCGACGTGCCGGGCGGTCGGCAGGTAAGGCTCGACGAAGACGGTGCCGTCGCCGAAGGCCGACTGTGCCTCGGCCTTGGCCTTGGCGAGCTCGCCGTCGAGCTGGTCGAGTGACTCGACGACGCGCATGCCACGTCCGCCGCCCCCGGCCGAGGCTTTGACGAGGAGGGGGAACTCGTCGGGAGAGATGCCGTCGAGGTCGACCTCGAGGATGGGCACCCCGGCGTCGCCCATGATCTGCTTGGCCCGGATCTTGCTGCCCATCGCCTCGATCGACTCGGGCGTAGGTCCGATCCAGGTGAGCCCGGCGGCTTCGACCTGACGGGCGAAGTCGGCGTTCTCGGACAGGAAGCCGTAACCGGGGTGGATCGCGTCGGCACCGGCCGCGCGGGCAGCCTCGATGATGAGGTCGCCGCGCAGGTACGTGTCGCCGGGCGCGTTGCCCGGGAGCCGGACGGCGACATCGGCGTCGCGGACGAAGGGCGCGTTCGCGTCGGCATCGGAGTGCACGGCAACCGTGCCGATGCCGAGGTCGCGGCAGGTGCGGAACACCCGCCGGGCGATCTCCCCCCGGTTCGCCACCAGAACCCTGCTGATCATCGCTTCATCCCTTCGTCAGTTCCGGTGGTTGAGTAGGCCCGAGGAACGAGGGCCATGGAGCCGTGGCACGAGGGGCGTAGCCGCCACGGAGCGAAACAACCCTCCCCAAGCCCAGCCTCGCTACTCGACCACCGAAGGGTCGTCGTCACCGCGGTCACAGGCGGAACACCCCGTAGCCGCGGGTGCCCTCGACCGGTCCGTTGGCGATCGCCGAGAGGCAGATGCCGAGGATGGTGCGGGTGTCCCGGGGGTCGATGACGCCGTCGTCGTAGCCGAGGCCCGACGTGAAGTACGCCAGCGACTCCTTCTCGATCTGGTCCTCGATGAAGGCCCGCATCTGCTGGTCGGCCTCCTCGTCGTAGGCCTGTCCTTTCGCCTCGGCCGCGCCGCGGGCGACGATCGAGACGACGCCGGCCAGCTGCGCCGGTCCCATGACAGCCGATTTCGCGCCCGCCCAGCTGAACATGAACCGTGGGTCGTAGGCGCGTCCGCTCATGCCGTAGTTGCCCGCACCGTAGGAGGCACCGAGCACGACCGACAGATGCGGGACCTTGGAGTTCGACACCGCGTTGATCATCTGGGCGCCGTGTTTGATGATGCCGCCCTGCTCGTACTCCGCGCCGACCATGTACCCGGTGGTGTTGTGCAGGAACAGCAACGGCGTGTCGGTCTGGTTGGCGAGCTGGATAAACTGCGCCGCCTTCTGTGCCTCGGCGCTGAACAGCACACCTTGGGCGTTGGCGAGGATGCCGATGGGGTGGCCGTGCAGCTGCGCGTACCCGGTGACGAGGCTGGGTCCGTAGAGCGGCTTGAACTCGTCGAACTCCGATCCGTCGACGATGCGGGCGATGACCTCGCGCGGGTCGAAGGGCACCTTGAGGTCGGTGGGCACGATGCCGAGCAGGTCCTCGGGATCGAGCACCGGTTCGGCGTAGTCGACCGCCGGAACGGGTCCCTGCTTGCGCCAGTTGAGCCGGCGCATGATCTGGCGACCGAGGCGGATGGCGTCGTATTCGTCGACGGCGAGGTAGTCGGCGAGGCCGGACTGCCGGGCGTGCATCTCGGCGCCGCCGAGGGATTCGTCGTCGGACTCCTCGCCGGTGGCCATCTTGACCAGCGGCGGGCCCCCGAGGAAGACCTTGGCGCCCTCCTTGACCATGACGACGTAGTCGCTCATGCCGGGGATATAGGCGCCACCGGCCGTGGAGTTGCCGAAGACGAGGGCGACGGACGGGCGGCGGTCGGCGCTGGCCTCGGTGATGTTGCGGAACGACCTGCCGCCGGGGATGAAGATGTCCTTCTGCGTGGGCAGGTCGGCGCCGCCGGACTCGACGAGGTTGATCGAGGGGAGCCGGTTCTCCTGGGCGATCTGCGCGGCCCGGAAGCCCTTCTTGACGGTGACGGGGTTGCTGGAGCCGCCCTTCACGGTGGGGTCGTTGGCGACGATCATGCATTCGACGCCCTCGACGACGCCGATGCCGGTGACGATGGAGCCGCCGACGGTGAAGTCGGTGCCCCACCCGGCGAGCGCGCCGAGTTCCAGGAAGGGCGAGTCGGGGTCGATGAGCAGCTCGATGCGCTCGCGGGCGGTGAGCTTGCCGCGCTTGTGGTGCCGCTCGACGTACTTCTCCCCTCCCCCGGCGAGCGCCTTGTCGTGCTGCTCGGCGAGGTCGTCGAGGCGTTCGAGCATGGCCGCCCGGTTCTCGCCGTAGGCGGGCGAGGCCGGGTCGATCGCGGTGCGTGCCGCTGGGCTCATTCCACGTCCTTCCAGAGGAGTTCAGAGGGTCGGTCGAGATGGTCGATGAGGTGATGTGCGTCGGTCTCGGCACGTTGTCGTTCGTCGCGGGTGAGGACGCGGGCCGGGGTGATCTCGATCGTGGTCGGGTCGGCCTTGCGCCGCGACTTGCGGGTTCTCCAGGTGCCGGCGACGATGCCGTCGACGAGGAGCAGGTTGCCGCCCCAGACGTCGATCGTGCCGCCGGCGGCGACGGGTGCCTCGTAGAGCGTGCGGTCCTGGTAGGCGATGACGTACTCGTCGAAGAGCGACAGCAGCTGGGCGGTGGGGTCGACGGGCTCGTACCGGGGCGAGGCGGCCAGGTCGACGAGATCCTCACCGAGGTCGATCGTCTCGTGGGCCGCGTAGCCGGCTCTGGCGTCGGTGAGCGTCAGCCCGCTCCACCAGGCGAAGTCCCGCGCGGTGGCCGGTCCGTGGGCGGCGAGGTAGCGACCGGCGAGGCGGGCGACCGCTTCATCGTGGCCGAGGCTGACGCTCGGGATGCGCGAGGCGTAGGGCACGAAGGTGTCCCACGATCCGCGCCGGGGGCCGGTCGTGACGATCTTGTCGAGCTCGGCGCTCAGCGTCACGTGGCCCAGTGCCTGGCCCTTCAGCTCGGTGCCTCGTTCGGCGAGGCGGTCGCCGATCTCGCGGCGGGTCAGCGGAGCGTCGGCGGCCTCGACGATCGCGCCGACCTGGGCGACGAGCCGGTCGCGATCCTCGAGCAGGCCGGTGGTGCGCAACTGGGTGCGGAGTTGGGCGCCGATGCGCGGTGCCGTGAGGTCGAGCATCCAGTCGAGGTCGCCTGTGAGGACGAAGTGCCAGGTGGGGCGCAGCACGTGGTGCCGCACAATCCGACCGTGCGCGACCTCCTCGGCGACCGCGCCGCCGCTGAGCTCGCCCGACGTGCGGCGGGCGAGCGACCAACAGGCGTCCTCGAACTCCTGGGACTGGACCGCGGCGAGGTGATCGACGGCGGCCGCGAGGTCGGGGTACGGCGCGCCGACCAGGCGTTGCCTGGCCAGCCGTCCGTCGCGCACCTGCCTCGGGTCCATCGGTCTCAGTACCCCAGCAGCTTGGCGGCGAGGTCGTTGAGCACCTCGGTGGCGCCGCCGCCGATGCCGAGGATGCGGGCGTCGCGGTAGTGCCGGTCGATCTCGGATTCGCGCATGTAGCCCATGCCGCCGTGGATCTGCACGGCCTCGCTGACGACCCATTCGACCGCTTCGACGGCCTGGTTCTTGGCCATCGCGGCGGCGAGGATGAGCTGTGGGTCGGCCCGGTTGCCGGAGTCCTGGGCGCGTTCGACGGCCTGCCGGGTGAGGGCGCGGGCGGCCTCGGTGCGCCGGTGCATGTCGACGAGCTTGTGCCGGATGACCTGGCGGCTGATGAGCGGACGGCCGAAAGTCTCGCGTTCGCGGGCGTAGGAGACGGCGAGGTCGAGGGCGCGCTGCGCGGTCGCGTAGCTCTGCACGGCGAGGGTGAGCCGTTCGTTGACGAACTGCTGCATGACGAGGTAGAAGCCGCCGTTCTCCTCCCCGACCAGGTTGGCGGCGGGGACGCGGACGTCGTCGAAGGCGAGTTCACCGGTGTCCGAGCAGTGCCAGCCCATCTTGCGCAGGCTGCGGCTGACGGTGAAGCCCGGGGTGTCGGTGTCGATCACGAGCAGGCTGATGCCGCCGTGGCCGTCCTCGCCGGTGCGCACCGCGGTGGTGACGAAGTCGGCGCGGACGCTGGAGGTGATGAAGGTCTTGGCGCCGTTGACGATGTAGTGGTCGCCGTCCTTGACCGCGCGGGTGGTGATGCCGGCGACATTGGAGCCGCCGCCGGGCTCGGTGACACCGAGCGAGCCGATCGTCTCGCCGGCGAGGGTGGGGCGCACGTAGCGGTCGATGAGGTCGCCGTTGCCGGAGTCGATGATGTGCGGCACGGCGATGCCGTGGGTGAACAGTGACGCGAGCAGGCCGGTGGAGCCGCCGTTCTCGACGATGGCCTCGGTGACGACGGAGATGTCGATGAGGTCGCCGCCCTCGCCGCCGACGGACTCGTCGAAGCCGATGCCGAGGAATCCGGCTTTGGCGGTCTGCGCGTGGAGTTCGCGCGGCAGCTGTCCGGCGTCCTCCCATTCGTCCATGTGCGGCGCGATCTGGTCGCGGGTGAAGGCGGCGACGGATTCTCTCAGCGCCACCCGCTCGGGTGTGTTCCAGCGGTCGGTCATGCGAGCAGCTCCCTCGGGATGTCGACGAGGCGGGCGCGCAGCCACTCCCCGACGGCTTTGGCTTGGGGGTCGAATCGGGTGGAGGACGCCACACCGTCGCCGAGCAGTTTCTCGACGACGAGGTTGACGGCGGCGAGGTTGTGCAGCGGGTGGACGGCGATGTCGAGGTCGGCGGTCTCGGGCAGCAGCTGGCGGACGCGATCGGCGGTGAGTGTCGCGGCGAGCCAGGCGTAGGCGGCCTCGCGTCGGGGATGATCGGAGGGGATCCAGACACCGATATTGGCGGCGCCGCCCTTGTCACCGGAGCGCGCGTAGGCGAGTCGGCCGAGCGCCTTGCGCACCGTGTCGTCAGCCCCCCGCCCCGAGTCCCCAGTCCCCGCGAGCTCCCCAGCCCCCGCGAGTGGTGCACCACTCGGCGGACCCTGAGCTGGATCGGAGGAGGTCGTCGACGGTGCCGCGATGTCGATGCGCCGTCCGTCGTCCAGGACGACGACGTGCGGCACGTCGGTCTGCGGGACATAGGCCGCCCGGTAGACGCCGTAGGGCGAGGCCGCGCTGGGAGGCGCGGTGACGTGGAATCCGGGATAGGAGGCGAGGGCGAGCTCGATCGCCGCGCCGCTGAACGCGCGTCCCGCGGCCTTGGCGTCCTGGCTCTTGACGTGGCAGCGCAGCAGAGCCGCCGCCTCGGGTTCGGTCGCCGGGTCGGCGCGATCGGTGCGCACCAGCTCCCAGGTGACCTCGTCGAGCGGGAGCCGGTCGAGGGCGGCACTGAGCTGGGCGCGGACCCAGTCGGCCTTGGCCTCGATGTCCAGACCGGTGAGCACGAGCTCGGCGCTGTTGCGGAATCCGCCGAGGCTGTTGAGCGCGACCTTCGTGGTGGCCGGCGGCGGTGAACCCTGCACGCCGCTCACCCGCACACGATCCTCGCCGTCGTCGGTCAGCTCGATCGTGTCGAGGTGGGTGGAGACATCGGGGTTGAGGTAGACCGGTCCGCCGATCTCATAGACGAGTTGGGCCGTGACGGTGTCGACGGTGACGGCGCCACCGGTGCCGGGGTGTTTGGTGATGACGCTGGTTCCGTCGGCGGAGATCTCCGCGATGGGGAAGCCGAGGGGCCGGCTGGTGTCGATATCGGTGAAGCCGGAGAAGTTGCCGCCGGTGGCCTGGGTACCGCACTCGATGACGTGTCCGGCGACGACGGCGCCGGCGAGGCGGTCGAAGTCCTCGCGGCCCCAGCCGTATTCGGCGATCGCGGGGCCGACGATGACCGAGGCGTCGGTGACCCGCCCGGTGACCACGACATCCGCGCCGGCGGTGAGCGCCTCGGCGATACCGAAGGCGCCGAGGTAGGCATTGGCCGTCAGAGCGCCTTCCCAGCCGAGCTCGCCGGCACGGGAGATGAGGTCGTCGCCTTCGACGTGCGCGACCCGCACCTCGACGCCCTGCTCGGCGGCGATCTCGCGGATCCTCTCGGCGAGTCCGGCGGGGTTGAGGCCACCTGCGTTGGCGACGATCTTGACCTGCTTCTCGCGGGCTAGCGCGAGGCAGTCGGTGAGCTGGCGCAGGAAGGTCTTGGCGTAGCCGAGGTCGGCGTCCTTCATGCGGTCCTTGCCCAGGATGAGCATGGTGAGCTCGGCGAGGTAATCGCCGGTCAGGTAGTCGAGATGCCCTCCCTCGAGCATCTCGCGCATGGCGGAGAGCCGGTCTCCGTAGAAGCCCGAGCAGTTCCCGATCCGGATCATGTGTACAGACTGCCGCCTTTCAAACAAACAGTCAACCCTGATTGTTTATTAGCCGCGCGGCGGGACTGATGAGCGGACGACCTGGCCCGTGGCCCCTGCGGGTGGACCTCGTGGCGCGTAGGTTGGAGGGAGAGTCGACACGAAGGAGTGAACTCGTATGACCGTCCCCGTCTCCGGCGCCGTCGTCGTGGGATACGACGCCTCCGAGCCCAGCAAGATCGCCGTCGAGTGGGCGGCCGCCGATGCCGATCGGCGGGGCGTGGATCTGGTGGTGGTGCACGCTGCCCGCCGGCTGAAGGGGCGCGACGACGCGGGCGGCGACGAGGGCGCTGACGCGATCGCCGAGGAGGGCGCCGAGCGTGCCCGTGAGCGCGTACCTGGGCTCACGGTGCATGCGGTCGCGCGCAAGCAGGGACCGGCGGCGGCGCTGCAGGAGTTGTCCGCCGACGCCGCCGTGGTCGTGGTGGGACACCGCGGACGGGGAAGGCTCGCCGCGGGGCTCGTCGGCTCGGTGGCGTTCACGATCAGCGCGCACGCGCAGTGCCCGGTGCTGGTGATCCGCGGCAATTCCGAGCACCTGCCCGGCCCCGACCGCCCGGTGGTGGTCGGCACGGATGATTCGGAGTTCGCTGCCCAGGCGGTCGCGGGTGCCGCGAGACTGGCGGCGTCGACGGATGCCCGGCTGATCATCGCGGCGGCGTGGGATGTGCCCGAGGCCAATCCGTGGTCGGCGGCGTATCTGGCGAATGTCAACGCCACCGAGGATGCGGCCCATGCGGCCGAGACCGAGGCGGTGGCTACGGTGGAGCGCGCTCGCGAGGCGGTGCTGGCGGAACATCCCGGGCTGACGGTCGAGGTGGGCACGCAGCGCGGCCGGCCGGAGCACGTATTGGCGGATGCGTCCGAGGGCGCGGGGGTGCTGGTGGTCGGCTCACGCGGCCACAGCGATCTGGTGGGCTTGCTGCTCGGCTCGGTGAGCCGTGCGGTGCTGCACACCGCCAATTGCCCTGTGGCCGTCATCCGCTGACCCGAGCCGCAAAGGGGCCCGGGCAGCGCTGAGGCCGGCTCCCGTCATGCGGCGGGGATTCCGGCCTCCACTTCCCGGTCCCCCGAAGGGGCGGGCAATACCCCCAGCTTAACACCGCGACCGGTAAGCATCAGACGGAATCCACACCCCACCTTGTGCCCGAGCAAGGCGGACCCGGAGCGCACTGCGGAACCGAAGGCCCCTGGACAGCGCTGAGGCCGGCTCCCGTCATACGGCGGGGATTCCGGCCTCCACTTCCCAATCCCCCATCAGGGGCGGGCAATACCCATAGCTTACCAGCGAACGAGTCGACACCCTCGATATCCACAGCCCAGCTTCCGGCCGCTGGTCGATAAGCCCGCCACCACCTAGCGTTTCGGCCATGACCGGGGAACTACACGCGTGGATCGACGAATCGATCCACGCCCAAGGCCCCACCCCCGGCTTCTATCTCCTTGCGGCTGCCATCAGCGACCCTACGAGTGCCGAATCGATCCGCGAGTCACTACGGCGCCTGGTACCGCGGCCCCGTCGAAGACTGCACTGGAACTCCGAAGACCATCGCACCCGATACGAGATCGTCGACGTCATCGCCTCGACGAGCCTGACCCACGTCATCGTCTTAGCGGAGGTCGAAGCCAGACGTCAGGAACGAGCTCGCCGCAAATGTTTGCAACGGCTGCTCTTCGAACTCGATCAACGCGGCGTCACCCGCGCATGGATCGAATCGCGGCAGGCCGCACAAGACCGTCGCGATCAAGAAATGGTTGCCTCGTTACACGGTTCCGGCGCGATCTCGCCAGGATTTACCGTTACGTTCGCCAAACCCCTCGATGACCCCATGCTCTGGATCCCCGACGCAGTGGCCGGAATGACGCTTGCCGCGCTCCGCGACGACAACCACGCCTGGCTCGACCAGCTCAACGGTGCTTACGAACTCATCAGACTGTGACAGAAGGCCCCTGGACAGCGCTGAGGCCGGCTCCCGCCCACGGCGGGGATTCCGGCCTCCACTTCCCAGTCCCCCGAAGGGGCGGGCGATGACCCGAGCGTAACACCGCGACCGATCAGACACTCGTGAGATCCACAGCAGGTGATGCGCGACGCGTTCCTCTCGAGCCGCTCCTCACCGGCCCCCACCAACGACGTCAAACGCGACTGGCCGCGCGCTGCCCTTCCCGCCAGGACGGTGGGCGAGGAAACCCTCCCCCACCGTCGGCTGGGATCACTGGAAGGTGATTGCACCTTCGTCGGTCGTCACGTCATAGTCCGCGACGAACTGACCCACATCGCCATCCTGCACGAAGAGCAAGCATCCCTGGGCGTCAGTGATCGCCAGCGGATATTCCACGAGCGGCTCGGCCAGCAATCGCAGCTGCTGAGCCGTGCTGTCGAATTCTGCCCGCATGTCACCGGCCGCCGTGAAGTTGCAGAAATCGGTCAGATCGCTTTCGACGCGCACCTCGACGCCACTGACCGTTCCCGGAGCGACTCCGTTGACCGCGGGCCCGGAGGCGCTGAACTCCCAGGTGTCGTTGTAGGTCACCGTCACCGGGAGATCGAAGATCTCCGGCAGGACGCAGTTGACCGATGTCGTCGGCGTCAGGCTCAACAGGCCGAGACCCGGTACAGCAGCACCCGCAGCCACCGAGCCTGCGCCGGCATTCTCCTCACACAGCATCTCGATGCCATAGTCGGTGTCGAAATAGATCCCGTCGGTCGTGGCCTCCAGCGCGACATCCCGCTCGGTGGTGTCGCCACCGACCGCGACGATGCCCGCGGCGTGGGCCGCTACCGTGCCGCCGAGCAGCGCCGCGCTCGCGAGCGCGGTGACGGCCATCGTGGACTTGAATGTGAACTTCATCGAGTGCCCTTTCATCGCGTTACCCACGCAGCCGGTTTGACCCACGCGGCTACAGACACTCCCCAAACGGACCAGTCGGTCCGATGCTCCCGCCGTCAGCATGCCACAGAAATCCGCCAGAAACCGCCATGCGGAGAAATGACAGCTTTCATGGCGAGACGATGCCTAGAGGCCGGGGATGATGTCGCCCGGTGCGATGCCGAGGAAGCGGCACAACAGCACGATGGTGTCGAGGCGCAGCCCGCGTGTTGCCTCGGTCCACACGCCTTCTTCAAGAGTCCGATAGCGGGCGGTGGTCACACCGATCTCCTTCGCCACGTCCTCCTGGCTATAGCCGACCTCCGCGCGAGCTTTCACGAGTCGGCTCCCCAATTGCTCGCTGAATGCCGACCAATAATCTATAGATGCACTCACCATGAGGTCAGCTTGCCAGAGTGGGGTCACCGGCGCGCTACCGCCCCCTCGACCCGGGGAGCAATCCGCGTCAGAAGAGATTCATTCACCCGGGGCACAACCAATAGATTGTAGAATGCAGTTCTTTTCGGATGGCCATCTGATCTCGGGTCACCTCGATGTGACACAGGTCATTTTCGTGGTTCCATTGCGCCGTGGCCCACGTCGGGAGGAACCGGAATGACTTCGTGCGGAAGCAGGCTTGACCTCGCCAAGCTGATCACTTTCATGGTGCTCCACCACGAGCAAGGCTATGTAGGCCACGGCGGACACCCGGAGGGAGCCTCCGCAGCCTTACTCGCGACAGGCAAGACAGTGATCGTGGAATGTGCACGCGCAGACACAACGGAGAGCCCGGACCGGTTCACCGTGGAGAAGGCCGTTCTCGACTTACACCGCGACTCCCCGGTGCCGGTATACGTGGCGACGACACGGCGGTCGAGCTCGGGGCAGTCGTTCAGCATCGAGCTTTGCCCGGCTCACGCGCTGGCGAGGCGGACCGACGACAGTCGTCGCGGAGTGCCGACCATGCTGACCGGGTCGTGGCGGCGCTTCTGGCGGGCTCAATCAGTCATGGCACCGGCGACCGCGCCGCCAACCCACATCTCATCGGCGGTTGAGCTGACCGACGACGATCTGCGGGATCCGCAACTCGCTACTCGCCTCTCAACGGACGAACCGCGCTGCGATGCCGAAGAACCGATCCCGTCGCGCCACCTCGTCGACATCGACGGCGACAAGGTACTGCCCTGGGTATGGCAGATTCCTCATCCGTCACGCGACCTATTTCACTACGCCTGGACCGATGATGGCTACCGTCGAGTCGAGCTCGCAGCATGGCGCGAGCGCTTGCGTGAACATCTGCATCGGGTCGAGGAAGTCCGTACTCAGCCGGGTGGCCCAGCACTTGTGATCACCAGACCGTGGCGGACGCTGCGTCCGCTCACCGAGGCGCAGCTGAGAAGACTGCTCCAGTATGAGGACGACCGGAGACCTCCGTGGGCGAGTACAGCCATGAAGATCGACGACGACCGCGGCACCTGAACGAGCCTTCATGGGCGCCGAAGCAAGGACCGATCCCAGTTCGACTTGAGCATGGAGAGAAGCCAGAGGACCGCCATCGGGAACCAAGCGCCTTGGACGGCTCCCACCATCAAGCCCGCGAACGGCAGGACAGCATCCCCGAGAATCCGCCTCGAGCGCCCCTTCGACTGAAGGCCGAGTTTCGAGAGGGTCGCGATGACGCCGAGGAGCAGGAGCGTCAGTGCTCCAAAGAGCAGCGTCAGCATCGCCACATCGCGGTCATAGCCGCCGAGCACTCGCCGAGCAGGAGATTCGAGATCGTCGGCAACTCCCGGAATCCGCACGGCGCCGACGATGATGAGCGCCGCCAGGCCACCGAAGACCACTTGCCGCACAGAAGTTCGCCACGACCTGTCTTCGAATAGTCCGTCGAAGATCGAGGGCCCCGCGCTCAATCCGGAGAACACCAGCGTCATCGCCAGCAGGCCAGCCAGGATGACGATGCCGTCGTCGGCGGCTAGCCCGAGGAACTTGACGCACACGAGCCAACCCAGGAGGCCGAGGGTCAGCACGATGACGCGGCGATCCCGTCGGGCCTTGCGATAGAAGGTCGTCTCCTCGATCTTCGGCACGATCGTGGTACGCCACCAGCCCTCGAGACGTCCCTGAAGCCTCCTCACGAGGGGCCGTGGCGTGAGACCCCACAGACAGACGGCACACTCTGGCTCGCCGCTTTCCTCCCAGGGACGGATCATCCATGCACGCGGGTACCGTGCACGCCAGGCGATGATGAGGTCGACTGCCGACCCAGATCGAACGAGTTTGTGCATGACGAGCGCACCAAAGAAGAGCAGCACTGCCGGTGCCGCCACCCATAACAGCGGCGGCAATGAGATGACGAGCAGCAGAGTCCCGACACCCGCAACACCTGCACCTGCGGCGCTGACACGGGGGCGTGATGCAGCCGTAGGTGACAACTGACTTCTGGTGCGCAGCATCAGAGGAGAGGATGTCGCTATGCCTGCTCCCTATCCGCAAGAGTTCCGCGATGACGTGGTCGCGGTCGCCCGTGGACGAGACTCGAAGACCACGCTGAAGCAGATCGCTGAGGACTTCGGCATCGCTGAGGCCACGCTCACGAACTGGCTGAAGGCCGCCGACATCGATGACGGCACCCGGCCCGGTGTGAGCGCCAGCGAGGTGGCAGAGCTGCGCGAGCTGAAGCGTCGCAACCGGTTGCTGGAGCAAGAGAACGAGGTTCTGCGTCGAGCGGCGGCCTACCTGTC
>NZ_VLNT01000030.1 GCF_007421815.1 Aeromicrobium piscarium | reverse complement strand
CGCCTTCTACCTGGACTACCTCAACGTCAAGGGCGACTACGTCAAGGCCTTCTGGAATATCGCCAACTGGGCCGACGCCCAAGAACGATTCACCGCCGCCACCACCGGCGGACAGATCATCTTCTAACCCCAAGACCCGCGTTCGCGTTGAGTGTGGGGAGGTGCCCCACACTCAACGCGAACGCAGGACCTCGGTAACCGGCTCTGCTCGACCAGAATTGAGTGACGTCCTCATGCCTCCTCGTTCTCTCGACGCATCGCTGTACGACGGTTTCGCCCGGTACGGCAGCGGCGTCACCCTCGTCACCGTCCGAGGCGACGACGATCGCTTCTTCATCGCCGCGCCGATGCTCACGGTCTCGGTGGACCCGTTCACGGTGGCGATCTCCGTCGGCCGGCACCGCGACGCCCTGTCGGCCATCGTCGCCGGGTCCACGTGGGCGATATCGTTGCTCGGAGCACATCACCTGCCGTTGGCGCGCCGTCTGTCGGAGCCGGGCACCCGCGACGAACGACTGAACGCCCTCGAAGTGGCCGGCGCGGACTCGTCGCCCGAGGGTCCGCTCTGGCTCCCCGACGCCCTGGCCACCTTCTGGTGCGACACCGACTCCACGATGCCCGTACACGATCAACTGCTGGTGGTGGGAAATGTCGTGCGTGGCGTCGTCACCGAGGGCGGCACACCCCTCCTGCGGTGGAATCGCGATTTCGGCGTGCTGGGCGGGCTCCCGTGTCCGTCGTCGGCGATGGCGAGCTGAGTTCTTCCCCGCCGGCCTGGTTGTCCACAGGTCTGTGGAAGGTTCGCCCGTTTGTCTCCGGTTCCTCGCATCCTCGGAATCTCTCAGCGATACTGAAGAGGTGTTGTCGATGACGGATGCGCAGACATGGACGTTGATCGTGGGTGTGCTCACGACGTTCGTGGCGATCATCGGCCTGGTGAGTACAGTGTTCATCCGGGTGATACGAGCGGAGATCGGGGGCCTGCGGAGCGAGATGGGCGGCCTGCGGAGCGAGATGGTCGTTCGGTTCACGGCGGTGAACGAGCGCCTGGACTATCTGGACCGCGATGTCCAGGCATTGATGAAGCGCGTCTTCCATCGTCCCGAGTGATCGGCATCCCGCCGGACTCCGTTACCATCGATCGATGGTCGACTACAGATGCCGTCGTCGGTGATTACCGTGACGACAGAGGCACAGATATGGGCGCTGATCGCGATCGTGCTCATCAGCCTTGCGGTGAACGCCGTGCTGACGTGCTTACTGCTCACACAGACGATGCGCGTTGAGTTCAGGACGGCACTCGCTGAGATCCGCGGGATGTGTCGTGAGAGCGCCCCGGGGCCTGGATCCGGAGTGACCGAGTAGGCCGGCACCCCTTTCGCGGCGCTCGCTAGAATCGAGCGTTCGGTGCGAGTCGTGGAGGAGTCCGGTTGACCGAGGCAGAAGAGCGCGCGGAGATCGCCGCCGAGCAGGCCTATGTCGATGTCGTCTACCAGCGGCTCGACGCCTCGGCAGTGACCGCCCGGTCCCTGGTCGCCGAGGGGATGGCACGCGGTCACATCGGCCATGAAGGCGGACTCGTCGAACGCGATGCGATGGTCTATCAGGCCAACCGACGACTCGCCTCCCTCGACGCCGCCCACGAGGGACTCGTCTTCGGACGTCTCGACCTCCTCGACGGCGGCCGTCGTTACATCGGTCGTATCGGTGTGCGCGACGAGGACCGCGAGATCCTCCTGATGGACTGGCGAGCACCGGCCGCCTCGGCCTTCTACCGCGCCACGGCCCAGCAGCCCCATGGTGTCGTGCGTCGTCGTGTCCTTCGTTCGCGCGCCGATCGCGTCATCGGCGTCGAGGACGATCTGCTCGATGCCGACAACGCCCCCGGCGACATGGTCGTCATCGGCGAGGGCGCGCTGCTCGCGAGCCTCAGCCGTGCACGCGACGACCAGATGCACTCGGTCGTCGCCACCATCCAGGCCGAGCAGGACGAGGCGATCCGCGCCCCCAGCCGCGGCGCCACGATCATCACCGGCGGGCCCGGCACCGGCAAGACCGTCGTCGCACTGCACCGGGCGGCCTACCTGCTCTACACCGACCGTCGTCGCTTCGAGACCGGTGGCGTGCTCGTCGTGGGGCCGTCCTCGGTCTTCATGAACTACATCGACCGCGTGCTGCCGAGCCTCGGCGAGACCGCGGTGACCTTGCGGGCCATCGGCGACGTGGTCGACGGCATCCGCGCCTCCGAACACGACGTCCCCGCCGCGGCGGCGGTGAAGGGCTCCGAGCAGATGGCGACCCTCCTGCGGCGCCTGGCTCGCTCGCCGATGCCCGGAGCCCCCCGCGAGTACACCGGGTTCTATCGCGATCAACGCCTGCATCTCAGCAATCGCGATCTGCGCCGGATCGGCCGTCGGCTGCTCTCCCGAGGATCGCGCAACCAGGTCTTCCGGCAGGTGCCGGCGGCGCTGCTCGCCGCGCTCTGGTCCCAGGTCACCGCCGAGCGCGCCCTGGAGAAGGGTGAGGACGCCTTCATCGAGGAGCTGCTCGGCGATCACCGTTTCGTCGACTTCGTCGAGTCGTGGTGGCCCGAGGTCGACGCCGTCGAGGCCTGGCGGACCCTGCCGCAGCGCATCGCCGAGCTGGCTGGCGACGTGCTCACCGCGGAGGAGATGGCCGTCGTGCGCGACACCTGGTCCCCGGATGCTCCCCGCATCGAGGACGTCCCCCTCATCGACGAGCTCCGTCATCTGCTCGGCGAGGTGCCGCCCGAGATCGATCTCGATGCGGGCCTGCCCAAGCAGCTGATGAGCTTCGAGCGCCGGGAGCGTGACGAGGCCGAGGAACGACTCCGTACCACCTCCAGCATCGAGGACGACAGCTACGCCCATCTCCTCGTCGACGAAGCGCAGGATCTCTCGCCGATGCAGTGGCGGATGCTCGGTCGTCGGGCACGCCTGGCGAGCTGGACCATCGTCGGCGACGCGGCACAGTCGTCATGGCCGAGGCCGCACGAGACCATCGCCGCCCGCGACGCGGCGATCGGCAACAAACCCCTGCACCACTTTCGGCTGTCGAAGAACTACCGCAACTCCGCGGAGATCTACGACCTCGCCGCCCGCGTGGCGCAGCGCACGATCGACGATCCCGATCTCGCCGAGGCGGTTCGGCGCACCGATGTCGAGCCACGTCACGAGGTGACCGACCGGGTCGAGGAGCGCTCTCGCGAACTGCTCGACTGGTTGCTCGACCAGATCGAGGGCACCGTCGCGGTCGTCGCCGCGCAACGTGACGTGGAGCACTGGCGGCGTTCGCTGGCCGATGTCGCGCCGGACCGGGTGCGGGTCCTCGACGGCCTGGCCACCAAGGGGCTGGAGTTCGACGGCGTGCTGGTGTCCGAACCTGACGCTATCGTCGCGGAGTCGGCTGCCGGCTGGCGCACGCTCTACGTCGTGCTGACGAGGGCGACGTCCCGGCTGGCCACGGTCGGCACGACACAACGATGGCTACAGGAGGTGTGATGACCCGTCGCGTGCTCGCGATCGTCGGTCTGGTGCTCGCAGGACTCGTGGTGGGGGTGTGGGTCACTACCGCCTCCTTCCTGCACACCGAACGCACGGTGACCATCGGCGCGCACAATGCGACCGTCAACGGCAACCTCGACGGCCTTGCCACCGTGCAGGCCGGTCCGCTGCTTCCCGAGTTCCGGATCAGCACCGACGCTCCGCTCGGCATCGGCGCGGATATCGTGCTGCGCGACAGCCCCATCACAAATTTCGAGCAGATCCTGGCGCAGGACGCCGCGATCGCGGCGGCCCCCGAAGGCGAGATCGCCAAGGTCACCGCGGTCCTGCAGGATGTCGCCCTCACCTCGGCCATCCGTGGCGTGGCCGCCGGGCTGGCCACCATGGTGGTGATCGTCGCGGTCTGGCGTCTGCTCGGCCCCGCCCGGCGCGCGCAGCTGACGAGCGCGTGGCCGCCCGGCCGCCACACGGCCCTCGTCGGTGGCACGCTGACCATCGTGCTCATCGCCTCGCTGTGGGTGGCGCTTCCACATCGCTCCGATGACACGCGCACGGTGGCCTGGGTGCCGATCACTACCGAGTTCCCCGAGCTCGGCGACATCCCCGCCGACCTCAGTGCCCTACAGGACGTCGAGGTGTCCAAGGGGGCTGCGGTGGCGGGCAGCAAGGCGTTGCTCGACGGCGCCATCGCCACCTACTCCGAGTCCGTCGACTTCTACGGCAAGCTCGCAGACGACGTGAGGGATGTCGACGGCATCCGCGCCCCCGAGGGCGACGAGATCACCGCCCTGGTGGTCACGGACCGGCACAACAACATCACCATGGATCAGGTCGCCAAGGCCGTCGGCGATCGCGCCGACATCTCCTTCGTCATGGATCTCGGCGACGACACCTCCAATGGCGCCTCGTGGGAGGACTTCAGCATCCAGTCGCTCGCGGCGGCCTTCTCCGATATTCCCGTGTACGCGGTCGCCGGCAATCACGACCAGGGGCCGTTCATCCGCGAGGAGATGGAACGCGTCGGCTTCACCGTGCTCGACGGCGGTGTCGAGGAGGTCGAGGGCATCTCGATCCTCGGTGACAGCGACCCCCGCAGCTCGGGCCTCACCGCCGGGTACACCGGCAACGAGGACGACAATATCGACGCGATCGGCGCCCAGGACGCCGAGCTGGCCGAGATCGCCTGTGATGCCGAGGAGCGCATCGGCGTGATGATGGTGCACAGCTCGGCCTCCGCTCGCGAGACGATCGACCGCGGGTGCGCCGACCTCGTGCTCTCGGGGCATCTGCACCGGCAGGTCGGCCCGGACGTGACCGAGGGCGAGGAGGGCATCACCACGGCCCTCACGACGGCCTCGACCGGCGGCGCGGTGTACGCCTTCGCGCTGGGCAGCAAGCTCCGCCGTGACGCCCAGGTCACGCTCGTCACCTTCGACGACGGACGCCCGGTCGGTCTGCAGATCATCACCTTCCAGCCCGGCCGCATCATCGACGTCGGCGACTACACCGAGCTCGAGCTCTCACCCCTGCCGGGTGACGACGACGCCACTTCCGCAGGAGAGTGACTCCGGCGCAAGGCTCGACTTTTGCCGGGTTGTGGCCCTCTCCGATGGCTGAAAAGGGCAACAACCCGGCAAAAGTTGCCCGGCGGGGCGAGGATCAGGTGCAACGGGCGAGGATGAGATCGCGATAGACCTCGGCGCAGTGCACGACGTCGTCGATCGGCACGGATTCGTCCACGGCGTGGGCATCGGCGATTGCCCCGGGCCCGTACTGCACGGTCGGGATCTCCGCTCCCACGTACAGCCGCAGGTCGGAGCCGTAGGGAGCACCCGCGGCCCCCGCCCCGGTCAGCTCACCCACCTGCCGCACGAAGTGGTGATCCGGATCGGTCATGCCCGCCGCGAAGCGACCCCCGGGCCAGCTCACGTCGATCGGGTTCTCCCGCAGCCACGGATCCTGTGCACACAACTGCCCGATGTGATGCTCGAACGCCGCCTCCGCATCGGCGAAGCTCTCACCGGGTCGCACCCCGTAGCGCCCTTCGGCGACGAGCCGGTCGGGGACCGTGCTCGCCCAGTCGCCGGCGTTGAGGATGCCCACCGAGATCGGGAACGGCAAGGGCCCGAACAGCGTCGGGACATCGGCATTGCGTCGGGTCTCGAGCTCGTCGATGGCGGCGAGCACACGCGGCAGCAGTCCGATCGCGGAGACGCCGTCGCGGCGCATCGAACCGTGGGTCGCCGCACCGCGGATCTCGAGCCGGAAGGTCAGCGAGCCCGCATTGGCGGCCACCACCCGGCCCGCCGTCGGCTCCGCGATGAGGCAGGCATCGCCCGTGTGGCCGCGGCGCAGGGTGTCGAAGGTGCCGAGTCCGCCGTCTTCCTCGGCGACGACGGTGTGGATCGCGAACGGCCGGGCGAGGGAGCGATGGTCGATGGCGCGTGCCGCGGCGAAGATCGCCGCGACCCCGCCGAGCATGTCGCAGGTGCCGCGTCCACGCCAGCGGCCGTCGCGGATGGTGAGGGTGAACGGATCGGACTCCCACAGGCCGACCTCGCCGATCGGCACGACATCGACGTGTCCGGCCAGGATCAGCGCGGGCCGATCGGAGGAGGTGGCGGCGACACAGCCCCACATCTCCTCGCGCTCGACCTCCTCGCCGGGGTAGTCCGGATCGGCGCGCAGCTCCTCGAGATCGGCGTGCCAGTGGTCGACCTCGAGGCCCAGCGAGGTGAGGCGCTCGGCGCACCAGTGCTGGATGGCCACCTCGGCCTCCGAGCCGCCGATCGCGCCGAAGCCCACGAGGGTGGCCAGGTCATCGCGCAACGTGTCCTCGTCGATCTCCACGCGATCAGTGTGGCATCCGTCCTCGATGCCCCTCCACACCTGCCATCGACCTCCGTAGGTCACCGCTCCCGAGAGGAGGGGTTGATGGTCTACCGCCGCAAGGGGGACCGAGTGGGTGTGCGCTACGCTGCTGCCCATGACGACTCGCACCTGGTGGCGCCGCCCGTAGGTGGCCTGTCGTCCCGTTGTCTCAACGCCCAGTCCGCCGTAGGCCGGTACTGGGCGTTCGTCGTCCACGGCCACCACATGTAGGAAGACCATGACCCTGCTCGACGATCTGCTCTCCCAGCCGGCCTTCGCTCTCATCCGGGGGCGCGAGGCCGATACCGTCACGCTCATCGGCGGTCCCCGCACCGATATCGAGAGCCTGGCGGACATCCCGATCGTCGAGGGCGCCGAGGAGCGATGGGACCACCTCGTGCTCGTGCCCTATGCCCAGGTCCGTGAGCGTGGATTCGCCGCGCACCAGGACGGCACGCCGCTGTCGGTCATCCGCGCCGACCTGCTCGCCGAGCTGCCCCTGGCCGAGGTGCTCGACCAACTGCCCGATGCGCCAATCGAGTTCGTCGACCGCGGCGGCTTCGACACCAGTGACGATGACTACGCCGAGACGGTCCGGCAGATCATCGACGGCGAGATCGGCGTGGGGGAGGGAGCCAATCTCGTCATCGGCCGCCACTACCGCGCGCAGGTCGCGGACTGGGGCCACGAGCGCGCGCTGACCGTGCTGCGCCGCCTGCTCGAACGCGAGCGCGGAGCCTTCTGGACTTTCCTCATCTTCACCGGCGACCGCTATCTCATCGGGGCCAGCCCCGAGCGCCATGTCAGCCTCGACGCCGGCCAGGTGCGCATGAACCCCATCTCGGGGACCTTCCGCATGCGCGGCCTCGAGACCCACGCCGACCGCAAGCGCGAGCTGCTGCGCTTCCTCTCCGACGAGAAGGAGATCTACGAGCTCTTCATGGTCGTCGACGAGGAGCTCAAGATGATGTGCGACATCTGCCATGAGGGCGGACTCGTTCTCGGTCCCTATCTCAAGCCGATGAGCCACCTCGTGCACACCGAGTATCTGCTCGCCGGCCGCACCGATCGCGACGTGCGTGACGTGTTGCGTGACTCGATGTTCGCCGCCACGGTCACCGGCAGCCCGGTGGAGAACGCCTGCCGGCTCATTGCGCAGTACGAGCCGGAGGGGCGCGGCTACTACGCCTCGATCGCCGCACTGGTCGGGCGCGACGCCGAGGGCCGGCAGAAGGCCGACGCGCCCATCCTCATCCGCACCGCGGATGTCGACCTCGACGGCCGCCTCAAGGTCAGCGCCGGCGCGACCCTCGTCCGTGATTCCGATGCCGCCTATGAGACCGCCGAGACCTGGGCCAAGGCCGCCGGCATCCTCAGCGCCTTCGGGCTCGTGGACGCAGCACCGCCCGCCGCCGAGGGATTCGACGCGTTCACCCGCGAGGACGATGTGCTCATCGCCCTCGGCTCGCGCAACCAGCGACTCAGCCAGTTCTGGCTCAGCGACCAGTCCGGCACCGAGCCGGAACCGCATCTGGTCGGCAAGCGGGTCGTGATCCTCGACGGCGAGGACGACTTCGTCAACATGCTCTCCCACGTGTTCGGCGTCCTCGGGATGTCCACCGATATCGTGCGTCACGACGAGTACGCCGAGGGGGACCTCGACGGCTACGACCTCGTCGTCGTCGGGCCCGGGCCGGGCGATCCTCGTGCCGACGAGCCCAAGATGCGGGTGCTGAGGGGGGCCGTGGACCGGCTGCTCGCCTCCGGCCGGCCGTTCCTGGGCGTGTGCCTGGGTCACCAGACGCTCTGCCACCAGCTGGGCCTGGATCTCACCTTCAAGGACATCGTCTTTCAGGGCACGCAGAGCCGGCTAGACGTGCTCGGCCGGACCGAGACGGTGGGGTTCTACAACACCTTCGTCGCGCGGGTGCCCGAGACCGGGTTGCCCGAGGGGGTCGGCGTCGAGACCGATGACAACGGCGACGTCCATCTCGTCTCCGGGCCGCACTACCGGGGCATCCAGTTCCATGCCGAGTCGATCCTGACCCAGCGCGGCTACGAGCTGCTGCGCGATGTCGTGAACGAGCTCCTCCCCGCCTGACCTCCGGTGGGCGGTGAGGTATCCCGTACCTGAGCGCCTGAAGTCAGGGATAACTCACCGCCCGTGTCAGTTGGGCTACCGGGGACGCAGGATGTGAGTCTGTGGTTTCCAGGACGACCACGAAATCACATCCTGCGTCCCCGATGTCCCGCCCACGGAACCGGGCCGAGGTCAGAGGGTCGTGCGGTCGTCGTGGGCGAGGACGACGGTGACCTGCGGGAGCAGGTGTAGCTCGGAGAGCAGCCGGTGGTTGCGCGAGATCGCCCGCTGATCGCGGCCGACGGAACGCTCGAAGGCCCGCAGCGTGCCGCGCCGCGGCAGCGCCGGATCGAGGACGCTCGCGTCGAAGAGCGCGTCGCCGGCGTGCAGGATCCACCGGTCGTCCTGCGCCACCGCCACCGCGGCGTGGCCACGTGAGTGTCCCGGCATCGGCACCAGCATCACCCCGGGCAGCACCTCGTGGCCGGTGAAGCCGAACTCCCAGACGTCGCCGCGACCGGTGTGGAGGACCGGCCGGGGGAGTGTCGCGAGCTGGCTTTTCCGGTACCGCATCCGATCGAGCGGGTCGGGATCGGTGACCGCCGCGGAGTACTCGTCGGCGGTCGTATGCACCCGAGCCTCCGGGAAGTCGTCCACGCCGCCCATATGGTCCAGGTCGAGATGCGTGAGGACGATATCGGTCACCGCCCCTGCCTCGATGCCGCGCCGACGCAGCTGCTCGACGACGGTGAGGGACGGGTCGACACGAGGCCGGAGCAGGTGCCGGATCGGTCCGAGCCGGGCAGCCGGGTCGGCCAGATCGGCGAGGCCGAAGCCGGTGTCGATCAGCACGAGACCCTTCCCGGTGTCACACAGCAGCACCTGCGCGGGCACCGCCGGACCGAGGGCGGGCTCCATGAGCGCAGCGGTCAGCAGTTCGACATCCATGTCTCATCGTCGCAGCTCGGAGCCGACTCCGGGGCCGATCGGCCGAATCACCCGAGAGCTGTCCACAGGCTCCGGGGACGCCGCGGCTGTCCACAGCTT
Organism: Aeromicrobium piscarium; assembly: GCF_007421815.1. Taxonomy (GTDB): domain Bacteria; phylum Actinomycetota; class Actinomycetes; order Propionibacteriales; family Nocardioidaceae; genus Aeromicrobium; species Aeromicrobium piscarium. The sequence goes on along the minus strand of NZ_VLNT01000030.1, from coordinate 9,532 downwards.
TCGCTGAGGGCCTGGTGGCCAGGCCCGGAGTCCGTTTCGATGATGGTCATGGGGAAAGGAGCGAACTACGATGACTGCCATGGCTGTTCCAGAGGTGCTCGGCCTGCCACGCGGCAGGGCGCTGACCCGCGAGGATCTGGACGCGATGCCCGATGATGGGCACCGCTACGAGCTCATCGATGGGGTGCTCCTGGTGAGCCCGGCACCGCGTCCGGTGCACCAACGGGTACTTCGAGAGCTGCTCTTCGCGTTGGACCGGGTGATGCCCGAGGATCACGAGGTGTTGTTCGCCCCTCTCGATGTGGTGCTCGCTGAGGACACGGTCATCCAACCGGACCTCCTGGTCGCGCCCCGCGCGGCCTTCACTGAGCGGGATCTCCCGGCCGCGCCGCTGCTGGCGGTGGAGGTGTTGTCGCCGTCGACGCGCAATATCGATCTGCTGTTGAAGAAGGAGCGGCTACAGCGCGCCGGCTGTGCCCACTACTGGGTGGTCGATCCCGACGTGCCGTCGGTGACGGCCTGGACGCTCATCGACGGCGAGTACGCCGAGGTGGCCCGGGCCGCCGGCGCCGAGCGGTTCGAGGTCGTAGAACCTCTCGCCCTGAGCCTGGTGCCCTCCGAGCTGATCGACTGACACGAGTGCCCGCCTGGCCCGCCGATGTCGCTACGTGGCAGAGGGCGATGGGCTACGCACCTCTCGTACCCGGGGGCGGTGGTTTACGCACCTGTCCGCGCCCCGGATGGGTGCGTAACTCACCGCTCCTGGCGGGGAGGCGAGTGCCGGCTGGGCGGGCCGAGCGACACCAGTAGGCTGGGATCGTGACGCTGGATACCGTCGAGCACGCCTCCTCCACCCCTGACCACGAGCAGCCCTGGGCCGAACTGGGCCTCAAACCGGACGAGTACGAGCGCATCCGTGAGATCCTCGGCCGCCGCCCCACCGGTGCCGAGCTCGCCATGTACTCGGTGATGTGGAGCGAGCACTGCTCCTACAAGTCCAGCAAGGTGCACCTGCGCAAGTTCGGCGAGCTGCCGCAGGAGACGCCGCTGGGCAAGACCCTCGCCGGTATCGGCGAGAACGCCGGAGTCATCGACATCGGCCAAGGGTATGCCGTCACCTTCAAGGTCGAGTCGCACAACCACCCCAGTTACATCGAGCCGTACCAGGGCGCCGCGACCGGCATCGGCGGCATCGTGCGCGACATCCTCGCGATGGGTGCCCGGCCCGTCGCGGTCATGGATCCGCTGCGCTTCGGCCCCCTCGACGCCCCCGACACCGCCCGCGTGCTGCCCGGCATCGTGGCCGGCGTCGGCGGCTACGGCAACTGCCTCGGCCTGCCCAATATCGGCGGTGAGGTGGTCTTCGACGAGACCTACGTCGGCAACCCGCTCGTCAACGCGCTGTGCGTCGGCGTGCTGCGCCACGAGGACCTCCACCTCGCCCACGCCACCGGCACCGGCAACAAGGTCGTGCTCTACGGCGCCCGCACCGGCGGCGACGGGATCGGCGGCGTGAGCGTCCTGGCCTCGGAGACCTTCGACGCGGAGGGCCCCAGCAGGCGCCCCGCCGTCCAGGTCGGCGACCCGTTCATGGAGAAGCTGCTCATCGAGTGCACCCTCGAGCTCTTCGCCGCCGGCGTGGTCAACGGAATCCAGGATCTCGGCGGCGCCGGACTGTCCTGCGCCACGAGCGAGCTCGCGAGCGCCGGAGACGGCGGCATGCACGTCGAGCTCAGCCACGTCCCGCTGCGCGACTCCACGCTCTCGCCCGAGGAGATCCTCATGAGCGAGAGCCAGGAGCGCATGATGGCGGTCGTAGAGCCCGAGCATCTCGCGGGCTTCATGGACATCTGCGACAAGTGGGATGTCGAGGCCGTCGTCGTCGGCGAGGTCACCGATGGCGACCACCTCGTCATCGACTGGCACGGCGAGACCGTCGTCGACGTCCCCCCGCGCTCCGTCGCGCACGACGGCCCCGTCTACGAACGCCCCTACGCGCGTCCCTCCTGGCAGGACGACCTGCAGGCCGATGCCGCCGAGCGACTCCCGCGCCCGGCCACGGGTGAGGAGCTGCGCGAGCAGTTCGAGCAGGTGCTGACCAGCCCGAATATCGCGGACAAGAGCTGGGTCACCAAGCAGTACGACCGCTACGTCCTCGGCAACACGGTGCTCGGCGAGCCCGACGATGCCGGCATGATCCGCATCGACGACGAGACCGGCCTCGGGGTCGCGATCTCGACCGACTGCAACGGTCGCTTCGCCAAGCTCGACCCCTACGCGGGCGCCCAACTGGCGTTGGCCGAGTCCTACCGCAATGTCGCCATGTCCGGCGCTCTGCCGCTCGCCGTCACCGACTGCCTCAACTTCGGCTCCCCGGAGGACCCGGACGTCATGTGGCAGTTCGAGCGCGCCACCCACGGGCTCAAGGACGCCTGCGCTGAGCTCGGGATCCCGGTGACCGGCGGCAATGTCTCGTTCTACAACCAGACCGGCGAGACCCCGATCCTCCCCACGCCGGTCGTCGGCGTGCTCGGCGTGATGGCGGACGTGCGCCAGCGCATCGCCACGGGCTTCCGCAGCGACGGCGCGCACGTGCTGCTGGTCGGCCGCGCGACCACCGACGAGCTGTCGGGATCGACGTGGGCCGATGTCGTCCACGGTCACCTCGGAGGACTACCCCCGGCGGTCGACCTCGACGCCGAGCGCCGGCTGGCCGATCTCATGGTGCATGTCGCCAAGGAGGTCATCGTCGAGTCCGCGCACGACCTGTCCGATGGCGGACTCGCGGTCGCCGTGGCCGAGGCCGCCTTCCGTCACGGCATCGGCGTCACGCTGGAGCTCGACGATCCCTTCGCGGATCTGTTCAGCGAGACCACCGGTCGCGCGCTCGTCGTCGTCGCCGAGGAGAACCACGAGGCCTTCGTCTCCCTCGCCGAACGCTTCGATGTCGAGCTCTCCTCCATCGGCCGCACCGGCGGGGATCGCATCGTCGTCGACGGCCAGTTCGAGGTGGGAGTGGCCGATCTCAGCGATCGCTGGAGCGTCGTGCTCCCGGCGGTTCTAGGGACGATCGACGCCCAAGCGCGGTGAGCGGTACGCTGCGCTCCGTGGAGCCGCATCCCCCCGCAGGCGAGCTCGGACCCCTCGATGAGCGTCTGCGCGATGACGCCGTCCTGGCCGAGATCGACCTCGTCAGCCGGTTGATGATCGCTGCATCGGGAGCTGTCACGCCGCTGACCGGGGCCGAGATCGACGCTCTTCTGGGGCTCGACCTTCCTGTGACGCACGACCAACAGATGAACGAACGATGACCGCGACTCGTGCCGCTGGGCACCTGCCCTTTAGCATGGTGGGCGGCCAACTTCCGCCTCTCTAGGAGTACCGCGTGCGGTTCCGCATCCGACCGGTCGAAACGACCTTCTACGAGCTCTTCACCGAAGCCGCCGAGCATCTCGTGGGCGGCGCGAATCTGCTCGCCCAGGTTCTCGACGCCGATATCGACAATGGCGATATCGCCGAGCGGATGCGTGAGGCCGAGCACCAGGCCGATGAGACGACGCACCGCATCATCAAGCGCGTCAACAGCACCTTCATCACGCCTTTCGACCGCGAGGACATCTACGACCTCGCCAGCAACCTCGACGACGTCATGGACCACATGGACGAGGCGGTCGACAGCATCGTGCTCTACGGAGTCAGCGAGTTCCCCGAGGCCTTCGCCTCCCAGATCGCGGTATTGCAGCGCGCCGCGCAGCTCACCGCCGAGGCCATGCCGCGCCTGCGGACGATGACCGATCTGGAGGAGTACTGGATCGAGATCAACCGGCTCGAGAACGAAGGCGACCGCAACCACCGCCGCATCCTGGCGCACCTCTTCGACGGCAGCTACAAGGCGATGCAGGTGCTGAAGCTCAAGGACGTCGTTGAGTCGGTGGAGCAGGCGATCGATGCCTTCGAGTCGGTCGCCAACACGATCGAACAGATCACCGTCAAGGAGTCCTGACCGGTGGATCTCACCCTGGCGATGGTGATTACCGTCGTGGTGATCGCGCTGGTGTTCGACTACACCAACGGCTTCCACGATGCGGCCAATGCGATCGCGACCTCGGTCTCGACCCGTGCGCTCACGCCGCGTGTCGCGCTCGCGATGGCGGCCATCCTCAACTTCGTCGGCGCCTGGCTGGGCGTCGGCGTGGCGCAGACGATCCAGGAGCTGATCCAGATCGACACGGCGCCGGGTCAAGGGGAGGGCTCTGCCCATGCGCTGACGATCGTGCTCGCCGCGCTGATCGGCGCGATCACCTGGAACCTCATCACGTGGTACTTCGGCATCCCGTCGTCGTCCTCGCACGCCCTGATCGGCGGCATCGTCGGCGCGGGCATCGCCTCGGCGACGACGGTGAGCTGGGACCTGCTGATCAGCAAGGTGGCCATCCCGATGGTGCTGTCGCCCGCGGTGGGCTTCATCGGCGCCTATCTGCTCATGGTCATCATCATGTGGGTCTTCCGGAAGGCCCGACCGACGCGTGTCAATCGCGGCTTCCGCCTCGCGCAGACCGTCTCGGCGGCCGGCATGGCGCTGGGCCACGGACTCCAGGACGCGCAGAAGACGATGGGCATCATCGTGCTCGCGCTGGTGGCCGGTGGACTGCATGACGGCAATGACGTGCCGTTCTGGGTGATCGTCGCGGCCGCCTCGGCGATCGCGGCGGGCACCTACTCGGGTGGCTGGCGGATCATGCGTACCCTTGGCCGGCGCATCATCGAGCTCGATCCGCCGAAGGGCTTCGCCGCCGAGGCGACCGCGGCATCGGTGCTCTATGTGATGGCGATCGGCCTGCACGCGCCCGTCTCGACGACCCACACGATCACCTCGGCGATCATGGGCGCGGGGGCGACGCAGCGGTTCAGCGCGGTGCGCTGGGGCGTGGCGCAGGGGATCGTGGTGGCCTGGGTCGTCACCATCCCCGCCGCGGCCACCGTCGCCGCGCTCTTCTACTTCGTCGCCCGCATCTTCCTCCCCTGACCCGAGGCGGTGACCTACGCACCTCTCACCGACCGGGGCGGTGACTTACACACCCCTCGCCGCGAGTGAGAGGTGTGTAATCCACCGCGCCCCGATGGGAGAGGTGTGTAGATCACCGCTCCCGGGTCAGTCCTGGCGGCTGTCGATGACGGTGAACTGGTCGTCGAGCCAGACATCCCAGTCGATGCCGTCCTCGGTCACGACCTCGACCTCGTAGGCGGCCGTGGCGTCGCCGATCCGGTCGTCGCTGGCCTCGACATCGTGCACCGTGCCCGGCACCTTGGCCCGAGCGGCCTCGGCTGCCTTGGTCCGCTCGTCCTCGCTCAACCGCCGGTCATCGGCGTCGGGCCCGCTGTCGTCCCGGTCGTCGTCACTGTCGATGACGGTGAAGTCCTGGTCGAGCTTGACGTCGACCTCGCTGCCGTCGGGGCGCGTGACCTCGACCTCGTAGGCCTCGACATCGTCGTCGTCCCCGCGTTCGGCATCGGTCACCTCGCCCTTGCCGACGTGTTCGAGGGCCGCCTCGCCGGCCCGGTCGCGGTCGCCGCCACGCAGGTTGTCGTTGCCCGCGACGCCGGCGATCGCGGCGCCGCCGGCTCCGAGCACGAGCACCGCGGCGATCCCGCCCACGACGACGGTCTTCTTCTTGTTCCCTGAGAGCGTGTCCTTGATGTTCATGGCCCCAGCCTCACTCGCGTGCGCTGAAGCCCGGCTGAACGTCGCTGAAAGGACGTTCAGCCCAGGACGCGGGTGAGATACGGATTCATGAAGCGTCCCTCGGGATCGGCCTGCTCCCGGACGGCGAGGAAGTCCTCGAAGCGCGGATACACCTGGGCGAGGTAGCCGGCGTCGAGGCTGTGCAGCTTGCCCCAGTGCGGCCGCCCCTCGTGGGCGACGAAGATGTCCTGCGCGGCGGCGAAGTAGGAGGCGTAGTCGCTGCGGTGATACTGGTGCACCGCGACGTAGACGGTGTCGCGTTGGTAACCCGTCGACATCCAGATATCGTCGCCGCCGGAGAACCGCACCTCGATCGGGAAGCCGATGAACTGCTCGCGCCGCTCGAACCATCGCTGCAACTCCGCGATCACCTGTCGCGCCTCCTCGCGCGGCATCGCGAACTCCGATTCGCGGAAACGCACTGTGCGCGGGGACACGAACACGTCGTAGGAGTGATCGGTGTATTCGCGGGCGCCGAGCGTGGAGCCCGAGATCGCATTCAGTCGGGGGATGAGCGCCGGCTTGGCGGCCGCGATCCGGTTGATGCGCTCGTAGACCGTGTTGGACAGGAACTCGTCGTCGAGCCAGTGCTTCCAGCGCGAGAGCGGAGCACGGAGCGTGCCGTCCCCGACCCGGTTGTTGCGCTTGGTGAGCGCCTTCTCGGTATGCGGGAACCAGTAGAACTCGAAATGGTCGTTGCCGTCGACGAGATCGTCGAGATCGGCGAGGACCGTCGAGAGCGTCATCGGCTCCTCGCGAGCGTTCAGCAGGAACGCGGGCACGCACTGGAGGGTCACCTCTGTGACGATGCCCAGCGCACCGAGCCCCACGCGAGCGGCGTCGAACCACGGGTGCCCTTCATCGACCTCGACCACCGAGCCGTCGCCGGTCACCAGCTGCAGTGCCACGACGGCCTTGGCGATGCCGAACAGGCGCCCGCCCGTGCCGTGTGTCCCGGTGGAGATGGCCCCGGCGACCGACTGCGGATCGACATCGCCGAGATTCGGCAGGGCGAGACCTCGCCGCTGCAGCTGCGGATTGAGGTCGTGCAGCGAGATCCCGGCCTGCACTCGCACCCGTCGGGTCGCCGGATCGTGGGAGAGCACCCGGTTCAGCCGGTCGAGTCGCAACTGCGCGCCGTCGGTCACCGCGATATCGGTGAAGGAGTGGCCGGCGCCGACCGCCTTGATCGCCGTGTGCTCCCGCACGAGCGCGGCGACCTCGTCCGTGGTGCCGGGAGTCGCGATGAGGGCGGGGGAGGCGGTCACGTTGCCGCCCCAATTGGTCCAGGTGGTCATCGGAAGTTCTTGCCCTCGCCGCGGTAGGTGGGCGTGCGGACGACCTGTCCCCCGGAGGTGACGACGGCGACCTCGTCGAATCGCTCGCACATCTCTCCGGCCTTGGCATGCCGGAAGACGACCCGGTCCCCGATCGACAGCGAGCGCGCCGCGCGACCCTCCACGGGCGTCTGGACCTCGCCCGCTCCCTCGGAGTGCAACAGCGAGAGGCCCTCGGGCCACACGGGCCGAGGCGCGCGTGTGGGGCCGGTCTGGCCCGAGGCGATGTAGCCACCGCTGAAACAGGTCGCGATCTCCCGAGCGGGCTTGCGCACGACCGACAACGCGAAGAAGGCCGCCGGACGCGGGGTGAATGCGCGATAGTGGTCGAACAGCGTCGGCGTGAACAGTCCGGACCCGGCGGTCAGCTCGGTGACGACCGGATCGCGGCCCGTGACGTGCAGGCTTCCGGTCCCTCCGCCGTTCACGAGGCCGACGCTGGTGATGGCGCGTATCGCCGTGACGATCTTCTTGCGACGACGGCGCAGTTCGGCATCCGAGCGCCGCTTGACGATCCGTACGGCGAGGGAGGTATCGGGCAGGCCGGCGATCTGCGCGTCGTAGAACATCAACCCGGCGAAGGTGAAGCCGGGACGGTCGACGATCGCCTGGGCGAGCCGACGCACCTGCCGCTTGGTGTGGACAGGGGAGCGCCTGACTCCCAGATGGGCGCCACCGATCCGCCAGGAGGCGTCGACATCGATGGCGACCCGGACGGCCGGATGTTCGCGCCCGAGCACGTGGTCGATGTAGTCGAGGTGATCGACCGAGTCGACCATGAGGGTGATCGATGCGAGCCGGTAGTCCTTGGCGGCGAGCTCGAGCAGGGCGTGACGGTCGACTGTGGGATAGGCCAGCAGGATGTCGTCGACACCCTGATCGGCCCACCAGAGCGACTCGGCCAGCGAGTAGGTCATCAGTCCGCTGATGCCCTCGAGGGTCAGGGCGTTCTTGATGATCGACCGCACGCGTACCGACTTGGTGGCGAGGCGGATGGGGCGACCGCCGGCCCGCGCGATGAGATCGTGCGCGTTGGCCCACAGCGCCTCCTCGTCGACGATCGCATAGGGCGTGTCGAGGGCGGCGGTGGCGGCCAGCAGCCGTTCATAGTCGGGCATCGGTCCAGTATCGCCCAGATCACAGTCCACGCGTGGGAGGCGGCACCAGTGGTGCCCCCGTGCTCGGGGTGTGCCCTACGATGGTCGCGCACGCCCCTGTAGCTCAGTTGGTAGAGCGCCTTACTTGTAATAAGGATGTCGCGGGTTCGAATCCTGTCGGGGGCTCCAAAGTCGCAGGTCAGAGATGGTTCTCGGTCCCTATCAAGGGAGAGAAACATGATGAGCTGGACGAAAATTGGACGCGCAGGTGTTCCACACCGGGATTCTCGGTGTCGCTACCGGGACGGTCTCGCAGCGCCTCGGCACGGCTTGGGACAGCTCGTGTGGTCAGGCTCAACGCGTTCATGCCGCCTTATGGTCAGCATGACCGACCTGTCGCGTCCCACCATCGGCCTGGAGCCGGTGCTCACCACGTCTGAACTGGCGGCGCATCTGGGTGTTCCGGTTCAGACCATCCACGACCTGCGCCATGGCGGCCGCGGGCCTCGCGGATTCCGCATCGGGCGGGAGCTGCGCTACCGCGTCTCTGAGGTTGAAGCCTGGTTGGCCGAACTCGAGCAGTCCGACCAGACTGCTCGACCCCACGAGGGGAGCCGGCGATGAGCGCGGGGCGGGACCGGCTGCAGATCGGCACCTACGGCGACATCGGCATCGCTCGAACGCCTGCGGGAACGGTGCGTGCGTTGACTCGCTATCGCGACTGGGATGGAGAGGTTCGCAAGGTTACGGCAACTGCAAGTAATGCCCGAGCGGCCAAGCAGGCGCTGCGTATGAAGCTCGGACAGCGCGCGAAAGCAAGTGGATTCGGGGCGGAGTTCTCTTCGGAGAGCACAGTCGCCGAGCTCGCTGACGCGTGGTTGGAGGAGATCCGAGATCGTCCCGACCTGGCGGATGGCACGAAGGACCTCTACCGCCGTGAGCTGAACAGTCTCGTACTGCCGACGTTCAAGAAGCTCCAGCTGTATGAGGTCACCGTTGGGCGAGTCGATCATTTTCTCAAACGCCAGGCGCTCGTTGAACCGCCCCAGGTTTCCCGCCGCATCCTTGTGAGTTGGAAGGATGCAGACCATGCCGAAGAAGATCGATCAGAAGGTCAAGGAGCGGTGCGTGCGCCAGGTGCTGGAGCATCTGCCGGAGTATCCGTCGCTGACCGCAGCTGCCGAGACCGTCGCGCGTCGCGAGGGGGTCGGGAAGGAGTCGGTGCGCCGCTGGGTTGTCCAGGCCCAGGTCGACGGCGGCCAGCGCCAGGGAGCCACCAGTGAGGAGCTCGCCGAGATCAAGGACCTCAAGGCCAAGGTCCGCCGACTCGAGGAGGACAACGAGGTCCTGCGCAG
>NZ_VLNT01000003.1:303961-336602 GCF_007421815.1 Aeromicrobium piscarium | reverse complement strand
CAACGGACGACTCGAACACCTCCGCGGCTCTGCCCTCGGCTTCAGGAATCTGACCAACTACATCGCTCGGAGCCTGCTCGAGACCGGCGGCTTCAGACCCCAACTACACCCTCGATTCGGATGAGCCGCTTTCCCGTCGCCGCCGATCAGGACATCGTGGTGCGCGTCCGCGACCCCGAGGCGGTCTGCTTCGACTTCCTGATCGGCGATCCCGCCCGGGCCGGGCGGGGGCTCGGCGGTGCGATGATCGCGGAGTTCTGCCGGCAGGTGCTCGTGGTGGAGTATCCGGATGCTCCACGCTTCCTCGCGGCGCCCGATGCGCGCAATCATCGATCCCTCGGAGCATTGCGCAAGGCGGGATTCGAGCAAGGCTGGTGGATCCAGCCCGAGGCAGCCGATTACGCGGAAGTAACATGTACGGCCCCGCGTGGGAAGTTCGGTCCGGATGGCTCTACGCTCGGCCCATGACATCGACCTTCGACCTCTACTCGCGCGTTCGAGCGTTGCCGTTGGGAGATCGGCTGTTCTCGCTGGCCTTCGCCCTCAAAGCCCCGTACTTCCGCACGATCCGGCCGCGGGTGACCATCATGCGCCCGCACGAGGCCGAAGTCGTCGTCGGCAAGCGATGGGGCGTACAGAACCACATCGGCACCGTGCACGCGATCGCCGTCTGCAACGGGCTCGAGGCGGCCATGGGGCTCTTGGCCGAGGCGACGGTACCCGAAGGCCACCGTTGGCTTCCCAAGGGCATGGAGGTCGACTACCTGGCGAAGTCGACGAGTGATCTCGTGTGCCGCGCCGAGACCACGGGGGCGGACTGGGCCGGAGCCCCCGATGTACCGGTCACGGTGACCGCAACGCGCGATGACGGCACGGTCGTGGTGCGCGGCACGATCCATCTGTGGGTCACGCCCGTCGGCTGACCGACCCTGCGGTCACTCCTGTTCTGGAGTCGTCAGCACGGCCTGGCCGTCCGCCACCGCGTCCGGCACGTCGGTGGAGGTCTCCTCAGACTGCGGTGGGCTGGCCGGGCTTGTCCGCGAGGGCCTGGGGCGGCCGTGCACCGGTGATGTGCCGCTCGGCCCAACGGCCCAGCGCGGTCAGCAGGAGGTTCAGCACGATGTAGATCGCTGCGAGCACCAGCGCGGTGGCGAGCCGGTTGTCGAAGGTGCGCCAGATCTCCCGGCCGGTCGTCGTCAGACCCGCCGCGAGGATGTAGTACCCGAGGCTGGTGTCCTTCAACGCCACGATGCACTGGCTGATGATCGCCGGCGTCATGATCTTGATCGCCTGCGGCAGCTGCACGATACGCATCACGGCCGACTTGCGCAGTCCGATGGCGAAGGCGGCCTCGACCTGACCCTTCGGTACCGCGTTGATGCCGGCACGGAAGGTCTCGGCCAGCACCGATCCGTTGTAGAGGATCAGCGCGATGACCAGCGGCGCGATGGTGCCGAGCCGGGTGTCGTAGGCGTAGAACCAGACGAAGATGATCAGCAGCAGCAAAGGAACGGCACGGAAGAACTCGACGACCACCCAGGCGAACCATCGTACGGGGAGGTGATCGGACAGCTTCGCGACGCCGAAGATCACGCCGAAGACGAGGGCGCCCGCGATCGAGAGGGCCGCGATCCATAGCGTGTCGAGGGTGGCGCGCGCCAGCAGCTCGATGTAGCGGGGGGTATAGAAGACCTCCCACTTCTCGGCGGTGAGCTGGTCACGGCTCCACAAGCGCCAGATCACGGCGGCGAGAAGGAGAAGGACGCCGACGACCGTGAGGATGCCGAAGAGGCGATAGCGAGCGCGCGCCTTGGGCCCGGGCGCGTCGTACAGGACTGTGGAGGCGCTCATCGGCCGTTCACCGCGAATCGTCGTTCGAAGGCCGTCGCGATCCAGGAGATGACCGCGACGATGAGGATGTAGCCGAGGGCGATGCCCAGGAAGATGAAGATCATCTGGGAGGCGTAGTCATTGAAGAGCCCGCGCATGCGGTAGGTCGCCTCGGCGACGCCGAAGGTCGCCGCCAGCGAGGTGTTCTTGGTGAGCGCGATGAAGACGCTCGCCAGAGGAGGGACGACCAGACGGAAGGCCTGCGGAAGGACGACCTGAGACATCGACTGGGTGAAGGGCATGCCGATCGCGCGCGCGGCCTCGGCCTGGCCGAGGGGGACCCCGTTGAAGCCCGAGCGGATTGCTTCGGTGACGAAGGACGCGGTGTAGAAGCCCATCGCCAGGCTGATGTTGATGAAGAAGCCGAAGTCGATGCCGACCTCAGGGAGCCCGTAGTAGGTGATGAGGATCAACACGAGCAGGGGCGTGTTGCGGAAGATCGTGACATAGGCGATGGCCACGCCGCGAAGGATCGGCACGGGGGAGACCCGAGCCAGCGCGACGAGCGTGCCCAGTACGAGGGCGATGGCTCCCGAGAGCCCGAGCAGCTTCAGCGTCTCGCCGAAGCCGCGCAGGATGTTGAGCCAGTTATCGGTCAACCAGTCCATGGATCACCTTCAGGTCGGTCACACCGGCAGGCGGGGCGGGCGCGGGACCCGCCCCGCCTGCCGGTGACGGAATCAGGACTCGCAGGGATCGAGCTCGGGCGGGGTACCCGCGTCCGCGCCGCCCTTGCCGAGCGTCTCGTCGAAGGCCGTCTCCCAGTCGCCGTCGTCGAAGGCATCGGTCAGCGTGTCGTTGAGGAACTCGCACAGCTCCGGGGCGTCCTTGCTGTAGCCGATGCCGTAGCGCTCCTCGGAGAACGGCTCGCCGACGACCTTGAGCTCACCCTCGTTCTCGGCGGCGTAGCCGAGCAGGATGGCCTCGTCGGTGGTCACGGCATCGACCGAGCCGCTGAGCAACTGGTCGACACATTCCGAGTAGGTGTCGAAGCCGGCCGGGTCCGCACCGTACTCCTCCTCGATGAGCTTGATCGGGGTCGAGCCGGTGACCGAGCAGACGCTCTTGCCCTCGAGGTCATCGGGGCCGTTGATGGAGTCGTCGTCCTCGCGGACGAGCAGACCCTGGCCGGTGACGTAGTACGGTCCGGCCTGGCCGACGACCTCGCGGCGGTCGTCGGTGATCGAGTACGAGGCGATGACGAAGTCGACCGTGCCGTTCTGCAGGAACTGCTCGCGGTTCTGGGAGATGGTCTCGACCCATTCGATGTCGTCGGCCTCGATGCCGAGATGCGCGGCGACGATCTTGCCGATCTCCGGATCGAATCCGGTCGGGTCGTCCTGTCCGGCGGCGCGGAAGCCGATACCGGGCTGGTCGTACTTCACACCGATCTTCACGGTGCCCTGCTCGTTGAGCTCGGCCATCCGGGTGCCGTCGTCGAAGCTGACGTCCTGGACCTCGTAGTCGGTATCCGGCGCGGTCTCGTCATCCGAGCCGGCATCGCCGCAGGCGGCGAGTGCCAGCATCGAGGCGGCCGCGATGGACGCCAGGCGAGCTGTGGTGGACCTCATGGGATTTCCTTCCGTCGGGGTTGTGGCGGAGCGGTCGGTGGTCAGTGTTTGAGGATCTTGCCGAGGAAGTCCTTGGCGCGATCGCTCTGTGGATTGGTGAAGAACTGCTCGGGGGTGTTCTCCTCGACGATGCGGCCGTCGGACATGAACACGACCCGGTTGGCGGCCGTGCGGGCGAAGCCCATCTCGTGGGTGACGACGATCATCGTCATGCCGCGCTCGGCGAGGTCGACCATCGTGTCGAGGACCTCCTTGATCATCTCCGGGTCGAGGGCCGAGGTCGGCTCGTCGAAGAGCATCACCTTGGGTTCCATGGCGAGTGCCCGGGCGATCGCGACACGCTGCTGTTGACCGCCGGAGAGCTGCGCGGGGAGCTTCGACGCCTGGTTGGCGACGCCGACCCGCTCGAGGAGCTCGTGGGCGCGCTGCTCGGCCTCGGCGTTCTTCGTGCCGCGGACCTTGATGGGGCCGAGGGTCACGTTCTCGAGCACGGTCTTGTGCGCGAAGAGGTTGAAGGACTGGAACACCATCCCGACGTCCGCGCGCAGGCCAGCGAGGGCCTTGCCTTCCTCGGGGAGGGTCTTGCCGTCGATCTCGATGGTGCCTTCGTCGATGGTCTCGAGGCGGTTGATCGTGCGGCAGAGCGTGGATTTGCCCGACCCCGAGGGACCGATGACGACGACCACCTCGCCGGAGGCGACGTCGAAGTCGATGTCCTGCAGAACGTGCAACCGCCCGAACCACTTCTGGACGCCGCGCATGGAGACCATGGGGGGAGCAGTGTCAGCCATGCCCCATAGCCAATCGGAACCGGAAGTGTGGCGCAACGTCCAGAGCCCCTCAAGGCCCGTCGTTCATCGAAACGTAATAGGGGCCTCGGCGGATCAGAGCATCCGTTTCGGGACGTTCAGCCCCACTCGGACCAGTGGCCGGCGTAGTCGGGATCGAGGGCGGCGAGGGCTGCTGGAATCTCACATCCGCTCGGAGCACCGAAGTCGATGCGTTCGATCAGGCCGGTGGAAGCTCCCAGGTCCGGAGCGGTGAGATCGCCCTCGGCGACCGTCAGGGCGTAGTCCGCCACGCGGTCGGCGAGTTCGCTGAGATCGCGCCGCCAGGCGAGGGAGGCGTCCTCGGAGGTCCCGCTCGCCTCGATGGCGTCGGTGACGTCCACCAGGGAGGTGCTGACCCGGTCGAGCGCCTCGGCACCGTCGGCGGTGCCGGAGAAGCGAGGAAGGTCCCGTGCGGCATCCGCTACCTCCTCGCAGGGGTGTCGCGTCGCGTCGATGACATCGGGATCGGTGACCATGTAGTCGCCGTCGAGCATCCAGATGCCGATGCCGATGATGATCGCGACTCCCGCCGCGGCGGTCACGGCTGCCCCGACCAGCGCACCCACCAGTGCCCACAGCCAGGGACGCGATGGTCGCTGCTGGGGGACTCCGTAGTGCTGATACGGGGGAAGGGTCATCGGGGCTCCTTCACGGCACGAGATGTGGAGAAGATCATCCCATCGCCCGGCCGGCCACAGGTCTCGCCGCGCCGCGTATCCTGGCGGGGTCATGAGTAAGACGTATGAGGTCCGTACTTACGGCTGCCAGATGAACGTCCACGACAGCGAGCGACTGTCGGGGCTCCTCGAGACCGCCGGCTACGCCCCGGCTGACACGGGAGCGACCCCCGATCTCGTCGTCTTCAACACGTGTGCGGTCCGCGAGAACGCCGACAACAAGCTGTACGGCAATCTCGGTCACGTCGCGAGCGTCAAGGCACAGAACCCCGGCATGCAGATCGCCGTGGGAGGCTGCCTCGCGCAGAAGGACAAGGACACGATCACGCGTCGAGCACCGTACGTGGACGTGGTGTTCGGTACCCACAACATCGGCTCGCTGCCGGTCCTGCTGGAGCGGGCGCGGATCGAGGCCGAATCGCAGGTCGAGATCCTCGACGCGCTCGAGACCTTCCCGTCCACGCTGCCCACCAAGCGCGACTCGGTCTTCGCCGCCTGGGTGTCCATCAGCGTCGGTTGCAACAACACGTGCACGTTCTGCATCGTGCCCAGCCTGCGCGGCAAGGAGCGCGATCGCCGTCCCGGCGACATCCTGGCCGAGATTGAGGCGCTCGTCGCGGACGGCGTCGTCGAGGTGACGCTGCTGGGCCAGAATGTCAACAGCTACGGCGTCGAGTTCGGCGACCGGCAGGCGTTCTCCAAGCTGCTCCGGGCCTGCGGCGAGATCGAGGGCCTCGAGCGGGTGCGATTCACCAGCCCGCATCCCAAGGACTTCACCGATGACGTCATCGCCGCCATGGCCGAGACGCCCAATGTCATGCCGCAGCTGCACATGCCGCTGCAGTCCGGGTCCGATCGGGTGCTCAAGGTGATGCGCCGCTCGTACCGCCGCGGCAAGTTCCTCGGCATCCTCGATCGCGTGCGCGAGGCCATGCCCGATGCGGCGATCACGACGGACATCATCGTCGGCTTCCCCGGTGAGACCGAGGAGGACTTCCAGCAGACGCTGGAGGTCGTACGAGAGGCGCGATTCAGCAGCGCGTTCACGTTCCAGTACTCCCAGCGTCCCGGCACACCGGCGGCCGACCTGCCCGATCAACTGCCCAAGGAGGTCGTGCAGGAGCGGTACGAGCGGCTCTCCGCGCTCGTCGACGAGGTCGCCTGGGCGGAGAGCCGTAAGCGTGAGGGTGAGGTCATCGAACTGCTGGTCGCCGACAAGGCGCACGCCGGCGGTCGCAAGGACGCCGAGACGCGTCGGCTGAGCGGCCGGGCCCGCGACAACCGGTTGGTGCACTTCCAGCCGGGTGATGGTCAATCGGGCGAGGGCGACGTCCGTCCGGGCGACATGGTCCTCACCCGCGTCACGCAGGCCGCGCCGCACTATCTGGTGGCCGACGACGCCCCGATCGAGGTGCGACGGACCCGCGCCGGTGATGCGTGGGAGGCCCGTCAGGGCAAGACCGAGGTGCGCCCCGGTGCCGTGGGGCTCGGCATGCCGAGTATCGGGGTGCCCGCCCCGCTGCCTCCTGCGCCCACCTGCTCCGTCGCCCCCTGACCACACCCGCGGCCGGCGGTACCTGGTCAACCTCTCGTCCGGGTCGGCGGTAGATAGTCAACCTTTCGGTCGGACCGACGGTAGAGGGTCAACGTTATGAGCCCGCGGTGAGGTTGATGACGTACCGCTGCTCCAGAACCGCGGCCTCCTCCCGAGGGTGGGCTCTGGCTGAGTGCGGATAGGCACCCCCGATGACGGCGAGGTCGACGCCGACGGCGTCGTCGACCTCGCCGAAGAGTTCACCTCGTCGTCATAGCGCCGACTCGACACCGGAGCCACGCAGTGTAGAATCGTCAAGCTGTCCGTGGCCAACGTCGTCCCCGGTGCCAGTGCACCGAGCACAGCGCCCTTCCAGGTAGTTCCAGACGACGTGAGGACGGCTGCATGTCGATTTTCTCATCGCTTCCCCCGGCGCAGGGTCTGTACGACCCGCGCTTCGAGCACGACGCGTGCGGTGTCGCGTTTGTCGCGACTTTGACCGGCGAGGCGAGTCACACCATCGTCGCGCAGGGCCTCACGGCGCTGCGCAACCTCGACCATCGCGGCGCGGTCGGCGGCGAGCCCAACACCGGCGATGGCGCAGGTCTGCTCATGCAGACCCCTGACCGCTTCCTGCGTGCAGTGAGCCCGGTGGAACTGCCCGAGCGCGGTGCCTACGCCGCTGGCATGGCCTTCCTGCCGATCGACGACGTCGCGGGTGCCAAGGCGTCCCTCGAGCGCATCGCCGCGGAGGAGGGACTGACCATCCTCGGCTGGCGCGAGGTGCCGACGCAGCCGGACATCCTCGGGTCGATGGCCCGTTCGGCCATGCCCGCCTTCGAGCTGTGCTTCGTCGCTCCGGCCGAGGCCGGTCCCACCGGAGTGGGGCTCGACCGGCTCACGTACGCGCTGAACAAGCGTGCTCAGCACGAGGCCGGTGTCTACTTCCCGTCGCTGTCCAGCCGCACGCTGGTCTACAAGGGCATGCTCACCACCGAGCAGCTGGAGGAGTTCTTCCCCGACCTGCTCGACGAGCGCATGGAGTCCGCGCTCGCCATCGTGCACAGCCGCTTCTCCACCAACACCTTCCCGAGCTGGCCGCTAGCCCATCCCTTCCGCTATGTGGCCCACAACGGCGAGATCAACACTGCCATGGGCAACCGCAACTGGATGCGTGCCCGCGAGGCACTGCTGGAGAGCGACCTGATCCCCGGCGATCTGAGCCGGCTGTACCCGATCTGCAGCCCCGAGGGATCGGACACCGCCTCCTTCGACGAGGTGCTGGAGCTGCTGCACCTCGGTGGGCGCCCGCTGCCGCATGCGGTCATGATGATGGTGCCCGAGGCGTGGGAGAACGACGCCGAGATGGATCCGGCACGCCGAGCCTTCTACGAGTTCCACTCCACCGTCATGGAGCCCTGGGACGGGCCCGCCTGCATCTGCTTCACCGATGGCACGCAGATCGGTGCCGTGCTGGATCGCAACGGTCTGCGTCCGGGACGCTACTGGATCACCGACGACGGACTCGTCGTGCTGGCCTCCGAGGCCGGCGTGCTCGACCTCGATCCCGCAACGATCGTCCGCAAGGGTCGTCTCGAGCCGGGGCGCATGTTCCTGCTCGATCTGGAGCAGCACCGGGTGATCGAGGACGAGGAGATCAAGGGCCAGCTGGCCCAGGAGAACCCCTACGACGAGTGGTTGTACTCCGGCCTCGTGCGTTTCGAGGACCTGCCCGATCTCGAGCACATCGTCCACACGCACGCCTCCGTGGCTCGTCGCCAACAGGTCTTCGGCTATACCGCCGAGGAAGTGCGCCGGCTGATCGCGCCGATCGCCCGTACAGGGGCGGAGGCGATCGGATCGATGGGCACCGACACGCCGATCGCCGCGCTCTCGGATCGTCCACGTCAGCTCTTCGACTACTTCAGCCAGCTCTTCGCCCAGGTGACCAACCCACCGCTGGACGCGATCCGCGAGGAGGTCGTCACCTCGCTCGCCGGAACGATCGGCCCCGAGCGCAACCTGCTCGCGTCGAGCCCCGCGAGCTGCCGCATGCTGCAGCTGCCGTTCCCGGTCGTCGACAACGACGAGCTCGCCAAGATCCGGCACATGAACCGCGACGGCGACATGCCGGGCTTCAGCGTGCACGTCGTCCGCGGTCTGTACGACGTGCACGGCGGGGGAGAGGCGCTGCGTGCCCGCCTGGACGAGATCTGCGCCGAGGTGTCGGAGGCGATCATCGAGAGGGGAGCGCGGATCATCGTGCTCTCGGACCGTCACTCCAATGCCGATCTGGCGCCGATCCCCTCGTTGCTGCTGACGGGCGCCGTGCACCACCACATGGTGCGCGAGAAGCTCCGCACCCAAGCCGGTCTGCTGATCGAGGCGGGTGATGTCCGCGAGGTCCATCACGTGGCCTTGCTGATCGGTTTCGGCGCGACGGCGGTCAATCCGTATCTCGCGCTGGAGACCGCCGAGGATCTCGCCCGCCAGGCGGTGTACGTCCACGATGTCGAGCCCGAGGCGGCAGCCCGCAATATCGCCTACGGCCTCGGCAAGGGCGTGCTGAAGGTCATGAGCAAGATGGGCGTCTCGACCGTCGCCTCGTACACCGGCGCGCAGATCTTCGAAGCCGTCGGTCTATCGCATGAGGTGATCGAGCGCTACTTCACCGGTACTGCGAGCAAGCTCGGGGGCGTCGGCCTGGACGTGCTCGCCGAGGAGGTGCGCGAGCGTCATCTCAAGGCGTATCCCACGAAGGGCATCATCGGCCACCGCCGTCAGCTGGAGGTCGGCGGTGAGTACCAGTGGCGCCGGGAGGGCCCCGAGCACCTCTTCGATCCCGAGACGGTGTTCCGGCTTCAGCACTCCACCCGCACGGGCCGTTACGACATCTTCAAGCAGTACACGCAGCGCGTCGACGAGCAGAGCGAGCGCCTGATGACCTTGCGCGGGCTGTTCCGCTTCGTGGACGGTGAGCGTGCGCCCATCTCCGTCGATGAGGTCGAGCCGGTCAGCGAGATCGTCAAGCGCTTCTCGACTGGTGCGATGAGCTACGGCTCGATCAGCCAGGAGGCGCACGAGACCCTGGCGATCGCGATGAACCGCCTCGGCGGCAAGTCCAACACCGGCGAGGGCGGCGAGGACCCCGAGCGTCTGTACGACCCGGAGCGCCGTTCGGCCATCAAGCAGGTCGCGTCGGGACGCTTCGGCGTCACCAGCGAGTACCTGTCGAATGCCGACGACATCCAGATCAAGATGGCCCAGGGAGCCAAGCCCGGTGAGGGCGGCCAGCTGCCCGGCCCGAAGGTTTACCCCTGGGTGGCGACGACGCGGCACTCGACGCCCGGTGTCGGCCTCATCAGCCCGCCGCCGCACCACGACATCTACTCGATCGAGGACCTCAAGCAGCTGATCCACGACCTGAAGAACGCCAACCCCTCGGCGCGCGTGCACGTCAAGCTGGTGTCCGAGGTGGGTGTCGGCACGGTCGCGGCCGGCGTGTCGAAGGCCAAGGCCGATGTCGTGCTCATCTCCGGGCACGACGGCGGCACCGGTGCCTCGCCCTTGACATCGCTGAAGCACGCGGGCGGGCCGTGGGAGCTCGGCCTCGCCGAGACCCAGCAGACGCTGCTCATCAACGGTCTGCGCGACCGCATCGTCGTGCAGTGTGACGGCCAGCTCAAGACCGGCCGCGATGTCGTCATCGCGGCGCTCCTCGGCGCCGAGGAGTTCGGCTTCGCGACGGCCCCGCTCGTCGTGAGCGGCTGCATCATGATGCGTGTGTGCCACCTGGACACGTGTCCGGTGGGCGTCGCGACGCAGAATCAGGCATTGCGCGAGAAGTACTCCGGCAAGGCCGAGTACGTGGTGAACTTCTTCGAGTTCATCGCTCAGGAGGTGCGCGAGCACCTCGCGGCGCTCGGCTTCCGGTCGATCGACGAGGCCGTCGGCCATGTCGAGGCGCTCGACACCCGTGAGGCCATCGCCCACTGGAAGGCCAGCAGCCTGGACCTCTCGCCGGTGTTCTACCGGCCCGAGCTGCCCGAGGACGCGTCGCTGCACTGCACCACGCGACAGGACCACGCCCTCGACAGGGCGCTCGACAACGAGCTCATCACGCTCAGCGCCGATGCCCTCGAGCGGGGCGAGCCGGTGCGCGCCCAGGTCGCCATCCGCAATGTCAACCGGACCGTCGGCACGATGCTCGGTCACGAGGTGACCAAGCGGTATCGCGGCGAGGGTCTGCCCGATGACACGATCGACATCACCTTCCTCGGCTCGGCCGGACAGTCCTTCGGCGCCTTCGTGCCGCGCGGTATCACGCTGCGGCTCGAGGGCGACGGCAACGACTACGTCGGCAAGGGCCTGTCGGGTGGCCGGATCATCGTGCGGCCACCGCGCGATGCGGGCTATGTCGCCGAGGAGCAGATCGTGGCCGGCAATGTCATCGGCTTCGGTGCCACGTCCGGCGAGCTGTTCCTGCGCGGACAGGTCGGCGAGCGGTTCTGCGTCCGGAACTCGGGTGCGACCGCGGTCGTCGAGGGGGTGGGCGACCACGCCTTGGAGTACATGACCGGTGGCCGCGCCGTGATTCTCGGCCCCACCGGCCGCAATGTCGCAGCCGGCATGAGCGGGGGACAGGGCTACGTGCTCGACCTGGACGAGGACCTCGTCAATCGCGAGCTCGTCGAGGTCCGCGAGGTGCCCGCCGAGACCGGCGAGTGGCTGCGCGGAATCGTGCAGCGACATGCCGAGGAGACCGGGTCGCCGGTCGCCGAGGCCCTGCTGAAGGACTGGGACACGGCCGTCGGCCGGTTCCGCGAGATCATGCCGGTCAACTACCGCAAGGTCCTCGAGGCGCGTGACGCCGCCGAGGCCGAGGGACTGACCGACGAAGAGACGACCGCACGCATGATGGAGGTGGCCGCACGTGGCTGATCCCCGTGGCTTCATGACCACTCCGCGCCAGGTGGCCGAACGCCGCCCCGTCGAGGAGCGCGTGAACGACTGGAAAGAGGTCTACCCCGGCGGCGCCGGGCGGGCCCTCCTGCCGATCATCACCGAGCAGGCCGGGCGCTGCATGGACTGCGGCATCCCGTTCTGTCACCAGGGCTGCCCGCTGGGCAATCTGATCCCGGAGTGGAACGACCTGGTCTGGCGCGACGACTGGTCCGATGCGATCGAGCGTCTGCACGCGACCAACAACTTCCCGGAGTTCACCGGGCGGTTGTGCCCCGCGCCGTGCGAGACCTCGTGTGTCGTCGGCATCAACCGCGATCCGGTCACGATCAAGAACGTCGAGGTCTCGATCATCGACAAGGCCTGGGACGAGAACAACGTCAAGCCCGAGCCTCCGGAGTGGCTGACGGGCAAGACCGTGGCCGTCGTCGGCTCGGGTCCGGCGGGGCTCGCGGTCGCGCAGCAGTTGACCCGATCGGGTCACACCGTCGCCGTCTACGAGCGCGACGACCAGCCCGGCGGGCTGCTGCGCTACGGCATCCCGGAGTTCAAGATGGAGAAGGAGCACGTCGACCGGCGCGTCCTGCAGATGCAGCGCGAGGGCACTGTGTTCCGCACCGGCGTGCGGATCGGTGAGAAGATCACCGGCACGCAGCTGCGCGAGCGCTACGACGCGGTCGTGCTGGCGATCGGCGCGACCGTCCGTCGCGACCTGCCGGCGCCGGGACGTGAGTTCGGCGGCATCCATCAGGCGATGGACTACCTGCCGCAGGCCAATCGGGTGGCGCTGGGCGAAGAGGTTGAGGACCAGATCGTCGCCACCGGCAAGGACGTCGTCATCATCGGCGGCGGCGACACCGGTGCCGACTGCCTCGGCACCGCGATCCGCCAGGGTGCCCGTTCGGTGACGAGCCTGGAGATCATGCCGCAGCCGGGCGAGGACCGTCCCGACCATCAGCCTTGGCCGACGTATCCGATGATCTACCGCGTCGCCTCGGCGCACGAGGAGGGTGGCGATCGCGTCTACGCCGTCTCGACCAAGGAGTTCGTCGGCGAAAACGGCGAGGTCTCGGGTCTGCGGATCACCGAGGTCGAGATGAAGGACGGGCGCTTCGAGGAGATCGAGGGCAGCGAGCGGGTGATTCCCGCGCAGCTCGTGCTGTTCGCGATGGGCTTCACCGGGCCCGATCCCGAAGGGCTCGTCGCTCAGCTCGGCGTCGACCTGGACGAGCGCGGCAATGTCGTGCGCGATGGGGACTTCATGTCGAGTGTCGACGGTGTGTTCGTCGCCGGCGACTGTGGGCGCGGTCAGTCGCTCATCGTGTGGGCGATCGCCGAGGGCCGTGCGGCGGCCGCCGGTGTCGACGCCTACCTGACCGACGGCACGTCGACCTTGCCGCGGCCGATCAAGCCGACCGATCGTCCGCTTACCGTCTGATCTGCACCACCTGCACGACGGCCCCGGTCACCTCTGTGACCGGGGCCGCCCGCATTCAGTCGCCTCGTCGATGCGGGCCGTCGTGAACTCGCTAGTAGCTTCGCCGCGCCACTAGACTGAGAGGCGTGCGTAGAGCCAAAATCGTTTGCACCCTCGGACCCGCCACTGACACCGCGGAGCGCATCCTCGAACTCGCGATAGCGGGGATGGATGTCGCCCGCCTGAACATGAGCCACGGCGATCAGAGCGAGCAGCTCAAGCGCCTGGAGCGCGTGCGTCGTGCCGCTGAGGCCACGGGCAAGGCCATCGCCGTCCTCGCCGATCTGCAGGGGCCCAAGATCCGCCTCGGCCGCTTCGAGGACGGGCCCTATGAGCTCAAGGTCGGTGACACCTTCACCATCACGACCGATGACATCGTCGGCGACCGCGAGCGCGCGTCGACGACCTTCAAGGGTCTTCCCGGCGACGTCAGCGCGGGCGACGAGATCCTCATCGACGACGGCAAGGTGCGTCTGCGGGCCACCGAGGTCACCGACACCGATGTCGTCACCACGGTCGAGGTGCCCGGACCGGTCAGTAACAACAAGGGCATCAACCTGCCGGGCGTCAACGTGAGCGTGCCGGCGCTGAGCGAGAAGGATGTCGAGGACCTGCGCTTCGCGCTGCGTTCCAATGTCGACTTCATCGCGCTGTCCTTCGTGCGCAATGCCGCCGATGCCGAGGACGTCCGCGACATCATGCGCGAGGAGGGGATCTTCGTCCCCATCATCGCCAAGATCGAGAAGCCGCAGGCCGTGGCCAATCTCGACGAGATCATGGACGCCTTCGACGGCTTCATGGTCGCGCGCGGCGATCTCGGCGTGGAGTTGCCGCTCGAGGACGTCCCGCTCGTGCAGAAGACCATCATCGAGAAGGCGCGTCGCAACGCCAAGCCGGTCATCGTAGCGACGCAGATGCTGGAGTCGATGATCTCCGCTCCTCGTCCCACGCGCGCCGAGGCCTCCGATGTGGCCAACGCGGTGCTCGACGGTGCCGATGCGGTCATGCTGTCGGGGGAGACGAGCGTCGGTCAGTTCCCGGTGCAGACGGTCAAGATCATGGCACGGATCGTGGAGTCGACCGAAGACCACGGACTGCCGCGGATGGCCGAGTACACCTGGCAGCCCAAGACCAAGCGCGGCATCATCTGCCGGGCCGCGTCACAGGTAGCCGAGTCGGTCGAGGCCGAGTACGTGGTGGCCTTCACCACCAGCGGCGACTCCGCGCGCCGCATGGCGCGCTACCGCTCGCACATCCCGGTCATCGCCTTCACCCCGCACGCCAAGGTGCGTGACCAGCTAGCGCTCACCTGGGGTGTGGAGACCTTCTTGGTGCCCGAGGTCAAGCACACCGACCAGATGGTGCTGCAGGTCGACCGTGCCCTGCTCGACATCGGCAAGTGTGCGGAAGGAACGCAGGTTGTGATCGTGGCCGGCGCCCCTCCGGGAATCCCCGGCTCGACCAACGCCCTGCGCGTGCACAACATGGGCGATGCCATCAACCACGTCGTCCCCGCCTACGAGATCGACGAAATCCCGCACTGACCCACTCCCTCCAGGACCCTCCGGGTCTAACTTTTGTCCGCTTGTGGCCCCCTTCGAGGCTCGGAAAGGGGCCACAAGCGGACAAAACTTGTGAGGCTGGGGCGGGGTGTCTCGGGGACTGAGACGGGTCGGGCGTGGCTCGACTGGGTTCGTGATCTCGCCAGCCGGCAAGCCGGCACCGGGCTGAGCCCGTGGATCGCAGGTGTCGAGGGAATGCTTGTTCGCGTGGCACTCGACCTGGGAAGAGGCTCAGCCGTGGATGCGGGCGTAGCATAGTCAACTCGCTCTGCGAGTTCGACTACGCGGCGGTGCCGGGTGCGGGACTCGAACCCGCACGCCCTTTCGGACAATGGTTTTTGAGACCATCGCGTCTACCATTCCGCCAACCCGGCTCCTGCGACAGCGCGCCCGATAACCTTACGGGGTGACCTCTACGCCCCCGCGCCCGACCCCGCGCGTCGTCATCGCCGAGGATGAGGCGCTGATCCGCATGGATCTGGCCGAGATGCTCGGCGAAGCCGGCTACGATGTCGTCGCCCAGGCCGCCGATGGCGGACAGGCCGTCGCGCTGACCACCGAGCACCGCCCCGATCTGGTCGTCATGGACGTCAAGATGCCGAAACTCGACGGCATCGCCGCCGCCTCGCAGATCGCCCGCGCCCGGCTCGCGCCCGTCGTCATGTTGACCGCGTTCAGTCAGCGTGAGCTCGTCGAACGTGCCCGTGAGGCCGGTGCCATGGCATACCTCGTCAAGCCGTTCACCGCAGCCGATCTCATCCCCGCGATCGAGATGGCCCGCAGCAGATTCGCCGAGATCCGCCTGTTGGAGAGCGAGGTCGATGATCTCACCGAGCAGTTGGCGACCCGTAAAGCCGTCGAACGGGCCAAGGCGGTGCTGCA
This sequence comes from Aeromicrobium piscarium, assembly GCF_007421815.1. Classification (GTDB taxonomy): domain Bacteria; phylum Actinomycetota; class Actinomycetes; order Propionibacteriales; family Nocardioidaceae; genus Aeromicrobium; species Aeromicrobium piscarium. The sequence goes on along the minus strand of NZ_VLNT01000003.1, from coordinate 321,217 downwards.
GGAGGCGCTGTCCATCAGCGAGCCCGAGGCGTTTCGCTGGATTCAGAAGACAGCCATGGATGTCCGGCGATCGATGCGCCAGGTGGCCGAGGCCGTCATCGAGAACGGGCCTTCGCTGCGCGGTTGACCGCGAGTTACAACTTGGCTACGAAACACCTGAAATACCTCACAGTGCGCCGAACGTCACATTTGGCGATTAGAGTCCTCTGCAATCACGTCCCGGGGTCACCCGGGTGACGGACGATCTATCGGAGGATTGATGAAGCGCACGAGCAAGACACTCCGCTTCGCGGCAGTGGCATCAGCAGGCGCCCTCGTACTGGCAGCCTGTGGAGGCGGCGGGGACGATGACGACGCGGACGGTGGTGGCGGCTCCTCAGTCGAGGCGGACGGCGTCCTCACCATCGGATCGCTGCTTCCACAGACCGGCAGCCTCTCGTTCCTCGGCCCCCCTGAGTTCGCCGGCGTCGATCTCGCGGTCCAGGAGATCAACGAGGCCGGTGGGGTCCTCGGCGAAGAGGTCGTCCACGAGCGCGCCGATTCCGGTGACGGCGAGCCCAATATCGCCCCCGGCGAGGTCGACAACCTGCTCAGCAAGAATGCCGATGTCATCATCGGTGCCGCGGCGTCCGGCGTCTCGATGACGGTCATCGACCAGATCACGGGCGCCGGTGTGGTGCAGTTCTCGCCGGCCAATACCTCGCCGGAGTTCGACGAATACGACGATGGCGGGCTCTACTTCCGCACGGCGCCGTCGGACGTCCTGCAGGGCAACGTGCTGGCCAACCTGGCGGCCAGCGACGGACACAGCAACCTGGCGATCCTCTCGCGACAGGACGACTACGGCGACGCGCTCTCCAATGTCGTGACGGAGGTCTTCGAGCAGAGTGGCGGCACCGTCGACGCCGCCGTGCCCTATGACCCCAACGCCACCACCTTCGGCACCGAGATCCAGCAGATCGCCGATGCAGGTGCGGACGCGGTCGCTCTGATCGCCTTCGACGAGACCAAGCGCATCATCCCCGAGATGGTCTCCGCCGGTGTCGGTCCGGCCGATGTCCAGATCTATTTCGTGGACGGCAATATCGCCAACTACGAGGGCGAGTTCCCCGAGGGCACGCTCGAGGGGGTCAAGGCGACCATGCCTGGTCCGGAGCTCTCGGACGATTTCCGTAACCGCTTGCTGGAGATCGACCCCGATCTGAACGACTTCACCTACTCGGCGGAGTCCTATGACGCGGTCATCGTCTCGGCGCTCGCGGCCATCGCCGCCGACTCCGATGCTGGCACGGATGTCGCGGAGCACATCATCGAGGTGACCAAGGACGGCACCAAGTGCGAGACCTTCGCCGACTGCAAGGAGCTGCTCGAGAACGGCGAGGACATCGACTACGACGGCGCATCCGGTCCGATCGAGCTCGGTGACACCGGCAGCCCGACGGCCGCCACCATCGGCGTCTATGAGTACGGCGCCAATAACAACCACAGCCCGCTGGACTACATCCTCGGAGAGATCTGAGGCACCCGGCACCGTCTGAGGTAGCGAGAGCCCTGGCCGAACGGCCGGGGCTCTCGTGCGTTCGCTCTCCGCCGATAGCAGCGCAGACGCGACGAGGGGGTTGGACCACGTGGGTCCAACCCCCTCGTCGCTGTGCGGGTTAGTCGGCCTTGGCTCCGAGGGTGCCGAGGTAGAGCTCGATCACCTTCGGATCGTTGGCCAGCTCGCGACCACGTCCGCTGTAGGCATTGCGTCCCTGATCGAGCACATAACCCCGGTCGCAGATCTGCAGGCATCGACGAGCGTTCTGCTCGACCATCACGACCGAGACGCCGGCCTTGTTGATCGTGCGCGTCTGCACGAAGACCTCATCCTGCAAGACAGGGGAGAGGCCTGCCGAGGGCTCGTCGAGCAGGAGCACCGACGGGTCCATCATGAGGGCGCGTCCCATGGCCACCATCTGACGCTCGCCGCCCGACAACGACCCCGCCCGCTGCTTGCGACGCTCCCCGAGTCGGGGGAACAGATCGGTCACGAACTCGAAGCGTTCCGTGAACTTGCGCGGAGCCTGATAGCAGCCCATCTCGAGGTTCTCCTCGATCGTCAGGCTGGGGAACACGTTGTTCGTCTGTGGGACGAAACCGATCCCCTTAGAGACCAGCTGGTCGGCACGCTGATTCGTGATGTCCTGGCCGTCGAGCTTCACCGTGCCGCTGTGCACCTTGACCAGACCGAAGAGCGCTTTGAGCAGCGTGGACTTTCCGGCGCCGTTCGGACCGATGATGCCGACGAGCTCCCCACGCTGGCAATACAGGTCCGCCCCGTTGAGGATGTTGACGCCCGGCAGGTAGCCGGCGATGAGGTCGTCGGCACGCAGCAACGCGTCGGCGGCACCGCTCAGGTGCTTCTCGCGTTCCAGCGCGAGACCGTCGGTGTCAGTCATCGTGCTTCGCCTCCTCCTCGTCGAGCTCCGCCTCGGCTTGGGCCTGGACGGCCTCGTGGTCGAGCTCGGTCAGATCGGTGTCGTGGTGGGCGCCGAGGTAGGCGTCGATCACGCGTTCGTCGGCCATGACCTGGGCGGGTGTGCCCTCGGCGACGATCTCACCCTGGGCCATCACGATGACCCAGTCGGAGATGTCGCGGACCATGTCCATGTCGTGCTCGACGAACAGCACGGTCCGGCCGTCCTCGCGCAGCGACTTCACACGTCCGAGGAGTGACTGCTTGAGCGCCGGGTTGACCCCGGCCATGGGCTCATCGAGCATGACGAGCTCGGGGTCGACCATCAGCGCACGAGCCATCTCCAACAGCTTGCGCTGGCCACCGGACAACGAGCCGGCGAAGTCCTCGCGCTTCGTGTCGAGTTTGAAACGTGCGAGCAGATCGTCGGCCCGCCGGGTGATCTCGTCCTCCTGGCTCTTCCACAGCGGACGGAACAGCGCGCTGAGGAACTTCTCTCCACGCTGCCCTGTGGCGCCCAGCCGCATGTTCTCGATCACTGTGAGCTTCGCGAGGACTTTGGTCAGCTGGAAGGTGCGCACCATGCCGCGACGGGCGACCTTGAAAGCCGGCACGCCGCTGAGCGACTGATCGTTGAAGGACCATGTGCCCGAGTCCGGCTTGTCGAAGCCGGTCAGCAGGTTGAACAGGGTGGTCTTGCCCGCGCCGTTGGGCCCGATGAGGGCCGTGATAGCGCCGCGCTGAACTTCGATGTGTCCGACGTCCACGGCGGTCAGTCCGCCGAAACTGCGCTTGATCTTGTCGCCGACCAGGATCGGATCGGGCTTCGGTACGCCCGGCTCGGTGGCCAGGCCCTGCAGAGCCGCGGGCCCTGTGGTGGCGTTGGTGTCAGCGGGCATCGATCGCCAGCTCCCTTCGGTCGCCGAAGATTCCCTGTGGTCTGAAGATCATCAACAGCATGAGCCCCAGTCCCAGGATGATGAAACGGATGAGGCTCGCCTGGGTCTCGGTCATCAGCCAGGTCGGCAGGATCGGGTCCGCGCCGCGCGTCATCTGCGAGAACAGCTCCCCGAGGAAGTTCAGCAGGAACCAGAAGATGATCGCGCCGACAACGGGACCCCACACACGCGCGGCACCGCCGAGCAGCAGACAGGCCCAGGCGAAGAAGGTCGTGTTGGTGGCAAAGTCGGTCGGGACGGCCGCCGATTGGGTCAGGATCAGCACGATGCCGCCCAGACCACCGAACAGACCACCCAGGATGAGCGCCTGCATCTTGTACCAGTAGACGTTCTTGCCGAGCGACCGCACGGCGTCCTCATCCTCGCGGATCGACTTCAGGACGCGTCCCCACGGGCTTTTGGTGGCTGCCCAGACGATGAGGCACGACAATAGGACGAGTCCCCAGCCGACGGTCAGCACCCACGCCGTGGTGTTGCGGAAGCTGATGAAGCCGAGGCTGACGGTGTCGGTGTACGGGTTCAGCGCGTAGAAGTCCCGGGCGAATCCGCTCAGGCCAGTGCTGCCGCCGAAGGTGTCCGAGAAGGTCACCGACTGGAAGATCCTTCGCAGGATCTCGGCCGAGGCGATCGTGGCGATGGCCAGATAGTCGGCCCGTAGCCGCAGAGTCGGAACTCCCAGAATGAGAGCGAGCACGACGGTGGCGAGCAGGCCGACCAGGAGTCCTGCCCACAGCGGGATCCCGAAGGTCACGACGCTCGCCGCTGTGCCATAGGCGCCGACGGCCATGAACCCGGCTTGGCCGAAGTTCAACAGGCCGGTGTAGCCGAAGTGGATGTTGAGGCCGATCGCGGCCAATGCGTACACCACCGCGGTCGGCCCGAGGGCCTGCGTGATGGCGAATTCGAAGATATATCCCCAGTTCATGGCGTCCCCTTATCCGATCCGCTCGGTGCGGCCGAGGATGCCTTGCGGTCTCAGCAGCAAGATGAGAATGAGCGCGATGAGCGCGCCCACCGGTTTGAGCTCTGCTGGCATGCCCAGCACCGGCGACACCTCGACGAGGATGCCGATGATGAGGCTGCCGAGCAGTGCTCCCCAGATGGTGCCGAGCCCGCCGAGGCAGACCGCGGCGAAGACGAGCAGGAGCAAATTGAAGCCCATCCGGAACATGACCTGTTGATCCAGGGCGAGCATGACGCCGGCGAGGCCGGTGAGTCCGGTGCCGAGGATCCAGACGGTGGTGACGACTCCGTCGACGCGCATGCCCGAGGAGGCCGCGAGTGCCGGATTGTCCGACACGGCCCGGGTCGCCTTGCCGAGCCGGGTCTTCATGAGCACGAGGCAGGTGAGTGCGATGACGGTGAAGGAGACGATCACGATGAAGATCTCCTTCGGGGTCATGGAGACCGGTCCGAGGGAGATGCGCGACTGGGTGACGTATTGGGTCAGCGGCTGCGTGCGCCCGCCGATGACGTACTGGAACAGATAGCGCAACAGGATCGCGAAGCCGATGCTCACGATCATCATCGCGACGAGCCCGGTACCGCGATTGCGCAGCGGTCTCCAGAGAGCACGATCCTGTCCCCAGCCGAAGAGCCCCGCGAGAAGCACGGCGCCGAATCCCGCGACCACCACGGGAAGGCCCAGACCACGGTTGAGGAAGAGCGTGAACACCGCGCCGAGGGTGATGAGCTCACCGTGCGCAAAGTTGGTCAGGCCCGTGGTGCCGAAGATGAGCGACAGCCCGAGTGCGGCGAGGCCGATGATGGCACCGAACTTCACCCCCGAGGTGAGTCCGTTGACCAGCTGCTTGCCCAGGCCGGGTCCGCTCTTCGCTTCGTCGCCGATATTGAACTGGACGGCACGGTTGCCGCTGGTGAGGATCTGCACCTCCAGCGTCGAGCGGCCGTCCTCGAGCTCCGCGCCCGAGGGGAGTGTGTCCTCATCGAGTTCGACCGTGTACTTGCCGTTGGCCGGGATCTCCACGACCGCTTGTCCATCGGCGTCGGTGGTGCCGGTCTCCTCGAAGCTCCCGTCGTCCTTGGCGACCTCGACGTCGACATCCGCGACGGGGTCGTTGTCGGCTTCGTCGCGTGAGTCGACCACGCGGACGGTGATGGTGTTCTGTCCCTCCGATTCGCTGGGAAGCGTTGATAACGCAGATCCGCTCGCGGCGCCGGTGGCAAGGAAGAGCATCCCCCCTAGCAGCGCGAGCACAGACGTCAGACGTCGTTGCACACAGTTCTCCTGCTCGTCAGTTACGGACAGCGGGCTGTCCGCGTTCCGCATGAGCATAGGTGGATTCGGGGTGAGTGTGCAGTGGACAGCGGTAACAGTTCGATTTCTTTGTTCGGACATGCACGTCCGCTTGCTCTGGGGTGACAGGACTGTCCCGGCCGGGGATCGGGGCGTACGCTAAGGCCTTGTTCGGGGAGCCAGGGCGGAGGTCAGCGAGTCGATGGGAAGCCGTGCGGTAGTGACGTTGCGGGATGCGACGCTCGATGACGCGCCGGGCTTGGTCGAGCTCTGGACGGTCTGCGCCGAAGCCGGGCAGGGCGATGGCCCTGAGGCGTTCACGCAGCAGATGCTGTGGCGCCGCCCGGACGCGAGCGAGGCCGCGGAGGCGATGGCCTATAACTTCGACCACCGCGCCCGTCGGATGATCGTGGCACTGGACGATGATCGCGTCGTGGGCGTCGTCGCCGGCGATCTCGCCACCGTGTCGCCGATCAGTCGCGCGGGCATGCTGATCGTCACCGATGTCCACGTCCGCCCGGAGTACCGGCGGCGATCGGTCGCCCGCCTGTTGTTGTCGGCGATGGCCGCGCACGCGGAGGAGCACGGGTGCGAGATCGTCGTGGCGAGTGTGCCGGCGCAGGCACGTGAGACCAACCGCTACTTCACGAAGGTGGGCTTCAACCAGCTGGCGGTGCTGCGCGGTGTGCAGACGAGCCGACTGCGTGCTCGCCTCGATGGCGGGATCGCGCATGCCCGCGGCAACGGCCGGTTGTTGGCGGTCCGTCGCACGTTGCGGCGCCGCCAGGAGGCCGCGCTCAACTGACCTCAGGCTGTGCTGTCGGCCCCGACCACTAGGGTGTTCGATGTGGACCGACTGCTACTGATCGACGGCCATTCTGTCGCCTACCGCGCCTTCTTCGCGCTGCCGGTGGAGAACTTCTCGACCACCACGGGGCAGAGCACCAATGCGGTGTTCGGCTTCACCTCGATGCTCATCAATGTGCTGCGTGATGAGCAGCCGACACATGTGGCCGTCGCCTTCGACGTCTCCCGCGCGTCGTTCCGTACCGAGGAGTACGCCGAGTACAAGGCCAATCGGTCGGCATCGCCACAGGAGTTCAAGGGGCAGGTCGAGCTCATCAAGGAGGTGCTCGACGCGCTGAGCATCACCTATCTGGAGAAGCCCGGCTTCGAGGCCGACGACATCATCGCCACGCTGTCGCGCGAGGCCGAGGATGCCGGGATGGAGGTGCTGATCTGCACGGGTGATCGCGATGCCCTGCAGCTCGTGACCTCCCGAACCACGGTGCTCTATCCCAAGCGCGGGGTGTCGGACCTGTCTCGGATGACCCCGGCGTCGGTCGAGGAGAAGTACGGCGTGCCGCCGGGCCGGTACCCCGATCTCGCCGCGCTGGTGGGGGAGACGAGCGACAACCTTCCCGGCGTCCCCGGGGTAGGCCCCAAGACCGCGGCCAAATGGATCACCGCCCACGACGGGCTCGACGGCATCATCGCCGATGTCGATTCCATCGGCGGCAAGGCGGGGCAGTCGTTACGTGACCATCTCGACGATGTCGTACGCAACCGGCGGCTCAACGCCCTGGTCCGCGATCTGGAGCTGTCCGCAGCGCCGGCGGAGCTGGGCTTCACCAATGAGTGGAATCGCGACGCCATCCACCGTGTCTTCGATGCGCTGGAGTTCTCGGCCCTGCGTGAGCGGTTGTTCGACTACCTCGGCGGCGGCGACGAGTCCGCCTCAGGTACGACGCTCGACCTCCAGCTGACCCTTCCCGGTCCCGGCGAGGTCGGGGCCTGGCTCGCCGAGCACGCCGGCCCCGGGACCGAGCTCGGCGTCGACGTCGGCGGCATCCTGCGCCCCAGCGGTGCGCGAGCGGACACCGTGGCGGTGGCCACCGGCGATGGCCACTCCCTGTGGGTCTCGATCGATCGGCTCACCCCGGACGACGATGCCGCTCTGGCCGGATGGCTGGCCGACGCGGATCGTGGTCTGGTCATGCACGATGCCAAGGGGCAGTTCCACGCGCTGCTCGCACAGGGCTGGGAGACGGCCGGATTGCGGGCCGATACCGCGCTGGCGGCGTATCTGGTGCGACCGGATCAGCGTTCCTACGATCTGGCCGATCTGTCGGTCCGGTACCTGCACCGGGAGATCAGTGCGAGTGATGACTCGGGTCAGCTCGCCTTCGACGATGACACTGCGGGCGCGGACGCCGCCGCTCAGCGGGCACGGGCCGCACTGGACCTCTGGGCGGAGCTGCGTCCGCAGGTGGAGCAGCACGGTGCTCTCGAGCTGTTCGACAATGTCGAGCTTCCGCTGATCGAGGTGCTGCGCCGGATGGAGTCGCGCGGTATCGCGATCGACGGTGCGCATCTCGATGCCCTGCACGCGGAGTTCACCGATCGCATGGTCGCCGCGGCGCAGGACGCGTATGCGGTCATCGGGCGCGAGGTCAATCTCGGGTCGCCCAAGCAGCTGCAGGTCGTGCTCTTCGACGAGCTCGGGATGCCCAAGACCAAGCGCACCAAGACGGGCTACACCACCGACGCCGATGCGCTGCAGTCTCTCTACGCCAAGACCGAGCATCCCTTCCTCGAGCACCTGCTCGCCCATCGAGATGTCACCCGGCTGCGACAGACCGTCGAGGGACTGCAGAAGACGGTGCAACCCGATGGCCGTATCCACACCACCTACTATCAGACCATCGCGGCGACGGGACGCCTCAGCTCGGCCGACCCGAATCTGCAGAACATCCCGATCCGTACCGAGTCGGGGCGCCGGATCCGAGAGGCCTTCGTCGTGGGAGAAGGCTACGAGTCTCTCCTGACCGCCGACTACAGCCAGATCGAGATGCGGATCATGGCGCATCTGTCCGAGGATGCTGATCTGATCGAGGCTTTCAAGTCCGGACATGACTTCCACACGGTCATGGCCGCCAAGGTCTTCGACCGCGATCCCGGTGATATCGACGGGGGGCTGCGAGCACGCATCAAGGCGATGAACTACGGGCTCGCCTACGGTCTCTCCTCCTACGGCCTGGGCCAGCAGCTGGGTATCACGCCGGGTGAGGCGCAGCTCTTGATGGACGACTACTTCCAGACCTTCGGCGGCGTGCGCGACTACCTCGCCGGCATCGTCGACGAGGCACGGCAGACCGGCTTCACCGAGACGATCATGGGCCGGCGCCGCTATCTGCCGGACTTGCAGAGTGACAACCGGCAACGCCGGGAGATGGCGGAGCGCATGGCCTTGAACGCGCCGATCCAGGGTTCCGCCGCGGACATCATCAAGGTGGCGATGCTCGGTGTCGAGGCGGCCTTGACCGATGCCGGACTGCGATCGCGGATGCTGCTCCAGGTGCACGACGAACTGGTGCTGGACGTCGCTCGGGGCGAGGAGGAGCGCGTCGAGAGTCTCGTACGCGAGCAGATGGCCTCGGCTGCCAGTCTGTCGGTGCCGTTGGACGTGTCGGTCGGCCACGGTCGCAGCTGGCACGAGGCCGGACACTGAGCGATCGCTCCGTTCTGTGCCCGTCGTATTGCATTTCGGTGAAGTGCCGCTGTAGGAGCGTCCGGGCGATTCCCAAACCCTGTCCGATGTGATCTGATTCACGTCGAGTAGAAGGGAGATCCGGATCGCCCCCTCATTCGCGGATCCGGAATCACAATATGAATAAGGGAGAATGGGTCGCTGGTGCCCTCTTGGCGGTAGCAGCGGCGGTCTTCGTGATGTTGGGCGAGGGACTGGACCTCGGCATCACTTTCGTCGCCATCCTCGGGATAGGCCTCGGCGCCGTTGTAGCGCTGGTCCCCGACCACGGGCTTGGAGCCCGCACTGCCGCATTCGCCGTCGGCCTCGCTGTTGCCTGGATCGGGTACGCGGTGCGGGTCGCGATACTGCCGGATACGGCCATCGGCCGCGCTCTGGTCATCGGTGTCGCGGTGCTCGCCTTGACGGTGGTCTCCATCGTCGCCGGCGGCAGGTTGCCGCTCTGGGCCGTGCTGTTGGGTGGAGCCGGTTTCGCCGGTGCCTATGAGCACGTCTTCGCCGACAATCCGCCGTTGTTCGCGACCGAGTCGGTCTCCACGATGACGAGCCTTGTGCTGGCGGTCGTGGTGGGACTGGTGGTCACCGCCTTGTGCATCGACCGTCCGCAGCGCAGCCGTCACGCGGCGGCACCCGAGAGGGAGCTGGTCTGATGAGGAGACAGCGCAAGGCCGCCGTCGTGACATTGGCGGCGGTGAGCGGATGCCTGGTTCTGGCGACGCAGGCCCCCATGGTGGCATCGGCCGCCGCGACGGGTGTGAAAGGCGACGTCTCGATCACCAACACCGAGACGGTCGACGCGAAGCTGTCGGCCACCGGTCGCGTGTCAAGCCAGCGGATCTACGACCAGCTGGTGGTGACCGGAGACGGGACTGTCGATATCGAGAATCCGGTGTCGACGGACAGTCTGCGGAATCTCAACGGTTTCGGCGGCCCTTCGGTGCGTGACGGCAAGCAGCGCATCTCCACCTCGGTCAAGGGAGAGAAGGCGTATCGCAGCGTCGCGGACTACGACGGTGATCTGCCGGTCGATGTCCGCGCGGAGTATCGCCTCGACGGCGAGAAGGTGAAGCCGGGTGATGTCGTCGGCAAGGACGGCACCCTCGAGGTCATCTACTCGGTGCGGAACATGACCGGTGAGCAGCAGGAGGTGACGTACACCGACGGCGAGGGTAATGAGCAGACCCGCATGATGGCGGTGGTCGTTCCGCTCGTGGGGTCGATGTCGACCGTACTGCCGTCGAACTTCACCGATGTGCAGAGCGAGCAGGCCAATGCGGCCGGTGACGGCAAGGGCGGCACCTTGCTGTCGTTCACGATGACGCTGTTCCCGCCGATCGGATCGGACCGCACGACCTTCGGCTACACCGCGGAGATCACCGACGGGATCATCCCCGAGGCGAACATGTCCGTGCTGCCCGTCAACCCGTTGGAGAGCCCGTCCTTCTCCGGAGGGGCAGCCAGCTACAAGGGAGGTGCGGAATCCGGTGTGGACCTCACCGAGGGTGCGGCGAAGATCGACCAGAATCTGCTGAAGATCCGCGACGGAGCCGAGGAGCTCGTCGCGGGGATCCTGCAGCTCGATGACGGTGCGGGTCAGCTGCGTTCGGGAACAGGGGAGCTGTCCGCCGGCGCGAACAAGCTCAGCGGCGGAGCCGGTGAGCTCAACTCCGGAGCCCAGCAACTCAACGCGGGAGCGGGGCGCGCCAATTCCGGTGCGCAACAGCTGAGCGACGGTGCTCAGAAGGCGAATAGCGGTGCGGTGCGATTGCGTGATGGCTCCGCTCAGGTGAGTGAAGGCAACTCGGCGCTATTCGACGGACTGCGTCAACTCGCTGCCGGGACAGCACAGCTGAAGACAGGGAGCGGTGATCTCGACAGCGGTGCCACACGTCTGGTGACGGGTGCCGGAGAGCTTGATGACGGAGCGCAGCAGCTGAGCGCCGGACTCGTCCAGCTTGCGGGAGGCTCCGCACAGGTCGCCAGCGGAGCGACGAACCTGGCGAAGGGAGCCGGCACACTCGATGAGGGCCTTAAGAACGCCGCTGAGAATGCGCCGCTGCTCGTGCAGGGCGCGGGACAACTGTCCGGCGGCCTCGACCAACTGGCAGGGTCGCTACCGCAGGCACAGGCCGGGGTATCGGGTGTCGCCGGGGGCCTCGGACAGCTCAATACGTCCTTGGGGCAGATCCGTGCAGGAGTCCTCGGTCTGAAGGGGTATGCGCCGCTCATTCAAGACGCCACTGCGCGTACCCAATTCGAGGGTGCTGTCGACCAGCTTGCCGTTGGTCTGGAGCAGGGATCGGGCGGCTTGACCACGACGATGATCCCGACCTTGCAGCAGGTGTCGGGCGGCCTACAGGCTGCGGTGTCTGGACTTGGTGCCGCTGGCGAGGAAGACACGCTTCGTGGCGGGGCGGCACAGCTCGTCGCCGGCCTGCAGGCGCTGGAGACAGGTCTCGACCAGGCTTCCGCAGGCTCCGGGGCCCTCTACGAAGGTGCGCAAAAGTTGGCTGAGGGTGCGACTCAGGTCAACACCGGTGTGCCGACACTTCGTGACGGTGCCGGCAGGCTCGCCGGCGGCACAGCCGATCTCCGCGAGAATTCGAAGGTGCTGAAGGATGGCACCTCGCGTCTTTCGGCTGGGGCGGTGCAGGTGGACGGAGGCACGAGGACGGCCACGGGTGCCGCCGGCCAGCTGGCCGATGGTTCGAGTCAAGTGGCGACCGGACTGGTCGAGCTCCAGTCAGGTCTCGGCAGACTGGCGCCGGGTGCGGCCGAGCTAGCGAACGGAACGGTTCAGCTATTCGCGGGGACGGTGCGGCTCGCCGCCGGGACGGGTGAGCTGGCGCCGGGAGCGGTGAAGCTCGCCGAGGGCGCGGGGAAGCTGAACGAGGGTGCGGGCAAGCTCGCCGATGGTCTCGATCAGGCCGCACAGAAGGCTCCGGCGTTGCCCGAGGGTGCCCAGCAGCTCTCCGAGCAGGGCACGTCGCAGCTCATCAATGTCGGCAATGCGACGGCGATGGACTACGGCGAGAAGTATGCGCTCATCGAGGCCGGTGCCGAGCGCGCAGCGCAGTTGCAGCCCTACGGCAGTCCCGAGGGAGCGACCTCGCGGACGGCGTACAAGCTGACGCTGTCGGCTGAGGACGGTGAGGACCGGGCCAACGTGTTGCGTGCCGGTGCTGCCGCCGTGGTGGCGTTGCTCGGTCTGGGCGGGCTGGCGTTGCGTCGCCGTCTCCGCTGAGATCGCGAACCCGACTGGCCGTCCGGTGACCCCGTCGCCGGGCGGCCGGTCGTCGTCTCCAGGCTCACCGAGTGGTGCATCCGGCACCACTCGCGGGCGGGAATGCACCAGTCGGAGGGCAAGGGGGCGTGGCCTAGGGTGGCGACATGGTCACCGCTTCCGCCGCCGGTCTGTGCCGTTTCGTCGACGCGTCGCCCACGCCCTTCCACGCTGTGCGTACCGCGGCGGAGGAGCTGACGGATGCCGGATTCGTCCAGGTGCGGGAGCAGGATGTCTGGCCGACGTCGCCCGGCGACTACTTCGTGATCCGTGGCGGCTCGCTCGTCGCCTGGCGCGAGGCGGCCGACACGCCCGCACACGCCGGATTCCGCGTGATCGGTGCCCACACCGACAGCCCGAACCTGCGGATCAAGCAGCAGCACGATCGCACCTTCGAGGGCATCGCCCTGGTCGCGCTGGAACCCTACGGCGGTCCGATCCTCGAGAGCTGGTTCGACCGCGACCTGAAGGTGGCCGGACGGCTGGCACTGCGAGACGGATCCACCGCTCTCGTGGACAGCGAGGAGGCCGTGCTCCGGGTGCCGCATCTGGCCATCCATCTCGACCGATCCGGCAGCGATATCGATCGTCAGCAGCACCTCAACGGCATCTGGTCGCTCGATGCCTCAGCTTTCCTGCCCTGGCTCGCCGGCCGTGCCGGGGTCGGTGCCGAGGAGGTCCTCGGTTGGGAGGTCATGACCGCTGACGCGCAGCCCAGCGCGCTCTACGGGGCCGATGACGAGTTCGTCGCCGCGCCCCGGCTCGACAACCTGGCTACCTGCTACGCCGGGCTCCGCGGATTCCTCGACGCGGGCACCCCAGCCGGGCCGTACCGCACCATGCTCGCGCTGTTCGACCACGAGGAGGTCGGCAGCACCTCCGAGCGCGGTGCGGCTTCCGATCTGCTCGCCACCACGGTCGAACGCACTGTGCTGGCTGCCGGGGGAGAGCGAGACGACTACCACCGGGCCGTCGCCGCGTCGATCTGCGCCTCCGGCGATATGGCCCACGCCACCCACCCGAACTACGCCGATCGGCATGAGCCGCTGCACCACATCACGATGGGCGGCGGCCCGGTCCTCAAGGTCAATCAGAACCTCCGCTACGCGACCGATGCCGAGGGAGCCGCGGAGTTCGCCCGTGCCTGTGACCAGGCCGGGGTCCCGCTGCAGCGCTACATCCATCGCGCCGACCTTCCCTGCGGTTCGACGATCGGCCCGATGTCGGCCGCGCGAACCGGGATGCTGACCATCGATGTCGGCGCGCCCCAGCTGGCGATGCACGCCGCCCGCGAGACGATGGCGGCACGCGATGTGGAGTTCTACGCTCGCGCCCTCGGCGCCTTCGCCGTTCCGGCCCGCTGAGGGAATACCACAGGGCCGCCCCGGGTTATGCACTGCTACTGGGGTGACGTATCCTGGTAGTTGCGCTGGTGACCTGTGCGTGTCTCAGACAGAGCAGAACCGCCACTCACGTCCTGAGGTGCTGCCTCGGGCGCGATCCAAGGGTCGACGAGCGCATCGACAACTCTATCCATCATCCATCGGAGCCCATCCCTTATGACTTCTGGCCTCGCAACTCCTTCTGCGGCCCCGCAGGTTGCGGTCAACGACATCGGCAGCGAAGAAGACTTCCTCGCCGCGATCGACAAGACCATCAAGTACTTCAACGACGGCGACATCGTGGACGGCACGATCGTCAAGGTCGACCGCGACGAAGTTCTCCTCGACATCGGCTACAAGACCGAGGGCGTCATCCCCTCGCGTGAGCTGTCGATCAAGCACGACATCGACCCGAACGAGGTCGTCGCCGTGGGCGACAACGTCGAGGCCCTGGTTCTCCAGAAGGAGGACAAGGAAGGCCGCCTCATCCTGAGCAAGAAGCGTGCTCAGTACGAGCGCGCCTGGGGCGACATCGAGAAGATCAAGGCCGAAGAGGGCGTCGTCGAGGGCACCGTCATCGAGGTCGTCAAGGGCGGCCTCATCATGGACATCGGTCTGCGCGGCTTCCTGCCCGCCTCGCTGGTGGAGATGCGCCGCGTGCGCGACCTCGACCCGTACATCGGTCAGAAGCTCGAGGCCAAGATCATCGAGCTCGACAAGAACCGCAACAACGTCGTCCTGTCGCGCCGCGCGTGGCTGGAGGAGACGCAGTCCGCGGTCCGCCAGAACTTCCTGACCGAGCTCAAGAAGGGCCAGGTCCGCAAGGGCGTCATCAGCTCGATCGTCAACTTCGGTGCCTTCGTGGACCTGGGCGGCGTCGACGGCCTGGTGCACGTCTCGGAGCTGTCCTGGAAGCACATCGACCACCCGAACGAGGTCGTGCAGGTCGGCGACGAGGTCACCGTCGAGGTGCTCGAGGTCGACATGGAGCGCGAGCGCGTCTCGCTGTCGCTCAAGGCGACCCAGGAAGATCCCTGGCAGCACTTCGCCCGCACGCACCAGATCGGCCAGATCGTGCCCGGTCGTGTCACCAAGCTCGTCCCCTTCGGCGCGTTCGTTCGCGTCGAGGAGGGCATCGAGGGCCTGGTCCACATCTCCGAGCTCGCCGAGCGTCACGTGGAGATTCCCGAGCAGGTCGTGCAGATCGGCGACAAGGTCATGGTCAAGATCATCGACATCGACCTGGAGCGTCGTCGTATCTCGCTGTCCCTCAAGCAGGCCAACGAGACCGCGGTCGCCGAGGACGTCGAGGACTTCGATCCCACGCTCTACGGCATGGCGTCGTCCTACGACGATCAGGGCAACTACATCTACCCCGACGGCTTCGATCCGGAGACCGGCGAGTGGCAGGAGGGCTTCGACGAGGCCCGCGCCACCTGGGAGAAGCAGTACGCCGAGGCGCACGAGCGCTGGGAAGCCCACAAGAAGCAGATCGTCGAAGCCGAGAAGGCCGGCGTCGAGGCCAGCGAGGCCGCTCCGTCGTCCAGCGGCGGCAGCACCAGCGGTGGTGGCGGCGGCGGTTACTCCTCGGAGGCACCCGCCGAGACCGGTGGCGCACTCGCCTCGGACGAGGCGCTGCAGGCACTGCGTGAGAAGCTGACCGGCGGCGAGTGATCCTTCGCTGACACGCTGCACAGAGGGCCCCGGACGAGCTACTCGTCCGGGGCCTTCTGCGTCGTGATGTGGACACGGGACTTGGGTGCTCACCATGCTCCCCGTATGGTGGATCGCGTTGTCGTCGACCGAACGAGGATCTTTCTGTGCCGTCTGCAGGACATCGCAAGTCCCGCCGCGCTTCGCGGCGCGTGGGCCTGACGAAGACCGCAGCTCTCCCAGCGGTAGGGGTGACCGCCATCGCGGCGGCTGCCATCGCCACCCTCACCGCCGTCGCCGAGCATCCCGTGCCGGCCCCCGAGGCCATGAGCATGCGCTCCGATGTCATCGGTGAGTCGCTCGCCACCCGCGACGCCCCACCGGTGAGCCGGAGCGCTGCGCGGGCTCCGTTGCCCGATGCCGCGGCTGCGCAGGAGGCCACCGCCGGCGAGATGTTCGTGGTGGAGGAGGCCGAGGTGCGCTCCTCGGCCTCCGGCGAGGCACCCGTGCTCGCCGCTCTCGACAAGGGCACCAAGGTCGCCGTAGGGGCGACCGAGGAGAACGGGTTCCGTCAGGTCATCCATCATGGCCTCGCCCGGTGGGTGCGCGTGGACCTCCTCTCGGAGACAGAACCGGCCCCCGAGCCGGAACCGGAGCCCGAGCCCGAGGAGGCCGCCGAGGCCATGGGCCTGGCGACGGGTGAATGTCCGACAGGCTCCAGCGTCGAGAGCGGACTGCAACCCGACACCATCGCCGTCCACCGCGCCGTATGCGCCGCGTTCCCGGAGGTCTCGACCTACGGGGGCGTCGCCGGTCGCGGCGAGCATGCCACGGGCCACGCGCTCGACATCATGATCTCTGGTGAGGCTGGGTGGCGCATCGCCGAGTACTTGCAGGCCAACGCCTCCCAGCTCGGTATCGACTACCTCATCTACGAGCAGAAGATCTGGTCGGTGGGCCGTTCGGGAGAAGGCTGGCGCCCCATGAGCAGTCGCGGCGGCGGTACGGCCGACCACTACGACCACGTCCACGTCACTACCCGCGGCGCGGCAGGCACCGGGTGATCCGGGTCGGCCTCACGGGAGGCATCGGATCCGGCAAGAGCACGGTGAGCGCCCTGCTGCGCGAGCATGGTGCGGTGATCGTCGACTATGATCTGCTCGCCCGTGAGGTCGTTGAGCCGGGGCAGCCCGCTCTCGACGCCATCGCCCAGCGTTTCGGGGACGACGTGCTCACGGCAGCGGGGGAGTTGAATCGTCCTGCCCTGGGAGCGATCGTGTTCGCCGACGACGCCGCCCGAAAGGACCTGGAAGCGATCACGCATCCGGCCATCCGGGATCGAGCCGCGACCGTGGAACGTGAGGCGGGCCCCGATGCGGTCGTCGTGCATGACAATCCGCTGCTGATCGAGATGGGCGCCGCCGCGAGCTGCGATGCCGTGCTGGTCGTGGACGTGCCGTCCGAGGTGCAGATCGCGCGACTGGTCGACGCCCGCGGCATGGACGAGGCCGACGCGCGGGCGCGTATCGCGGCGCAGGCCTCGCGGGAGCAGCGACTGGCACACGCCGACCATGTGATCGACAACAGCGGCTCGGTGGACCGCCTGCGCGGCATCATCGACACCGTCTGGGACGAGATCACGACTATCTGAGCCTCGGGCGGTGGGGCAACCCCCCCGACACACCGCGGAATGGGGGGTGGGGGGCCCCCCCCG
>NZ_VLNT01000003.1:275076-303951 GCF_007421815.1 Aeromicrobium piscarium | reverse complement strand
TCACCCCCACCGTCGGGTACGATCACACCCCTATCTGAGCCTCGGGCGGTGAGCCATCCCGCACTCGACGCCTCGAAGTGCGGGATGGCTCACCGCCCAGGGCTCGAACCCACGCGCGTCCGCCTCGACGGGCGGGTGTCCGAGCATGACGAACGCCCCACGGTCTGAGGACCATGGGGCGTTCGTCGTAGGGAGAGGTGTTACGCAGCCAGTTCGGGGTCGGCGATCGCGCGCAGCTTGGCGAGAGCCTGACGCTCCACCTGACGCACGCGCTCTGCCGAGATGCCGTGCCGCCGGCCGATATCGGCCAGCTTCTGCTGACGGCCGTCGAGCAGGCCGTAGCGGGCCTTGACGATATCGGCCTCCCGCTCGTCGAGGTGATCGACGAGGGTGAGCAGCTGGTCGCGTGCGGCGTGGTCGAGGGCGGCCGCATCGGGCCCCGGCATGGGATCGCGGGCGATCAGGTCACCGAGCGAGGTGTCGCCTTCGTCGTCGACCGGCGAGTCCAGGCTGACGTGATCGCGACCCCAGGACAGCAGATCGATGACACGATCGACATCCATGCCGAGCTCTGCCGCGATCTCACCGGGCTCCGGATCGTAGCCGAGCTCGCGCTCGAGGTTGCGACGCGCGCCGGAGACCTGGTTCAGCTCCTCGACGACGTGCACGGGCAGCCGGACCACGCGGGCCTGCTGCGCGACGCCGCGAGTGATCGCCTGACGCACCCACCAGGTCGCGTAGGTCGAGAACTTGAAGCCCTTGGCGTAGTCGAACTTCTCGACGGCGCGGATCAGGCCGGTGTTGCCCTCCTGGATGAGGTCGAGCATCGGCATCTGCGCGCGGCCGTACTTGCGAGCGATCGAGACGACCAGGCGGAGGTTGGCCTGGATGAACTCCTGGAGTGCGCGCTCGCCTTCGTCGGCGATCCACTCCAGCTCTTCGCGTGTGGCACGCTTAGGTGCGCCCCCCTTGGCACGGCCGATCCGGCCGGTGTCCAGGAGGTGACGTGCGAACAACCCGGCCTCGATGGTCTTGCTGAGATCGACCTCGCGTTCTGCGTCGAGCAGGGGCGTACGAGCGATCTCGGCAAGGTACATGCCGACGCTGTCCTTGCCTTCGATCTCGGTGCTGTGGTCCACGGGGGTCTCCCATCACTTGGTTGCACCTGGTACAACGCGGGGATGTTCCTGAGGATTCCGCTCTCAGGGGATTCTTGGCATCGTTGTGACCCGGATCGCCCGTCGGCTCCTCTCCGCGTCGCCCTGACGCCCCATTCTTGTTACGTTCCGAAGGTGAGTGATGCGGGAGGACCGGGACTGCCCAGCTACCCAGCCGGCGAGGAGACGCCCTTGCCGGCCGACCGGCTGGGTCTCGTCGCCTTGGTCGTCGCCCTGGCGGGGGCGATCCTGGCATGCCTGCCGCCGGTCTTCTTTCTGGGATGGATCGCCTTGCCGGTCGGGTTGACCCTCGCGATCGTCGCGCTGCGGCGACCGGCTCGCCGTCATGGTGCGGCGGCCGCGGCGGTCGTGGTCTCGATCGTCGGGTTTATCGCCGGGGCAGTGGTGTTCGTGGTCATGCTGCTGGTGGCCTTCGGGGAGGCCGTCGGTCCGGAGAGCTCACGCGAGGAGGCCAGGTCGATGGCATCGGCCGAACGCCCCGCCGATCAGGAAGCGCCGGCGGTGTCGATGATCCAGGCGAGCTCCCAGGCGCGCTCCTTCCACGCCGCGTAGCGTCCGCTGACGCCGCCGTGGCCCGCGCTCATCTCGGTCTTGAGCAGGACCGGGCGCGAGGTCTGAGCGATCGAACGCAGCTTGGCGACCCACTTGGCCGGCTCGACGTACAGCACGCGCGTGTCGTTCAGGCTCGTGACGGCGCAGATCGCCGGATAGGAGTGAGGTCCGATGTTCTCGTACGGCGAGTAGGACTTCATGTACTCGTAGACCTCGGGGTCGTGCAGGGGGTCGCCCCATTCATCCCATTCGATGACCGTGAGCGGAAGCGACGGATCGAGAATCGACGTCAGAGCATCGACGAACGGCACCTCGGCGATGATGCCGACGAAGTCCTCGGGGGCCAGGTTGGCGACGGCACCCATCAGCAGGCCGCCGGCGCTGCCGCCCTCGGCGACGAGACGCTCCGGCGTAGTCCACCCGTCGGCGACGAGCTGGCGCGCGCAGGCGATGAAATCGGTGAAGGTGTTGCGCTTGGCCAGCAGCTTGCCGTTCTCGTACCAGTGGCGTCCCATCTCTCCGCCGCCGCGCACGTGGGCGACGGCATAGACGAAGCCTCGGTCGAGCAGGCTCAGCCGGGGCACGGAGAACCCGGGGTCCATCGAGGCCTCGTACGAGCCGTAGCCGTACAGCAGGGTGGGTGCCGTGCCGTCGCGCGCGACATCGGCGCGGTAGACCAGTGAGATCGGCACCTGGGTACCGTCATCCGCGGTGGCCCAGAGACGTTCCTGGCGATAGTCGGCGGCGTCGTAGCCACCCAGGACGGGCACCTGGCGTCGCAGCAGCAGCCGTCCGGTGCTCACCTCGTAGTCGTAGACCGATCCCGGCGTGACGAAGGAGGTGTAACCGATGCGGAGCAGCGGAGTGTCCCACTCGGCGTTGGCTCCCACTCCACAGGCGAAGAGCGGCTCGTCGAACTCGATCTCGTGCAGGGAGCCGAAACCGTCGCCCTCGATCGGCAGGATGCCGATACGAGTCAGTGCCTCGTGCCGGTAGCTGACCGCCACGAAGGACGCGAAGACGTCGACATCCTCCAGCCGGGTCGTGTCGTCTCCCGCCAGCACGATCGTCCTGTCGCTCGGGTCGGCGGGATCGATGAGGGCGAGCTCGAAGTTGGGGACGCCGTCGTTGTGCAACAGGAGGAAACGGTCGTGCCCATCGAGCACCACGTGCTCGATCCCGTACTCGACGCCCTCGCGGCGGGGGAGGACGACCGCGAACTCGCCGGTGGGGTCGTCGGCGGCGAGGATGCGCGACTCGCTGGTGATCTTGGACGCGAGGCTGATGACCAGGTACTTCTCCGACTGGGAACGGCCGATGCCCACGAAATAGCGTTCGTCGGGTTCGGAGAAGACGAGCACGTCCTCCTCGCCGCCGCCGACATGGTGCCGCCAGACTTGATGAGGTCGCCACGCGTCGTCGACCACGGTGTAGAAGAGGTAGTCCCCGTCGGCCGACCAGGTCGCGCCGGTGGACGCGTCCTCGATCACATCGTCGTGGATCGCGCCGGTGCGCAGATCCTTGACGTGGATCGTGTATCGCTCGTCGCCGGTGGTGTCGACCGACCAGGCGAGGTAGCGGTCGTCGTCGCTCAGACTGAACGCGCCCAGTGAGAAGAACTCATGGCCTTCGGCTTCGACATTGCTGTCGAGGAGGATCTGCTCGCCGTCGATCGGTGCTTGCGAGTCGAGCCCGGGAGGGGTCCAGTCGGCGGGATCGGCGATGGGACAGCGGCAGCGGATGGCGTACTGCTGACCTTCCTGGACCCGGGTGTAGTACCACCAGTCCCCATGGCGCACCGGCACCGACAGATCGGTCTCCTGGACCCGCGCCGTGATCTCCTCGAAGATCCGCTGACGCAATGGCTCTAGATGCGCCGTCTGCTGCTCGGTATAGGCGTTCTCGGCTTCCAGATACGCCAAGGTCGCCGGATCTTCCTTGTCGCGGAGCCACTCGTATTCATCGACCACCGAGTCGCCGTGGTGCACCCGCGTGGTGGGGCGTCGCTCGGCCTGAGGAGGCACAGGGGACTGCGTGACCGATGGGGTGCCGGGAGAGCTCGTCATGTCTCGACCGTACCGGCAGCTGCCGGGCCCGCGAGGCTCAGTGCCGGGTCATCGGCGGCGAAGGTCAGGATGGGTCCGGCCGGGGTCTCGCGCGTCTCGAAGCGCACCGTGACCCGGCCGAGGCCCGATCCCCAGACCCAGCCGTCACCGTGCTCGGCGTGATGCACGTCCATGCCGGGCGACCACGACGCCGCCGCCCGGCTGCGGAGCGAGTGGCGCGGGGGCGGGGGGTCTTCCTCGACGGGGCTCTCGGGGGTGAACAGATCGTCCTGCACCCAGTCGGTCAGCCCGGACACCCCGACGCCCAGGAGACGGAGGCCACCGGTGACGTCGGCAGCCCTCAACAGAGCCATCGCGGTATCGGTGATGGTGCGCGGGTGGTCGGTGGGCGCTGCCAGCGTGGTGGATCGGGTATGGGTCTCGAAGTCGTGTCGCCGGATCTTGAGCGTGATGGTGCGCCCGGACTGACCCGCGGCCCGCAGGCGCCGGGCGACCGTGCGGGCGAGCGCGTCGGTCACTGCCTCCAACTCGCCGCGATCGGCGATGTCGACGGGGAAGGTGTCCTCCACGCTCACCGACTTCGCCTCGCGATGCGACTCCACCTCGCGATCGTCCTGGCCGCGTGCCAGCTGATACAGCGAGCGGCCAGAGGCATTGCCCAGGCTGCCGCTGAGCTCGTCCAGGGAGAGCGCACGGAGTTGCTCGACGGTCTCGGCCCCGAGGCGCCGGAGGCGTTCGGTGGTGGCCGGCCCGACACCGGGGATCGCGCTGACGCGCATCGGAGCCAGCAGCTGCTGCTCAGAGCCCGGCGCCACGATGAAGTGCCCGTCGGGCTTGTTGAGCTCGCTGGCGATCTTGGCCAGGAACTTGGAGCTGGCCACGCCGACCGAGCACGTCAGGCCGTCGGTCAGTCGTTCGATATCGGCGCGCAGCTCGGCGACCGTCTCCTCGACCGAGTCCGGGTCGAAGTCATCGGCGGCGGCGAGGTCGACGAAGGCTTCGTCCAGGGACAGCGGCTGTACGCGCGGGGAGAGCTCGCGGAGCCGATCCATGACGACGTGCGACGCCGCCCGGTAGGCATCGAAGCGACCGCTGAGCACGGCGGCGTGTGGACAGCGGCTGCGCGCCTCGGCCATGCTCATTGCCGAGCGGACACCGAAACGACGGGCCTCATAGGAGGCAGTGGAGACCACCCCGCGACCGCCGACGCCACCGACGATCACCGGCTTGCCGCGCAACGACGGCTTGTCGCGCTGCTCGACCGCAGCGAAGAAGGCATCGAGGTCCAGATGAAGGATCGATGCGGTCGCGCGCATGATCCTATTGTCACCTGCGCCCCTGACAAGTCGATCGTCCACACCCGGCGATGTCCACAGCCTCGCGGTGCTCGAGCTGGTCAGATCGGCTCTTCGGCAGGAGGCTCCTGGCATGGACGAGACGACCCCCTACCGGGCCCGCACCTTCGAGGACCTGCTCAACGCGCTTCCGGCCAGATTCGGTTTCGTGCCGCGTGAATCGATCATCGGGATCTGCGTCAGCGGCCCCCGCCACCGACTCGGTTTCACCGCTCGGATGGATCTGCCGCCCGATGACGAGCACGCCGACGCCGTCGCCCGGACCGTGGTGCACCACCTGATTCGGAACGGTGGCGATGGTGTGATCCTCGTCGGACTCTCCGCCGATCCCGGGGCGGCCGAGGACATGGTCCACCGAGTGCGCGAACTGCTGCCCGCCCACCTCCCAGAGGTGCTGGGACTCTGGGCGACAGAGGACCGGGTCTGGAGTGACCTGCCGGACTGCCCCGCCGAGGGCGAGGCCTATGCGCTCTCCCCGACTCACGAGGTCCGGGTCCGGGCGGCGACGGAGGGCGTGGTGGTGGCCGAGGATCGCGAGGAGCTCTGGTACGAGCTGGAGCCGGTGGGGCGCCCGCGACGGGACTGGCTGGACCGGGCGTTCGCCGACATCGTCGCCGAGTGGATCCCGGTGGGTCCCAGTTGGCAACGCGATCACGCCCGGCAGATGGCCCGGCTGCTGGACCGGGAGTCGTTCGCCGACGGAGAACTCCTGGCGATGTCGGTGCTGAGCCAGTGGATCCCCGGACGCGACACGGCCTGGGCCCGGATCGGAGCCCACAATGCACGAGGGATGTACGACATCTGGGCGGCGGCCGCCCGACTGGTCGGGGGAGTGGAGGCCACGCCGATGCTGTGCCTGGCGGGGTTCGCGGCGTGGCAGGCGGGTGACGGCGCGAGAGCCATCAACGCGCTCGACCGGGCGCGGGCGTTGAACCCCGAATACACCTTCGCGGGGCTGCTGGGACGCATGGTCGAATGCGGAATGGACCCCCGCGTCATGGACTCGATGGACACCGAGAGCTGGGAGCGGCGATTCGCTGATCGACGCTCGGCCTGAGATGTCTCTAGGCTGTCGGCTATGGGACAGGACGTCGACCCTCGCGAGTTCAGCCGCGAAGACCGTACCCGCTACCGCCGCAAGGTCCGCCGATGCCTCGATGCGTTCGCCTCGATGCTCAGCGACCACGACTTCTCGGTCGCCGCGCCGCAGATCGGTATCGAGGTGGAGTTCAATCTGGTCGACGCGCTCGGGATGCCGGCGCTTCGCAACGCCGAGGCGCTCGAGCAGATCGCCGACGACGACTTCCAGACCGAACTGGGTCTCTTCAACCTGGAAGTCAACGTGCCGCCCGTCCCGATCGCCGGACGTGGGTTGGCCACGATCGCCGATACGCTGCGTGACGATCTGACCCATGCGGAGCGCAAGGCGAGCGAGGTCGACGCCCACCTCATGATGATCGGGATCCTGCCGACGCTCACGGCTGACCACTTCTCGGCGGACGTCATCTCGGCCAATCCTCGCTACCACCTGCTCTCCGAGCAGATCCTCGCCGCGCGAGGCGAGGACATTGAGATCGAGATCGACGGAGTCGACCGCCTCGCCACAACCACCGACACGATCATTCCCGAGGCCGCGTGCACAAGCACGCAGCTGCACCTGCAGGTCGAGCCCGACGAGTTCGGCGCCGCCTGGAATGCGGCGCAGGCGGTCGCGGGGGTCCAGCTCGCGGTCGGTGCCAACTCGCCGTTCCTGCTGGGACGTCAGCTGTGGCACGAGACCCGGATCGCGCTGTTCGAGCAAGCGACCGACACGCGCAGCGAGGAGCTCAAGACCCAGGGCGTGCGGCCGCGGGTGTGGTTCGGCGAACGGTGGATCACCTCGGTTTTCGACCTCTTCGAGGAGAACTCCAAATATTTCCCCGCGCTGCTCCCGGTCGTCGAGGACGAGGATCCCGTGGAGGAGCTGGCCGCAGGTCGGGTGCCGACCCTCGGGGAACTGAAACTCCACAACGGCACGGTCTACCGGTGGAACCGTCCGATCTACGATGTCGCCGAGGGGCGGCCTCACCTGCGCATCGAGAACCGGCTGCTCCCCGCCGGACCTACGGTGGTCGACACCTTGGCGAACGCGGCCTTCTTCTACGGTCTGGTCAAGGCGCTCGTGGTCGCCGACCGGCCGGTTTGGTCGCAGCTGTCCTTCCAGGCCGCCGAGGAGAACTTCCACGCCGCCGCCCGGACCGGTATCGAGACGGACCTCTACTGGCCGGGCGTGGGTACGGTGCCGGCCCGCGAGCTCGTGGTGCGCCATCTCCTCCCGCTCGCGTGGGCGGGCCTGGAGTCCAGCGATGTCGAGAGCCCGGTGGCCGAGGAGTTGCTGGGCATCATCGAGCAGCGCTGTCTGCGCGGACGCAATGGCGCAACCTGGATGATCGAGGCCTTCGAGCGCCACCCGGACCGGCACACCGACCGGCTGACCGCGATGCGCGATCTGACCGTGGAATATCAGCAGAACATGCTCGGCGGCCAGCCCGTCCACCTGTGGTCCTGACCACGTGAATAGACATCGGCCGCTTGGGTGATTTCCTCCCCGTGGCACACTAGTGCCCAGAGGTTGACCACAGGGCTGTTTGTCGCGCCCTCCCACCGATGATGCGAGGTTGATGTCCCGGTGACTCCAGCAGCTGGCTCGACGAAGAAGACGGCCGCAGCCAAGGCACCTGCCAAGAAGACGGCCGCCAAGAAGTCGGCCACGGCGAAGAAGGGGGCCGCGGCAGATGCCGCCGAGGTGCTTGAGAGCACGATCGACCTCGCGGAGGCGCTCGAGGTGCCGGAGGCAGCCAAAGTCGATGCCAACGGCAAGAAGATCCTGCCGGACATCCCGGACGCGGAGTTCGAGAAGGACCTCGCCACCGACCCGACGCTGAAGGAGGACGAGGAGTCGTCCTTCACGCTGTCGACCTCCGACGACACCGACGAGCCCGCCCAGCAGGTGATGGTCGCCGGTGCCACCGCGGACCCGGTCAAGGACTACCTCAAGCAGATCGGTAAGGTCTCGCTGCTCACCGCCGGCGAGGAGGTCGAGCTGGCCAAGCGGATCGAGGCCGGACTCTTCGCCGAGGAGAAGTTCGCCAAGGGTGGTCGCCTGTCGACGAAGACCCGCGAAGAGCTCGAGTGGATCGTCATCGACGGTCGTCGCGCCAAGAACCACCTCCTCGAGGCCAACCTGCGTCTCGTCGTCTCGCTGGCCAAGCGTTACACCGGTCGCGGGATGCTCTTCCTCGACCTGATCCAGGAGGGCAACCTCGGTCTGATCCGTGCGGTCGAGAAGTTCGACTACACCAAGGGCTTCAAGTTCTCGACCTACGCCACCTGGTGGATCCGCCAGGCGATCACCCGCGCGATGGCCGACCAGGCTCGTACGATCCGCATCCCGGTGCACATGGTCGAGGTCATCAACAAGCTCGCGCGCGTCCAGCGTCAGATGCTGCAGGACCTCGGTCGCGAGCCCACTCCCGAGGAGCTTGCCCAGGAACTGGACATGACGCCGGAGAAGGTCGTCGAGGTCCAGAAGTACGGTCGTGAGCCGATCAGCCTCCACACGCCGCTCGGCGAGGACGGCGACAGCGAGTTCGGCGACCTCATCGAGGACTCCGAGGCGATCGTGCCGGCCGATGCCGTCTCGTTCACGCTGCTGCAGGAGCAGTTGCACGCCGTGCTCGACACCCTCAGCGAGCGCGAGTCCGGTGTCGTCTCGATGCGCTTCGGTCTGACCGACGGTCAGCCCAAGACTCTCGACGAGATCGGCAAGGTCTACGGCGTGACGCGCGAGCGGATCCGCCAGATCGAGTCCAAGACGATGAGCAAGCTGCGCCACCCATCGCGCTCGCAGGTCCTGCGCGACTACCTGGACTGAGTCTCACCTCACGAACGCCCGGCCCTTCGCGGCCGGGCGTTCGTGTTTCGGCTCACTCTCTCGATCGACCTTCATAGAATGACCACATCTGGAATGTCTGCTATGATGGAGGGGTTGTAGGCGTTGGTTGTACCCCCTTGATGTGGACCCGGCAGGGTCATCGTGAAGTTCCGGTTTGATGCGCGTCGCGACGTCAGTCGCCCGCGAACCGCGCGAGCGCACGTCCCCAAGGGGTTTTACATGGCTACAGGTACCGTCAAATGGTTCAACGCTGACAAGGGATTCGGCTTCATCGCCCCCGACGACGGCAGCGAGGACGTCTTCGCTCACTTCCGCGCGATCAACGCCTCGGGCTATCGCTCGTTGGACGAGAACCAGAAGGTCGAGTTCGACGTCGAGCGTGGCCCGAAGGGGCTGCAGGCGGCCAATATCCGCGTCAGCTGAAACACCATTCTCGGACGCCCGCCGTACTCTCACGCAGAGCACGGCGGGCGTTCGCCATCACACCGTTCGATAAGGAGTCCCTCACCATCACCCTCAGCCGATTCGCCCCGCTCTTCACCCTCGTACTCCTGGGGGCGGCCCTCGCCGCCCTCGCCACCCTCCGGCTGTCCCATCGGCTGGAGGCCCTCGTGCTGCTGATGGTGCTCGTCAGCGCCGCGGTCCTGCACCGCCGGCTGGCTCCGGCGCTGCCGCGCGGACGCTGGTGACGACGAAGGGCCCCGGCCAGTGCGGCCGGGGCCCTTCGTCGAGGGTGACGGATCAGACGCTCAGGCGTCCGCTCTCGTCCTGGATGTCGATGGCGATCTCGCGCAACTTGTCCTCATGCTGGCGAGCGTGGTGGGCGCAGAACAACAACTCCGCACCCTCGGTGAACTCGACGCGAACGTACGCCTGAGCGCCGCAGCGGTCGCAACGATCACCAGCGGTGAGGGCGGAGAGTTCAGCGGTAGCTGTCACGATGTCCTCTTTCTTCAGGCGGTCTCGTTCTGGTCAACATGATGTCCGGCCGGAGTATTCCTGCCAGGTCGGCGCATATCGACCTTATGCCATGAATACTCCCTCAGGGATCCAAAGGGGTCGGCGACACGCCCGCAGGACGTGGTGACACGCCCTCTGTCGGTACCCCTCACTATTCTGAGAACGCTGACATCCCAGCGGAAGGACACGATCATCTCCAGCTACGACGCGCGCAATCTCCTCGTCCTCGAAGGACTCGAGGCCGTGCGCAAGCGACCCGGCATGTACATCGGCTCCACCGACACTCGGGGCCTCATGCACTGCCTCTGGGAGATCATCGACAACGCGGTCGACGAAGCCCTCGGCGGCTTCTGCGACCACATCCTCGTGGTGCTGCACCGTGACGGCTCGGTCGAGGTGCAGGACAACGGCCGCGGCATCCCCGTCGACAAGGAGCCCAAGACGGGCCTGTCGGGAGTCGAGGTGGTCTTCACCAAGCTCCACGCCGGAGGCAAGTTCGGTGGTGGCTCGTACAACGCCACCGGCGGGCTCCACGGTGTCGGCGCCTCGGTCGTCAACGCCCTCTCGCAGCGCCTCGACGTCGCCGTCGACAAGGGCGGTGCCACCTGGGCCATGTCCTTCCGTCGTGGCACGCCGGGTGTCTTCGACGGAGAGGGCCCTGACGCCTCGTTCACCGCCGACGACACGCTGCACAAGGCCGGCAAGGTCGCCAAGAAGACCACCGGAACCCGCGTCCGCTACTGGGCCGATCCGCAGATCTTCATCAAGACCGCGGCCTTCTCCTACGACGATCTCGTGGCTCGCGCGCGGCAGACCTCTTTCCTCGTGCCGGGACTCCGCATCGTCATCCGCGACGAGCGAGGCGAGGAGGTCCACGAGCAGGACTTCTTCCACCAGGGCGGCATCTCGGAGTTCTGCGAGTACCTCGCCCCGGGGGATCCGGTCACCGACGTGCTGCGCCTGCAAGGAGAGAACACGTTCACCGAGACGGTGCCGATCCTCGACGACACCGGGCACATGACCCCACAGGACATCGAGCGCACGCTCGGCATCGATATCGCGCTGTGCTGGGGCAACGACTACGACACCCGCCTGCGTTCCTTCGTCAACATCATCGCCACCCCCAAGGGCGGCACCCACGTCAACGGCTTCGAACGCGGACTCACCAAGACCTTCAACGAGGTGCTCAAGAACACCCGGCTGCTGAAGAACGGCGATCCCGACATCGTCAAGGACGACATTCTGGAGGGCATGACGGCGGTCGTGACCGTCCGCCTCGCCGAGCCGCAGTTCGAGGGCCAGACCAAAGAGGTGCTGGGCACCCCACCGGTCACCCGCATCGTCAACCAGGTCGTCAGCCGTGAGCTCAAGAGCTTCCTGACGACCACCAAGACGGCCGACAAGGCCAAGGCCCGCGCCGTGATGGAGAAGGTCGTCAGCGCCGCCCGCACGCGTGTGGCAGCGCGTCAGCAGCGCGACAACCAGCGCCGTAAGAACGCGCTGGAGTCGAGCGCCTTGCCGGCCAAGCTCGCCGACTGCCGAAGCAACGATGTCGAGCGCTCCGAGTTGTTCATCGTCGAGGGCGATTCGGCCCTGGGCACCGCCAAGAGCGCACGTGACTCGGAGTTCCAGGCATTGCTGCCCATCCGCGGCAAGATCCTCAATGTCCAGAAGGCCAGTGTCGGCGACATGCTCAAGAACGCCGAGTGCTCGTCGATCATCCAGGTGGTCGGCGCCGGATCGGGTCGTACCTTCGACCTCGACACCGCCCGCTACGGCCGCATCATCTTCATGGCCGATGCCGACTCCGACGGTGCCCACATCCGGTGCCTGCTCGCGACGCTCTTCTTCCGCTACATGCGTCCTCTGGTGGAGGAGGGTCGCGTCTACACCGCCGTGCCGCCGTTGCACCGGATCGAGCTCGTCAACCCGAAGAAGAACCAGGACAAGTACGTCTACACCTATTCCGACCCAGAGTTGCAGCGCAAACTCGCCGAACTCCAGCGCAAGGGCGTGCGCTGGAAGGACCCGATCCAGCGCTATAAGGGCCTCGGAGAGATGGACGCCTCACAGCTGGCCGAGACCACGATGGATCCGCGCCACCGCACCCTGCGTCGCCTGACGGTCGACGATGCCGAGGAGGCCGCGGATGTCTTCGAGTTGCTGATGGGCAACGAGGTCCCGCCGCGCAAGGACTTCATCGTCCAAGGCGCCTACGAGATCGACGCGGACCTCATCGACGCCTGAGACAGGTCGGCGCGGGGCTCATCGCAGGGCGATGATGCCATTCGAGGAGCCGTTCGTCAGGATTCCGGTCTGGTCGCTGCCGATCCACGAGTGGGCGTCGCATCCGCGCGAGGCGACGCTTCGCTCCACGGGGGTCCGCTCGACTCCATCAGGCCCGACGCGGACGATGTCGCACTCATAGCCGTCGCGCGCCGGTGCCAAGAAGACGGTGGTCCCGTCGGCCATCGCCTGCATCGGGTCGTCTGCCTGCAGGCGCGGTCCCCAGGGGGCGTCCCCGGGCTCCACGCTCTGTTCCCAGAGGATCCGGCCGGAGGCAGGATCGAGCCCGGTGACGATGACGCGCCGACCGGACTCCGCGCAGGCCGCGAAGGTCACGCGGTCGGTATCGACATCGAGTCGCTGCTGACATCCATTCGAGTTGATGTGCTTGATCCCCTCCGGCACGCTCACCGGCGTGGTCCATTTCTCCTCGCCGGTGGCCAGATCGACGGCGACCACCTCGGCGGACACGGGCTGCTGCATCTCGATCAGCCGGCCACCGAGACTGCGGTAGCCCACTCCGCCGGTGACCGCGACATCGGTGCCGGGAACCACCCGATAGGGGCCGGCCTGGGTCGGCGCACCTCGGTCCCACAGAATCTCGCCGCTGGCGATATCCACCGCCTCGCTTCTCCGTCCCTGATCGCCGTCGGTCGTCACCAGGAGTACCCCGTGACCGGCAGAGGTGAGATCGAGATTCGAGACGACGGGGTTGGAGAGTTCGGTCGACCACAATTGCTCGCCGTCGAAGTCGACGGCTCTGACGCGATCGCCTTCGACCGCGATCACACGATCCTGGGTGACCGCGACCGGCGCGCCCCCGAACTCGGGTAGCTGTGCCCGCGCGGCACCGGTCTCGGCATCGAGGACGACCACCTGAGGCGGGGTGGGGAACTGTTCGCTGCGGGTGAAGGTGGCGGCGATGAGCGTTCCATCCTCCGAGGCGACCATCCGGTATCGTGCGTCGTTCAGATCGGTCCGCTGCCACGACCACCGGACCTCGCCGGTGAGCGGGTCCAGCATCCGCACTCCGCCAGGCCGTTCGCTGCGGACGGCGACGCCTCCCGCGGTGTTCAGTACCTGTCCCGGCGCCGACTTGTCCAAGTCGGATATCCACGCCTCGTCACCGGTCAGCCGCGACTCGAGAACACCGGCAGGCTGCCGCGGCGGCGACACGAGCGTGTTGACGGTCGCCGCACGTCCCTCGACCCATCCCTGTACGGGGAGGCCGGCAAGCACGAGAAGAGGCATCACGACGATGATGCTGACCGCCGCTGGTGCTGTCCGGTACGCCCACGCCGGCTCCGGCTGAGCCCGAGCGTAGAGTGCCGCCGACACGGCAATGAGTGCGGCGGCGACCACGAGCGTCGGCGCGGTGAGCGGTGCCAGGACCGTAGCGCTGGACGCGATGACCGGGTCTGCCGGCTCCTCGGGCCCCGAGCTGAGGGCGATCACGGCGATGATGAGGACCGCGGCCGCGAGGGACCAGAGCGCGAGTGAGAGTCGACGCCGCCAGGGCGTACGGACACGGCCACCCATGCGTGCCGCAATGCCCGCGACGAGTCCGCCCACGAGTGCCGATGGGACGGTCCAGCGCACGGCGGTGGAATCGACGCCTCCGGGGACCGAGGCGGCACGCCAGAGGAGCAGGCCCACAGCCGTCAGGCCGATACCCAGGCCGAGCAGCACGCTGTAGGTGACCAGTCTCACGGGTGTACGTGCCACGTCCTTCGTCCCCGATGTCATGGCATCCGAACGTATCAGCAAGAGATGGCGCCCGTAGGAATCATCGCCATCACCCACCATCGGCCCTCGAAGAGGCCGACGGTGGGTGGGTGGGCGGGTGGCGTGCGCCCGGGGTCAGGCCTCCGCGACGGGGGAGAGCAGGCCGGTGTCGACGTCGTAGACGAAGCCGCCGACGTTGATATCGGCGGGGACGAGCGGATGACTGCGGACCCGGTGCACGTCCTCGCGTATCGTGCGCTCCTGATCGTTGATCGCACCGAGCGACATCCAGGTGGCATCCGTGCCGGTGCGCTCGGCGATGCGCTCGTGGAGCTCATCTTCGGTGGAGCCGGCCATCGCGCAGCGCGTGTGCTCGACGATCATGACCCGCTGCACCTTCAGCAGCGTCACGCCCAGGACGACGGCGACGAGCACCTGATCGGTGACCCGACCGCCGGGATTGCGGAGGATCTTGGCGTCGCCGGGCTCCAGCCCGATCATCCGCAGGGGATCGATCCGCGAGTCCATGCAGGTGACCATCGCGACGCCCGCGTGGGCGATGCCGTCGAAGCCTTTGAGGGCGTGATGCTCCGCGTACGTCCGGTTCGCGGCGAGTAGATCGTCGAAAGCGCTCGTCATATTCGTACCGTATCGCTCGCTGGCGGGGTCACCGCCCAGCCCACCCATGAACGGTGAGTGAGCGTCCTTGTGAGCGAACAGAAGGACGCTCACTCACCGGCGGGATCGGCAGGTGGCCGCCTACTCACCGCCCGGGTGACGTGGTGGACCGGCGCAGCAGCACTGCCGCCAGCAGAGCGGCGATCGCCGCACACACGGCGGCCCCGGTGAACACCGCCTGCAACTGGCTGATCCCGGCATCGAGCACCGCGGCGTTGTACTCCGGACAGGCCGACGTGCTGCCGCACAGCTCCTCGACGGGAGGGATGTCGGCGATCGCCGAGCGGAATGCCCGCAGCCCGAGCGCGCTCAGAGCGGAGACTCCAACGAGCATCCCCACCATCCGTGCGACCACCAGCAGAGCGCTCGCCAGACCGTGTACCGCGTCCGCCGTGTGATTCAACAGCGCGGCATTGACCGGGGCGATGGCGATCCCGAAACCCGATCCTGCCGCCACCAGGACGATGTCGCTGCTCACCTGGTCGAGCGCCGTCGCATCCCAGCGGCTCATCAGCGCGAAGGACGCGGCAGCGACCGACATGCCGGCCGCCGTGAGCAGCGCAGGGGGGAGCCGCCGGCACAGCCACCCGCCGGCGACCGCACCGATCGGTAGCGCGATCAGGAAACGAATGAGGACGAGCGCTGCGTCGAACTGCGAATCGCGTGCGACCGTCAGCCGGGCGAAGAACGGGATGTCCACCAATGCGGCGATGAGCGCCGATCCCACGAAGAAGGACACGACGACCGCTCCAACGGCGGCGCGATGTGCGAGCGCGCCGCGAGGGATCAGCGGTGCATGCGCGGTGCGCTGGCGCCAGATGAAGAGTGCGGCCGCGGCTGCGCCGGCTGCCAGCAGCCACGGGGCCGCCGGAGCGAGAGACCCTGACTCAGGCTCGACCGAGGCGAAGCTGACGATGACTGCCCCGAGCGCGACCGACATCGCCAGGGCGCCGGTGAGATCGGTCTGCGACGCGGCCGTCCGCCAGCCTCTCCAGTCCAGCAGCGGCGAGCTCGCCGTCGCCTGGCGAACGACGAAGAGGACGAATGCCGCACCGGCCGTCAACCCGAGCGCCGACCACCAGCGGTTGTCTCCGGTGAAGGGCACGAACGGCAGGCCCCAGGTGACATCGGTGACGAGGAGGGAAGGTTGAAGCATCACCAGCGACGCGGCAGCGGCGCTGACCGCCAGAAGCAGCAGCCCCGCCACATCGCGCACGCGCCGGTGCGCACCTCGCTGGGGCCACAGCGCCGCGGCGATCAGCAGGCCGACGGCGGCGTTGAGCCAGAAGATCGTGTGCCAGGTCCCGAAGGCGAGCACCGCCGCACCGTACAAGGGGCCGATGACGCTGCCGAGCTCCTGGACGGCTCCGACGATGCCGAGGGGCAGGCCGCGCCGCTCCGGCGGCCAACGCTCGGCCACCAATGCCAGGGTCGGCGGGATCAACCCGCCGCCGCCGACGCCCTGGAAGAACCGCCCGATGACGATCGTGGCCAGATCGTAGGCCCCGGCCGTCACGACTGAGCCGATCGTGAATACGATCAGACACCCCAGCAGAACCGGAACACGGCCACGCAGGTCGGCCAGACGCCCGATCAGTGGCAGAACGCCCACATAGCCGAGCAGGAAGCCGGAGACGATCGGGGCCGCCCGCTGGATCTCATCGACGCCGAGGCCTGCCGACGTCATCATGTCGGGGAGGGCGAGCACCACCACATAGGTGTCGGCCGCGGCGAAGCCGATCGCCACGGCCGCAAGGGCCAGCAGCAGGCGGGGGGCGGTCACCGACCCGCGTCGCGTGCCGGCTCGGTGATCTCGACCGGCTCGTCGAGGGCTGTGATCGTCAGCGTGTAGGCGACATCGTCCTCGCCCGCGTAGAACGGCCCCGTGACCACCGCATCGGTGAGTTCATCATCCTGGTTGAGCCGGAATTCGACCTCGAAGGTGCCGCTCTCATCGGCGGTCGGCAGCAGCCGTGCGACGTCCGCTCCGGCGAGTGATCCCGTGATGGTGGTCAAGACGTCACGGCCGTCACGGACATCCTCACCCTCCTCGAGATCGGTGGCCGAGGTAAGTAGCGACAGTACCCCGTCCTCTCCGCTGACGAGCTGCGCGGGATCGGGAATGCCGAACTGGGCGGGGTCGATGCTGAGGAACTCCGAGGACAGGCCGGTCTTCACCCACAGCTTCCCGTCCGTCGCGATGACGTCGGCAGGGAGGGTCGTCCCGCCGGCGACGACCCGTGCCTCGCCCTCGAAAGCCGGCGACGTGTCACCGTGTCCCTTGACCGACAGCAACCCCGTCACTCCGCGGGGGAGCTCATCGGTGCCGATCGAGAAGTCGATCGCCGGGGCGTCCTGCAGGCGTGCCGCAGCCGCGTCCAAACGCTCCTCGGGATCCCCCGACGAGCCCTCGTCCGAGGTGCAGGCGGTCAGCACGAGAGCCGCCACGAGCGCGGCGATGACTTGCAACGGAGTACGCACGGGCTCAGTCTGACACGCCGGAGGGGGTCGCCGAGAGCGGTGACGCGATCGCGTGAACAGGCTGCGAGAGCGGTTGCCCGGACCCGTCGCGACGCTCGGAGACCTCCGGCGGCTCGATCGGCGTGCCGCTGGAGCTGCACGCCATCGGCGCGCCGTCCCCGGCCCACGCCGCGATGAGCCGGTCCTCCCCGGCGAGGAAGCGCTGGCAGCGCACGCCTCCGGTCGCGCGTCCCTTGGCGGGATAGATCGCGAAGGGGCTCAGCTTCGCCGAACCGTTCTGCGTGCCCGGGAGCGCATCGCCGTGCCCGGCGATCGTGAGCACATGGGCCCTCTCGGGATCACGGACCGCACCGAAGGACACGACGCGATCATCGGCGCCGAGCTTGACGCCCGCCACGCCGCCACCCGTACGGCCCTGGGGACGCACGAGCGAGGCGGAGAAGTGCAGGAGCTGCGCGTCCGAGGTGATGAAGACCAGCTCCTCCTCGCCGGAGGAGAGCTGTGTGGCGCCGATCAATCGGTCGCCCTCCTCGAGCCGGATGATCTCCCAGCTGTCGCGGCCGAGGTGATCGGGTTTGACGCGTTTGACGACACCCTGTTCCGTGCCGAGCGCGACGCCGGGGCCGTCGTCGTCCAGGCTCATCAGCGCGAGCGGCCGCGCATCGAGCAGCAGCAGCTCCGAGAGCGGGACGCCTCCCTGCAAGGTGGGCGCGTCGGCGGTCGGAGGCAGGAGCGGCAGATCGAGGACGTCGAGGCGATGCACGGTGCCGTCGTCGCACACGAGGCCGACCTGACCGCGGGCCGTAGCGGCGACCGCGCTGACCACGACATCGTGCTTGCCGCGCCGGCCGGCCTCGCCGAAGGCGCTGTCGTCACCTGTGCGAGCGAGCAGGCCCGTGCCTGAGAGCAGCACCCAGCAGGGGTCGTCGGCGACCTCGACCGTGAGCTTGGCGGCATTGACCTGCTGGCCGGCCGAAGCGAGCAGCACCGTGCGCCTCGGGGTGCCGAAACGTTCGGCGACATCGGCCAGTTCCTCACCCACGAGAGCCCGCAACGCGGCCTCGTCAGACAGGATGCGGTCGAGCTCCTCGATACGGCGACGCAGCTCCTCGGCCTCCTTCTCCAGCTCCAGGCGCGAGAACTTGGTGAGCCGTCCGAGCTGGAGGTCCAGGATGTAGTCGGCCTGGGCCTCGCTGAGGTCGAAGACCGACTGGAGGCGCTCGCGAGCCTCGGCACGGTTCTCGCTGGAGCGGATCAGCTGGATGACCTCGTCGATGTCGACGATCGCGATGAGCAGGCCGTCGACGAGGTGTAGCCGATCGGCCGCCTTCTGTCGGCGGAACGCGCTGCGACGACGGACGACCTCGATGCGATGGTCCAGGAAGACCTGCAGCAGGTCGCGCAGACCCAGGGTGCGGGGCTGGCCGTCCACGAGTGCGACGGCGTTGATGCCGAAGGAGGTCTCCATCGGCGTCAGCTTGTAGAGCTGCTCGAGGATCGCCTCGGGGACGAACCCGTTCTTCAGCTCGATGACCAGATGCAGGCCCTTGTGCCGGTCCGTCAGGTTCTTGATGTCCGAGATGCCCTGCAGCTTCTTGTTCTGCACATACTTCTTGATCGCCTCGATGACCTTCTCGGGGCCGACGTTGTACGGCAGTTCGGTGACCACGATGCCCTTGCGGCGCGGGGTGATCGACTCGATACGCGCCGTGGCCCGCATCTTGAACGAGCCGTTGCCGGTCTCGTAGGCATCGCGGACGCCGTCGAGCCCGACGATCTTGCCTCCGGTCGGCAGGTCGGGTCCCGGCACGAAGCGCATGAGATCGTCGAGGGAGGCCGCCGGGTGGTCGATCAGGTGCCGCAGCGCCTGCACGACCTCGACGAGATTGTGCGGGGCGATATTGGTCGCCATGCCCACAGCGATGCCCGCCGCGCCGTTGACGAGCAGATTGGGGAATGCGGCCGGCAGCACCGCCGGCTCGAGCTCACGTCCGTCGTAGTTCGGCCGGAAGTCGACCGTGTCCTCCTCGATCGAGGAGGTCATCGCCTCGGCGGGCAGGTCCATCCGGCACTCGGTGTAGCGCATCGCGGCCGGTGGGTCGTCGGCCGAGCCGAAGTTGCCGTGACCGTCGATGAGCGGCAGGCGCATGGACCACGGCTGCACCATGCGGACGAGGGCGTCGTAGATCGCGCTGTCGCCGTGCGGGTGGAAGCGGCCCATGACATCGCCGACGGGGCGCGCGCTCTTGACGTGCCCGCGATCGTGGCGCAGGCCCATGTCGTGCATCGTGTAGAGGATGCGGCGCTGCACCGGCTTGAGCCCATCACGGGCGTCGGGCAGCGCCCGGGCGTAGATGACCGAGTACGCGTACTCGAGGAAGCTGGACCGCATCTCGTCGCTCACATTGGTGTCGACGATGTGCTCCTCGAAATCCTCCGGGGGCGCGGGGGTGGCTTTGCGGGCGGCCATGCATCCTCTCCTCGTGGGCGATCGACGTTCCATTGTCGCTGGTCCGGCAGGCGAGGCTCGCACCGCCACGCCGACCGAGACGGTACGTTGGACCGTGTGACCAGCCAGCTGCACCCTGTCGAGTCCTGGGAGGCCGATGTCCTGCTCAAGGACGGCCGAGTGGCGCAGATCCGTCCGATCGTCCCTGAGGATGCCGAGGCCTTCGTGGCCTTCTACGCCCGCGTCTCGGCGGAGTCCAAGTATTTCCGCTTCTTCGCCCCGTATCCGCGGTTGTCGGACCGTGACGTCAAGCGTTTCACGGAGGTCGACCACATCAAGCGCGTCGCCTTCGTGGTGACTCAGCAAGATGACATCATCGCGGTCGGTCGCTACGACGCCACCAGCCCGACCGAGGCGGAGGTCGCCTTCCTGGTCGAGGACGCGCATCAGGGCCGCGGTGTCGGCCAGCTGTTGCTGGAGCACCTGGCCCAAGCCGGGCGCGAACGCGGCATCACCGAGTTCACCGCCGAGGTGCTGCCGGAGAACATCCGGATGATGCAGGTCTTCCGCGAGATGGGCTACACGGTGTCCGGTCAGCTGGAGGACGGGGTCCAGCAGTTGCGTTTCCGCATCGATCCGACCCAGTCCGCCCTCGGCGTGATGCGCGCCCGCGAGCAGCGGGCCGAGGCCGCGTCGATCCATCGGATCTTCGACGCCAGCAGCATCGCCGTGGTGGGCGCGAGCCGACGACAGTCGTCGATCGGCCAGATGATCGTCCGCAATCTCGTGCTCGGCGATTTCGGGGGTGCGGTCTATGCCGTCAACTCCCAGGCCGAGGCCGTCTCAGGACTCCCGGCGTATCCGTCGGTACAGGACATCCCCGGCGAGGTCGAGATCGCGATCGTGGCGGTCCCGGCTGAATCGGTCAACGATGTCGTGCTCGACTGCGCCGCCAAGGGCGTCCACGGGCTCATCGTCATCTCAGCGGGCTTCGCCGAGGCAGGGCCCGAGGGACGCGAACGCCAGGAAGAGCTGGTCCACCTCTGCCGCTCCCACGGGATGCGCCTCATCGGACCGAACTGTCTCGGCATCATCAACACGGTTCCTCGGGTCCAGCTCAATGCCTCGCTGGCCCCGACGATGCCGCCGCAGGGCCGGGTCGGCTTCTTCTGCCAGTCCGGTGCGCTCGGCACTGCCATCCTGGAGACCGTCTCGCGTCGCGGCCTCGGGTTGTCGACCTTCGTATCGGCGGGAAACCGGGCCGATGTCTCGGGCAATGACCTGCTGCAGTACTGGTCCAATGACGATGCCACCGAGGTCGTCCTGCTCTACCTCGAGTCCATCGGCAATCCGCGCAAATTCTCCCGCCTCGCGCGGCGAGTGAGCGAGCGCAAGCCCGTCGTGGCGGTCAAGTCCGGACGATCGACACAGGGCGTTCCGGTCGGCCACCGAGTCAAGCGCACCTCCGCCCCTCAGAAGGCCGTCGACGCCATGTTCGGCCAAGCCGGGGTGATCCAGGTCGACACCCTCGATGAGATGTTCGACGTCGCCCAGCTGCTGGCGCACCAGCCGTTGCCGCGTGGCAACCGGATCGCCGTGGTCGGCAACTCCGATGCTGTTGCGCTGATCGTCTCCGACGCGGCCAAAGCCCAGGGGATGCAGGTCGCGCCGCCGATCCCGCTGGGCGCACGGGCCGGCGCCGAGGAGTTCGAGATCGCGCTGGAGGCCGCGCTCGCGCGCACCGACGTGGACGCGCTCGTGGTCGTCTACACGCCCCCCATCAACACCGGCGGCGAGGACGTCGCCAATGTGCTGGCGGCGATCGGCGAACAGTCCGACAAGCCGATCGTCTCCACCTTCCTGGCCAGCAAGGGGATCCCCGTCTTGCTTCGAGTCCCCGACGTCCAAGGCGGGTCTGCCGGACGCGGCTCGGTGCCGTCCTATGCCTCGCCGGAGGCCGCGGTGCGAGCCCTCGCGCGCGCGGTGAACTATGCCGAATGGGCTTCCCGCGATCACGGCGAATACCACGATTCGGGGCAGTACCGGACCGGCGATGCCCGCGCGCTCATCCGCAGCGTCCTGGAGATGGCCCCGCGTGGCGCGGTGCTGTCGACGGAGCAGGTGCACTTCCTCCTGTCCTGTTACGGCGTCGACCTGTGGACCTGGATCATCGTCCACACCCGGGAGGAGGCCGTCGCGGCAGGCGAGAGCCTCGGCTGGGATGTCGTGCTGAAGGCGGGCAGCGAGCACCTGCGTGCCCGGCCCGATCTCGCGCACGTGTGGCGGGGCATCCACGACGCGGACGACATGGCCGAGGCCTGGGACAGCCTGACCACCTGGGCCGGTGTCGACGACGAGTCCACCTTCTTCGTGCAGCGCTCGGCGCCCGAGGGCGTCCCGGTGTCCTTCAAGGCCGTCGAGGATCCGCTGTTCGGTCCGCTCGTGTCCTTCGGTCTGGCCGGTGCGCCCAGCGAACTGCTCGACGACCGCACCTACGGCA
Source organism: Aeromicrobium piscarium (assembly GCF_007421815.1). Classification (GTDB taxonomy): domain Bacteria; phylum Actinomycetota; class Actinomycetes; order Propionibacteriales; family Nocardioidaceae; genus Aeromicrobium; species Aeromicrobium piscarium. The sequence goes on along the minus strand of NZ_VLNT01000003.1, from coordinate 281,787 downwards.
TTCCGCCGCTGACCGATGTCGATGCCGAGCAGATGGTGCGAGGAGTCCGGGCCGCACCCATGCTCTTCGGCTACCGGGGATCCCCGGCCGTGGATGTCGACGGGCTGCGAGACGTCATCTTGCGGATCGCCGCGCTCAAGGACGATCTGCCCGAGGTCGCCGAGCTGGACCTGGAGCCGGTGTCGGCGACACCCAACGGCTTCGTGGCGCTCAGCGCGCGCGTCAAGGTCGTGCCCTCGAACGACCGCCGCGGCGAGTGGTACGTGCGTCGCCTGAGCAAGCCCGTGACATCGAACGATACGCTGACGCGGTGAGTTCTCTGGACCGAGCCGATGACCTCTTCGCCGAGATCTCGCGGGCGGGCTACTACCCCGAGATCGTCGCCGCCGGTATCCGCGATGCCGTGGCGGGGGAGCAGACGCGTGCGTTCGTCGTGCATCACGAGCCGACTTTCGACCGCGAGGAGATCCGTCGGCACATGACCGTCCTGGTGCTGACGCCCAGCCGCGTGATCGTGGCGCATACGGACGAACACCCCGGAGACGACCTGCTGCCGCGTCCCTACACCTCGACGACAGCCGAAGCGGTCGCGCTGTCGCGCGTCGGCTCGGTGCTCGTCACCCGGATGGTGGCCGCGCACAGCCAGCAGCTGGAAGAGGCGGTGATGACGATCTCTTGGGGTGCGATCTCCCGGGTGGAGCTCGAGCCGGCGCGTTGTGACGATCCCAACTGCGAAGCCGACCACGGCTACTCCGGGAGCATCACGGGCGACGACTTCACCCTGCGACTGAGCAGCGCCGCCGACGGAGGCACCGCCGTCGAGCGGTTGCTGGAGTTCGCCCGGCAGCTGTCAGCGGCCACGACCCACGTGGCGCCGGCGGGACGATGAGCGCGGGTATCCACGATCTCCTCGGCTCGGTCGGCACGGCGCTCGGCGCTGAGGGGTTCCCCTCGACCATCGGGCTGCCCGCGGCTCGCGGCTATGTCGTGCTCGTGGTCGACGGGATGGGCGACATCCTGTTGCGCGACCATGCCGATCTGGTGCCGTGGCTGTCCGGTCTCGCGTCGGTCGAGGGAGTCGAGTCGGCGATCCCCTCGACGACCTCCGTCAGCCTGACCTCGCTCGGGACGGGCCTGCGTCCCGGTGTCCACGGTATGGCGGGGTACTCCTGCCGGGTGCCGGGGACACGTCAGGTCTTGAACACCCTCAGCTGGAATGCCGATGTCAATCCGCGCGAGTGGCAACCGCATCGTGCGATGCCTGCGCGGCTGCGCGACGACGGTATCGCCGTCAGCGTGGTCAACGAGTCGCGCTTCGCCGACAGCGGCCTGACCCTATGCAGCCAGCGAGACGTGCCCTTCATCGGGGTGGACCGACCGTGGGAGCGATTGGAGGCCGTCGTCGAGGCGAGCCAGGGGCCGCAGCGCACCTTCGTCTATGCCTATGAGGGGCGCCTCGATCACACGGGTCATGGCAAGGGTGTCGACTCCCCGGAGTGGCGAGAGATCCTGACGACGATCGACCGTGAGATCGCCGAGCTGCGCGCCGAGCTGCCCGATGACGTCGTGCTCGTGGTGACGGCCGATCACGGGATGATCGACCTGCCCGCTGAGAACCGCTTCGACGTCGAAGAGCATCCCGAGCTGTTCGACGCTGTCCAGCTGTTCGCGGGGGAGGCGCGCTTCCGGCATCTCTATACGAGCACCGGCGCGGAGTCCGAGGTCGCGGCGCGCTGGGCGGACCGATTGGGCGATCGAGCCGTCGTGCTCGAACGCGAGGCGGCGGCCGAACGCTGGTTCGGTCCGCTGGACCCCGCTGTACGGGGACGATTCGGCGATGTCGTGGTCGCTTCGCTCGGCGACTTCGCGGTCTTCTCCTCGCGGCACTTCAAGGTGGAGCTCAGCCTGCGCGGCTTCCACGGCTCGATCACCCCCGCCGAGACCCGCATCCCCGTTCTCGTCGCGGACTGAGGCATCACGATGGCAGAACTGGTCTTCTACTGCGGCACGATGGACTCCGGCAAGAGCACGCTGGCGCTCCAGGTCGACCACAACCACCGAGCCCGCGGCCGGCGGGGTGTCATCTTCACCTCGCACGACCGAGCGGGTGAGGCCACCTTGTCGAGCCGGCTCGGGTTGTCGGCGGACGCCGTCGAGGTCACCGACGATCTGCGCTTCTGGCATTACGTCGTCGATGCGCTGACCCACGGTGCCCCGATCGACTACCTGGTCTGCGACGAAGCCCAATTCTACGCGCCGTGGCAGATCGATGAGCTCGCCAAGATCGCCGACGAGCTGGACCTGGACGTCTTCTGTTTCGGCATCCTCACCGACTTCCGCACCATGCTGTTCGACGGCTCGCGGCGGTTGGTCGAGCTCGCCGATCGCGTCCTGACCCTTCAGGTCGAGGCGCTGTGCTGGTGCGGGGCGCGGGCGACCCACAACGCACGCACGGAGAACGGTGAGATGGTCACCGAAGGCGATGTGATCGTGGTCGGAGATGTCGAGCCGGAGTCGGAGCCCGCGGTGGTCGGCTATGAGGTGCTGTGCCGTCGTCATCACCGACGCCGCATGACCGCCGCCCGGGCGCACGCCGGATCGCTGTCACCGGATGTCCTGCCGTTCACCTGATCCCTCGCCCGTTGGCGGTAGCCCGTCAACCTTTCGTTATCGGCTGGGGTAGCTGGTCAACGTTATCGAGCGTGGGTGGGGTTGCTGGCGTACCGCTGCGGGTGGGGAAGGGTTGCTGACGTACCGCCACCGGCCGAGCGCGCGGCACTCAGTCGCGCTTGCCGCCGAACATGATCTCGTCCCAGCTCGGGACGCTGCGGCGCGAGTTCTTCTTGCGTGGTGCGGGAGTGTCGGGCACGGCCACGTGCTCATCGCGCGACACCGACTCCTCGGTGTCATCGGACTCCTGCGAGGCCGGCTCCACGGAGGGCGAGTCGGCCAGCGACAGCTGCTCCATCGCGCGCCGATCACGCGCCTCCTTGAGCGAGTGCACGGGAGCGTGATCATCGATGATCTGTTCGGTGTCCTCGCGGTCGGCCGCGGACTCGACGACGTCGGCGGTCGACCGGACCGCATCGGCGATGGCCATGTCCAGGGAGTCCTCGGAGGCCAGGTCGCCCACGAGATCACGCGCCGTCTCGTCGTCGGCGAGCACGTAACGGCTCTTGTGGTCGAAGCAGAACCTCGCCGAGTCCGCATCGGGCAGGACGAGCTGGACCGTCCACCGGCCGTCCTCGCGTCGCCAGGCGTCCCACTCCACGTCCTCGGGAGTGACCGAACGCTCGAGCAGCGCGCCGTCGACGAGTGCGCCGAGGGCGACCGGCGTGCCGCTGACATGCTTGCGGCGCACCGAGGTGGCACGGGCCTGGTCGACCATATGCTCGCGCTCGGCGATGACCGGGGTAGCGAAGCCGCGGATCTGGTCCACTGAGGTGCCCGCCGCTTCGGCGACCTGCTCGATGCTCTCGCCTCTACGGATACGGGCCTGGATGTCGCGCGGGCTGAGGGAACTCTCCATCGGAATCTCCAACTGGCCGGAGGATCGCTGACCGGCACTGGTCACGCGGTCGATCATGCCGGCGAGGCGGCCGTCGACCCGCAGGCGGAAACGCGCGCCGGATGCGGGATCGCGAGCGACGAGGTAACGACCGTCCTCGCTCGTGCCCACCAGGGCGAGATCTCGCATGTTATGGCCTCCGACACTTCATCGACTTCCAACCATCGTAGTGTCGCCGTGCGGTGCGACCGGGGAGGCCGCGAGGTGTGTCGGTCCTCGGTCACGCACCCGGGCGATGGCGGTGCGTGGTCGACCAGGGCTCGCGGTATCGGTGGTTGGTTGCTCACCCACCGCCCAGGCTCCCGAGGGTCAGAGCACCCGGTCGGGGGCACGACGGACTGCCGTGACGACCGGACGCGTGGACGTGAGCGCGAGTCGGACGAGCGCGAATCCGGCGACGAAGGTGGCCGCCACGACGACGAAGGCCATCGGCGTCAGGACGACGGCCGCCCCCATCAACGGCAGACCTAGCAGGAATCCGCCGGCCGCTCCACCCAGCGCCGCCCACCGCATCGGCAACAGCACGGTGGTCCGACGCGCCTGCTCCCACGTGCTCATCGGCATCCCGAGTCGATCGAGTCCGACGATCAGCTCGCCGTCGTCCAGCACCGCGGCGGCCTGCGTGACGGCCACGGAGCAGGCGAGCATCACGAAGGCGATGGCGAGTGTCAGCAGGACGCCGGTACGCATGTCGGTCGCGAAGATCACCTGTTCGGCCATGGCATCGCCCTCGTCGAGTTGTCCGGCCATGCCGAGGCCGACCCCGCCGATGACCGCGACGAAGGAGATCATCGCCAGGCCGGAGACCCGTCGCCAGGCCGGCGCGGGCTGGTCGGCGAGCTGGCGTCCGGCGAGGAACCGTGCCGGCGTAGACGCCTTGCGCGCGAGCGCACGGCCCCGTGCGGCGATGACGGGCGGGCCGACGAGATTGAGCACGGCGAGCCCCGCCCCGAACATGCCGAGGACGATGGCGATGACCACCGCCACGCCGAGGACCTCGGTGAACATGCCGATCTGCGACAGGGCGAGAGCGAACCCCGCGAGGACGGCGACCCCGATGACGGTGCGCCGCAGGCTCCGGCCCTGTACATCGCTGCGCTGGCGCACACCGAGCGGCGTCAGCCGCACTCGGCGCAGGCCGAGCACAGCGCTGAGCCCCGCGAGCACCGCCACCGCGCAAGGGACGAGCAACAGCGCCGCCCAACCCGGCCACAGGGCTGCGATGCCGATGCGCTCACCGAAGAACCGCAGTTGCGCCACGAGCGGCAGGAGTCCCCCGAAGAGCACGATTCCGGCGAGGCTCCCGGCGACCGCGATCATCGTCGCCTCGATGACCGTGAGCGCACTCACCTCCCGTGTGCTCGCCCCCAAGAGACGCAGCGTGGCCAGTCGGTCGTCGCGGCGGCGGGCTGAGAGACGGGCCGCCGATGCCCCGAGGGAGACCGTCGGAACCGCCAGGAAGAGCAGCGCCGCGAGACTCAGGATCACGTAGCCCGGAGCGAAGTCATCACTGGGGCGGTCGTCGTTGACGAACATCAACGTGCCCGAGACGACGGTCAGCAGGATCGCTGTAGTGACCGCGAAGGCCACGAACGGCAACAAGATGGCTGCGCGCCCCTGACGGCTGGGCCTGGTGAGCAACCCGACCAGGCCGAGGATGCGGCGGGTGGTCGAAGACGACGTGCTCATCGGGCCGTCTCCTCGTGGACGATGCGCCCGTCGCGCATGTGCAGCGTCCGGTCGCATCGCGCCGCGACGGCCGCGTCATGGGTCACGAGAACGAGACTGCGGCCCTGACCGGAGGTGGCGTAGAGCAGCGCGTCCATCACATCGGAGGAGGTGGCCGAGTCCAGCGCGCCGGTCGGCTCGTCGGCGAAGACGACCGGCGCGCCCGTCACCTGCGCGCGGGCGATCGCCACGCGCTGCGCCTGGCCGCCGCTCAGCTGGCCGATCCTACGGTCCTCCATGCCGGCGAGGCCGAGGGCGTGGAGCCAGGGGGCCGCGGCCCGCTCCGCATCGGAGCGTGGATGACCGGTCAGCATGAGCGGCAGAGCGACATTCTCCACGGCGGAGAGCTCGGGTAACAGCAGTCCCTCCTGGAAGACGAAACCACAGTGCGTGCGTCGGAGCTGCGATCGCGCTTCCTCGTCGAGGCCGACCAGCTCGATCGGCTGCGCCCCCGGAACGCTCATGCGGATCGATCCGGAGTCCGGCGCGATCACGGCGGCGAGGCAGTGCAGCAGGGTCGTCTTGCCCGATCCGGAGGCGCCCATGATGGCGAGCGACTCGCCTGCGGCCACCGAGAGTGACGCACCGTCGAGGGCGATCGTCGAGTCATAGGTCTTGGCCACGCCTGTGGCGACGAGTACAGCGGGGGAGTCGTGGGTGTCCATGCTCAGCAGTCTCGTCGCGCCGGCGCGATGATCCATCGGCTCTGAGGGCGATCCGGCCGGTGCGTCGGTCATCCCGTCGGCGGAGGCGGTGTCGGTCGTGCGGGGGAAGGTCGTGACCGCGGGGGTGGGAGAATCGCTGGCATGGACCCACGCCCCTTCGACGCCCTGCTTCTCGTCTCCTTCGGCGGCCCGGAGAAGCCCGATGATGTGGTGCCGTTCCTGGAGAACGTGACCCGAGGTCGGGGCATCCCGCGCGAGCGCCTGGTCGAGGTCGGGGAGCACTACTTCGGCTTCGGCGGCAAGTCGCCGATCAACGACCAGAACCGCGCGTTGATCGCGGCGATCGAGGCCGATCTCGCCGCGCACGACATCGATCTGCCCGTGTACTGGGGCAACCGCAACTGGGACCCGTATCTACGTGAGACGACCGAGCAGATGGCGGCCGACGGCGTGCGGCGAGCGGTGTGCTTCGTGACGAGCGCCTACTCGTCGTACTCCGGCTGCCGTCAGTACCGCGAGAATCTCTACGAGGCCCAAGAGGACCTCCCGCTCGAGCTGGCCAAGCTCAGGCACTACTACAACCACCCGGGATTCGTCGGCCCTTTCGTGGACGAGACGCGGTCTGCGCTCGCCGACATGCCCGCCGGGACGCACGTCGTCTTCGTCACGCACTCGATCCCCGATGCGATGAACGAGGCCAGCGGCGGTGCTGGCGCAGGGGCCTACCTGCGCCAGCACCGCGAGGTCGCC
>NZ_VLNT01000003.1:0-275066 GCF_007421815.1 Aeromicrobium piscarium | reverse complement strand
CCCCCTCTCCACCTCCCGGGCCCCGGGGGGTGGGGGGGGCTGGGCCCCCCTGCCCCCCCCACCGCGAGGTCGCCCAGCTCGTCGCCGACGAGCTCGAGCTGACCTCGACCAGCCTCGCCTTCTGCTCCCGATCGGGTTCCCCGCACATTCCCTGGCTGGAGCCGGACGTCAACGACCATCTGACCGAGCTCGCCGGTGACGGGGTGACGTCGGTGGCGGTCGTGCCGATCGGCTTCATCTCCGATCACATGGAGGTCATCTACGACCTCGACACCGAGGCTGCGCAGACGGCGAAGGAGCTCGGACTGGATTTCGTCCGGGTTCCGACGCCCGGGGTCCATCCGAGTTTCGTGGCGCTCGTCCGTGAGCTCGTGCTCGAGCGTGCGGCCGCCGAACGGGGCGAGGATCCCGACCGGCCGGCGTGCGGCCAGGCGGGCCCCTGGCCGGATCACTGTCCGGTGGGATGTTGTCTCAACGCCCGGGCGGACCTGCCGGTACTGGTATGAGCGAGCACAGCGAGCTGCTGGGCCTGGCCCGTGAGGCCGGTCTCGAGGCGGCGGAACTCGTTCGACGGCTCCGTCCGGCCGGACGGGTCGATGTCGTCGCCACCAAGTCCAGTCCCACTGATGCGGTGACCGAGATCGACCGCGCGAGCGAGCGGCTCATCCGCGAGCGGATCCTCACGGCGCGTCCCGATGACGGATTCGTCGGCGAGGAGGGCGAGGACGTGGCCGGCTCCAGCGGTGTGGAGTGGGTCGTCGACCCCATCGACGGCACGGTGAACTTCGTCTACGGACTCCCCGCCTATGCGGTCTCCATCGCGGCGCGTACGGACGCTGCGGAGCACGCTCCCTCGATCGGCTACGTCGTCAACATCGCCACCGGCGCCGAGTACGGGGCGGTCGCGGGCGGCGGCGCATGGCGCTGGCACGGTGACGAGCGCGAGACGTTGCACGGCCCTCCCGCCACGCCCCTGTCGCAGCTGCTGGTCGCGACGGGCTTCGCCTACGATGCGCCGACACGCGAACGACAGGCCGAGGCGATCGCGCGGTTGCTGCCGCGGATACGGGACATCCGCCGGATCGGTTCGGCGGCGCTGGACCTGGTCGCGGTCGCGGCGGGGGAGCTGGACGCCTATGTCGAGCAGGGGCTCAAGCCCTGGGACCTGGCCGCGGGAGGACTCATCGCCGCGGAGGCCGGGCTGATCGTGGGCGGCCTCGACGGTCCCGCCGGCGAGCGGTTGACGATGGTCGCGCGCCCCGATATCTGGGCGGAATATTCCGAACTCGTACGCGCTTGTGGTCTGTAGATCGTGTCGGAAGCGGCTCCCGCGGGTACGCACCGGGAGCATCCAACGCGCCACAGCACGATCTCGATCAGCCGCGTTTGGAAGGATGTGGCAGAATCGCGCCGGTTGACACGCACGGACGGAGAGTAGATGGCCACCGATTACGACGCACCTCGCAAGACTGAGGAAGAGCAGTCCGAGGACAGCATCGAGGAGCTGAAGGCGCGTCGGCACGAGCAGAACTCCGGCAAGGTCGACGAGGACGAGGTCGAAGCGGCCGAATCCTTCGAATTGCCCGGAGCGGATCTCTCGCACGAGGAACTGGCGGTGCAGGTCGTCCCGAAACAGTCGGACGAGTTCACCTGCATGTCCTGTTTCCTGGTGCATCACCGCAGCCAGCTGGCCACTGAGAAGAACGGCCAGCCGATCTGCCGCGACTGCGCGGACTGATCCAGCCCGTCCTCGATACCGAACCGAGGCCCGGACCCAGTGGGTCCGGGCCTCGTCTCGTTCAGGCCTCGGTCGCTGCGTCAGCGAGGTAGGCGCGGCGGTGCGGACCGATGACGATGCATAACGGTCGCTGTAGCAGCCCCAACGCATCGATATCGGTCCGCGCCCGCTCGAAAGTCGATGCGTTCAGGTCGCTATGGCAACCACAACGCATCATCATCCGTCCCGCATGCGTGAGCTGAAGTGAGTTCAGGCGTCCTGGTCGAGGTGCTTCATGCCGGGAGGCAGATCACCGGTGGACTTGACCCAGTACGTCGCGACGCCCCGCCGGACGACGGTGCGGACGATCTGGATGACCGCTCCGCCGATCGCCGCCCAGGCGATGGCCTCGGTCGTGCTGAGCTCGGGATGACGGGCGCTCGCCGGGGGCTTCCGTCCCGTGACCGCGCGCCAGGCGGCATTGGAGACGCGGGGAGCGAGGGCGGCGCCCACCATCGTCGCGCCCGTGTCCATCAGCTTCCAGGTGCTCCGGCCGAGGCGGCGCTGGGCCTTCGCCTCGGCGACACTCGTCGTCGCGGCGTCCCGCTGCTTCTTCTTGCGCTTGCCCACCGGTGCCCTTCCGTCGTGCTCGGCATGTCTGAACCATTGTGACGCAGACCGCCGGACCGAGGGGTGCGTGGGCGTCGTTCCGGGCGGCGAGGGCGCGGTCTCGATGATGCTTCCGTGCGGGGGGCGGTGGTTGACCACTCACCTGGATGTGGACGATGCGGATTCCGGTGGGTAGTGAACCGCCGTCGGGTCGGGGTGGTTGCTGACGCACCGGAGATGGTCGGGGCGTGATCGCGGTGAGTCATCGACCGAGGCCGACGTGGAGCTGGTGCTCGAGATGCGCGAGTGATGGTCGACCATTCACCGCCCGATGGAGGGGGTCTGCCCGATGGTTGACTGCTCACCACCCCGGTGTGGGGGTGAGGGTGGTGACGGGCGGGGTCAGGGCGTCGGACGCAGTGCTCGCGCTACGGAGGCGGGGAATCTGGTCGACACCAGCCAGAACGGCGTCGGATCGTCCGGATCCTCGACCGCGACCCGGACACCCGTGCGTACATAGGGCCGCAACAAGGTGAAGGCACGCACGTCGCCCTCGGGACCGATCGCCTCGCGCCAGGCCGCCGCTTCCAGCGGTTCGACCGAGCCGATGTGGGCGGTGTCCAGGAAGGCGCGCCCCGCGCGCAAGCCGTGGGAGTCGGCCTCGATCCTCACCGAGCCGTAGAACGCGACCAGCGCTCCGGCGACGACGAGGCTTCCGGCCGCCGCTACGAGGGCGATGGCGGGGGTCGCGGCGACCCAGAGTAACCAGCCGATGATCACCGCGAAGATCGCGGCGGCCGCCCACCAGGACACGGCGGCGGTGAGGCGCTCACGGTGGACGGTCGTCGGGGGTGTCACGCCCCTACTGTGCCTGATGACCGTCAACGGCCTTGGGTAAGGTCGGACCCTATGACGACCGAGGTGCCGCTGCTCCGGCTCGACCCCGACCTTCCCCTCCCGTCCTACGCCCACGATCTCGACGCCGGGGCGGACCTGATGGCCCGTGTCGATGCCGTCATCGCACCGGGGGAGCGGATGTTGGTGCCCACCGGGGTGGCGCTCGCACTGCCACCGGGCTACGCCGGCTTCGTGCATCCGCGGTCGGGCCTGGCGCTGCGTCACGGGCTCTCCATCGTCAACGCGCCGGGGACGATCGATGCCGGCTACCGCGGAGAGATCGCGGTGCTCCTCGTCAACGGAGATCCGCGTGAGACCGTACACATCTCTCGCGGAGATCGCATCGCTCAACTGGTCATCCAACGGGTCGAGCAGGTCCGCTTCGCAGAAACTTCGGCACTCCCGCTGTCGGACCGGGGAGAAGGGGGCTACGGTTCATCGGGTGGCCACGCCTCATTGGCGCCGGCCCCGAGGGTAGGAGAGGAAGACTGATGTTCGGCCGACGCAAGAATCAGACGCCCGAGCAGGAGACGCCGGGGACGCAGGAGTTCGATCCCGCGAGCCTCGGTCCGCGCACCAGCGGCCCCTGGGACTCGTCCGAGCGCGATCCCGATGCTCCCGGCTACGTCGATCTCGGATCATTGCGCATCAAGGGCCGCGATGGAGTGGGCCTGCAGCTTCCCCAGGAGAACGGCGCGCTCTCCTCCGTGCTCGTGGTGCTCGAGGGAGCCAACTCGGCCATGGAGTTGCGGATCTTCGCCGCGTCGCGCTCCGGTGGGGAGTGGGGCGACGTGCTGCAGGATCTCAAACGCGAGGTCGAGCGTCGCGAGGGTGAGTGGAAGGAGACTGACGGTCCCTTCGGTGACGAGCTGCGGTTCCGGGTGCAGGTCCAGACTCAGGATGGGCGGACCGGGACTCAGGACTCGCGGATCCTGGCCGTCGAGGGCCCCCGCTGGCTGCTGCGAGCCACGCTGCTCGGTGCGGCTGCCGGCGATGAGACGGCGGCGGAGCCGCTGCTGGAGATCCTCCGCGATGTCATCGTGGTCCGCGGCGACGAACCGCGCATGGTGCGCGAGCCCCTGCCGCTGCAGCTGCCGCCGGGTGCGGTCCCGCAGGACCAGCAGCCGCCGAGCGGTACCGACGCGGGATCCTAGGCGCCGCAGTGGGGCACACCAGTACCGTGCACGCGGATCCGACGGGACACCATGACTGAGCAGAACGGATCACCGGCCGACGAGGAGGCCGGTGCCGGTCGACCGGATGTCACCACCGTCGAGCAGCTGGTCCGCCGGCGGCTGGCCGAGGCGTTCGGCGGCGTACGCGGGGTGATCGAGAGCGCGATCCCGACCATCGTGTTCACGGTGAGCTTCCTGGTGAGCGACGAGCTGCGGCAGAGCCTGATCGTGAGCGCTGCCGTCGCGGTGCTCCTGCTGGTGGTGCGCGTCGTCCAGCGCTCCAATCCGCAGTTCGTCTTCAACGCGCTGGTGGGCATCGCCATCGCCGCGGTATTCGCGTCCCGCTCGGGGGAGGCGCGTGACGTCTTCCTTCCCGGGATCCTCTACAACGGCGCGTACGCGGTCATCTTCGTGTTCACGATCCTCATCGGCTGGCCGGCGGTGGGCTTCCTGGTCGGCGCTGTGGTGGGGGACGTCACCGGCTGGCGCTCCGATCGCGGCATGCGGAAGCTGTGCACGCAGATGACCTGGTTGTTCGTCGCGCCCTGTGTGCTGCGCGTGGTGGTCCAGTACCCGTTGTACCTCGCCGACGAGATCGCCCTGCTCGGGACCGCGAAGATCGCGATGGGATGGCCCTTGCAGGTCGCCTCGCTCCTCGCGATGGGGTGGATGCTGAGCCGGAACAAGACCCCGCTGGACGATCCCTCGGCCTGAGCGCCGCCCGTGCCCGTGCCGATCCCCGGCTGTGAGCCACGTCATCGTCGGGCTCGATGGCGCACCTCTCTCGACGGGCATACGATCACTCGGTGAGCATCACCGGTGCCGTGAAACGGGCACTGATAGGGCGCAAGCTGCGTAACACGCAGATCGGCGAGACGCTGCTTCCCAAGCGGGTCGCCCTGCCGGTGTTCGCCAGCGACGCGCTGTCCTCCGTCGCCTACGCCCCCGACGAGATCTTCCTGACGTTGTCGATGGCCGGCCTGGCGGCCTACTCGATGAACTGGCAGATCGGCCTGTGCGTCGCCCTCGTCATGATCACCGTCGTGGCCTCCTATCGCCAGAATGTCCACGCCTATCCCTCCGGTGGGGGCGACTACGAGGTGGCCTCGGTCAATCTCGGGCCCACGGCAGGACTCACGGTCGCCAGCGCGCTCCTGGTCGACTACGTGCTGACCGTGGCGGTCTCGATCTCATCGGGTGTGCAGAACGCGACCGCGGCCCTTCCGTGGCTCAACGGGCACGAGGCGGAGGCGGGGGCGTCGCTCGTGCTGCTGCTGATGGTCATGAACCTGCGTGGCGCCAAGGAGTCCGGACGGGCATTCGCGGTGCCGACCTATCTCTTCATGATCGCGATACTGGCGATGGCGCTGTGGGGCCTGATCACCTACCTGACCGGTGATCTGCCGGAGGCGGCGAGCGCCTCCTATGAGATCGCGGCCGAACCCCCTTACGAGGGGGCGATCACGACCCTCGCGATGACCTTCCTGCTCGCCCGGGCGTTCTCCTCGGGCTGTGCCGCTCTGACCGGCGTCGAGGCGATCAGCAACGGGGTTCCGGCGTTCCGGCGTCCCAAGAGCCGCAATGCTGCCACCACGCTCCTGCTGCTCGGGGCGATCTCGATCTCGATGCTGATGAGCATCGTCCTGCTCGCCGATGCCATGCACGTGCGATATGTCGAGGATCCGGCCCGCCAGCTGCTCTCCAACGGCGTGCCGCTGGGGGAGTCGTCCGGGTACGTTCAGGACACCGTGATCGGGCAACTGGCGGCCGCGCTCTACGCGGACCTGCCGGTGGCCTTCTACCTGACGATCGCCTGCACGGGCGTGATCCTGGTCCTCGCCGCCAATACCGCCTTCAACGGGTTCCCGGTGCTCGGCTCGATCCTCGCGCGTGACGGCTACCTGCCGCGTCAGATGCACACCCGCGGCGATCGTCTCGCCTACAGCAACGGCATCGTCCTGCTGGCCCTCGCCGCGGTCGTGCTGATCGTGGCCTTCGACGCCCAGGTGACCAAGCTGATCCAGATGTACATCGTCGGGGTCTTCGTCTCCTTCACGCTGAGCCAGCTCGGCATGATCCGGCACTGGACCCGTCTGCTCGCCACCGAGACCGATGCCGCCGCGCGTCGGCGGATGCGCCGTTCCCGGGCCATCAACTCCTTCGGGCTGCTGCTCACCGCCACCGTCCTCGTCATCGTGGTGGTGACGAAGTTCCTCGCCGGCGCCTGGATCGCGATCATCGCGATGGTGGGGGTCTTCATCCTGATGCGGGCGATCGCCCGCCACTACCGTCAGGTGGCCGAGGAACTGCGGGTCGACGACAGTGACCGGGGCGAGCTCCCGCGAGTCCACGGCATCGTGCTGGTGAGCAAGGTGCACAAGCCCACGATGCGCGCGATCGCCTACGCCCGGGTCAGCCATCCCGAGGCTTTGGAGGCCGTCACCGTCGATCTGGACCCCGACGAGACTCAGGAGGTCGAGCGGCAGTGGCGAGAACAGGGGATCACCCTGCCGCTGATGGTGCTCGACTCGCCCTATCGCGAGATCGTCCGGCCAGTAGTGCGCTATGTGAACGAGCTGCGATCGAAGCATCCCGACGAGCTCGTCACGGTCTACATCCCCGAATACGTCGTCGGCCGATGGTGGGAGCAGCTGCTGCACAATCAGACCGCCTTGCGTCTGAAGAGCAGACTGTTGTTCATGCCCGGAGTCCTGGCCGTCAGCGTGCCCTATCAACTCACCTCGGCCCATGACCGCACTCCTCACGATCACCGAGCGGCCGCCGGCGACGTGCGGCGCGGCTTCGGGGAACCCCGGTGAGCTCCGAGCGGCCGATCGTCGACATCGGGCCGGTCGCGCACGGCGGCCACTGCGTCGCTCGGCTCGACGGTCAGGTCGTGTTCGTGCGGCACGCGCTGCCGGGGGAGCGTGCGCGTATCGAGATCACGGAGCGATCCAAGCGCTTCCTGCGCGCCGACGCGGTGGAGATCCTGGATGCCTCGGAGGATCGGGTCACACCTCCCTGCCGGTACGCCGGGGTGTGCGGGGGATGTGACTACCAGCATGTCTCGCCCGCCGGGCAACGGCGGCTTCTCGGGTCGGTGGTCAGTGAGCAGCTTCGACGTCTCGCGGGCCTCGACCGGGAGGTGGAGGTCGAGCCCGTCTCTCCCGACGACCTCGGCTGGCGTACCCGGGTGACCTACGCGGTCGACGCGGAGGGCCGAGCCGGACTGCGCCGACACCGCAGCCACGAGGTGGTGGCCATCGATCGGTGTCTCATCGCCCATCCGGACACGCCGCAGGCGCCCTCGGTGCGATGGGACGACGGACCCGTCGAGGCCATCCTCTCGTCGACCGGGGAACGGATGGTCGTCGCCGATGACGAGGTTCCCGAGGAGCTGGGCCCCCTCCACGGCGTCGTGGGCAGCGACGGCCGGGTACGTCGCGGTGAAGGATCCGTCACAGAGGTCGTGCGGGAGCACTCCTTCCAGATCAGCGGATCGGGCTTCTGGCAGGTGCACCCGGGCGCGGCCGGCACGCTCGTGGATGCCGTGATGGCGGGAGCCGAGGTCCGTGCCGCCGACCGGGTCCTCGACCTCTACGCCGGGGCCGGCCTGTTCTCCGCCTTCCTCGCCGATGCCACGGGGCCGACGGGCGAGGTGGTCAGCGTCGAGGGCGCGCGTGGCGGCCACGCCGATGCACGGGCGAATCTCTCCGGCCGTGCGAACGTGACGACGACGCGGGCATCGGTCGAGAAGGCCCTCGCCGCTGGACGACTGGGCACGACCGCCGACGTCGTCGTGCTCGACCCGCCGCGTGCGGGAGCCAAGGGGGCGGTCGCGCCGATCGTCGAGCTCGGGCCGCGGCGCATCGTCTACGTGGCCTGCGATCCGGCGGCACTCGCCCGCGACCTCGCCTCCTTCGGGCGTCTCGGCTACGAGCTGAGCTCGCTGCGGGCCTTCGCCCTCTTCCCGATGACACACCACGTCGAATGTGTCGCTGTGCTTGCACCGGTGCGGTCTTGACGAGAAGGTGACCTCGTGCGCTATGCCGATCCCCATGCCTGTCCTGCCTGCCGAGGTCGTATCGACGGGCAGCCGAGGTGCCCTCACTGCGGCTTCGCGCTGCGCGGGGTGACCGCAGCCAGCCTGTGGGAGCGCCTTCAGGACGCCGATCGGTTGATCGCGCGGAGCCGCGAGAGCGCGGCGCCACGCCAGGGGACGTCGCCGTCCCCACCGGCCGGCGCTCCGGCCGCATCGGCCGCTCAGGGAACCCCTCCGCCCGGCCCACCCCCGTTCCCGCCCTTTGCCGGGGGGCAGGCGCCTGGGGCGGGGCCGAGCTCCTCGACGGGACCGACGAGCGGCGCCTTCCCGCAGTTCCCCGGCCAGCCGGCCGCCTCCCCGTCGACCAAACGCAGTGGCGTGAACGTGGGCGGGGTGATCCTCGCGCTCGGTGCCTTGCTGCTGCTGGTCGCCGCGACGATCTTCATCACCGTCTCGTGGGATCGGCTCGGGCTCTTCGGCCGCTCCATGGTGTTGCTGGGCGTCACCGTCCTCGCGGCCGCGGGCGCGAGTGAGCTCTCGCGGCGTCGCCTGCGCGGTTCGGCCGAGGCCCTCTGGTGCGTGACCCTGGGCCTGCTGACCCTCGACTGGTTCGCGGCACGAGCGCAGGGGATGCTCGGCCTCAAGGCCATCGACCCCGGGCTGTATGTCGGCGCCTGGGCTGTCGTCGTGTCGACCATCGCGATCGTCATCGTGGTCGCGACCCGGTCGCGGTTCGGAAAGTCGCTGGTGGTCCCGCAGGTCGTGGCCGCGCTGACGCCCTGGGTCGCCGTGCCGACCCTCCTGTTCTACCTGTGGTTCGATCTCGACTGGCGTCCGTTCTGGGCGGGTCTCGCCGCGGTGAGCGTGGCGGGCATCGTGGCAGCGCTCGCCTGGCGCACCCGCGCGACAGTCGCCACATGGGGGGTGGCGCCGCCGCTCGTCGTGATGCTCCCGTTCCTCGTGGTCTCCGCGGCTGTCGACGCGCTCGCCCACCCGGAGCCGCGACAACTTCTGTTGGATGCGCACGGGGTGCCCCTCCTCCTGATCTCCGTCCTCTTCGCCGTGGGAGCCCTTACTGCCCCGCGCGGTCGCAGCGTCTCGGCCGCCGGCGCGCTGCTCGGCGTCACGCTGCTCCTGGCGACCGGAGTGGGCGGCGCGACCGTTCCCGAGGCGGCGATCGCCACCGCGGCCGTCGTCGGCGTGCTGACCGCATTGCTAGGGAGCGGGACCCGCACGTGGGCGCTGGGAAGCAGGTGGACTGCCGCTGTGCTGGCCGTCGCGGGCCTTGGGCTCGTCGTCCTCGGCTGGCTGCAAGCGTGGCCGAGGAATGTCTACGGCCCGTGGAGCGGTTCGCTGCCCGAGCCCTTCGGTCTGGGCGTGCTCGCCTACGCGACGGCGGCAGCGGCCGTCATCGTGGCGGTGGTCGTGAGCGCACGATGGAGCACCGATCTGCTCGCTGTGATCCGCTACGCCGTGCTCTCGGTCGCCGTCGCCTGCGGACTCGGGGTGACTCTCGCGGCCCTCGGCGCATCGTTCGGCTGGTTCGTCGTCGCCGGCGTCGTCGCCGCGGCCGTCGTGGCATGCGCGGCCGCCCGACGCCCCGTCGTCGACCAGATCGGCACCGTGCTCGTGCTGGTGGGAATGGCGTTCCCGTCCGAGGCCTCGAATGAGATCGTCTTCGCAGCCTTCGGCATCGTCGCCCTGGCCGCACTCATCGTGGTGGCGCTGGCCCGCGAGATCCCGTCGGTGGCCGTGAGCAGCGCCGCGGTCGTGCTGGGGGTCGTGGCGTCCGGGAGCGGGCTCGTGGGATGGCAGCGCATCGACCCTTCCATCGCGGCGCTGTTCTTCGTCCTGGTTGCCATCGTCTGCTTCGCCCTCGCCACCTGGGGTGTCGAGGAGCTGCCTGTCCGGCTCACGCTGGAGGTGGCCGCGGCCGTAGTCGCGTTCTACGGCTTGGTGGTCGGCCTCGATGCCGAGGACGCCACGTGGATGGCGCTGCTGTTCCTCCTGCTCTCGCTGGTCCTGTTCGGCGCCGGTTTCGACGTGGCGGACCGACGCTGGTGTCTGATCCCCGCCGTGACCTTCGCCGTGCTGGCGTGGATCTGCCTGGTGATCGGGCAGGAGGTCCAGGCAGTCGAGGCCTTCACCGTGCCGCTGGCCGTGCTCACGCTGGGCATCGGCGGATGGTTCATGTGGCGCGACAGCTCCCTGGGCACCGTCCCCGCGCTGGGGGTGGGGCTGGCCGTCGCCTTCCTGCCGTCGATGCCGCAGGCACTGGCCGACCCGACGAGTCTTCGCGCGTGGCTGCTGGGGGCTGCCGCCGTCGTGGCGATCGGCGTCGGCTGGTGGCGCTCGTGGCGCGCGCCCTTCGTGGCCGGCGCCGTGGTGCTCGCCGTCCTGGTCGTCGTCAACCTGTGGCCGGTCGCGATGGCGGTTCAGCGCTGGATCCTCTTCGGCGTCCTCGGACTCGCGCTGTTGGCGATCGGCATCACCTGGGAATCGCGGGTGCGCCAGGGCCGCGCCGTGCTGCGTGCCCTCAGCGCCTTGCGATGACGGCTGCCCGGCATCTGAGTAAGGGTCACCTTCGTTGAGAGCGCTGTGAACGCGAGGTATCTTGATGTCAAGATATTAGGTCGGCCTCAGTGATGCGCCCGCGCGAAAGGTCGGCAGGATGGATGAAGACCACGCGAAGGAGAAGACCATGAGCGTCGACAGTTTCCACTCCAAGGACACCCTTCGAGTCGGTGATGCGTCCTACGACTTCTACCGGCTCGATGCGGTGCAGGGGGAGGGGCTCGATGTCGCCTCCCTGCCGTTCAGCCTCAAGATCCTCCTCGAGGCGCTGCTGCGCACCGAGGACGGAGCCAACATCACGGCCGATGACATCAAGGCCCTCGCGGGCTGGGACCCGTCGGCGGACCCGAGCAAGGAGATCCAGTTCACGCCTGCCCGCGTGATCATGCAGGACTTCACCGGCGTCCCGTGTGTCGTCGACCTCGCCACGATGCGCGAGGCGATGGCCGACCTCGGCGGCGACCCCAGCAAGATCAACCCGCTCGCACCGGCTGAGATGGTCATCGACCACTCGGTCATCGCCGATGTCTTCGGCACGCCCGAGGCCTTCGAGCGCAATGTCGAGATCGAGTACGAGCGCAACGGCGAGCGCTACAAGTTCCTGCGCTGGGGCCAGGGTGCCTTCAGCGACTTCAAGGTGGTGCCGCCTGGCACCGGTATCGTCCACCAGGTCAACATCGAGCACCTCGCCCGCGTCGTCTTCACGCGTGACGCGGAGGGGAGCGTCGTCGCCTACCCGGACTCCTGTGTCGGCACCGACTCGCACACCACGATGGTCAACGGCCTCGGCGTCGTCGGCTGGGGCGTGGGCGGCATCGAGGCCGAGGCCGCGATGCTCGGTCAGCCGATCAGCATGCTCATCCCGCGGGTCGTCGGCTTCAAGCTCTCCGGCGAGCTGCCCGAGGGCGCCACCGCCACCGACCTCGTCCTCACCATCACCGAGCAGCTGCGCGAGCACGGCGTCGTCGGCAAGTTCGTCGAGTTCTACGGCTCGGGCGTCGGCGCCGTCCCGCTGGCCAACCGCGCCACCATCGGCAACATGAGCCCCGAGTACGGCTCCACCGTCGCCATCTTCCCGATGGACGAGGAGACCACCAAGTACCTCGAGCTCACCGGCCGTACGCCCGAGGAGATCGCGCTCGTCGAGGCCTACGCCAAGGAGCAGGGCCTGTGGCACGATCCCGATCACGAGCCGCGCTACTCCGAATACCTCGAGCTCGACCTCGCCGATGTCGTGCCGTCGATCGCCGGTCCCAAGCGTCCCCAGGACCGTGTCAGCCTCTCCGATGCCAAGAACGGCTTCCGGGGTGCGCTGACCGCCTACATCGACGATGACGCGCAGACCATCTCCGGCGACTACGACGAGGCGCTGGAGGAGTCGTTCCCCGCCTCCGATCCGCCGGCATCGGACGCCCACGGCACCACCCCGCGTCGTGACTACCTCTCCTGCGTGCCGGCCGATGGCAAGCGGCCCAGCAACCCGATCGAGGTCACGGTCGACGGGCAGACCTTCACGCTGGATCACGGCGCTGTCACGATCGCGGCGATCACGTCCTGCACCAATACGTCGAATCCGTCGGTCATGATCGGCGCGGCGCTGCTGGCCAAGAACGCGGTCGAGAAGGGCCTGCAGCGCAAGCCGTGGGTCAAGACGACGCTCGCCCCCGGCTCGAAGGTGGTCTCCGACTACTACGAGCGTGCCGGCCTGACGCCGTACCTCGACAAGCTCGGCTTCAACCTGGTCGGCTACGGCTGCACGACCTGTATCGGCAACTCCGGCCCGCTGATCCCCGAGGTCAGCGCGGCCGTCAACGAGAACGACCTCGCGGTCGTCTCGGTGCTGTCGGGTAACCGCAACTTCGAGGGTCGCATCAACCCCGATGTCAAGATGAACTACCTCGCGTCGCCCCCACTGGTCGTGGCCTACGCGCTGGCGGGATCGATGGACGTCGATATCACCACCGAGCCGCTCGGCACGGACACCGAGGGCAACGAGGTGTACTTGAAGGACATCTGGCCCAGCCCGTCGGAGGTCGAGGAGGTCATCGCCTCGTCGATGAGTGCCGACACCTTCAAGTCCGAGTACGCCGACGTGTTCGCGGGCGACGAGCGCTGGCAGAACCTGCCCACCCCCGAAGGCGACACCTTCGAATGGGACGGCGACTCGACCTATGTGCGCAAGGCGCCCTACTTCGACGGCATGGAGCGCGAGCCGTCGCCGGTCACCGATGTCGAGGGTGCCCGGGTGCTGCTCAAGCTCGGGGACTCGGTCACGACCGACCACATCAGCCCCGCCGGCGCGATCAAGAAGGACAGCCCCGCTGGCAAGTACCTCATGGAGCACGGCGTCGAGCCGCGGGACTTCAACTCGCTCGGGTCGCGACGCGGCAACCACGAGGTGATGATCCGCGGCACGTTCGCCAATATCCGGCTGCGCAATCAGATCGCCGAGGGCACTGAGGGCGGCTTCACGCGGGACTTCACCGCGGGCGGCGAGGTCACGACGGTGTTCGACGCGGCACAGAACTACGCGGCGCAGGACATCCCGCTCGTGGTGCTCGCCGGCAAGGAGTACGGCTCGGGCTCGTCGCGCGACTGGGCGGCCAAGGGCACGGCCCTCCTGGGGGTCCGGGTGGTCATCGCCGAGAGCTACGAGCGCATCCACCGCTCGAATCTCATCGGCATGGGCGTCCTGCCGCTGCAGTTCCCCGAGGGCGAGAATGCCGAGTCGCTGGGCCTGACCGGTGAGGAGACGTTCAGCGTCACCGGCGTCACCGAGCTCAACGACGGCAGCACGCCGCGCACGGTCAAGGTCGTCGCCGAGGGCGAGAACGGCACCGTCGAGTTCGATGCGGTCGTCCGTATCGACACACCGGGTGAGGCGAACTACTACCGCAACGGCGGCATCATGCCGTACGTGCTCCGTTCGCTGCTCGACTGAGCGCGGTTCGATCACGGCACGGCCCCGGCGGGATCATCTCGCCGGGGCCGTGTCGTCACCGCCCGCGCTCGTCCCGGGACGGTGACTTACGGCCCCCTCGTCCCGGGGCGGTGGGTCAGACACCTCTCAACCGCGCTGAGACGTGCGTAAGTCACCGCTCCAAGCATCGAGGGGTGCGCACGTCACCGCTCCGGCGGCGGCGATTGCGTGATCCGTAGCCTGAGGGGGTGACGATCCATACCGAGCATCCCTTCGTGCCGCCTGAGCCCGAGCGCGACGCGCTGCGGCGCTTCCGCGGACGACTGGCGGCACCGGTGACCGTGGTGGCCGCCGGGGAGGGCCGCCGGCGCAGCGGGCTCACCGTCTCATCGTTGCTGATCGCCGACGGGGAGCCGCCGCACGTCGTGATCCTGGTCGATCCCGACTCCGACCTGCGCGACCGGATCGAGGTCGGCACCCCGGTCGCGATCAGTCTGCTCGACGACGGCGACCAGTTCCTGGCCGACGCCTTCGCGGGCACGGCTCCCGCCCCCGGCGGCCCGTTCACGCTCGGTTCCTGGACAGAGACACCGTGGGGCCCCGCCCATGACGGGCGCAGCTGGATCGGGGCACGCCTCGCGTCGATCTCGTCCCTCGGTTACAGCGATCAGATCGTCGCGAGCGTGGAGCACATCGTCATCGAGGGCACGACCGCGCTGAGCCACGTGCGCGGGCGTTACCGACCGGTCTGACGCGAGTTCGCTAACCGGTCGAGGCGCACAGCCGTCGTGGGCGCGGCTGGTTACGATGGGGCAATGGCCAGTTTGCTGCGTTCGCTGTCGGGACCCGCGGATCTGCGGGACCTCGGTGACGACGACCTCACGCACCTCGCAGAGGAGATTCGTGAGCTCCTGCTGGAGTCCGTCGCCGCGAACGGGGGGCATCTCGGGCCGAATCTGGGCGTCGTCGAGCTGACGATCGCCTTGCACCGGGTCTTCGACTCGCCCCGCGATCGCCTCGTGTGGGACACCGGTCACCAGTCCTATGTGCACAAGATGCTGACCGGCCGTGCCGGCGAGTTCGACCGGCTCCGTCACGAGGGCGGGCTCTCGGGCTACCCCTCGCGCGCGGAGTCCGAGCACGACTGGGTCGAGAACTCTCACGCCTCGACATCGTTGTCCTATGCCGACGGCCTGGCGCGCGCCAACGCGCTGACGGGTCGCGACGACCATGTCGTCGCCGTCATCGGCGACGGCGCGCTCACCGGAGGCATGGCCTGGGAGGCGCTCAACAACATCGCTGCCGATCAGTCCCGGCGGCTGGTCGTGGTCGTCAACGACAACGGCCGGTCGTACACCCCCACGGTCGGCGGCCTGGCCAACAAGCTGACCGAGATCCGCACCAATCCGCGCTACGAGCCCACGCTCACCGCGATCCGCGAACGGCTGACCTCGGGCCACCGCTTCGGCGAGGTCGCTTATGAGGCGCTCCACGCCGTGAAGAAGGGCATGAAGGACGCTCTCGCCCCGCAGGGCATGTTCGAGGATCTGGGCATCAAGTACATCGGTCCCGTCGACGGACACGACCGCGTCGCGATGGAGCAGGCTCTCGCCGCCGCCAAACGTTTCGGCGGACCCGTGCTGGTGCATGCGATCACCACCAAGGGCCAGGGCTATGACATCGCCGTGGCCAATGAGAACGACCAGATGCACCAGTCGACCCCCTTCGATCGCACCACCGGCGAGGCCACGTCGGTGGCGCCGGCCGGATGGACCTCGGTCTTCCGCGACGAGATCGTGCGCATCGCCGACGAACGCTCCGACGTGGTCGGCCTGACCGCGGCCATGCTGTATCCCGTCGGCCTCGATGCCTTCGCGGACAAGTTCCCCGACCGCGTCTTCGACGTCGGGATCGCCGAGCAACACGCGGTCACGAGCGCCGCCGGCTTGGCGATGGGCGGGCTGCACCCGGTGGTCGCGGTGTACGCGACGTTCATCAATCGAGCCTTCGACCAAGTGCTGCTCGATGTCGCGCTGCACCGCTGCGGCGTCACCTTCGTGCTGGACCGGGCCGGCGTGACCGGCGACGACGGTGCCAGCCACAACGGCATGTGGGACCTGTCCCTGCTTCAGTTGGTGCCGGGGATCCACATCGCGGCGCCGCGCGACGGGGCACGCCTGCGGGAGCTTCTGCGCGAGGCTGTCGCGATCGACGATGCTCCCAGCGTCGTCCGTTTCGCGAAGGGGCCGGTGGGCGAGGACATCGCCGCCATCGACCACGTCGGTGGGGTGGACGTCCTGCGACGCGATGCCGAGCCGGACGTGCTGCTCGTCGGTGCGGGCACGATGGCCGCCGTCGCTCTCGACACCGCCGAGCGGCTGGCCGCGGACGGTATCGGATGCACGGTGATCGATCCGCGCTGGATCGCGCCGCTCGATCCGGCGGTCGTCGAGTTGGCGGCCGGCCATCGGCTCATCGTGTCCGTCGAGGACAACGGCCGCCAGGGCGGCGTCGGCTCGACGATCGCCTGTGCCCTTCTCGACGCCGGGGTCCGCACGCCGGTCCGTATCCACGGAGTCGACCAGCGTTTCCTCGATCACGCCAAGCGCGCCGTGATCCTGGAGCGTCAGGGACTCACAGGTCCCGCCATCGCCGCCGACACCGTCACGTCCCTCCACGGGAATATCGCGAGGCAGTGACGATGTTGACACCGAAGTGGTTACCGAAAGCTCTGCGACCCGAGAAGCGGGAGACGCGCCCTGAGCGCAGCACCGGCGAGGGGCCTGTGCTGCTCCACGTCCTGGACGGGTTCCTGACAGCCGGATCGTCCGCATCCTTGGTCTCGCGGCAGTTGCGCGGCGCCGATGGCGTGACGGTGCACGAGTTCGACCTCGATCCCGTCTACGACTACCGTGCGCGCCGGCCGCCGATCGTCTTCGACGCCGATCACTATCGCTCCTACGATCCGCCGCGTCTGGCCATCACTCGAGAGTACGACGTGTCGGGGCGCGAGTACCTGTTGTTGTCGGGTCCGGAGCCGGACTTCGGGTGGGAGCGTTTCGTCGGCGAGGTGATCGAGATCATCGACCGCGAGAACGTCTCCCTCGTGGTGGGCCTGGGCGCCGTGTCGATGGGAGTGCCGCATACGCGGCCGCCGATGATCACGGCCCATGCCACGCGACCGGAGCTGGTGGATCGTCGCAACCTCTGGGAGGCCGAGATCACCGTCCCGTCCTCCGCGCAGACGCTGCTGGAGTACCGCCTGGGCCAGCGGGGAACCGATGCCCTCGGCTATGTCGTGCATGTGCCGCACTATCTGACGCAGGTCGAGTACCCCACCGCCGCGATCGCCGTGCTGGAGGCTGCCGGCCTGCGTACGGGCCTGACCTTCGACCTGGAGGATCTGCGCGAGCAGCAGCCCGCGGCGATCGCGCAGATCGAGGAGCAGATCCACGAGCAGAACGGCGAGGACGTCTTGAACGGTTTGGAGGAGCAGTACGACGCCTTCGCGCGCGGTGCGGCACGGTCCCTCCTGGAGGACGACGGCCACCTGCCGAGCGGCGACGAGCTCGCCGCTCAACTCGAGCGCTTCCTGGCCCAGCACCGCCCCGACGACCACGGCTGATCGCGTGAGGAGGAACGCCTCCGCACATGGCCCGCGGCGGTCGCGCAGACACTAGACTCGTGGCCGTGCCTGCCTCGATCAACGAAGTCGTCGACCTGCTCGATCTCGAACCCCTGGAGGTCGGCCTGTTCCGTGGCCGGCAACCGGTCAACTCGCGCCTCAAGCGGGTGTTCGGCGGCCAGGTGGCGGCCCAGGCGACGATGGCTGCGCAACTCACGGTGCCCGACGACCGCCGGATCCACTCGTTGCACGCGTACTTCATCCTCGGCGGCGATCCGTCGATCCCGATCGTCTACGACGTGGAGAATGTCCGGGACGGTCGCTCCTTCACGACGCGTCGTGTCGCGGCCCGCCAGCACGGCGAGATCATCTTCTACATGACCGCGTCCTTCCAGCGCGATGAGGAGGGCTGGGAGCATCAGGACGCGATGCCCGATATCGGCTCGCCGGAGGACGCGACCTCGATGACCGACCTCATCCACCTGATCGACGAGGGATCGGTGGAGATGTGGCACGCCGAATGGGGCGGTTACGACATGCGCTATGTGAGCGGTGGTCGTGCCGACGATGATCCGTCGCCCGAGCGGGTCCCGGCGATCCAGCGCATGTGGTTCAAGGCGGCAGGGGAGCTTCCGGACGATCCGCGCATCCACAATGCGGCCTTCACCTACTACAGCGACTTCAGCCTGCTGGGGGCCTCGCTGGTTCCGCATGGGATGATCATCAACTCGCCGCAAGTATCTCCGGCGTCGCTGGACCATACGGTGTGGTTCCACCGTCCCTTCCGCACGGACGAGTGGCTGCTGTACGACCAGACCTCGCCGTGGGCGGGCTCGTCGCGAGGCTTCAGCACGGCCAAGGTCTACCGCCAAGATGGCACGCTGGTCGCCTCGGTGGCCCAGGAGGGACTCATCCGCCCGCGCCGCTGAGCCACACTGGGGAGAACGACACGGGCCGGGCCATGGATCTCGACGGCGTCGCGTCGAGGAACTGGGACCCGGCCCGCATCGTCGTGGATCAGTCGACGCCGATATAGGTGGTCTTCTCCCAGGTGTAGAACTGGGTGGCTGTGTGCCCCTGCTCGCGGAAGGTGTTCGAGGAGGAGTCCTTGATACCCCCGAACGGTACGTGCAGGTCCAGCCCCGATGTCGGCCGGTTGACCTTGACGATCCCGGCTGCCGCCTGGTCGGCGAAGTCCGTCGCGAGGGCGAGGCTGGTCGTGCAGATGCCTGCGGTGAGGCCATAAGGCGAGTCGTTGACCGCTCGGAGCCCGGAAGCATAGTCGGGAACGTCCATGACGGCGATCACCGGTCCGAAGATCTCATCGGTGGCGAGCGGGGAGCCGGGGTCGACGTCGACAGCGACGACCGGAGAGAAGCGGAGGCCGTCGGCCTCGGCGGATCCGTGTATCAGCCGGGCGCCGTCCGAGAGGGCGGCGTCGACCGCAGCCAGGTTCTTGGCCAGCTGCTCGTCGCTGACGACGGCACCCATCGTGGTGGCCGCGTCGAGCCCATCGCCGGGCACGACCTGCGAAGCGATGGCGCTGAGTTCGGCGAGGAAGCTCTCCCGGATGCCGGGCGTGACGTAGACGCGGGAGGTCGCGGTGCACGCCTGACCGGTCAACGAGAAGCCCCCTGCCGCCACGACCTGCGCCGCCAGGCGCGGATCGGCGTCGTCGACGACCAGCACGGCGTTCTTGCCTCCCATCTCCAGTTGGCTGCGAGCTCCGCGTTCCCGCAGCGTCCGCTCGATCCGGCGGCCGACGGCCGTCGAACCGGTGAAGGAGACGGCCGCGATCCGGGGATCGCGCGTCAGCGGCTCGCCGACCTCGGCGCCGGTGCCGTGCACGATATTGAACACCCCGGCCGGGAGGCCCGCCTCGTGCAGGGCGGCGGCGAGGTGCGTGGCGGACATCGGCGTGAGCTCTGCCGGCTTGAGTACGACCGCATTGCCGCTGATCAGCGCGGGGGCGGACTTCCAGGCCGGAATGGCGATGGGAAAGTTCCACGGGGTGATGAGCCCGACGACGCCGAGCGGTTCGCGACGGGTGGTCACCGTCGTGCCGGGAAGCGAGCTGGGATAGGTGGATCCATTCGATGCCCAGCCCAGGGAACCGGCGAACTGGAGCACCCCGACGGCACGGGCGACCTCGCCGGTCGCCTCGGCCCGCGTCTTCCCCTCCTCGCGGACGAGGTCTTCGGCGACCGTCTCGGCGCGCGAGCGCAGCACCTCGGCGGCACGAAGCAAGATGGCGCCGCGTTGCGGAGCGGCCGTGCGTCGCCAGGCCGGCTGGGCCGCCTGAGCCGCGGTGACCGCGGCATCCAGATCGGCGGCGTCGCCGATGGGGGAGCGCACGGCAATCTGCGTGGGCTGGGCCGGGTTGCGGCGCTCTCGTTCGGCATCGCCGACGAACTCGCCGCCGATGAAGTGTTGTGCCGTGGCAGAAGCTGACATGGGTATTTCCTTCCGTGTGTCGATCAGAGCGACCGGACGAGTCCGCCGTCGCACCGAAGGGCGACGCCGGTGATGTACGAGGAGGGCTCGCCGCAGAGGAATGCGGCGGTGGCGCCGAACTCGGCGGGTTCGCCGTAGCGGCCGGCCGGGATGGTCTGCTGCGAGCGTCTCCTGACCTCGGCGATGTCGATACCGTCGCGTTCGGCCTGGAGGGCGTCGAGCCGGGCGACCCGCTCGGTCCCGATACGTCCCGGCAGTAGCAGGTTGACGGTCACCGCATCGGCGGCGACCTCGGCGGCGAGCGTCTTGAGATAGCCGGCCAGGGCGGCTCGTCCGAGATTCGAGGTCGCCAGATTCGCCAGCGGGGCAGTGACGCCGGACGAGCCGATCGCGAGGATCCGCCCCCACCCGCGTTCGCGCATCCGCGGCAGCACTCGGGAGATCAGGTCCCGGCCGGGCTGCACCAGCTGAGCGATCGCCTCATCGACGTCATCGGCGCTCAACGCCGCGGCTGGACCTGGCCGCGGGCCCGGTCCGTTCAGCACGAGGATATCGATCGGACCGAAGGCCTCCTGCGCCGCCGCCATCGCCCGTTCCCGGGAGAACGGATCGGTGAGGTCCAGCTCGACGCCGATGGCCGACGGCAGCGCGTCCGCGATCCGTGCGGCCGTCTCGCCTCGCCGCCCGGTGACGACGACATGCGCACCCTCCTCGGCCAATGCCTCGGCCACGGCTCGCCCGAGACCGCCGGTCGATGCCGCGACGAAGGCGGTCTTGCCGTTCATCCGTAGATCCATCAGTTGTCCCTTCCGAGCCGTTCGGCGCGGGCGATATGCCCATCGGCGACAGTGGTGAGCTGGGTGGGAAAGCCGGCCGCCGGCGGACGCACGGTCCGTTCGGTGAGCAGACCACGGCGGGTGAGCAGATCCTTGCGCAGGGCGAGGGCGATGCGCGGCTGCTGCTCGTAGTTGATCAGCGGGAGATAGGGCGTCAGCGCCTGCCAGGCGCCGTCCTCGTCACCGGCCAGCCAAGCGCCGACACAGGCCACCAGCACCTCGGGGAAGGAGAAGCCCGTCATGGCGCCGGCCGCGCCCGCGGCCAGCTCGTCGAGCAGACTCTGGCCTCCGAGACCTCCGAAGATCGATACCGTGGTCTCCTCGGCGATCCGGGCGATGGCCATCGCCGTCGGCGGTGCCTCGGCCTTGACTGCGCAGACGAACGGGCATGCGCGGACGACATCGATCAGATCGTCGAGGGCGATCGACACGCCGCTCGCCACCGGATAGTTCTGCAACACGATCGGTGCCCCGGTCGCGATGGAGATCTCCTGGAGGTGGGCGATGACCCGATCGGGCTGCGCCGAATTGACGTGGACCATGACGGCCCGGAGGCGTTCACCCGCGACCGCTTGAGCCTGCTGAATCTCCTCGATCGCGGGGCGAGTGGACAGCGAAGCGATACCGACGACGAGGGGCAGATCGCTAGCCTCGATCACAGAGCTCAGGATCCGTCGACGCTCTTCGACGGTCAGCGATGCCGCCTCGCCGAAGACACCGAGCACCGTGATCCCGGTGACCTCGCACGCGCCGTAGAACTCGGTCATCCGGATCAGGCTCCGCTCGTCGAGGTCCTGCGACGACCCGGTGAAGGGAGTCGGCATGACCGCCCACACGCCGGGTTCGAGCGGTGTCGACCGGTCCTCGCGAGGGCTCGCCGCGATCACCGGCCGACCCATCGCGGTGCTCGCTTCTCTTGGAACGCCCGGACCCCTTCGGCCTCGTCCTCGGTGTCAAGTGCCGCCATCAGGGCGGGAAGCCGGGCGACCCTCGCCTCCGCGGCGGTCAGATGGGCGGTGCGACTCACCGTCTGCTTGATAGCGCGCACCGAGGTGGGGGCGCAGGCGAGGATCTGCTCGATCCAGCGGTCGACCGCCGCGTCGAGATCCTCCATGGCGACGACCTCGTTGACGAGTCCCATCCGGTGGAGCTCCGAGGCGGTGGCCCGGCGACCGGTCAGCAGCAGCCCCATGGCCTGGGTGTGGGGCACCCGCCGGACGAGGAGGGTGATGCCACCGTCCATCGGCAGTCGGGCGACCCGAGGCTCGGGGAGCCCGAGCTGTGCGTGTTCCGCGGCGATCACGATATCGGCGCCGAGCACCATCTCCATGCCGCCACCAAGGGCATAGCCGTTGACGCGGGCGATGACGGGGATGTCGAGGGTCGACCGCAGGCTGAGGCCGCCGAAGCCGTTGGAATCCCCGTCGGCCCAGTACTCCAAGCCGGTCTTCTCCGTCGTATCCGCTCCCATGTCGGCGCCGGTGCAGAAGGCCTTCTCTCCGGCGCCGGTCACCACCACCGCACGGATCGAACGGTCCGACTCGATCTCGAGCCAGATCTCGTTGAGCCGCTCGTGGGTCGCGCGGTCCACGGCGTTGAGTACCCGTGGCCGGTCGATCATGACGGTCGCGACGCCGCGCTCGTCGACGGTGAAGGTCACGTTGTCGCTCATCCGAGCACCCCCAGGTCATTCAGCCGGTCGATGCTCTCGTCGTCGAAGCCGTTCTCGCGCAGGATCTCGGTGGTGTGCTCGCCGAGCCTCGGGGCGACCCGGCGGACGCTCGCCGGAGTATCGGACAGATGGATCGGGGCGTCGAGCATGTGGAAGCTGCCCGCGACCGGATGTTCGCCCTCGACGATCATCCGATTCACCGCTGTCTGTTCATCGGCCAGCGCCTCCTCGAGCGAGAGCACCGGAGCACTGAGCACCCCCTCGGCCTCGAGCCGATCGGTCCAATGCCGCGTCGTATTGGTGGCGAAGCGCGCGGCGAGCACCGCCTGCAATCGGCTCCGGTTGGCCATCTGATCGTCGAAGGTGGCGAACTCCGGGCGGTCGGTGAGGTTCTCGTCGAACTCCAACGCGGCGGAGATGTGGCGTAGCGGATCGGGGGTGAAGCCGCCGACCATGCAGACCGCCGAGTCCTGGGTGGCGAAGACACCGCTCAGCGGCATCCGTCCCCAGTTCACCTCGTAGCCGCGATTGAGCTGCATCCCGGCCTCCTGCATCTGCATGTGCAGCATCGAGTCGTACATGGCGACCTCCACCCGCTGCCCCTCGCCGGTCGTGTCGCGGCTGCGCAACGCGAGCAGGATGCCCTGGAATAGGTGCATCCCGGTGGTGTAGTCGCATAGCGTGGTGGGATAGGCCGATAGCGGCTCGTCATCGGAGTTTCGCCGCCAGATCAGGCCGGAATAGGCTTGGTTGATGGCGTCCTGGCCTCCCAGCGAGGAGTAGGGGCCCGTCGATCCGAAACCGGTGCCCGAGGCCCAGATCAGCCGCGGGTTGAGGCGGTGCAGCTCCTCCCACCCGAATCCCATCCGCTCCATGACCCCGGATCGGAAGTTGCTGACCACGACATCGGCCTCGGCGATGATCCGTCGCAGCGCCGCGCGCCCCTCGTCACGGCGGGTATCGATCGTGATACCGCGCTTGTTCCGGTTGATCGACAGGAAGATCGGGTTGTCCGGTCCGTCCTCATCGGGATAGGAGCTCCGGGAGATGTCGCCGACTCCCGGCCGCTCGACCTTGATGACGTCAGCGCCGAAGTCACCCAGCAGCTGGGTACAGCTGGGGCCCATGAAGACCTGGGTGAAGTCGACGACGACGATGCCCGCGAGGGGGAGCACCGTCTGCTCGGGCTCCGTATTCGGGGTGTTCATTCAGTCCTCCTCTGTCGTGGTTCCTGGATCATCGAAGCTGGCATTCGCCGCCGGGACGTCACCCGGATCGGCGTTGTGCCGGCGCATCCCGGTTTGGATGTCGACCGCTGGGACATCGCGTACGCGGACTCCCTGCTGCAAGGAGAGGGCCGCGGCGATGCCGGTCGCCTGGCCCATCGCCATGCACGGCGGGATCTCCCGGGAGGCCTTCTGCGCGTCCGGAGTCGCCGAGTAGTGCCGTCCGGCGACGAGCAGCTGGTCGACCTTGGTGGGAATCAGCGAGCGGTAGGGGTAGTAATAGTCGCGGCCGCGGGCGACCGAGTCGGTGAAGTGCCGGCGCTGCATCACATCGTCCTTCGTCATGACGTACTCACCTTGCAGCAGGCGTGTCTGCCGGACCCCCATCTGCGGTGCGGTGTCGAGGACGACCGCGTCGGCGAAACCGGGCAGGTGCTCGCGTACATAGTCGACGGCCTCGACGATGCGGTCCCGCGCGAGGAAGTCGGCCTCGGTGAGGGACTGCGGATCGGTGCCGTCGAAACCGCTCATATGTGGGGCATTGCACCACACCACGCCCTCGAGCGGGGTCTTCAGCCACCAGAGATCCCAGGCGCCTCCGAGAATGCGCTTCACCTGGCGATTGATCGCCCGTGCTTCCTTGGGCTCGCGCTGCTCGAACTGCTCGGCGAGCTGGGTGTCGATGCCGCCGAGCCGGAAGACGAGCGTGGTGATGTAGCTGCCCTGGATGTGGTCGGCACCGGCCCGTGAGGCGACGTCGATGTCCCCGGTAGTGTCGATGACGACATCGGCCAGGTGGGCCCGGGGGCCTTCCTTCGTCTCAGTGACGGCTCCCTTGAGGACGCCATCGTCGACGATCGGCCGGGAGAACCAGGAGTGGAGCACCAGATTCACACCCGACTCGCGGACGAGGTCATTGGAGACGCGCTTCCAGCCATCTGGATCGAATGCCGCCGCATAGCAGATCGGCTTGGGATTCGTGTGGGAGTGGAAGTCGAAGGTGCCGTAGCGCCCCCACTTGTTCCACAGCTCCTGTGAGCGGGTCCGGTCCTCCGGCGGCGGAACGACTGCGAGGCCGAGGTGCTGCAAGCGTTCGACATATTCCGACACGATGCCCGTGACAGTGATCTCCTGTCCGTTGATCATGTCGTCGAGGACGAGCACCATGCCGCCTGAGGCGAGACCGCCGAGATAGGAGTAGCGCTCGAGCAGGGTGACGCTGACGCCGGAGCGTGCCGCCGTCACGGCGGCGGCGACGCCGGCGGGGCCGCCGCCGACGACGAGGACGTCCGAACGCGAGGCGATCGGGGCGGCGAGGTCGCCCGTGGTGAGTGCAAGGTCGTTGGTGTGCATGATTCCTTTCATTTTCCGGCGTGAACGCCGTTGTACTTCCGGGCGAGCAGGTACAGCACCACGCTGACCACGGAGAGCGTGGCCACATAGAGGGGGAAAGCCCAGTCGAGTCCGCGGGACTGGAACCAGACGAGCAGATAGGAGGCGGTGCCGCCGAAGAGCGCGACCCCGAGGCCATAGCCCAGCGAGGTGCCGGCGCCGCGGAAGCGCTTCTCCATCAGCGAGGTGGAGATAACGTTGTAGAGGGTCATGTTGAGAACGAGCACCACGGATCCGCCGAGGAGCACGGCCGCGAAGCCGCCGAGCCCGGGCTGGGTGTAGAGCAGCATGAGGAATACGGAGGGAACGGCGAGCAGCCGGGTCACGACGAACCAGGGTGCGAGGTCGCGGCCATCGGTCAGGCGCCCGACGATCCTGGCGCCGATGACCAGGATGAGCCCCAGGATCGTGGTGAGGCCGAAGACCTTCTGGGGGTCCTCGTCCATCACCGAACGGGCCGCATTGGGGAGCCCGGTGTTCCAGGCGTAGTTATAGGCCTGGACGGCGCCGACGATGAAGACGATCGCCAGCACGCTGAGCCAGGCCCGCCGGACGCCGACCCAGACGGAGCCCGCGGACTCCTCGCTCTCGCTGCTGGTCATGGTCTCGGGCAGATTGCGGCGCAGGTACAGGATGACGACGCTCGAGGCGGCGCCGATGGCGAAGGCGATCCGCCATCCCCAGTCGTCCATGTGGCCGGCCGGGATGGTCAGCGAGATGAGGAAGGTGACCAGCGGCGCGCCGACGATGCCGAGGTTGACGTAGAACGCCATGATGCCGGCGACGTAGCCTTCGCGGCCGGGTGGCACGAGTTCGATGGCGTGGGCGGTCGAGAGCGGAGCCTCGACTCCGGCCGAGATGCCCTGCACGACGCGGCAGAGCAGGAGAATGACGCCCGCCCACGGGCCGATCTGATCGTAGGTGGGGGCGATCGCGATGACCAGGGTGCTCAGCGCCATGATCGTGATTGAGAACATCATGACGCGCCGGCGGCCGATGCGGTCGGCGATGGTGCCGAGCACGACTCCGCCGAGGGGGCGGAAGAGGAATCCGACCGCGAAGACCGCCAAGGTGCTGAGAGTCGACGCCACCGGGTCGTCATTGGGGAAGAAATTCGGCCCGATGTAGGTCGAGAGCAGGCCGAAGATCATCCAGTCGTACCACTCGAGGGTGTTGCCCAGCCCCAAGCTGAGCAGTCCACGGCGGGTCTCGGGAGTGAGCTCATCGCGGGCGCGAGTGGCCCCATGTGTGGTGTCAGTCATACTTCTCCTCGTAAGACGTCGAGCGGAGAAGCCATGCGGAGCTGCCCCGGATCGTGTTTTATCTTACTAAAGATTTTTATTATGTCTACGGTCACGTCGTGGTCGTCCGTTGCCGGCACATCCATGAGTGACCCGGTCGAGACCCATCAGGCCAGCGCGGACAGACGACACCGCCTCCCCGAAGTCACGGCGATGGTGGTGGACCGGGGAGGCGGTGGAGGAGATCGGCGACCGTGAGTCAGCGCACGGAGCCGTCGGCGAAGAGCGCCTCGATATCGCTGCTGTCGTAGCCGAGCTCCGCCAGCAACTCGTGACTGTGCTGCCCCAGCCGGGGCGGCGTATGCCTGACCTCGGGGGTCACGGCGGACATCGTGATCGGGGGAGCGATGGTGCGGACGAGTCGCCCCTCGTCGTCGGTGAACTCGAGGATCATCTGGTTGTGCGCCGTCTGCGGGTCGCTGAGCGCCTCGGCGAGTGTGCGGACCGGGCCGCACAGGACGTCCTGCTCCTCCAGCGCCGTGAGCCAGTGTTCGGACGAGCGCTCACACAGCCGTTCCGCGATGATTTTCCGAATCTCGGTGCGGTTCTCCTTCAACCGGTCCAAGGACGAGAAGCGCTCCTCGGCTGAGAGATCCGGTAGCCCGAGGGCCGCGCAGATATCGGCGAGGGGGTTCGGCTTGAAGGCGCCGATGATGACGATCTCGGAGTCCGCGGTGGGGAAGCAGCCACTCAAAGGCATCAGCGCCCAGTTCAGCTCCTCGTCGAACATCAGCCGGGTCGTGGCCTCCTGCATCTGCATGGCCAGCATCGAGTCGTAGAGACTGACCTCCACTTGCTGGCCGCGGCCCGTGCGCTCACGATCCAGCAGGGCGAGCAGGATGCCCTGGACGAGATGGAGGCCCGCGGTGTAGTCGGCGAGGGGAGTGGCGTAGATGGCGACCGGGTGGCTCGGATCGGAGAGACGCTTCATCACCCCGGAGTACGCCTGCCCGAGCACGTCCTGGCCGCCCTTGTGGACATAGGGCCCACTGGAGCCGAAGCCCGAGCCCGCTGCCCAGATGATCCGTGGGTTGATCGCCGAGACGGCCTCGTAGCCGAGGCCCAGGCGCTCCATGACCCCGGGGCGGAAGTTGCTGACGACGACATCGGCATCGCGCAGCAGGTCGTGTACGACCCGGCGGCCGTCCTCGCTGGTGAGATCGATCGCGATACCGCGCTTGTTGCGATTCAAGCTGAGGAAGACCGGATTGTCGGCACCGGTGTGGGCCAGCACTCCAGTGCGCGAGAGATCGCCGCCCTGAGGCCGCTCGACCTTGACGACATCCGCGCCGAAGTCACCCAGAGTCTGCGTGCAGGACGGACCGAGCATGACCTGGGTGAAGTCGATGATCCTGATACCGTCCAACGGGCCTCCCATGGGGCACCTGCCTTACCAAGTCGGCGGCGAGACGATCCAGATCGCCGTGCACGTCTCGTCGTAGCTGTTCGCGTACCAGTGCGGGATGGTGGAGTCGAAAGTGATCGAGTCTCCCTCATCGAGGGTGTGGCACCGGCCGTCCAGGTACACATCGAGACGGCCGGAAAGCACGATACCGACCTCCTCGCCGCCATGGGTGAAGGGCTGGTCGCTGGTGTCGTGGCCCGCGGGCGTGACCACCCAGAGCGCCTCGATGGTGCCATTGAGGTCGGGAGTCAACAGCTCGAAGACCTCCTGGCCTACCGCTTCGGGGGCCACGCTGCGCAGATCGCGGCGCTCCGATCTGCGCACGACGGGAGACATGGTGCTGGTGTGGCTGGGGAGGAACTTGCCGACCGGCAGGTCCAGTCCGTGGGCCAGCTGCGCGAGGGTCGAGAACGACGGGTTGGCCTGCCCGCGCTCCAGTTGGCTGATGATCGCGGGGCTGAGGCCCGACAAGGCCGACAGCTCGGCCAGGGTGAGACCCTTCTCGCGGCGGCGTGCGTGGGCGGTCGCTCCGATGCTCTCCAGCATGGCCGCCACCGGGAAGCCCATGGACGAGGGATCCGGTGAAGGGCGAGAGGGGCTCATCGTGGTCGGCACCTTTCCATCGTGAGGGGGGGCGCCGTCCGTCGAGCTCGCATCTGATGTCTCCGTGGATGTCGCCACGGGTACCAGGGTACAAAGCGCGGCCATCGGCGCCTCCCCCGGGAAGCTGAGGCGAGCCTCCTCATCGGCCGGCGAGGGCCTGGCGATGAGGAGGCCCGCTAGGAACGGGGCGCCGCTGGTCAGGCGGGGACGATGGCGCCGACGAGATGCTCGGTCGAGCCGTCCTCGCTCCGCACACCGAAGATCGTGCGTCCGGACTGGCGCTCGCTGCCGAAGACGATGGTGCCGGGCAGCAGGATCGGCTTCTTGAACTCGACCGTCGCGGTGTACGCCTCGGGCAGGTCGTCGAGCGCCGACAGGCACTTGGCCTTGGTCCACATCCCGTGCGCGATGGCGCGGGGGAATCCGAAGGCCTTGGCGGTGAGCGGATGCAGATGGATCGGATTGCGATCCCCGGACACGGCCCCGTAACTGCGCCCCAGGCCACCGGGCAGCGTCCAGTGGATCGGTCCGCGCGGTGCCTCGACACCGTCCAGCGGGGGAGTCGTCGGCTCAGGCCCGCTGCCGCTGCGGCCGCGAAAGAAGAGCG
The DNA here is from genome assembly GCF_007421815.1 of Aeromicrobium piscarium. Lineage (GTDB taxonomy): Bacteria > Actinomycetota > Actinomycetes > Propionibacteriales > Nocardioidaceae > Aeromicrobium > Aeromicrobium piscarium. The sequence continues at coordinate 246,011 of NZ_VLNT01000003.1, read as the reverse complement.
TCATGCTCTCGTCCCAGACGAGCTCGTCGCCGACCCGCGCCTCCGAGAGCAGTTCGACGAGCTGCCCCTTCGGATGCGGTGTGAGCTGGGCGGCACGCAAGGAGATGTCGTACGACTCCGTCACGCCGATCGGGCGATGCTGGGTGATCCGGTTCCGCAGATGCACCGCGCCCATCGGCGTGAAGGGGAACGACGTGTCGGTCATCATCGTCAGGTGCAGGGTGTGCGCGGCCAGATGCGGGTACGTCGCCGGGAGCGACGAGAACGGGTCGAATCCGCAGACCCGGCGGTACCGCTCGAGATGGGCCTGATCCGTCGTGACCCGCCGGCGGATCAGCGTGGTCTCGGGCAGCTCGCCGCGCGAGTGCTTGATCCCCGGCAGCGACCCGATGACCGGCAATGCCGGCAACGCGGCCTTGAGCATGAGCGGCAGCCCCGCTGGCGCGGAGTCGAACGTGCGCGTGTTCTGGTCAGGCACCGAGGAACCCCTGACCGCAGACGCGCACGACATTGCCGGTGATGGCACCGGAGCCCGGGTGGGCGTACCAGGCGATCGCCTCGGCGACGTCGATCGGCTGGCCGCCCTGTGAGAGCGAGCTGAGCCGGCGCCCCGCCTCACGGATGCCGATCGGCATCGTCTGGACCATGTCCGTCTCGATGAATCCGGGGGCGATCGCATTGACCGTGATCCGGCGATCGGTGAGCCGCGGAGCCAGCTCCTGCACGAAGCCGATGACCCCGGCCTTGGCGGTGCCGTAGTTGGTCTGACCGTTGTTGCCGGCGATTCCCGCGATCGAGGAGATGCCGATGACGCGTCCGCCCTCGCGGATCAGCCCGCGGTCGAGCAGCTCGTCGGTGATGCGCTGCGGCGCGCCCACGCTCACATCGATGACCTTGTCCCAGTTCTCGGCCTTCATGTTCTTGAGTCGCTTGTCGCGCGTGATGCCCGCGTTGTGGACGACGATGTCGACGCCCTCGCCCAGCTGGTCGGCGATCGTGGTCGGGGCGTCATCGGCCGTGATGTCGGCGATGATCGACGTTCCACCGAGCTCGTCCATCAGGGTCTCGAGGTCGCCCTGCAAAGGCGGGACGTCCAAGCCCACGATGGTGGCGCCATCGCGATGCAGGGTGCGTGCCATCGCGGCTCCGAGACCACGGGACGCGCCGGTCACGAGAGCGACCTTGCCCGTGAGGGGGGCGTCGGACGCCGCCGGCTCCTCGGCATCGGCGAGGTCGGTGGTGCCGATCCTGATGACCTGCCCGTCGACGAAGGCGGACTTCGGCGAGAGGAGGAACTGCAGTGTCGAGTCGACCGCGTCGGCAGCCTCGGGGGAGACGTAGACCAGATTGGCAGTGCTGCCGTTACCGCCGATCTCCTTGCCCAGTGATCGCACGAAGCCCTCGAGTCCACGCTGGGCGATGGCGGCCCCGGCGCCGGCCGTGCGTTCCGGCAAGGTGCCGAGCACGACGACGCGACCGCAGGAGGCCAGCTGGCGCAGCACCGGGGTGAAGAACTCCTGCAGGGCGATGAGATCACGGGTCGAGGCCAGATCGGTGGCGTCGAAGACGAGGCCGGCGTAGCGACGTCCTTCGGCGCGCACCGTGGTCGTCTCGATCCCGTCGTTCTTCAGCAGCTGGGGCAGCGAGCCGAACAGGAGCCCGTCCGAGGACCCGCCGAGCAGCACGGTGCCATCGACGAGGGGGCCTCCGTTCCAGCGCTTGAGCTCCGGTGGATTGGGCAGGCCGATGTTCTTGACCAGGAACTGGGCGATCGGATTCTGGATCAGCGACTGGTAACGGTCGGTCATCGCGACATGTGTCCTATCTCTCGGATACCCTCGGTATCTGAACGCGTTAGTGTGACTGTAGCCTGCCGTGACAGGCGAGTCCACACGGACGTCCCAGCTCCTGCGAAGAAAGGTCCGTCATGGCCCAGAAGCCGGCTTCGGCCAACGACGCCACCGTCCGCCGCGTCGCGGTGATCGGCGGCAACCGCATCCCGTTCGCACGCTCCAACACCGTCTACGCGGGTGTCTCCAATCAGGAGATGCTGACGGCGGCGTTGAACGGCCTCGTCGACCGCTTCGGACTGGAAGGCGATCGTCCGGGGGAGGTCGTCGCCGGTGCGGTGCTCAAGCACAGTCGCGACTTCAACCTGACCCGCGAGACGGTCCTCGGCTCGAAGCTCTCCCCGGCCACCCCTGCCATCGACATCCAGCAGGCGTGCGACACCGGTCTGCAGGCCACCATCCAGGTGGCGAACAAGATCGCCCTGGGCAAGATCGACTACGGCATCGCGGGCGGCACCGACACCACCAGTGACGCGCCGCTCGCGGTCGGCGACAAGCTGCGCAAGATCCTCATCCAGGTCAACGCGGCCAAGGACACGCCGACGCGGTTGAAGCTGCTCAGCAAGATCCGTCCGCAGCACCTCGCCCCCGATCAGCCCCGCAACGAGGAGCCGCGTACCGGGCTCTCGATGGGCGACTCCCAGGCCTTGACGGGCGACGAGTGGGGGATCTCGCGCGAGGCCCAGGACGAGCTCGCGGTCGCCTCGCACCAGCATCTCGCGGCGTCCTATGACGACGGCTGGCAGGACGATCTGGTCACACCGTTCAAGGGCGTCGAGCGCGACAACAACCTGCGCGCGGACTCGAGCCTGGAGAAGCTCGCCAAGCTCAAGCCGGTCTTCGGCAAGCAGCTCGGCGAGCGTGCCACGATGACGGCAGCCAACTCGACGCCCCTGTCGGACGGCGCCTCGGTCGTGCTGCTCGCCTCCGAGGACGAGGCGGCCGCACGCGGCTGGGAGCCGCTAGCCTATGTGACCGACTACGAGACCGCCGCGGTCGATTACGTCAACGGTGGCGAGGGTCTGCTCATGGCCCCGGTCTATGCCGTGCCGCGCATGCTCGAGCGCAACGGGCTGACGCTGCAGGACTTCGACTTCTACGAGATCCACGAGGCCTTCGCCTCCCAGGTCCTCACCACGCTGGCCGCCTGGGAGGACGCGGACTACTGCAAGCAGAAGCTGGGGCTGGACGCTCCACTGGGATCGATCGATCGCGCCAAGCTGAACGTCAAGGGCTCTTCGTTGGCGGCGGCGCACCCGTTCGCGGCGACCGGCGGCCGCATCGTGGCGAATCTCGCCAAGCTGCTCCACGAGAAGGGTTCGGGTCGTGGTCTGATCTCGGTCTGCGCTGCGGGCGGCCAGTGCGTGGTGGCGATCCTCGAGGCCTGAGAGGTTCCGCTAACCGACCGGCGAGGGATGGTGGGTCATCCCTCGCCGGCAGCGGCGGAGGTCGGGGATACCGCCATCGCGACCATGGCCCTCTTCGCCCACGACACGACCTCTCCCAGAGGGAGATCCGCCATGACCGGCATGCCGGAGTTCAACTCGCGGATCGATTTCTGGAAGCCGACGAGATTGAGGACGCCGAGGCCCTGCGCGTAGAGCACATTGGCGAGCAGCTGCGGATCGCTCACGGCGAACTCGCCGGTGGCATTGCCGGCCTCGAGCGCCCGCACCACGTGGTCCAGGCACTGGAACATCGCCTGGCCCAACTCGACGAGACGATTCTGGCTCACCTCGTCCACGAGGTCGGTGCCGCGGAAGCGCAGCAGCGCCTGGGCGCAGTCGACGAAGGCCGGGAACGCGGTGCCGTAGGCGAAGAAGGCCTCGGCCTGGGCGTCCAGGCGTTCCGTGGGTGTGCCGGCGTTCGCGTCGGCCTCGGCCATCCGATCACCGAGCTCGCCGAGGTAGTCCACCAGCGTCATCGCGAAGAGTTCTTCCTTCGTCGTGAAGTGCCGGTAGATGATGGCCCGGTTGATGCCGACCTTCTTGGCGATGTCGTCGATCTGCGCCTCGCGCATCCCTCGCTGGTCGAACAAGGTGCGGGTGGCGTCGACGATCTCCCGGGCGCGGCGGGCCCGCCGCTCGTCTGGTGACATGGGCTCACTGTATCGATCGGTTCTTGTCAGTGGCCCGGCGTACGCTGGTCGATATGAGATCAGCGACCGAGTTGACCCGTCAAGTGGCGCCGTTCGAGGTCGTCTCGGACTACGCGCCGGCCGGGGACCAACCCGCCGCGATCGCCGAGATCAGTAAGCGCATCACGGGGGGTACGCCCGATGTCGTGCTGATGGGCGCGACGGGCACGGGCAAGACGGCCACGACGGCCTGGATCGCCGAGCAGCTCCAGCGCCCGATGCTCGTCCTCCTGCCCAACAAGACCCTCGCCGCCCAGTTCGCCAATGAGTTGCGCGAGTTGCTGCCGAACAACGCGGTCGAGTACTTCGTCTCGTACTACGACTACTACCAGCCTGAGGCGTACATCGCGCAGTCCGATACCTACATCGAGAAGGACTCCTCGATCAACGAGGAGGTCGAGCGGCTGCGGCACTCGGCCACCTGGTCGCTGCTCACCCGTCGCGACGTGGTCGTGGTGGCCACGGTGTCCTGTATCTACGGTCTGGGCTCGGCGCAGGAGTACCTCAACCGCATGATCGGCTTCAAGGTCGGCGACGAGGTCGACCGCGACGAGCTGCTCCGCACCCTCGTCCAGGCGCAGTACGTCCGCAATGACGTCGCCGCGACGCGCGGCACCTTCCGGGTCAAGGGCGACACCCTCGAGATCTTCCCGGTCTACCAGGAGATGGCGGTGCGCATCGAGTTCTTCGGCGATGAGATCGAACGGCTGATGACCCTGCATCCGCTCACCGGCGAGGTGCTCAGCGACGACAAGGAGCTCTTCGTCGGTGCCGCCACCCACTATGCCGCCGGCCAGGATGTCATGACCCGGGCCATCGAGGGCATCCAGCGCGAGCTGGAGGAACGGCTTCAGGTGCTCGAGCGCGAGGGCAAGCTGCTCGAGGCCCAGCGGCTGCGTATGCGCACCACCTACGACCTGGAGATGATGGAGCAGGTCGGGACCTGCTCGGGCATCGAGAACTACTCCCTGCACATGGACGGCCGCGCCCCGGGCACCGCCCCCAACTGCCTCTTGGACTACTTCCCGGACGATTTCATGCTGGTCGTCGACGAGTCGCATGTCACGATCCCGCAGATCGGGGCGATGTACGAGGGCGACATGAGCCGCAAGCGCTCGCTGGTCGAGCACGGCTTCCGGCTGCCGAGCGCGATGGACAATCGTCCGCTGAAGTGGCCGGAGTTCCTCGAGCGCATCGGCCAGACCATCTACCTGTCGGCCACCCCGGGCTCGTACGAGCTCGACAAGGTCGGTGGCGACGTGGTCGAGCAGATCATCCGGCCCACAGGGCTGGTCGATCCCGAGGTCATCGTCAAGCCCACCAAGGGGCAGATCGACGATCTGGTCGATGAGATCAACGGACGGGTCGAGAAGGGCGAGCGCGTGCTCGTCACCACCCTCACCAAGAAGATGTCCGAGGACCTCACCGACTACCTCCTCGAAGCCGGCATCCGCACGCGCTATCTCCACAGTGAGGTCGACACCCTGCGTCGCGTCGAGCTGCTCCGCGAGCTGCGGATGGGCGAGTATGACGTCCTCGTCGGCATCAACCTGCTCCGCGAGGGCCTCGACCTGCCTGAGGTGAGCCTGGTGGCGATCCTCGATGCCGACAAGGAGGGCTTCCTTCGCTCAGAGCGTTCCCTCATCCAGACCATCGGCCGTGCGGCTCGCAATGTCTCCGGTCAGGTCATCATGTACGCCGACACCATCACGGACTCGATGGAGTTCGCGATCGAGGAGACCAACCGCCGCCGCGAGAAGCAGGTCGCCTACAACCGGGAGCGCGGCATCGACCCGCAGCCGCTGCGCAAGAAGATCGGCGACATCACCGACCTGCTCGCGCGTGAGGATGCCGACACCAAGAACCTGCTCGCCGCCACCGGCGACCACCGCCGCAAGGGGGTGGCCGTGCCGCTGGGGGAGAAGGCCGCAGGAGACATGCCCTCCGGCGAACTGGCCTCACTCATCGATCAGCTGAACCAGCAGATGCATCAGGCTGCCGAGGAGCTGCAGTTCGAGGTGGCGGCCCGTCTCCGCGACGAGATCGGCGATCTCAAGAAGGAGCTTCGCGGCATGATCGAGGCCGGTGCCTGAGCTGCTGCGACTCGTCGACGACGGCGTCGAGGCCACCATCGATCCGTCCGCGGGAGGACGGATCACCTCGTTGCGGTTCGGCGATCATGAGGTCGTCGGCGGCAGCGGCGATCCGGACGAGGATCCCTCGACGGCCGGCGGCATCTTCGCGATGGTGCCGTGGGCCGGCCGCTGGCGCGGTCACCGGGCACATGGTCTCGGGCGAGACCGGGTCTGGCGCGTCGACGGTTCGGACCTCGTGCTGGACATCGTCGACGGCCCGCTGCCGGGATCGGCGCGCCTGCGCTATCGGGTCGGTCCGCGAGCTCTGCACATCGGCCTCGAGTGGCAGCCGGCCGCCACCGGCGCCCCGGCGGTGCTGGGTCTCCATCCTTGGCTGCGGCGGGAGGTGAGCGGGAGCGCCGCAGTGGTCGAACTGCCGGCGGAGTTCATGCTCGAGCGCGGTGACGACCATCTCCCCACGGGCAGACGCGTCCCCGTGCCGCCGGGCCCGTGGGATGACTGTTTCCGCCTGCGGTCCGCTCCGGTGGTGCGATGGCCCGGCGTGCTGGCGCTGCAGCTCGAAGCCGACACTCCGTGGTGGGTCGTCTACACCGAACGCGAGTCCGCGATCTGTCTCGAGCCGCAGACCGCTCCACCCGACGCCCTCGACCGGGCGGACGCCGATGTCGACCTGCATCGACGATCGATCCGGCTCAGCCTGCACGCCGGGGAGACGTCTGCGGTGGGTTGACCCCTTCGCTCGTCCGTCCCGCTCCTCGCCGCGAGTTCGAGCCGCCGCGGTGCCACAATGGTCGGCGGAGGACACCGTTCCTTCGCCGCAGCGCCACCGCCCAGGGGGACTCCTCAGCGACGGGACGGGTCGCGACGGGCGAGACCTCCGGCGGCCCACCCACACTCGGAGGACATCACGCGTGAACGTCTCTGCGCTCGAATGGGGTATCACCCTCGGCGTCACCATCGCCATCCTGCTCGTCGACATCCTCGTCATCGCGCGGCGGCCCCATGAACCGTCCACCCGTGAGACGTCCCTGGCGTTGTCCTTCTATATCGGCCTCGCGATCCTCTTCGGATTCTTCGTCTGGTGGCGTCACGGCCAGGACCGGGGCATCGAGTTCTTCGCCGGCTGGCTCACCGAGTACAGCCTGTCGATCGACAACCTGTTCATCTTCATCATCATCATGGCGAGCTTCGGGGTGCCGCGGAAGTACCAACAGGAGGCCCTGCTGGTCGGCATCATCCTGGCACTGGTCTTCCGCGGGATCTTCATCGCCATGGGCGCTGCCGCCATCGAGAACCTGTCCTGGGTGTTCTACGTCTTCGGCGCCTTCCTCGTCTACACGGCCGCCAAGCTCGCCTTCGGCGGCGATGACGAGGACGACGCCGAGAACGCCGTGGTTCGGTTCGCACGACGCCGCTTCCGGATGAGCGACGAATGGCACGGTCTGACTCTGGTCGTGCGAGAAGGAGGCAAACGCGCCGTCACGCCGATGGCGCTGGTCATCGTGGCGCTGGGCACCACCGATGTCATGTTCGCACTCGATTCGATCCCTGCGATCTTCGGACTGACCCGCGAGCCCTATCTCGTCTTCACCGCGAACGTGTTCGCTCTCATGGGACTGCGTCAGCTGTACTTCCTCATCGGCGGCCTGCTGCAGCGGCTGGTCTTCTTGTCGTACGGGCTGGCTCTGCTGCTGTTCTTCATCGGCGTCAAGTTGGTTCTGGAGGCTCTGCACGAGAACGAGCTCCCCTTCATCAACGGCGGCGAGCCCGTCCCGGTGCCATCGATTCCGACGCTGGTCAGCCTCGGAGTCATCATCGCGATACTCGCCGTGACGGCGGTCGTCAGTCTCTGGTACTCGGCCCGCCACGCGACGAGTGACGCGTCTCGGACCGACGGGTAGGACCTCAGCTGCGGTGGGATCGAGGCTCGTCGGACTCTTCCACGGCCTTCAATCGTTGTCCCCGGCGGCGGCTGGCGATGTACATCGGGATGCTGAGCACCAGTCCGAGGGACAACAGGATCGCGGCGACCTCGTACTCGGCCGCGGGGCGTCCCGACAGCGGGGTCACCAGGTACAGGCACGACAGCACTCCCAGGAGCGCCACCGGCGTCCACGTGCGGAAGTGACCGTGGTCCACGCGGTCGCGCCGCAGCACCAGCACGGCGGCGTTGACGACGCCGAAGACCGCGAGGAGTAGGAGCGAGGTCGTTCCGCCTAGTACCGAGACGGCATTCTCACTGGCATAGGAGACATAGGCGATGAGGGCCAGGGCGATCAGCGTCGTGAAGATGATCGACACGTAGGGAGTTCGACGTCGCTGTCCCACGCGGGACAGCACACCCGGGATGACGCCCTGCCGGGCCATGCCGTAGAGCAGACGGCTGGCCATCAGCATGTTGATGAGGGCAGAGTTCGCGACGGCGAACATGGAGATGAAGGGCAGGATGTCGGCGATCGGCAGGTTCGGTGCGCCCCGTTCGACGACGGTCACCAAGGGCGTGTCGTTGCTGGCGAGGTCGCCGACCGGCACGAGCGCCACGGCGCAGATGGAGACCAGCACGTAGGTGCCGCCGGCGATGCCGAGACCGGTGAGCATGATCCGCGGGAAGATACGATTGGGCTCGTGGCATTCCTCGGCCATGTTCACCGAGTCCTCGAAGCCGACCATCGCGAAGAAGGCCAGCGAGGTGGCGGTCGTGACGGCCAGGAAGACGTTCTTGTCGTCCGGCGTCTCGAAGGCGATCACACGGCCCCAGTCCGCGTCGCCCCCGGCGATCGCGTAGAAGCCGACGAGGATCACCAGCAGCAGGCCCGACAACTCGATCATCGTCAGCACGGCATTGGTCTTGACGCCCTCGCTGACGCCGCGCAGGTTGATCGCCGCGACGACGAGCATGAAGCCGAGAGCCATGGCCATGATCGAGGTGTTGCCGGCCTCCCAGCCGACCCCGACGGCCAGATTGGAGGCGAAGGCTCGCGCGGCCGTCGATGCCGAGGTGATACCCGAGCACATGACCGTGAAGGCGATCATGAAGGTCAGCAGGTGGATCCCGAAGGCCTTGTGCACGTACAGGGCGGCGCCGGCGGCTTGCGGGTACTTGGTCACGAGCTCCAGATAGGAGAAGGCCGTCAAGAGGGCCACCGCGAAGGCGATGAGGAAGGGCAGCCACGCCGCGCCCCCGACCTCGGCGGCCACCTGACCGGTGAGAGCGTAGACACCGGTGCCGAGGATGTCGCCGACGATGAACAACAGGAGCAGCTTCGGCCCCATCACCCGGCGGAGTTCCGGCTGCTGGGAGGTCTGGGTGGTCATCGTCGTCGCCTTGTCTCTGCCGAGCTGGTGTGTGGTCCAACACTGCTCCGCCTCGATCCTCGCGGCAACCGGTACGTGTACGGTGTTGCGGTGTCGTTGTTGAGGACCTATGGCGCGCGCCTGGGCGGTGCCCTGGCGCGTCGGCACGTGCGCAAGCGCGGAATCGATCTCTCCCGGATCTCCTTCATCCCCGAGGAGACCAAGCGGCCATTGCAGCGTGAGGGCACCGATCCGGTGGCCGAGATGGCCGAGTACCGGGCCGGGTCTCCGTTGCGCAAACTCGATCTCCCGTTCGCCTTCGACGCCTATCTGATCACGGGGCACGCCGAGGCCCGTGAGGTGCTGACCTCCCGAGACGCCTACTCGAACGACATCCGGCACCTGTTCAGCGGATCGGGACCGGCGACCTCCGACGATATCGGCGGCCTCGGCTTCACCGATCCGCCGTTGCACACGCGGCTACGCAAGATCGTGACGCCGGAGTTCACCATGCGCCGGCTTGCTCGCCTGGAGCCGATGATCGACCGGATCGCCGATGAGGCCCTCGATGCGCTCGAACAGGCCGGTCCCGGGGCCGATCTGGCCAAACACGTCGCCTTCCCGGTGCCGTTCAACACGATCTGCGCGCTGCTGGGCCTGGACTACGACGATCGCGAGGAGTTCGCGAAGCTGGGCAGCCAGCGCTTCGATGCCACGAACGGCGCGGCTGCTGCCTTCGGCGCGGTCTCCGCCCAGCGCGAGTTCCTCTTCGATGCCGTGGCGCGTCAGCGGGTCGAGCCGGGGCCGGGCCTCATCGGGCAGATCATCCAGGCCGAGGGCGAGCAGATCTCCGATGTCGATCTCGCCGGGCTCGCCGACGGTGTCTTCACCGGGGGCTTCGAGACCACGGCGGGGATGATCGCGCTGAGCACGATCGTCCTGCACCGCGACCCGACCTATGCCGACCTGGTGCGGTCCGGTAATCGCGAGACCGTGGACCGGGTGATCGAGGAGCTGCTGCGCTACCTGGCGGTGGTGCAGGTGGCGTTCCCGCGGTTCGCGAAACAGGACATGGAGCTGTTCGGCACGTCATTGAAGAAGGGCGATGTCGTCCTGGCCTCGTTGAGCGCCGCCAATCGCGACCCGAAGAGCGCGGGAGAGCGCCCTGACGAGTTCGATCCCTATCGGGTGCCGACCAGCGGACACTTGGCCTTCGGGCACGGCATCCATCGCTGTATCGGTGCCGAGCTGGCGCGGATGGAGCTGCGGATCGTGCTGCCCAAGCTGCTGCAACGGTTCCCGGCGCTCGGGCTGGCGGTCCCCGAGAGCGATCTGGAGTTCCGTCAGCTCAGCTTCGTCTTCGGCATCGACGAGCTCCCCGTCACCTGGTAGCCGTCACCACCCGCGGTCGCGCCATTCGCTGAGGTGCGGGCGTTCGGCGCCAAGGGTGGAGTCATTGCCGTGGCCGGGGTAGAACCAGGTGTCGTCGTCGAAGCGCCCGAAGATCTTGGACTCGACATCGCCGATGAGGCTCCGGAAATCCTCCTCCGACCAGGTCTTGCCCACGCCTCCGGGGAAGAGCGAGTCACCCGTGAAGAGGTGCACGATGCCATCGGGGTCGTCATAGGCCAGGACGATTGACCCGGGCGTGTGGCCCACGATCTCGATCACCTCGAGCTCACAGGTGCCGACCACGATGCGAGCACCGGTGCGCACCCGCACGTCGACGGGCACGGGCAGCTCGTCCGCATCGTCCTCGCCCGCCACGGTCTGCGCGCCGGTCGCCGCGACGACATCGGGGAGTGCCTGCACGTGATCGGGATGACGATGGGTGGTGACGACCCGCGCGAGACCGGCGTCGCCGACGAGCTCCAGCAGACGCGGCGTCTCGGCGGCCGCGTCGATCAGTGCCTGCTCGCCGGTGATCGTGCACTGCAGCAGGTAGGCGTTGTTGCTCATCGGCCCGACGGCGACCTTGGTGATCCGCAGATCGCCGGCCTCCCGCACATCCGGAGCTCCACCGACTTCGACTTCTCCCGTGTACGTCATGGCCCGACCCTAGCGTCCCCGCTCCTGGGTGGTGAGTAGTCCATCCTTGATCGCCGAGTGGACCGGTTTGACGCCGGCGGTGAGCTACCACGCACCAGAGCGCGGAACGTGCGGGATAGCTCACCGCTCCGCGAGGCGGGATGTGGGACAGCTCACCGCCCACGGAGGCCGCTCGAGAACTCGCTCAAGAGAAACTGTCGGTGCCCCTCGTTAGGCTGGTCGGGTGGCTGATCGTCTCGTGATTCGCGGTGCACGCGAGCACAATCTCAAGGACGTCTCGCTCGATCTACCCCGTGATGCGCTCATCACGTTCACGGGGCTCTCCGGATCGGGCAAGTCGTCGCTCGCCTTCGACACCATCTTCGCCGAAGGGCAGCGTCGCTATGTCGAATCGCTGTCGGCCTATGCGCGGCAATTCCTCGGTCAGATGGACAAGCCGGATGTCGACTTCATCGAGGGTCTGTCCCCGGCGGTCTCGATCGACCAGAAGTCCACGTCACGCAACCCGCGTTCCACGGTCGGCACCATCACCGAGGTGTACGACTATCTGCGCCTGCTGTACTCGCGCGCCGGGCATCCGCACTGCCCGGTGTGTGGCGAGGCGATCAGCCGGCAGACGCCCCAGCAGATCGTCGACCGTATCCTCGACGGCGCGGAGGGCACGCGCTTCCAGGTGCTCGCGCCGATGATCCGCGGTCGCAAGGGCGAGTACACCGAGCTGTTCAGCACCCTGCAGCAGCAGGGCTTCAGCCGCGCGATCGTGGACGGCGAGATGCACCAGCTCGCCGACGAGCCGCCCAAGCTCGCCAAGCAGAAGAAGCACACCATCGACGTCGTCGTCGACCGCCTCACGGTCAAGGCCAGCTCCAAGCAGCGGCTCACCGAGTCGGTCGAGACCGCGCTCGCACTGGCCGACGGTCTGGTGGTCATCGACTACGTGGATCTGCCCGACGACGATCCGGCTCGTCATCGGCGGTTCTCCGAGAAGCTCGCCTGCCCGAACGACCACCCGTTGCAGATCGATGAGCTCGAGCCACGGTCCTTCTCCTTCAACGCCCCCTTCGGCGCCTGCCCCGAATGCCATGGCCTCGGCAGCCGGATGGAGGTTGACCCCGAGCTGCTCGTCCCGGATCCGGAGAAGTCGCTTGCCGAGGGGGCCATCGCCGCATGGGCCTACAACCAGGTCTCGGAGTACTTCCTGCGTCTCACCGAGGCACTCGCGGACGAGCTCGGCTTCTCGACCGACACCCCGTACATCGAGCTGCCCGGTGACGTGAAGAACGCGCTGATGCACGGCCACGAGACCAAGGTGCACGTCCGCTACAAGAACCGGTACGGACGCGAGCGCTCGTACTACTCGGCCTTCGAGGGCGCCGTCGGCTTCGTTCAGCGGCGATACGCCGAGACCGAGTCCGACACGAACCGCGAGCGGCTCGAGGGCTTCATGCGCGAGGTGCCGTGCCCGACCTGTGACGGCACGCGCCTCAAGCCCGTCATCCTCGCGGTCACCATCGAGTCGGCCAAGCACGGCGCCAAGAACATCGCCGAGCTGTGCCATCTCTCGATCGCAGAGGCCGCGGAGTTCCTCGACGACCTCGTGATGAACGACCGGGAACGCCAGATCGGCGGCCGGGTGCTCAAGGAGATCCACGAGCGACTGCGGTTCCTGCTCGATGTAGGCCTCGACTACCTGTCGCTGGACCGCGCCGCCGGCTCACTCTCGGGCGGCGAGGCCCAGCGCATCCGACTCGCCACGCAGATCGGCGCCGGCCTGGTCGGCGTCCTCTACGTACTCGACGAGCCGTCCATCGGACTGCACCAACGCGACAACCACCGCCTCATCGAGACCCTCGTGCGGCTCAAGAATCTCGGCAACACGCTCATCGTCGTCGAGCACGATGAGGACACCATCCGCACGTCGGACTGGGTGGTTGATATCGGCCCGGGTGCCGGCGAGCACGGCGGCCAGGTCATGGTGTCGGGCACGGTCGACGAGCTGCTGGCCAATGACGACTCCCTCACCGGTCGTTACCTCAGCGGCAAGGAGAGCATCCCGCTGCCAGAGAAGCGGAGGCCACGCCAAGAGGGACGCGAGGTCACCGTGCGAGGTGCCCGTGAGAACAACCTGCGCGATATCGATGTCACCTTCCCGCTCGGCCAGCTCGTCGCGGTCACGGGGGTGTCCGGTTCGGGCAAGTCCACGCTCGTGAACGACATCCTCTACACCTCCCTCGCCCGCGCGATCTACAAGGCGCGCACGATCCCCGGACGGCACCGCGCCATCGACGGTATCGAGAACCTCGACAAGGTCATCCACGTCGACCAGTCGCCGATCGGGCGCACGCCGCGCTCCAACCCGGCGACCTACACCGGCGTGTTCGACCACGTCCGCAAGCTCTTCGCCCAGACTCCCGAGGCCAAGATGCGGGGCTACCTGCCGGGACGCTTCTCCTTCAATGTCAAGGGCGGCCGCTGCGAGGCGTGCCACGGCGACGGCACGATCCGCATCGAGATGAACTTCCTGCCCGATGTCTACGTGCCCTGCGAGGTCTGCCACGGTGCGCGGTACAACCGCGAGACCCTCGAGGTGCACTACAAGGGCAAGACCATCGCCGATGTCCTCGACATGCCGATCGAGGAGGCCGTCGACTTCTTCGAGGCCATCCCGGCCATCGCCCGGCACATGCGCACGCTCGTCGACGTCGGGCTGGGCTATGTGCGGCTCGGTCAGTCCGCGCCCACCCTGTCCGGCGGCGAGGCGCAGCGCGTCAAGCTGGCCGCTGAGCTGCAGAAGCGGTCCACTGGACGCACGATCTACGTGCTCGACGAGCCGACCACCGGCCTGCACTTCGAGGACATCCGCAAGCTCCTCGGCGTGTTGCAGCGGCTGGTCGACACCGGCAACTCGGTCCTGGTCATCGAGCACAATCTCGACGTCATCAAGTCCTCGGACTGGATCATCGACATGGGCCCGGAGGGCGGCAGCGGTGGCGGCGTGCTGGTCGCCGAGGGCACTCCCGAGGACGTAGCGGCCAATCCGGCGAGCCACACCGGGCGCTTCCTGGCGCCCCTCCTGGCGTGAGCGCCGATGGCTGATCCGGCCACCTATAGGCCCAAGCCGGGCGAGATCCCGACCGAGCCGGGCGTCTACCGCTTCCGCGATGCCGAACGCCGCGTGATCTACGTTGGCAAGGCCAAGTCGCTGCGACCACGTCTCAGCTCCTATTTCCAGGACATCGTCCACCTGCATCCGCGCACACAGCAGATGGTGACCACGGCGGCATCGGTCGAGTGGACCGTGGTCGGCACCGAGGTCGAGGCGCTGGCGCTGGAGTACTCCTGGATCAAGGAGTACGACCCCCGCTTCAACGTCAAGTACCGCGACGACAAGTCCTACCCGTGGCTGGCGGTCACCGTGGGGGAGGAGTTCCCCCGTGTGCAGGTGATGCGCGGGGCGCAGCGCAAGGGGGTGCGGTACTTCGGGCCGTATGGTCACGCCTGGGCGATCCGTGACACCGTCGACACCCTGTTGCGGGTGTTCCCCATGCGGTCCTGCTCGGCCGGGGTGTTCCGGCGTTCCAAGGCGATCGGCCGGCCCTGCCTGCTCGGCGACATCGGCAAATGCGCGGCCCCCTGCGTCGGGCGGGTGTCCGCCGAGGAGCATCGCGACATCGTCGACGACTTCCTCGCGTTCATGGGTGGCCAGACCGCCGGCTTCACCCGGCGGATCGAGCAGCAGATGCGCGACGCGGCCGGACGCCAGGAGTACGAGCTCGCCGCCAAGTACCGCGACGACCTCTCCGCCCTGCAACGCGTCCTGGAGAAGCAGACCGTGGTCCTCGGGGACGGCACCGATGCCGATGTCTTCGGCTTCGTCGACGATCCCCTGGAGGTCGCGGTCCAGATATTCTCGGTGCGCGGCGGGCGTGTGCGCGGACAGCGAGGCTGGGTCGCCGACAAGGAGGACGATGCCGCGCTGGCGGATCTGGTTCAGCACGCCTTGATGACCCTCTACCAGGACGCGGTCGACGAGGCGATCCCCAAGCAGGTGCTGGTGCCCGAGCTACCCGCGGATCTGGACGCGGTCGAGGCGCTGCTCAGCGAGCAGCGAGGCGGCCCCGTGCGCATCCGCGTCCCTCGGCGCGGCGACAAGAGGCGCCTGATGGAGACCGTGGAGCAGAACGCCAAACAGGCGATGGGCAGGCACAAGCTCAAGCGCAGTGGTGATCTCACCGCCCGGAGCCTGGCCCTGGAGGAGATCCAGGCTGCGCTCGGCCTGCCCGAGCCGCCGCTGCGGATCGAGTGCTTCGACATCTCCAATCTGCAGGGCACCGAGATCGTCGCCTCGATGGTGGTCTTCGAGGACGGACTCGCCCGCAAGTCCGAGTACCGGCGCTTCACGGTCCGGCACCAAGGGCAGAGCGACGTGGCGGCGATGCACGAGGTCATCACCCGGCGTTTCGAGGCCTATCTGCGGGCTCGTGATCGACAGGGCGACGAGGAACCGGGCATCGACCCGGAGACCGGCAAGCCGCGCAAGTTCGCCTACGCGCCGTCATTGGTCGTCGTCGACGGCGGACCGCCGCAGGTGGCCGCCGCCCAGGCCGCGATGGATGAGCTCGGGATCACGGGGATCGCGCTATGCGGGCTGGCCAAGAAGCTCGAAGAGGTGTGGCTGCCCGACACCGAATCCACAGATGGGGGAGACCCGGTGATCTTGCCGCGCACGAGCGAAGGTCTCTATCTCCTGCAGCGAGTCCGCGACGAAGCTCATCGTTTCGCCATCTCTCACCACCGCACGCGCCGGAGCAAGTCCATGGTCGAGAGCCTGCTCGATCCGATCCCCGGGCTGGGGGACACACGACGCAAGGCGCTGATGAAGCAGTTCGGATCGCTCAAGCGGCTCCGTGCCGCGACGGCCGAGGAGATCGAGGCGGTGCCCGGTATCGGTCCGGCTACGGCAGAATCGATCGTGCGGGCCCTGCGAGACGGATCGCCGGCCGGGCCGGCGATCGACACTCGCACGGGTGAGATCATCGACGACGGAGAGGGCAGTACGTGAGCACGATCAACGAGGTCGTCCTGGTCACCGGTATGACCGGTGCGGGACGCGGCACCGCCGCGAAGGTCTTGGAGAAGCTCGGCTACTACGTCATCGACAATCTGCCCGCCCCGATGCTCGCCGATGCCGTGCGCACGGTCGGCGAGGCCGGCGATGTCGATCGATTCGCGCTGGTGGTGGACGCGCGCTCGCGCGGTTTCTTCGGTGCCCTGGTCGACCAGGTCGAGGCAGTGAAGGAGTCCGGTGTGGCCGTCCGGATCCTGTATCTGGAGGCGGCCGACGATGTCCTCGTGCGTCGTCAGGAGGCCGCGCGCCGGCCACATCCGCTCAGCCACGAGGGCCGGTTGATGGACGGCTTCGACCGCGAGCGCGACCTGCTGCGCAATGTGCGGGCGGCGGCGGATCTCGTCATCGACACGACCCGCCTGAACACCCACCAGCTTGCCCAGCGGATGCAGGCCGCCTTCGAGATTCCCGAACAGTACGGTCTGCGGGCGACGGTCGTCTCCTTCGGCTTCAAGTACGGCATCCCGATCGACGCCGACATGGTCGCCGATATGCGTTTCCTGCCCAATCCCTACTGGGACGACGATCTGCGCGCTCTGAGCGGGCTGGACGACCCGGTGCGCACCTATGTCGAGGCACAGCCACGTGCAGTCGAGTTCCTGGACAGTTATGAGCAGCTGATCGCTCTGCTGACCGACGGCTTCCTACACGAGGACAAACACTTCCTGACCGTCGCGATCGGCTGCACGGGCGGACGGCACCGTAGCGTCGCGATGTCCGAGGCGCTCGCGAGCCGGCTCCGGGCGCACGGGGTCAAGACGCTGGTCGTGCACCGCGATCTGGGGAAGGAATGAGCTCGCGCGTCGTCGCTCTCGGGGGAGGGCACGGGCTGGCCGCCAGTCTGGCGGCTCTACGGCGGGTGACCGACGATCTCACCGGCATCGTCACGGTGGCGGACAACGGCGGCTCGTCGGGACGACTGCGCGAGGAGTTCGGCATCCTGCCTCCGGGAGACCTCCGGATGGCGTTGGCGGCACTGTGCCGTGATGACGACTGGGGTCGCACGTGGGCGGGGATTCTGCAGCATCGTTTCAGCGGCGAGGGGCCGCTCGGCAACCACGCGCTCGGGAACCTGCTGCTGGCCGCGACGTGGGACCGGCTGGGCGACACCGTCCGCGGTCTCGCGCTCGTTGGCGAGCTGCTCGGCGCGCAAGGACGCGTGCTGCCGATGGCCTCCGTCCCGCTGACGATCGAGGCCGATGTCCGGTCGCGTACCTCCCCCTATCCCGTGGAGCGTGTGCGAGGCCAGGCGCAGGTCGCCTCGACACCCGGTGAGGTCCTCGGAGTCCGTCTCGAGCCCGCCGATCCGCCGGCGTGCCCTGAGTCGGTGGCTGCCATCGACTCCGCCGACTGGGTCGTCGTCGGGCCGGGGTCGTGGTTCACCAGCGTCATGCCCAATCTGCTGGTCCCGAGCCTGCGCGAGGCGCTCGTGCGCACCAGCGCGCGGCGAATCCTGGTGCTCAATCTGGTCGACCAGCCGGGGGAGACCGAGGGGTTGACCCCGTCCGCACACCTGGACGTCCTCGTCGAGCACGCCCCCGATCTGCGACTGGACGTCATCGTGGCCGATCGACGCAGTGTGGCCGGTGACTCGGCGCTCCAGCACGTCGCTCGTCGCGTGGGTGCCAGGCTGGTCTGCGCCGATGTCGCGTCGCGAGAGCGGCCCGACCAGCACGATCCGGAGCTGCTCGCCCAGGTATTCACGAAGGTTTTCAGCGAGGCATAGAGTGAAGCGAGCACTCTTCGAGGAGGAACACCGCGGATGGCGATGACGACCCAGGTCAAGTCCGAGCTGGCGCAGACACCGATCACCAAGTCCTGCTGCCGCAAGGCCGAGGTCTCCACGATCCTGCGCTTCGCCGGTGGGCTGCATATCGTGTCGGGCCGGATCGTGGTGGAGGCCGAGCTCGACTCGGGTGCCACGGCGCGCCGCCTGCGCAAGGACATCGCCGAGGTCTACGGGCACGGCAGCGAGTTGCTGGTGCTGCAGAACGGCGGCATCCGCAAGGGCACCTCGTACGTCGTGCGGGTGGCCAAGGAAGGCGACGCACTGGCTCGGCAGACCGGTGTGGTCGACGCCAGCGGCAGGCCCATCAGAGGTCTTCCGCCCCAGGTCGTCTCCGGCGCGTCCTGTGACGCGGTGGCTGCGTGGCGCGGCGCCTTCCTGGCACGTGGATCGCTGACCGAGCCCGGCCGTTCGTCCTCCCTTGAGGTGACCGCCCCCGGGCCGGAGGCGGCGTTGGCCCTCGTGGGCTCGGCCCGTCGGCTGGGTATCGCCGCGAAGGCGCGTGAGGTGCGCGGCGCCGACCGCGTCGTGATCCGCGACGGCGAGGCCATCGGCGCGCTCTTGACGCGCCTCGGAGCCCACGAGGCGCTGCTGGCGTGGGAGGAACGGCGCATGCGCCGCGAGGTGCGTGCGACCGCCAACCGGCTGGCCAACTTCGATGACGCCAATCTGCGCCGTTCGGCGCGCGCGGCCGTCGCCGCCGGGGCCCGGGCGCAGCGAGCCCTCGAGATCCTCGGCGACGAGGTGCCGGACCATCTGAAGCTCGCGGGGCTGCTGCGCGTGGAGCATCGCCAGGCGAGCCTGGAGGAACTGGGTCAATTGCACGACCCGGTGCTCACCAAGGATGCGATCGCCGGCCGGATCCGCCGCCTGCTGGCGATGGCGGACAAGCGTGCACAGGACCTCGGTATCCCTGACACCGAGGCGGGTCTGAATGAGGATCTCCTGCCCGATCATTGAGGGCGTCGGTCCGCACGCTGGCCGACAACGGCAGTAGTAGGGTGGACGGTGTAGTGCACCCCACCTTCGATTGCAGGAGTCTCGCGTGACTGTTCGTGTAGGTATCAACGGCTTCGGTCGCATCGGCCGCAACTTCTTCCGCGCCGCACGCGCCGCCGGGGCGGACATCGAGATCGTCGCGGTCAACGACCTCACCGACAACAAGACCCTCGCCACGCTGCTGAAGTACGACTCCATCCTCGGTCGCCTCGACGCCGAGGTGACCTACGACGACGAGGCCATCTATGTCGGCGATCAGCGCATCGCGGCCTTCGAGGAGCGCGACCCCGCCAAGCTCGACTGGGCCAGCGTCGGAGCCGATGTCATCGTCGAGTCGACTGGCTTCTTCACCGACGCCACGCAGGCCAAGGCCCACCTCGACGGCGGCGCCAAGAAGGTCGTCATCTCCGCGCCCGCCAAGAACGAGGACATCACGATCGTGATGGGCGTCAACGACGATCTCTACGATCCCGCGCAGCACACGGTGATCTCGAACGCGTCGTGCACCACCAACTGCCTCGCTCCGATGGCCAAGGCGCTCAACGACGCCCTCGGCATCGAGAAGGGCCTGATGACCACGATCCACGCGTACACGCAGGATCAGAACCTCCAGGACGCGCCGCACAAGGACCTGCGCCGCGCCCGTGCCGCTGCGCTCAACATCGTCCCGACCTCCACGGGCGCCGCCAAGGCCGTCAGCCTGGTGCTGCCCGAGCTCAAGGGCAAGCTCGACGGTTACGCGCTGCGTGTCCCGGTGCCGACCGGTTCGGCCACCGATCTGACCTTCACCGCCGGTCGTGAGACCACGGTCGAGGAGGTCAACGAGATCGTCAAGAAGGCTGCTGCCGAGGGTCCGCTGGCCGGCAAGCTCACGTACACCGAGGATCCGATCGTGTCGACCGATATCGTCACCGATCCCGCCTCGTGCATCTTCGACTCCGGCCTCACCAAGGTGATCGGCGACCAGGTCAAGGTCGTCGGCTGGTATGACAACGAGTGGGGATACTCCAACCGCCTGGTCGACCTCGTCGATCTCGTCGGCGGATCGCTCTGATCGCGGGAGACGGCTTCTCGTGAAGACGATCGACACCCTGCTGTCGGAGTCCGGTGGCGACCTGAGCGGCAAGCGCGTCCTGGTCCGCAGTGACCTCAACGTGCCGTTGGACGGTCAGCGCATCACCGACGACGGCCGAGTCCGCGCCAGCGTGCCGACCATCAAGCGTCTGACCGATGCGGGCGCCAAGGTCCTGGTGACGGCCCACCTGGGCCGCCCCAAGGGCACGCCCGATCCACAGTTCTCGCTCAAACCGGTCGCTGAACGTCTGGCAGAACTGCTGGAACAGCCGGTCCTGTTCGCCAACGACACCGTGGGTCCCGAAGCACACCGGATCAGTGCGGCGCTCGGTGACGGCGAGGTCGCGGTGGTGGAGAATGTCCGCTTCAACGCCGGCGAGACGAGCAAGGACGATGCCGAGCGCGGCGCCTTCGCCGACGAGCTGGCCGAGCTCGCGGAAGTCTTCGTCTCCGACGGCTTCGGGGTCGTGCACCGCAAGCAGGCGAGCGTCTACGACATCGCCCACCGGTTGCCGGCTTATGTCGGCGGCCTCGTCGAGGCGGAGGTCGAGGTCCTCGAACGACTGACCGAGAG
This sequence comes from Aeromicrobium piscarium, assembly GCF_007421815.1. GTDB lineage: Bacteria > Actinomycetota > Actinomycetes > Propionibacteriales > Nocardioidaceae > Aeromicrobium > Aeromicrobium piscarium. The sequence continues at coordinate 225,024 of NZ_VLNT01000003.1, read as the reverse complement.
TCCCGAGCGGCCTTATGCGGTCGTGCTCGGTGGCTCGAAGGTCTCCGACAAGCTCGGCGTGATCGACCACCTCATCGATCGTGCCGACACGCTGCTCATCGGCGGTGGGATGGTCTTCACCTTCCTGGCCGCGCAGGGGCACGGGGTCGGCAAGAGCCTGCTCGAGTCCGACCAGATCGAGGTGGCCAAGGGCTACATCGAGCGCGCGGCTCGGCAGGGGGTGGAGCTGGTGCTGCCGACGGATGTCGTGGTGGCACCGGAGTTCGCCGCCGATGCGCCGGCGACGATCGTCTCGGTCGACGCCATTCCCGAGGATCAGCTGGGCCTCGACATCGGTCCTGACTCCGCGGAGCACTTCGCCGACGTCATCCGACGCGCGCGGACGGTCTTCTGGAACGGCCCGATGGGCGTGTTCGAGATGGCGGCCTTCGCCGCGGGCACCAAGGCGGTCGCGCAGGCGCTCACCGAGGTCGATGGACTCTCGGTCGTGGGTGGCGGCGATTCCGCCGCAGCCGTGCGTCAGCTCGGGTTCTCCGATGACCAGTTCGGCCATATCTCGACCGGCGGCGGCGCGAGCCTGGAGTACCTGGAGGGCAAGACGCTGCCCGGCCTGGCAGTTCTCGACGAGGAGGCCTCATGACCGAGCGTACGCCCTTGATGGCAGGCAACTGGAAGTCCAATCTCAACCACCATGAGGCCGTCGTCCTGGTGCAGAAGCTCGCGTGGACGTTGTCGGACAAGAAGCACGACTACGCCAAGTCCGAAGTCGTCGTGATCCCGCCGTTCACGGATATCCGCAGTGTGCAGACTCTGGTCGACGGCGATCATCTGCAGATCGGCTACGGGGCGCAGGACGTCTCCGAACACGACGGCGGGGCCTACACCGGGGAGATCAGCGCGGCGATGCTGGCCAAGCTCGGCTGTTCGTATGTGGTGGTGGGCCATTCAGAGCGTCGCGAGTATCACGGCGAGACCGATGCTGTCGTCAACACCAAGGCAGGCAAGACGCTCGCCGCAGGCATGACGCCCATCGTCTGTGTGGGGGAGGGTCTCGAGGTGCGCCAGTCCGGCGAGCATGTCGGCTACACCCTGGGACAGGTCGACGGCTCGCTCGAAGGTCTCACCGCCGAACAGGTGGCCGGACTGGTGATCGCCTATGAACCGGTCTGGGCGATCGGCACCGGCGAGGTGGCGACGCCCGAGGACGCTCAGGAGGTGTGCGCGGCCATCCGCGGACGGCTCGCCGAGACCTGGGGTGCCGAGACGGCCGCGGCAACGCGTATCCTGTACGGCGGATCGGTCAAGGCGCAGAATATTTCGTCGATCATGGCCAAGCCCGATGTCGATGGTGCCCTCGTCGGTGGCGCGAGCCTGCAAGCCGAGGAGTTCGCCGCGATCGCCCGATTCTACGATCTGCCGGACCTGTCCGGTTCCTGACGGAGGAAACGTCTCGTGATCTTGTTGTTCTCGATCCTGCTGGCGCTCAGCAGCGTGCTGATGATCGTGCTGGTGCTCATGCACAAGGGCCGTGGTGGCGGGCTCTCGGACATGTTCGGCGGTGGCGTGTCGAGCTCTCTGGGTGGCTCGTCGGTGGCCGAGCGGAACCTCGACCGTCTGACGGTCGGCGTGGCCCTGGTCTGGGTCGTCTGCGTCTTCGCCCTCGGGCTGTTGCTGAAGGTGAGCGCCTGATGTCCACCGGAGCGATCCGGGGGAGCCGGATCGGTTCCGGTCCCATGGGCGAGGCCGAACGCGGTGAGGCCGCGCCGCGACAGACCATCGACTTCTTCTGCGCCAAGGACCACCGCACCACGTTGCAGTTCGCCATCGAGGCCGAGGTTCCGGTGGAGTGGGACTGTCCGCGGTGCGGGTTCCCCGCCAGCCGGGATGCGGAGAATCGCCCCGATGCTCCGCGGATCGAGCCGTACAAGACCCACCTGGCCTATGTGAAGGAACGGCGTTCGGAGGAGGAGGCCGCGTCGATCCTCGACGAGGCACTCGAGACCTTGCGCACCAAGCGCAAGACAGGGGAGATCATCTTCTGATCGCCGGCCGCTGAGCCGTTTCACCGCCATCGCCCACGGGAGTCGCCCCGTGGGCGATGGCTTTTCTCTTCGCGTTACGTTCACATTTCTGCGCTGCGGCCGTTGACGGCGCGACATACCAACCCCTACGTTATGGGTAATCGATCACCGATCAATACCGATCAGACATCCCACCAACGAGAGGCTCCCGGACCCCGCATGCGCGACTCACCCGCCCTTCCCTTCGTCACCGCGGCCGATTTCGACGGTCTCGTCTCCTATGAGGAGGCGATCAACGCGCTCGAGGGCGCGCTGCGCACCGGGACGGCGACCGAGCACACCCCGCTGCGGAGCCGCACGGATCTGCCTCACGGTCACCTGCTCTACATGCCCTCGCAGGTGGACGGCGTCGTGGGCGTGAAGATGGCCTCGGTCTCCCCGACGAATCACGAGCGGGGCCTTCCGCGGATCCAGGGCCTCGTCATCTTGTCCGACAGCCTGACGCTGCGACCGGCGGTCATCTTCGATGCCGCGGGTTTCACGGTGTTGCGCACCGCGGCGCTGTCCGGTCTGGCCGTCCGTCATCTGGCACCAGCCGACGCCTCGACCCTCGTGGTGTTCGGTGCCGGCCCTCAAGCCCGAGGCCACATCGAGGCCATCCGGGCCGTCCGTCCGCTGCGCCGGGTCATCGTCGTCGGACGCTCGCCGGAGCGTGCCCGCGAGCTGATGGCCTGGGCGGCGGAGTCGGGATTGGAGGCCGAGGTCGGCACGCCGGCAGCGGTGGGGGAGGCGGACATCGTCGCCTGTTGCACCTCCGCATCCGCACCGCTTTTCGACTCGGCGTCCCTGCGAGATGACGCGACCGTCGTGGCCATCGGTTCGCACTCGCCCGAGGCTCGCGAGGTCGACACGGCCCTCGTCGACCGGGCATTCGTGACGGTCGAGACCCGCGCCTCGTCCTTCGCCGAGGCCGGAGACATCATCCTGGCATGCCGCGACGGTGTCCCCGCGGATCGAGCCGTCGATGCCGAGCTCGCGGACGTCGTCAAGGAGCCGCGCACGACCGTGAGCGGCCTCCATCTGTTCAAGGGGGTGGGCGAAGCCTGGTGCGATGTGACGATCGCCGCCCTCGCCGCCGACAAGCTCGGACTGAGCGTCTCCCGGTAGCGATCACCCTCCCTCTGCCCTCGTTTCCGATCTCCCAAGGAGCCCCCTCATGACCGCGTCCACGGAGCGCCGAACTCGCAAGCCCCTCGAACGGCTGTCGAACCTGCTCAGTGACATCTGCGTGCGATGGATCCCCGATCCCTGGATCATCGTCGTGCTGCTGACCATGGTCGCGGGCGCCGTGTCCTTCTTCGCCACCCCCGGCGGTCTCGGCCTGGACAAGGCCGAGACGATCGTTCGCGGATGGGGTGACGGATTCTGGGGCCTGCTCGAGTTCGGCATGCAGATGGCGCTCATGCTGCTCAGCGGCTACGTCGTCGCCAGCTCGCCGCCGGTCCGCCGGGCGCTGATCTGGGTCGCCGACCGGCAAGCGGGACCCAAGCGCACGGTCGCGACGGTCGCCCTGACCAGCATGATCCTTATGTGGATCCACTGGGGGATCGGCCTCATCGCCGCCGGAATCCTGGTGCGGTACTACGCCGCGCGCGACACGAAGGCCGACTACCGGCTCCTCGTGGCAGCCGCGTACCTGGGCATGGCCGGCACGTTCCACGCAGGACTGTCCTCATCGGCAGGACTGCTCGTGGCGACCCCCGGCCATTTCGCCGAGGAGTACTTCGGCGTCATCCCGATGAGCCAGACCGTGTTCTCGCCGTTCAACCTCACGTTGGTGCTGATCACGATCGTGGCATGGACGATCACCGCCATCGTGCTTCAACCTGGGCCGGCCGACACCGTCAGTCCGCCGGCCGAGCTTCGCGAGAAGATGGCCGCCGAGTTCGAAGCCGATCGCGAGGCGCGCGATGCCGCGAAGAGGACCGGCGAGCGGACACCGGTCGAGATCATCGAGAACTCGCGATGGGTCAACGGCAGCATCGGTCTGCTCGGACTCGTCTACGTCGTCCTGTACTTCAGCTCGCTCGAGGACGGCATCCTCCAGGGCCTCACGCTCAACTCGGTGAACTTCATCTTCCTCTTCGTCGGCATCCTGATGCACGGGACGCCCAAGGCCCTGCTCACCGCGGCGCAGACGGGCGGCACCTTCGTATGGGGCGTTCTGCTGCAGTTCCCCTTCTATGCGGGCATCCTCGGCATGATCGTGGCCTCCGGCCTGAGCGAGCGGATCGCCAATGCCTTCGCGACCGTGGCCAGCGAGCAGACCTTCGCGGTGTTCGTCTACTGGTACTCGGCCATCCTCAACTTCTTCGTGCCCTCCGGCGGGTCGAAGTTCGCCATCGAGGCACCGTATCTCGGCGAGGCGGCCCAGACCCTCGGCGTCCCGCTCGATCTGACCACGGTGGCGTACATCTGGGGCGACATGTCGACCAATGCCCTACAGCCCTTCTGGGCGCTGCCGCTGCTGGCCCTGTGCGGTTTGTCCTTCCGGCACATTATGGGATTCCTGATCATCTTCGCCTTGGTGACCTGCTCGATCGGCACCGTGGCCTTCCTGCTGGCTCCGTTGTTCTTCTGACGAGCCCGACCCGCGAGAGGGGTGCGCATGACCGAGGAGATCGCCGGATACTGCACGCTGTGCCGGTCGAGGTGCGGGTCGCTGAACCTGGTCGAAGAGGGCCGGCTCGTCGGCGTACGACCGCTGGCCGGCCATCCTACGGGCGGCGCTCTCTGCGCCAAAGGACGTGCCGCGCCGGAGATCGCGGGCAGCCCGCGTCGGCTGACGGTCCCGCTGCGCCGGACCACGCCCCGCACCGCTCTCGATCCCGAATGGGAGGAGGTGTCCTGGGACGAGGCACTCACCGATATCGCCCGACGGCTGAACGACATCAAGGGTGCATCGGGGGCCGAGGCCGTCGCCTTCGCCGCCACCACCCCGTCCGGAACCCCGATCGTCGACAGCATCGAGTGGATCGAGCGACTGGTGCGGATCTTCGGCAGCCCCAATCTCATCTACGCGGTCGAGAACTGCGGCTGGCACAAGGACTACGCGCACGCGCTCACCTTCGGTCGTGGCGTCGGCGCGCCGGACTACGACGAGGCCGAGACGATCCTGCTCTGGGGACACAACCCTGCGCGCACCTGGCTCGCGCAGGCGAGCCGTATCGCCGAGGCACGTGCACGAGGCGCGACGGTCGTGGTGATCGATCCTAAGAAGGCCGGGAGCGGTCAGCAGTCCGACCTCTGGATGCGCGTCCGGCCGGGTACCGACGCCGCATTGGCGCTCGGCGCGGTGCGGCACCTGTTGCAGACCGCGACCTACGACGAGGACTTCGTGCGCTCGTGGACCAATGCACCGATGCTCGTCGACGACGAGACCGGCCGGTTCCTCACCGCCGATCAGGTCTGGGAGAGCGGTGACGCGGCCGCGTTCGTCGTTCGGGACGTCCGCACCGGGGCGCTCCGCGCCTACGATCCCCGCCACCCGCTGGAGCGTCCCGACGAGGTCGACCTCGACAGCGAGGTCGATCTGGCCACGCCCGAGGGTCGCCGGATCACTGCCCGTCCTGCCTTCGCGCGATTGCGTGAGCACAGCGCCGAATGGACGCCGGAGGCGGTCGCCGAGGCGACCACGATCGGTGTCGCGGAGCTGGAGAGCTTCTTCGAGCTGCTCAGCCGCCGGGGCCGGATCGCCTATCACTCGTGGACCGGTGTGGGCCAGCACTCCAACGCGACCCAGACCGAGCGGTGCATCGCGACGCTCTACGCGCTGCTGGGTGCATGCGATCGTCCCGGCGGCAACCTCTGGTTGCAACCGCCACCGCTGAATCCGCTGTCGCCCTACGATCTGCTGCCACCGGAACAGCGCGAGAAGGCGCTGGGACTCCGTGACCTGCCCCTGGGTCCGCCCCGGCTGGGATGGGTGACCGCTCGACACTTCTGCCGAGCGGCGCTGGAGGGCGATCCCTACCCGGTGCGGGCCTTGGTGAGCTTCGGCAACAACATGACCGTGTCCCAGGCGGACGGCGAGCGTAGCAGGGCGGCCATCGAGGCCCTGGACCTCTACGTCCACACCGACATGTTCATGAACCCCACCGCCGAGCTCGCCGACTACGTGCTGCCGGCGAACACGCCGTGGGAACGGGAGGCCTTGCGGGCCGGTTTCGAGATCACCCAGGAGGCCGTGGAGTATCTCCAGTTCCGTCCCCGCATGATCGACCCGCTCGGCGAGTCCCGCGCCGACTACGAGATCGCGGTGGACCTGGCCACCAGGCTCGGTCTCGGCGAGAAGTTCTTCGACGGTGACATCCGGGCGGGATGGGACTGGCATCTGGCCCCCACCGGGGTCAGGCTGGACGATCTCATCCACGGCGAGCACGCAGCCCGGGTCCCGCAGGTCACCTCGCGGGAGAAGTACGCCGTCGTGCGCGAGGATGGCGGCGTCACGGGCTTCGCGACGCCGACACGAAGGGTGGAGCTGTACTCCCAGCAGCTGCTCGAGCACGGCTACCGGCCCCTGCCGACCTTCGTCGCGCCCATCGATCCCCGTCGGGGTCGCGACGGCGCGCCGTTGCCCCTGATCCTGTCGACGCACAAGAACGGCGTCTACGTGCACACCTCGCACCGCCACGTCGCCTCCCTGCGGCGCCGCGCGCCGGACCCCCACGTCGACGTCAGCGCGGAGCTCGCACGCTCTCGCGGCCTCATCGAGGGCGACTGGGCGGTGATCGAGACGGCGAACGGGACGACCCGAGCCCGCGTCCATGTCGACGACGATCTGCATCCCAGTGTCGTGCTCGCTGACTTCGGCTGGTGGGAGGACTGCCCTCCACTGGGCTTGCCTCGCACGCCGGTGAGCGGCGACGGATCGCTGAACATCAACGCGGTGCTCAGCGACGACGAGCACGATCCGACGAGCGGCTCGGTCCCGTTGCGGGCGGTGGCCTGTGAACTGCGGCCCGATCCCGTGCTCAGCGAAGGGAACTGGGCCGGACGACAGCAGATGCGGGTGCTGCGCGCTTGGCCGGAGGCCGAGGGTGTGGCCGGACTGAGCCTCGCCCCGGCGGGAGGGGAGTCGATGCCGGCCGTCCGTCCCGGGCAGCATGTCCTGCTCGCCGCCACCGAGGACGGGCCGGCGCGTGCCTACTCGGTGACCCGCGGGGGCGAGGGCGAGTCGACGGTCGACATCGCCGTGCGGCGTATCGAGGACGGGGTGATCTCGCGCTTCGTCCACGAGGACGTGTCGACCGGATCGCGGCTGTGGCTGGAACGTCCGCAGGGCACGTTCACCCCACCGTTGTCGACCGACCGTCCCGTCGTGCTGGTGGCGGGGGGAGTGGGCATCACACCGTTCATCGGCTACCTGCGCGCGCTGCGGGACCGTTCGGAACGGCCGCCGTCGGTCACCCTGCTGGCCGTGTTCCGCAACAGCCTCGAGCACCCGTTCCGCGACGAGCTCGATCTGCTCGACCGTGAGATTCCGGAGCTGAGCATCCGAGCGTGGTACTCGCAGCCCGCGGAGGCGGATCGGCCCGGTCACGACTTCGACGAACAGGGAAGGCTCTCGCTCCGCGATCTGGATCTGCCGGTCGACGAGCGTCCGCTCGTGTACCTGTGCGGCGCATCGAGCCTGATGGATGACGTGACCGAAGAGCTCGCCGGGCGCGGTGTGCCGCGATTCGACGTCTTCCGCGAGGACTTCCACGCCGCGGTCGAGGTACCGCAGAACCTCGAGCCCGCGATCATCCGGTTCGGTGGCGGTGGCGAGCCGATCAGCTGGACGCCGGCGGACGGCTCGATCCTGCGAGCGGCCGAGCGGCAGGGCCGCGTCCTGCCGAGTGGCTGCCGGGTCGGCCAGTGCGAGAGCTGCGCCGTCCGCGTGATCTCAGGGACGGTCGCCCATCTCGGCGAGGACCCTGCTGACGACGGATGTCTCACCTGTATCGCCGTGCCCATCGGCGACGTGGTCCTCGACATCTGAGCGAGGAGGTCCGCACGGGCCGATCGGCCTTGAACGGTAGTCGATTACCACTGTCGATGGGGTACTGTACGAGACATGTCGAAGAGGCACCCATGATCTCCGCGAGAACCCTGGAGCGCGATGACAGCCTCCGTGACAAGGCGCTGCGGATCGTGCGTCAGGCGATCGTCTCGGGTGAGATCAAGAGCGGTGAGGTCTGCTCGGCCACCGCCCTGGCCCGCCAGCTCGGCGTGTCCGTCAGCCCCGTTCGTGAGGCGATGCTCACCCTCGTGAATGCCGGCATCATGGAGCCGGTCCGCAATATCGGTTTCCGGGTGGCGGAGCTGACCCCGGCCGACCTCGACGAGGTCTTCGAGCTGCGGCTCATGCTCGAGGTGCCGGCCGTCCGCGCGCTCGCCGATGTCGATCTGACGGCCGAGCGCGATCGACTCGATCAGCTGGTGCGCGCCACGGAGGTCTCAGCCGAAGACCGCGATGTCAACACGTTCCTGGCAGCGGACCGCGAATTCCATCTGGCGCTCCTCGAGTTGCATGGGAACCGTCGGCTGCTGGACTGGGTTGCCATCCTGCGCGACCAGACGCGGCTCTACGGCTTGCGCGAGTCCGACACCCACACCTTGAGCGAGGCGGCGGGCGAACACCGCAGCATCCTCAACGCGGTGCTCGACGGCGACGGCGAGGCGGCCGATCGGCTGCTCAGCGCCCACCTGGCCCACACCCGCAGCGACTGGGCGCATCCACCCGAGCGCTGAGCGGGAGATCGATGGGTCGCCGCTCAGCGGGGGAGACGACCCGCGGCCTCCGTGTCCAGGAGCCATAGCGTCTCCTCGATCCCGCGAGCTCCCGCGGCCGGGACCTCCTCGACCGGGCTGCCGGCGAGCGCCGCGGCGACGGCCTGTGCCTTGTCCTCGCCGGCGACCACGAACCACAGCGCCGTGGTGCGATTGAGCGCGGCGAAGGTCAGCGACAGGCGCTCCGGCGGGGGTTTGGGGGAGTCGTCGACGGCCACCACATCGCGGTCGAGGACAGCCAGCTGCTCGAAACCGGGGAAGAGCGAGGCGATATGTCCATCGGGGCCCACACCCAGCAGCACGAGATCGAACTCGTCGGGCAGGTCCGCGGCATAGGACTCGGCGGCCTCCTCCTTGGAGGCGTACCTCGCGGCGGCCGGCATCGCGTGTATCCGCTCTTCGGGAACCTCGAAACGGTCGAGGAAGGCCTCGCGCGCCTGGAGCTCGTTGCGATCGGAGGAGGACGACTCGACATAGCGTTCATCGCCCCAGTAGTAGTCGACCTCCTGCCACGTCAGGGCGTCCCCGGTCAGCAGCCCGTAGATCTCGCCGGCGACGGAGCCGCCCGTCAGCACGAGTCGCGGTCTTCTCGCCTGTGTCTCCTGGAGCTCGGCGACCCGCGTGCTGATCCGGTGGGCGACGGCCCGTGCGAGCGCTTCACGATCCTCGAGTACCTGTACGGTCACGATCGCCTCCCGGTCATATGTTCTGCTCCAACAGCTGGTCGATGGTCTCGGCGTAGATCACGTCCGGATCGAGACGACGCAGGTCCTCGGCGAGCAGCTCCGCCAATGTCCGCCGGCCCAGCGGCACGACCCGCGACGCGGACCCGGGGACGGTGAACTCGCAGCTCGCCTCGTCCTGGCGGGTGAGGCGAACGGTCCCGAGATCGGTCTCCAGGGTCACCTCGCCGATCTGGGTGCCCGGACCGTGCCGATGGCTGATCGGCACTCCGAGCCGGCTCTCGAGCCAGGCGACCAGGAGGACGGCCGCCGGATTGCCCTCGTCGCTCACGACCGATCCCGAGCTCACGGTTCCGGCGGACTGGTCCAGTGCGGCGGCCAAGAGCGCCCGCCAGGGGGTGAGCCGCGTCCAGGCCAGATCGGTGTCACCCGGGGCATAGTGCCGCGCCACGTTTCGCAAGGCCCGCACCGGTTGACCGGTGCTCTCAGCGTCGGTCAGGCGCCGTTGGGCCAGCTGTCCGATCGGATCGTGGGAGGGATCGGCCGGTCCGTGGGCGGGCCACCAGATCACCACCGGGGAGTCCGGCAGCAACAGTGGCAACACCACCGACTCGCTGTGGCGCGTGAGCTTGCCGGCGATCCGCAGCAGGATCGATTCTCCCGTGGAGGATTCGCCCACGCGCACCTTGGCGTTGAGCCGGGCCCGCCCGCGGCCGTCTCCGAGCACGACGCCGATGACCCGGGCGGGGTGCTCGGTCGACAATGCCGTGGCGGTCCGCATCGCGTCGGCGACGTTCTCGTCATCGGTGACCACCAGGAGGGTCAGCACCATGTCCATCGCCGGGCTGCCGGCGCCGTGACGGGCGCGCACCAGGGCGCGGGCGATATCGCCGGCATTGGTGTCGGTGAGTGCGATCTCCATCAGGGACGCCTCCAGGTACGGCCGTCGCGCTGGATCATGGCATCCGCGGACGACGGACCCCAGGTGCCTGCCTGGTAGGAGTCGATCGTGCGCTGACGGCGCCAGTGTCCGATGACCGGGTCCAGGATCTTCCAGGACAGCTCGACCTCCTCCTGCTGGGGGAAGAGCGGAGGATCGCCGAGCAGGACGTCGAGGATGAGCCGTTCGTAGGCTTCTGGGCTGCTCTCGACGAAGGCGCCGCCGTAGGCGAAGTCCATGTTGACGTCGCGGATCTCCATCGTCGTGCCCGGGACCTTGGCACCGAAACGCAGCGTGACGCCCTCATCGGGCTGGATACGCAGGACCAGCGCGTTCTGTCCCAGCTCGGTCACATCGTGCTTGCGGAAAGGCAGGTGGGGGGCGCGCTTGAACACGACCGCGACTTCGGTGACCCGGCGGCCGAGCCTCTTGCCGGTCCGCAGGTAGAAGGGCACTCCGGCCCATCGGCGCGTGCCGATGTCGATCCGCATCGCGGCATAGGTCTCCGTGCGCGAGTCCTCGGGGATGCCGTCCTCGTCCAGATATCCCTCGACCTCGACGCCTCCGGCCCACCCCGCGGTGTACTGGGCTCGCGCGGTGTGCTTCGACAGCTCCGTCGGTGCGCTTGCGTTGGCGAGGATCTTCTGCTTCTCCAAGCGCAGGCTGTTGGCATCGAGGGAGACCGGCTCCTCCATCGCCACCAGCGCCATCAGCTGCAGCAGATGGTTCTGGATGACATCGCGGGCGGCTCCGATGCCGTCGTAGTAGCCGGCTCGCGAGCCGATGCCGATGTCCTCGGCCATGGTGATCTGCACGTGGTCGACGTAGTGGCTGTTCCAGATCGGCTCGAACATGCCGTTGGCGAAGCGCAGCGCCAGGATGTTCTGCACCGTCTCCTTGCCGAGATAGTGATCGATGCGGAACACGGAGGTGCGGGGGAACACGTCGTCGACGAGCCGGTTCAACTCGCGCGCCGACTCCAGATCATGGCCGAACGGCTTCTCGATGACGACACGTCGCCAGCCCTCGCTCGAGGTCGCGAGACCGTGCTCCTTGATCTTGGACACCACGACGGGGAACAGGCCAGGTGGGATCGACAGATAGAAGGCGTGGTTGCCTCCGGTGCCCTGCGTCCGGTCGAGCTCGGCGAGCGTCTCCGCGAGTCGGTCCCAGGCATCGTCGTCGTCGAACTGCCCCGGTACGAAGCGGATGCCCGCGGCCAGCTGCTTCCAGACGGTCTCGCTCCATTCGGTCCGCGCCCCGGCCTTGGCCGCGTCCTTGAGCATCGACGCGAAGGTCCGATCACCGAAGTCATGACGGGCGAAGCCGACGAGGGCGAAGCCGGGCGGCAGGAGTCCACGATGGGCGAGGTCGTAGATCGCGGGGATGAGCTTCTTGCGCGCCAGGTCGCCGGTGACGCCGAACATGATGACGCTGCACGGCCCCGCGATGCGGGGGAGCCGGCGATCCCGCGGGTCGCGCAGCGGGTTCGCCGCGGTCATCCTGCTCCTCCCTGTACCGAGATGTACTGGGTACTCGTCAACGAACACCGACCGTGGTTGACGAATCCCCAGCACATCTCGGTTCTGCCCGTGGTCATGCCAGGAGGCTCCTGAGTCGTTCGAGTCCGGCGGCGGTGTCGTGCAGGTGAAGACGCAGCACCGGGCGGCCGTGGTCACGCAGCACGGAGGCGTCGCCCTCGGCCTGAGAGGCGATGAACTGTCCCAGGGTGAAGTCGCGGCCGGGGATGGGCAGATCCTCGGCGGTCTCGTCGGTGATCTGCACGAAGACCCCGACCGGGGCTCCGCCCTTGTGATACTGGCCCGTGGAATGCAGGAAGCGCGGGCCCCAGCCGAAGGTCACAGGCCGGCCGAGGTGCTCCGCGAGCTGATCGCGCACAGACGCGAAACCGGCGTGCTCCCAGCGATCCAGGTAGGCCTGCACGGCCAGATATCCCTCGGACGTGAGCTGGGCGAGCAGCTCGTCGACGGCGGCGGCCAGCGATGAGGCGGAGGTGCCGAAGACGTCGATGCCGTCCTCGCTGAAGGCGGGCGCGGGTGTCTTCGTGCCACCGCCGAGCCGGTCACGAGCCGCTTGCTTGGCCGACTCGACATCGGGCTGATCGAAGGGATCGATGCCGAGGATCCTGCCGGCCACGGCGATCGCGGTCTCCCACAGCAGGAATCTCGCGCCGAGGGGACCGGCGACAGCCGCGGACCACGGGGCGTCCGGCCGCTCGGCATCGCCGCTGACGACGAGGACGCTGTCGCCGGTGTGCGGCGCGAAATTGGGGGAGGTCGGAGATGCGACGACGACCGGGAGGATGCCGGTGCCATCCTTGCCGGTCGATTCGGCCACGAGCTGCTCGGCCCACTCGCCGAAGCCCTCGCCGGACACATCGGCGAGCACGAGCTTGTCCGCTCGCTCGCGCGCGGCCACGCCCAGCAGGACGCCCAGGCGGAGCGCGGGATTGTCCGGGGTGTCAGCGGCGAGGACATCGCGGACCGCTGCCGCTTCGTCGAGCAAGGTGCTGATCGGTGCCCCGGCCAGCCCACTCGGGACGAGTCCGAAGGCGGTGAGCGCCGAATAGCGTCCCCCGACCGTCGGGTCAGCCCGGAAGACGCGGTAGCCGTTCCCGGTCGCGAGCTCCTCGAGCGGCGATCCGGGATCGGTGACGACGACGATGCGCGAGGCCGGATCGATCGAGGCATCGCGGAACGCCTGCTCGAACACACGGCGCTGACTGTCGGTCTCGACCGTTCCGCCGGACTTGCTGGAGACGACGACTGCCGTGTGCTCCAGATCGGTGAGCGCCGAACGGACCATCGACGGATGCGAGGAGTCGAGGACGACGAGCTCGACTCCGTACGCGGCGCAGATGACCTCTGGCGCCAGTGACGAGCCGCCCATGCCGCACAGCACGATCCGGTCGACGCCGCGCTCGCGCAGCTCGTGGCGCAGCGACTCGATCTCGGCGACGAGGGGGCGGGACCGCGCCACAGCATCGGTCCAGCCGAGTCTCTCGCTCGCTTCGTCCTGGGCTGCCTCACCCCACAGCGAACCGTCCTCGGCGAAGATACCGGAGGCGACGGCGGCGTCGGCCGTGTCGCGCAGCACCGACTCGAAGGTGTCGTGATCGCTGACGGCGACCGACAGCGCGACGCCCCCGTCCCTGTCGCTCATGCTTTGTCCAGTTCCCCGCGGACCGTGTCGAGCAGCTCCGCCCAGGAGGCGTCGAACTTCTCCAGGCCCTCGTCCTCGAGCTTCTCGACGACCTCGTCGTAGGAGATGCCGAGGCGTTCGAGCTCCGCGAGGACCTCGCGGGCTTCGTCATAGCGCCCCGTGACGGTGTCGCCGGGGACGTCCCCGTGGTCGGCGAACGCCAGCAGTGTCTTCTCCGGCATGGTGTTGACACTATCGGCGACGATCAGCTCGCGCACGTAGAGCGTGTCGGGGTAGCTGGGGTCCTTGACGCCGGTCGAGGCCCACAACGGACGCTGGAGCTTGGCGCCCTTGGCGAGGAGCGCCTGCGCGCGCTCGGAGGAGAACACCTGCTCGCAGGCCTCATAGGCCAGCCGTGCATTGGCGATGGCCGCCTTGCCACGCAGCGGACTGTCCTCGGGCAGTCGAGGATCGACCTCGGAGTCGACACGGCTGACGAAGAAGGACGCCACGGACTCGATCGCCGAGAGGTCGCGGCCCTCGGCAGCTGCCTGCTCCAGGCCGTAGAGGTAGGCGTCCATCACGTCGCGGTAGCGCTCCAGGGAGAAGATCAGCGTCACGTTGACGCTGATGCCCTCGGCGATCGTCGCGGCGATAGCGGGCAGCCCCTCGCGGGTGGCCGGGATCTTGATGAACAGGTTCGGGCGGTCGACGCGCTTCCAGAGCCGCGCTGCCAGGTCGACCGTGCCATCGGTGTCGCGGGCCAAGCCCGGATCGACCTCGATCGAGACGCGTCCGTCCAAGCCGTCGGTCCGGTCGTACACCGGGCGCAGGATGTCGCAGGCGCGCTGCACGTCGGTGCACATCAACTCGAAGACGGCGGTCTCGAGGTCGACATCGGCGGCCTTGAGCTCGCGCATCTGCTCGGTGTAGCGCTCGCCCTCGGCGAAGGCGGCCGCGAAGATCGTCGGATTCGTGGTGACACCGACGACGTGTCGCTGTTCGACGAGCTCGGCGAGATTGCCGCTGTCGATGCGCTCGCGGGAGAGGTCGTCGAGCCAGACGGAGACGCCGGCCTCGCTCAGCGCTGCCAGGGGATCGGTCATGATGGGCTCCTTCGGTGAGTGAGGAGAGTCAGTGGGTGGTGTCCGGGAGGACCGGGCCGGTGGGCCGGGCCGCGAAGGGGACACCAGCATCGGGCGTCGCGGCCGCCTGGATCGACTCCTTGGCCGCAGCGACAGCGGCCTCGCTGGTGAGTCCGAACTTCTCGTACAGGGTCGCGAAGGGAGCCGAGGCGCCGAAGTGCTCCAGGCTCACGATGCGACCCGCGTCGCCGACGACATCGCGCCAGCCGAGGGCCACACCGGCCTCGATCGAGACGCGTGCACGGACCGACGGCGGGATGACCGAGTCGCGGTACTCGCTGCTCTGCTCCTCGAACCACTCGCGGCAGGGCATGGAGACCACCCGGGCGGCGATTCCCTCGGCGGCGAGCTGCTCGCGGGCCGCGACGGCGATCTGGACCTCGGATCCGGTCGCCACCAGGACGACATCGGGAGTGCCGT
Organism: Aeromicrobium piscarium; assembly: GCF_007421815.1. GTDB lineage: Bacteria > Actinomycetota > Actinomycetes > Propionibacteriales > Nocardioidaceae > Aeromicrobium > Aeromicrobium piscarium. Next base: position 209,819 of record NZ_VLNT01000003.1, on the reverse strand, counting down.
CGGTGTCGAGGAGGACATAGGCGCCCTTGGCGGTGAGCGCGGCGTCGCCGTATCCGTCCTCGCCCCGCGGGAAGGTCGGCACGTTCTGCCGGCTCAAGACGAGGCCGGCCGGCCGATGATGACGCTCCATGACGGTGCGCCAGGCGGCGATCGTCTCGTTGGCGTCGCCGGGCCGGACGACATCGAGGCCGGGGATCGCGCGCAACGCGGCCAAGTGCTCGACGGGCTGGTGCGTGGGACCGTCCTCGCCGAGGCCGATCGAGTCGTGGGTCCACACGAAGGTCGTCGGCAGTTCTTGCAGCGCGGCCAGTCGCACGGCCGGACGCATGTAGTCGCTGAACACCAGGAACGTGCCGCCATACGGCCGGGTCAGCCCGTCCAAGGTGATGCCGTTGAGGATGGCTCCCATCGCGTGCTCGCGGATGCCGAAGTGCAGGACGCGCCCGTACCAGTCGCCGGAGAACTTCTCGGTCGAGCGCTGCGGCGGGATGAAGGAGGGCTGCCCCTTGGGCGTCGTGTTGTTGGAACCGGCGAGGTCGGCGGAGCCGCCCCAGAGCTCGGGGAGATTCGGGGCAGCGGCCGTCAGGAACTCGCCGGAGGCGACTCGGGTCGCGATGCCCTTCTCGTCGGCCTCGTAGACGGGGAGATCAGCGTCCCAGCCGGAGGGGAGCTCGCGGGCGGACAGCCGCTGGAAGAGCGCGTATCGATCGGGATCGGCCTGCGCCCACGCGTCGAAGCGATCCTGCCAGTCGGTCTGCGCCTCTTCGCCGCGTGCGCGCGCCTGACGGGTGTGCTCGATGACCTCGTCGGACACGGCGAAGGTCGCGTCGGGATCGAATCCCAGCACCTCCTTGGTGGCGCGGACCTCGTCATCGCCGAGAGCGGAGCCGTGCGCCGCGCCGGTGTTCTGCGCATGGGGGGCGGGCCACGCGATGATGGTGCGCAGGACGATCAGGCTCGGCTTGTCGGTGACCTGCGCTGCCTGCTGGTACGCGTCCCAGAGGGCGTCGAGATCCTCGCGGTACTCGGTGCCGCCGTGCGTCCAGTCGACCGTCTGCACGTGCCAGCCGTAGGCCTCGTAGCGGGCGGCGACGTCCTCGGTGAACGCGACATCGGTGTTGTCCTCGATCGAGATCTTGTTGTCATCGTAGAGGAGCGTGAGATTTCCGAGCTGCTGGTGCCCGGCCAGCGACGAGGCCTCGGCCGAGACACCCTCCTGCATGTCGCCATCGGAGGCGATGACGTAGATCGAGTGATCGAAGACGCTCTCGCCGGAGGCCGCCTCGGGATCGAGCAGGCCGCGCTCGCGGCGGGCGGCCATCGCCATGCCGACGGCATTGGCGATGCCCTGGCCGAGCGGGCCCGTGGTGACCTCGACGCCCGGTGTGTGGCCGTACTCGGGGTGGCCGGGGGTCTGGCTGCCCCAGGTGCGCAGGCTCTCCAGGTCGCTCAGCTCCATCGGGTAGCCCGCGAGGTACAGCTGGATGTACTGCGTGAGGCTCGAATGACCGCAGGAGAGCACGAAGCGGTCGCGGCCGGTCCAGTGCGGATCGGCGGGGTTGTGGCGCATGAGCTTCTGGTAGAGCAGATAGGCGGCGGGCGCCAGGCTCATCGCGGTTCCCGGGTGACCGTGGCCGGCCTTCTGGACGGCGTCGGCGGCGAGGAGACGAGCGGTGTCGACCGCCTTGCGGTCGAGGTCGTTCCAGTCCAGCGCGGACGGTGCAGTGCTCACGGGCGTCACTCCAAGATCGTGTGTCAGAAGCCGGTCACTCCGAGCCTACTGCGTACGAGTTAGACTGCTCAGGTGACTTCCGTCGACCATGAGGCTCCCGTCAACGGTTCGTCGTCCACTCGGCAGGGTCACGGGTCCTCCGCGGCCGATGTCGTCAAGGCGTATGTAGCGCTCACCAAGCCGCGCATCATCGAACTGCTGTTGCTCACCACCGTCCCGGTCATGTTCCTGGCCCAGCGCGGTGTGCCGTCGTTCACCCTGATCCTCTCGACCTTCGTGGGCGGTGCACTCGCGGCCGGCAGCGCCAATGCGCTCAACTGCGTGGTCGATGCCGATATCGACACCAAGATGCGTCGCACCTCGCGTCGTCCGCTGCCGCGCCACCAGGTCGGCACACGCAATGCGCTGATCTTCGGCCTCGTGCTCGGGGTCATCGCGACGCTCTGGCTGGGGTATCTGGTCAACTGGCTCTCCGCGGTGCTCGCGCTCGCGGCGAATGTCTTCTATGTCGTCGGTTACACGATGATCCTGAAGCGCCGTACCTCGCAGAACATCGTGTGGGGCGGTGCCGCGGGCTGCTTCCCGCCGCTGATCGGCTGGACCGCCGTCACCAATGAGCTCGCGTGGGCACCGTTCCTGCTGTTCCTCGTCGTCTTCTTCTGGACCCCGCCGCACTTCTGGGCCTTGGGGCTGCGGTATCGCGAGGACTACGCGGCCGCCGGGGTGCCGATGCTCCCGTCGATCGCTCCGGCGGCGGAGGTCGGCCGGCAGATCGTCTGGTACACCTGGGCAACCGTCATCACCTCGCTGGCCGTCTGGCCGGTGGCCGACACCGGGTGGTTCTACCCGGCGGCCGCGATCACGCTCGGCATCGTGTTCCTCATCGAGGCCTACGATCTGCGTGCTCGTTCGCGTGAGACCGAGCAGCTGTCGGTGATCAAGCCGATGCGGCTCTTCCACTTCTCGAACGCGTACCTGGCGCTGCTCTTCGTCGCCGCCGCGGTCGACCCCTTCATCGGCTGACGCTCTCACCTCGCCCGCGGCCGGTGAGCTGTCAACGACCGCCAGGCTCGTGGGGCGGTTGACAGCTCACCGCCGAACGACGTGGCGCTGGATCGGTGGGTCATCAACCACGGCGGCCAGGTCCGTGGTTGATGACCCACCGAGATGCGGTAGGGCCGTCTGGCGGTGCGTCTTCAACCACCGTCGGAAACGCACCGCGCCCTGAGCGAGGTGTCGGTGGTTGACTGCTCACCGCCCGGGTCAGGTATCAACAGATTCGCGGTCGGCGGCGGGCGCGACGCTCAGCACGAGATACGTGGTCGCAGCGAGCAGCACCGCGCCACCCACGAGATGCGCGGCCACCAGCCCGATCGGAAGTCCGGTGAAGTGCTGGACGTACCCGATCGCGCCCTGCAGAAGCTCCGCTGCCAGGACCATCCACGCGGCGCGCTGGACTCGATGCCCGCGCAACCGCCAGATCACGACGAGCGTCACCGCCACGAGCGCCCACACGGACAATGCGTGGATGCGACTCCAGAACTGCGGATCCAAACCATTGCGAGGAGCATCGGCATCGCCGGCGTGGGGACCACTGCCGGTGACGATGGTGCCGAGATAGATCGCGATCAACAGCAGGCCGTAGGCGAGCAGCACGAGCCGCCGGGTGACCTGGTCGACCGGCGAGCCGCCATCACCTCGCACGAGCACGAGCAGCACGGTCGCGGCGACCACGAGGCCCATCGAGAGCAGCAGGTGCAGCGCTACCACCCAGGGGTTCAGCTGGGTGAGCACCGTGATGCCGCCGATGACGCCCTGGCAGGGGATGCCCACGCCGATGAGCACGGTGAGTTGCTTCATCGTCGTCGTGGCGCCGGCCCACCGCCACACGGCGAAGAAAGTGGCGATCGCGATGGCGATGAGCACATAGGTCAGCAACCGGTTGCCGAACTCGATCGCCCCGTGCCAGCCGAGGGACGAGTGCGGGACGAAGGACTCGTCGGTGCATCGCGGCCAGGTGGGGCATCCGAGACCTGAGCCGGTCAGTCGCACCAGGCCGCCGGTGAGGATGATGCCGATATTGGCGATGAGGGACGCCCAGGCCCACCCGACGACGGTCGACTGACGGATATCCGAGGTGCGGACGAGGTCCTTCACTCCCATGAGAAGCTCCTGGCGGTGGCGAGGCCGGCGACGGCGGTCCAACCGGCGAGAACAGCGATGGCGAGGAACGGCGGGGTTCCGGCGGTGAAGGTCTCGCGCAAGCCCTCACCGAGCGCTCCTGAGGGGAGCAGCACCAGGACACTCTGAGCGATATCCGGGTATCGATCGAGGGGTACCAGCAGCGCTCCGCCGACGAGCAGCACGACATAGACGAGGTTTGCGACGGCGAGCGTGGCCTCGGCGCGCAGCGTCCCGGCGATCAGCAGCGCGAGCGCACCGAAGGCCGCGGTGCCGAGCACGACGAGGACGACCGCCCAGAGCCAGGGCGTCACCCCGCCAGCGGGCTCCCATCCGAGCAGCAGGGCGACCGTGCTGAGCAAGGCGAGCTGGACGATCTCGACGATCACCACGGCACCCACCTTGCCCACCATGAGCCCCCAGCGCGGCAGCGGTGAGGCACCGAGCCGTTTCAGGACGCCGTAGCGGCGCTCGAAGCCGGTCGCGATCGCCAACGACGTGAACGAGGTGGACAGCACCGCGAGGGCGAGCACTCCGGGGGCGATGATATCGATCGGACGTCCCGGGCCGAGGTCGACGATGCGACTCGACTGCGTGCCGGCGATCAGCAGGATCAGGGGGATGATGATCGTCAGGAGCAGTTGCTCGCCGTTGCGCGCGAGCAGGCGCAGCTCCATGAGCGTCTGTGCGCGGAGCATGGTGGCCCTCGGGGCCGCCCCGGGTGCGGGCGAGAGATCCAGGGTCACCGCAGGGCCTTTCCGGTGAGGTCGAGGAAGCGGTCCTCCAGCGAGCGTCGTTCCACGAGAACGGACTCGACCAGGACATCGTGCTCGCCGAACCATGTCGTGACCTGGGTCACGAGCCCGGGGGAGATGTCTCCGGTGACGACGTACTGACCGGGTACGGGCTCGTCCGCGGTGGTCGCCGGTGGCAGACACGCGGCCAGGGCGTGGGTGTCGAGTCCGGCCGGGGCCACGATGTGGAGGGTGTTACGAGCGTCGGCTCCCGTGAGCTCGCGCGGGGTGCCCGCGGCGATCACCCGGCCGGAGTCGACGATGTAGACCGCGTCGCTGAGCTCCTCGGCCTCGTCCATGAAATGCGTGGTGAGCACGGTGGTGACACCCTGCTCGCGTAACTCGACGAGCAGATCCCAGGTGGCGCGGCGTGACTGCGGATCGAGGCCGGCGCTCGGCTCGTCGAGGAACAGCAGCTCCGGGCGGCCGACCATCGCCATCGCGAGGCTGAGCCGTTGCTTCTCACCGCCGGACAGACGGCGATAGGCGGTGCGGGCGAAGGAGCCGATGCCCAATCGCTCGATGAGGGCGTCCGTATCGAGGGGGCGCGCGTGGAGCGACGCCATGTGGCGCAGCATCTCCTCGGCTCGGACACCGAGCCACGCGCCGCCCGACTGCAGCATCACGCCCACGCGTGGGCGGAGCTCGGTGGCATCCGCTACGGGGTCGAGGCCGAGTACGCGCACCGTGCCCTGGTGGGGCCGTCGGAAGCCCTCGCAGGTCTCGATCGTGGTGGTCTTGCCGGCCCCGTTCGGCCCGAGGATGGCCGTGATGGTGCCGGTCTCGACCCTGAGCGAGAGGCCGTCGACGGCGGCGACATCGCCGTAGCGCATGACGAGGTCGCTGATGTCGACGGCGGGGTGTGGCACCCGGCCAGTCTAATGAGCGGGGTGAGCGAGCCATCGGCAGTGTCCGCAGTAGCGGAGGCTACCCTGTCGCGGTGCGTAAGACACGGCAAGTGATCAGCGTGATGGTGGCCGGCCTCGGCGCCGTCGTGGCGATTATGGGCATGCTCGGAGTCGTCATCTCGGTGGTGATGCTCGTGGTCGAGTACACCAATGGCGAGGAATCAGAGCCGGCCGTGTTGTACCTCAGTCTGGTGCTGGTCGTGGTGGGCTGGGTGATCGTCCGACTGACCGGACGACGCCTGCGCGACGCCGCCTCCGCGGTGATGGATCTCCTGACCTGGTAGAGCAGCTTCCCACACTCAACAGGTTGCTGTCCCTTAGGTTGGGCGGCATGGACCTTCCGGTGATGCCTCCCGTCCGACCGATGCTGGCGAAGTCGGTGAAGGGCGTGCCCGCGGCCGACGCGATCGAGGGCGGCCTTGTCTACGAGCCGAAGTGGGACGGGTTCCGGGCGATCGTGTTCCGCGACGGCGACGAGATCGAGATCGCCAGTCGGTCGACCAAGCCGCTCACCCGCTACTTCCCGGAGGTCGTCACCGCGGCCCGCGAGCTGCTGCCCGAGCGCTGCGTCGTGGATGGCGAGATCGTGGTCGTGAGCGGGGATCGGCTCGACTTCGATCTCCTCAGCCAGCGGATCCATCCCGCCGAGTCACGGGTCACGTTGCTGGCCGAGCAGTGGCCGGCGCGATTGGTGGCCTTCGATCTGCTGGCGATCGGCGATGAGGATCTCACCGAGCAGCCCTTCTCGACCCGTCGTGAGCGGCTGGTGGCCGAGCTCGGCGGTGCCGGTGGTCCGGTCAGCGTCACGCGCGTTACCGCCGACACCGAGGAGGCCACCGAGTGGTTCGACCTGTTCGAGGGGGCGGGGCTCGACGGGGTGGTGGCCAAGCCGCTCGCCTCGGCCTACGTACCCAACGGGCGGGTCATGCTCAAGGTCAAGCACGCCAGAACCGCCGATGTCGTCGTCGCCGGCTATCGCCTGCACAAGACCTCGACGCCCGAGCGACCGCTGCTGGGATCGTTGCTCCTCGGTCTCTACGCCGATGACGGCCGTCTGCAGCACGTCGGCGTGGCGGCCTCGTTCACCGAGCAGCGACGCGAGGAGCTGATCGAGGAGCTCGCGCCGCTCGTTGCGACGGTGGACGACGCGCACCCCTGGGCAGCGTGGGAGGACGAGGAGGCCCAGGCGTCCGGACGTCTGCCGGGCGGGCAGAGCCGATGGAGCGGTACCAAGGATCTCTCCTTCGTCCCGCTGCGTCCCGAACGGGTCGCCGAGGTCGGATATGAACACATGGAGGGCGAGGGTGACGGCGCGCGATTCCGGCACACGGCGCGGTTCAAGCGCTGGCGCGAGGACCGGGAACCGGAGTCCTGCACCTACGAGCAGCTCGAGGAGGTCGCCCGTTACGACCTCGCCGAGGTGCTCGGCGCCCACTGAGTTCGGTCTGCGCAGGTGAAGCACGCAGGATGTGACTCCGCGGTTGCTGGGGCAACCCCGCAGTCACATCCTCCGTCGGGGCATGGCCGGGAGCGGGCGAGGTTCACTCGTCACTGCGGGCCTTGGAGGGCTGAACCCGCCGGGGCTCGCCGGGCATCTTGGGGTAGTCCGGGGGATAGGGCATCTCGCCCTCCCCGTTCTCCTCATCGCGGGCGTACCACTCCAGCAAGGTCTCCAGGCTGAACGCCTCGTCGTCGATCGAGGACCAGGCATCGGGGCGTCGCTCCAGCAGCGCCGGCACGGTCGTGAGGTTCAAGGTCCGGGGATCGTCGAGGTCGAACAGCTCGTCCCAGGTCAAGGGTGTCGAGACCGGCGCCCCGGGCTTGGGGCGCAGACTGTAGGCGCTGGCGATCGTGCGGTCACGCGCGTTCTGGTTGAAGTCGACGAAGATCCGCTCGCCTCGCTCCTCCTTCCACCAGGCCGTCGTGACCCGGTCGTCGCGGCGCGACAGCTCGCGCCCGAAGGCGAGCGCCGCGTGGCGGACGTCGGTGAACGTCCAGCGTGGCTCGATCCGGACGAACACGTGCACGCCGCGATTGCCGCTGGTCTTAGCGAATCCGCGCATCCCGATCTCTTCCAGCAGCTCCTTGGCGCTGCGGGCCACCCGCTGGGCATCGTGGAAGTCCGTGCCCGGCTGCGGGTCGAGGTCGATGCGCAGCTCATCGGGACGGTCGACGTCCGCGCGGCGCACCGGCCAGGGATGGAAGGTGATCGTGCCCATGTGGGCCGCCCAGGCGGCGACGGCGATCTCCGTCGGGCAGATCTCGTCGGCGCGGCGTCCCGAGGGGAAGTTGATCCGCACCGTCTCGACGTAGTCGGGCGCGCCTTTAGGAACACGCTTCTGATAGAAGGCGTCGCCGTGGTTGTCCTGGCGCGTCGACAGCTCCATACCCTCTCGGACGCCTTTGGGCCAGCGTTCGAGTGTCGTGGGCCGCTCACGGAGCGCGCGCATGAGCCCGTCACCGACACGCACGACGTACTCGACGACCTCGAGCTTGGTGATGTCCGGTGTGAGATCGGTCGCTTCGAAAATGATCCGATCGGGGCTGGAGACGCGTACCTCGCGTCCACCGGCGTCGACATGTGCGGCGGGACTGGCCATGCCTCACGATAGCGCCGCGGTCGCGCTGCCGGGCGGTATCGCCGGTGCGCGGGTGAGAGGCCCGCGATGTCGTCGCGGGCGCGGCCCGGACCGACTCTGGCGGCACCGGCCTTCCCGCGGTGACCAATGCGTCCGCCACGGCACGCCGGGTAAGGCCATCCTTCGTTGAATAGCAGGAATGAATAACGGCACACTGGTGTTGTGAAAAACGTGCAGACACCGGAGGCGACGTCGTCGAACGACGATGCCCCGACGCGTCTGCGGGTGGCCGAATCCCTCCTGGCGCACGGAGCGTCGACCGCCGCGAGCCTGGCCGAGCACCTGGATCTCACGCCTGCCGCCGTCCGCCGCCACCTCGACGCTCTCCTGGAGCAGGGCCTCATCACCGCCCGCGAGGAACGGATCGTCGGCCAACGCCGTCGCGGCCGGCCGGCTCGCGTCTTCGTGCTCACTGATGCCGGACGCGACCAGTTCACCCAGGGCTACGACGATCTCGCCGCCGAGGCGCTGCGATACCTGCACGCCACCGGCGGCGATGACGCCGTCAAGGCCTTCGCCCGGTTCCGGCTGGCCGGACTCGAGGAACGCTATCGAGGTCTGCTCGCCTCGGTCGATACCACCGAGGAGCGTGCTCAGCTCCTCGCCCATGCTCTGACCGAGGACGGCTTCGCCGCCTCCGTCAGCAGCTCGCCCGCGGGCGAGCAGATGTGCCAGCACCATTGCCCCGTCGCGCACGTGGCGGGTGAGTTCCCCCAGCTCTGCGATGCCGAGACCGAACTCTTCGCCGAACTGCTGGGCACCCATGTCCAACGGCTCGCCACGATCGCCCACGGCGATGGTGTGTGCACCACCCATCTTCCGAAAGCCCCCACATCAGAGAGGGTGTCGTCATGACCACGACGCACGAGACCAACCAGATCGAGGAGCTCAATCCCGGTCTGAAGGAGGTCGGCAACTACGAGTTCGGCTGGGCCGATCCCGATGTCGCCGGCGCGACCGCGAAGCGCGGCCTGAATGAGTCGATCGTCCGCGACATCTCGGGCAAGAAGGACGAGCCCGACTGGATGCTCCAGCGGAGATTGAAGGGACTCAAGCTCTTCGAGCGCAAGCCCATGCCGACGTGGGGCGCCGATCTCACCGGTATCGACTTCGACAACATCAAGTACTTCGTGCGCTCCTCGGAGAAGCAGGCCCAAAGCTGGGAGGACCTTCCCGAGGACATCAAGAACACCTACGACAAGCTCGGCATCCCCGAGGCGGAGAAGCAGCGCCTCGTCGCCGGCGTCGCCGCGCAGTACGAGTCCGAGGTTGTCTACCACTCGATCCGCGAGGACCTCGAGGCCCAGGGCGTGCTGTTCCTGGACACCGACACGGCCCTCAAGGAGCATCCGGAGATCTTCGAGGAGTACTTCGGCACCGTCATCCCGACCGGCGACAACAAGTTCGCCGCGCTCAACACGGCGGTGTGGTCCGGCGGATCGTTCATCTACGTGCCCAAGGGCGTCCACGTCGACATCCCGTTGCAGGCCTACTTCCGGATCAACACCGAGAACATGGGCCAGTTCGAGCGCACCCTCATCATCGCCGACGAGGACTCGTACGTGCACTACGTCGAGGGTTGCACCGCGCCGATCTACTCCAGCGACTCGCTGCACTCGGCGGTCGTCGAGATCATCGTCAAGAAGAACGCCCGGGTGCGGTACACCACGATCCAGAACTGGTCGAACAATGTGTACAACCTGGTCACCAAGCGCGCCACCTGTGAGGAGGGCGCCACGATGGAGTGGATTGACGGCAATATCGGCTCCAAGGTGACGATGAAGTACCCGGCGGTCTACCTGATGGGCGAGCACGCCCGCGGTGAGACGCTGTCGATCGCCTTCGCCGGCGTCGACCAGTACCAGGACACCGGCGCCAAGATGGTGCACGCCGCGCCGCGGACCTCGAGCTCGATCCTGTCCAAGTCCGTCGCCCGCGGTGGCGGTCGCACGTCCTACCGCGGTCTGCTGCAGGTGCTGGACGGTGCCGAGCACTCGGCCAGCACCGTCAAGTGCGATGCCCTGCTGGTCGATCAGATCAGCCGCTCGGACACCTACCCCTATGTCGACGTTCGCGAGGACGATGTGACGCTCGGCCACGAGGCCACCGTCTCCAAGGTCAGCGAGGACCAGCTCTTCTACTTCATGTCGCGCGGCATGGAGGAGGACGAGGCGATGGCGATGATCGTCCGCGGCTTCGTCGAGCCGATCGCCCGCGAGCTGCCGATGGAGTACGCCCTCGAGCTCAACCGCCTCATCGAACTGCAAATGGAGGGTGCTGTCGGATGATGCCTACAGTTGTTGAGAAGGAGGCCTCCATGGCCGCGTCAGGCCTGGAGCCTGCCCTTGAGCTGGAGCATGTCGAGTCCCACCTGCACCCCGAGCCGTCGTACGACGTCGAGGCCCACCCCAAGCCCACCGGCTTGGAGGAGATCTGGCGCTTCACGCCGCTCAAGCGGCTGCGTGGTCTGCTCGACGGCCCCGCCTCGGCGGCGAAGCTGGCCCTCACGGAGGAACTGCCCGAGGGCGCGAGCCTGAGCGCCATCTCGCGTGACGAGGCCAAGGCACTCGGCGGCATCGCGCCGCTCGATCGGCTCGCCGCCCTCGCAGTGGAGAATGCGCCCGAGGCCTCGCTGCTCAGCATCGACGGTGAACTCGACGCCCCGGTCCGGTTGAATTGGTCCGGCACCGCCAGCGATCAGGTCGTGTGGGGTCACACGGTCGTCAAGGTCGCGCCCTTCGCGAAGGCCACCGTGCTGCTCGACCATGTCGGCAGTGCCACCTACGGCAGTACCGTCACGTACCTGGTGGGCGATGGCGCGCAGCTCACGGTGATCAGCCTCGCCGACTGGGAGGACGACGCCGTGCACGCCGTGCAGAACGGGGTGTCGGTCGGGCGTGACGCGCAGGTGCGGTTCTTCGAGTTCACGCTCGGCGGCGATCTCGTCCGCTCCTCGACCAATGTCGACTACCGGGGCACGGGCGGCAGCGCTGAGCTGTTCGGCGTCTACTTCGCCGACGCCGGCCAGCACCTCGAGCACCGGCAGTTCGTCGATCACACCGCTCCCAAGACGCGCAGCAATGTCGTCTACAAGGGCGCGCTGCAGGGTCAGGACGCTCACACCGTGTGGATCGGCAATGTGCTCATCCGCAAGGTGGCCGAGGGCATCGAGACCTTCGAGCAGAACGACAACCTCGTGCTGACCGATGGCGCCAAGGCCGACTCGGTGCCCAATCTGGAGATCGAGACCGGCGAGATCGCCGGTGCCGGGCACGCGTCGACCACCGGTCGCTTCGACGACGAGCACCTGTTCTACCTGCAGAGCCGCGGCATCGAGGAGACCGAGGCTCGTCGCCTCGTCGTGCACGGCTTCTTCAATGACATCATCCGCCGGATCGGCGTCGAGGACCTGCAGGAGCGGCTCACCTCGGCGATCGAGGACGAGCTGGCGACCGTCGTCGGTCGCCTGGAGTCCTGAGGAGCCGCGCCGTGTCATTTAGAGAGGCCGCTCCGCTGGGCGACGTGCCGGAGGGCGCGGCGCTCGGCATCGAGGTCGACGGCGTCGACATCGCCCTGGTCCGCCAGGGGGACGACGTCTATGCCATCCAGGACTGGTGCTCGCATGCCGAGATCCCGCTGTCGGACGGCGACGTGGAGGGATGCACCATCGAGTGCTTCCTGCACGGCTCCCGCTTCGACCTGCGGACCGGTGAGGCGCTGAGCCTCCCGGCCACCGAACCCGTCCCCGTGTACGCCACCAAGATCGAGGGAGAGACCGTCTGGGTCGATCTCCCCACCGAAAGCGAGAACTGAGAGCATGTCCACTCTGGAGATCAAGAACCTTCACGTCTCGGTCGAGACCGAGGACGGCGAGAAGGAGATCCTGCGCGGGGTCGATCTGACGATCAACTCCGGCGAGGTCCACGCCATCATGGGCCCCAACGGCTCGGGCAAGTCCACGCTCGCGTACTCGATCGCCGGCCACCCCAAGTACAAGATCACCGACGGCGAGGTGCTGCTCGACGGTGAGAACATCCTCGATCTGAGCGTCGACGAGCGGGCTCGCGCCGGCCTGTTCTTGGCGATGCAGTATCCCGTCGAGGTGCCGGGCGTCTCGGTCGCCAACTTCCTGCGCACCGCCAAGACCGCGGTCGACGGTGAGGCTCCGAAGCTGCGTACCTGGGTCAAGGATGTCAACGCCGCGCTCGAGCGCGTCACCCTCGACCCCTCCTTCGCACAGCGCAGCGTCAACGAGGGCTTCTCCGGTGGTGAGAAGAAGCGCCACGAGATCGCACAGCTCGAGCTGCTCAACCCGAAGTTCGCCGTCCTCGACGAGACCGATTCGGGCCTGGACATCGACGCGCTGCGCGTGGTGTCCGATGGCGTCAACCGGTACACCTCGCAGGGCGATCGCGGCGTATTGCTCATCACGCACTACACCCGCATCCTCAACTACATCAAGCCCGACTACGTGCACGTCTTCGTCGCCGGCCGGCTCGCCGAGTCCGGTGGCGAGGAGCTCGCCGAGCAGCTCGAGGCCGAGGGTTACGACAAGTACGTGAAGGCGGCCGCGGCGCTGTGACCCGCTACGACGTCGAGGCGATCCGCAAGGACTTCCCGGTCCTCGCGCGATCCCTCGCGGGCGACCGGCCGCTGGTCTACCTCGACTCGGCCAATACCTCGCAGAAGCCGCGGCAGGTCGTCGAGGCGATCGAGCGGCACTATCTGGAGCACAACGCCAATGTGGCGCGCGCGATGCACCAGCTCGGCGCGGAGGCCACCGAGGCCTTCGAGACCGGCCGGGACAAGGTCGCGGCTTTCATCGGCGCGCCGTCGCGCGATGAGGTGATCTTCACCAAGAACGCCTCCGAGGCGCTCAACCTCATCGCTCGCACGCTGGGGGACGGCGGCATCGTGGGGGAGGGCGACGAGATCGTCATCTCCGAGATGGAGCATCACTCCAATATCGTCCCGTGGCAGCTCCTCGCCGAGCGCACGGGCGCGACGCTGCGCTGGTTCGGCGTCACGGACGAGGGACGCTTGGATCTGGACGACCTCGAGTCGCTGGTCACCGAGCGCACCAAGATCGTCTCGCTGACCTGGGTGTCGAACATGCTCGGCACCATCAACCCGCTGGACGTCGTCATTGCCCGTGCGCACCAGGTCGGTGCGCTGGTCGCGGTGGACGCCTCACAGGCGGTCCCGCAGCTCCCCGTGGACGTCTCCTCCCTGGGAGCCGATTTCGTGGCCTTCACCGGTCACAAGATGGTCGGTCCGACCGGTATCGGCGTGCTGTGGGGGCGTTACGACCTGCTCGCCTCGCTGCCGCCCTTCCTCGGCGGCGGCGAGATGATCGAGACGGTGTCGATGGAGCGGAGCACCTTCGCCGCGCCGCCGCACCGATTCGAGGCGGGGACACCGCCGATCGCGCAGTCGGTCGGTCTCGGTGCCGCCGTCGACTACCTGTCGGCGATCGGCATGGAGAACATCGCGGCGCACGAGCAGGCGATCACCGCCTATGCGCTCGGACGGTTGCAGGAGATCGACGGCCTCACGGTGGTCGGCCCGTCCGAGGCGGTCGACCGCGGGGGAGCGGTGAGCTTCACCCTCGACGGCGTCCATCCGCACGATGTCGCGCAGCTGCTCGACTCGCGCGGTGTCGCCGTGCGAGCCGGGCACCACTGCGCCAAGCCGGCCCATCGGCGCTTCGGCGTGCAGTCGACGACTCGAGCCTCGTTCTACCTCTACACGACCGAGGCCGAGATCGACGCCCTCGCCGAGGCGATCCGCTACACCCAGCAGTACTTCAAGGTGGGATGAGCATGGACGTCGATGCGATGTACCAGGAGATCATCCTGGACCACTACAAGAACCCCCACGGCGCCGGATTGCGCGAGCCGTACGAGGCCGAGGTCCATCACGTCAACCCCACCTGCGGCGACGAGATCACCCTGCGGGTGCATCTGGACGGCGACCGCGTGGCTGACATCTCCTACGATGCCGAGGGCTGTTCCATCAGCCAGGCTTCGGCCTCCGTGCTGTACGACCTGCTGCCGGGCAAGACCGTCGAGGAGGCGATGCGCGTGCTCGACGCCTTCACCGAGGTGATGCACGGCCGTGGCCAGGTCACCCCCGATGAGGAGGTGCTCGAGGATGGCATCGCCTTCGCCGGCGTGGCGCAGTTCCCGGCTCGCGTGAAATGTGCGCTGCTGGGGTGGATGGCGTGGAAGGACGCCACCTCCCAGGCGCTCGCCGGCTCCGATCAGACCGTGTCCCATGAGAGAGGCAAGTGACACCATGACGACCGACCATTCCGATCTGCCTCAGGTCGACACCAGCCCCAAGCCCACCAGCTCCGATGACGTCATCGAGGCGATGAAGGACGTCGTCGATCCCGAGCTCGGCATCAATGTCGTGGATCTCGGCCTGGTCTACGGCGCACACGTCGACGACCACAGCAATGCGGTGCTGCAGATGACCCTCACCTCGGCGGCCTGCCCGCTGACCGATGTCATCGAGGACCAGACCCGTGCCGCGCTCGACGGCATCGTCAACGAGTTCCGTATCGACTGGGTCTGGATGCCGCCGTGGGGCCCGGACAAGATCACCGATGACGGCCGCGAGATGTTGCGCGCCCTCGGCTTCAATATCGGCTGAGGTCCGCCAGTGCTGCAGGCGGGTGGTGAGTCATCACGCATCTCCATCACCGGGTGTGTGGTGGCCCGCCGCCCCCTCTTTCCGGTGGCCGACGTGGGTCCCGTGGGCCCGGTCGGTAGAATGATCCGGTGCTGATCCAGAGAGAGTGACGGTCCGGCATCGTCCGCCGATGCCGTGTGTCGTCCTAGCCGTCCCCTCATGTCCTCTGGAGAACCCCGTGATCACCGCTTCCGGCGTGGAGCTGCGTTTCGGCGCCCGCGTCCTGATGTCTGATGTCTCGTTCCGCGTCGCCAAAGGCGACAAGATCGGCCTGGTCGGCCGCAACGGAGCGGGCAAGACCACCTTGACCAAGATGCTCGCGGGGGCCGGGGGAGAGCCCTCGGCCGGCAGCATCAGCCGTACCGGCTCCGTCGGCTATCTACCCCAAGACCCGCGGGTCGACGACATGACGGTGAGCGCACGCAACCGCATCCTGTCGGTCCGTGGACTCGACGACGCGATGCGTCGGCTACGTACGGCCGAAGAGGAGATGGCCTCCGCCGATCCGGAAGTCGCCGAGCGCGGCATGAAGCGCTATGCCGCCGCCGATGCCGACTTCCAGTCCGCGGGCGGTTACGCGGCGGAGTCCGAGGCCGATGCGATGGCGATGTCCCTCGCCCTTCCCGAGCGCATCCTGGAGCAGCCGCTCAGCACTCTCTCGGGCGGTCAGCGCCGCCGGGTGGAGCTCGCCCGCATCCTGTTCTCCGATGCGGAGATCCTCCTGCTCGACGAGCCCACGAACCACCTCGACCACGACTCGATCGTCTGGCTACGTCAGTTCCTCGCCGATTTCTCCGGGGGCTTCATCGTCATCAGCCACGATGTCGACCTGATCGAGACGACGGTGAACAAGGTCTTCTACCTCGACGGCAACCGTCAGGTCATCGATATCTACAACATGGGCTGGAAAGCCTACCTGAAGCAGCGCGAGGCGGACGAGGAACGGCGCAGGCGCGAACGCGCCAACACGGTGAAGACCGCCGAGCGGTTGCTGCAACAGGCTGAGAAGATGCGCGCCAAGGCCACCAAGGCGGTCGCCGCGCAGAACATGATCAAGCGCGCCGAGAAGATGATGGCGGGGCTCGAGGACGAGCGGCAGACCGAGAAGGTCGCCAAGATCGGGTTCCCCAAGCCGGCGCCCTGCGGCAAGACCCCGCTCATGGCCGAGGGGCTCTCGAAGTCCTACGGTTCGCTGGAGGTCTTCATGGACGTCGACCTGGCCATCGATCGCGGCAGTCGCGTCGTGATCCTCGGCCTCAACGGTGCCGGGAAGACGACGCTGCTGCGGATCCTCGGCGACATGGACAAGGCCGACACCGGCGAAATCCAGCCCGGTCACGGACTCAAGCTCGGCTACTACGCGCAGGAGCACGAGACCCTCGACACCAGCCGCACGATCCTCGACAACATGCAGCGGGCGGCCCCCGAGCTCACGGAGACCGAGGCACGCAGTGTCCTGGGCCAGTTCCTGTTCACCGGCGATGATGTCGCGAAGCCGGCCGCGGTGCTGTCCGGCGGGGAGAAGACCCGGTTGGCGCTGGCGAGCCTGATCGTCTCGAAGGCCAATGTCCTGCTGCTCGACGAGCCGACCAATAACCTCGATCCCGCCTCACGCGAGGAGGTCCTCGGGGCGATCCGCTCCTATGAGGGCGCGATCATCCTGGTGACCCACGACGAAGGCGCAGTGGCCGCCCTGGATCCCGATCGTGTCCTCCTGCTGCCCGATGGCGACGAGGACATCTGGTCCGACAGCTACTTCGATCTGATCAGCTTGGCGTGAGCTGCTCGGTCTGCTCTGCGTGGGGCTCGCGTCGGCGCTCCTTCACCTCGGCCCGCGCGAACCAGAAGAAGCCGAATCCGGCCAGCCCGGCGAAGAAGTACCACTGCCAGGAGTAGAAGAGATTGACGCCCATGCCGAGCTCGGGCGGTTCGGCGGGTTCGAGACCGTCGAGCGGCGGATTCTGCTCGCGCAGGGCTATATAGCCGCTGACGAGGTCGTAGGGGGTGTGCTCGGTGAGGGCCGCGCTGCTGATCAGCCGGACCTGGCCGTCCTCGGGCTGGACCGCCTGCCCGTCATTGGAGCTGTCGGCGCGCAGCCAGCCGGTCACGGTCACCTGGCCGCTGGGCGGGGCGGGGACGCCCTCGGGACGCGAGGCGGTGTTCGGGGTCTGCACCCAGCCGCGATCGACGAGCACGGCGCTGCCGTCATCGAGGACGAGCGGCGTGACGACATCGACGCCGGGCTGGCTGCCCCGCTGCTGGAACTTGACCAGCACCTCGTGTTCCGCGTCATAGCGGCCGGTGGCGGTCACCTGGGTCCACTCGTCCTCCGAGGGCCAGTCGGCGCCCACGGGTGCCACTTGCTCGATCGAGATCGGATCGGACTCGGCATGGCTCTCGACCTGCGCATTGTGCTGCTGGCGCTGCTCGTGTCGGTCGTGCTGCCACATGCCGAGAAATACACAGGTCACCGCCAAGGCGATCACGAAGGCGCCGAACCCCAGCCAGCGGGGGGTCAACAGGAAGCGCAGCACCGATCAGTCCTCGTCGAGCTCGCGGCGGGGCTGCTCGAGCTCGGGGCGCTCGTGTCCGAAGGGCGACGGACCGTCGCTGGCCTTGCGCGCGGGCGAGTTGGCGAAGATGACCGCCACATACGGGAGGAAGACCGCCCCGACCAGCAACGTCCAGCGCAACGGACCGCTCGCGGCGACCGCGCCGATGAAGCACACGGTGCGGATCGCCATCGAGATGGCATAACGCTTCTCGCGAGACCACGTGGCCTCACTGTGGGACTGAGCGGCCGAGGTGATCGAATGCACCTCATCGCGCTTCCTTCGAAGCTTCACACCCTCCACTCTACGCTGGCCTCCCTGGCCGCCGGCCGGCCGAGGGGGAGGGGCATGATGGCGGCATGAGCAATCGCACCTATCGCGTCACGGAGATCGTCGGAACATCGCCCGAGGGCGTCACGGAGGCTGTGGAGAGCGGCATCAAGAGGGCCTCGCAGACGCTGCGCCACCTCGACTGGTTCGAGGTGGTCGGCATCCGCGGGCAGATCGTCGACGACGAGGTCGAGCACTACCAGGTGACCCTCAAGCTGGGTTTCCGCCTCGAGGACGACGAGTAGGAACTGGCGTTCAGGCCGGGTCAGCGGCGTCGGCCGCCTCGACCTCTTCGCGGGTGATGCCCATGAGGAACACGACCGTGTCCAGATAGGGCACGTTGACGCTGGTACGCGCTTGGTCGCGCACGAGGGGCTTGGCATTGAAGGCGATCCCCAGGCCCGCGGCGGCGAGCATGTCGAGATCGTTGGCGCCGTCGCCGATCGCCACCGTGTTGCGTTCGGCGATGCCGGCCTCTGCGGCGAACCGGCGCAGTGCCGTCGCCTTGCCGGCACGATCGACGACCTCGCCCACCACGCGACCGGTGAGCCGGCCGTCGACGATCTCCAGCTCGTTGGCCGCGAAGTAGTCGATGCCCAGCTCCTCGGCGATCCGCTCGATGATCTGGGTGAAGCCTCCGCTCACGAGCGCGAATCGGTAGCCGAGGCGCTTGAGGGTGCGGATCATCGTCCGCGCTCCCGGGGTGTAGGCGATGCCGGCGTACACCTCGTCCAGGGCGCTGGCTGGGACGCCCTCCAACTGGGCCACCCGTGCATGGAGCGAGTCGGCGAAGTCGAGCTCGCCGCGCATGGCGCGCTCGGTGACCTCGGCGACCTGAGCCTCGCAACCGGCGTGCGAGGCGAGCATCTCGATGACCTCGCCCTGGATCAGCGTGGAGTCGACGTCCATGACCACCAGGCGCTGGGCGTGCCGGCCGATGCCGTTCTCCTGCACCGCGATGTCGACCCCCTCGGCATGACCGATGCTGGCGAGGTCGCGCTGCAGGGCATCGGGATCGGCGCCGGACACCTCCATGCGGATCGCCGTCACCGGGTAGCGAGCCATGCGGACGATCCGGTCGATATTGCCGCCGAGGCGCCTGATCCCGTCGGTGATGGCGGACATCGCCGACGGACGCAGAGGACCTCCGAGCACCACCACCTGCGCACGTCCGATGCGCCGCGGGCGGTTGTCCCCGACCCCGTGCTCGAACCAGACCTCGAGGCCGAGAGGCTCGGCGAAGCCGCGGATGGCCTCCTCGAGCTGCTCGGGAGCCTCGGGCTCGGTGAGCAGGGTGCTGAGGACGAGCCGGCCGCGAACGACGAGCTGTTCGACATCGATCACCTCGATGTCGAAACTCGCCGCCTCGGCGAACAGACGGGTGGAGACGCCGGGGCGGTCGGGACCGACCAGCGTCACCAGCACCGTCGGCACGGTGAGCTGGAGGGCGGCGGGCACATGCTCGGAGGTCATCGAGTCGAGGGTAGCGTCAGGGCTCACCGGCGACACGATAGGTTGGGATCACCGGGCCGTCACGACCAGGAGGATGCATGTCAGCTGTCTTCGAGCTGGACGATGTGACGGTGATCCGATCCGGCAAGAAGCTCCTGGACTCGGTCTCCTGGACCGTCCGAGCGGGCGAGCACTGGGTGGTCATCGGCCCGAACGGGGCTGGCAAGACCACCCTCATGCAGATCCTCGGCGCCTCGCTGCACCCCACGTCCGGCCGGGTCCGGATCCTCGACGAGACGCTCGGCCAGGTCGACGTCTTCGAACTGCGCACCCGCATCGGGCACACGTCCACGGTGGTCTCTGAGCGGATCCCCGCGCGGGAATCGGTGCGCAATGTCGTGCTCTCGGCCGCGTACGCCGTGGTCGGACGCTGGAACGAAGAGTACGACGAACACGACTTCGGCCGGGTCGACCAACTGCTCGCCGAACTGGGAATCGCCTCGCTCGCCGATCGCACCTTCGGCACCCTGTCGGAGGGGGAGAAGAAGCGGGTCCTCATCGCCCGGGCGCTCATGACCGATCCCGAGGCAGTCTTGCTCGACGAGCCGGGCGCCGGACTCGACCTCGGCGCACGGGAGGACCTGCTGGCGAGCCTCGATGTCCTGTCCAGCGATCCTGCCGGAGCGGCCTTCGTCCTGGTGACCCATCACGTAGAGGAGATCCCGCAGGGGTTCACCCACGCTCTGGTCCTGGCCGACGGCAAGGTCGTCGGACGTGGTCCGCTCCGCGAGGTGCTGACCTCTGATGTCTTGAGCAATGCCTTCGGACAACGACTCGAACTCCGCGAGGACCGCGGCCGTTTCACCGCGCGGCGTCAGCCGGCGGCGCGACGGGCCGCTTCGTGATAGAGACATAGATCATGGACTGGCTCGGCGACGACATCTGGCTCACCTGGACGGCGATCGGCGTCGTGCTGTCGGTCGTCGAGATCGCCAGCATGGAGTTCGTCTTCCTGATGTTCGGCATCGGGGCCTTCGCCGCCGCCGCCGTCGCTGCCCTCGGGGCGCCGTTCGTCCTTTGCCTCCTGGTCTTCGGTGGCGTCTCGGGGAGCATGTTGACGCTGGTGCGCCCCAAGATGGTCAAGCGCATCCACCGCGGACCTACGCTGCCATCGGGCCAGCACGGTCTCGTGGGCCAGTACGCCACGGTCGATGAGCAGGTCTCCGCCCATGCGGGCCAGGTCATGATCAACGGCCAGCGCTGGACTGCCCGAGTGCTCGACGCTGATACGACCTTCGAACCCGGGACGGAGGTGCTCGTCGTGGCTATCGAAGGCCCGATCGCGCGCGTCACCGCCGCCCATCACTGAAAGGAAGAACGACAATGGTGGCCTCCGCCCTCGCCGTCTTCGTCGGCCTCGTGGTCCTGCTCCTCGTGGTCGTCGTCTCGATGTCGGTCAAGATCATCCCTCAGAATCACGCCGGCATCGTGGAGCGGCTCGGCCGCTATCGCACCTCGCTGAGCTCGGGACCGCACCTGATCATCCCGTTCCTCGACCGGGTCAGGTACCGGGTCGACCAGCGTGAGCAGGTCGTCTCGTTCCCGCCACAGGGTGTCATCACCGAGGACAACCTCACGGTGGAGATCGACACCGTGATCTACTTCACGGTCAACGACGCGGTCGCCGCCACCTACGAGATCGTCAGTTACATCGATGCCATCCACCAGCTCACGATGACGACGGTCCGCAACATCATCGGCGGCATGACGTTGGAGCACACGCTCACCAGCCGCGACCAGATCAACCGCACGCTGGGCGCCGAGCTCGACGCAGCGACCGCCCGGTGGGGCATCAAGGTCAACCAGGTGGAGCTCAAGAGCATCGATCCGCCGCCGACGATCATCGACGCGATGGAGAAGCAGATGCGCGCCGATCGTGACAAGCGCGCCGCGATCCTCACGGCCGAGGGCGAGCGCCAGTCGGCCATCCTGACCGCCGAGGGCGAGAAGCAGTCGTCGATCCTCAAGGCCGAGGGTGAGAAGCAGTCGGCCATCTTGTCGGCGGAGGGCGAGCGCCAGGCTGCGATCCTCCGGGCGCAGGGTGAGGGCCGCGCCATCGAGACCGTCTTCCAGGCGATCCACAACGGCAATGCTGACCAGAAGCTGCTGTCCTACCAGTACCTGCAAACGCTGCCGAAGATCGCCTCGGGTGAGAACGCGTCGACCTGGATCATCCCGGCCGAGCTCACCAAGGCCCTCGGTACCCTCGGCGGCGCGATCGGCGACGTCCCGGTCGACAGCGGTGGCAGCCGCCGCGAGGTCGATCTGGACGAGGAGATCGTCGACGAGGTCCCGATCGCCAGCGAGGACACGTCCTCGGCCGTCGAGGAGGCCATCAAGGCCGCGCGGCAGGCGGAGTCTCCGGTGGCCCGCCCCGATGACGACGAGGGCGCCCCCGCCGAGGACCACCCCACCGCCTGACACCACCACCGACCCGTTGAGCGGGACGTTTGGACGGCCATTCGGCTATGTTCACCGTCCAAACGTCCCGCTCAACCGGTTTCGTCGTCAGTGCTGGTAGGTGCCGTGGAGGATGGCGCGGCCGAGGGTCTTGAAGGCCAGGTTGAAGCCGACGACGGCGGGGGAGACCGACGAGTCGACTCCCAGGGTCTCCTCGCCGACGGCGTGGACCACGAAGTAGTAGCGGTGCACCTGATCGCCCTCCGGTGGGGCGGCGCCCATGAAATTGAGGCCACCGCCGTCGTTGCGGACGTGGAAGGCTGAACCGGGCAGCGTGTCATCGGAGGCGCCGGCACCAGCCGGCAGCTCGCGCGTGTCGGCCGGAAGGTCGACCGCCACCCAGTGCCAGAAGCCCGACACCGTGGGGGCATCGGGATCGAAGCACGTGACGACGAAGGACCTGGTGCCCTCGGGCGGGTCGCCCCAGGCCAGGTGGGGCGAGGTGTCGCCTCCGGCGTTGACCTGGTCGTCCTTGAGCGGCTCGCCGTCGGCGACATCGTCGCTGTGCACGTCGAACGAAGCGGCTGCTGGGAGAAGCGGATACGGGTCGGGGGTCACGGGTCGATCAAGACTCATACTCCGTAGCCTAGATCGGTGGCCGAGTTGTTTCAGATCGCCGGCGCGGGAGATCCGCGCCTGCGCGACTACACGGACCTGCGTGACGTGAGCTTGCGCAAGCTCCTCGAGACCGAGCGCGGTCTCTACATCGCCGAGGGAGAGAAGGTCGTGCGGCGGGCCGTCGAGGCGGGTCACCGCCCGCGGTCCCTCCTGCTGGCCCCGCGATGGATGGAGTCGCTGGCCGATGTGCTGGAGGCGACCGATGCGCCCTGCTACGTCCTCGATGAGAAGACGATCGAGCAGGTGACCGGATTCCATGTGCATCGCGGCGCGCTGGCGGCGATGGAACGACCCGAGCCGCTGTCACCTGAGACCGTGTTGGCCTCCGCCCGGCGCGTTCTCGTGGCCGAGGATCTGGTCGATCACACCAATATCGGCGCCGTCATGCGCAATGTCGCGGCCCTCGGCTTCGACGCTGTGCTGTTGTCACCGCGCTGCGCCGATCCGCTGTACCGGCGATCGGTCAAGGTCGCCATGGGGGCGGTCTTCTCCCTGCCCTATGCGCGGATCGAGGACTGGTACGCCGCTCCTGATCTGCTGCGCGAGCACGGCTTCACCAGTTACGCGATGTCGCTCGCCGCGGACTCGGTGCCATTGGATGCCATCGAGATCGCGCCGGGGGAGAGAGTGGCCGTCATCGTCGGCTCCGAGGGCCCGGGCCTGACCGAGCACTGGCAGCAGGCCGCCGATCACCGCGTCACGATCCCGATGGCCGCCGGTATCGACTCGCTGAACGTAGCCGCCTCTACTGCCATCGCCTGCTGGCACTTCCGCCCCCGCTGACCGTCCCGGTCCGACTTTTGCCCGGTTGTGGCCCGTTCTACCGGTAAGTAACGGGCCACAACCGGACAAAACTCGGACATGAGGCGATGGTCGTATCGAGGGCTGAGATGGCGACCATTCAGGCCCAGGTCAGTCTTCGCGCATGGGGGAGACGGGCCAGTCGTCCGGGTAGTCGTCGGCCAGGCTGTTGTGCTGCTTGTAGAGCTTCTTGCGCGCCCGGTCGGGAACGCGATCGCCGAAGACCGTGCCGAAGAGGTGATCGGTCTCGTGCTGGAGGCAGCGAGCGAGCAGACCCGTGCCGGTGAACTCGACCGGTTCGCCATGGTGGTCGACGCCGCGCACCGTGGCGAGGTCCGGCCGAGCGCACTCGGCGAATGCTCCCGGGAGTGACAGGCAGCCTTCGTCGGCGGCGTCCAGCTGGCGATCCTTGCCCTCGGGCAGGGTGAGCACCGGATTGCAGACGACGCCGGTGACCCGCTGATGGTCGGCATCGGGGCAGTCGAAGACGAATACCTTGAGATCGACGCCGACCTGATTGGCCGCCAGACCCACGCCTTCCGCGGCATACATCGTGGCCGCCATGTCCGCCACCAAGGTCGCGAGCTCGTCATCGAACTCGGTGACATCGCGCAGTTCGTGGTGCATCACCGGGGTGCCCCAGCGGGTGATGGGGAGGACCTTGCCGCCCTCGGGAAGGGGGCGGGACTGCTCGGCACTGCTCACGAAAGGACTCCTGACGACGGATGATCGTCACCACACTATCGACCTCATTCGCGGCACCTGCTTGGCAGTGCTCCCACTTTCAGATACTCTCGGTATGTGAAACTGCAAACCGCAGTTACTCGTATCGCCATCCGATCTCGAACAGGAGCACCGTAGTGGCTCGCACCGATCCCATGGGCGTCGGCCTCAAGGTCCTGAACCGGCTCGCGCAGTCGTCCGTCATCGACCGCTTCGGCCTGCGTGACGCGACCCAGAAAGTCGTCTATCACGGAGCCAGGAACGGCTTCAAAGCAGCCGGCACGGCACAGCGCACCTTCACGAAGGTCCGCTCGGGAGGGCAGGGCGCACGACCCTCCACCTCGGCTCCTACCGGTGTCTTCGACCTCACCCCGACCGATGACCAGCAGATGATGGTCGAGGTCGTCGAGGAGTTCGCACGCGAGGTCCTGCGTCCCGGGGCCGAGAGCGCCGAGGCAGTGAACGACACGCCCAAGGAGATCCTCGGTCAGACGAGCGATTTCGGACTGTCGCTCATCAACATCCCCGAGGATCTCGGCGGACTCTCCCAGGAGCGTTCGGCGGTCACGGGGGTGCTCGTGGCCGAGGCCCTCGCGTCCGGCGACATGGGCCAAGCCGTGGCGTGTCTCGCCCCCTCGGCCGTCGCCACCGCCATCGCCCTCTGGGGCACCGAAGGCCAGCAGCAGACCTATCTCTCCGCCTTCGCCGGCGACGATGTCCCTGCCGCCGCGCTCGCCGTCGCCGAGCCGCGTGTGCTCTTCGACCCCTTCACGCTGCAGACCACCGCTCGCCGCTCCGGCGCCGGCTACACCCTCTCGGGTCTCAAGTCCGGTGTCGTGCGGGGGAGCGAGGCGGAGCTCTTCGTCGTCGCCGCGGAGGTCGAGGGTCGCGGCCCGTCGATGATCCTCGTCGAGGCGAGCGCCGCGGGCGTGCAGGTGGCCGAGGACCCGAGCATGGGTCTGCGGGCAGCCGGACTCTCTCGCCTCGCGCTCGATGATGTCCAGGTCGCTGAGGACGCCGTCCTCGGCTCCGTCGAGGACTACCGCGAGATGGTGCGGCTCTCACGCCTCGCCTGGGCCGGTCTCGCCCTCGGAACCGCACGGACCACCCTCGACTACGTCAAGGACTACGTCACCACGCGGGAGGCCTTCGGCGAGCCCGTCGCCTACCGTCAGAGCGTGGCCTTCACGGTCGCCGACATGGCGATCGAGCTGGAGGGTATGCGGCTGGTGACACTGCGCGCCGCCTCTCGTGTCGATCAAGGGCTCGATGCCGCCAGGGAGATCGCCCTGGCCCGCAAGTTGACGGCGGAGTACGGCATGAAGATCGGCACCGACGGAGTGCAGATGCTCGGCGGTCACGGCTTCGTCAAGGAACACCCGGTGGAGCGGTGGTATCGCGATCTGCGCGCCATCGGCGTGATGGAAGGAGCGGTCCTCGTCTGAGGGCGACACGATCATGATCAATCTGGAGACTCCCAAGAAGTACCGCGGCTTCGTCAAGCAGGTCAACGAGGTCGCCACCAACTTCCTCCGTGCCAACTCACGCACCTACGATCTCGCCGAGCACTCCTACCCCAAGGAGCTCGATCTCCTCGCCTCGCTCGTCGACGGCATGAACGAGTCCGGGCAGAGCAAGGGCGCCGGGGCCGCGGGTGTGCGGGTCAAGGACGACGACAAGGGCGGGGTCAAGAACGGCACCAACATGTCCTCGGTGCTCTCGGTCATCGAGATGTGCTGGGGAGATGTCGGCCTGCTGCTGTCGATGCCGCGTCAGGGTCTCGGCAACTCGGCCATCGCCTCGGTCGCCAACGACGAGCAGCTCGAGCGGTTCAAGGACACCTGGGCCGCGATGGCGATCACCGAGCCGAGCTTCGGCTCCGACTCGGCGGCGATCAAGACCACGGCGGTCAAGGACGGGGACGAGTACATCCTCAACGGCGAGAAGATCTTCGTCACCTCCGGTGAGCGTGCCGACTCGGTCGTCGTCTGGGCGACCCTCGACAAGAGCAAGGGACGCGCGGCGATCAAGTCCTTCGTCGTGCCCAAGTCGCTGCCTGGCATCCGGGTCGAACGGCTGGAGCACAAGCTCGGCATCCGGGCCTCGGACACCGCGGTCATCGTGCTGGAGGACTGCCGGGTCCCGGCCGCCAACCTGCTCGGTGATCCCGAGATCGACACCTCCAAGGGCTTCGCCGGCGCGATGGCCACGTTCGACAACACCCGTCCGCTGGTCGCCGGCATGGCGGTCGGATGCGCCCGGGCGGCCCTCGAGCTGACACGTGACCTGTTCACGGATGCCGGGATCGAGATCGACTACGACCGTCCCGCCCAGTCGCAGTCGGCCGCGGCCGCGACCTTCCTGCAGATGGAGGCCGACTGGGAGGCCGCACACCTGCTGACGCTCAGCGCCGCGTGGATGGCCGACAACCGCAAGCCGAACTCGCTGGAGGCCTCGATGGCCAAGGCGAAGGCCGGCCGGGTGGGAAACCAGATCACCTTGCGCTGCGTGGAGCTGGCCAGCACTCTCGGCTACAGCGAGGTCGAGTTCCTGGAGAAGTGGTCGCGGGATTCGAAGATCCTCGACATCTTCGAGGGCACGCAACAGATCCAGCAGTTGATCGTCGCCCGCCGTGTGCTGGGGCTGACGAGCTCGCAGCTCAAATAGCGGACGGGACACGAGAGGCCCACGCTCCTTGGAGAGAATCGCTGGTACCCGCGACCACGATCCTCTCCAAGGAGCTTCCGCATGACCGTCTTCGACAACGGGCTCTCGGCCATCCGCCTGACCGATCACGAGCGCACCGCGATCCGTGAGCTCTCCGAATTCGGTCTGTACGAGGCACTGCTCGGACGTCGGTCGCGTCGGTTCCCCGTCGGCGGCAGCATCCCGGGCGGACCGCTGGCGTTCACCAGCCGTAAGGAGAGCCGCCCGCTCACCGATGTGCAGCGTGCCCTCGTGCTGGCCACCGTCACCGGGCAGACCGGCTGGCACTTCGGCATCACCCGCCATCCCGACTACGCGCCACAGTTCCCCAACTACAACGGCTCGGCGATCGGGCGCGTCATCCCCTCGGCGGCGGGCTTCCACACCACCGACTTCTTCTTCACCGACGACTCGGGCACCTACTTCCTGTCCACCCGCGACGACGTGCTCGACACCGCGTGGCAGAGCGGCTCGCTGGACGACCAGGACGACGTGGAGGCTGCGCTGAACGCGGTGATCGCCCGTGCCGTGAAGCTCAGCGATGACCGGCTCTATTTGCCTCGGCAGCAGCCCTATCTCGAGGGCCACAACATCTGGATCGCGAACTGGCCGGGCTCGCTGCTGGTCATCCCGGTCGCCGATCTGGCCCAGCAGACGCTCCTCAACATCGCCTTCTTCAACCAGAACGGCTACGCGATCTACGACGACGTCAACGACCGTCCGATCCCCGGCATCGATACGTTCGCGCACCGGCTGCACAATTTCGACGAGCCGCAGCCGTTGAGCTTCATCGAGCAGTACTCACTGGCCGAGGCCAGTGCCGAGTTGATGACCGCCAGCTACGCCGGCCACCTCGCCCTTGGCGGCATCGGCCTCGGCGGGTGGAGCTTCGACGGCATCGACCGGATCTCGATGCTCGGCGCCTCCGGCAACCCCGACGTGCCCGGCCTCGGCTTCCGGTACGACGAGGATCCGCGGTGGTCGATGCCCAATCCGACCGGTCGTGAGGGGATCTTCGAGACCTCCACGATCGCCCACCATGGGTCCGCGCGTGCGGTCGTCGAGGCGCTGGTCGAGCGCAAGTTCGGTGCGGGCGGCCCCTACCACCCGCCCACTCCCGGCCGGTGGCGCGACAACCCGGGCGTCCGGGGCTCGGCAGCGCCCTTCGACGAGGAGTTCGTCGAGCTGCTGACGCTGCAGTTGCAGTACATCGACGACACCTTCGGCAAGTTCCCCGGCACCGTGCCGTCGGTCTGGATCATGAACTACCTGCAGGCCCAGCACCTGGACACCGACTTCTACGACACGCTCTTCACCCCGGGCGCCTACCTGCCGACGCACGCGCGTGAGCAGGAGCGCTGGCAGAGCTGAGCGCAGTGCGGCCGGGCGGTCAGGGAGTGAGCAGCACCTTGGTCGCCTGGCGCTCGTCCATCGCTCGGTAGCCGTCGGCGACCTCGTCGAGATCGAGCATGAGATCGAAGACCCTGCCGGGCTCGATGACACTGTCGAGGACATCGGGCAGCAGCTCGTCGAGATAGCGGCGCACTGGTGCGACACCGCCCGCGAGCCCGATATTGCGGTAGAAGTTGCCGCGCGGGTCGAAGGCCGCATCGTGGGGGAGACCCACATAGCCGACCATGCCACCCGGACGCGTAGACATGAACGCCTGCTTGAGGCTGTCGCCGGTGCCGACGCATTCGAGAACGGCATCGGCGCCGATCCCGCCCGTGATCTCGCGGACCTCGGCCGCGCCCTCCTTGCCGCGGGTCTCGACGATCGCGTCGGCGCCGAAGACCCGGGCGATCTCCTGGCGTTCCGCGTGCCGCGACATGGCGACCACGGTGGACGCGCCCAGCCGCTTGGCGGCGAGGATCGCGCTCAGCCCCACGGCCCCGTCGCCCACGACCGCCACGGTGCTCCCGGACCGCACGCCGGCGCTGACGGCGGCGTGATGGCCCGTGGGGAAGACATCGGACAGGGTCAGCAGATGCGGCACGAGCGCCTCGTCGGGCTCACCGCCGGGGACGCGCACCAGGGTGCCGTCGGCCTGCGGCACGCGCACGAGTTCGCACTGGCATCCCTCGTAGCCGCCGCCGTTGACGCAGGAGGTGTGAACACCGCGCTCACAGAGCGCGCAGGTGTTGTCGCTGTAGAGGAACGGGGCGATGACGAAGTCGCCCGGCTGCACCGAGCCGACCGCTCTGCCGACCTGCTCGACGACGCCCACGAACTCGTGCCCGATCCGGCGCGGCTCGGACTGGTCGCCGTCCAGGCCGCGGTACGGCCAGAGATCGCTGCCGCAGATGCAGGAGGCGACCACCCGCACGACGGCATCGGAGTCGGTCGTCAGCTGCGGATCGGGGACCGTCTGGAGCTCGATGGAGCCCGGGGATGTGAGGATCGTCGCGCGCATACGTGCAAGGATGGCAGGTATGACCTCCAAGCCTGAAGTCGACTTCATCGAAGGACCCCCGCCCACCGAGCTCCAGGTCGCCGACCTGATCGAGGGCGACGGCCCCGAGGCGGTGCCCGGTGGCGTCGTCGACGTCCACTACGTGGGTGTCGACTTCGAGACCGGCGAGCAGTTCGATGCCTCGTGGGATCGCGGCCAGTCGGCGCGCTTCCCGCTTCCTCAGCTCATCGCTGCCTGGCAGCAGGGCATCCCCGGCATGAAGGTCGGCGGACGTCGCCAGATCATCGCGCCGCCGGAGCTCGCCTACGGCCCGGCAGGCGGCGGCCACCGTCTCTCGGGCCGAACGCTCGTCTTCATCATCGACCTGCTTGGCGTCGGCTGAGCGAGTATCTCCAGCATGGGCGGTAGCCCATCAACCTCGCCTGATCGCAGGCGGTAGCTCAGCAACCTCATCGAGGCTCGATAAGGTTGCTGAGCTACCGCCGCCTGGGGCGTGAGGTTGATGGCCTACCGCCACTGACGCCTGGTATCGGTCGATGCCGGGTGGTTCAGCGCGCGGGCGTGGGCCGGGTGACCACGGCCAGGTGATCTTGCAGAGCGTCGAGGCGCTTGGTGACGCGCTTGACCGAGACCGGGATCGCCGCGCGCAGATCCTGGGCGAGCAGGCTCACGCGCAGCTCCTCCAGCGCCCAGCGCACCTCCTGTACCGCGGTCCCACGCCGGAGCCACAGCGGAAGGTCGCCGGTGAGCGCGTGGAAGCGCGCCTCCAGCTCCTGGGCGGCCGCGAGGTCCTGGGTCAGCGGCGCCCGCAGCCGCCGGCGGGCGGCCTCCAGATACACCCGCAACCGTGGCAGGCGATCCGCACCCATCTCGCGGACGAAGCCGGGGTAGACGAGCCAGGACAGCTGGATCTTGACGTCCTCGCCCGGCTCGTCGGCTCCCGGCGCGATCTCGCCGAGCACCCGCAGCGCCTCGACCACACCCTGCACCGTCCGCTCGGCGAGCGGATAGACGTCCGCCCGCACGGCCTCGGTGAGAGAGGCGAAGGCGCCCTCATCGTGGACGGGCCCGCCCTGCCGTACCACCAGGGCGTCGAGGGCCGCCATCCGGGCGTCCTCGATGAGAACACCCGGATCGCGATAGGGAGCCGTGGACAGCAGCAGCTTGTCCGCGAGGTTCAACGAACGCGCCAGTTGCGCGACGGGTGAGGGCGTCGCCAGCGCGATCAGCCGCGACTGCGCCCACACCATCGCCGAGTGCTGTTCGTCCACCGATGACAGCACGCGCAGAGAGACGCTGTCACCGTCGTCGACCAGCGCGGGATATCCGGTGATCTGCCCGGCCTCGACGGTCCGATCGAGCGTCCCGATCTCCCAGCTCGTCAGCCCCGTGCGCTCCTCCTGCTCGGCCACGGCGTTCAGATCGCTGCGCAGGCGCGGCTCGAGCTGACGACGCAATGCCGCGAGATCCTTGCCACTCGCGATCTCCTCGCCGTCGTCGACGATCCGGTAGGTGACACGAAGGTGGTCGGGGACGGCGGAGGGAGCGAAGTCCTCGGGCCGCACGGTGAGGCCCGAGGAGCTGCTCAACCGGCGTGCCAGCTCCTCGACGATATCGGGCGCTTCGAGGTCGAGCTCCGGCACGATCCGGTCGGCGTACTGTCCGGCCGGGGCGAAGTTCCTGCGCTGGGTCTTCGGCAGCGTACGGATGAGCTCGGTGACGAGCTCATGCCGGTGGCCGGGCACGTGCCAGCCGAAGGCGCGTTCGTCGACCCCCAGCAGTTCCTCGACCGGGATGGTGACGACGAGGCCGTCGGCACTGGACTGCGGGTCGAAGACGTACTCGACATCGTAGTCGCTGCTCTGGGTCGTCCACGTCGTCGGAAACTGCTCGTCGATGTCAGCGCCGAGCTCGTCGGTGCGCAACATGGCCGGGTCGAAGGTCAGCAGATCGGGCTCGTGTCGCCTCGTCTTCTTCCACCAGCTGTCGAAGTGCCGCGCCGAGACGATCTCCTGGGGGAGTCGCTCGTCGTAGAAGTCGAACAGCGTCTGATCGTCGACACGCAGGTCCCGGCGGCGCAGCCTGTCCTCGAGCTCGCCGACATCGTCGAGGAGGGCGCGGTTCTCGTGGAAGAACCGGTGATCGGTGCGCCAATCGCCTTCCACGAGCGCATGGCGGATGAAGAGCTCCCGCGCCAGCACCGGGTCCACACGCGAGAGCTGCACCGGTCGGTCCACGACCACCGGGATCCCGTACAGCGTGGCCCGCTCCTTGGCCATCGCCGTGCCCCGTCGCGACGACCAGTACGGCTCGGCGTACTGGCGTTTGAGCAGGTGCCCAGCTGCCTTCTCGACCCAGCCCGGGTCCACCCGCGCGACGGTTCTGGCCCACAGCCGCGAGGTCTCGACCAGCTCACCGGCCATGATCCATCGAGGAGGCTTCTTGGCGAGGCCCGAGCCGGGGAAGACCATGACGCGAGCGCCGCGGGCACCGAGGAACTCCCGACCGTCGGGCTCTCTGAGCGCGACGTGACTGAGGAGCCCGGTGAGGAGCGCCTGATGAATCGCGTCGGCGTCGTCGCTCAGGTCGCGCTTCGGCTTCATGCCGAGATCGCGGACCGTGCGACGCAGCTGAGCGTGCACGTCCTGCCACTCGCGGACGCGGAGATAGTGGATGAACTCGTCGTGACACATCCGCCGGAACCTGCTGTGCGACAACGCGTCGCGCTGCTCGCGCAGATAGCGCCACAGGCTCAGATAGGACAGGAAGTCCGAGTCCGGCTGATGGAAGCGCCGATGCTTCTCGTCGGCGGCCTGCTGGCGTTCCAAGGGGCGCTCGCGCGGATCTTGGATGGACATGGCGGCCACGATCACCAGGACATCCGCCAGGCATCCGAGACGATCCGCCGCGAGCAGCATCCGGCCCAGCCGTGGATCGACCGGGAGACCCGACATGGTGCGGCCGAGCTTCGTCAGCCTGCGGCCATCGAGCGCGCCGAGCTCGGCGAGCAGGTTCAGACCGTCGTTGACCGCGCGGCGGTCCGGTGGATCGAGGAAGGGGAAGTCGTCGATATCGCCGAGCTTGAGCGATGCCATCTGCAACAGCACCGAGGCGAGGTTGGTCCGCAGGATCTCCGGATCGGTGAACTCCGGGCGCCCCTCGAAGTCCTCCTCGGCGTAGAGACGAATGCAGATGCCGTCCGCGACGCGACCGCAGCGGCCGGCCCGCTGGGCGGCACTGGCCCGCGAGATCGGCTCGATCGGCAGACGCTGGACCTTGAGCCGGTTGCTGTACCGGCTGATACGGGCCAGCCCGGAGTCGATCACATACCGGATGCCCGGAACGGTCAGCGAGGTCTCCGCCACATTGGTGGACAGCACGATCCGCCGGCCGGGATGCGAGGCGAAGATCTTCTGCTGGTCCTGAGCGGCGAGGCGGCCGTAGAGCGGGAGGATCTCCGTGCGGGGGTACTTCTTCCCGCTCAGATACTCGGCGGTGTCGCGGATCTCGCGTTCCCCGGACAGGAAGACGAGGATGTCGCCATCGCGCGGCAGCTCGCGGACCGCCTGGTCGATGGCCTCGGCGAGATCGGAGGCATCCGACTCGGCCACGGGGCGATAGCGCACCTCGACCGGGTAGGTGCGGCCGGAGACCTCGATCACGGGAGCGTCGTCGAACATCTCCGAGAACCGCCCGACGTCGATCGTGGCCGAGGTGATGATGACCTGGAGATCGGGCCGCCGGGGGAGGAGACGCTTGAGGTAGCCGAGCAGAAAGTCGATCGCGAGGGACCGCTCATGGGCCTCGTCGATGATGACGGTGTCGTACTGACGCAGCTCCGGATCGCCCTGGAGCTCGGCGAGCAGCAGTCCATCGGTCATCAACTTGATCGCGGTCGCGTCGCTGGTCTGGTCGTCGAAGCGCACCGCATAGCCGATCTCGTTGCCGAGCTCGACCTCGCATTCGTCGGCGATCCGGCGAGCGACCGAGCGCGCGGCGATCCGCCGCGGCTGGGTATGGGCGATGTGGCGACGACCGAGCTCGTAGGCGATCTTCGGGAGCTGGGTCGTCTTGCCCGAGCCGGTCTCGCCGGCGATGACGACGACCTGGTGTTGGGCGAGTAACTCGGCGATCTCGTCGTGTCGTTCGGCGATCGGGAGGGCAGTATCGAAGGTGAGTCTCATGAGTTCAGCGCAGTCCGAGGGTCTCCGCGAGGAACGCGTAGCCGACGAATGCCACGACATCGAGGATCGTGTGGGCGATGACGAGCGGCATGACGCGACCGGTCCGGTAGAACCAGTAGCCGAAGACCACTCCCATGATCGCATTGCCGACGCCCTGGCCGAAGCCCTGGTAGAGGTGATACGTGCCGCGCAGGAGCGCGCTCACCGCGATGGCGGCGGGGGCACCCCAGCGCAGTTGCCGCAGTCGCGTCATGAGGTAGCCGACCACCACGACTTCCTCGAGCAGGGCATTCTGCACCGCCGCGACGATCAGCACGACCGGCGTCCACCAGTAGGCGTCGGTCGGACTCAGCACGATATCGGCGGTCAGGCCGAAGGCACGGCCGAGGGCGTACAGGCCGAGCCCGGGCAGGCCGATGACCGCCGCGAGCCCGGCGCCCCAGGCGAGATCGCGGAGCGGACGTGAGCCGTCCAGGCCCAGTCGCTTCAGCACGCCGGGACGCTCGCCGTCGAGGTTCAGCAGGTAGAGGGCGAGCGCGACCGGGACCAGGGCGAAGAAGATCGAGAGCAGTTGCAGTGTCAGATCGAGCCACTGCAGATCGGCTCGGGAGGGGTTCAGGGTCGCGGTCGAGCCACCCACGCCCCCTTCGGCGAGCTTGCGCAGCAGGCTGACCACCGCATACACCGCCGACTGGCCGAGGGAGAGCCCCAGAACGATCCAGACCTCGGCGCGGAGCCCGCCTCGGGCGACTGCCGCCATGGGAGTACGCGGCGATCGGGGACGACGGGGCACGAGCAGAAGTCTAGTGGGCTTCCACGACCTCGGGAGGCCGTGCGGACGGCGGGCGCCTACAGTGCCCGCATGACGAGCATCGCGTTGTCGCCCGACGTGGCCGGAGCCGATCACGAGCGCCGTCGACGGTTGCGTCGCATGCGGATCGTCGCGACCTCCTTCCTCTTCGCTGCCGCTGTCGTCTTCGTGCTGACATTGGACGGCCGGGGCTGGGTGGGCTACGTCCACGCGGCCTCCGAGGCCGCGATGGTGGGAGCCATCGCGGACTGGTTCGCGGTCACGGCGCTGTTCAAGCGGCCTCTCGGCCTGCCGATCCCGCACACCGCGCTCATCCCGCGCAAGAAGGAACAGCTCGGAGCGAGTCTGCAGGAGTTCGTCAGCGAGAACTTCATGCAGCCGCAGATCGTCAAGGAGCGGATCGAGGAGGCACAGGTGGCGCGCCGGGCGGGGGAGTGGCTGGCCGCCCCGCGTCACGCCGAGCGGATCGTGGCCGAGGGCGCGCAGATCGGGGCGGACGTCCTGGAGGCCATCTCGCCGGCTGATGTCGAGGCGGTCTGGAACGAGGTCGTGGTGCCGAGACTGGTCGACGAGCGCATCAGCCCGGCGGTCGGACAACTGCTCGGCGAGATCGTGGACGACGGCGCCCACACGGGCTTGGTGGATCTCATGCTGGACGAGCTGTCCGGCTGGATCGACCGGCATCCCGAACGGATCACCGGCCTCGTCACCGAACGGGCTCCCGGATGGGCTCCGGAGTGGGCGAACCGCTTGGTGGCAGAACGGATCCTCCGCGAGGTCACGACCTGGCTCGCCGATATCCGGGACGATCAGGAGCACTCGGCGCGGCGAGCCCTCGATCACTGGCTGACCGATCTAGCGGACGACCTGCAGCACGATGACGAGACCATGGAGGCGGCGGAACGTCTCAAGGCACGGCTGCTGTCCCAGCCGAAGGCGGTCGCGACGGCCACGCGGCTGTGGGAGGCCTTCCGCCAGACGGCAGTCACGGCTCTGCGCGATGATGACGGTCTGCTGCGTCGCCGGATCACCTCCGAGGTCATCGCCTTCGCCAAGCGACTCCAGCATGACCCCGCACTGGCCGCTCGGGTCGACCGCGCCGTGAGCGATGCTGCCGGGCACCTGGTCGAGCGGTACGGTCCCGAGGTCGCGACGATCATCTCGGCGACCGTGGACCGCTGGGACGGCAAGGAGACGGCGCGACGGGTGGAGTTGCTGGCCGGCCGGGACCTGCAGTTCATCCGGATCAACGGCACCGTCGTCGGTGGCCTGGTCGGACTGGTGCTCCACGCCCTGGTCTCCCTGCTCGGCTGACGCGCGCAGCTCGCCAGGCCGCCGAGTGGTGCAATCTTGTCCACTCGCGGGGTCCCCGGCGGGAGGGGGAGAAGCTCCGCGGGTGGGTGTGGGGTCAGCTGAGCAGCTCGGTGACACCGGCGCGCAGACGGTCCAGCTCCTCGGTCGCCCGGCGCTCGGCAGCCGCCAGATCATCGTCGACCGGGATCACGACCTCCAGATAGCACTTGATCTTCGGCTCGGTGCCGGACGGGCGCACGATCACCCGGGCATCCTCGCCGAGCTGTAGGCGGATGCCATCGGTAGGCGGCAAACCGGCATATCCTGCGGCCAGATCGTCGACTCGCGTGACCGCGCGTCCGCCCAGTTCGGTCGGCGGCGACGTGCGCAGCCGCTGCATCGTCTCACCGATCACCGACAGATCCTCGACGCGCAGAGCCACCTGCCCGGTCGCGTGCCATCCGTGCTCGGCGTAGATCTCCTGCAGACGATCCAGCAGGCTCACTCCACGGTGCTTCGACCGCGCGGCGAGCTCGAGGACGGCGAGGGCGGCGGTGATGCCGTCCTTGTCGCGGGCGATCGCGGGTGCCACGCAATAGCCGAGTGCCTCCTCGTACCCGAAGGCGAGACCGTCGACCTTGCCGATCCACTTGAATCCCGTCAACGTCTGCCGCCAGGGCTGCCCGTACGCCGCCGCCTGGCGGCCGAGCAGATCGGAGGAGACGATCGATGAGGCGTAGGTGCCCTCGATACCCGAGGACAGCAGGTGATCGGCCAGCAGCGCACCCAACTGATCGCCGGTGAGCATCCGGAAGTCGCCCTCGACGGGCACCGCCACCGCGCACCGGTCGGCATCCGGGTCGTTGGCGATCACCAGGTCGGCACCGATCTCACGGGCCTGGGCGAGCGCGAGATCCATGGCACCGGGTTCCTCGGGATTGGGGAATGCCACGGTCGGGAAGCGCGGATCCGGCTCAGCCTGATCGGCGACCACATGCAACGGGGCGAATCCGGCGCGGCGCGCCGCCTCGCTCATGATGTCGAGCCCCACGCCATGCAGAGGGGTGTAGACGACGTCCAGCGGGGCAGTCGGCGGAAGCTCGCCCACGAGACCGACGGCCGCGTCCAGGTACGCCTCGATCACGTCCTCGCCGATCAGCCGGTAGTCATCGCCCCGTGGCAACGTGTCGATCGGGCCCACCCGAAAGATCGCGTCGGCGATCTCGGTATCCGCCGGAGGCACGATCTGGCTGGAGTCACCGAGGTAGACCTTGTAGCCGTTGTCGCGCGGGGGATTGTGCGAGGCCGTGACCATCACCCCGGCAGTGCACCCGAGATGCCGGATAGCGAAGGCGAGGACGGGTGTCGGCGTGGGTGCGCTGAAGAGAACCGCCGCGATGCCCGCTCCGCTGAGGATCTCGGCGGTGTCGCGTGCGAAATGGTCCGATTTCTCGCGCGCGTCGTAGCCGATCACCACCGCCGGACGCTCGTGGCGGGACCGCAGATAGTCGGCGAGGCCGCGAGCGGCCTGCGCGACCACGACGCGGTTCATCCGCGTGGGGCCGGCCCCGAGCTCGCCGCGCAGGCCGGCCGTGCCGAAGGTCAGCCTGCCCGAGAAGCGGCGCGCGAGCACGGTGTGATCGCGACGGTCCACCAGCCGCTGGAGCTCTGCACGGGTCTCGTCGTCCGGGTCCTGGGCGATCCACGCGCGAGCCAGGTCGATGGCCTCTGGCCCGGTCATGCCTGCTCCTGCCCAGAAGAGCGCATGGTAGGCAGGAGCCGGCCTGACGTGCTCATGGTTCCCTCGCTTCGCTCGCTCATGCCAGCTCCTGCCCAGAAGAGCGCATGGTAGGCGGGAGCCGGCC
Source organism: Aeromicrobium piscarium (assembly GCF_007421815.1). Classification (GTDB taxonomy): domain Bacteria; phylum Actinomycetota; class Actinomycetes; order Propionibacteriales; family Nocardioidaceae; genus Aeromicrobium; species Aeromicrobium piscarium. The sequence goes on along the minus strand of NZ_VLNT01000003.1, from coordinate 172,601 downwards.
TGACGTGCTCATGGTTCGTTCGCTTCGTTCGCTCATGAGCGGCGAGGCACGCGAGGGAGGACATCGGCGAGGAGCGTGCCCATGCGCGCCGCGGAGGCGCGGCCGGCCTCCAGCACCTCCTCGTGGTTGAGCGGCTCGCCGCTGATACCCGCAGCGAGATTGGTCACCAGACTGATGCCGAGCACGTCCATCCCCGCCTCACGTGCGGCGATCGCCTCGAGGACGGTGGACATGCCGACCAGATCGCCGCCGATCGCCCGGACCATCGCGATCTCGGCAGGGGTCTCGTAGTGAGGACCGGGGAACTGCACGTAGACGCCTTCGTCGATGCTCGGATCGACCTCCCGCACCAACTCGCGCAGCTGCGGCGAGTAGAGATCGGTCAAGTCGATGAACGTGGCACCGACGATGGGCGAGGTCGCGGTGAGATTGATGTGGTCGCGGATGAGGACGGGAGTTCCGGGGGTCCACGAAGGGTCGAGCCCGCCGCAACCATTGGTCAACACGATGGTCTCCACGCCAGCGGCAGCAGCCGTACGGACCGCGTGGACCACGGCCTCCACGCCGCGGCCCTCGTAGAAATGGGTCCGGCCGAGGAAGACGAGAGCATGGGTGTCACCGACCGGAACCGACCGAATGGTGCCCCCATGACCGGCGACCGCGGGAGCGGTGAAGTGCGGGAGCTCGGCGGCGGGAAGTTCCACGCTCGGCTCGCCGAGGGCGTCGGCCGCGGGGAGCCAGCCCGAGCCCATCACCAGTGCCACGCTGTGCTTGACGCCGCCGGTGCGTTCGCGCAGGGCTTCGGCGGCGTCTCGGGCTCGATCGTAGGCGGTCACGAGCACACCCTACGCGAAACCACGTGCCGATTCCGTGGGGTTCGGGTCGCGTGAGGACGGACGATTCCGTTGTGCTTTACTGAGCCTAGCCTAACCATAGGACGCTGGGTCGTGGCGTCTTCCGGTCCCGAGGAGTCGTTGTCTGTGTTCGCCGCATCGTCGCAGCCGGCCGGCCTGAGGCCTCAAGGGCCCGCGCGGTCCGTCCTGACAGCCCTACTCGCCGGCGTCCTGCTCGTGTTGAGCGCCTGCCAGGGCGGTGGGGCGAGCGACGAGACCAGCAATGCCGGCACCGGCGTCGATCTGGCGCCGCTGTCCTCGCTCACTCCACAGGACCCCTTCGGGATCGAAGGCCCGTCCACGGCCGCGCTGTCCGACCGCTCGGTGGAGCCGATCACCGAGAAGGCCGAACCTCAGCTGCCGGTGACCGTCACCTCGGAGCTCACCACGGGGGAGAGCGAGGTGACGGTCGACGACACCTCGCGGATCGTCGCCTTCGACATCTCCGGTTCGCTGTCCTCGACCATCTGGGGTCTCGGGATGGGCGACCGGCTCGTCGGCCGGGACCAAGCCGCCTCCTTCCCGGGGATCGACGATGTCGAGGTGGTCACGAGCGGCGGCCACGCGATCAACGTCGAGTCGGTGCTGGCGCTGCGTCCCACAGTGGTGCTGACCGACGGCTCCATCGGCCCGCGCGATGTGGTCGAGCAGATCGCGGATGCCGGCGTCCCTCTCGTCGTCATCCCGCGGGCGGCCTCGTTCGAGGGCGCCGCGCAGCAGGCGCGGGATGTCGGAGCGGCGCTCGGACTCGCGGACGAGGGCGAGCTGCTCGCCGAGCGCATCCTCTCGGAGATCGAGGAGGTGTCGGCGACGATCGACGACCATCTCGTGCCCGCCGAGGGCGAGCGCCTGCGTATGGCGTTCCTCTACCTGCGCGGCGGCTCGGGTGTCTACTACCTCTTCGGACCCGGATCGGGAGCCGACGACCTGGTCCAGCGACTCGGCGGCGTCGATGTCGGCACCGACCAAGGGTGGCGGGAGTACACGCCGTTGACGGATGAGGCGATCGTCGCGGCCGACCCCGACCTGCTGCTGGTGATGACGAAGGGCCTCGAGTCTGCCGGTGGCGTCGACGGGCTGCTGTCGAGCAAGCCCGCGCTCGCGCTCACCACGGCAGGGCAGAAGCGGCGCATCGTGGACATGGCCGACACCGATGTGCTCTCCTTCGGCCCCCGTTCCGCCGGGGTCCTCGATGCCCTGGCTCGCGCCGTGTACGCGCCCGGCGAGGACTCGTGAAGCGGGTCCTCGTCGTCGCCGGTCTCGTCGCCGCGCTGATCATCGGTGTCGTGGTGTCCGCCGCGATCGGGCAGCTGCCGGTGGACGTCACCGATGTGCTGGGCGCGGCGCTGAAGTCCGTCGGCATCTCCACATCCTGGTATCCCAGCGACGACATCATCGCCCAGACGCTGACGCAGATCCGCTTCCCGCGCCTCGCCCTCGGGATCGTGGTGGGCGCGTGTCTGGCTGTCGGCGGCGTCATCATGCAGGCGATCTTCGGGAACCCCCTCGCCGAGCCCGGTGTCGTGGGCGTGTCCTCCGGAGCCGCGCTCGGCGCCGCCGCCGTCATCGCCGCGGGTGTCACCGCGGCCGGCGCGACCGCGGCCGCGGCCTTCGTCGCGGGCTTCCTGGCCACGCTGCTGGTCTACCTGACGGCCCGGGCCGAAGGCCGGACCGAGGTCGTCACGCTGCTGCTGACCGGTATCGCCGTGAATGCCTTCGCCGGTGCCGGGATCGCGTTGACCATGTTCCTCGGCAACACGTCCGCTCGTGAGCAGATCGTGTTCTGGCAGCTCGGCTCGCTGAACGGCGCCCGCTGGCACGAGGTCGCCTTCGTGACCATCGTGGCCGTCCCCTCGATCGCCGTCTCCTTCGCCTTGGCGCGTCGCTACGATCTGCTGAGCCTCGGCGAGCGCAGTGCCGCGCATCTCGGCGTGCGGGTGGAGCTCCTGCGCATCGGTTCCATCGGCATCGTGGCACTCGTGACAGCGGCGGCGGTCTCCTTCGCGGGGATCATCGCCTTCGTCGGTCTGGTCGTACCGCATGCGATGCGGATGCTGCTCGGCCCCGCGCATCGCACCCTGATCGTGGCGAGCGTGATCGCCGGCGCGGCGCTGATCGTCTGGTGCGATCTCGTGGCCCGCACGCTGGTGCCCGGAGCCGACCTGCCGCTCGGCATGCTCACCGCGCTCATCGGCGGCCCCTTCTTCTTCGTGCTGATCCGCCAGACGCGGGCGCGGTCCGGAGGGTGGGGCTGATGGCGACCACCTATCGCCTCGACCGGGTCACCGTCCGGCGCGGCGGCCGCGCCGTCCTGGACGAGGTCAGCCTGGAGATCGACGAGGGGACGCTGCTGGCGATCGTCGGCCCGAACGGTGCCGGCAAGTCGACGCTGCTCGGCGTCCTGGCAGGCGATATCGAGGCCGAGGGCACGGCCCTGCTGCACGATCGAGCGGTGTCCGCGTGGCCGGCGGCCGAGCTCGCCCGTGAACGGGCGGTGCTGCTCCAGAAGAACGCCGTGAGCTTCGCCTTCACGGTCGACGACGTCGTGGCGATGGGTCGTGCGCCGTGGCCCGCGGAGCCGGAGCGTGACCGTGAGGCGGTCGATCACGCCATCGCACGCGCTGACATCGCCCATCTGCGGGGCCGCTCAGCGCAGGCCCTCTCCGGTGGAGAGCAGGCCAGGGTGGCCCTCGCGCGCGTGTTCGCGCAACAGACCCCCGTCATCCTGCTCGACGAGCCCACCGCGGCGCTGGATCTTCGCCACCAGGAGGATGTCCTGGCCCATGCGGCCGACGACGCGCGGCAGGGCAGGACGGTGGTCGTGGTGCTGCACGACCTGTCGCTCGCGGCTGCTTACGCCGATCGTGTCGCCCTGCTGGACGGTGGCTCCCTCGTCGCGCACGGCGCACCGGAGCAGGTCCTGGAGGCGGGGCGGATCGCCGAGGTCTACGGGGTGGCGGTGGACGTCATCGACGGTCCGGATGGCCGTCCGCTCGTCGTACCCCGGCGTCGACGAGGCTGACCGCCGATCGACGCTGGCATGCCGATCCCGCGGGCACGGAGGCCGGGCGATTGGCTCGTGAGCCGTGCTCTGCGAGAGAATGGCTCACGTGACTCATGTGGCGATCATCGGAGGCGGACCCGGCGGCTACGAGGCAGCGCTGGTAGCGCGCAGATCAGGGGCCGATGTCACACTCATCGACCGCGATGGCCTCGGCGGATCGACCGTCCTCACCGACTGCGTACCCAGCAAGACGCTCATCGCCACCTCCGATCTGCTGACCGAGGTCGGCACGTCGGCCGAGCTGGGTGTCGAGATTCCCTCGACGCCGCGCGCCGACCTGGCATCGGTGAACGCCCGTGTACTGCGTCTGGCGCAGGCGCAGTCCCGCGACATCGAGGATCGGCTGCGCTCGGCCGGGGTCGAGATCGTCAAGGGCACGGGACGCATCGACGCCCCGGGGACCGTGGTCGCCGCGACCGACGAGGGAGAGCGCGTCGTCGCCGCGGACAGCATCCTGTTGGCCACAGGCGCCCACCCCCGAGTGAGTCCCGACGCCCAACCCGACGGAGAGCGCATCCTGACCTGGGAGCAGGTCTACGGCCTGGACGAGATCCCCGAGCATCTGATCGTCGTCGGCTCGGGCGTCACCGGAGCCGAGTTCGCGAGTGCCTACAACGGCCTCGGTGCGCAGGTCACCTTGGTCTCCAGCCGGGACCGGGTGCTTCCCGGCGAGGACCCCGACGCCGCGAATCTGATCGAGAATGTCTTCACCCGTCGCGGTATGACCGTGATGGGCAACTCCCGGATGGCCTCGGTGAACCGCGATGGCGAGCGAGTCGTCGTGACCCTCACCGATGGCCGGACCGTGGAGGGCTCGCACTGCCTGCTGGCGCTCGGATCCATCCCGAATACGGCTGACCTCGGCCTGGACGCGGTGGGCGTGGAGACCGATGACGGCGGATTCATCGCGGTCGACAAGGTCTCGCGCACCTCCGTTCCGGGCATCTACGCCGCGGGCGACTGCACCGGCGTATTGATGCTGGCCTCGGTTGCAGCCCAGCAGGGGCGGATCGCGATGGCTCATCTGCTGGGCGACGCGGTGAATCCGTTGTCACGTCTGAAGGTGTCCAGCAACATCTTCACCTCGCCGGAGATCGCGACCGTCGGTCTCTCGCAGCGGCAGATCGAGGAACGGGGCCTGGTCGTCGACGCGACGATCCTGCCGCTCGCGTCCAATCCGCGCGCCAAGATGCAGGGCGTCCACGACGGTTTCGTCAAGCTGTTCGCGCGGCAGGGCATCGGCACCCTCGTCGGCGGGGTCGTGGTCGGGCCGCGAGCCAGTGAGCTGATCCACCCGGTTTCGGTGGCGGTATCGGCCCAGCTGACCGCCGATCACATCGCGGAAGCCTTCACGGTCTACCCGTCGATGTCAGGCTCTGTCGCGGAGGCCGCGCGCCGTTTGCACCGCCTCGTGTGAATTACACCGATGTGCTTTCGCAGGTGACCGCCCACCGCTGGCGTTTGCCCGGAATCTCAGGTGATAATCCTCTTTGACAACACGATTCACTTTCGTCACACACGCCCCAGGAATGGACTTCCCCATGCATTCTCGGTTGCTGTCGCTGCGCTCCGCTGCCGCCCTTCTCATCAGCCTGCTGCTGGTGCTCGTCGCGTTCGAGCCCGCGGCGGCCGAGCCGACGCCTGCCGGTACGCCCGCGGCCACGGTGGGTACGGAGCCCGCGGAGGCAGAAGAGTCTCCCGAACCCGTTGAGGAGCAGCCACCCGCGGAGTCTCCAGAACCGCCGGCGGAAGAAGCTCCCTCCGCCCCGGTCGAGGACGCTCCTCCGGCCGAAGCGCCGATCCTCGGTGCGCTCAAGGCCGAACGAGTCGACGACGGAGCTCTCTCGGACCTGGTCACTGTGGAGAACGTGGAGGTCCCCGAGGACACGCTCCGCGCCTTGTCAGCTACCGATGATTCGATCCTTGAGAAGGTGGATCTCAGCCCGTTCCACATGGCAGCCGTCAGTTGGGACCAGGATGTCGAGGCCACCGGTGTCTCGATTGTGATGAGCGTGCGGGTCGCGGGCGAGTGGACCGAGTGGGAGGACCTGCCGCTCGCGGACGGTGAAGGTTCGCCCTCGGCCAGCGATCCGCTGTGGACCTCGGAGCCCGCCGACGGTGTGCGGGCGCGCGTGACCTCGGATCAGGGCGCGCTTCCCGACCTGAAGATCACCACCGTGGACCCGGGGCCCGAGGACGTCGCGACACCCGAAGGCGGTGAGGCAGGCGAGCTCACGGGCTTCGCGTCTGTGGCACAGCCGGCGATCATCTCCCGCAGCGGCTGGGGTGCGGGTCCCGGGCAGAGCTGTGATGCCACCCGGGGCTCGATGCGTAGCGTGGTCATCCACCACACCGCGGGTGCCAACTCCTACTCGAAGGCCCAGTCCGCGGGCATCGTCCGCAGCTACCAGACGATGCACATCGTCACCAACGGCTGGTGCGATATCGGCTACAACTTCCTCGTCGACAAGTACGGCCAGATCTTCGAGGGTCGCGCGGGCAGCATCGCCGGGCACCGGCGAGGCGCCCACGCGGGTGTCGGCGCGGTGAACGACAACAGCACCGGCATCGCGATGATGGGCAACTTCGAGACCGCGAATATCTGGAACGGCGAGTGGAACACGCTGCGGAGCACTGTCAGCCGGCTCACCGCCTGGCGCCTGCAGCGCTTCGGTCTCAAGCCGCTGACCCAGGTCACCCTGGCGGGCCGAACGAACTTCACCGTAAACGGCCACCGCAACTGGATGGCTACCGCCTGCCCGGGGCGCTACGGATTGGACTGGCTCAACGCCGGCAACGGCTTACGCGCCGATGTCGACAAGCTGATGCACAGCGGGGGAGGGGGGACACCCGCCCTGGCGGCTCCCGGCGGTTTCCAGGTCAGCAGTGCCTCCAGCAGCGCATTGAACCTTCGGTGGAACGCCGTCTCCGGTGCGCAGCGCTATCGCATCTGGTATCGCGAAGGGACCAACGGTACTCCGAAACAGTGGACCGCCCAGCCCACCGGTACCTCGGCATCGATCACGGGACTACGCGCGAACACGACGTACTCGGTCGCTGTCGCCGGGGTGCGCAGCAGCGGAGCAGCAGGCACCTACACCGCCTACACAGCCTTCCGCACAGGGCCCACGACACCTCAGGGAATCACCGCGACGGCTGAAGGACCGTCGTTGCGGGTGAGCTGGAAGGCCACAGCCGGAGCCCAGCGGTACCGGGTCTGGTACCGCGAGGGAGCGAACGGCACTCCGAAGCAGTGGACGACGCAGCCGTCCGGCACATCGACCACTATCACCGGTCTGAAGCGAGGCACAGAGTATCGGGTTGCAGTGGCGGCTCTCGGCGCGAACAACGGCCAGAGCGCCTACACCGCCTACACACCGTTCCGCACCGGCCCGGCGGCACCCGGTGGACTCGCCGTCAAGCCGAGCAACACCTCGGTGGACGTCTCGTGGCGCGCTGTGAGCGGCGCCCAGCGGTACCGGGTCTGGTACCGCGAGGGAGCGAACGGCACCCCGAAGCAGTGGACGACAGAGCCCACCTCCACGTCCGTGAAGATCACGGGCCTGAAGGCCGCCTCACCCTACTCGGTCGCTGTCACAGCCGTCACCGCCGCCGGTCGCGGAGACTACACCGATTACACACCCTTCGCGACCCTCACCGTGTCAGGCAAGCCGGCGCCGGAGACGCCGATCAACCTCCGCGCGACGAAGCGCGAGGCCACGGCACTGACGGTGACGTGGGACGCGGCTCGCGGCGCACAGCGGTACAGGGTCTGGTACCGCGAGGGAGCGAACGGCACTCCGAAGCAGTGGACGACGCAGCCCACGAAACCCGGCGTCACCCTGACGAAGCTCAAGCCCGGCACAGAGTACCGCGTGGCTGTCTCGACCCTCGGTGCCGACGGCACGCAGAGCGACTACACCGAGTACAAACCGTACGGAACGCTCCCAGGCATGCCGGCCCAGTTGAAGGCCAGCTCGGCCTCCGACGCACTGACGGTCTCCTGGGCGGCCACGCCCGGCGCGCAGCGTTACCGGGTCTGGTACCGCGAGGGAGCGAACGGCACTCCGAAGCAGCTACCGACAGAGCCCACTGGGACCTCGGCCACGTTGACCGGCCTGGCGTCCGATACGGAGTATCGAGTCGCGGTCTCGGCCATCAGCGGGGGAGGTCAGCAGAGCGCGTACACGGCGTACACGCCGTTTCGCACAGCGCCCGGAGTCCCGCAGAACCTCACCGCCTCGGCCACGCCGACATCGTTGAAGGTCAGCTGGAAGGCGGTCAAGGGAGCAGCACGATACCGGGTCTGGTACCGCGAGGGAGCGAACGGCACCCCGCGGCAGGCCCCGCAGGAACCGCCAGGAACCTCGATCACCCTGTCTGGGCTCAAGCCAGGGGTCGACTATCAGGTGGCGGTGTCGTCGTTGTCGTCGGCGAATCGTCAGAGCGCTTACACCGCCTACACTAGCTTCTATACAGGGGTCGCGACGCCGACGAAGCTCAGCGCGACGCCCGGCGGTGATCGGCTACAGCTTTCCTGGTCTGACGTGCCGGGTGCGCAGCGCTACCGGATCTGGTATCGCGAGGGGGCCAACGGCTCGCCTAAGCAATGGCCCACCGAGCCCACCGCGGCCAACGCCGCTGTGGATGGCCTGAAGCCGGAGGCGACTTACTACGTCGCTGTCGCAGCGCTCGGCGCTGGGGGTCGGCAGAGCGCGTACACGGCCTACACGCCATTCCGCACGACATCGCTCAGCCGGCTGTCCACGCCACAGTCGCTGCGTCTGGGTGCGCGTTCCGCCTCGAGTATCCGCGTCGATTGGAACGCCGTGGCCGGCGCGCAGCGCTACCGGATCTGGTACCGCGAGGGAGCCAACGGCACTCCACGTCAGCTCCCCACCGAGCCCACGGTCGCGAATGCCACTGTTACGGGCCTCAAGGCCGGCTCGGAGTACCGCTTCGCGGTTGCGGCGCTGGCGCCGGGAGTCGACCAGAGCGACTACACAGTTTACACGCCATTCCGTACGATTCCCGCCGTTCCGAGCGGACTCACTGGGTCGGCGAGCAGCTCGAGCCTGAACGTCAATTGGTCGGCGGTGGCCGGCGCGCAGCGCTACCGGATCTGGTACCGCGAGGGTGCTAACGGCTCGCCCAAGCAATGGCCCAGCGAGCCGACGGGAACCTCAGTGTCGATCACGGGCCTCAAGGCCGGCGTCGAGTATCGGGTCGCGGTGTCTGCACTCGGCCCTGACGGCGGACAGGGCGCTTATACCGCCTACACCGCATTTCGCACTGCCGCCGCGGGCTCGAGCAATTCGGCGACTTTCTCGAACGGCTCGGTGACCATGAAGGGGCACGGCTACGGTCACGGCGTGGGCATGAGCCAGTACGGGGCACAGGGCGGCGCCTTGCAGGGCAACAGCTACCAGCAGATCTTGAGCCACTACTACCCGGGCACCAAGCTCGCGACACGCAGCGCCCGTGTGCGGGTGCAGATCAGCGGAGCGCCCACGGACGCGCTCACCGTGCGCCCGAAGAGCGGGCTGATGGTCCAGAGCGCCGGGGGCGGGCCGAACAAGGTCCTGCCCGCGCGTCCCGATGGACGCCATGTCGATCTGTGGCAGGTGGTGCGCGCCGGGGACTCGTCGCGCAACCAGCTGCGCTACAACACCGGCGGCACGTGGCATAACCACGGTGGGACGTGGCGCGGAGACGTGCAATTCGGTGTCGACGGTGGGACCGTGACGGCCCTCTTCGGTTCCCAGGACCGGACCTTCCGCGGCGTCATCCGATGGTGGACCGGCTCCGGATCGGCTCGTACGACCGTGAACGAGCTGTTCAGCCTCGACGACTACATCCGTGGCGTCGTGCCTCGCGAGATGCCGTCGGGCTGGCATCAGCAAGCGTTGCGCTCCCAGGCGGTCGCCGCGCGCACCTACACCGTTCGCACGATGAACCCGAGCAGCCCGGCCTACGACATCTGCGACACCACCGCGTGCCAGGTCTACGGCGGGTACAACGCGGAGGCCGCGGCAACCAACACCGCGATCGACGCGACGCGAGGTCAGGTGTTGATGTACGGCAACACGCCGGCCTTCACGCAGTACTCCAGCTCGTCGGGTGGGTACACCAATTGGCCGAGCTATCCGAAGGAGCATCCCTACCTCAAGCCGGTGAAGGACGACTGGGACGCCGTTTCCAGCAATCCCAATCACTCGTGGACGACCACCATCAGTGCCGATGCCGTCAAGCGGGCCTACCCGCAGATCGGCACTGCCCGGAGCATCCAGGTCACCGCGCGCAATGGCTACGGATCCATGGGCGGGCGCGTCGACAAGGTCCGCATCACGGGAAGCAGCGGCTCAGTCGAGATCACCGGCAACGGGGCCCGCACGGCCTTCGGACTCAAGTCGAACTGGTTCGGCTTCTAGACCTCGCGAACGACGAAGGGCTGCTCCCAGCAGGGGAGCAGCCCTTCGTCGTCGGTCGGAGCTCAGGCGTCCTTGATCTCGCAGATCACGGCACCGGCCGAGACGGTCGCGCCGACCTCGGCGTCCAGCGAGGTGATGACGCCCGCCTTGTGCGCGGTGATCGGCTGCTCCATCTTCATCGCCTCGATGACCAGCACCTGATCGCCCTCGGCGACCTCCTGGCCGTCCTCGACCGTGAGCTTGACGACCGTGCCCTGCATCGGCGAGGTGAGGGAGTCGCCGCTGACGGCCGCGCCGCCGCCGGAGCCTGCCTTGCGCTTGGCCTTCTTCTGCGCCGCCGCGGGGGCGGCGGCAGCGCCCAGACCGCCGGGCAGGACGACCTCGACGCGCTTGCCGCCGACCTCTACTGTCACGCGCTCGCGTTCACCGGCCTCGTCCGCTTCGCCGGCGGCACCGGAGTACGGCTCCAGCTGGTTGTCGTAGTCGGTCTCGATCCAGGTGGTGTAGACGTCGAAGGAGCCGTTCTCGGCGGTGTACGCCGGATCGTTCAGCACGCTCGCGTGGAAGGGGATCACCGTGGGCATGCCGTCGACCACGAACTCCGCCAGGGCGCGTCGCGAGCGCTCGATCGCCTGCTGGCGCGTCGCGCCGGTGACGATGAGTTTCGCGACCAGTGAGTCGAAGGCGCCGGGGATGGTCTCGCCGACCACATAGCCGGAGTCGACGCGCACACCGGGTCCGGCCGGCGGGTCCCACGCGGTGAGCGTGCCCGGCGCGGGCAGGAAGCCGCGGCCGCCGTCCTCGGCGTTGATCCGGAACTCGATCGAGTGTCCGCGGATCTCCGGGTCGTCGTAGCCGAGCTCCTCACCCGCCGAGATACGGAACATCTCGCGGACCAGGTCGAGACCGGTGACCTCCTCGGAGACCGGATGCTCGACCTGCAGGCGGGTATTGACCTCCAGGAAGCTGATGGTGCCGTCGCTGCCGACGAGGAACTCGCAGGTGCCCGCCCCGACATAGCCGGCCTCGCGCAAGATGGCCTTACTGGACTCGTAGAGGGTCGTGAGCTGCTCGTCGCTCAGGAACGGCGCCGGGGCCTCCTCGACGAGTTTCTGATGACGCCGCTGCAGCGAGCAGTCTCGGGTCGAGACCACCACGACATTGCCGTGCTTGTCGGCAAGGCACTGGGTCTCGACGTGGCGCGGCTTGTCGAGGAACTTCTCGACGAGGCACTCGCCGCGGCCGAAGGCCGAGACGGCCTCGCGGACCGCGGACTCGTAGAGGTCAGGGATCTCCTCGATCGTGCGAGCGACCTTCAGGCCGCGGCCACCGCCGCCGAAGACCGCCTTGATGGCGACGGGGAGACCGTTCTCCTGCGCGAACTCGACGACCTCGTCGGCGCCGGCGACCGGATCCTTGGTGCCGGGAGCGAGCGGAGCCTTCGCGCGCTCGGCGATGTGCTTGGCCTTGGCCTTGTCGCCGAGGGCCTCGATCGCGTCGGGGGAGGGGCCGATCCAGATCAACCCGGCGTCGATGACGGCCTGGGCGAACTCGGCGTTCTCGGCGAGGAAGCCGTAGCCGGGGTGCACGCTGTCGGCGCCGCTGCGCTCGGCGGCGGCGATGATCTTCTCGATGGAGAGGTAGGAGTCGCCGGGCGTGGCTCCCTCGAGCGAGTAGGCCTCATCGGCCAGCCGCACGAACAGCGCATCGCGGTCGGGCTCGGCGTAGACCGCCACACTACCGATCCCGGCATCCCGGGCCGCGCGGATCACTCGGACCGCGATCTCGCCACGGTTGGCGATGAGTACCTTCTTCAACGGCGTCGTCACATGAACTCCTTGTCGTCGACGCAGCAGCGGCTGCAGGCCGAGTCTAGGGCGTGCGCTCGGTACGAGGTGTCCCAGGTCTCAGGTCATGAGCGTCGCGTGATCCGGGTCACGCGCGCGCCGTGCCCTCGACCCCGTGCGTTGAGGCGGCGAGCGCTTCCCGCAGTTCAGTTAATGGGTGTTAACCTGACCGCATGGACTTCGAACTGTCGCGTGAGCACGAGGACTTCCGGCATGTCGTGCGCGACTTCGCTGCCGAGCGCATCGCCCCGTACGTGGCTCAGTGGGACCGGGACCATCACTTCCCGGTCGACGCGATCCAGGCGATGGGGGATCTGGGGCTCTTCGGGTTGACCGCGCCGGAGGAGTACGGGGGAGCGGGCGCGGACTTCACCAGTCTGTGCGTGGCCATCGAGGAACTGGGCCGCGTCGACCAGTCCATCGGCATCACGCTCGAGGCCGGCGTCGGTCTGGGCATCAGTCCGATCCTGACCTTCGGCTCCGACGCGCAGAAGGAACGCTGGCTGCCTGACCTCGTCGCCGGCCGTGCTCTCGCCGGCTTCGGCCTGACCGAGCCGGGGGCGGGCTCCGATGCCGGCGCGACTGCGACCCGAGCGGTGCTCGACGACGGGAGCTGGGTGATCAACGGCAGCAAGCAGTTCATCACCAACTCCGGCAGCGCCATCACGTCGCTCGTCACCGTCACGGCTCGGACCGGGGAGCGCGAAGGCGGCCGCCCGGAGATCTCCACCATCATCGTGCCCAGTGGGACGCCCGGATTCACCGCAGAACGCGCCTACGACAAGCTCGGCTGGCACATCAGCGACACCCATCCGCTCACCTTCACCGATGCCCGGGTGCCGGAGGACCACCTGCTCGGGGAGCGGGGACGCGGCTACGCCCAGTTCCTCGCGACCCTCGACGATGGCCGGGTCGCCATCGCCGCGCTCGCGGTCGGGCTGATCGAGGGCTGCCTGGAACTCTGCCGCGACTACGCGGGGGAGCGACACACCTTCGGCGTCCCCATCGGCAGCAAGCAGGGCGTCGCCTTCCAGATCGCCGATCTGGCCGTCATGGCTGCCGCGGGCCGTGCGCTGACCTACCGTGCCGCGGCGATGAAGGACGCCGGCCGGACAGGTCCGGAGTTCAAACAGGCGGCCTCGATCGCCAAGCTCTACACCTCTGAAGCCGCGGTCACGGCCACGCGCGTCGCCACGCAGATCTTCGGCGGGTACGGCTTCATGGAGGAGTACCCGGTCGTACGCTTCTACCGCGACGCCAAGATCCTCGAGATCGGCGAGGGCACCAGCGAGGTGCAGCGGATGCTCATCGCTCGCGGGCTCGGGCTGCCGGTGGAGTAGGAAGGGGAGCGAGACCGTCGCCGCAGAACGGCAGACCGCGCGTCGATCCCCCCGAGTTCGGTCAGCGAACACTCCACAGATCGGTCCAGACGATATCGAAATCGTGCAGCATGTCGCGCAGAACCGGCAGGCTGAGACCGGTCACATTGTGGTGATCGCCTTCGATGCGGCTGATGAAGGCCCCGCCGAGACCGTCGATGGTGAAGGCCCCTGCCACCTGCAGAGGTTCGCCGGTGGCGACATAGGCATCGATCTCATCGTCCGTCACATAGGCGAAGTGGACCCGCGTGGCCACGGAGCGGACGACCTCATCGTCACCCAGGCGGACACAGTGCCCGGTATGCAGCACTCCCGCATTGCCACGCATGGCTCGCCACCGTTCGCGAGCGACCCGCGGGTCATGGGGCTTGCCCAGCGGCTCGCCATCGAACTCCAGGACCGAGTCGCAGCCGAGCACGAGGCGATCGGGATGATCGACCGCGACCGCTCGACACTTCATCTGCGCGAGCGACGATGCCAGCTGACCAGGGGTGGCCGCCAGCACCTCGGTCTCATCGACTCCCGAGACGATCACCTCGGGTTCCACCCCTGCTCGCCTCAGCGTCTCCAGCCGCGCCGGGGAGGCTGAGGCGAGCACGAGAGGAGTCACCAGGAGCTCGCCCGCCACTGGCCGGGGCCGACACGCAGCGCGGTGCGATGCTGCCGCGCGGGGTGGCCCCACTCGGAGCGGACTCGACGTGGGCGACGGGCAGCCGCATGGGCGGCCGCCGCGTTGCGCACGGAGACCACCGCGACGAGTGCGGCGAGCTCCTCCTCGGTGAGATCGCCCTTGACGACCCGAAGAACCGGGCGCGGCTGATCCTGCTGCTCGTCGCTCACAGCGGGATGTTCCCGTGCTTCTTGGGCGGCAGCGACTCACGTTTGGTGCGCAGCAGGCGCAGTGCCTTGGCGACCTCCGCGCGGGTGCTGCTCGGCCGGATGACGGCGTCGACATAGCCGCGCTCGGCCGCCACGTACGGATTGCACAGCGTGTCCTCGTACTCGGTCATGAGCTCGGCGCGACGGGCGTCGGGGTCATCGGCTCCGGCGATATCGCGGCGGTACAGGATGCCGACCGCGCCCTGGGCGCCGACGACGGCGATCTGGGCGGTGGGCCACGCGAGGTTGACGTCGGCACCCAGGTGCTTGGAGCCCATCACGTCGTAGGCGCCACCGTAGGCCTTGCGGGTGATGACCGTGACGAGCGGGACCGTGGCCTCGGCGTAGGCGTAGATGAGCTTGGCGCCGCGGCGGATGATGCCGTTCCACTCCTGATCGGTGCCGGGCAGGAAGCCGGGCACGTCCACGAAGGTGAGGATCGGGATGTTGAAGGCATCGCAGGTCCGCACGAAACGGGCCGCCTTCTCCGAAGCGTCGATGTCGAGCGTGCCGGCGAACTGCATCGGCTGATTGGCCACGACGCCGACGCTGCGGCCCTCGACCCGGCCGAAGCCGATGACGATGTTCGGGGCGAACAGCGGCTGGACCTCGAGGAAGTCCTGATCGTCCAGGACGGTCTCGATCACCGTGCGGATGTCGTACGGCTGGTTGGCCGAATCCGGGATCAGGGTGTCGAGGGCGAGATCGTCGTCATTCGGCTCGAGGTCGATGACCTCGTCGAAGGGCTCGGGCTCCTCCATGTTGTTCTGCGGGAGGAAGCTGATAAGCGCCTTGACGTACTCGATCGCGTCTTCCTCGTCGGCACCCATGTAGTGGGCGTTGCCGCTCTTGGTGTTGTGGGTGCGCGCGCCGCCGAGGTCCTCCATCGAGACGTCCTCGCCGGTGACGGTCTTGATGACGTCCGGGCCCGTGATGAACATATTGGACTTCTGGTCGACCATCACCACGAAGTCGGTGACCGCGGGGGAGTAGACGTGCCCGCCGGCGTTCGAGCCCATGATGAGGCTGATCTGCGGGATGACACCCGAGGCGTGCACATTGCGGCGGAAGATCTCGCCGTAGAGGCCCAGGGAGACGACGCCCTCCTGGATGCGGGCGCCGGCGCCCTCGTTGATGCCGATGATCGGGCAGCCGGCCTTGATCGCCAGGTCCATCACCTTGGTGATCTTCTCGCCGTAGACCTCGCCGAGGCTGCCGCCGAAGACGCTGAAGTCCTGACTGAACACGCAGACCTGGCGGCCGTCGATCGTGCCGTAGCCAGTGATCACACCATCGCCGAGGGGCCGGTTCTGATCCAGGCCGAAGGCGGTGGCGCGGTGCCGGGCGAAGGCGTCGAGCTCGACGAAGGAGCCCTCGTCGAGGAGCTGCTCGATCCGCTCGCGGGCGCTCTGGCGGCCCTTGGCATGCTGCTTCTCCGCGGCGCGCTCGGCGATCTCGACGGTGGCCTCGTGGGTGCGGCGCTCGTGGTCGGCGAGCTTGCCCGCGGTGGTGTGGAGCTCGGGATGTGCCTCGAGCTGGACGTCGGGTGCTGCGTCGGTCATGTGGCTTACCTTAGACCGTGACCTTCTCGCCCCCACCCGGTCCCTGTGATCTGTCCCGCAGTCCCCTCGCCGCCGACGAGCTGCGAGCACGATTGACGCACACCCGCTGGCGTGGCGACATCGTGGCGCCGGAGCGGACGTCGAGCACGAACACCGACCTCGCGTCGATGGCTCGGGACGGCGCCCCAACAGGCTCGGTGGTCGCCGCGGATCGACAGGACGCCGGCAAAGGACGGCTCGGTCGCAGCTTCGCGCTCCCCGGCCGATCGGGGATCGCCGTCTCCGCGCTCATCAGACCGGTCGTTCCCATCAGCCGCTGGAGTTGGCTGCCCCTGGTCGCGGGACTCGCGGTCGACGATCTCGTGCGTGCCCGTGGGGTACGCGGTGGCGGGATCAAGTGGCCGAACGACGTCCTCGTCGACGGCCGCAAGATCTGCGGCATCCTGCTCGAACGCGTCGAGACCCCGGGGCTCGCCGCCGGCGCGGTGATCGGCATCGGGCTCAACATCGCCGCGCGTCGCGACGAGCTCCCGACCACGACGGCGACCTCTCTCGCCCTGGAAGGCGCACGCGACCTGGACCGTCGGGCCGTCCTGGTCGAGCTGCTGGAAGGCCTCGACCACTGGCTCACACGCTGGGAGGATCCGCGCCCCGACGCGATCGAGGCGATCCGCGAGACCTTCCTGGAACGATGCGTCACGCTGGGCCAGCACGTGCGCATCGAGCGGCCGGGAGGCGACCCCTTCGTGGGCACGGCCGAGACCGTCGACGGCGACGGTCGGCTCATCGTGGACGGCACGCCGTTCAGCTCAGGCGACGTCGTCCATGTCCGGCCGGCCAGGTGAGACGGTCGTGTCGTGAACATTCCCGCCGCGATACGCACATGACAGAATCGGCCTCATGAGCGAGCGTAGCGAGCGATCGGCCGTGGAGATCATGCCGGCGTCTGCCCATCCTCGACGTTTTTCTTGGCAGGTGCCGGCATGAGCCTGTCTCGCAAGCTCCTTCTCGACGGAGAGGAAGTCGTCGAGGAGACGCGCACCCACATCAAGGTCCTCTTCGTTCCGTTCCTGCTCGGACTCGTGCTCATGGGCGTCGCCGGATTCGCCGTCGGCTTCATCGGCTCGCGCGGCGACGGCTGGGCCCGCGGCATCGTCATCGCGGTCGCCGCGGTGCTGTTCGTCATCACGACGCTGATCCCGTTCCTGCGCTGGTACCTGTGGACCTACACGCTGACGAATCTGCGAATCGTCGAGCAGCGCGGCATCCTCACCCGCACCGGCCGGGTGATCCCGCTCATGCGCATCAACGACGTCAACTACGAGAAGCATCTGAACGATCGCCTCCTCGGCTGTGGCACGCTCGTCGTGCACGATGCGTCGCAGCAGGAGGGGCTCAAACTCCACGACATCCCGCGCATCGAACGCTTTCACCGCACCGTGAGCGGGCTGGTCTTTGACGCCCACGACACGCATCAGGAGGTTCCTCGTGGCGAATCGAGCTGATGAGCGCGACGAGCTCGTCTCGCTCATCCTCGGCTCCCGGCTCGAGCTGACCAGCGACGAGGTCGCCGAGAAGGGCGGCCTGTCCCCGGAGAACACCCGGCGTCTGTGGCGCGCGCTGGGCTTCCCGGACCCGGGGGAGGATGCCGCCTTCGGCGAGTCGGATGCCGAGGCGGTCGCGATCGTGGCCTCCGCCATCGACCATGGTGTGCTCGGTGAGGACACCATCTTCCGGCTGACGCGCGCCGTCGGGCAGACGATGGCACGTCTGGCCGACTGGCAGGTCTCGACGCTCGTCGACCAGCTGGAACACGATGTCGACGAGGGACGTGCCGGCAACCGCATGGAGGCGGCGATGGCGCTCGTCGCCACGGCCGGCCCGGCCTTCGAGCAGCTCATGATCCACGCCTGGCGACGCCACCTGGCGGCCGCCGCGTCCCGACTCGAGGCTCAGGGCGCGCTTGACGAGGAGTTGCTCTCCACCACGATGTCCGTCGGTTTCGCGGACCTGTCGCGATTCACGGCGCTGTCGAACGAGCTGGACGACGCCGGCCTCGCCCGGATCGTCGAGACTTTCGAGACCCGCGCCACCGACCTCATCACGTCGCACGGCGGCCGGGTCATCAAGACCCTCGGCGACGCCGTGCTCTACGTCTGCCCCGATCCGGTCCAGGCGACGCGTATCGCGCTCGAGATCGTCCGACGGTTGTCCACGAGCGACGGGCTGCCCAGCCTGCGAGTGGGACTGGCCACCGGATCGGTGTTGAGCCGCCTGGGCGATGTCTTCGGACCACCGGTCAACCTCGCGGCCCGGCTCTCTCACGTCGCCCGGAGCAACCGCGTCCTCATCGACAAGACCACTGCCGACCGGCTCGGCGACGACTTCGAGACGCGGGTCCTTCCGCCACGCCTGCTGCGCGGGTTCGGCAATGTCTCGCCGATCACGGTGTCGGAGCGCCGCGGCTTCCGCAGCCGTTGAGCTGGCCGCCACGGGGCTCGCTAGGGTGATACCCGTGCCTGAACTCGCTGTGATCGGTGGCGGACAACTCGCCCGGATGATGCAACAGCCCGCCATCGCACTGGGTATCGACATCCGCCTGCTGGCCGAAGGGCCGGATGTGTCGGCCGCCCAGGTGATCGTCGACCACGAGGTGGGGGACTACACCGACCTGGAGGCGCTGCGCCGGATCGCCGCGGGCGCCGACGCGGTGACCTTCGACCACGAGCACGTGCCTCCGGCCCATCTGCGGGCGCTGCAGGACGAGGGAGTCGCCTGCCGTCCCGGCCCGCAAGCCCTGATCTACGCCCAGGACAAGGGCGACATGCGGCTCAAGCTCGATGAGCTCGGAGTGCCAGGCCCCCGTTTTCGCATCGTCGAGCCCGATGCCGAGGCGCCCGATCGGCTCCGTTCCTTCGGGGACGAGATCGGCTGGCCCTTCATCGTCAAGACCACGCGCGGCGGCTACGACGGCAAGGGGGTCTGGCGGGTCGATGCGGTCCATGACCTGGATGACCCGCTTTCCGTGGTGCGGGAACGCGGCGCCCGGCTGCTGGCCGAGGAGCTCGTCCCCTTCACACGCGAGCTCTCGGCCCAGATCGCCCGTCGGCCGTCCGGCGATACGGTCTCCTATCCGGTGGTCGAATCTCGTCAGTCCGACGGCATCTGTGTCGAGGCCATCGCGCCGGCCCCCGGTCTGGACGATGAGCTCGCCGAGGCCGCGAGCCGTATCGCCCTGACCGTCGCCGAGGGGCTCGATGTCGTCGGCATGCTCGCGGTGGAACTCTTCGAGACCGAGGACGGGCGCGTGCTGGTCAACGAGTTCGCGATGCGCCCGCACAACACCGGTCATTGGAGCATCGACGGCGCACTGACGAGTCAGTTCGAGAATCACCTGCGCGCCGTGCTCGATCTGCCCCTCGGCTCACCCCGGCCGCGCCAACCGTGGACCGTCATGGTCAACGTGCTGGGCGGTAGCGTCACCGATCTGCGGGCTCAGCGCGCAATCGCCCTGGCCGCCGAACCCGATGTCAAGATCCACCTCTACGGCAAGTCCGTGAAGCCGGGCCGTAAGGTCGGCCATGTCACGGCCGTGGGCGACGATCTCGACGATGTTCTGGCGCGTGCTCGCCGCAGCGCCGCTGTTCTCACCGACGGAGGAGAGCAATGAACCCACGACCACGCGTCGGGATCGTCATGGGGTCGGACTCGGATTGGCCGACGATGCGCGCGGCCGCGGACGCCTTGGCGGAGTTCGACATCGCCTACGAGACCGACGTGGTCTCGGCCCACCGGATGCCGACCGAGATGCTCGACTACGGTCGCGAAGCTCACGGCAGGGGTCTCGAGGCGATCATCGCCGGAGCCGGGGGAGCTGCGCATCTGCCCGGCATGCTGGCCGCCGTCACCCCCCTGCCGGTCATCGGCGTGCCCGTGCCGTTGAAGTATCTCGACGGCATGGATTCGCTGCTCTCGATCGTGCAGATGCCGGCCGGAGTGCCCGTCGCCACCGTCTCGATCGGCAATGCCCGCAACGCCGGGCTGTTGGCCGTGCGCATGCTTGCGGCCGGGGATACCGAGTTGACCGAACGTGTTCTGCGGTTCCAGGAAGGTCTCGCCGATGCGGCGCGCGCGAAGGGCGCCGCGGTGCGCGATCAGCGATAGAGATTCGCCGCGTACTCCGGGCTCTCGTAGTAGGCGACCACATCGGCGAGGGGCTCATCGGCGCGCTCCAAGGCGTGCGCGATCCGCGCCCGCGAGGGGACTGACTCCACGTCCCACGACTCCGGGTCCCAGAGCCGAGAACGCAGGAATGCCTTGGAACAGTGGAAGAAGACCTGTTCGATCTCGACCTCGCAGATGATCTGCGGGCGGTGCCCTTTCACTTCCAGGCGGTCCCGGTAGGGGGCGTCGCGCAGCAGCCGCGCGGTGCCGTTGACCCGGAGGGTGTCGCCGCGTCCCGGGACGACGAAGATCAGCCCGATGTGCGGATTGGTCAGGAGATTGACGAAGCCGTCGGCACGGCGGTTGCCGGGACGCTCGGCGAGCGCGAGATGGCGGTCGTCGAGCACGGTCGCGAGATGGCCGGCGGGATCGCCCTTGGGCGACACGTCGCAGCTGCCGTCGGCGCCGCTGGTCGCCACGAGGCAGAAGGGCGAGGCCTCGATGAAGGTCCGATGGACGTCGGCCAGCCGGTCACGGTCCTTGTCGCGGATGCGCGGGTGCGGTTCTCCGAGGATCTCGCGTAACTCGCCTTCGGTCCTGATCTGGGCGTCCATGCTCGGCACTCTAACGGGTGTCGTCATCGCGGACGATGCTCGTCACGCTGGTCAGGGACGGGCTGCGGGGTGCGGAGGAGAATCCGAAGGAGACGGGCGGTCTCAGCGGTGCGAGCGTGCCGAGGGAGGCACCGCGCCAGGTTCCGGTCGCGGCGACGATGGCACGGACATCGTCGGCGGCGTACCACTCGGTCCGGTCGTTTCCGGCCGTCCCGTGGGTACGTACGCCTGGCTGCACGATGCGTGCGACTGGGTCGATGGCCTGGGCCCACGTTTCCTTCTCACGGAGCCCGGAGGGGACGAGGTGAAGCAGCGCGCCGAGCAGTCGACGTCTGCCGACCTGCCAGTCGAGGGTGAGTGCTCGATGCCGGACCGCCCAGAGCGCGTTGTCGACGGTGAGGGTCACTGGTGCGATGTCGACGGAGTCGAAGGTATAGGTGGCTGACACGTAGTCGGCGGTGTCGGGCGTGGGAGCGAGGAGGGTTCGGTGTCCGGTGGCTTCCTCGACCATCACATCGCAGAAGCGACCGAAGGGGGAGTGCTCCCACACGCCGACCACGAGCCGGGTGCCTGAGGTGGTGCCCATGCCGGCGATATGCCCGACGAATCGTTGCTCCACGCGTCCAGTGTCAGACGGTTCGCGGGGTGCCGCTCGTTGAGGAGCTCACCCTAGTGGGCGCGGTAGTCGACGCGGGCGCGCCGGGGACCTCGACGGGGGACTCTGATGTGGAGCGCGAGGAGACGCAGGGCGCGATATCGGTGGGGCGCGTAGGGGGCGAGCAGGTGGGCGATGGTGGCGTCGTCGTCGACGATGCGTCCGGCGAGGGCCGTCCCGACGAGGCGTCCGAGGTGGTAGTCGCCCCACGGCACGGCATCGCTGTCGCCATGGACCCGGACGATCGTCTCGGCGATGGTCCAGGGGCCGACGCCGGGGATGGGGGAGAGGCCTGCCGGCAGGCGTTCGGAGGGCAGCTGTTGAAGTCGCTCTCCGACGCGGACCGCCGCCTGGATGGCGCGGTAGCGCTGCGGTCCCACGCCTGCTCGGTGCCATTCCCAGGCGGGGATGGAGGACCAGCCGGTGGCGTCGGGTGGGGCGAGGAGCCCGGCGGGCGCCGGGCCGGGCGCGGGGGTGCCCGCATGGCGCAGGATGCGGCTCCAGGCGTTGAACGCGTCCACGCCGAGGACTTTCTGCTCGATGATCGCGGGGACGAGGGCGTCGAGGACGCGCAGCGTTCGCGGCAGGCGTAGGCCTGGCGTGCGGCGGTGGAGGTCGGCCATCAATGCGTCCGAGGGGGTGAAGCTCTCGGGATCGTCGGCGGCACCGAGCAGCTCGGGTAGGCGGTGTGCGGCCCATTCGGCACCGGGACCCCATACGTCGGCTTCGACGAGGGAGGGCGTGAGCTGCCGGAGGCGTAGGGTGGCGGGTCCTTCTGGCGAGCGGACAGCGTTCCAGATCTCGTCGCCTCGTCGCCGGAATGTCGGGTCGTACTGACCACGTCGGAGCGGGCTCAGGGAGCGGTGGAGGTCGTATCGGCCTGGGAGCTCGATATGTAGAGTCATGCGCTCCGGCGCCGGAGCCAGCGCCGGCGTGGTGACCGACTGGTCGGCGTGTCGTCATGGCGCTGCGCAGCGACACGACGGTGTTCGGCGCGTTCTCGCCAGGCCGTGACCTCGGCCTCGACGTCGCGCAGAGGGGTGACGACCGGTGGGCCGCCGAGGAGCTGCCGCCGGGCCTCGATGACGCGGGCGTTGAACGATTCGATCTCCTCCCGGACTCGCCGTTCCGAGGAGATGGCGTCGAGGAGACTGCCCAGGGCTGCGTCGTCCTTGCGCAGTTGCAGTGCTGGGGGAAGGACTCCGCTGACGCGTTCGCGTTCGATGAGCTGTTTGACCCACCAGTCCGGGTCGTTCCTGAGAAGCCGGTCGGGCAGGGGCTTGCCGGCGTAGGGGAGGTTGTCGAAGTCGCCGCGAGCCATGGCTGAGCGGATCTGCTGGTCGATCCACAACGGTTGCGCTTCGAGACGGCGTTCGCGGCCCGCTTCGTACTCGCTCTGCTCAGTTTCGGAAGCCGGCGGGTCCTCGTCACCGATGCGGTAGCGCATGGCGCGCTGACGGCTGTCATCACGCGTCATCGAACCACCTCGCCTCCAGGTTACGTCCGCGGTCATGATCAGGGTCGCCATCGGTGGTTGCGTTTCCATTGTCGGGTGCCGGGTCGTCGGAATTCGGGGATGCCGTCTCGGGGGTTGATGCGGCATTCGAGGTATCCGGCGTGGTGGGGGTACCTCCCTGCACGGAGCGCAGCGGAGTGCTCGGGGGAGTCGCCGTAGACGGGGATGGCGTCTTTCACAAACGAGACGTGGGCGTGGTAGAAAAGTGATGCCGAAACCGCTCCTCGACGTGTGTTTGCGCAGGTCAGCAAGCGTGCTCCCCGCACGAGCGGGGATGATTGCGTGGCGAAGTCGATTTCGCCAGCGGACGCCATGTGCTCCCCGCACGAGCGGGGATGATTGGCTGTTCGGCCATGCGCTCGGCGTCCTGTTGCCGTGCTCCCCGCACGAGCGGGGATGATTGTCCACGCCTATCCCTCCGGTGGGGGCGACTAGTGCTCCCCGCACGAGCGGGGATGATCCTTGCGCGCGTCAGCTTCTACCCCTGCCCACGAGGTGCTCCCCGCACGAGCGGGGATGATCCCGTGGGTGACGATCCAGGTCGCCGCAGCAGCGAGTGCTCCCCGCACGAGCGGGGATGATCCCGCTCGCTTTGAGGGCGTGATGATCCTGGGCAAGTGCTCCCCGCACGAGCGGGGATGATCCGGAGGGCCGGCTGATCCTCGATGACGACACCGAGTGCTCCCCGCACGAGCGGGGATGATCCCGCCGGTGATGCTACGTCGGTGGTGCTGCGGTAGTGCTCCCCGCACGAGCGGGGATGATCCCCAGGCGGCCGGTGACCCGTCGGGGTACTCGGCGTGCTCCCCGCACGAGCGGAAATGATCCCTCGACGAACTCGGAGCTGTCTGCTTCCTCGCTAGTGCTCCCCGCACGAGCGGGGATGATCCGAGACGAACGCGCCGATGGCGCCAAAGATGGGCGTGCTCCCCGCACGAGCGGGGATGATCCTCACGCGAGTCCGGCTGCGAGTCGGCGCACGCCGTGCTCCCCGCACGAGCGGGGATGATCCGAGCAGCACGCCGGCTAGCGCCCGGGCGACGATGTGCTCCCCGCACGAGCGGGGATGATCCGGGGAAGACGGCATGACGATCACCTACGCGCCAGTGCTCCCCGCACGAGCGGGGATGATCCCATCGACGACGGGTTCGCCGACCACCCGAAGGTGTGCTCCCCGCACGAGCGGGGATGATCCCGGTGCCGTCGACCCGGTGGGCACCGCCCGCACGTGCTCCCCGCACGAGCGGGGATGATCCCGAGAACCAAACGAACGCGATTTGGGATGCTGCCATGCTCCCGCTCTGCCGGGGATCGGTGAGGCCGCCGGTGAGCTGTTTCCTGCGCCGCGTGGGACGGAGGGTGTGATTCCGTGGCTGCCGGGGCAACCACAGAAGCACATCCTCCGTCGGGCGAGAACGAAGGATGTGACTTCGTGGTGGTCAGGGCAACCGTGGAAGCACATCCTTCGTCCCACGCGCGACGGTTTCCCCATGCATCGCCTCGCGAGTCTCCTGCCCGGGCCGTGAGTGATCGCCGCGGATGGGCGGTGAGCCATCCCGCACTCCGACGACGAAAGTGCGTGACAGCTCACCGCCCACGGGCGAGATGCGGGATAACTCACCGCTGGCGCTGGGGGAGCGGAGGGTGAAGCTGTGGCGCGCCCTACGATGTCGTGGTGACTGCAACCGTCCTCGCGGTGCTGGAGTTCTCGGGCATCTTCGTCTTCGCGATGACCGGCGCTCTCGTCGGGGTCCGTCGGGATTTCGACATCGTCGGTCTCGTCGTCCTGGCCATGATGACCGGTCTCGGCGGAGGGGTCCTCCGCGATGTGCTGCTCGGCGTCAACCCGCCGGTCAACATCGGTAGCTGGGAACGGCTGCTGACCGCGACTCTCGCGGCCGCGCTGATCTTCTGGCAGCACGACCGCGTGCTGCGTCGAGAACGTGTCGTCATGCTGCTCGATGCCGTCGGTCTGGCGACGTTCTGCGTCACCGGCACGATCGCCGCCTTGAGTCACGACATCACGCCCGCGACGGCGGTGCTGCTCGGAGTCCTCACGGCCGTGGGCGGCGGCATCGTCCGCGATGTGCTGTCCGGGCGCACGCCGGTGGTCTTCAGCGGCGAACTCTATGCGATCCCCGCGATCGTCGGTGCCACCCTCACGACGGTGGCCGAGGCGTTCGGCGCGGCCGGGATCGTGTACGTGGGGCCGGCACTGGTGTGCCTGGGCTTGCGCCTCGTGTCGATGCGCCGCGGATGGTCGGCGCCGGGCGCGCGTCGACGGTAGGAAACGCAGCGGATGGCAGGGGAGAGCGGTCGGTCGTAGCGTGGAGACATGGTCACCACAGCAGCTCTCCTTGACGATGCCTTCACCCGGATCGAGTCGGCCGCGGCCGCGGCCCTCGGCAATCTCTCGCGGGACGAGCTCGCGGAACGTCCGGGAGGAAACAACTCGATCGCCTGGCTGGTCTGGCACCTGGCCCGGGTGCAGGACGACCACATCGCCGACGCGTGCGGAGGCGCTCAGGCGTGGGTCGCCGAAGGATGGCACGAGCGATTCGACCTGCCGGTGCCCGTCGAGGACACCGGCTACGGATACACCAGCGAGCAGGTCGACTCGGTGGTCGCTTCAGCCGATCTGCTCGCCGGTTATCTCCGAGCGGTGACTGAGCGGACACGACGCTATGTCGCGACGTTGCGCGATGAGGACCTCGATCGGATCGTGGACGAGCGCTGGGACCCGCCCGTGTCACTGGCGGTCAGGTTGGTCAGCGTCATCGCCGATGGCCTACAGCACGCAGGACAGGCCGCCTACGTGCGCGGCATCGTCACCAGCCGAGGCGGTCATTGACCTCGCCGTACATGATTCGCGCCGTCTCCGGGGAGGGGGCGCAGCTGTGCGCCGCTGGAATCTGGGCTCGCGCGACCGCCCGACGCGACGGCGTCGATCCGCAGGACACAGCGAGCGTGGTGCGGGGGATACGGTCCGCGCTCTCGGCGCCCGGCTCCTCGTTGCAGATCGCTGATGACACCGACCATCCGGTCGGCTTCAGCGTCATCGTCCCGCACGAGGATCGGCTCGAACTCCGGTATCTCGCTGTGGAGCCCGCGAAATGGGGACAGGGCATCGGCACCGCGCTCCTGCACCACCTTGGTGAGGAAGCCGCACGACAGGGCTTTCCAACGCTGGAGCTATGGGTGATCGACACCAACGACCGGGCGATCGCACTGTATGAGGCCACTGGATGGCAGGACACCGGCGACGTCGCCGTGCGCCATGCGCATGGCCCCGTGGAGCGGCGGCTGATACGGCACCTTCAGCCGGAGGGGGATCGGACGTCGTGGGTCACGCTGACCCACGACTGGTCGCGCGATGTCGACATCGCCCACCTCGACGAGGCGCGACGGTCGGTGGGGGACATCGGCGTGGAGCAGGTGGTGCACATGATCCTCGAAGTGCTGGCCTACGCCGATGACGAAGCCGAGGCGCAGGGCAGGATCGGCACCGCAATGGTCCGTATCCACCGGTCGAGTGTCACTGTCAGCGACGACGGACGGGCACCGACACGCGTCGAGATGTCGACGGCACGATGATCCGCAAGCCGGTCATGGCCACGCCCGACGTCCGGTTCTACGCTGCCGCCACGCCACCGACGCTTCCCGATGGCGCGCCCAGACGCGGCATGTCCACTGTGGCTGCGGTGTGCGAGGAGCTCGTGCATGAGAACCGGCGCAGCGACGGCTCTTGGTCCCAGAGCTATCGCTATGGGATGCGCATGGCACCACGGTCCATCTGCGCGGCCTGCCGCCCACCGCGGTGTCCGCGATCGACATCGGGGCGCTGAAGGGCTTCGTTGGTCGATACTGCCGTCTCGCCGTCGACGTCGTGGTGGACTGATCCGCGGGTGGCCGTGGCGTTCGCGATGTCCACGATGCGACCGGGTCCTCGACGGGGCTGGGGTCCACCTGGCATCGTCTCGGAATATGAGCGAGAACGTCTCGGATAGTGAAATCTTCCCGCTACACGCATGGACACGAGCGTGCCACCTTGGCCTCGCATGGTGCGCGCACGGCGGCGAACTCCGCGGGCTATCTCCTTCCGGTGCTGCGGCAGGGGATGAGCGTCCTCGATGTCGGCTGCGGCCCGGGAACGATCACTCTGGACCTCGCTGAGATCGTCGCACCGGGTGTCGTGGTGGGAATCGAGAACGTGGAGAAGCCGCTCGTCGCGGCCCGCGCGGGTGCTGCCGAGCGAGGGGACACCCGTACCCGCTTCGAGCTGGGTGATGTGATGGCGCTGCCCTTCGAAGACGACAGCTTCGACATCGTGCACGCCCACCAGGTGCTTCAGCACCTGACCGATCCGGTCGGCGCGCTCCGGGAGATGGCGAGGGTGGCCAAGCCCGGCGGCTGGGTGGCTGCCCGCGACGCCGACTACGCGGCCATGGCCTGGTATCCAGAACTCCCGGAGCTGGAGGAGTGGCGGACTATCTACCGTCGAGTGGCACGGGGCAACGGCGCCGAGCCCGACGCGGCCAGGCGGATGCGCACCTGGGCCCAAGCGGCAGGCCTGACCGATGTCCGCTACACGGCCGGTACATGGAACTACGCCGATTCCGAGACCTGCCGATGGTGGGGGCATAGTCAGGCCGAGCGGTACTCCGCCGAGCTGTTCGCCGAGCAGGCCGGTCGCTACGGTGTCACCGGTGACGATCTCGTCCGGATCGCCGCCGGCTGGCGGGCCTGGGGAGAAGAGCCGGACGCCTGGTTCGCGATCGTGAACGGGGAACTGCTCGCGCGCCTTCCCGAGTGAGCCGCCGCGGCGGGGCAGCGGCCTGTCGATCAGCGCATCTCGCGAGCGAGAGGACAGTCGAAGGGTGCGCGGGCACGAAGGCCCACGTCGTTGAGGTATCTGATGACGATGCCGTAGGAGGTGAAGAGCGTCTCTTCGGTATAGGCGATGCCATGGCGGCGGCAATAGTCGCGGACCAGGGGCTGGACGCGCTTGAGAGTCGGTCGGGGCATGCTCGGGAAGAGGTGGTGCTCCGTCTGGTAGTTCAACCCGCCCATCGCCCGGTCGATGAACCAGTTCCCTCGGACATTGCGTGACATCAGGACCTGGCGCCGCAGGAAGTCGATCTTCATGGTGGCCGGCACGATCGGCATGCCCTTGTGGTTCGGCGCGAAGGATCCGCCCAGGCAGAGGCCGAATACCGCCATCTGGACCGCGAAGAAAGCCGCGGCGATCCCGGGCGGGAGCAGCAGCACCAGGAGCGCGACGAACGCCGCGAGGCGAGTCGTGACGATGACGAGCTCGAGTCGTCTCCACGGCAGCTGCTGACGGGGGAGTAGCGCGCGGATGCTCGAGGCATGCAGGTTCAGCCCTTCGAGGGTGAGCAGCGGAACGAAGAACCATCCCTGACGCCGCGCCAGCCACCCGGTGAACCCGGTGCGAGACTCGACGATGTCGCGGGTGAAGGCGATGGCCCCAGGGGCGATGTCGGGATCGTATCCCTCCTTATTGGGCGCGGCATGGTGCTTGTTGTGCTTGCCTCGCCACCACCCGTAGCTCAGCCCGGCGAAGGCCCCGGCCAGGATGCGCGCGGTCCACGCGTTCGCGGCGCGGGAGGTGAAGATCTGCTGGTGGGCCGCGTCATGTCCGAGGAAGCCGAACTGGGCGAGGACGATCCCCATCACGGCCGCCGGGATCAGCTGGAACCACGAGTCGCCGATGAGCACCACCGCTGCCCAGAGCGCGGCGAAGGTCGTGACGGCGACGGCGATCTGGCGGTAGTAATACGCGGGTCGCTTACGCAACAGGCCTTGGTCGCGGACCTCGTGCATGAGCCCGGTGTAGAGATTAGTGAACTCATCCGCCGATCGCACTGCGCCGGAGGATGGTTTACCGCTGGTGTAGAACATGGTAGGCCGCCTTCTGCGGGCCCTTTGCCTGACACTCTGAAAGGTTCGACGCGCGCCTCCAGCCTACGCGCTGGAGCCACCTACTGCTGGTCGCGAGGGAATGGGTGACGCGCGCTAGACTGCAGGTAGGTGGCAACCAGGCCACATCTCCTTCGAACACCATGTCGCGTAGATCGAGTACACGATCCGCGGGTCTAGTACCACGGCCAGCACGTCGATGCGGCCGCGACGAGAACGAATCGCCGTGTGTCCGTTCCGGCTCCCAACACGCTTGGGCACAGCCGCGGTATCCATCGCCGGCGACGTGTCGTCCGGTGTCTATGCGAAGGCCTTTCTCTCCGTGGCTTTCGGCGGCGGAGGAACACGGCAGAAGTGGGGGACACGATGTCCGCATCCGCATCCGCGTCCGCGGCGATGAGCCCGCTGAGACTCACCGAGGTACTCGTCGGTGGCCTGCCACCTGATGTCGGTGTCCCCGGTGGGCCCGACCGCTATACCGTGCCGATCGTGCTCTCACGCCGGGTCACCGGGGCGGAGAAGAGCCGGATCGAAGGGCACGCCGTCCGCGAGGAGCTCGGTGCGGCCGGCTATCGGGACATCCGGCTGGCGGTCGCCGATCGGCGACTCATGGTCACCGAGACCACTCTGCGTGAGCTCGCCGCCGGGCTCGGCTACCACCTCACGCGTGTGATCGACGACGCCGTCCAGCAGATTCACGACGAGGACGATGCGCGCGACCGGCGGGCTCGCGACGCCCAGACTCGGGAGGCGAACAGGCTTCAGTCGCTCACATCGCAGGCCGCACTCATCGACTTCCAGGCGGCGCCCAGGGTGAACCCTGCCGCGGAGGACGAAGGGGAGCGTTGGGACGATGACGGAGGGACACCGGGTCGTGCCGAGAAGGCTTCTCTGGACACAAGTTGACATAATGTGCATTATCGGATCGATCTAGAGTGGAGCCCGGACCACGCAGCGCCTAGGGAAAAATGGTTCTCTCGGGCCCCTGAAACAGGCCGAATCAGGCCTATGACTGGGGTTAACATGAGCCCATGCTTCGGGACTCGCCGTATTCGCCTGCCTTCGAGCGGCGACGGTTCGCCGCCGATGTCGTGCAGAAGGCGGTGGCCCAAGGCGGCCTCACGCTGCTGGTCGAAGGCATGGCAGGCATGGGAAAGACCTTCCTCCTGCGCGAGCTCGGCATCGCCGGCCAGGAATCCAGTTCCTGGCCGGTCTACTTCGCCAATGCCGACGAGATCGAGTGCGGCGAGCCTTACAGCTTCATCGAGCGCTTCGCTGCCAGCGGCCTGTTCGACGGCTGGGACTTCGAGCCCGACCGTGAGACGCAGCCGATCCCCGTCGCCCGCGAGTGCCTCCGCCGCTTCCGTGAGAACGCCGCTGACGGAGCCGTGGTGCTCATCGACGATGTTCAATGGATCGACACAGAATCACAGCGGGTCCTGCGGTACGTCATCCCCCGCATCCATCGGCGCCATGTCCTTCTCGGCTTCGGGGCCCGGACTCCCTACGAGCAGGGGTCCTTCGGACAGGTGCTCGCCGAGCTCATCTCCCACAGCCCGCAGGACCTGGTCCACCAGATCGACCCGCTCACGACCGACGAGATCCGCGCCTTCGCCGCCGACCGCCTGGGCACGGGCGTGTCCGCGCGCACCGGCGAGCGGCTGCTCAAGGCGACCAGCGGCTCGTTCCTGCGCCTGGACGCGATCCTGCGTCAGCTGACACCCGATGAGGTGGCCCACCTTCACCTCATCTGGGATCTGCCGATCCGCGGGGCGACCAGCGACGAGAATCCGCTGCTGCACGGCTTCCGTGAGCTGAGCGCGCCGGCGCGCGCGACGACCGAGATCGTCTGCCTCGCCGGACACGAGATGTCCCGCGCCGATCTCCATGCCGCGGCGGATCTGCTCGGCGAGCCGGTCGAGCTGTCCGAGCCCAGCGCAGCGGGCGTGCTCAGCGAGTCCGGGTTCGGTGCCACCATCGTGCCTCGGCATGCTCTGGTCGCGCAGGCCATCCGCGACACGATCGCCGCCGACCGGGTCCGCGCGATCTCCCGCGCCCTCGCCACGATTACCTCGGGCTATCGTTCGGTCCGCCACGCTCTGAAAGGCGCGGAGCAGTGGTCAGAAGAGCTCGGCAAACAGGTCAACTACTACGTATCGGAGGCCCTCGATCACGGTGGATTCGGCAACGCCTCGGACATCCTGCGGACCGCGCTCGATCTCGCCGACGACACCGCCACGCGCCAGGAACTGCTGATCAGCCTCGCCGTGGCACATATCCGCGGCAAGACCGGCTATCTGATCCTCGACCTCGCCGACGAATACGAACGGCTCCCCCCGTCCACGCTGCGCGACTTCATCCTCATCGTGCTCGCCGCCCACCGGGTCGAGAGCGAGCTCCCCCAGGAGCAGGTGATGGCGTTGCTCGCGCTGGAGAGCTCCGACCCGGACGATCGCACCGTCTCGGCCTTCCTGTCCTTCCTGGTGGTCATCATGACGATGCGCACGAACGACCCGTCCATGGTTCCGTTGCTCATCGACCACGCGCGGACCCTCTTCGAGAAGGCACCCGCCGATGCCGTCGAGCTCGGTGACGCACGTCTGGCCTGGATGGTCGCGCCCCAGGAGTATCTGGTGCTGCTGGACTGCTATCGCACGGTGCACGACCAGCGGATGTTCGAGTTGCCGGCCGTCGCCGAAGCGCTTCCCGAGCTGGAACGACGGATCGAGGAGATGCCCGACGGTCCGCTGAAGGTCGACAGCCTCGTGGCCGTGAGCGGCGCCGAACTGGCCCTCGGCCGCTTCGCGGCCGGCGAACGTCTCGCCCGCCGGGGTGTGGAACTCCTCGATCGCGTCAGCGAGCCGTGGGCGGCCGGCACGGCCCGGCTCATCCTCGCCGATTGTCTCGTCCTGCGCGGCGACTACGCCGAGGCGGGCACCCTCATCGATCTTTCCGAGGAGATCGCCTTCGATGCCCTCGATGTCGAGACACGGCCGACCTTCGCGGCCTTGCGCGCCATCATCGCGGCAATCCGCGGCGGCCGCGATATCGAGCGCCATCTCGAGCTGGCCCGGCACCAGCACGAGATCATGTGGGAGGGCTACGCGGCGGACACCGCCGTGATGGCCGAATGCGAGGCGGCCCGTGCTGCGGGCGACCCCGAAGGAGTGCTGCGCGCGAGCCAGGGGCCGACGGTCGACCGGCTGTCCAATACCCACCGCGGCTACCTCACCTACCGTGTTCTGGCCCTCATCGATCTCGGACGACTGGATCAAGCGGCCGACCTGATCGAAGAGCTGGCTGCTTGGCGGGACGTCCATTGGCTCGAGTACTGGGGCAGCCTCGACTGGTTGCGCGCGCGGCTCGCCGAGGCCCGCGGTGACGCGTCGACCGCGCGGCGCCACTATGAGTCCGCCGTCGCGGTCGACGGTCTCCCCCTCCCGCAGGCGTTGACCTTCGCCGATTTCGGCGTCTTCCTGAACGAGCAAGGCGCTCACGAGGAGGCACGTCGGGTGACCGAGAAGGCCATCGAGATCCTCGAACGCCTCGGTGCCGAGGCCTATCTGTCGGCCGTCCGTGCCCGCTTCTCCCCCGCGTCGCCAGCTGCTCAGAGCCCCGCCGCGCGTCTCCTCGCCACCCTCACGGACCGTGAACGGCAGATCGTCGAGCAGCTCGCCGAAGGACGCTCGAACAATCAGATCGCCGAGTCGATGGTCGTGTCGGTGGCGACGGTGCGCTCGCACGTCTCCAATGTGCTCCGCAAGCTCCGCTTGTCGTCACGGGGCGAGGTGGCGCGCCTGCTCCGAGAGGCCGGGGCGACGCCGGAGTAGCCCGCTGTCCGGCGCCGCTCCCCTCCCCTGGCTCACTGATCCGTCGCGGTCACGATGTCGTGCAGCATCTCCAGGAGCTCGCCGCGGCTGGTGGCGCCGAGCCGGTTGCGGATCCGCGCCACATGGTGCTCGACCGTCTTCGGCGAGATGAACAACTGCTCGCCGATCGCTCGATAGCCCTGGCCGTCGAGCACCAGCCGACCGACCTCGAGTTCCCGGGCAGTGAGCGTCGAGGACCGCAGCGGCACTGGCTGGGTCTGCTGGTGGCTCTTGCTGACTTCGCGGGCCAGCTGCATCATCGCGAGGGTCCCCTCGCGGTCTGGATGCTGCAGCGCCGCCTGACCCGCGAGCCGCGACGCGTCCCAGACGTGGCCGGTGGCGGCGAGCTCGCGCACGCTGACCTCCACCGCGGCGAGATCGGCCTCCCGACGTAGGACATCCAGCCAGGTGCGACCGGCCCGCGCCAGCGTCGCGGCATAGGAGCTGCGCGAGGCGGCTGTGGCGAGCGCATTGGCGTGGGGCATGAGCGCTGCCGGATCCTCACTCTGGAAGGCCGCCTGCACACCGCACCAGTGCAGTGGCGCGGCCCACGACGGCGGGTGTCCGAGTCCCTCGAGTACCGAGAGTGCCTGCTCGACCATCGGAGCCACCCGCTCAGCATCGTGCAACCGCGCCGCCACCACCATCATCTCCCCCAGCGGGAGGAGGTCGTACAGGCTCAGGCTGACGCCCAGCGTGCGATCGCGGAACTCGCGCCACGCGGCGCGCGTCTCGTGCGCATCGCTGCGGCGCCGAGCGAGGCCGGCGCGCAGCCCCCAGTAGAACAACAGGTCCCGGTCCCCCAGCTCCTCGGGCGAACCGAGCGACTCGACGCGTTGATCTGCGGCGTGTAGCCGACCTTGCACCATGAGCGACCAGGCGGAGACCAGCAGATGGCGACGACGCCCCGCCTCACCCCCGAGACCCGCGCGCAGCGCGCGGTCGAGCAGCACTTCCGCCGTGGCGGGCTCTCCGCGGCTGATCGCGAAGAGCGCGCCGACGGCGGCCGGAGTGTCGGGTAGCACGAGCTCAGCGCCGAAAGGCCCCAAGGCCGACAGCGAACGTGCCAGTCGATCGAGGGAGACCGAACCCGGTTCCTCGACGCTGCGCAGGAGTCCGTCGGCGAAGTCGAGCAGGCCGGACGACTGACTCGTCAGTGCGTCATCGCCCATCGCCGCGCGCCACACGCGGGCGGCCTCCAGATCGCCCCGCCCGAGCGCGGACATCACCGCCCAGGCGGCGTCCTGTCCGAGCTCGTCCCCACCGACATGCCGGTAAAGTGCCCCAGCGCGCTCGAGTCGCGCGCTCTGCACATGGGCACCGGCCGCCAAGACGGCGGCTCGCTTGCGCGTCGCAGCCGAACCCGCGGTGACCAGAGCCTCGGTGAGACGTAACACGAGTTCCGTCCGGCCCCGGATGGACGCATCGGTGGCACGCAGTAGCTGCACCCCATCGTCCTCAAGCCCGGTCGATCGGGCCACCGCGTTCAGGATCGCGGTGACCGAAGCGCCATCGGGATGCTCGTTGACGACGCGGACCAGATGCCCGAGCAGCTTCGGGTCCCGGCACCCGGACTCGGCCAGGGCGATCAACGTCGCCGGACGCGCACTCGCGGCATCCACATCGGCGAGCACCAGATCGTGGATCTCGCGGACCTCGCCGGGAAGTGCCTCGGCGACCAGCCGCGCCGCCGCGGACGTGCGGAGGACGCCCTCCTGCACATGGATCGTGCCGTTGGCGATCATCGCGTCGAGGTCGTCGCGGACGGCGCGTTCCGGACGGCCGACCCTGCGCGCGAGCTCGGCGGCGTTCGCGGGACAGCTGAGCGCGACGTGCAGCTGCAGCGTGCGCCGCGCGGTTGTCGCGTCGTCGGGCAGGTCGGGCATCGAGACCTCGAGCTCTTGAAGGGCGCCGGCGCTCATGACGTCAGCTGCCGATGTCCGCGGGCAGGCGCGGGGCCGGAGACCGGTGTGAACTCCTCGACCAGGCGTTCGGGAGCCGCGTCATCGAGCGAACCGGGAGGTAGTGCCAGCGCGACCCTTCCTGGCGGTGCGTCGATCTGCGGGGTCTCCTCCCGACGCCGGCGGCCGTCGACCCGCGTCGTCTTCGAGCGACGCGAGCTGCCGCGGAACCAGGAGCCGACCCTCCTCCCCCGGCCTGCCGGAACCTCCTCGGGGAGAAGCCGTCGCGCACCCCGCGCGACGACCAGCCGCGGCTCCTGCGCGACCAGTACCTCGACGGCCAGCTCGGCCGAGAGATATTGGCTGACCATCGGCATGGCGGCGAGTCCTCCCACGAGGAGGAGGGCGTCGACCGGCCGCCCGTACTGGTCGAGGGCGGAGGCCACCATACGGGTCACCGAGGCCATCCAGGGGGCAGCGAGTTCCTCGAGCTCACTGCGCACCAATCGGAGGTGGTGATCGGCTCCCGGCAGCTCCGGATGCAGCGACTCCACCGTGCTCACCGAGAGGGCTTCACGTAGCTCGCGACAGTGGCGCAACGCCTCGCGGGCAGCGGCGATGGTCGCCACATCCTCACCGTCGATCATGTCGCCCAGATCGGTGAGACCGTCGACCAGATGGTGCAGGACAGCGACATCGAGCCGGTCCCCGCCTTCGTCGAGGACGAACGCGGGGGCCACCCGCGCGGCGGGCCGTTCCTGGCAATGCTCCACGATCGCGACGCTGCTGGACGCCGCCCGGACGCTGACGACGGCCACCGTCTCGGGCATACGGTGCCCCGCCGCCTGGTGCTCGGCGACAGCCGCCTCGGCCTCATTGACCAGCACCGCCTCGAGCGACTGCGCCAGTAGAGCCGAGCGGACCTGGTCCATCACGCGTGGACTCCACCAGGCCGGAGTGGCCAGTGCGACGGTCGATCCGCGATGACGCGGCGGGATCGACCGGGCGACGATCGTCGCGTAGATCTCTCGGGCGGGCCGCAACGAACATCCGTTCTCATCGACACGGACATCGGGGAGGTCCCCGGCGACGCGGGCGAGAAGATCCGCGGGGGTGTCGGGGACTCTGTGGAGGAACGTGCTGCCGTCGCTGTGGGTGACATCCGTGGCACCTACGTCGATTCCGATCATGTCGACACTTCCCGAGTCGCTAGGGGTGATCTGGTCGTCGGATACCCCCGTGATCCGAGCATGAATCGGCCCTCCCGAGGGCCGTCCGAGTGCGAGTCTAATCCAGCGATCGGGTCCTCCATAGGGGTTCACCACCCAGTTGTCGAGGCCCGATCCCCTCATCCATCCCCTAATCCACCTCCGCTGAACAGGTGACGGCGCGCAGGGCCCGCGGTCGAAAAGAGGGGGGTCGTCCCCGTTGGGCGGGATCGACGCGTCGACATAGCGTCACAGTGGCTCGGTCGATTTCGCGGCGGGCTTGTGATTCAGAGGAGTTCTCATGGAAGTGACCGCCAGTAATCTGCTGAGCTTTATTCTCGATCTGCTGGGCGACTCGTCCAAGGCCGAGGCGTTCGCGGAAGACTCGTCAGGTGCCCTGGCCGCGGCCGGGCTCGGCGATATCTCGTGCGCGGATGTCGACGCGCTGACACCGTTGATCGCCAACTCGGTTCCCGGCGCGGTGGCCATCGCCGCCGTCGGTGGTGGCGGCGGAACACCCGGCGAGATGATCAACTACCTGGTCAAGAACATCGCCATCGGCAGCTACGGTGGCACGCACTTCGGCCAGAACATCTGGGCTGAGGGCGATGTGCGCCAGGCCTTCGCCAGCGACGGCGGTCTCGCCGTCGGAGGCGAGTTCGCCCCCAACGATCCGGTGGTCGTCGGCCACGGCAACACCGTGGCGTCCGATGACGCGCAGGCCGCCGGGCGCGACATGATCCAGAACGGTGACGGCAAGCTGACCCTCGGTGGGGACCAGATCAACAACGAGGCGGAGAACACCGGCAACACGATCGGCGGGAACCAGAACAACGCTGAGAACACCGGTAACGACAACTCGACCACCGTCGGCGGCAATCAGAACCAGGCCGAGAACTCCGGTAACGACAACTCGACGACCGTCGGCGGGAACCAGAACCAGGCCGAGAACTCCGGTAACGACAACTCCGATCATTCGGTGAACGACTCGGGCAATACGACGATCACCGACAACTCGGACAACTCCGACAACTCGGTGGGCGGTGACTACTGGGAGGACGGCTCGAATGTCGGAGGCATCGGCAACGACAACTCCGACAACTCGATCAACGACTCCGGGAACATCACCGACTCGGGTAACACCACGATCACCGACAACTCCGACAACTCGGTGAACGACTCGGGCAACATCACCGATTCCGGGAACACCACCGTCGAGGACAACTCGGTCGGCGGCGACTACTGGGAGGACGGCTCGAATGTCGGCGGCATCGGCAACGACAACTCCGATAACTCCGACAACTCGATCAACGTCGGCGACGTCGATCTGTCCGATAACTCGGTCACCGACTCCGGGAACACCACGATCACCGACTCCGGGAACACCACCGTCGAGGACAACTCGGTCGGCGGCGACTACTGGGAGGACGGCTCGAATGTCGGCGGCATCGGCAACGACAACTCGATCAACGTCGGCGACGTCGATCTGTCCGACAACTCGGTCAACGATTCGGGCAACACCACCGACTCGGGCAACACCACGATCACCGACTCCGGGAACACGACCACAGACGACAACTCGATCAACGTCGGCGACGTGTCGGTCGATCTGTCGGACAACTCGGTGAACGACTCCGGGAATACCACCGTCGAGGACAACTCGGTCGGCGGCGACTACTGGGAGAACGGCTCGAATACCGGAGGCATTGGCAACACGACGGTCGACGACAACTCGATCAACGTCGGCGACGTGTCGGTGGACCTGTCGGACAACTCGGTGAACGACTCCGGGAACACCACGATCACCGACTCCGGCAACACGACCACGGACGACAACTCGATCAACGTCGGCGACGTCGATCTGTCGGACAACTCGATCAACGATTCGGGCAACATCACCGACTCCGGCAACACCACCACGGATGACAACTCGATCAACGTCGGCGACGTGTCGGTGGACCTGTCCGAGGACAACTCGGTCGGCGGCGACTACTGGGAGAACGGCTCGAACGCCGGAGGCATTGGCAACACCGACAGCCGCAACTCCGGCAACACCACCGACTCGGGCAACACGGTGGCCATCACCGATTCACTCAATAACGACAATTCGATCAGCGTGGGAACGCTCGCGGTGGATCTGTCGGACAACTCGGTGAATGATTCGGGCAATACCACCGACTCGGGTAACACCACGATCACCGACTCGGGCAACGCCACGATCACCGACTCCGGCAACACCACGACCACCGACGAGTCGACCACGATCGGTGATGTCAATGCCGACTTCTCCGAGGACAACTCGGTCAACGTGGGCGACGTCGGCGTGGACCTGTCTCAGGACAACTCGGTCGGTGGCGACTTCTACCAGGACGGTGGCGGCAGCTCCTACGGCGGCGACTACTACGAGCAGGGTGCCGTCAACTCCTACGGTGGCGACTTCTACCAGGACGGTGGCGGCAGCTCCTACGGCGGCGACTACTACGAGCAGGGCTCGGGCAACACGTACGCGCCGACGGACACCACGATCGACACGACCGTCAACGATTACACCTACGACTACGACTACAACGCGGGCTGACCCCGGACGGTCTCCGGCCGCTGCGAGCCTGGCGGTTCGCAGCGGTCGGAGGTCTGGATCCGGTGTCATCCCATCCCCGCGCCTCAGAGGAGCCCACGTGTCAGCGTCTCCCGTACCCCACGATTCCCCCTCGCTCGACGAGATCGTCGAGCGGCTGAGCACCTTCGCGACCTCGCACGGCCGGCCCGAGCTCACCACGCGACTCGACGAGGCGCGCACGCTCGTGAACGACACCGCCGTCCAGGTGGTGGTCGTCGGTCAGTTCAAACAGGGCAAGAGCGCCCTGGTGAATGCTCTCATCGATGCGCCCGTCTGCCCGGTCGACGATGTCGTGGCCACTGCGGTGCCGACCTCCGTGAGCTGGGGTGAGCAGCCGAGCGCACTGCTGGTCACGGAGTTCGAGGAGGAGCAGACCTCGATCCGCACTCCGATCGACCCACGGCAGCTGCGCCGCCATGTCACCGAACTGGCCGGCGAGACGGGATTCGCGGGCTCGCTGCACGCCGAGGTCCGGCTGCCCCGCTCCTTCCTGGCCGACGGATTGGTCCTGGTGGACACGCCCGGAGTCGGGCGGGCCCAAGCCCAGATCTCCACGAACCTCACCCTGCTCCCGCAGGCCGATGCCGCCATCATGCTCTCGGACGCGACACAGGAATTCACCCAACCGGAGATGAGCTTCCTGAGACAGGCTGTGGCCCTGTGCCCGCGCATCACCTGCGTCGTCAGCAAGATCGATCTGCAGCATCAGTGGCGGACGATCCTCGATGCTGACCGCGAGCACCTCGCCGCGGCCGAGATCGAGGTGCCGTTGCTCGCTACATCCGCGCTGTTGCACGATCTGGCGGGCCGCGAACATGACGAGGAGCTTGCGCGGGAGGCGCAGGTCGCCGCACTCGGCACCCATCTGCACGATGTCGTCCGCGCGGATGTCCTGGCGGAGCGTCGACGTGCCGCAGCCACCGATATCACCGGCGTCGGGGAGCATCTCATGATGGTGCTGCAAGCGGAGCTGCGCGCCCTGGGGGCCGCCTCCGGTGCGGTCGAGGTGGTGCGCGAGCTCGAGGACGCCCGCGATGTCGCCGACCAGCTCACCCGTCGTTCGGCGCGCTGGCAGCAGACGCTGTCCGACGGTGCTGCCGAGCTCGTCTCGGATATCGAGTTCGACCTGCGCGACCGCTTGCGTGCGGTCGGACGCGAGGCGGAGCAGTTGATCGAGGACTGCGATCCCGGCGAGGTGTGGGACGACGTCGGCCTCTGGCTCGCGGAGTCGGTCACGCAGGCGGTCTCGGACAACTTCGTCTGGGCCCATCAACGCAGCGAGCATCTGGCCGAGGTGGTGGCCCGCCATTTCTCCCTCGACGGCCGAGCCGCGCTGCCCGATCTGACGCTGGACGGTGCCGAGCAGGCGCTGCGAGCGATCGGCGGGTTGGAGTTCGTGCGTTCCGGCCGGCTCTCGCTGGGCCAGAAGGTGATGGTCGGCATGAAGGGGTCCTACGGCGGCATCCTCATGTTCGGGCTGATGACCAGCCTCGCCGGGATGGCTCTGGTCAACCCGCTCTCGGTGGCCGCCGGTCTGATGATGGGCGGATTCGCCTACCGGCAGGATGCCAATCAACGGCTCGAGCAGCGGCGCAACGAGGCGAAGGTGGCGGTACGGCGACTGATCGATGAGTCGATCTTCCAGGTCGGCAAGGAGTCGCGGGACCGCATGGGTCGCATCAAGCGGGTGCTACGCGACCACTTCTCGGAGATCGCCGAGGATCTGAAGCGTTCACTCGCCGAGTCCGTGCGGGCGGCGAAGGACGGGGCCGCGCTGCCCACCGACGAGCGGTCTCGCCGGGCCCTCGTCCTCAGCCGCGAACTGCGGGAGATCCGCGAGTTGTGCCGCCAGGCCGGCGCCGGCACGGCCCCGGCCCTGACGCAGGAGTTGACATCAGCATGAGAGGTCCCCTGGACTCGGCACGAGCGGTGGTGGCGGCCGCGCGGCGGCTGTATGCCTTCGATCCCACGGCGATCGCTGAACTCGATGAGCTCGATCGGCGACTCGACGGTCCCCTGCGCATCGCCCTCGTCGGCTCGGTCAAGGCGGGCAAGTCGACATTGCTCAACGGCCTGCTGGGCGAGCGGATCGCCCCGACGGACGCCCGCGAGTGCACCCGTATCGTGACCCGCTATCACTACGGGGCCACGCCGTCGGTGCGCGGTCTGCTCACCGACGGCACCCCGGCACTCTTGCCCGCACAGCGCCAGCCCGGCCGTCTCGAGCTGGCACTGCAGGGGCTCTCCCCCGACGAGTTCGAACGCCTCGATGTCAGCTGGCCGGCCCCCGGTATCCAGGGGGTGACCTTCATCGACACCCCTGGGACGATCTCGGTGACCGAGGACGTGTCGAGCCAGACCGACCGCTTCCTCTTGCCCGAGCACGGGGCGACCGGGGCGGATGCGGTGGTCTATCTCCTGCGGTCATTGCACGACTCAGATGTGCGCTATCTGCAGACCCTGCACGATCGCACCCGTCATGGCAACGCGGCGATCGGCGCCATCGCGGTGCTCTCTCGCGCCGACGAGCTCGGCGCCGGGCGACTGACCGCCATGGTCTCGGTCAACGAGGCCGTGGAGCGGCTCCGTGATCATCCCGCACTGCACGGTGTGTGCGAGACCATCGTGCCGGTCGCCGGCCTCCTCGGCACCGGTGCGATGACCCTGCGCCAGTCCGATTTCAGTGTCTTCCGCAGCCTGGCCACCCGTCATCCCGACGAGACCCGTCAGCTGATGATCAGCGCCGAGCGGTTCCTGGCGACCCCC
Organism: Aeromicrobium piscarium; assembly: GCF_007421815.1. GTDB lineage: Bacteria > Actinomycetota > Actinomycetes > Propionibacteriales > Nocardioidaceae > Aeromicrobium > Aeromicrobium piscarium. The sequence continues at coordinate 131,296 of NZ_VLNT01000003.1, read as the reverse complement.
GACGACGAGCTCCCCAGCGAGCGGGTGCGGGCCGATCTGGTCGACCGCTTCGGCATGTACGGGATCCGGCTCGCCTTGGCAGCCGTACGCGGCGGTGTCGATGACGCGGGCGAGCTGGCCGAGGAACTGCTCCGCCGCAGCGGCCTGGAGGAGCTCCGTCGGGTCATCGACGTGCATTTCGTGCAACGTCAGTCCGAGTTGAAGGCCCACTCCATCGTGCTCGCGGTGCATCGCTTCGTGCGTTCACGTCCGGTGCCCGGCTCCGATGAGATCGTGGTGATGGCCGATGAACACATGGCGGGTGCGCACACCTTCGCGGAGACCCGCCTGCTGGGGCGGATCGCCGCGCGGCGGCTGCACCTGTCGGCGGACCTCGCCGATGAGCTGGAACGGCTCGTCGGCGGTCACGGTGGCAGCCCGGAGTGTCGGCTCGGGGTCGACGGCCAGGAGCTGTCAGCCCAGGAGCTGCTCGACCTCGCGATCCATCATCTGCAGCGGTGGCGGGAGCTGACGGTCAATCCGCTGGTGGATCACGAGACCTACCGGGCCGCGAAGACCGCCGAGCGTAGCTGCGAGACCATCATCGTCACGCTGATGGGGCGTGAGCACCGGGCCTCGGTCACCTTCGGTTGAGATCCTCCGGGTCATCCTCGGTCACCTGCGCGTCAGGGGGCGAGGCGACCGGATGCTCCGGGGCCGTCTCGTCCCGGCGGATCAGCGGAGCCGGATCTCGTCGATCGGGCTGACGCCACCAGGCCGAGACCGCCGGTGTGCACACGAGCACGACCGCGACCACGAGGCAGAGGACGGCGACGGCGCTCGCCGCGAGATCGCCACGGCCGAGCGCGCGGATTGACGTGCTGAGCACGGCGAGCGGCAGGTAGAGCACCACGGATATCACGAACAGCACCCGCGCCGAACCGGACCGGCGTCGGGCCACCGACCGGATGGTCACCGCCTGCATCAGGGTCAGCAGGAAGCCGAGCCCGGCGACCACCCCGATCAGCACCCGCACGGCGCGCCGGATCTCCCCGTCGGTGTAGTCGGCCTCGAGATCGGTGGGTAGCGCCTCGGTGACGGTGTCGCGAACGTCGCCGAACTGCCAGGCGGCCAGCGCTGTGAGCGCCAGGAAGATCACGACCGCCGTGAGCACCAGCCAGACCGCGACCGTGACGCGACGGGGACGCTCGATCGGCGGCTGAGGGGTGAAATTGCTGGCGAAGGAGGGGCGTTTCGGGGCGCCCGATCGATCGACATCCCAGGAGGGTCCGGGGTTCGGCTGGTTCACTGGGCCGCCTCGATCGCGAACTGGAGCTCCTCGGGGCCGGGGATGGACTCGGTGCCGTTGTCGCTGCGCACCACGTTCATGCCGCCGATCCGGACTGTCGGCGTGGTGGTGACATCCGCGGCGCGGCCCTTCTCGAGGGCGCGCTCGACCCAGGGCGTGAAGGTACGGTCGGCGACGCAGTCGGTGACGTCCCCGGCGCCGGCCTGGGTGGCGAAGGCGATCAGCTGGTCGTCGCTGAGCCCCGCTCCGCCCTCGGCAGGCTGGTTCTGCAGCAGCAGGTCGTGCATCGCGGCATAGGCGGCGACTCCGGCATCATCGGCGACGCACACGGCGGCGTTCGCGGCACGCTGGGCGTACTCGTCGGTCGAGGCCTCCAGCAGGAAGGTGAAGGGGTGGTACGTGATGCTGACGGTCCCGTTCGCGACCTGCTCGGCGAGGAAGGGACCCGACTCGTCGTGGAAGGCCTTGCAAGAGGGGCAGAGGAAGTCCTCGAAGATCTGCACGTCGACGGGGGTCGTCCCCACGGCCTCGCTACCGGCGAGCTCGGGAGTGAGCGTGAACCCGTAGTCATCGGTCGCGTTCTCGGGGACGGCGATACCGGTGTCCTCCTCGCTGGCACGCAGCTGGCGCCATCCGAGGAGGGCAAGGGCCACGACGACGATCACCACGATCAAGACGGTGGCCACGGAGCGCCGACGGCGAGCCTTCCGCTGATGGTTCTGACGGATCTTGTCCGCCAGCGCCCGGCGTTGGGCGTTGCCGTCACTCATGACGCTCCTCACTCGATGGTCGTGCGTAGACAGTATGCCGCTCTCAGGGGGCAGATGGAGTGAGGCATGGCGGAGGACATAGCCCTGCCATCTCCAAGATATATCGCGCACGGGGGCTTGCCGCAAGCCCCCGTCGAGGGTCCAGAATCCTCATCTGATGCGATCTCCCCACACTCCTGAATCCATGTCCCCGTCCCCTGACTCGTCCCCTGTCTTCGCGCTGCCGGACAGCCGTATGGCGAAGGCGCAGACCGCGCTCATCCACGCCGACGAGCTGCGCTTCGCCGAGCTCGCCACCGTCATCGCGGAACGGCTCCGCGAGCTCACATCACGGCGCGACGCGGCGCTCCGAGCCCCTGCCGGCCCGGGCCAGGCCGCGCTCGACCGCGATCAGGAGGTGCGTCGTCTCGACGCGGAGATGCGCCGGCTGCGCCGCTTCGCCCCCGAGATGTGCCTCGGCCGGATGGTGCCCGCGGATGCTCCCGATGCCCCCGTCTACATCGGAAGGATGGGCCTCACCGCTCCGGACGGTCGCCGTCTGCTGATCGACTGGCGTTCGCCCGCAGCCGAGCCCTTCTTCGCTGCCACCCCGAGGCGGCCGATGGGTCTGGCGAGCCGTCGGCGCTACCGCTGGAGCGACGGCCGGGTCGTCGACTACTGGGACGAGGTCCTCGCCGGCGACGGATCCGAGGATCTCGCCCCAGACGAGGACTCGGCGCTCCTCGCGGCTCTCGTGCGGAGCCGCTCGTCGCGGATGCAGGAGGTTCTCACCACGATCCAAGCGGACCAGGACGCGATCATCCGTGCTTCCTCGGCGGGCGCACTGGTGGTCGACGGAGGCCCTGGGACCGGTAAGACCGTGGTCGCTCTGCACCGGGCCGCCTATCTGCTCTATGCCGATCCCCGGCTCGGGGAGGGGCGCGGCGGGGTGCTGGTGATCGGTCCGCACCGGCCCTACCTGGCCTACATCGGTGATGTCCTTCCGAGTCTGGGCGAGGACGGAGTCTCGACCTGCACCGTCGGGGACCTGGTGCCGGGCCTACCGGACGTGCCGGCGGAGGCGGACGAGGAGGTGGCGCGGCTCAAGGCACGGGTGGCCATGGTCGAGGCGATAGAGCCGGCCGTCCAGCTCTACGAGGAACCGCCCACGGAGTCCCTGGTGGTGGAGACCCCCTGGGCTGATCTGCTGCTGCGACCCGCCGACTGGGCCGAGGCCTTCGCCTCGGCTGATCCTCAACGGCCGCACAATGACGCGCGCGACGAGGTCTGGGAGGCGGTACTCGCGATCCTCGTCGACGGTCGCCCCGAGATGGAGGTGTCCGTCGAGGAACTGGTGCGGGTGCTGCGGCGAGACGCCGGACTCGCTGAAGCCTTCGACCGGGCCTGGCCGTTGATCGATCCCTACGATCTCGTCGGCGATCTCTGGGAGGTGCCGGCGTATCTGCGCCGGTGCGCGCCGTGGCTCACCGCCGACGAGGTTCGATCGCTCCAGCGGGCCGAACCGCGGGCCTGGACTGCCTCGGACCGTCCGCTGCTGGATGCGGCACGTCGGCGGCTGGGCGACCCACATGCCGCGCGGCGTCGTCGCCGCCATGGCGCCGCCCTCGCCGCCGAACGTGAGGAACGTACGCGGGTGATCGACGATCTCATCGCGGCCGACGACTCCGAGATGCTGGTGATGTCGATGTTGCGTGGTGACGACCTTCGATCAGTGCTCGACGATGAGGCACCGTTGGAGGACCAGCGTGAGCCCCTCGACGGGCCGTTCGCGCACCTCATCGTGGACGAGGCCCAGGAGCTCAGCGATGCCGAATGGCAGATGGTGCTCAGCCGGTGTCCGTCCCGGAGCGTCACCATCGTGGGCGACCGGGCCCAGTCGAGACGGGGCTTCACCGAGTCGTGGGAGGAACGACTGCGGCGCGTGGGCATCGAGACGATCGAGCAGGCCTCCCTCACGGTCAACTACCGCACACCGGCCGAGGTCATGGAGGAGGCTGCTCCCGTCATCCGCCGGGTGTTGCCGGACGCCAATGTGCCGATATCGGTGCGGTCGAGCGGCCTTCCCGTCCTTCACGGACATCCTGACGATCTCGAGCACCTCCTCGATGACTGGCTCGCAGCCCACGCGGAGGGGACGGCCTGCGTCATCGGGGGCACCGCGGTGGATCTTCGTGACCCGTCACGAGTGCGACACCTCTCCCCCACGCTCGCCAAGGGGCTCGAGTTCGACCTGGTCGTCCTGCTCGATCCCGATTCCTTCGGCGACGGCATCGAGGGCGCCGTCGACCGCTATGTCGCCATGACCCGCGCGACACAGCGGCTGGTCATCCTCCACTCGCGGTGAGCTGACGAAGGATGTGATTCCGTGGTAGCCATCGCGACCGCCGAATCGCATCCTTCGTCCGGCGTGGACGGAGCATGTGACTCGGCGGTACTCATTGCGACCGCGGAATCACATCTTCCGTCGTCATACACCCGCTAGCCGACGTACTCGGCGAGATGCTGCCCGGTGAGCGTCGACGCCTCCGCGACCAGCTCGGCCGGCGTGCCCTCGAAGACGATGAGTCCGCCGTCATGCCCCGCGCCGGGACCGAGGTCGATGATCCAGTCCGCATGGGCCATGACGGCCTGATGGTGCTCGATGACGACGACGGACTTGCCCGTGTCGACGAGGCGATCCAGCAGCCCGAGCAGCTGCTCGACATCGGCGAGGTGCAGGCCGGTGGTCGGCTCGTCGAGGACGTAGACATCGGCCTTCTCGCCCATCTGCGCGGCGAGTTTGAGCCGCTGACGCTCACCACCGGACAGCGTCGTCAACGGCTGGCCGAGCTTGATGTAGCCGAGGCCGACGTCGGCGAGCCGGACGAGGATCTTGTGGGCCGCCGGAATCCTGCCATCGCCCGCTCCGAAGAACTCCTCGGCCTGGCCGACCGACATCGCAAGCACCTCGCTGATGTCCTTGCCACCGAAGGTGTACTCCAGCACCTCGGCCTGGAACCGCTTGCCATCGCAGACCTCGCACGGCACGGCCACGCCCGCCATCATCGCCAGATCCGTGTAGACCACGCCGGCGCCCTTGCAGTGCGGGCAGGCACCGTCGGAGTTGGCGCTGAACAGTCCGGGCTTCACCCCGTTCGCCTTGGCGAAGGCCTTGCGAATCGGGTCGAGCAGGTCGGTGTAGGTCGCGGGATTGCTGCGTCGCGAGCCCTTGATCGCGCCCTGGTCGATGACCACGACTCCCTCTCGCCCGGCAATCGATCCATGCACGAGCGAGCTCTTGCCCGAACCCGCCACCCCGGTGACGGCGCAGAGGACACCGAGCGGAATGTCGACATCGACCTCTCGCAGATTGTGGCTATCGGCGCCGCGGACCTCCAGGGTCCCGTTCGCGGCCCGCACCTGCGGCTTCAGCGTGGCCCGGTCATCGAGGTGCCGACCCGTGAGCGTGTCGCTGGAGCGCAGGCCCTCGACGGTCCCCTCGTAGACCAGCTGGCCGCCCTCAGTGCCCGCTCGGGGCCCGAGGTCGACCACGTGATCGCCGATCGCGATCGTCTCGGGCTTGTGCTCGACGACGAGCACCGTGTTGCCTTTGTCGCGCAGTTGCAGGAGCAGCTGGTTCATTCGGGCGATGTCGTGCGGATGCAACCCGATCGTCGGTTCATCGAACACGTAGGTGACATCGGTGAGCGAGGACCCCAGGTGGCGGATCATCTTGGTTCGTTGAGCCTCACCCCCGGACAGGGTGCCCGACGGCCGGTCCAGGCTGAGATAGCCCAGACCGATCTCCACGAAGGAGTCGAGAGTCTCCCGCAGGGCCTCCAGCAGCGGCCCCGCCGAAGGCTCGTCGAGTTCGGCGACCCAGTCCGCCAGGTCGCTGATCTGCATCGCGCACAGCTCCGCGATGTTCCGGCCACGGATTCGCGAGGACCGGGCCAGCTCGCTCAGCCGAGTGCCATGACATTCGGGACAGTCCGTGAAGGTGATCGCCCGGTCGACGAAGGCCCTGATGTGCGGCTGCATCGCCTCGCGGTCCTTGGACAGGAAGGACTTCTGGATCTGCGGGATCAGTCCCATGTACGTGAGATTGATGCCTTCGATCTTGACCTTGGTGGCCTCCTTGTACAGGAGATCATCGAGCTCGGTGTCGGTGAAGGCAGAGATCGGCTTGTCCGGGTCGAAGAAGCCGCAGCCGCGGTAGATGCGTCCGTTCCAGCCGTCCATGCTGTACCCCGGCACGGTGACAGCACCCTCGTTGAGGGACTTGTCGGCATCGAACAGCGCCGACAGATCGAAGTCGCTGACCCGGCCCGTCCCCTCGCAATGCGGGCACATGCCGCCGGTGATGCTGAAATCGCGGCGTTCCTTGACCGTCTTGCCGCCCCGCTCGAAGTTGACGGCGCCCGCGCCGCTGATCGACGCGACGTTGAAGGAGAACGCCTGCGGGGAGCCGATCTGCGGCTCCCCGAGCCGGCTGAACAGGATGCGCAGCATCGCGTTGACATCGGTGACGGTGCCGACCGTCGAGCGGATATTGGCTCCCATGCGCTCCTGGTCGACGATGATCGCCGTCGTCAGACCCTCGAGCACGTCGACATCGGGGCGGGCGAGGGTCGGCATGAAGCCCTGCACGAAGGCGCTGTAGGTCTCGTTGATGAGACGCTGCGACTCCGCGGCGATAGTGCCGAACACGAGCGAGCTCTTGCCGGATCCCGAGACGCCGGTGAAGACGGTGAGACGTCGCTTCGGCAGTTCGACGTCGACATCTCGCAGGTTGTTCTCCCTGGCCCCGCGCACGCGGATGACGTCGTGGCTGTCGGCGGCGGGGGCAGGGGGCGTGGTCATCGATTCACTCTCGTTCCTGGATGCGGATCATATTGCCGGCGGGGTCGCGGACGGCGCAGTCGCGTACACCGTAGTCCTGGTCGATGGGCTCCTGAACGATATCGGCATCGTGCCGTTGCAGGCGCTCGAAGACCTCGTCGAGGTCGCTCGTCGCCAGGACGAGCGAGGAGAAGGTGCCCTTGGCCATCATCTCGCGGACGACGGTCAGCTCCTCAGGCGTGATACCCGGGTCGGCGGCGGGTGGGAACAGCACGATCGAGGTGTCGGGTTGATCCGGCGGCCCGACCGTGATCCAGCGCATGCCGTCGTACCCGACGTCGTTGCGGACTTCGAAGTCGAGGACATCGCGGAAGAACGCCATCGAGGTCTCGGCGTCCTCGTGAGGCAGGAAGGTGACGTGGATTCTCAGGTTCATGAGGCTCACAGTAAAGCCGCGGGCCCGGTGGACGCTTCTCGATTCCTGATCGGTCGGGTGACGCGTTTGGTAACGAGGGAGGGCACGCCGGGGAGTCCGGTGCCCGAGCGTCGCTGGTAGACACTCGGCGGCTCGCCGACGAGCTCGCTGAACCGGGTGCTGAACGTACCGAGCGAGGAACAGCCGACCGCGAAACAGACCTCCGTGACGCTGAGATCGCCCCGCCGCAACAGCGTCATCGCCCTCTCGATCCGCCGCGTCATGAGATAGCTGTAGGGGCTCTCGCCGTAGGCCAGCCGGAACTGCCGGCTCAGATGGCCCGTCGACATGTGCACGTCGCGGGCCAGGGAGGGGACGTCCAGGGGCTGGGCGTAATCGCGATCGATGCGGTCGCGCACACGCCGCAGCAGCGTGAGATCGCGCAGCCGCTGTTCGACGGCATCATCGGCCATGGCTGTATCGTGCCACGGCTCGGGAGCTCAGTCGTTGCCGAGGAAGGCGCGCAGGATCGCGATGAACGACTCGGGCTGCTCGGAGTGCACCCAGTGGCCGGCGTCCTTGACCGTGACCTGCGTGGTGCGGGGAAAGAGCTCGCGCATCCGGTCGGCGTGCTCGGGCCGAATGTAGTCCGACTTCTCCCCTGCCACCCAGAGCGTCGGCCCTTCGAAGACGGCATCGATCTCGGGGAAGTCTCCGATCCGATCTAGATCTCGGCGGAGTACGGACAGGTTGGCCTGCCAGGCGAAACCGCCGTCGTGAGGTCGAAGATTCTGCAGGAGGAATCCTCGGACCCGCTCGTCGCCGATGCGTCCCGCGAGGGCGGTATCGGCATCCGACCGCCGTTCGACGGAGTCGAGATCGAGCGCTGCCAGGCTGCCGAGGAGATGCTCGAACTCGTCAGCCCCTTCGCTCACCGCCGGTGCGATGTCGACGATGACCAGCCGGTCGATGAGGTCCGGGTGGCGAAGGGCGGTCATCATGGCCACCTTCCCGCCCATCGAGTGGCCGACGAGGTGGACGCGCCGATCGGGGAAGACCTCGCCGATCGTCTCCGCGACCGTATCGGCCATCGTCACGTAGTCGACGCGCTCGGTCCACGACGAGCGGCCGTGGTCGGGCAGGTCGACGAGCAGCGACCGGAACTCCGGTTCGAGCCCTTTGGCGATCTGGGTGAAGTTGCGTCCTTGTCCGAACAGCCCGTGCAGGAAGACCACGGGGGTTCCGGCGTCGCCGATGAGGCGGGTGTACAGCGTCGGCTCGGTCACGGACCCAGCCTAGTGACGACCTCGATCAGGCGAAGTGCTCGGCCTCCGCGCTGATCTTGTCGACGTAGGCGCGCCACCAGGTCGTGTCGCGACCGTCGCCGGACGACTCGGCTGTCGCACCGTCGAGCTGCTCGCGCAGGATGTCGAGCTGGCCCGCGTGCTGGGCCGTCTCCGCGATCACGTGGACCGCGAGAAGGCCGAGGGTGGTGTCCCGGGCATCCGGTCGCCACCACGGGACGGTCACTGGCGTGTCCAGTGGCAGCTCCCGCATGGAGGCGAGAGAAGCCACCTCGACCTGGTCGTACAGCGAGATCACCGACTCGCTGGACATGTCCCGCTCGACCCAGAGATCGGCGTTATCGGTCATGCTCTCCTCGTCGTCCCACGTGATGACCTCGGCGGCAGGGCTCGTGCGTCCCGGCAAGGTCACCAGATACCCGTGCTCGACCGTCGCCAGGTGCTTGACCACTCCGAGCAGATTGGTGCCGGTGGGCGTCAACGGACGCCTCAGGTCGTACTCGCTCACGCCGTCGATCGTCCGGTGCACCGAGCGATGGGCCCTGCGCAGGTAGTGCTCCAGCACGTCTTTCCAGCTCGTCTCGTCCATAGCCCTCACGGTAGTCGTGACCTCTGACGTAAGCGTGGTCTCGATACGCTGCTCGTCCCTCCCCCGCAAGCGGGAGGTACCCCCAGCGGCTACTCGACCACCGAAGGTCGGGATCGGTGGTTGAGTAGCGACCGCGAGCTCTGCGAGCAGGACGCAATGGAGCCGTGACAGGAGGGGCGTAGCCGTCACGGAGCGAAACCACGTCACGTAGGCGTGACCTCGCCCCGATGTGAGCCGTGACACACCCATGGTCCCCCTCTCTGACACAATGCGGCCATGCCCAGCTCGCATCCGGACGTCCGGCCCTCGTCGCCGATCCGCTGAGCCGCGATGACCACGCTGGTGATGGCACTGTCCGCCCTGCTCGCGTTCAGCGTCGCCCTCGCCTTGTGGCCCGCCCGCGCCAATCCTCTGGTTGCGACGATCAGCTTCTACGCCGGCGTGGCGACCTCCGAGCTCCCGTTACAGGTCCTCGCACTCACCGTGTTCCTCCTCGCGTCGACCGTCACGCTCGGCGAGATCAGCGTCGTCGCCGTCATCCTGCTCGGCTGTTCGCTGCTCGGCGGCGTCGCGCTGCTGGGCCGCGCCCTCGCGGCACGGAACGTGCTGGAGTCCGCCGTCCGCGCTGTCGGTGGCACCCCGGCGCGGCGCCCGCGCCCCTGGGCGAGCCTCGCCTTCCGCCCTTGGCCGCGTCTGCCCAGGGGCGTGGAGCGCCACGGCGCGATCTCCTATGGGCCGTACGGGAAGGCCAATCGGCTCGATCTCTACCGTCGCCGACGCCGGCCTCCGGGTCCCGCACCGGTTCTCGTCCACGTGCACGGCGGTAGCTTCCGTCGAGGCCGACGCTCGCAGGACGCCCGGATGCTCCTGTACCGGCTCGCACGCCGGGGTTGGGTGACCGTCTCGCCGGACTATCGGCTGCTTCCTGCCGGAGAGTTCCCGGCGAATGCCGATGACATCGTCGAGGTCGTGACCTGGCTCCGCATGCATGCCGAGGAATTGGACATCGATCCTGAGCGCATCGTGCTCGTGGGGAGCTCCGCCGGCGCGCATCTCGCGGTGCTGTCTACCCTGCGTGGCGCACAGGTACGCGCACTCGTCGGACTTTACGGCTACTACGGCGCCCAGCGAACACGCTCCGATGTCCCCTCGGACCCGACCAGGTACCCGGCCGACCAGGCACCGCTCACGCTCCTCGTCCACGGCGATGCCGACTCCTTCGTCGACATCTCGGGCGCTCGGCGGTATGCGGGACATCGCCGGATGCTGTCGGGCGACACCGTTGCGCTGGCCGAACTGCCGGGGGCCCAGCACGGCTTCGACCGCTTCGCGTCCTTGCGGTTCTCGGCCGTGTGCGACGCGATCGAGGACTTCGCGCACGCCGCCTTCAGCCGCTGAGGCTCAGGCGTCGGCGACGCCCGACCGCGAGGTGATCACCGGCTCGCTCGACCACGGAAAGTTGATCCACAGATCGGTGCGACGCCATACAAAGTCGGGCGCGATCAGGGATCTCGGCTTCTCGTAGATGACCGCCGACTGTACCTCGGCGGCATGCTTGCGGCAGACGTTGACGACCAGCTCGAGGGTCCGACCACTGTCGGCGACATCGTCGACGACCAGCACGCCGATGTCGTTGAGCTCCGCGAGATCCAGGAAGGGCGGCAGCAGTTGCGGAGCCGGGAGGGTCGTCCCGACACCCGTGTAGAACTCGACATTCATCGTGAAGAGGTTCTTGCAGTCCAGCGCATAGGCGACGGAGCCGGCGGGAATCAGACCGCCGCGGGCGACCGCCAGCACCACATCGGGGACGAATCCGCTGTCGGCGACCGACTGGGCGAGCTCGCGCACCGCCGTGCCGTACCGCTCCCAGGTGAGGATCTCCCGCTGCGTCATGCGGACATCGTGCCACGATGGACGACATGTTGGTCACTCGTTACGGGCACGCTGCCCTTCTCGTGGAATCGGGCGCGACACGCATCCTGATCGATCCCGGCACCTTCAGCCGCGACGCGGTCTTCGACCTGACCGGGCTGGACGCCATCGTCGTGACGCACCAGCACCCCGATCATGTGGACCCTGACCGCATCGGGGACCTGCTGGAGGCCAATCCCGGTGCCACGCTGCTGGCCGACCCGGAGACCGCCGCGCGCCTCGGCTCGCCGTGGCGCGCGCACCGCGACGGCGAGCTCACTCTGGTCGGTGACCTGGAGCTGACGGGCGTCGGCGAATGGCACGCGGTCATCGCCGAGCCGCTGCCCAGGGTCGCCAACGTGGGCGTGCTCGTCACCGCATCGGGTGAGCCGACACTGTTCCATCCCGGCGACAGCTATGCCGTCGCTCCCCCGGAGGTCGACGTGCTGGCGGTTCCGCTGTCCGCTCCGTGGACCAAGGTCGCCGAGACCATCGAGTTCGTGGGGCGCGTCGGCCCGAAGGTCATGTTCCCGATCCATGACTGCACCGTCTCCGAGGCCGGACACGGCGTCTACTGGCAGCATGTCAGCCGTTTCGGCGGTGTGCCGGATGCGCGAGACCTCCCTCAGGACGGCACGCTCGACATGTGATGATCGACGCACGCGCTCGACGCGACTCTATCTCACACATGAGATAGCCTCGAACCATGACGGAACGAGACGACTACCTCGGACGCATCGGGACCCTGATCCGCGATGCGCGCCAGCACTCCGGTCTGACCCAGGCGCAACTCGCCGCCCAGCTCCGCACGAGTCAGAGCGCCGTCAACCGCATCGAGAAGGGCCAGCAGAACCTGACGCTGGACATGCTCGCGCGGATCGGTTCGGCTCTCGACTCCGAGATCGTCAGCGTGGGCACCTCCGGGCCGAGCCACCTGCGGGTCAAGGGCGGCACGACGCTCCAGGGCTCGATCGACGTCAAGTCGAGCAAGAACGCCGGCGTGGCGCTGCTCTGTGCGTCCCTGCTCAACACCGGCACGACGGTCCTGCGCAAAGTTGCACGCATCGAGGAGGTCAACCGCCTGCTCGAGGTGCTGGACTCCATCGGCGTCAAGACCCGCTGGTTGAACGAGTACAACGATCTCGAGCTCGTCGTGCCCGAGAAGCTCAACCTCGCGGCGATGGACGCCGCCGCCGCGCGCCGCACGCGCAGCATCATCATGTTCCTCGGCCCCCTCATGCACCGGGTTCCCGAGTTTGAGCTTCCCTATGCGGGAGGATGCGATCTCGGCACCCGCACGGTGGAGCCGCACATGACGGCTCTGCGTCCCTTCGGCCTGAAGGTCATCGCCACCGAGGGCAGCTACCACGCGTCCGCCGCACAGGGCACCGGTCCCGAGCGTCCGATCGTCCTCACCGAGCGCGGCGACACCGTGACGGAGAACGCGCTGCTCGCCGCGGCCCGCTACGACGGAGTCACCGTCATCCGCAATGCCAGCTCGAACTACATGGTCCAGGACCTCTGCTTCTTCCTGGAGAAGCTGGGTGTCCGGATCGAGGGCATCGGCACCACCACCCTGCGCGTGCACGGTGAGCCGGACATCCGCACCGATGTCGACTATGCGCCGAGCGAGGACCCGATCGAGGCCATGAGCCTCATCGCGGCCGCCATCGTCACCAAGTCCAGCATCACGGTCTGCCGGGTGCCGATCGAGTTCATGGAGATCGAGCTCGCGGTGCTCGAGGAGATGGGCTTCGTGTACGAGCGGTCGGCCGAGTACATGGCCGAGAACGGTCAGACCCGCCTGGTGGACATCACCACGCATCCGTCGCAGCTTAGGGCGCCGATCGACAAGATCCACCCGATGCCGTTCCCCGGCCTCAATATCGACAATCTGCCGTTCTTCGCCGTCATCGCGGCGACTGCGGACGGGCAGACGATGCTGCACGACTGGGTGTACGAGAATCGCGCCATCTACCTGACCGAGCTCAACAAGCTGGGTGCGAGGGTCAAGCTGATGGATCCGCACCGGGTCCTCATCGAGGGTCCGACGCACTGGAGCGGTGCCGAGCTCGTGTGCCCGCCCGCGCTGCGTCCCGCCGTGGTCATCCTGCTCGCGATGCTGGCCGCCAAGGGCACCTCGGTGCTGCGCAGCGTCTATGTCATCAATCGCGGCTACGAGGATCTGGCGACCAGGCTCAACGCCCTGGGCGCAGAGATCGAGACCTTCCGCGATATCTGAGCGTCCGGCACGGCGGCGGTAGCCTGTCAACCTCATCCGCAGTCGATGGGGTTGACGGTCTACCGCCCGGACGCGAGCGCGGCGACGGCGAGGCGTCGTCCGTGAGCGGGAGCCCTCCCCTAGCGTGGGAGACGTGAATCGCTCGCCGGCCTACTTGGACGCTCCCACTCCCCTGGCCTTCGCCCATCGCGGCGGCGCCCGTACGGCCGGCAACGCGGGGATCGAGAACTCGCTCACCGCCTTTCGCCACGCGGTCGAGTCAGGTTACCGATACCTCGAGACCGATACCCGCGCCACGAGCGACGGCGTCGCCTACGCATGCCACGACGCGCGCCTCACGCGCCTCGCCGGCGACGACCGGGCGATCAGCGACCTCACGTCCGCCGAGCTCGACGCGATGCTTCTCGGGGACCGTGAGCCGATCGTCCGGCTCGACGAGCTCATGGCGGCGTTGCCCGACGCCCGCTTCAATATCGACATCAAGTCTGCCGACGCGATCGACCCCACCTGCGACGTGATCGAGCGCCTCGGGGCCGTCGACCGCGTATGCCTGGCCTCGTTCTCGCATCAGCGTTTGGCGATCCTGCGTTCCCGGCTGCCGGAGGCCGCCACGAGCGCGTCGTCCCGCGAGGTCGCGCGGGTCGTGCTGGGCCTCCGAGCGCCCGGCGGGGTCGACTGCCTACAGGTACCGGTCAAGCGTGGGCCCATCCCCATCGTCACCCGACGGCTCTTGAAGCGCGCGCACGCCGCCGGCATCCAGGTCCACGTCTGGACCATCGACGATCCCGTCGAGATGCACCGGCTGCTGGATCTCGGTGTCGACGGGATCATGACCGACCGCACGGACCTGCTCAAGGACGTGCTTCTCGCCCGCGGAGAATGGAACGAGGCCCCATGAAGAAGGTCATCGCCTGGAGCCTCTGGGACTGGGGTTCGGCGGCGTTCAACGCGGTCATCATCACCTTCGTCTTCTCGGTGTACCTCGTCGACGGCGTCGGCGACGATCTTCCCGGGCCGATCTCCGCCAGTACCTGGTACGGCTGGGCGATCGGTGCCGGGGCCTTCGTGATAGCGATCTCCGCCCCCGCTCTCGGCCAACGGTCGGATGCCCGTGGCCGTCGCAAACGCACCCTCGCGCTGCTGACCGGCCTCGTGGTGACGCTCACAGCCGCCTTGTTCTTCGTCGAGGACGACTACCACTACCTGTGGTTCGGGCTGCTCCTCGTGTCGGTGGCCTCGATCGCCTTCGAGCTCGCGCAGGTCCCGTACTTCGCGATGCTGCGTCAGGTCTCCACGCCGGACAATGTCGGACGCATCTCCGGCATCGGCTGGGCCTTCGGCTATCTGGGCGGCATCGTCCTGCTGCTGATCTGCTACTTCGGCTTCATCACCGGCGACGGCGGCATCCTCGGTCTCTCCACCGATAACGGATGGAATATCCGGCTGGTGGCGCTGGTCGCCGCGGCATGGTTCCTCGTGTTCGCGATCCCGTTGTTCTTCGCCGTCCCCGAACTCCCCGCCAGCGCCACCCCGGACAGCGCCGACGTCGGCTTCATCGAGTCCTATCGGGTGCTCTGGAGAGAGCTCAAGGCGATGTGGGCCGGCGACCGCGATGTGCTGAGATTCCTCATCGCGAGCGCCTTCTACCGCGACGGCCTCTCCGGTGTGTTCACCTTCGGCGGCATCCTCGCCGTCAGCGTCTACGGCATCGATGCCGCCGATGTCATCCTTTTCGCCATCGCTGCCAATGTCGTGAGCGCTGCGGGAGCCTGGGTGGCCGGCTACTTCGACGACAGCTGGGGGTCACGGCGGGTCGTCGTGGCCTCGTTGGTCTCGATGCTGGTCGTGGCGGTCGTCCTGCTGTTCGTCAGCGGTCCGCTGATGTTCTGGATCTTCGGCCTGGCCCTGTGTCTGTTCGTCGGGCCCGCCCAGGCCGCCTCCCGCACCTACCTGACCCGGGCGACCCGCACCGGCAAGGAGGGACAGAACTTCGGCCTGTATGCGATGACCGGGCGGGCGGCGTCCTTCATGGCGCCCAGCCTCTTCGGCCTGTTCGTGCTGATTGGCGGGGCGGATCGTTGGGGAATCCTCGGGATCATGATCGTCCTCGGCATCGGGCTCGCGCTACTGCTGCGGGTCCCCGAACTGGCTCACGCGGACGACGATCGCTTCTCAGGGGAATCTCACGGCGATGGCGTACGTTGATAGGTAGAGACGACCACGAAAGGGGAACGCGAGCATGGCTGAACGAGCACTGCGAGGCGCCCGACTCGGTGCCCAGAGCTTCGAAGACGAGCGCGGCGTGGAGATGGCTCCGCGCCAGGAGGTCGAGTACGCCCTCGCCGACGGCCGCACCTTCACCGTGACGATGTCGGAGGAAGCGGAGATCCCCGGTGAGTGGGAGGACCCGAAGTCCGGGCAGATGGGCCGCCTGGTCGGTGCCGACGCCTCCGGCAACGACAAGGACGAGAAGCCCATCCGTACGCACTGGGACATGCTCCTCGAGCGTCGCTCCGTCGATGAGCTCGAGGACCTCCTGAGCGAGCGACTGGAGCTGCTGCGCGGCGGCGAGATCGGCCCGCCGCACCTGCACCGACGCTCGGCGAGCAAGAAGAAGACCGCTTAACCGCGGCGACGGGCGGCCCGCCAGGCCGCCACGACGCCGACCAATGCCAGCCCGGCGATGAGCCCCTCCAACGGAGCGGCGAGTCGCTGGGCTGGTGTCGTTCCGGTGGCCCCGGTGATGTCCTCGATCATGACCGTCGGCTCCAGAAGCGGCGCCTCCGTGACGACCTCGCCGTCGGGCGCCACGACCCCGCTGATGCCATTGGTCGACGGCACCACGACATAACGTCCGGTCTCGATGGCCCGCAGACGGGAGATGTTCCACTGCTGGCGCAGCTGCGAAGTACCCTCGAAACTCGCATTGCTCGTCTGCACCACGAGGAACTCGGCACCTCCGCCGATCGCCTCGCGCACGATGCCGTCATAGGCGATGTCCCAGCAGATCGTGTCGCCGATGACGGCCCCGCCGATTCGCAGGTCGCCCGGCTCGTCGCCCGCGAGCATGTCCCGTGGGATATCTCGGTCGATCCTCGGCACCAGATCGCCCAGTTGCTGACGCAACGGCACATACTCCCCGTAGGGCACCAGCTTGCGCTTGACGTAGGTCTCCTGATGTCCCCGCGGGGTCCAGACGAAACCGGCGTTGTAGGCCGTCGTGGCGGTGGGGCCGTTGAGGATGCCGGCGGCGAGGATGGGTGCGCCCACGTCGCGCGAGGCCTCGGTGAGACGATCGCCGGCCCACGCCTCGGTCAACGGATCGATGTCCATGGCGTTCTCGGGCCACAGCACCATGTCCACCGGCTCGTCGATCCCGGCGGTCGCCTCCAGATGCAGTTCGAAGATCTCGCCGCGCGGCCACTGCAGGAACGGTCCGGGGGTGCCGCCCTGCACGACCGCCACGCGGTGGCTCTCCCCCGCCCCCGCCAGGCCCACGGGAAGCAACGCGCCGCACAGCAGCACCGCTCCGGTGGCACCGGCCACCGGCACGATCCGCCGCGGCCGTTCGGCGGCGAGGACGAACAGGGCCGCGACCAGGGCGAGGACGAAGGTCGTCGCCGGCATGCCCACGAGACGCACTAAGGATTCGACGGGCGTGTCGATCGCCGTGTGGGCCAGACGACCCCACGGGAAGCCCGAGAGCGGGATGGCTCCGCGCAGGCTCTCGCCGGCCGTCCAGACCGCCGCCATCCAGAGAGGCCATCCCGGCAGCCGCAGCACCGCGCGCAGTGCCCACGCGATCAGCACGTAGAAGACCGCCTGCGCCATGACGAGCGCGATCCAGGCGGCGGGGTCGACCGCGTTCATCCACCAGATGAGAGGCCCCATGTACCCCCACCCGAAGGCGAACCCCGCGATGAGGACGGTGAGCACCCGGGAGGCGGCCGTCCGACGCAGGAGCCAGCACCATCCGGCGACGGCGACCACCATGGCGCCGGGGAAGTCCCAGGGCGCGAAAGCCGTCGACGCGATGACGCCGGCCAGCGCGGAGCCGACGATTGCGAACAGTGGGTTCACGGCAGACGCACGAGATCCCGTGATGTCGTGTTGACGACCTCGAGGCCGTCGTCGGTGCAGATCGCGATGTCCTCGATGCGTGCCCCGTATCGGCCGTCGAGGTAGATGCCCGGCTCGATCGAGAAGGCCATGCCCGGCTCGAGGAGACGGGCACTGCCCTCGACGATATAGGGCTCCTCGTGCGTCTCCTGGCCGATGCCGTGGCCCGTGCGATGCACGAAGCGGTCGCCGTAGCCGGCCCCGGCGATGATCTCGCGGCCGACCCGGTCCACCGATTCAGCCGTCACGCCGGGACGCGCGTGTTCGCGCTGGGCCGCTTGTGCGCGCTGCAACACCTCGTAAAGAGCCGCGAACTCCGCATCGGGCTCACCTCCGACCACATAGGTACGCGTGCAGTCCGAGCAGTAGCCCTCCGGAGTCGTGCCGCCGATGTCGATCACGACGGGGTCACCGGCCTCGATGACCCGGTCGGAGAGCTCGTGGTGCGGCGAAGCACCGTTGGGTCCCGAGCCGACGATCACGAAGTCGGCCGTCAAGTGGCCCTCGGCGAGGATCGCACGGGCGATGTCCTCGCCGACCTCCCGCTCCGTGCGCCCGGCACGCAGCCATTCGCCCATGCGTCGGTGGACGCGGTCGATCGCGGCTCCGGCCGCGCGGAGGGCCTCGATCTCGGAGGGCTCCTTGCGCATGCGCAGTTCCGCGACGATCTCCCCACCGAGCACCTGGTCGGCACCGGGGATCGCCGCGCCGAGCGCGAAGACCCTGGCGGCCCACATGTGATCGTCGAGCGCGACGACCTCGACGTCCCCGACGAGGCGCGCGACGAGCTCGAAGGGATCCTCGGTCTCCTGCCAGGTGGCGATCGGCAATGCGACACCCGCGGCCACGGCTGCGGGACGCTCCAGATGCGGCACGACGAGGGTGGCCTCACCGCGCGCCGGGAGCACGAGGCAGGTGAGTCGCTCGAGCGGCAGGGCGTGATAGCCGGTGAGATAACGAAGATCGGCTCCCGGGGTCACCAGGAGCGCGTCGACGCCGCGATCGGACAAGAGGGCTTGAGCACGGGCGAGACGATCGGTCACGTCCCCGAGCCTATCGACTCGGCGGTGGGTCTCTGCTTATGGTGGGGCGAAATCGTTCATCGACGGATTCGGGGGGATCCATGAAACGTCTTCTGTGTGCTGCCGCCGCGGCAGCCCTCGCCGGCGGCCTCGTCGCCGCCCAACCCGCTACCGCCAAACCGCCCAAGCCCGATGACCGTGCCGCCCAGGCCCAGAAGGTCGTCGACGGCGTCACCGTCAACGGCATCTTGCGGCACCTGCGTCAGTTCCAGGTCATCGCCAATGCGCATGACGGGAACCGGGCCTCGGGTCTTCCCGGACATGAGGCGTCGGCCGACTACATCGAGACGCAGCTGCGGCGCGCCGGCTATCAGGTCGAGCGACAGACCTTCACCTTCCCGTTCTTCCAGGAGCTCGCTCCGTCGGTCCTTCGTACCGACGCCGGCGACATCGAGCACCACACCTTCACCTACTCCGGCGGGGGTGACGTGACCGGTGCGGTGGTGCCGACCAATGACATCGTCATCCCGGCCACACCCGAGCCGAGTAGCACCTCCGGATGCGAGGCATCCGATTTCGACGCCGCGCCGGAGGATCCGGCGATCGCGCTCGTGCAACGCGGCACCTGTGATTTCGCCGTGAAGGTCGAGAACGCCGTCGCCGCCGGATACGACGCCGTCATCGTCATGAACGAGGGCAACCCCGGTCGCACGGATATCGCGACCGGGACCCTCGGCGCGCCCCAGGACGTGCCCGTCGTCGGCATCTCCTATGACGACGGTGTCGCTCTGGCCGAGGGCGCGGTCACCGTGACCGTCACGACCGAGGTCGAGTCCGATCCCGATCGCGAGACCTTCAATCTCATCGCCGAGCTCCCCGCGCGCCACCAGCACGCGAAGGGCCCCGGCAAGGGCAAGGGCCCGAAGAAGCCGCCGCAGGTCCGCGAGGACGAGGCGATCGTGGTCGGTGCCCACCTCGATAGCGTGACCGAGGGGCCCGGCATCAACGACAACGGCTCCGGCAGCGCCGGCATCCTGGAGATCGCCCTGCAGCTCAGCCGCACGGGCGTCGCCGACCGGCTCGAGCGGCCCGTGCGCTTCGCGTGGTGGGGTGCCGAGGAGCTCGGATTGCTGGGCTCGGAACATTATGTGGCCAGCCTGTCGCCCGATGAGCTCGGCTCCATCTACGCCAATCTCAACTTCGACATGATCGGATCTGAGAACTACGTGCGCTTCCTCTACGACGGCGACGGCTCAGCGGGAGGCCCCGCGGGTCCTCCCGGATCAGGCGAGATCCGCGACATCTTCGCCGGCTTCTTCGAGCGGCAGGGCCTGGCGTGGGAGCCCACGGAGTTCGACGGCCGCTCCGACTACGGACCGTTCATCGCAGCGGGCATCCCGGCGGGCGGTGTCTTCAGCGGCGCCGACGGCATGAAGACCGAGCAGGAGGCGCAGATCTACGGCGGAACGGCCGGTGAGATCTACGATTCCTGCTACCACCAGCTGTGCGATGACATGACGGCGATCAACACCAATGCCCTTCACGAGCTCGGCGACGCGGCCGCCTGGGGAGTCGCACAGCTCGGACTCGGTCAGCCGCTGTATCCGGACATGAGCCGGGCGCCGTACTCCCAGCAGCTCACCACGCCGGACTTCGACTACAAGGGAGGTCTCGCCGTCCGCTGACGGACCACTAAGATCGACCAGCATGACCGGTCGATTGATCCTGTTGGACACCGCGAGTCTGTACTTCCGTGCCTTCTACGGCATACCGGACTCGCTGAAGGCCCCGGACGGTACCCCGGTCAACGCCGTCCGGGGCCTTCTCGATTTCGTCGCCACCCTCGCGACGCAGTACGAGCCCGAGGCGATCGTCGCGTGCTGGGACGACGACTGGCGTCCGCAGTGGCGGGTCGATCTCCTGCCCTCGTACAAGGCGCACCGGGTCGAGGAGGAGACGAGCGGCGTCGACGTCGAGGAGGAGACGCCCGATGCGCTCTCACCCCAGGTTCCGCTCATCGCCGAGGCTCTCGGGTTGCTCGGCATACCCGTGGTGGGCGCCGCCGAGGCCGAGGCCGACGATGTCATCGGCACGCTGGTCCATCGGTGGGACGGCCCGGTCGAGGTCGTCACCGGGGATCGCGACCTGTTCCAGGTCGTCGACGACTCGCGCGGCGTTCGGGTGCTCTATACGGCGCGGGGCGTCGGCAAGCACGATGTGGTGGATGCCGCGTGGGTTCGCGACAAGTACGGGATCGAGCCGCACCAGTACGTGGACTTCGCGGTGATGCGCGGTGACGCCTCCGACGGCCTGCCCGGTGTGGCGGGCATCGGCGACAAGACGGCCGCCGTGCTCTTGGGCGAGTTCGGCGACCTCGAGACGATCGCCGCCGCGGCCGCCGACGAGACCAGCTCCATCAAGCCTCGCCCGCGGCGATCGCTGCTGGAGTCGTCCGACTACATCGCCAGCGCCGTGCGCGTCGTACGCGTGCGCGATGATCTCGCCCTCGCTCCCCCAGCGGCGCTGCCGGTGTTCAGCGAGGAGCAGGCCGCCGAGTTCACCACATTCGCCCAGACCTGGGGCCTCGGCGGCTCCGCCGACCGAGCCGTCGCTGCCCTCCGCGCCGTGGTCTCGCCACGCCACGATCGCGCGGAGCCATCGCAGTAAGGGCATCGCCGCGACGGAAGCGACCTGTGGCTCCTCGACCACCGAGGGGCAGGGTCCGGTGGTTGAGTAGTGACCGCGAGTTTCGCGAGCTGGTCGCGTATCGAAATCACCTTCCGTAACGTGGTCTCGATACGCTTCGGTCGCGGAGCGACCTCCACTACTCGACCGCCGAGGGTCGGGTCCGGTGGTCGCGTAGCGAAATCACCCTCCGCGACGTGGTCCGGTCGTGGAGCGACCTCCACTGCTCGACCACCGAGGGTCGGGTCCGCGAGACCATCGGCTCAGGTCATCAGGCTGCTGTAGGCGACGACTCCGCGACGTAGGTCGGCCAAGGCGTCTCGGGCCGTCTCGCGCAGGGTTCCCGGGCCGGCCGCATCGGCGACCTGGCCCATCAGATCGAGGAGCTGCTTCATCGCGCGGACGAAGTCCCCCGCCGCCATCTGCGTGTCGCGCAGGACCAGGTCCAGCGAGGAGCCCTTCGACCACGACCACACCGCCTGCGCGAAGCCCGCGTCGAGCGGGCGCAGGAACTGCACTCGGTGCTCGCGTTCGACCTGCATCAGCTCGTCGGTCAGCGCCTGCAGCCGCTGCACCGCGTCCACGGTCGCGCCGGTGGGCAGCACAGGCGCGGGAGCATCGTCGATACGCGACTCGAAAGTCAGGGTGCTGACGACCGCCGCCAGCTCGCCGCTGTCCAGGCCGTCGAAGGCACCCGACCGGATCCCCTCAGCGACGACGAGGTCCACATCGCTGTAGATGCGCTGCAGCCGCTGGCCGGCGGGGGTGACCTCGTCGCCGGCGAGATACCCGAGATCGTCGAGGACCTCGCAGACGCGGTCGAACTGGCGGGCCACCGAATTGGTCTGCCGCTCGACGCGGCGGCGTTGGGAGGCGGTGTCCCGTTCGAGCTTGAGATAGCGCTCGGCCCAGCGTGCGTGGGACTCGCGATCCGGGCAGTCGTGGCAGGGGTGAGCGCGCAGCTTCGCGCGCAGCTCGGGGATCCGCGGATCCTCGCCCGGGGCCCCTCCGCGAGTCGGGGATGCCGAGCGCAGATGCTCGGTCTTCTCGGCCCGTTGCCGGAGCGTCGAGGCCAGATCACGTCGCGACTGCGCCTGCCGCGCGTTGAAGGACTTCGGCACGCGCATGGTTCCCCGCGCCTGAACCGGCGTCGGGAAGTCGACGAGCGCCAGGCGTCGCGCATGCCGGTCGGCCGTCAGCACATACGGGCGCGGGCCGTCCTCGCCTCCTCCGGTGCCCGGATCGAGCACCACCGCCACCCCGGCCCAGCGTCCCGCCGGGACATCGATGATGTCGCCGGTCTTGAGCTGGCGGAGCGAAGCGACCACCTCGGCACGTCGCTGCGCCTTGCGCGCCTTGGAGCCGTGCTGCTCGACCTCCTTGAGCTGGCGGCGCAGCTCCATGTACTCGCCGAAGTCGCCGCGATCGCAGGCGGCCGCCTCGCGATAGCCCTCGATGGCCTCGTCGGCCTTCTGCACCTGCTTGCTCAGTCCGACGACGGCGCGGTCGGCCTGGAACTGTGCGAAGGACTGCTCCAGCAGCGAGCGGGCATGCTCCCGCCCGACCTGGTGCACCAGGTTCACCGCCATGTTGTACGAGGGATGGAAGGACGACACGAGCGGATAGGTGCGCGTCGAGGCGAGGCCCGCGACATGCCGCGGATCGAAGCCTGGCTGCCACAGCACCACGCCGTGCCCCTCGATGTCGATGCCCCGGCGTCCCGCGCGTCCCGTCAGCTGGGTGTACTCCCCCGGCGTCAGATCGACATGCGTCTCGCCGTTCCACTTGCTGAGCCGCTCGATGACGACCGATCGCGCGGGCATGTTGATGCCGAGAGCGAGGGTCTCCGTGGCGAACACGATCCGGATGAGGCCCCTGCTGAAGAGGTCCTCGACGATCTCCTTGAAGGTCGGGAGCATCCCGGCGTGGTGCGCGGCGATGCCTCTCCCGAGCGCCTCACGGAAGTCATGGACGCCGAGTACCTGCAGATCCTCATCGGGCAGATGCGTGATGGCCGCGTCCACCGTGCGATAGATCTCCGAGCGCTCCTCGTCGGTGGTGAGGATCAGCCGGGCATGGAGACACTGCTCCACCGCCGCCGCGCACCCGGCGCGGCTGAAGATGAAGCAGATGGCCGGCAGCAGCCCCTCGGCGTCGAGCTTCTCCACGATGTCGACGCGGTCGGGTGTGCGATAGCGGGTACGGGGGCGACGCTGACCCTTGCCGGGCCGCCCGCCCTTGCGCGCCCGAGACAGTTGCCAGTCCTCACGCGCCATCCGCTCGAGGACGTGGTTGACCTTCTGGCCGTCCTCCTCGAAGAGCGGATGGAGGCGGCGGCCCGCCATGACGTGCTGGTAGAGCGGTACGGGACGCCGCTCCTCGACGATCGTGACCGTATCTCCACGGACCTCGGTCAGCCAGGCGCCGAACTCCTCGGCATTCGAGACCGTCGCCGACAGGGAGATCACCGCGACCGAGTCGGCGAGGCCGATGATGACTTCTTCCCAGACGGCACCGCGGAAGCGATCCGCCAGGTAGTGGACCTCGTCCATGACCACGAAGCCCAGGCCGTCGAGCGTGCGCGAGCCGGCGTAGATCATATTTCGCAGGACCTCGGTGGTCATCACGACGATCGGAGCCTCACCGTTGACGGTGTTGTCGCCGGTCAGCAGCCCCACGCTGTCAGCACCGTAACGGTCCTGCAGGTCGTGGAACTTCTGATTCGACAGCGCCTTGATCGGCGTGGTGTAGAAGCACTTGCGGCCGGTGGCCAGGGCCAGATGCACAGCGAACTCGCCGACGATGGTCTTGCCCGATCCGGTCGGCGCGGCCACGAGCACGCCGTGCCCGTCCTCGACCTGCTGGCACGCGGAGACCTGGAAATCGTCGAGCCCGAAGCTGTAGAGATCGCGGAAACGGGCCAGTTCGGGATAGCGGCGATCCGCCCTCGCCTGGGCGAATCGCTCGGCCGGGGACGACGTCATGACTCCAGCCTACGGGGAGAGCCGATCCGGACGAGGAGGCTCCGCCAGCAGGCTTTAAGAATCGAGCGGGTCGGGCTGGTCGATATCGGACGCGTCCTCGATCGCCGAGGCCTGATCGTCATCGGCCTCATCGGTGCGACGCCGCGCGCGCCGCCGGTCCGTGACCCACGCGATGGTTTCCGAGATCAGGTAGAGCACGGTCATCGGCACCGCGAGGAAGAGCATCGTGAGCGGATCGACCGTCGGCGTCGCGACGGCCGAGAAGATGAAGATGCCGACGATCGTCCACGGCCGCGCTCGGGCCAGCTGCCGCGCTGAGACCGCTCCGATCCGGTTGAGCAGCACCACGATCAGCGGGATCTGCGCCGCCACACCGAAGACGAGCATGATCCGCAGGATGAAGCTCAGATACTCGCTGCCGGAGATGATGTTCTCCCAGCCCTGCGGCACGAAGCCGATCAACAGCTCCACGGCCGTGGGCAGCACCCAATAGGCCGCCGCCGCGCCGCCGATGAACAGCGGGGCACCGAGGCCCGTCAGGACGACCGCCCAGATCTTCTCGTGGCGGTGCAGCGCAGGCAAGACGAAGCCCCAGATCTGCCACATCCACAACGGGCTGGAGATGATCAGACCGACGATCAACGAGGTCTTGAGCTGGAACTGGAACGCTCCGCCCACGCCGCCCATATTGAGGATCGTCGAGATGCCCTGCTCCTCCAGCGCCGGCCGCGCGCGCTCGATCGGCTGGGTGAGGATGTCGAGGATGGGGGTATAGAGCAACCAGGCGACGATCACCCCGAGAAGGATGCACAGCAGTGCTCGGGTGAGTCGGCTGCGGAGCTCGCGCAGATGCTCCATGAGCGGCATCTGGCCGCCTGAACTCGCCGCCGCACGAGGTTTCCTCGACGGGCGGTCGCGGCGTCCGAGCACCGTCAGTTCGGGTCAGTGCGGTCGCGCGTCACCTCGGCCGGATCGACGGTCTGCGGACGCTGCTCCGCGACCGGCGGCTGCTCCTCGCGCGCCGAGGATTCGAGACGATTCTCGTCCTCGTCCTGGCCTGCCTTCACCTCGGACTTGAAGATCCGCAGCGCCCGTCCGGAGCCCCGGGCCAGTTCGGGCAGCTTGCGCCCGCCGAACAGCAGAACCACGATGCCCAAGATCACCAGGATCTCGGTAGGTCCGATTTGCCTGAACATGATGCTCCTCAGTCGATGACTATCCCAGTGTACGCGTCGAGCGCGGCGCGAGCCTGGGCGGACACGTCTTCGCGCAGCGACGTCGGCTCGATCACGCGCACCGTGGTCGCATGCCGCAGCACCAGGCGACGCAGCCAGGCCAGATCGGTCCCGTACAGCCGTATCCGAGCGCTCCCGTCGGGCCTCTCCTCGATCACCTCGGCACCGTACTCGTCGATGAGCCAGCGTGCCTCCGGCGAGAGCTCCAACACGGCATGGGGTGTCTCCGGACCGGGCACGAACACGGCCTCGACCGTGGCGGAGGCCTCGCTCGGACGGATCGCGACCGGGGTATCGAGCTCGGTCGCCTCGGTGATGCGGTCGAGCCGGAAGGTCCGGGTGTCCTCGGCCAGATGACACCACCCGCTGACATAGAGCTGACCGCGCGTCGTGAACACCTTGTGCGGATCGACATCGCGCGAGGTCGTCCGATCCCGCGATTCGGTCGCGTACACGATGTGCAGACGATGTCCGTGCGCGTGCGCGGACAGGACGGTGTCCTTGATCCGGGAATCGACGGGCGGCAGGCGTACGTCCACGGGCGCGAGCGCCCCCACCTCGCCCTCCAGCTTGGCGAGGGCCCCGTCGACGGCCGGCAGCTGATCTCCGGTCGCGGTGTCTCGCAGCGTACGTAGCGCGACGATCAGCGCGGACGCCTCGCGGGCGCTGAAGGCGAGCGGACGGGTCATGAAGTCGGCATCGCGCAGGAACACGACCCCGTCCTCCTCCAAGGCGCCGACGTCGATGTCGATCAGATCGCCGTGGTACTCCCCCACTCCGGTCATCATGAGCAGGGACAGATCCTTGGTCACCTGGGCGACGCTCACACCGAAGGCGTCCGCCACCTCGGTGACGGGAATGCCCGCATTGCTCTGCAGATAGGGCACCATCGCGAGCATGCGCTGCACACGCTGGACCGAGGTGGTCATGCGCCGCTCACCGCCGCTCGGAACAGGCCGATGACGGCATCGCGCAGCTCGGCGGGTTCGAGGACGACGACATCGGGCCCGAACGAGGCGACCTCGCTCGCGAGCACCCGGGTGGACGCATAGGGCACGCGGAGGACGTCCCACTCGTCGTCGACGCCGGTGATCTCCCGGGCTTCACGGCGCAGGCTGTTGGCGCGCCCGCGGCGGATCCGGAGCACCGCCGCCTCCGTGGGCTCCGGGGGCAGTAGGGCGCCTGCGAGCTCGCGCAGGTCGATCCCCGCGGGCACCTCGACCGCACCGGGCTCCTCCAGCGTCTCGACCTCGCCGTGGATCCGTGAGAGCCGGAAGACGCGGGGCGCGTCGCGGTCGCGATCGAAGCCGAGGACGTACCAGCGGTCACGCACCGAGATCATGCCCCAGGGCTCGACCTCGCGCCGCGCCTGCTGGCCGTCCGGCTTGCGGTACTCGAAGGCGATCGGCTGACGCCGGGTCGCTGCCTCGAGCACGGCGTCGAAGGCCGGCTCGTGTGTGGACAACCGCGGCTCGACCATCCGCAGCTGATCGGTGGCCACGTCGACGCCGATCGAGCGAAGCTTGGTGATCGCGGTCGCCGACTCGCTCGCGAGGCTCGCACGGTCCCACACCTGCGCGGCGAGACCGACGACGGCAGCCTCCTCGCGGGTGAAGGAGATATCGGGCAGCTCGGCGTCGTCGCGACGGATCCGGTATCCGGGCTCATCGTCGAAATAGGCGTCCCGGTTGCCCGTCTCGATGACGATGCCGAGTTCGCGCAGCTCCTCCTTGTCGCGCTCGAACTTGCGCTCGAACGCGCTGGGGCTCGCCTCGCGATACTCCGAGATGGCGCCCCGGATCTGATCCTTGGTGAGGTACTGGTTGGACGCGAGCAGCAGGAAGAAGAGGTTCATGAGCCTCTCGGTCTTCCGCTGCGCCATGTGCCCGAGGATGTCAGAAGGCGTCGAGGACGTCGACCACGAAGGCCAGATCGCCGTCGGGACGACCCTGCGCGGCGGCGTCCTCGCCGTAGGCGGTGTCGACCGGGCACTCCAACAGCAGGCGGCTGCCGACCTTGGCACCGACGAGGGTCTCGTCCCAGCAGGGGATGACCTGACCCTGCCCGATCGGGAAGGTGCTCGGCGCACCGCGCTCCCAGGAACCGTCGAAGACCTCGCCGCTGGGGTACTTCGAGCCGACATAGTGGACCACGACGGTCTGGCCCGAGGCGACCTCATCTCCCTCGCCCTCGATGAGCACCTCGGAGACAGCCTTGCCGTCGAAGGCCTGCGGGCCTTCGCCTTGCGCGACGCCGGAGGGATGGTCGTCATCGTCGTACTCCACCGTCGGGCTCTGAGGCGCGAGCTCCTGCTCCGCTCCCTCGGCCGACTCGGGCACCTTGCTGAGGACATCGAAGAGGAAGACCATCGTGTCGGTCTCCTCCAGTCCGATATTGGTGGGGTCCTGCAGCAACGAGGCGCCGTCCTCCCCGGTGACGGCGATGAGGACGCGGGAGCCGACCTTCTGGTCCTCCAGGCCCTTGGTGAAGCCGGGCAGCGCGGTCTCGTTGAGGGTCAGCACCATCGGACGTTCGTTGGCGAAGGAGTTGTCGAACTCCGAGCCGGTGCGGCCGTTGACCGCGATGTAGTTGACCTTGACGGTGTCACCCTCGGCGATGTCCTCGCCGTCTCCCGCGTCGACGACCTCGCTCGTGGTTTCGGCCACCGAGAAGTCCTCGGGAACCTCGAGCGACGGAGTGTCGTCACCGGACACCTCGACATCGTCCAGGGAGGAACCGGATCCTCCCCCGCACGCCGAGACAGCCAGCAGAGCGATCAGCGTCGTCAGAACACCGAGAGACTTGCGCACGTGGGGATCCTTCGCATCGGGGTAGCTGCGGGCCGAGCACTACCCTAGCCCGCGCCGCCCAACCGGCAGGCGGCACCTGATCGGGTTCACATGCTGTCGATGAGCCGCTGCACGCGATCGTCCGTGGCACGGAACGGGTCCTTGCAGAGCACCGTGCGCTGCGCCTGATCGTTGAGCTTCAGATGCACCCAGTCGACGGTGAAGTCCCGGCGGCGTTCCTGCGCCCGCGTGATGAACTCGCCACGCAGGCGTGCTCGAGTGGTCTGCGGAGGGATGCTCTTGGCACGGAAGACCGACAGATCGTCGGTGACGCGTGCGACGGCTCCACGTCGTTCCAGCAGCGAGAAGACGCCCCGATCACGGCGGATGTCGTGGTAGGCGAGGTCGAGCTGGGCGACCCGCGGATCGCTCCACGCCAGCCCCCGCTGCTCGCGGTAGCGCTCCAGCAACCGGTACTTGATGACCCAGTCGATCTCGCGGTCGACCAGCGACAGATCGCCTGACTCGACCGCCTTCAGGGTGCGCTCCCACAGGTCGAGAATCCGGTCCGTGGTGGGGGTGCGCATGCCCTCGCGATCGATGAAGTCGGCCGCCTTGGAGAAGTACTCGTTCTGCAGTTCGAGGGCCGACAGCTCCCGGCCGTTGGCCAGTTGGACCGTGCGGCGACCGGTCATGTCGTGCGAGATCTCGCGGATGGCCCGGATCGGGTTCTCCAAGGTGAGGTCGCGCATGACGACTCCGGCCTCGATCATCCGCAGGACCAGATCGGTCGTGCCCACCTTGAGCAGTGTGGTGGTCTCGCTCATATTGGAGTCCCCGACGATCACGTGCAGGCGGCGGAAGCGCTCCGCATCCGCGTGCGGCTCGTCGCGCGTGTTGATGATCGGACGCGACCGCGTGGTGGCGCTGGAGACGCCTTCCCAGATGTGCTCGGCCCGCTGACTGACCGAGTAGACCGTGCCGCGGGGCGTCTGCTGGACTTTGCCGGCGCCGCAGATGATCTGACGCGAGACGAGGAAAGGGATGAGGACATCGGCCAGCCGGGTGAACTCTCCTCCGCGACCCACGAGGTAGTTCTCGTGGCATCCGTAGGAGTTGCCCGCCGAGTCGGTGTTGTTCTTGAACAGGTAGATGTCGCCCTCGACGCCGTCCTCGCGGAGACGTTCCTGCGCGTCGAGCATGAGCCCCTCGAGGATGCGCTCGCCGGCGCGGTCGTGCGTGACCAGCTCTGTGACGTCATCGCACTCGGGCGTCGCGTACTCCGGGTGGGAGCCGACATCCAGGTACAGCCGAGCCCCATTGCGCAGGAAGACATTGCTGCTGCGCCCCCAGGAGACCACGCGCCGGAACAGATACCGCGCGACCTCGTCAGGCGACAGCCGACGCTGGCCGTGGAACGAGCACGTCACGCCGTACTCGTTCTCGATACCGAAGATTCGCCGCTCCATGGACTCACCCTAGTGCGCGTCTCCCAGGCCGGCCGGGAGGCGAACTGCTGCGGGCGGTGCGTCATCACGCACGTCAGACCTGGGCGGTGAGCCATCCCGCACTTCGCCCGTTGCTGTGCGGGATAATCCACCGCCGCGGGTCAGGAGCCGATCGATGCGCCGGTCGACGAGCGCCGAGGGGAACGGAGGCGGGCGAGACCCGCGATGACGACCAGTCCGCCGACGGCGAGGGGCACCCACACGACCCAGGCCGGGATACCCAGATGGGTCGAGATCCCCAACGTGCGGGCGAGAGTCCAAGGCAGGATGCCGAGCTCATCGCTCCACGTGCGCAGCACCGTATCCAGGCCCGCCACGGCCAGGGCGCCGCCGAGCCCGAGCAGTACCGTGCCGAGGCTGAGCAGCACAGCCCCTCGCCGTCGTGCCGCCATCGCGACGGCGGCCGACCCCCATCCGGCGAGCACGGTCGTCGCGATCAGGTACGCCGTCCGGGCACCCTCATCGGTCCACGCGGCGGCCCAGTAGCCGGAGGGACCGTGCCCACTGAGCGCGTACAGCACGAGGGCGCTGTGCACGAGCGAGACTCCGCCGAGGGCCGCCGCCCAACGCCGCCGCGAGCGTCGCGAGGTGACGAGGCACAGCATCATGAGCCCGATCCCCCAGCAGGCCGCGACCGTCGCCCCGTGCACGGGTGCCCGGCCCCACCCCCACATCGCCTCCGTCGCGATCACTACGAGACCCGGCAGGACCCCGAGCGCCAGCGCCGATCGGTCCGGGCGTACGGCCCACGGCCGGACGAGGCCGCTCCAGTGCCATCGAGCGAGCGCGAACACCCCGGCTCGCAGACCGGTGAGCGCAGCGACCGCACCGAGCAACAGCCACCCGACCACCAAGCCCAGCAACACCGATGCTGCGGTCGCGATGAGCTGATCGCGTTCCTGCCGGTTCATCGCCGCATCGGCGGCGACGGTGTTGTAGGCGGGGAGGTCGACCCGATCGCCGTAGGTCTCCGCATGCGCGTCACGGGCCTCGCGGTACCGCTCGCGAGCTCGGTCCGCCGCGACGGCATGGGCCTCGTCACCGGTGCGCACCCAGGCTGCGTGGTGCAGAGCAGTCGAGCGGAACCAGCTGAGCATCTCCAGCAACGAGACCTCGTATTCGAGGGTCTCGGTCGCATTCGCCTGGCTCGTCTGGTCGTTCCAGCTGCTCGCCGGGGTGCCGCGCACCTGGCGGAGCATCGTGCGCGCGGTCGCGACCGCGTCGCGGCCCTCCTGCACGGACTCGCCCACCTCGTCGCCGACCACCGTGCCGATCACCGACCAGGTGGCGGTGTCGCCGGCGAGGACGTCCCACTCGAAGATCCACATCATCGGCGGTGGAAGCAGACCGAGGGCGTAGACCTGCTTCTCGGCGAAGGCCCCGATGTACAGGCCATCGAGGATCGCGCTCCGTGACACGCCCAGGGCGCCGGCGACGGCCTCCTGGGTCGAGGGGATCCGGGAGACGGCGGAGCGGATCCAGTCGCCGCTGATATCGCCGGGCTCGGCGTCCAGATCACGCGCCCAGCGACCGATGCCATAGGTGTTGAGGTCGTACAGCGGCCACCAGCCGCGCTCAAGGTACAGGGCCATGGGCCCGGCGCGCCACGGCCCACCGTCCTGGGTCCAGGTCCAGACCCCCTCGATCCCGTCATTGGCCGCGACGGCCTCCTTCAGCGCGGCGCCGTGGAGGGCAGTGAGGTCATTGGCGAGCACACCCATGCCCTCGTACTCCCGGCGGCTCTGGAACTCGACGATGCGGCGTTGACCGGTCTCCCCCAGCGTGGCGTTGAGCGGAAGGTGACTGTAGAAGTCGCCGTCGCTGTACTTCGTCGAGACGATCAGGCGATCGCTGTCGATGCCCTCGAACACCCTCCGGTAGAGCTCCGGATCGGTGTGCAGCGCGCCCACCTCACCCACCCCGACGCTCCAGGTCCGGAACACCAGCTCACGTCCAGCCCGCTCATGGGCGTCGAGCAGCCCTGACAACATCGCGCGGGTCTGCGCCACCGACGTGACCGCCAGCGCCGAGCGCTCGTCGCGCCCCGCGACGTCGTAGACGTCACCGGCCTCGCCGATCCGCACGACGGTGCCGGCCAGCTGAGGCATCGCGGCATAGACCTCCTCGAAGGCCGTCCCATAGGTGTCCCAGAAGGCCGGCAGACTCGTCTCGAGTCCGCCGAAGCGCCCCCGCAGGTAGCGTTCCAGAGGATCATTGAGCGCGAGCATGTCGGTGCGCAGGTAGACGTCCAGGCCGCGGTCGCTCGCGTACTCCCACCAGGGGCCGAAGGCCTCGCGCATCGCCATCGCCCGAGCCCGATGCGTGCGGTCCGAGGCGTCCGCGATGTCGTCGAAGCGCACGTACTCCAAGAACCCCGGAACCGCCATCGCGTTGTAGCCGTTCGCCACCGACTGGCGCACGAAGCGCTCGAAGGCCGGGCGATGGCGTTCCAGCGCCTCGGTGTCGATGTACGGAGCCTCCGCGAGGATGACGTCCTCGAAGGCACGACTCGCATGGCCGTAGTCGTCGCCGCCGCGCCATTGCGACTCGCGGGCCCGGACACCCACGGCACCGAAGTCGACCATGCGGGTCGGTAGGTCCGGTGCGATCGCCTCAGTGACCCAGGGCTCGCGCCCGGACCGGATTCGGTCGGCGAGGGCCACCAGTCCCTGCGCGGCACCACGCGCCGACGACGCACGCAGGATCCAGCGTCCTCCGTCGACGGGAACGAGCCGCGAGCTCTCCTCGCCGTCTCCCTCGGTGTCCGCGTCGACCTCGACCGTCAGCATCGGCTCGTCGGCGATCGACACCCAGCGCGGGGCCGGGCGCTGACGCGAGCGCAACGCGTCCCCGAGCACCTCAGCGGCCTCGACGACGGCGGGATCGTCATCGATCGAGATGGAGACGATCGCGGGTGCCTCGACGGGATCGACGGCCTCCGCGACCGAGGGATCCTCTCGGATCGCCGAGCCGTCCTCGACCCGCAGATCCAGCACCGAGGAGACCTGGCCCGCCACGAGCCAGCCGACGAGGGCCGAGAGCACGAGACATGCCACCGACCGCCAGATCACATGGGCATCATAGTGACCAGCCGGCACCCCGCCCGCCACTCACCAAGCCTGGTCCGCCAAGGAGGTCGCTCAGCGACCGACTAATGGAGCCATCGCAGAAGGGGCGCGGCCGCGACGGAAGGCGGAGCCCGAGGCGGGTAACGCAAGCCCGCGACCTCACCACGCCTCGGGGTCCTCGTCCCTCGGACCCCTCACGCTCAGGCGCTAAGCGCCTTCGCTGGCGAGCGGGGAATCGTCCGCCTGTGGAAAGACCCCGCGGCGTGTCACCTGAATCCGCGACGATGGGGAAATGCCTTTCACCTACGTTCTCACCTGCGCGGACGGCACCTTCTATACCGGCTCCACTTGGGATGTCCGCGCGCGCCTAAGACAGCACCAATCCGGTGAGGGTGCCGCCTATACGCGGCGCCGCCAACCGGTACGACTCGTCTATTACGAGGAGTACGAGCGCATCACCGACGCCTACGCCCGCGAGAAGCGCATCCACGGCTGGACCCACGGAAAGAAGCGTCAACTCGTCCGTTCTGGTCCGGGCACCCGCGTCGAGGACGACAGCACGCTGTGGCAAATTGAGCAGTAGCCGCCAAGGAGGTCGCTCAGCGACCGACTAATGGAGCCATCGCTGAAGGGCCGTAGCCGCGACGGAAGGCGGAGCCCGAGGCGGGTAACGCAAGCCCGCGAGCTCACCACGCCTCGGGGTCCTCGTTCCTCGGACCCCTCACGCTCAGGCGCAGAGCGCCTTCACTGGCGAACGAGACACCCGCCCGCCAAGGAGGCCGCTCAGCGACCGACTGATGGAGGGCGGAGCCCGAGGCGGGTAACGCAAGCATGCGACCTCACCACGCCTCGGCGAGCGTGGGCGATCAGGTCAGTGCTTCGGCCACCTGGCGGTCGGCGAGTCGCTTGAACTTTCGCGGCTGGGTGCGGGTACGGTCCAGGACCGCGACCTCGAGATCCTGTGCCGGGATCTGCCGTCCGCCGTTGCCGTCCTGGCCGAGGGCGGTCGCCGCCAGCCGCAGGGTCGTCGTGAGGTCCTGGTCGGCGGCGTAGTTCTCCCGCAGATAGGCCTCGACATTCTCACTCTGGCCGCCCATGACGCCGAATCCCTGGACATCGGCCACAGAGCCGTCATAGGTGAGTCGGTAGATCTGGTCCTCGGTGGCGTCGTCGCCCACCTCGGCGACGAAGATCTCGACCTCATAGGGCTTCTCCGCCCCGGAGGAGAAGATCGTGCCGAGTGTCTGGGCATAGGCATTCGCGAGGCTGCGGCCGGTGACATCGCGGCGATCGTAGGAGTAACCGCGGATATCGGCCAGGCGGACGCCGGCGATGCGCAGGTTCTCGAACTCGTTGTAGCGCCCGACCGCGGCGAAGCCGATGCGGTCGTAGATCTCGCTGACCTTGTGCAGCGCACGCGACGGGTTCTCCGCGACGAGCACGATGCCGTCGACATAGCGGATGACCACCACGGATCGCCCGCGGGCGATCCCCTTGCGGGCGAAATCCGCCCGATCCTTCATCAGTTGCTCGGGCGAGACATAGAACGGCGCTGTCATCGCGACTCCCCTCCCTCGGTCAACGGAGCGGCGGGGCCGTCGGGACGGTGCATCCGCCCGCCGATCACCTCGTCGGCGATCCGTGCGGTGGCCGCCTCGTCCCAGGCACGGTAGCCGTCGGCGGTGATCACCGAGATCAGCGGGAAGATCCGGCGCGTCAGGTCGGGACCGCCGGTGGCGGTGTCGTCATCGGCGGCGTCGTACAGAGCTTGGATGACCGCCGTGACGGCCTCGGACTCGGACATGCCCGGCCGGTACAGCTTCTTCAGCGATCCGCGCGCGAAGGTCGAGCCCGAGCCCACCGAGTGGAAGGTGCGCTCCTCGTTCTTGTTACCCGTCACGTCGAAGGCGAAGATCCGGCCGCCCTCGCGCTCCAGATCGAAGGCGGCGAACAGTGGCACGACGGCTAGTCCCTGCATCGCCATGCCCAGATTGCCGCGGATGAGCGCCGCGAGACGGTTCGCCTTGCCGTCAGTCGAGAGGGTCGTCCCCTCGATCTTCTCGTAGTGTTCGAGCTCCACTTGGAAGAGACGGGTCATCTCCACGGCTATCCCGGCGGTACCGGCGATGCCGACGCACGAGTACTCGTCGGTGGCGAAGACCTTCTGGATATCACGCTGAGCGATCACATTGCCCATGGTCGCGCGCCGGTCGCCGCCCATGACGACGCCTCCCTCGAAGGTCGCCGCGACGATGGTGGTGCCGTGGGCGGCCTCGAGCTGACCCGCCGACACTCCCTGAGCTCCGGGCAGGAGCTGCGGCGAGTGGCTCGTCAGGAACTCCGTGAACGAGGAACTACCGACCGCGCCGAAGGCACCGTCCAATCGGCCGCTGCGCTCGCTCATTCGCCACCCTTCTGGACGAAGCTGCGCACGAACTCCTCGGCGTTCTCCTCCAGCACGTCGTCGATCTCATCGAGGATGGAATCGACATCGTCGTCGAGCTTCTCCTTGCGCTCGGCATTCACGGTCGACTCGGTGACCTCGTCGGTCTCCTCGGCGCTCTTACGCGTGCTCTTGTGCTGGTGCTCGGCCATATCGTCACCTTAGTCCAATCTCCCCCGAGACCGCAGCGTCCTCGCAGCGGCCCGAGCCGTCACCCTCCGGTGATGGCGCTGAACAGCTCGCCGGCATCCCGGCTCTGTTCGAACAACGCCTCGACGTGCTCGGCTGTTCCCCGTAGCGGCTCCATCATCGGGACGCGTTGCAGCGAGTCGTGACCGGGCAGGTCGAAGATCACCGAATCCCATGATGCCGCCGCCACCGACGAGCTGAATCTCTCGAGGCAACGCCCACGGAAGTAGGCGCGCGTGTCGCGAGGCGGAGCCGTCACCGCCGCCTCGATCGTCGCATCGTCCACGAGGCGATCGATGCGTCCGGCGCGGTCGAGACGGTAGAACAGCCCCTTGTCGAGGCGGATGTCGTGGTACTGCAGGTCCACGAGGTGCAACTTGGCGTGATCCCAGTCCAGGCCGTCACGTTCGCGGTACTGCTCGAGCAACGAGAGCTTGGCGACCCAGTCGATCTCGCGCGAGCACTCGAAGGGGTCTCGTCCGAGCCGCGTCAGGACGCTCTCCCAGCGATCCAGCACGGCGATGGTCTGCTCGGGCTCGGGATCGTCATCGCCCAGTTTGTCGACATAGGCACGAGCCTTCTCCAGGTAGAACCACTGCAGGTCCAGGGCCGTCAGCCGGCGACCGTCGGCGAGCTCGACGGTGGCGCGCAGCGTCGGATCATGTGAGATGGCGTGTACCGCGGCGACCGGATCGGCCAGCTCGACCTCCTCGTCGATCAGGAACTCGTCCTCGATCATCGCCAGCACGAGCGAGGTGGTGCCGTGTTTGAGGAAGATCGAGACATCGGCCAGATTGGCGTCGCCCACGATCACGTGCAGCCGGCGGTACTTCTTGGGGTCGGCGTGGGGCTCGTCGCGCGTGTTGATGATCGGGCGCTTCAAGGTGGTCTCCAGCCCGACCTGCTCCTCGAGGTAGTCGGCTCGCTGGCTGAGCTGGAAGGCGTGCACCGAGCCGTCCTGCTGCTGGCCGACCCTGCCGGAGCCGCAGATGATCGCCCGGGAGGCGAAGAACGGCGTGAGATGCCGGATGATCTGGACGAATGGGACATCGCGGCGCATGAGGTAGTTCTCGTGCGAGCCGTAGGAGGCACCCTTGTTGTCGATATTGTTCTTGTACAGCACGATCGGCGCGACACCGGAGATCTGCGCCGCCAGCTCAGCGCCGCGGCGCATGACGTGTTCGCCGGCGCGCTCCCACCGCACGACATCGAGGGGTGTGGTGACCTCGGGACTCGAGTACTCCGGATGGGCGTGGTCCACGTAGAGCCGGGCACCGTTGGTGAGGATGATATTGGCTAGACCGAGATCCTCGTCGGTCAGCTGCGAGGGGTCCGCGGCCTCCCGGGAGAGATCGAAGCCGCGGGCGTCGCGCAGTGGGCTCTCCTCCTCGTAGTCCCACTGCGCGCGACGGGTCAGGCCGTGCGCCGCCGCGTAGGCGTTCACGACGTGGGTCGCCGCGATCATCGGGTTGGCCTGGGGCTGGCCTTGCACAGCGATGCCGTACTCGACCTCGCTGCCCTGGATACGTCGGACGGTCACATCGCCAGCTTAGAGGTTGCTGCAGTAGTCAGGGCATCTCGATGATTGAGTAGCCGCTGGGGGCACCTTCCGCTTGCGGGGTGGAACGAGCGGCGCTGGAGCCGTGACAACAGAGGCGTAGCCGTCACGGAGCGAAATCACCCCGGGATGTGGTCTCGATACGCTCCCTCGTCCCTCGGTCGCACTCGACCACCGAGAAACAAGCTCACTAACCGGCGCGACCTCTTAGAGGCTCCGCAAGCAGGCTCTCAGGGCGTGACGGATGCCGACTGTGCCGATTCGAGACGCTTGGCGAGGTGCACGCTGTCGTCGTAGCCCGCATAGAACCCGAACGGCTCGACCGACTGATAGCCGCACGAGCGGTAGAGCGCGATCGCCTCGGGCTGTTCGAGGCCGGTCTCCAGCACGAGTCGCGTGATCCCCGCGGCCGCCGCAGTCCGTTCCAGCTCCGTGAGAACGACGCGGGAGTATCCGCGGCCCCGTAGGGCGGGACGCACGTACATGCGCTTGATCTCGGCATCGCTCGGCCCCGCCGGGCCACCGCGACGCCAGCCGCCCATCGCCGCGACCGCACCGTCGACGTATCCCGCGAGGAACATGCCGCGGGGCAGCAAGAACTGGGCCGGGTCGATCGGCGAGGCGTCCCCGTCCGGGCCCCCGTAACGTCGGCGGTACTCCTCCTGGACCTCCGCGGTCATCAGTGCGACATCGGGCGCGTCATAGGTCGTGACGCGCAGAAGGAGACTCAGAGGTACTGCCCCGTGTTGGCGACCGTGTCGATCGAGCGACCCGGTTCGTTGCCGCCCTTGCCGGTGATGAGCGTGCGGATGAACACGATCCGCTCCCCCTTCTTGCCCGAGATACGGGCCCAGTCGTCGGGATTGGTGGTGTTCGGGAGGTCCTCGTTCTCCTTGAACTCGTCGACGCAGGCCTGCATCAGGTGCTGCACCCGCAAGCCCCGCTGATCGTGTTCGAGGAGGTCCTTGATGGCCATCTTCTTGGCACGGTCGACGATGTTCTGGATCATCGCGCCGGAGTTGAAGTCCTTGAAGTACAGGATCTCCTTGTCGCCGCCGGCGTAGGTGACCTCGAGGAACTGGTTGTCCTCGCTCTCGGTGTACATGCGCTCGACCGTGCGCTGGATCATGCCCTGGACGCAGGCCGTGCGATCGCCACCCCATTCGGCGACGTCATCGGCGTGCAGCGGCAGCCGATCGGTCAGGTACTTGCTGAAGATATCGCGGGCCGCCTCCGCATCGGGGCGTTCGATCTTGATCTTGACGTCGAGCCGTCCGGGGCGCAGGATCGCCGGGTCGATCATGTCCTCACGGTTCGAGGCGCCGATGACCAGCAC
Organism: Aeromicrobium piscarium; assembly: GCF_007421815.1. GTDB lineage: Bacteria > Actinomycetota > Actinomycetes > Propionibacteriales > Nocardioidaceae > Aeromicrobium > Aeromicrobium piscarium. Next base: position 93,020 of record NZ_VLNT01000003.1, on the reverse strand, counting down.
GTTCTCCAACCCTTCGACGCCGTCGATCTCGCTCAGCAGCTGCGGCACGATCGTGTTCTCGACATCGGACGATACGCCGGAGCCACGGGTGCGGAACAGCGAGTCCATCTCGTCGAAGAACACGATCACCGGGGTGCCCTCGCCGGCCTTCTCACGGGCGCGTTGGAAGACCAGCCTGATGTGCCGCTCGGTCTCGCCCACGTACTTGTTGAGCAATTCGGGTCCCTTGATGTTGAGGAAGTAGGAGCGACCCTCCTCCCCCGTCTTCTCGGTGACCTTCTTGGCCAGGCTCGACGCCACGGCCTTGGCGATCATCGTCTTGCCGCAGCCCGGCGGCCCGTAGAGCAGGACACCCTTCGGCGGCTTGAGCTCGTGCTCGACGAAGACCTCCGGATACAGATACGGCAGCTCGACGGCGTCGCGGATGTTCTCGATCTGGCCGGCGAGGCCGCCGATGCTCGTGTAGTCGATATCGGGGACCTCCTCGAGGACGAGTTCCTCGACCTCGCTCTTGGGGATCCGCTCGAAGACGTAGTTGGACCGGTTGTCGACCAGCAGGGTGTCACCGGCACGCAGCCGCGTGCCCACGAGGCTCTCGGCCAGCCGGACGACGCGCTCCTCATCCGCGTGGCCGATGACGAGGGCGCGGTCGCCGTCCTCGAGGAGCTCCTTGAGCATGACCACCTCGCCGACGGACTCGAAGTCCAGCGCGGCGACGACGTTCATGGCCTCGTTGAGGATGACCTCCTGGCCCTTGCGCAGATCATCGCGGTCGACCGCCGGGCTGACATTGACGCGCAGTTTGCGGCCGCCGGTGAAGACATCGACCGTCTCGTCGTCATTGTGCTGCAGGAAGGTGCCGAATCCGGTCGGCGGCTGAGCCAGCCGGTCGACCTCCTCCTTGAGGGACATGATCTGATCGCGTGCCTCGCGCAGTGTCGAGCTCAGGCGCTGGTTCTGCGCGTCGGACGAGGCGAGCTTGGCCTCGAGCTCGGAGACCCGCCGGTCAGTCGCCCCGGAGGAGGCGAGTCGTCGGCGCAGCTGCTCGAGTTCGGCACGCAAGAAGGCCACCTCGTCGGACCCGCCGGAATTGAACTGCTCGGTGTTCATGGGGTCACCTCCTGTTCGGTGTACCCGACATTACCCGTATCGCGGTGGCCTTCGCCCCCTTCGACGCGCCGCTCCTTCCTCACACTGCTCGTCGATCCTCCAGCCCACCCGTCGCGGTTCTGCTCAGTACGAGGGCGGTGAGTTAGCGTCCGTTCTCGGTGGTGGGCGGTGGAGGAGCGTCCATCGGCCCGAGGAGATGGACGCTGTCCCACCGCCTGGGCGGCACCGCGCGCCCCACCCGTCGGTCAATCGTCGAGGTCGGCGGGGCGGGGGCCCAGGTAGTCCGGGCCGTAGGCTCCCGGTGCCGGCCGCCGCGACTTGCCGATCGAGCGATGTCCCGGGGCCATCCGCCGCGCCGTCACCAGGAAGGCGGTGTGACCGTTCATCTTGTGGTCAGGGCGGACGGCGAGACCTTCCAGATGCCAGTCGCGCACGAGGGTCTCCCAGGCGTGCGGCTCGGTGAAGCCGCCATCGGCCCGCAGCGTCTCGACGAACCGGGACAGCTGAGTCGTGGTGGCCACATAGGCGCACACGATCCCGCCGGGCACGAGCCGATCGACCGCCAGGTCGACGCAACTCCACGGATCGACCATGTCCAGGATCAGCCGGTCGACTTCGGTCTCGCTCATCGTCTCGCGGACGTCACCAACGGTGAGCGACCAGTTGGCCGGCTCCTCTCCCATGACCTGTTCGACATTGCGCCGGGCGGTCTCCGCGAAGTCCTCACGCAGCTCGTACGAGCCGACCCGGCCGTCATCGCCCACGGCACGCAGCAGATAGGTGGTGAGGCTTCCCGACCCGGCTCCCGCCTCGACGACGCGAGCGCCCGGGAAGATATCGGCCATCGCCACGATCTGCGCGGCGTCCTTGGGGTAGATGATCGCCGCGCCCCGGGGCATCGAGACGACGTACTCGAACAGCAGCGGCCGGAAGGCCTGGTAGGGGTGTCCGAGCGCCGTCTCGACGACGATGCCCTCGGGCTGCCCGAGGATGTCGTCGTGACGGATCTGCCCCTTCTTGGTGGAGAACTCGCGTCCGGGGACGAGTTGGATGTTGTGGCGGCGACCCTTGGGGTCGGTGAGGCGCACCCAGTCTCCTTCGCCGAAGGGACCACTGCGTCGCGGGCCGGTCACCGCATCTCCTCTCGATAGGCACGGTCGACGCTGGCGGCGTCGAGCCGACCGACGACGGTACCGTCCGGCTCCACGAGCGCGTACACGCGGGCCGGGTGCTCGACCATGGCGATCAGAAGGCGGCGTCCCGACAGGCTCGCGGGGAGGGCGATGGCTTCCGGAGGCGGCTCGGCGTCGACCGCCAGGTCCCGGGCGACGATCCGGTCGACGCGGGTGAGCCGGCGACCGTGCGCCAGCGCGCCGGAGGACCCTTGCCAGAGGAAGATCGCCACGACGCCGAACAGCAGGGCACGGGTGAGGTGGAAGGGCTCGAGCCGGTCCACGGTCAGTACGGCCCAGACCACCAGTCCGACGGCGGCGAGTCGTCCGAGCCATCCGGCTGCCAGCACGCCACGGGACTCCGATCCGGTCGCGCCCCAGATCAGGGCCCGGAACACCCGGCCGCCGTCGAGTGGGAGGCCGGGCAGCATGTTGAAGCCCGCGACGAGGATGTTGATGAAGCCGACCGACCACAGGACGGCATAGATCAGTCCGGCGGGAAGCTGGAGGGCGGACCACCAGGCGGCCACGCCGACGACCAGGGAGGCGAGCGGTCCGACGATCGCCGTGACGAATTCCTGCGTCGGCGAGCGGGACTCGCCCTCCAGATGGGTCTCGCCCCCGAGCAGATGCAACGTCACCGACGGAACGCGCATGCCGAAAGCGCGCGCCGCGACCACATGGGCGATCTCGTGCAGCAGGATCGATGCGTAGAGCGAGGCGACGAAGACTCCCGCTACCGCGTAGGGATTGCCGCCGAGGCGTTCGAACTGCGGCGCGAACACGATGACCAGCAGGACACCCATGACGAGCAGAGACGGACGGATGAGAATGTCCGCGCCGGCGATGCGACCGATGCGCCAGGCACCCCGGGGACGTCGCTCGCTCACGGGCACTACGGTACAGACCTCCCGCGCGGCATCGCGGAACTGTCGGCGGCCGGCCGTACCGTGGATCGCATGACCGAGCGAAGCGAGGGAACGATGAGGGTGGTGGAGGCGCCTGCCGCCCCACGTGCCGTCAAGCGATCACTGTCGCCGAGCCGCGCGGGCGACTTCACCACCTGCCCGCTGCTCTACCGCTTCCGCACCATCGACCGCCTCCCGGAGCCGGCCGATCCCGTCGCGGCCCGGGGCACGCTCGTGCACGCCGTGCTCGAGGCGCTGTTCGACGTACCCGCGCCCGAGCGCACGCTCGAGCGCGCCCGTGAGCTCCTGCCCGACCAGTGGCAGTCGATCCGCGAGGAGGATCCTCGGCTGACCGATCTGTTCGACAGCGGTGCCGATGCCGCGGCCGAGGCCGAGTGGCTCACCTCCGCCGAAGGCCTGCTCGGTGCGTACTTCAGTGTCGAGGACCCGCGGTGGCTCGAGCCCGCGGCTCGCGAGGAGCGTGTCGCCCACACCCTCGACTCCGGACTCACGCTGCACGGCATCGTCGACCGCATCGACATCTCTCCGGAGGGCCTGATCCGCGTCGTCGACTACAAGACCGGGCGCTCCCCCGGGCCGATGTTCGAGGACAGGGCGATGTCTCAGCTCAAGTTCTACGCCCTCGTCGTCTGGCGCACACGTGGCGTGCTGCCGACGCTCCTGCAGCTCTACTACCTCGCCGACCGGTCCGTGCTGTCGTACACACCGACGGAACAGGATCTGCTGGTGACGGAGCGCCGGCTCACCGCGCTGTGGCAGGCGATCGCCGACTCCATCGAGAGGCAGGATTTCCGGCCGTCGACCGGGCCGCTGTGCCGTTTCTGCGCGCATCAGTCCCGGTGTCCGGAGTTCGGCGGCACACCGCCGGAGTTCCCCGAGCTTCAGTTGGTGGACGCGAGGGCCCAGAGCGAGCCGGGCGTCTGACCGTCGAGTGAGCGCAGGATGGTCCGGCGCGTTGCCTCCGGCACGTTGACGGCGTGCGGCACAGCCACCACGACGCATCCCGCCGCGTTGGCCGATGTCGCGCCCGTCTTGGAATCCTCGATCGCGAGGCAGCGTTGCGGCTCGACCCCGAGCCGACGAGCCGCGAGCAGATAAGGCTCGGGATGCGGCTTGGCGTGATCGACGGCATCCCCGCTGACGAGCACGTCGAAGCCGAGGGCCTCCATCACGGGTGCGGCGAGGCTCGCGTAGGACATCGTCACCAGGGCCTGGGGTATGCCCGCGTCGGTGAAACCGCGCACCAGGTCGACAGCACCGGGCCGCCACGGCAGTCCCTCGCCGAGGCGCGCGGTGACGCGGCCGATCATGTAGTCGACGATCTGCTCGGGCGTCATCGCGGAGTCCAGCCGCCGGCGGATGTAGGCGCCCGCCTCGAGCAGGCCGCTGCCGACGAGTGCGAGGCTGTCTTCCTCCGTCCAGGGCCGGTCGTGCTCCGCGGCCAGCTCGTGCTCGCTGGCGATCCAGAAGGGCTCGGTGTCGATGAGCGTGCCGTCCATGTCCCACAGGACTGCGTCAGGAAGTGTCACCACTCCACCGTATGATGTCCAGAGAACGAACGATCATCGTGGCCGAGGCGAGCCCGCCGTAGGCTGGACGTACCCGTACTCCACCTAAGGTTCTGCCGCTGTGCCTGCCATTTCCGTCCCCTCGTTGCACCGCCCCGACGCGACCGAGACCCTGCGAGCGCTCATGACCGAGCGCATCCTGGTCCTCGACGGCGCCATGGGCACCGCGATCCAACGCGACCGGCCCGACGAGGCCGGCTATCGCGGAGAACGCTTCGCCTCGTGGAGCTGCGATGTCGGCGGCAACAACGATCTGCTCACGCTGACGCAGCCCGACATCATCGGCGGCATCCACCGCGAGTACCTCGAGGCCGGCGCCGACATCATCGAGACCAATACCTTCAGCGCGAACGCGATCTCGCTGCGCGACTACGACATGGCCGAGCTCGCCTATGAGCTCAATTACGAGTCCGCCCGGCTCGCCCGCGCAGCGGCCGATGCCGTCGCGGAGGACACCGGTCGTCCGCGGTTCGTCGCCGGCGCGCTCGGTCCCACCACGCGCACCGCGTCCATCTCTCCGGACGTCAACGACCCGGCCGCCCGCAATGTCAGCTACGACGAGCTCGTCGACGCCTACTCCACCGCCGTCCGGGGGCTCGTCGACGGCGGCGCCGATCTGCTGTTCGTCGAGACGATCTTCGACACCCTCAACGCCAAGGCCGCGATCTTCGCGATCGAATCGGTCTTCGACGAGTACGACCGGCGTTGGCCCGTCGTGATCTCCGGCACGATCACGGACGCCTCAGGGCGCACGCTGTCGGGACAGACCGTCGAGGCCTTCTGGAACTCAGTCCGTCACGTGCAGCCGCTGCTCGTCGGCCTCAACTGCGCCCTCGGCGCGGACGAGATGCGTCCCTATGTCGCGGAGCTGTCGAGGATCGCGGACTGCTACGTCTCCTGCTACCCGAACGCCGGCCTGCCGAATGCCTTCGGCGAGTACGACGAGCTCCCCGAGCAGACCGCCGCGGTCATCCGCGACTTCGCCGCGAGCGGCTTCGTCAACGTGGTCGGCGGCTGCTGCGGCACCACGCCGGCGCACATCGCCGAGATCGCGCGCCAGGTCAGCGACACCGCGCCGCGCGTCCCCGCGACCCGGCAGCAGGCGCTGCGCCTGTCCGGACTCGAACCGTTCGTGGTCACCGAGGACTCGCTCTTCGTCAACATCGGCGAGCGCACCAATATCACCGGGTCGGCGCGATTCCGCCGCCTCATCAAGGACGACGACTATCCCGCGGCCTTGGAGGTCGCGCGCCAGCAGGTCGAGAACGGCGCGCAGGTCATCGACGTCAACATGGACGAGGGCATGATCGACGGCGTCGCCGCGATGGACCACTTCGGCAAGCTCATCGCCTCCGAGCCGGACATCAGCCGGGTCCCCGTCATGGTCGACTCCTCGAAGTGGGAGGTCATCGAGACCGGGCTCAAGACGATCCAGGGCAAGCCGATCGTCAACTCCATCTCGATGAAGGAGGGCGAGGAGAAGTTCATCCGGGAGGCCCGCCTTTGCCGTCGTTACGGCGCCGCTGTGGTGGTCATGGCCTTCGACGAGGACGGCCAGGCCGACAACCTCCAGCGCCGCCAGGAGATCTGCGGCCGCGCCTACCGCATCCTGACCGAGGAGGTCGGGTTCCCCTCCGAGGACATCATCTTCGACCCCAATGTCTTCGCGGTGGCCACCGGTATCGAGGAGCATGCCGAGTACGGCATGGACTTCATCGAGGCGACCCGCTGGATCAAGCAGAATTTGCCCGGTGCGCTGGTCTCCGGCGGTATCTCGAATGTCTCCTTCTCGTTCCGCGGCAACAACGCCGTCCGCGAGGCGATCCACGCGGTCTTCCTGTACCACGCGATCGCCGCCGGACTCGACATGGGAATCGTCAACGCCGGTGCCCTCGTCCCGTACGATACGGTCGACGAAGAACTCCGCGAGCGCATCGAGGACGTCATCCTCAACCGGCGCGACGACGCCACCGAGCGACTGCTGGAGATCGCCGGCGACTACGCCGGCACCGGTGAGCAGGTCGAGGCCGCCACCGAGGCCTGGCGTGAGCTTCCGGTCGACGAGCGCATCACCCACGCGCTCGTCAAGGGCATCGACGCCCACGTGGAGGCCGACACCGAGGAGCTGCGGCAGCTGATCGCCGATCGCGGCGGCCAGCCGATCGAGGTCATCGAGGGCCCGCTCATGGGCGGGATGAACGTGGTCGGCGATCTGTTCGGGTCGGGCAAGATGTTCCTGCCGCAGGTGGTCAAGTCCGCGCGCGTGATGAAGAAGGCGGTCGCCTATCTGATTCCCTTCATCGAGGCCGGGCAGAGCGCGGAGGAGGCGGCCCGCAGCAACGGCACCGTGATCATGGCGACCGTCAAGGGCGACGTGCACGATATCGGCAAGAACATCGTCGGCGTCGTGTTGCAGTGCAACAACTACGACGTGATCGACCTCGGGGTGATGGTGCCCGCGCAGAAGATCCTCGATGCCGCCAAGGAGCACCGGGCCGACATCATCGGCCTGTCCGGGCTCATCACGCCGTCGCTCGACGAGATGGAGAGCTTCGCCGGCGAGATGCAGCGCCAGGGGCTCGACATCCCCTTGCTCATCGGCGGCGCCACCACCTCGCGTGCTCATACCGCCGTCAAGGTCTCGCAGAAGTACGACGGCCCCGTGGTGTGGGTCAAGGACGCCTCGCGCTCGGTGCCCGTCGTGGCGAACCTGTTGTCCGACGAGCGACGCGGGACCCTGCTCGCGGAGATCGAGGCCGACTACGCGTCCCTGCGCGAGCGTCACGCCGCCAAGCGCGACGGCAGGCCCATGCTGTCGCTGGCCGATGCCCGAGCCGATGCCAGCCCCATCGACTGGAGTGACTACACCCCGCCGGCACCCGCCGTCCCGGGCATCCACGTGCTCTCGGCGTACCCCCTCGACGAGCTGCGCGAGTACATCGACTGGCAGCCCTTCTTCAACGCCTGGGAGATGAAGGGATCTTTCCCCGACATCCTCAACAACCCCGCCAGCGGTGAGGCGGCGCGCAAGCTGTGGGATGACGCTCAGCGAATGCTCGACCAGGTGATCGAGGAGCGATGGCTGACCGCCAATGGGGTCTTCGGGCTGTTCCCGGCCGCACGCGTCGATGACTCCACGCAGGTATATGCCGACGAGTCCCGCACCGAGGTCGTCGCGACCCTTCACCACCTCCGCCAGCAGACCGAGCACCGGGCCGGTGTGCCGCACCGCTCGCTCGCGGACTTCATCGCGCCGGCGGACTCGGATCTCGCCGATCACATCGGCGCATTCGCGGTCACGGCGGGGCTCGGCAGCGCGGAGAAGGTGGCACAGTTCAAGGCAGAGCTCGACGATTACAGCGCGATCCTGCTCGAGTCGCTCGCCGACCGTCTTGCGGAGGCCTTCGCCGAGCGCTTGCACGAACGCGTCCGTACCGAGTTCTGGGGTTATTCGCCCGATGAGAAGCTCACCAATACCGAGCTCATCAAGGAGCAGTACGACGGTATCCGTCCCGCCCCGGGCTATCCGGCATGTCCCGAGCACACGGAGAAGCAGACCTTGTGGGAGCTGCTCGATGTGGAGAAGGCCACGGGAATCGAGCTCACCGAGAGCATGGCGATGTGGCCGGGTGCCTCCGTCAGCGGCTGGTATTTCTCCCATCCGCAGTCTCAGTACTTCGTGCTCGGACGCATCGGCCGTGACCAGGTCGAGGACTACGCGGCCCGCAAGGGTTGGACGATGGCCGAGGCCGAGCGCTGGCTCTCGCCGAACCTGGGCTACCAGCCCGATGAGGGCTGAACGGACGGCCTGCTCGGGACTGGGGTGCCCGCGGGCGCGGTGTTCTACCCTGGGACGAGCGCGAATGGCGAAGTACCCGGAAGGCGGAGCGTCGGACCAATGGACAAGAAATCGCTGGGCAGCAGCACCGCGGCCGTCACCGATGATCCCGCTACCCAATCGCTGTCCCCGAAGGGCCGACGGACTCGAGCGCAGCTGCTGACGGCGGCCGAGAAGGTCTTCTCTGATCTCGGCTTCCACACCGCGAGGGTCCAGGACATCGCCAAGGCGGCGGGGGTGTCCCATGGCACCTTCTACACCTATTTCGAGTCTAAGGAAGTCATCTTCCGTACGCTCGTAGAATCCCTGGCCGCCGAGATGGTGAACACCAGGAGTCTCGTGCGGGGCGATCCGATCGCCGCCGTCCTCGACGGTGTACGGCTGTACGTGGAGTCCTACAGCCGTTCGCGGGCGATGATGATCCAGTTCGAGCACACGGCCATGATCGATGACGAGATCCACGAGCTGTTGCGGACCCAACGCGATATCGCGATCGCACGCGCGGAGCGCTCCCTGTCGCGGCTGCAGGAGGCTGGACACGCGAGCGAGTCCCTGGACATCTTCTACACGGCGCGTGCGCTGGTGGCCATGACCGGACGTCTGTGCTTCGAGTGGTTCGCCTTCGGTGAGGATCTGGACCAGGGTGCCGTCGTCAGAGTCCTGACCGAGACCTGGTTGCGGGCTGCCGGAATGTCACCGGATGCGGTGACGACAGAGATGGACCGTCTCTTCGCCCAGGCCTGAGCCGTCCTCCGCGGGTTCAGGCGCCCTCGCCGAGATAGGCCGCGGCGAGGGCCTCCCGGTCCGAGAGGTCGGCGGCCGTGCCCCGCCCGGTGGTCGCTCCGCCGTTCAGGACCAGGTAGCGATCGGCCATGTCGGCGGCGAAGGCATGGTTCTGCTCGGTGACCATGATGGAGAGCCCGGTCTCGGCCAGCCGGCGCACCGCGGCGGAGACGTCCAGGAGCACCGCGGGCGCGAGCCCTTGGGACGGCTCATCGAGCATCAGCGCCACCGGATCGGCCATCAGCGCCATCCCGATCGCCACCATCTGCTGCTCACCTCCGCTGAGCGCCGAACAGGTCCGGTCGAGCATCTGGTTCAACCGCGGAAACAGCGTGAGAACGAGGTCGATCCTCTCCTCGCGTGAGCCGCTGCCGTCGGCGCCGACCCGGGGAACCGAGAGGTTCTGCCGGATCGTCAGGGTGGGAAAGAGATTGCCCCGCACCTCGGGGACCAGGGCCAGCCCGGCGCGGACACGGCGATAGGCCGGCAGATCGCCCACCTCGCACCCGTTCACGGTCACCCTCCCGGAGCCGGCGACGACCCCCGCGATGGCACCGAGCAGGCTGGACTTGCCGGCGCCGTTCGGTCCGAGCACCGCCAGCACCTCGCCGGCCACCAGCTGCTCGGAGAAGTCGCGCACAACGCGGATTCGACCGTACTGCGCTGACAGCGCCTCGACATCAAGAGTCGTCACTCGTCGATTCATGCGTGCCCTTTCCCAGATATGCGTCCACGACCTGCGGCTCCCTGCTGACCTCGCCCGGCGTCCCATGAGCGATCTGCTGTCCGTTGTTGAGGACGGTGACCACATCGCAGACCAGCCGGATCAGGGGGAAGTTGTGCTCGATGAGCACGACCCCGACCCCCGAGCGCGCGACGTCGACGATCTTCGCGGCGAGTCGGGCCCGTTCCTCCTCGTCCAGACCGGCGGCGGGTTCATCGAGCAGCAGATACTTCGGATCGGCCGCCATCGCTCGACCGACATCGGTCAGCCGAACAATGCCGATCGGTGCACCGCCCACCCTCATGTCGGCGAACGGGCCGAGGCCTAGCGCGCCGATGATGTCGTCGACCTGGCGTCTCGCGCCCGCCTCACCGCGTCGCACGGCCGGAGTCCTGAGCATCGAACGGAGCATCCCGGCACGCAGGGAGCCGTAGAAGCCGCACAGGATGGACTCGCGCACTGTCATGTCGGGATCGCTGCGCGGTGTCTGAAGGGTCCGGGCCAGGATGCCGGGCTGGAGCCGTTGATAGGGCCGCAGCCGGTCGAGCGGTTGCTCGTCCATCACGACCGTGCCGTCGGCCAGCTTGACGAAGCCGGCCAGGGCATTGAAGAGCGTGGTCTTGCCGGAGCCATTGGGCCCCACGACCCCGGAGACGACACCGGACTCGAAGCCGATCGTGACGTCCGACAGGGCCACGACACCGCCGAAATGTACGCTGACGGACCGTGTTATCAGTGCCATGAGACCGCCTCCTGACCCTCCGGCGCGGGCGACCTGTCCGCACGGTGACGGCGCCGTCGTCTCAGCTCGGTGCCGGCGAATCCGGCGAAGGCGGCCAGACCACCGGGGGCGAGGAGGAACATGAGGATCAGCGCGCCGCCGTAGACCATCCCGCGTGCGCTCTCGACCGGGATGTAGTCGCCGACCGAGATTAGGACCGCCGCACCGATCAAGGGGCCCACGATCGACTGCGCGCCGCCGACGATCGCCATCAGCACTACCGAGATCCCGAGGGCGATCCCCAGTGAGTCCGGGCCGATATAGGACAGGAACTGCGCATAGAGCCACCCCGCCGTCCCGGCCACTCCGGCGGTCAACGCGAAGGCCTTCGTCTGCAGGGTCTCGATCCTGATGCCATCGGCCTCGGCTCTGAGCGGATCGTGACGGATGGTGCGGAGCGCCCGCCCGAAGGCGGAGTCCATCAGATTCTTGTAGAGGACCAGCACGATCAGCACGCAGGCCCAGGACAGGAACGCGAACTCGAGCTGACTCTGGGCGAAGTCCACGCGGGGCACCCCCGATATCCCGAGGAACCCGCCCGTGAGCTCGCCGCCGTTCGTGATGGCGATGTGCGCGAGCCGGGCGAGGACGAAGGTCGCGATGCCCAGCGTCAAGGCCGACAGACCCACCAGGAAGCGACCGAAGACCGCCGCCACGAGCATCGGCAACACCGCGGCGGGCACGACGGTGAGCAGGACCGGCCAGTCGTACTGCACGCTCAAGATGGCCGTGACATAGGCGCCGACCGCCGCGAACTGGGCCTGACAGAGGGAGAGGATCCCGACCTGCCCCCAGCCCATCCCGACCGAGAGCGCGATGAGGCCGATCACGGCGATAGTGGTGAGACGTCCCAGCACCACGCCGTCGTCGGAGAAGACGATCAGCAGCAGCGCGACGACGGCGACCAGGCCGAGCGCACTGGCGTGGCGCTTCACGAGTGTGGTCATGCTCTCACCGCCACATTCCTCGATCCGATCATGAGTGCCGCGAGGATGATGATGAACGGGAGCGCCGTGGCGATCGCACCGCTGACGTAGCCGATGGCGACCGATTCGACCACCCCGAGCACCAGTCCGCCGCAGAAGGCGGTAGTCGGTCCCCGGAATCCGAAGATCATCGCGGCGGCGATCGCCATTAGCGTCAGATGCGCGGCCGACTGATAGCTCATGCCCGCGGTGTTCAACAGCAGTACGCCGGCCAGTCCCGCCACCGCGCCCTGCACGATGAAGACCGACGCCCACAGCCGGTCGACCGCGAGCCCGGCGAGATTGGCACCCTTGACGTTGCTCGCCGAGGCCCGCAGCCACAGCCCCGCGGGGGTCCGGTAGATGACGAAGAGCAGACTGCCGACCACCGCGGCGCCGACCAGCAGATTGACGAGCGCCTGCGGACTGACGCTCATGCCGGCGACCTGGATCTCCCCGGAGAACAGGCTGCGGACGATGCCATCAGGGCCCCTCCACCAGAGGATGAAGGACTCCAGGACCGTGAGCAGACCGAAGGTCAGCAGCACATAGGTGATCGGATTGACCGGTCCGCGCCTCCGCAACAGGATGTACAGGCCGTAGGAGAGCAGGGACAGCCCGGTGGCCGCGATGATGGCCGCGATACTACCCACGATCCCGCCGATCGTCGCGGCGATGAACCCGGCGACGACCACATAGCCGCCGACCGCCGAGTCGACCGCGTGGGTCGTCGAGTGCACGAGGCTCATCGGCAGGGCGGTCAGCCCGTAGACGGTTCCGGCGATCGCACCGGTGAGGATGAACTCGAGGAAGGTGATCACGGGGATCCCTGCTTCCGGACTCGGCGGCCGGGCACGATCATCCGATGGTCTCGAGCGTGCCGTCGGCGCCGCGCCTGACCACGATGAGACCGGTCTCGTCCCAGCCGTCGTGGTCGTCATCGGTGAAGCACCCCAGGCCCTCGGTGTAGGCATCGATATCGCACAGCGACTCGATGGCATCGCGGATCGACGCTCCATCGACCTCGCCGTCGACGGCGGCCAATGCCTGTTCGAGCACAGCCCAGGTGTTCGCAGCTAGGATCTCGCCGGTGCCGGTCAGCTCGAAGCCGGCCTCATCGGCCAGCGCGCCGATCCCCGAGGAGATCTTCTCGCTCGGATCGTCGAGGTTCATATAGGCCGGGCCGATGGCTCCGGTCGCCGCCGATCCCGCCCCGTCGCGGAAGGTGGTGGTCGCCAGATAGGAGTTGCCGTACAGCGGGACGTCGAAGCCCATGGCCTCCTTGGCCTTGGCGATGGAGTTGGCCAGCGTGCCGATCGAGACCGCGGCGATGACCGCATCCGGTTCGGCGGATCGGACCTTGCGGACCTGGGCGGTGACATCGACCGCGTCTGCCGGCGCGTGGACCGACTCGACGACCTCGATCCCGTGCCCGGTGAGCCGCTCCTCGATTCCCGTGACCGCGTCCTTGCCGTAGGCGGTCTCCTCGCTGATGATGCCGACCGTCTCGATGTCCTCGTCCGCGGCGAGGTGATCGATCGAGGCGGCCCACAGCGATTCATCGGGCGGTCCGGCGCGGAAGATCCAGTCGAAGAAGTCGGACGGATCCGTGATGCTCTGGGTGCCGGCGTAGACGATCAGCGGCTTCTCCTCGCGTGCCGCCACGGGTGCCGCCGCCAGGATGGCGGTGCCGGTCAACGGGCCGAGGATCACGTCGACGTCCTCGTTGACCAGTTCGGTGACCGCGCGAGAAGCCTCAGTCGGATCGGTGCGGTCATCGAGCTGGATGACCTCGATGTCGAAGCCGCTCAGACCGTCCTTCTCCGCCTTGGCGATCAGGGCGTCGTAGGCATCCTGGGCCGGGAGGCCGACGGTCGCCGCGGGCCCGGTCAGGCTGTTGATCAAGCCGATCTTGACCGTCGTGTCCTCGGCCCCGTCGTCTCCTCCACCGGAGGAGCAGGCCGCCATCATCGTCGACGCCGCCACCAGGGCGATCCCGACCTTCCATCCGGAGCGTGTTCTCGTCATCGTCCGACCTTCCTCAGCTATGAGTTCACAGATCCGCTCTCGGCCCAGGCGGGGCCGATGCGTAGCTCAGTGCGATATGGCGTTCGGACTCCCGCGGCAGATGCTCGCAGAAGTCCACTCCCCCGGATTCGTTCAGATTCGCTTTGATGGCGGTCACCAGATCCGGTCCGGCCGTCACCCACTCACTCGCGATCTGATGTGCTCGTGTCAGCAGCAGCTCCGGTGCCAGCACCTCGGCCACCAGCCCCAGCTCCCATGCCCGTGCGGCGTCGAACTTGGGGTTGAGCAGGAAGAGCTCGCGTGCCCTGCTGTCCCCGAGCAGTCGCGGTAGCGTCCAGGAACCGCCGAAGTCTCCGGAGAGCCCGGCGCTGAGGAAGGCGGTCCTGAACTTGGCTCCCTCGACCGCGATACGGACATCGGCCGCACATGCCACGGCGAGTCCGGCACCGGCGCAGGCCCCGTTGATGGCGGCGATGGACGGTACGGCCGACTCTCGTAACAGGACACTGACCCCGGCATGGCGGTTGAGCCGTTCGGTCACCTCGTGCCGAATCTCGCGCTCTCGGGGTGAGGCGATCTCGTTGAGATCTCCTCCCGCGCAGAACGCACGCCCGGCGCCGGTCAGGATGATCGCCTGTGCGCGTCCCGGATCGGCGGCCCACTCCACGCATTCCAGGAGCTCGTCGAGCAGCGGCACCGTCATCGTGTTGTAGGAGTCGCCCCGCAGCATCGTGATCGTCACGATCCCCTCGGCGTCGACCACGGCTTGAACGACATCGCCCCCCACGGGTGCGATCTGTGTCTCATCGGCGACCATGAACAGACCTTAAATTGAAAATGATGTCAGTGTCAATACTGGCGCAGATCGCGCACGGACAACCCAGCTTCGCGGCGATCCCAGCAGCCCTCGACGCCGGATCGTCTCAACATGGCCTTCTGGATCTTGTTCGTCACGCTGCGTGGCAGTGCGCCCGTCACCTCGATATAGCGAGGCACCATGTGATGCGGGAGCTCCCCGACCAGATGCCTCAAGAGCCCGGCGGGATCGATCACCCCGCCGTCGACGGGCACCACCGTCAACTTGATCTCGTCGTCGCCGAGCTGCTCCGCATCGATCCCGACGGCCGCGCACTCGGCGACACCCGGATAACCCGCCGCCGCGATCTCGATGTCATAGGAGGAGATGTTCTCGGCCTTGCGCCGGATCCGGTCCGCGACGCGATCCACGAAGTACAGATGCCCCTCGGCATCGAAACGGCCCGCATCGCCGGTGTGGAAACGCAGGTCCCGCCACGCGTCCACCGTGGCATCAGGCATCCCGTAGTAGCCCTGCATGATGATCCACGGGAGCCTCGGACGGACCGTGATCTCACCGGTCTCCCCCGGCGCCACCGGGATTCCGGCCTCGTTGACGAGGGTGACGTCGAAGAGCTCCTCGATGACCTTTCCGGACGATCCGATCGGGCGTGGCCCGTCATAGGGCTGCCAGGTGGGGCAGGTGACCTCGGTCATCCCCCAGGTCTCGATGGCCCGGACATCGAACCGTCGCTCGAAGTCCGCCCCGATGCCTCGTGGAAGCGGAGCCGCGATGAGCGCCCGCAGAGGATTGTCGTCATCATCGGGATGTCGCCGCTCGGCATGGATCATCTCGATCATCGGCCCATGCGCCATGGAGACGGTGGCGGACAGCTGACGTACCTGAGCCAACCACCGGCCCGGGTCGAAGGACGTCACCAACGAGACACGCGCACCGACGACTGCCGCCGCGAGGACGGCGTAGAACTTGGCGGCCATGTGGAACAGCGGGTGGAAACAGTAGAAGGTGTCGTCCGCGGTCATCCGCAGACCCTCGATGGACTGCCGTGCGTTCACGTACACCTGGGCATGCGAGTTGACCACGCCCTTGGCGGGACCTGTGGTGCCGGAGGTGTAGATGATGCTCGCGGTCTCCGACGGCGACGGCTCCGGCCAGGACACGTCCACCGGCTCGACGAGGTCGAGGCGATGCGGGTGCCGCGTGGTCCATGGCTCGATCGTGGCGTCAGATCCGCCGATGACCACGATGTGCTCGAGATGCGAGAACTGTTCCTCGACCTGGCGGACCTCCGCCAGGAGCTCGTCCTGGACCACCAGCACCGCGCACTGCGGCAGGTTCACCGCGTGCACCAGCGCCTGACCCCGCAGCGCCGGGTTCAACGAGACATCGGCGGCGCCGAGCAGGTTCGTCCCGAACCAGGTGAAGATCAGCTCCTCGCTGAGCCGGGACAGGATCAGCACCCGATCGCCGCGTTCGACACCGAGGCCGGCCAGCCGGCCGGCGGCCAGCTCACTCGATTCGAGCACCTGCCGGTAGCTCAACCAGGGTCGCCGCTCGACCTGGATGAAGTCGCGCTCCCGATGGCGTGCGCTCGCAGAACGCAGCACCCGCGGGAGGGTCCACTCGCTCATCGGACCCCAGTCGGCCGGTATCGCCATCAGCGCACCCCGAGTCGGTCGGCGATCTCTCGAACCGAGACACCCACTGCTGTCCTGTCCCACGCGGTCGAGAGGTCGGCGACCCGCAGGCGCGCCTTCTGGACCTTATTCGTGACGCTGCGCGGCAGCTCGGCCACCACGTCGATATAGCGCGGCACCATATAGTGCGGCAAGAGCCTCACCAGGTGCTCGATCATCGCCTCATAGTCCAACGGCCCGCTCGTCACCAGACAGAGCTTGATCTCATCGTCCAGTCCCGGGCCGGCCGGCACTCCCACCGCCGCGGCCTCCTGCACGAGGGGATATTCCAGCGCTGCCCGCTCGATCTCATAGGAGGAGATGTTCTCGGCCTTGCGCCGGATCCGATCGGAGACCCGATCGACGAAGTAGACCCAGCCGGACTCGTCCATCCGTGCCAGGTCGCCGGTGTGGAAACGGAGGTTCCGCCAGGATTCGATGGTGCGCTCGGGCATATGAATGTATTCGCGCATCATGGTCCCCGGATGCAGGGGGCGCACGGTGATCTCCCCGATCTCCCCGATCCCCACCTCGTCATCGGTCTCGGGATCGACCAGCCGCACCTCGAAGAGGGCGCTGTTGGGACGTCCGCACGAACCGGCGGGCACGCGTTCGCGTTCATTCTCCGGCCGGGTGATCAGATAGGCCTCGGTCATGCCGAAGGCCTCGACGCACCGCAGCCCGAGCAGTCGCTCGGCGTCCTTCGCCAGGTCGGCACTCGCTCCGGCGGTGAGGACCACACGGAGCCGGCCTAGAGCCGCTGCCGCCGGCGATGCTCCGCTCTCCTCTCTGGCACGGAGCACCATCTCGAGCATCGGACCGTGCGCCACCGTCGCGGTCGCCTCGGTCGCCACCACACGCTCCGCCCACGCATCGGGCTCGAAGACGGGATCGAGCACGATCCGCCCTCCGGCCACCAGCGTGGAGGCGACCGCGGTGAACTTGGTCGCGTGGGCGAGGCTGTGGAAGCAGTAGAAGGTGTCCTCCGCGGTCAACGACAGCAGCTCGATCGTCTGCCGCGCCATCACATAGGTCTGGCCGTGCGGCATCACCACGCCCTTGGCGGGCCCGCTGGTGCCGGAGGTGTAGAGGATGCTGGCCGGGTCGGTGAAGTGCGGAACGACCGTCGACGGCTGCGCCGCCTCCACCTCCCCGGGACGCAGATAGCTGCGCGTCTCGGTCGGCTCGGGCACGTCGACATCCCCGAGCACGACTACCCGTCGCACCGCGGTGAAGTCCTCCTCGTGCTCCACGAAGCGCGTCAGCATCTCGGGGGCCACGATCGCCACCTCGGCCCGCGGCAGATTGACCGCGTGGACGAGAGGGGCGCCCCGGTAGCTGGCGTTCACCGTGACCTCGGTGGCTCCGACCAGATTGACCGCGAACCAGGCCCAGACGGTCATGGCATTGGTCTTTCCGAGGATGACCACGCGATCACCGGAGCTCACCCCCAGCGCGGTCAGCACGCCGGCGAGGTCCCGGATGTGCTGCCACGCCTGCCCGTAGGTGACGAAATCGTCCACACTGGACTCGGCGAGGAAGGGCCGGTCGGCATCTTCCTCGACCCGTGTACGCCAGGCGTTCAACAGGTTCCAGGAGTCCGGCGAGCCCCAGGCCTGATGGAGACCGGCGATCGGATCGGGAACGGAGTGCTCGGTTCGGCCCATCATTCGCTCCGCGTCCACGACGGAAGGCCGTCGATGCTGACGTACTCGTCGAGCCGCACGATCAGTCCGTCCCGCACGTCTGCGATGACGCAGGCCAGAGCATCCGGCACCTCGGCACGGTCGAAGCCGATCACGTGCTGCTCGACGAACGCCTCCGGGGCGAGGTGCAGCCGGCGCTGTACGTAGCGCCAGCTGCCCACTCGATCCCGCAGCCGCTCAACGGCCCTCAGGAATCGCTCCCGGTCGAGCACACCCAGATCGGAATGCCAGATGCTGGCCTCAGGATCGAACAGAGCGCCCATCGCTGCGAGATCACCCCGCTCGGAGGCGTCGACGAGCCGCTCGGCGACGGTCCGCACATCATCGAGGCTCATCGTCCCTCCCGGCGGAGCACCAAAGAGCTGTCCTGGCCGCCGAAGCCGAAGGAGTTGACTTGGATGTACTCGAAGTCACCCTCGGCGGGACGGTCGGTCACCACGTGGAAGCGCGCATCCGGCTCCACCTGGGTCGTCGTGGGCAGATGCGCCAGCCGGCCTCGGTCGAAGGCGTGCAGGGCGGCGGCCACCCCCATGGGCCCCGATGCACCGGCGGTATGGCCGACACTGCCCTTCACGGAGGTCACGTGGAGGGACTCGCGGCCCCCGAAGACATCGTTGATCGCCGCGATCTCGGCGGCATCACCCTTGGGAGTGCTCGTGGCATGTGCCACGATTCCCGACACCTGCGCCGGCGCGGCGCCCGCATCCGCGAGGGCGCGTCTCATCACCTCCGCCTCCCAGGCCCCGTCAGGCTGAGGAGCTGACGGGTGGTACGCCTCGGCGAGCGCCGCATAGCCCTCGATCGTGCCGAGGACCCGGGCACCACGCTTCCGGGCACGGTCGTAGTCCTCCAGCACCAGCACTGTCGCACCGGCACCCTCGAGCACCCCGGACCGACGGATGTCGAAGGGGGCGCTGGCCAGCTCCCGATCGGCGATGCCCTGCGACGCACCGTAGTTCACCGCGGCCTGGTACAACACCTCGCTCAATGCATGGTCCGTACCTCCGGCCACCACGACATCGGCGAGCTGCGACCGGATGTACTGGGTGCCCAGGCCGATCGCGTCCGTACCTGCCGCACATGCGGTGCAGATCGTGATCGAGGGTCCGTGCAGGCCGTGCCGCATGGCGATGTGGCCGGCGGCGAGGTTCGCCCAGACCTGGATCGGGAGTCGCCGTGGCACCGCCTCGGGGCCGGCCGCGTCCAACTGCGACTGGGCCCCGGCGATGGCCGACGCTCCGGCCATCGCCGTGCCCATCACGACCGCCGTGTCCGGCGGGGGCTCGAGACCGGACATCCGGATCGCCTGCTCGGCCGCGACCAGCGCGAACTGCGAGAACTCGACGGTCCCGCGGATGGTGCGCTCGTCCAGCCACGCAGCGGCATCGAAGTCGCCCGTCACCGGCGCGTACCAGGCGTGGCGCCCACGAACCGGGTCCGCCCACGGGGCACGGACCGTGCCGATCCTGCCCTCGTCCAGTCCTCGGGTGAAGCTCTCGTAGCTCGCACCGATCGGTGAGACCACTCCGATACCGGTGATGGCGACTCGCCTCATCATTCCCCTCCTGTCCTCGTCCGCATCATTCGGTCACCGCCCCGTCACGGCCGGTAGTCGACGAAGGCGCCGTTCTCCACCACAACCATCCGCACGGCATCGGTGCCGAAGCCGTCGTGGTTGTCCTTGCTGTAGCAAAGACCATCGCCATAGGAATAGGTAGGGACATCGCAGATCGTCTCGAGGGCGTCGCGCATGGACGAGCCGGTCACCTCGCCGTCGCCGATCTTCTTCAGCGCGGCCTCGATGGCCTGAGCGCCATTGGATCCCGCCACCTCGAAGGACGCCGGCTCGAATCCCTCCGCCTCGAGGAGCTCGGCGAGCTCCGCCTCGGAGTCGCTGGGATTGTCCCAGTTGGCCAGCGCCATCGCGTGCAGTCCCTCCCCCGCCGGTCCGGCGGCCTCCAGGAAGGTGTTCTGTGCGAGTCCCATCGGTCCCCAGACGGGGACATCACTGCCCTGGCGGATGGCGCGTACCAGGGCAGCCCCGAGTGCCGGCGGATTGGCCAGCACCAGGACCACATCCGGATCGGCCTGACGGATCTTCGTCGCCTGCGCGCTCAGATCGGTGGCATCGGCGGCCGAGCGCGTCGTCACGACGATCTCGACGCCCTCTTCCTTCGCCTCGTCGGCCAGCGATTCGAGGTACTTCAGCACATCATCGCCGTAACCGGTCTCCTCCGCGTAGATCGCGATGCGCCGGTGCCCCTCCGAGACCACCTGATCGAACATCTTCTCCGCGGTGATCAGATCGCTCGGTGCCCCGCGGAAGATCCAGGGGTAGAAGTCGTTGTCCTTGCTCGTCACGGCGATCGTGCCGTTCAGGGCCAGCAGCGGAACCTCGGAGGACTGTGCCAGGGGACCGATGGCCAGCGTGCTGGCGCTCACCGTCGGACCGATGACGACGCTGACCTCCTCCTCGGTGACCAGCTTGCGGAACTGCTTGGTGGCCTCGGTCGGGTCGCTCTTGTCGTCGGCGATGACGTACTCGATCGTGCGGCCGTCCACGCCGCCGTCGGCATTGAGCTTGTCGAGCACCACCGTGGCGCCATTGCGTTCGCTGGTGCCGAAGTCCGCTGCCGGACCGCTCAGCGAGAGCAGCAGCCCGACGCGCACAGTGTCGTCCTCCGAGCCGCCCGATGATCCGCTGCTTCCGCAGGCCGACAGCACCAGCGCGCACGAAACGAGTCCGGCGCCCGCCGCCACCGTTCCCCGGGAGATTCGAGACCTCATACCACTACCTCTGCTTCCTGTCGGCGGCTTCGGAGTGAAGTCGGCCGTTGACGTATTCTGGCGCAAAATTAATCATGACGTCAATATTGATTTGTGAGCAAGTTCATACCGATGGGCGAGGAGCTCACCGAGCTGAGGAGCACCATGAGGCAACACTTCACGATCTCCGAGTGGGCGGTCGAGGGGCCGCATCCCCTCATCGAGACGACCGTCCCGGAGCTTCTCGAACAGACCGCCGACGATGCCGGCGAACGGATCGCGCTCGTCGACGGGCATCCCGATCCCCTCCACCGGCACCGCTGGACCTATGCCGAGTTGCTGGACGAGGCGCGACTGGCCGCGAGCGCCCTCAACCGGCGCTTCGCCCCGGGCGACCGAGTGGCGCTGTGGGGGGCCAACCGGCCCGAGGCCGTCTTCGCCCAGCTCGGCGCCGCACTCGCCGGCATCATCGTCGTCACCGTCAACCCGCAGTATCGCGAGAGGGAGCTCCTGCATCTGCTGCGCCAGTCCCGCGCCGCGGGCATCCTCCACGACCCGACCTTCCGTGGCGCCGACCTCGGGGCCATGATCGCGAGCATCCGCGCCGATCTCCCCGAGCTCCACACCACCTGGCACGTCGACGAGCTGCGCGACCGGGCCGAGCCCCAAGCCCTCTCCTCGACGACGCGGTCGCCGACCGCACCGGGCGATCCCTATCTGCTCATCTACACCTCCGGGACGACCGGCGTCGCCAAGGGGGCCCTCCTGCACCATCGCGGGGTCGTCAACGCCCCGATGGCCTTCGCCCGTCGTGCGGGCTTCCACACCGGGGACACCTGGATCAACACGCTGCCGCTGTTCCACACGAGCGGAGCCGTGATGGCGGTCATCGGATCGATCGCGATGCGGTCACGGCATGTGCTCATGCCGCACTTCGATGCGGGTCTCTTCCTCGATCTCGTCGAGACCGAGCAGGGCACCCTCTCCGTGATGGTGCCGACCATGATCTCCGCGGTCCTCAACGAGATCCAGGACCATCCCCGCGACACCCGCTCGCTGCGGACCATCGCGGTCGGCGGCGCCGGCGTGCCTCCCCTGCTGTGCCGTCGTGCCCGTGCGGCGCTCGGCTGCGAGGTGAGTGTCGTCTACGGCCAGACGGAGGTCCACGGGGTCATCACCCAGACCCGGCCGTCGGACTCCGAGGAGGACCAGGCGGAGAGCATCGGGCAGCCGCTGCCCGGCGTGGAGCTCAAGATCGTCGGACCGGACGGAGCGCCGGTCCCCGTCGGGGGGCCCGGCGAGCTGTGCACCCGCGGCTACCAGACCATGCTGGGCTACTTCGACATGCCCTCGGCCACCGATGACACGGTGGACGCCGAGGGCTGGCTCCACAGCGGAGACATCGCCGTCATGGATGCGCGGGGCTACGTGGCCATTCGGGGCCGTTCCAAGGACCTCATCATCCGCGGAGGCGAGAACATCCATCCACAGGAGATCGAACACGTCCTCGAGAGCTGCGATGCCGTCGCCGAGGCCGCTGTCCTCGGCAGGCCCGACGACCACTGGGGCGAGATCGTCGTGGCGGCCATCGTGCCCCGGCCGGGACAGGACGCCAGCCCCGAACGCCTGCACGCCCACTGCCGGGCGCAGCTGGCCGCCTTCAAGACCCCCCAGCAGTGGCATCTCGTGGCGGAGCTCCCCCGCACCCCGTCGGGCAAGGTCATGAAGCACGTGCTGCGCGAGCAGCTGGACTGACGGCGATCACTCCTCTGGCGTCAGCCGGCCGCCTCCGACCAGCAGAGCACGATCGGCGATCTCCCCGGCGAACCAGCGATTCTGCTCGGCGACCAGCATGGTGATGCCACCCTGCTTCAGCCGAGCCAGCGATGCGGCGATCGACCGCAGCAGCGTCGGCGCGAGGCCCTGCGAGGGTTCGTCCAGCAACATCATCGCGGGCTCGCTCATCAGGGCCATCGCGATGGCCAGCATCTGCTGCTCGCCGCCGCTGAGGAGACCCGCCTGGCGGGTGCGGTACTTCTCCAACGCCGGGAACACCTCGTCGATGAGCTCTCGCGTGGCACCGGAGGCGCCTTTCCCGCCGGCGATCGCCAGATTCTCCAGCACCGTCATGTGCGGGAAGACATTTCCCCGCTGCTCCGGCACGAAGGCCAAACCGGCGCGCGCCCGGGCCGCGGCGTTCAGGCCCTCGATCGAGGTGCCGTCCAACCGGATCGTCCCCTGGCTGTCATTGAGGCCGGCGAGACCTTGGAGGAACGTGCTCTTGCCGGCGCCATTGGCGCCGAGCACCGCGACGACCTCGCCGCGCTCGATCGTCAGCTGGACGTCACGGCACACCATGATCCGGCCGTAACCGGCTGAGAACCGGTCAATCTCGAGCTGGGTCGTCATCGGCCCACACCTGCCTCTCTCGTTCTCCGTCCACGGCCTCCTCGGCATCCAGCCCGAGATACACGCTTCGCACCCGACTATCCGCCGCCACGTCACCGGGCAGGCCCTCAACCAGGCAGGTCCCATTCGCCAGGACTGTGATCTCATCGGACAGCCCGACCACCAGGTCGAAATTGTGCTCGACGAGCAGCACGCCGATATCGGCCTGTGCCAGGGCCGTGATCTGGCCGGCGAGCAGCTGCTGCTCGTCCTCGGTCAGCCCCGCGGCCGGTTCATCCAGCAGTAGGAAGCCCGGAGAGGTGGCCATCGCCCGCGCCACCTCGACGAGGCGGACCGTCCCGAGCGGCAGCTCGCCGACCGGTTGGTCGGCTTGGGCGGTCAGGTTGAAGCGTTCCAGCAGCTCGCCGACACCGGTCTCCACTCGGCGCTCCGCCCGTCGCGCCGACGGCAGCCGCAGGGCCGAGGCCGTGATCGAACGCGCCGTAGCGGGATAGAACCCGCAGGCTAGGGCCTGCCAGACGTCGGCCTTCGGATCGAACCGCGGCGTCTGGAAGGTCCTGCCGATGCCGAGGGTGATCCGCTCGTGCGGGGCCGCGGTGCTGATATCCCGGCCATCGATGGCGACCGTGCCGGTATCGGGGCGGATGAAACCGGTCAAGCAGTTGAACAGCGTGCTCTTGCCGGATCCATTCGGGCCGATCACGCCGCGGATCTGCCCGCGTTCGAGTGTCACCGACACCCCCTGCAGCGCCGGAACGCCGCCGAAGCTGATGGAGATGTCCTCTGCCGTGAGCATGGCTCACACCTCCTGTGCCGTGGGCTCGGGGATGATGGGGCGCGCTGCACGCCGTCGTCTGTCACGCCACCAGTTCACCAAGCCGACGAGGCCGTCGGGCGCGGCGATCAGCACCAGCACCAGCACCGCTCCGTAGAGCAGGCCCTGGCTCTCCTCGGTCGGCATCGCGTTCTGCAAGGCCACCAGCAAGATCGTGCCCACGATGGCCCCGGCGATATGCCGACGCCCGCCCACGACGACCATCAGCACCACGGTGATCGACAGGCTCGCCGGTAGCGACTCGGGGGCGAGGAAGGTCATGTAGTGCGCGTACAACCATCCGGCGAGACCGGCGAGGCCGGCGGAGCAGCCGAAGAGCAGCGCGGTGCTCTTCGGGACGTTGATGCCGTCCGCCTCGGCACGCAACGGATCGTGTCCGATTGTCTGATAGGCCCGCCCCCGGGTGGTGGTGATCAGATTCGAGCAAAGGATCACGACCACGATGACGACGCCCCACGCCAGCAGGTGGTAGGCCAGCAGGTCCGGTGCGAAGGCCAGCCCCGGGATGCCGCTGAGCCCGACATAGCCTCCGGTGAGAGTGCCGCCCTCGCGCAACACGATGGTGACGATCTCGCCGAAGACGAGGGTCGCGACCGCCAAGGACAGGTGCGACAGGGAGCCCACCACTCTGGACAGCAGGAATCCGAGGAGCGCCGGCAACAGGATCGCGGCGAACAGCGAGATGAGCGGCGGGATGTCCCATCGGGTCGTCAGGATGGCCGTGGCATAGGCGCCGACGGCCGCGAACCCCGCCTGCGCGACCGACAGGACTCCCGCCTGCCCGTAGATCAGCGCGACGGACAGGGCGAGCAGCGCGTACACGGCGGTCGAGATCGACAGGTCCAGTCGGGCGGGCACGGCCGCGAAGAAGACCGTGTAGACCGCGACACCGAGGATCAGCAGCAGTGCGGTGGTCTGTCGCGCGGCCAGACGCTGGAGAACTTCGGGCATCACGGCCTCCCGGTCTCGATCGTCGATCGGCCCAGGGCCAGCACGACGAAGATGAACAGCAAGGGAATCGTGGCGGCCACCCCGGATGAGGTGTAGCCGTAGACGAGGGCTTCGACCAGCCCGAACAGCAGGGCGCCCGCGAACCCGTGGACCGGACCGCGGAGCCCGAAGAGCACCGCGGCACCGATCGCCGCCAGGGTCAGGTGCAGACCGGACATATAGGTCAGCCCCGCCGAGTACAGCAGCAGGACGCCGGCGACGGCGGCGAGCAGGCCACCCACGAAGATCGCCAGGAACTGCAACAGGGCGACGCGAAGACCGGCCAGCTGCGCGCCGACGACGTTGTCGGCGCAGGCCCGCAGCGAACGCCCGGCGGAGGAATGCTGCAGGACGAAGGTCAGCGCCACGACGGCGATGATCCCGACCGTGAGGTTCAGCAGGCTCTGATAGCGGACCAGGATCCCGGAGAACTGGAAGGTCCCGGAGAAGCCGTGAGCGGTGATCGGATCGCGGCCGTGCAGCATCAGCACCGCCGCCTGCAGGGCCATGGCCAGACCGAACGTGGCCAGGACGAAGGTGATGGGATCCGAATGCCCCGTGTACCGCAGGCCCAGATAGATGAGTCCGGCGACGGCGGCGCTGAGCGCGCCCACGCCGACACCCGCGGCGATACCGGCGACGCCACCGACGCCCGCCGCGGTCGCAGCAGCCACCACCGCATGTCCGCCGACCGCGGCGTCAAGCGAGTGCGTGGTCGAGTGGACCATGCTGATCGGGAGGGCGATCAGCCCATAGACACCGCCGAGCAGCAGGCCGCCGATGACGAACTCCAAGAGGTTGATCATCGGCGGCCCTCCGGTTCCGCCGTACGGCCCTCGGCGGTCCGCCTGATCGACAGGCCGTCCGATCGGTAGTCCCAGGTGCCGGGTGACCGACCGGCCTTGCGCAGCTCGGCTCGACGGACCTTGCTGGTCGGTGTCTTCGGCAATTCGTCGAAGGCCTCGTAGTACCGCGGCACCATATGGTGCGGCAGCTCCCGTACGAGATGCTCGAAGAGCGCGGAGAACTCGAGGGGGACGCCCGGGTCGAGGACCACGCACAGCTTGATCTCATCCTCGGAGTCGTCCTCGCTCGACACACCGATGGCGACACACTCCACCACGGCCGGGTGGGACGATGCCGCGACCTCGATGTCATAGGACGAGATGTTCTCCGCCTTGCGCCGGATCCGGTCGCCGAGGCGGTCGACGAAGCGCAGCCAGCCCTGGTCGTCGATATACCCGGCGTCCCCGGTGTGGAAGCGCAGATTCCGCCACGCCTCCAGGGTCTTGTCGGGCTGACCGAGGTAGCCGAGCATCATCACCCAGGGAACCTTCGGACGGACGGTGATCTCCCCTACCGCCCCGTCCCGCACCGGGAGATCGGTCTCGGGGTCGACGATCGTCACCTCGAAGAGGTCGTCCAGCGGCAGGCCCGAGGCACCCGGTCGCAGCGGCGCGTCATAGGGGCGCCACACGGGTACCGAGGCCTCGGTCATGCCCCAGGTCTCCACCCCGCGCAGGTCGAACCTCCGCTCGAAGGCCTCGGCGATCGCCGCCGGCAACGGCGCGCTGAGAACCGCGCGCAGCGGGATCCGGGCGTCGTCCTCGCGAGCCGGCTGGCCGAAGACGGCCTCGATCATCGGCCCGTGGGCGATCGTCAGGGTGGCCGCGGCCTCACGGATCCGGTCGGTCCAGACGGCCGGGTCGAATTTCGTGTCGAGGACGACGCGGGCGCCGCAGATCGCGGCAGCGAAGATCGCCCCGAGCCGCCCGGCCATGTGGAACAGCGGATGGCAGCAGTACAGCACGTCATCGGCCGTCATCCGCAGCCCGTGCAGGCACTCGCGCGCCACCGTGTAGGTGTGCGCATGGCTCATCATGACGCCCTTCGCCGGCCCGGTCGTTCCCGAGGTCAGCAGCACGCTGGAGAGATCGCGGTCGAGCACGGTGACGCCGAAGGACCACGGCGCCGAGGCCTCGGTGATCGGCACGGACGGCAACCTCGTGACCGCCGCCTCAGAACGCCCGATGACGACGAGCTGACGGAGCCCGGGCAGATCGTCGGCGATATTCCCCACGCGGTCGAGAAGCTCGGCATCGACGAACATCACCTCGGCACGGGAGAGGTTGATCGCGTGCACCAGCGACCTGCCGCGGTAAGCCGGGTTCAGGGGCACGTCGACGAGGCAGCCGACCTTGGCCGCCACATAGGTCAGCGCGGACTCCATGCTCGTCTCGCACAGCGAGGCGACGTGGTCGCCGGGACCCACACCGAGACCGGCCAGCTGCTCCGCGATCGCGGTCGCCCGCTCACCGGCTTCGCGGAAGGACAGTCGCCGGCCGCCTCGGATCTCGAGGAAGATCTCCTCCGGGCGCTCGCGCAGCCGCTGATCCAACTGCGCCAGCAGATTCCACTGTGAGCGCGGGCCCCATTCCGGTCGCACCGCGACGGCTTCCTGATTCATCGGTCTTCCCCTTCCACCGCGCCGTCAGGCACGTCGCAGCACCATCGAGCTGTCTTGCCCCGCGAAACCGAATGAATTGACCTGGATCACCGAGAAATCGGCGACCGTCGGCCGTTCCGTGACGATGTGGAATCGAGCCGCAGGCTCCGGCTGTTCGGTGGTCGGGAGATGGGGCAGTCGGCCCGAGCGGAGGACGTGCAGGGCGACGGCGACGCCCATCGCGCCCGAGGCTCCGCCGGTGTGCCCGACATTGCCCTTCAGGGAGGTCACATGAAGGGAGTCCGGACGATCGCCGAATACCGTGTTGATAGCCGCGATCTCCGCATCATCGCCCTTCGGCGTGCTGGTGGCATGTGCCACGATGCCGTCGACATCCGCGGGCTCGCATCCCGCCTGTCGGATCGCTCGCATCATGGACTCCGCCTCCCAGCGTCCGCTCGGCTCCGGCGCCGACGGATGGAAGGCATCGGAGACATTGGCGTATCCGCTCACCACTCCGAGCACCTCCGCCCCGCGCGCCCGCGCGTGATCGAGGCCCTCGAGGACGAACATCGCGGCGCCGGCTCCCTCGACGAGCCCGCTGCGCCGGGTGTCGAAGGGCATGGTCGCGAGCCGGGGATCCTCGACGCCTCCGGACATCCCGTAGTTCAGCTGCGCCTGGTAGAGCACCTCGCTGAACGCGTGCTCGCTGCCGCCCGCGATGACCACATCGGCCTCCCCGGACCTGACGAGCCGTACGGCGTAACCGAGGGCGTCGAGGCCTGCGGCGCAGGCAGTGCTCACCGTCATCAGAGGGCCGTGCAGGCCATGGCGCATGGCGATGTGGCCGGCGGCGAGATTGGCCCAGGCCTGGATCTGGAGCTTGCGGGGCACCGCCGCGGGACCCTCGGTCTCCAGCAGATGCTGCGCCCCAGCGAGGGCGGATGCGCCGGCCATCGCCGTGCCGAAGACCACGCCGGTGTCGCTCGACGGCTCCAGGCCCGCCATCTCGAGAGCTTGGTCGGCCGCGATGACCGCATACTGGCTGAACTCGACGGTGCCGGTGACAGTGCGCTCATCCAGCCAACGGCGCGGATCGAAATCGGGCACCGGCGAATACCACGCATGCCGTCCCTCGTCCGGGCGCGCCCATGGGGCCCGCCGTGTGCCGGTCCTGCCCGCTTCCAGCCCGTCGATGAAACCGTCCAGCCCCAGTCCCACCGACGAGATCACTCCCGCGCCGGTGATAGCGACATTCTCCATTGCCCGCACCTCCATAGTGATGTGATGTCCACCGTTGATATCGACGTCGTTGATCATCAGCGTCCGCGGAACCTCGGCGGACGCCGTTCGGCGAAGGCCGCTAACCCCTCGGCGACGTCCTCGCTGTCGTTCACCGCCATCACCCACATCCGCGCCTCGTGCAAGGCCTCGGACAGGGAGCTGTCGGCACCGCGACGCATCATCGTCTTGACCGCTCGAGCGGCTAACGGCGCCGCCTCGGCCAGCCGGCCGGCCAGGTCGAGTGCCCGGGAGGGCAACTCCGCATCGGGGACGACCTCGTCGGCCAGTCCGAGCGCGAGCGCCTCGTCGGCGTCGTAGACCTCGCCGAGCAGTGACATCCGCAGCGCGCGCGGGTAACCGAGCACCCGCGGGAAGTACCACGCCCCGCCCTCGTCGGGCAGCAGACCCACTCTCCCGGAGGTGTCGCCGAGTCGCGCCTCCTCCGAACATATCCGGAAGTCACAGGCCAGGGCCAGGGTCAGGCCCCCAGCCACCGCGACTCCGTTCACGGCCGCGATCGTCGGTTTGTCGAACTCGTGAAGGGCCTCGATGACCGTATGCATGCCCTCGCGCATGACCACCGCATGGCCGAACTGCCGCTCCTCGGCTTTGCGGAGCACCGCCTCGTCCTTGACATCGCCCCCGGAGCAGAAGGCCCGGCCGGTGCCGGTGATCACCAGCACGCGGATCTCGTCCCTGGTCGCCGCCCGGTCGATCGCCCCACGCAGCTCCACACACAACTCGCTGGTATAGGCATTGAGCCGATCCGGGCGGTTGATCATCAGCCTGAGCACATGTGCCCGGGGTTGGTCGATCAGCAGTTCCCCAGTCATGACATCCTCATTTCCTTCTGCTGAAGCGCCAGCTCCTCCACGAGCGCGGCCCGGAGGGACTCCGGCTCGATGATCCGGTGGACCGATCCGACGCTCAGGGCACGCTCGATGGTGTGGATCGCGTCGAATCTCTCGGCGATCCGTCGGCGCACCTCGTGCCGGACCTCTTCACGAGCTTCGGCGAGCTCGATCTCGGCCTGAGGAGAGGTGCCACCCCTCTCCTCCGCCCGTGCCTGCAGCTCCCGCACGCGCGAGTCCTGTCTCACCTCGGCCTCGACCTCGCGCTGGAACACCACCGATGCCGCGGCGGCACCGCCGATCACCGAGGCCTTCGCCCCGTCGACGGCCAGCACCCGCATCGAGTCGTTCAGCCTCTGGGAGAACACCACGAAGGCTCCCCCGTGATAGCGGGCGACCACGCAGAGGACGATGGGTCCGGAGAAGTTCACGATGGATCGTCCGATCTCCGCGCCGAACTCCAGCTGCCCGAGTCTCAGTGATTCCGGCGATCCGTCGAATCCGGCCAGATTCGCCAACACCACCAGCGGTCGGATCCCGGACGCGGCGTTGATCGCGCGGGCGATCTTCTTCGACGAACGAGGGAACAGCGTTCCCGCCGTCCAGCTCGAGGGCCCGTCGAGCGGGTAGCCGTCAGAACGCTCGATGCCATGCGACTCCACTCCCACGAGGCTCACGGCCGTTCCGGCCAGGTAGGCGTCCCAGACGATCGCGGTGTCGGCCCCGTGCATGTCACCCCACCGCTCCAGCGGCATCGAGTCGCGGTCGATCACCGCCTTCATCAGCGATCGCATCGAGAACGGAGCCTTGCGCTCGGGATTGAGGCGGGGATCGAAGATGTCCGCGACCTTCATGAAGGCCGATTCCGGCCCACGGTGGGGCTCCTCGCCGATCATCCTGTCCGCGGGATCGGTGGATCCTCGCGGACGCACGCTGGGCTCCCCCGGACTCACATAGCTGAACTCGTAGTGCCGCAGCAGCAGACCGTAGGCCTCTTCGATGGTCTCGGCGTGGTACTGCGCCTGACCGTTCGGCCCCATGATCCTCTCGTAGCCGCCGATCCCCTGATTGGTGTCGGCCGAGACCGCTCCGGCGAAGTCCAGTGCGTCCTTGCCCGTCAGCACCATCGACGAGTCCCCGACCATCACCAGGATGCCGCGGGTGTGCATCAGCATGGTCGCCTCGGCATTGAAATACGGTTGCGCGCCGACCGTCACGCCCGTGACGAGGATGTTGATGACTCCACCGGCCTGCGTGAACTCCACGATCCGGCGGAGCGCGGACGCGACGGCGTCCATATTCTCGGTCCCCGAGTCCATCGCCACCCGCGCTCCGGCCGACACCGCGAACCATTCGACCGGGAGCCGCAGCCGCTCGGCGAGGTCGAGAGCCGCGACGATGCGATCGCATTCCGGTGCCGCCAGCGCGCCCAGGGACCGGGACGGATCGCTGAAGATGGCGACCCGCAGCATCCCCTCCGGATGCTTCTCCGTGAAGCTGCGGATCGTCCCGACGACCAGGCCCGCCGCATGTCCGCCGGGCTCGCGATCGACCGGGACGAGCTTGCCGTCCTCCAGGTCGTGCTCGGAGAAGGATCCCGGAGGCAGATCGCGGAAGTCACCCTGCTGCGATGCGAAGGCCTCGATGACCGACCACGGCTCGTGCAGTCCGCGCCGTGCCATCCTCGCGGCGGCCGACTGGCGGCGTGTCAACGGCCGGATCGGCTCCGGTGACACGCGGCTGGTGCCCAGTGTCATACCGGTACGTGCGGGAGCGGGGATGTGGAGGACCCGCTCCTCCTCGCCGCGACCGATCCTCATGACCACCTGCTGCAATCCCAGGCTGGTCGCGTCCTCCTGTAGCGCGGACATCGCGTGCCTCAGGTCCGGCAGCACGACGTCCCACGCTGCCTCGGTCTCCACCACGATGCGATGCATATCGAGGTCCTCAGGCACGTCGTGGGTGACGCACCAGACGCGCAGGACGTGCATGGCGGTCCGCACCGCCTGGGTCCATCTCGACAGAGCGAGACGGTCCCCCGCCAGGTGCACGAACACCAGGACCCGTCGATCCGCCGGATTGGAGCGCGCGGACGCGTCGATGAGATGCATCGATCCGGTCGAGCGGACGTGGGCGATGTCGAACTCGCTCAGTCTCCAGAACTCGAACCGGTGCGCCTCCTCCAGCTCATCGAGGTCGCGTTCGGTGGCGAGCCAACTCCGCGCCTCCGGTCCGAGGCTGGGCTCGAGTTCACGCCAGGCGATGAGCGCCCGGAGCACGCGATGTACTGCCGGCAGCGGCCCCCGTGTCGCTTGCATCAACGCAGCCAGCTCGATCGACGACCAGCCGGACATTGCCCGCATGGCACCGTCGCTGCGCAGGAGATCGACCAGGTCCGGCTGCAGTCCGCTCAACCGTGCGCGCGCGATAGCGCGGCGATAGAGCGCGTCCTGACGCTCCACCTCGTCCAGATCGAGTTCGCCGTCGACGGCGGTCGGCTCGTCACCCGGCACGAGACTCAACCGGCCGATCTCGCTCAGGATGAGCTGCGCCTGCTCCGTCGAGACCGTGTCGTAGCGCCGTTCAGCCGGCCTCCGCGTGCACCATCCACCGATCGAGGCGGCCAGGTGGTCCCCCGCCGGCACCGTGGCCATCGGGCGGAATCTGGTGGACGGGAATCGGACATCGTCCGCTCGTCCGTCCGCGACGATCCTCAGCAGCGACTGCCCGGCGGATACCTGCTGGCCCGGCACGACCGCGACCTCCTCGACCACGCCGGCGGCTGTGGCGTGCACGGATGCCTCCATCTTCATGCTCTCGGTCGTCGCCACGACATCGTCCACCTCGACACGCTGGCCCGGCCTGACTAGCACCCGGGTCACCACACAGGGTGCTAGCGCTCGCACCGCATCGTCCTCACCCGTGCGGAAGGTCAGTGTGTGCCCTTCGATGACGACCTGCGTCTGCCGATCGGTCCCGACGACCACCGCTCGCACCCGGCGGCCGTCGATCTCCGCCGTCCAGAACCGTCCGCTCGCGCGCAGGTCCACCTGAACCTCGCGTCCGGCCATCTGGACGATCCACGTGCGTGGACCGGCACGGCCCGTCAGTACATCGGCGCGGCGCGGGCCCGAGCTGATCGTCTGACGGTGCATCGACTCGGCTGACTCGCCATGACCCACCTCCCGGCGCCCGCGCTCGGCGAACCTCCGGACGATCCGTCGGCGCTCTCGCATCCCGAAGGACACGGCCGCCAGAACCAGGGCATCCTCGAGATGCTCCTCGAGGCCCCAGGTCTCGTCTCGACGCGACCGCTGATCCAGCCAGTCGGTCGTCATGTCACCCCGCCGAAACTCCTCGGAGGCCAGGATCTGTCTGACCATGCCCAGCGTCGTCGCACCGCCCTCAATCGCGATACTCGACAGATCCAGCGCCGCTCGGAGCCGCGCCACCGCCTGCTTCCGATCCGATCCGACCGCGAGCACCTTGACGATGAGCGGATCGAACTCCGACGAGATCGACTGTCCTTCGGAGATGCCCTGGTCGACCCGCACGCCCGGCAAGGACGGGATATCCAGCACGGCCACGCGACCCGGACTGGGGGCGAAGCCCTCGGAAGGATTCTCGGCGGTGATCCTCACCTCGACGGCGGCACCGTGCTCGGCCACGAGGGACGGCTCCAATGCCTCGCCATGGGCGAGGCTGAGCTGCAATCGGACGAGATCGACGCCTGTGGTCAGCTCCGTCACACCATGCTCGACCTGGAGCCGCGTGTTGACCTCCAGGAAGTAGGCGTCCCGGGTGTCGAGGTCGTAGAGGAACTCCACGGTGGCGACGCCGACATATCCGGTCCCCTCCAATAACGACACCGCCTCGCGGATCAGCCGGTCCTTCAGTTCGGCAGGCAGGCCGCTCGCCGACTCCTCGACGACCTTCTGTCGCCGACGTTGTACGGAGCAGTCACGCACGCCGAACGCCCGGACCAGCCCTCGGGCGTCTGCGGCGACCTGCACCTCCAGGTGCTTGGCCCGCGGGACGAGACGCTCGGCGTATACACCGGCGTCGCCGAAGGCGGCCGCGGCCTCCGCCGAGGCCGTCTTCACCGCCGGCGCCAGTTCTTCAGCCCGCTGGACGACACGGATTCCTCGCCCGCCGCCTCCGGCACTCGCCTTGACCAGCAGCGGCAGTCCGACGGCGTCGACCGCCTCCTGCGGACTCGTCGATCCGTCGAGCGGGCCGAAGCTGGGCAGACAGTTCAGACCGGCCGCCGACGCATGAGCCTTGGCCCGCACCTTGTCGCCGAGCAGTTCCATCACCTCGGCGGACGGACCCGCCAGCCTGATCCCGAGCTCCTCGCACAGTCGGGCGAAGGCCGGAGATTCCGAGACGAATCCCCAGCCGACCCACGCCAGATCGGCACGCGCGCTCTCGAGCGCATGCCTGAGCACCGCGAGATCGGTGAAGGAGTGTCGTCGCTCCCCGGTACTCGGATCGACCGTCATCGTCGGCCCCAGGCACACCGCTTCGTCGGACATCGTCACCCACGGCGCATCCGCGTCGGACTCGGTATGCAGGATGATGCTGTGATACTCCGCGCCGCCCAGATTGGCCTCGCGCAGTGAATGGAGGGCGCGCATGGCCGCATCGGAGCGATTGACGATCACGACGCGCATCGCGCTCACTCCTGCACCGGCGGCCAGGTGATGCCCCCGCTGTTCGCTCCGGATTCGGCATTCCGGCGCAGGACGTTGCCCACGATCGCGGCATCGACACCCGCTCCGAGCAGGATCTGCTCGGTGCGGTCCCCGAGATCGGTGCCCTGCACCTGTGTCTCGGCGTCGATGCGGGGAGCGAGCGGAACCGAGAACATCCCGGCGCCAGGATGCCGTTCGGCGATATGAGGGAACGACCAGACCTCGTCCGGCGCCAGCACC
The DNA here is from genome assembly GCF_007421815.1 of Aeromicrobium piscarium. Lineage (GTDB taxonomy): Bacteria > Actinomycetota > Actinomycetes > Propionibacteriales > Nocardioidaceae > Aeromicrobium > Aeromicrobium piscarium. The sequence continues at coordinate 58,408 of NZ_VLNT01000003.1, read as the reverse complement.
GGCGTCGCGCAGCAGTCCAGATGCAGGAGCCTCTCGGTCCAATGGTCGCGCGGGCGGGCAGCGAAGGCGGCCTCCAAGGTCCGGGTCAGCTCGGGCCAGGTGGTCCGGCTCAGATGGTCGACGGGCTCACCGGGGAGCTCCAGCGCCTCCCACAGCGTCCGGAAGAACTGCGGTTCCACCGCACCGATGGCGATATAACCCCCGTCCTGGCAGACATAGCAGCGGTAGAACGGCGCCTCGCCGCTCACCAGGCCCTGGCCACGGCCCGGTGCCATCGCCGTGCCCCAGGTGCCGAAGCACATCGCCATCATTGAGAGCACCCCGTCAAGCATCGAGGCGTCGATCTGAGCGCCCTCTCCGGTGGTCTCCCGGCGCAACAGGGCGGACACGATGCCGAGGGCCGCGTAGACCCCGCCCCCGGCCATGTCGGCCACGATGTTCAACGGTGGGACCGGTTCCGCATCGATGGGGCCGATCGCCCCGAGGAGCCCGCTGAGCGCCAGGTAGTTGATGTCGTGGCTGGCCACCTGACTGAGCGGACCGCTCTGGCCGTACCCCGTGAGCGAGCAGTAGACGAGCCGCGGATTGATCGTCGACACCCTCTCGTAGTCGGCCCCGATCCGCCCCGCGACCCCGGGGCGGAACCCCTCGATGACGACATCGGCGTCGGCCAGCAGGGCGCGGAAGGCCGCGGCCCCGCTCTCGCTCTTGAGGTCTACGGTGATCTGCGTCTTGCCCCGGCCGAAGACCGGCGCCGCATCCCCGGCGCGTCCCCCGCCGATCGAGATCACCTCCGCCCCCAGATCCGCCAGGAGCATCGAGGCGAAGGGTCCGGGTGCGTTTCTGCTCAGGTCCAAGACCCGGTAGTTCTCCAGCATCCTCACGGGTCGCCTCCGGCTCACAGCAGTCTCTCGGGGCCGCCGGCAAGATAGATGACCTGTCCTGAGACGAAGCCGGCGCCGTCACTGACCAGGAAGGAGGCCAGATGTCCGGCATCCTCCGGTTGCCCGATCCTTCGCACCGGGATGTTCGCGATTCCGATCTCCTGGAGCTGTTCGAAGTCCATGCCCATCCGCGCCGCCGTCGCCCGGGTCATATCGGTCTCGATGAAGCCCGGGGCGATGGCATTCGCCGTCACCCCGAAGGGACCGAGCTCGATCGCCAGGGTCTTGGTGAATCCCTGGATTCCGGCCTTGGCGGCCGAATAGTTGACCTGTCCTCGGTTGCCCAGCGCGGCGACGCTCGACACGTTCACGATGCGTCCATGTCGCTGCTCCACCATGAAGCGCTGGGTCTCCTTGACGAGGTGGAAGGCACCCGTCAGATGGGTGGCCATCACGTCCTCCCAGTCCTCGGTGCTCATCTTGAAGAGCAGGTTGTCTCGGATGGTTCCCGCGTTGTTGACCACGACGGTGGGCGCCCCGAGCTCATCAGCCACCTGCGAGACGGCCTCGGCGACCCGTGCGGCATCGCGGACGTCGACCACGAGCGGCAAGGCGACGCCGCCGTGTCCTTCGATCGTCCTCGCCGTGCCGGCGGCATCGAGCAGGTCGAAGAGCGCCACGGCCATGCCGTCGGCAGCGAGTCGCTCGGCCACGCCTGCCCCGATCCCCCGTGCCGCTCCCGTCACGATCGCTACGCGCCCAGACATCTCGCTACCTTCCGTCGGCCTATGGTGACGTCATCCTGACTGATAATTGATAGTGATGTCAATATTGACTTTTTCCCCGGTCCGCTGGCCGGGCTCACCCAAGTGCGTCGTGCGTGAGTATGCGGCGCGCACGGCCTAGGCTGAGTTCGTGACTGCGAATCCGAGCGAGACATTGCGCGATCCGTGGCTCGTGGCCGCCTTCGAGGGGTGGAACGATGCCGCGGATGCGTCCAGCGACGTCATCTCCCATCTCGTCGATGAGTGGGATGCCGAGGTCTACGCCGAGTTCGACGGTGACGACTACTACGACTTCCAGGAGACCCGCCCGATCATTAGGGGCGCGGACGACGCCCGGCGCATCGACTGGCCGACGCCGACCGTGTATCTGGCCCGTCCCCCGCACGGTGACCGCGATGTGCTCCTGTTGCGGGCTCCCGAGCCGCATCTGCGCTGGCGCGCGTTCACTCGGGCGATCCTGGAGCTGGCGACGATGTCCGGAGTCCGGGACATCGTCTGCCTCGGAGCGCTGCTGGCCGACACTCCGCACACCAGGACGGTGCCGTTGACGGGGTCGTCGACCTCTCCCGTCATCGCCGAGAAGCTCGCTGTCGCGTCGTCCGCCTACAGCGGTCCGGTCGGCATCACCGGGGTCGTCGCGCACGAGGCGGCCGTCGGCGGCTTCGGGTCGACATCGCTCTGGGCGGCGGTGCCGCACTATCTGGCCGAGCCGCCGTGTCCCAAAGCCACCTTCGCGCTGCTCGGTGCCCTGGAGGACACCCTCGGAACCCCGCTCCCCGCGGGCGAGCTCGGCGAGCTCGCGGCGGCGTGGCAGCGCGGGGCCGATGAGATCGCCCAGCAGGACATCGAGATCGCCGAGTACGTGCAGTCCCTCGAGGAGGAGCACGATGCCGGCAACACGCCCGAGTCCTCCGGCGATGCGATCGCACGGGAGTTCGAGCGCTATCTGCGACGCCGCGACCTCGGCTCCTGACGCCTCCGGCGCAGTCTTTGGCCAGTTGTGGCCCGTTTCACGGTGTCGAAATGGGCCACAACTGGCCAAAAGTTGGAGGGGTCGACGGAGCGCCCCGCTCAGATGCCGAGCACTGCCGAGGCGATGAGGAAGTAGACCACCAGCCCGGAGGCATCGCAGAAGGTCGAGATGAAGGGCGTCGAGAACACCGCCGGGTCGGCATGCAACGTCCGGGCGACGAGCGGCATGCAGCCGCCGACGGCCGCCGCGATCGTGCAGACGGACAGCAGCGTGAGCCCGATGACCAAGCCGAGATCGAATCCGTAGACCGCCCCCGCCAGCACGAAGCCCAAGGTGCCCAGCAGACTCCCCATGAGGACGCCCACGGCGGACTCACGAAGGAAGATCCGCCGCACATCGCGGGTGCGCACGTCCCCGAGGGCAAGCGCGCGGGTGACCGTCGTCGCCGCCTGGGCGCCGGTGTTGCCGGCGGTGCCGGTCAACAGCGGGATGAAGAGGGCGAGCGTGACCACCTGTTCGAGCTGGCCCTCGAACAGCTCGAGCACCTGGACGGTCAGGATCGCCGAGATGGCGAGGACGAGCAGCCAGACGACCCGCGAACGCGCGAGCCGGACGACCGAGGTCGCCAGATACGGCCTCGCCAGTGGCTCCGTCGCGCCGCTGCGCGCGGCATCGGTGTCCGCCTCCTCGGCGAGGATCTCGCGGGCGGCCTCCAGGGTCAGCACTCCGACGACCCGATCCTCCTCGTCGACGACAGCGGTCACCGCCGCGCCGGAGTCCACCACCTGCACAGCCGCGTGCTCGGCATCGTCGTGCACATGCAGCGCCACACCGCGCCGCTGCAGCTCGGCGACTGGCGCATCGAGATCCGAGCGGAGCAGCGCCCCGAGGTCGACCATGCCCAGAAGGATGCGCTCAGGACTGCACAGCGGCAGCTCCGCGAGGGAGTCGGTGGGGATCGGCGTGGCCCGGATGCGGCGCAACGACTCGCGCACGGTGTCCGTGGGATGCAGCAACACCAACTCGGGCGACATGCGCCGACCGAGAGATCGCGGCGGATATCCCAGCACGACACCGGTCAGCTGCTGCTCGGGGCCGGAGAGTCCCCGCATCAGCCTGGAGGCGACGGCGGCCGGCACCTCGTCCAGCACCTCCACGCGCTCCTCGGGATCGAGCTCCTCGAAGAGCCCGCGTACCTCGTCATCGCGCAGCTCGCCGATAAGCTCGGCCTGCAGCTCCGGATCGAGCGCCTCGAAGACCGCCATCGCGGCGTCCTTGTCCAGGAGACGGAACACCACGGCGCGGTAGCCGGCCGGCAGGCGCTCCACGATCGAGAGCGACTGGGCGATACCGATGCCGTCGAGGGCGTGTGAGATCGCCGCGAGGTCCCCGGCGTCCACGAGCTCGGAGAGCTGCTCCGGGGTCGGCGTCATCGGCGCAGGTCCACGCCCAGCAAGGCGTCGATCGCCAGCGCGACGTCGGCGGGTGCCTCGGGGTCGTCACCGTCTCCCGCGGCCCAGGCATCGACGGCGGCAAGGGCCCGGGGCGCGTTCAGATCGTCGGCCAGCGCCTCACGCAGCTCGGCGATCACCGCGGCGGCCGGCAGGGCCGTGGCACGCTCGGTGGCGGCCCGCCAGGTCTTGAGGCGCCCGATCGCGGCGTCGATCTGCTCACCGGTCCACTCCCAGTCGCCGCGATAGTGGTGCGCGAGGAGAGCCAGGCGGATCGCCGCGGGCTCGTGACCATCGGCCCGGAGCCGCGAGACCAGCACCAGATTGCCCTTGGACTTCGACATCTTCTCGCCCTCGAAGCCGACCATGCCCCCGTGCACGTAGTACCGCGCGAACGGGGCTCCGGTGGCCACGGCGGCCTCGGCCGCGCTCATCTCGTGGTGCGGGAAGACCAGGTCCGAGCCGCCGCCCTGCACATCGAACGTGCGACCGAGACGCTCCAGGGCGATGGCGGCGCATTCGATGTGCCATCCCGGCCGGCCGTCGCCGAACGGGCTCGGCCACGACGGCTCGCCTGCACGCGCCGCCTGCCAGACGAGACAATCGAGGGGATCGCGCTTGCCCGGACGATCGGGGTCGCCCCCGCGCTCGCCGAACAGCCGTCGCATCGTCGTCTCGTCAAAGTTGCCCACCGAGCCGAAGGCGTCGTCGGCATGCACGTCGAAGTACAGATCGCGGTCGACCTCGTAGACGGCCCCGGCCTCACGTAATGCCGCCACCATCTCGATGACCGACGGGATGGCCTCCACGGCACCCACGTAGTCATCGGGGGCGATCACCCGCAGCGCCTCCATATCCTCGCGGAACAGCTGAGTCTCCCGCTCAGCGAGCTCCTGCCAGTCCATGCCCGTCGCGGTCGCGCGTTCCAGCAGCGGATCGTCGACATCGGTCACGTTCTGGGTGTAGGCCACTTCCAGGCCGCGATCCCGCCACACACGCTGCAGCAGGTCGAAGGCCAGATACGTGTTGGCGTGACCGAGATGCGTGGCGTCATAGGGCGTGATGCCGCAGACGTAGAGCCGGGCCCGCTCCGGAGGGTCGATCTGCTGAAGCACTCCACTCGCCGAGTCGTGGACGTGGGCCGCGGGACCGTACCCGTAGCTACGTTCGGCGAGCGACGGGACAGCGGGAGACGGCCAACTCTGCATGGGTCGAGCGTATCCGGGCACAATGAGCGAGTGATCATCGACTGCGCGATCTACCGTGACGGCGCGCGGGCGCGCACCGCCGATCCGGGCGAGGGCCCCCAAGGCCTGGGTTTCGCCGTCGAATCCCTCGGAGACGACGAGTTCCTGTGGATCGGCGTCGACGACCCGGGACCCGAGGAGATCGAGGATGTGGGGCGTGCGCTGAGCCTGCATCCGCTGGTCGTCGAGGACATCCTCGAACCGCACCAGCGCCCCAAGATCGACCGGTACCACGACTATCTTCTGGTCTCGCTGCGCGGTGTCAGCTACGCGGATGACGAGGTGGAGACCCACGAGGTCGACGTCTGCGTCAGCGCGCGCTTCGTCCTGACGGTCCGGCACGGCGGCCCGACCCTGGCGCAGGCTCGCGCCGAGCTCGAGGCGGACCCCGAACGGCTGCGTCACGGCCCGGTCTCGGTACTGCACGCCGTGCTCGACCGCATCGTCGACGGATACGACGATGTGGCCGTCGAGCTCGAGACCGATGTGGAGGAGATCGAGGTGTCGGTGTTCTCCGAGGAGCGCACCCGCGATTCCAACCGCATCTACCGGCTCAAGCGCGAGTCCCTGGAGTACCGCCGCGCGGTGCTGCCCCTGCGCGAACCCCTCGCCCGTCTGGTCGACGCGGTGACGCCTCGGGAGGCGGGCCCGTACTTCCGCGACGTGTCAGGCCATCTGCAGCGCGCCGTCGACGCCATCGAAGCCGTCGACAGCCTGCTGGACAACGCGCTCTCGGCACATCTCGCCCAGCTCTCGATCCAACAGAACGACGACATGCGCAAGCTCACCGCCGGTGCGACGCTCTTCGCGATACCCACCGCGATCGCCGGCATATACGGGATGAACTTCCACGACATGCCCGAGTTGCGCTGGCCCTTCGGCTACCCGCTCGTCCTGGTGATCATGGCTATCGGCTGTGGCTACGCCTATCTGCGGTTCAAGCGCTCGGGGTGGCTGTAGGCGCCCCTCCGCCGGGCCAGCCGTTCTCGGCGAGTAGCTCCTCCAACGGCTGCGCCGTCGTCCATCCGGTCTCCTCGAGCATCGGCCGTGCGTAGAACTCGTCCACCGGGCCGAGGCAGAGCACGGCGATCGGCTCGGCGCCCGGCGGGAATCCCAGCAGCATCCCCAGACGCTCGGGGTCGAACAGCGAGACCCATCCCATGCCGAGGCCCTCGGTCCGCGCGGCGAGCCACAGGTTCTGGATGGCGCACGATGCCGAGGCCAGATCCATGTGCGGCATGGTGCGGCGTCCGAAGACGTGGCGCTCACGGTCCTCCGTGAGCGCCACCACCAACAGCTCGGCACACTCGGCGATGCCCTCGACCTTCAGTCGGGAGAACTCCGCGCCACGATCGCCCAGCGCCTCGGCGGTCAGCTCGGTCTCGTCGCGGACCAGATCGCCGATCGCGGCGCGCAGGCCCGGATCGGTGATGCGACAGAAGCGCCAGGGCTGCATCAGCCCGACGCTCGGCGCCCGGTGCGCGGCCGCGAGCAGGCGCTGCAATGTCGCCCGGTCCACCTCTCCCCCGGCGAAATGGCGCATGTCCCGGCGCTCGGCGATCACCCGGTACACGGCGGCGCGATCCGCGTCCGGGTAACGGTGCTCGCTCACGGGTCAGACTGCCAGGTACGAAGCGGACAGCACGCCGGCGGCCAGCAGTCCCATCACCGCGAGGCCGAGCACGATCCGGTAGACCACGAACGGCGCGTACGAACGCGTGCTCACATAGCGCAGAAGCCAGTGGATGACGGCGAGACCGACCACGAAGGACACCACGGTGCCCACGATCGTCGGGCCGGTGCCGTAGGCGTTCTCGGCTCCCGGGATGTCCTTGAGCTTGTAGACGCCCGCTCCGACGACGGCGGGGATGGCGAGCAGGAAGGCGTAGCGCGTGGCGGCCCGGCGTTCGTAGCCGAGGAAGAGCCCCATCGAGATGGTGGCGCCGGAGCGGGACACGCCCGGCACGAGAGCCGCGGCCTGAGCCGCGCCGAGCATCACCGCGTGTCGCATCGTCATCTGCTCGATGGCCCGGTTCTTGCGTCCGACCTTCTCGGAGATGCCGAGCACCACGCCGAGCACCACGAGGGTCGTCGCGATGATCCATAGACTGCGGAACTCACGGTCGATGAGGTCCTCGAGCAGCAGCCCGAGGATCACGATCGGCAGGGAGCCGATGATGATGAACCAGCCCATCTGCCATTCGGGTGCGCGACGTGCCTCGGCTGAGAAGACACCGCGCACCCAGCCCGACCCGATGGTCCAGATATCGCGCCAGAAGTAGAGCACGACCGCCAGCTCGGTGCCGATCTGGATCACCGCCGTGTACGCGGCACCCGGATCACCCCATCCGAAGAGCTGCGGGAAGATCGCCAGATGCGCGCTACTGGAGATCGGGAGGAACTCGGTGAGCCCCTGGATGAGACCCAGGACGACTGATCGCAGCAAATCCACCGTGCGAGCCTACACGCGGCTCCAGGCCCGACTGGCTACCCTGCTGGCATGTTGATGCGGCGGCTGGGTGGCTCCGGACTGGAAGTCTCGCGCCTGGGTCTGGGCACGATGACGTGGGGCACGATCGTCGACGATTACGTCGCCGAGGACCTCCTCGCTGCCTTCCTCGACGGCGGCGGAACGCTCGTGGACACGGCACCGATCTACGGCGAGGGCCGTACCGAGGAGCTGCTGGGCCGGCTCCTCGCCAAGTCCGGTGCGCGGGACCAGGTGGTGCTCGCCGGCAAGGCCGGTTTGTCCCATCGCGACGGGACGGTGGTGCGCGACTCGTCACGCCGGACCCTGCTCGCCCAGCTCGATCAGTCGTTGCGCGATCTCGGCACCGATCATCTCGACCTGTGGCAGATCCATCGCTTCGACGAGACGACGCCGATCGACGAGGCGATGGCGACACTGGACGACGCGGTGCGGTCAGGACGAGTGCGCTACGCGGGTATCAGCAACTACTCGGGGTGGCAGACCTCGCTCGCCTATGCCCGCTTCGAGCGTCTGGGCGGTGGTGTCCCGCTCGTCGGCGCCCAGGTGGAGTACTCCTTGCTGAATCGCGGCGCCGAGGCCGATGTGATCGCGGCGGCGGACTATCTGGGCATGAGCGTCCTCGCCTGGTCTCCACTGGGCCGCGGCGTGCTCACGGGCAAGTACCGCGGTGGCATCCCGGGAGATTCCCGAGCCGCCGATGCCCACTGGGAGCCGTTCGTCTCGGCCTATCTGTCGGGCCCGAAGACGCGCATCGTCGATGCCGTCGCCAAGGCGTCTGAGGGCCTCGGGGTGCCGATGACGCACACCGCGCTGGCGTGGGCACGCGACCGGCCCGGGGTCGGGGCACTTCTGGTGGGGGCGCGTACGGTGGCCCAGTTGGAGGAATCACTGGGATCGGAGAGCCTCACACTGCCGGCACAGATCGCCGACGCCTTGTCCGATGTCTCATGAGGAGCACCATGGTTGAGTACGAGTTCTGGAACATGTCGATCTCGCGCACCCAGTCGCGGCAGGCGGTGTGCCGGATGTTGACCGATGCCGCCGAGTTCCAGGGATGGGAGCTCGACCGGCTCCGTCGCGACCGCAGCGGCGAGCGCACCGTGCGCCTCCGTCGCAAGATCATCCGCATGCGCCCCACCTTCTGACCCACTCCCCCTTCCCCACCCCAGAGCGGTGACCTACGCACGTCTCAGCTGCCGGAGCGGTGGCGTACGCACCTCTCGACCACGGCGAGAGGTGCGTCATTCACCGTCCATCGGAACGAGGGGTGCGTAGCTCATCGCCCAACGCCAGGGTGTGGGCTCACCGCCAGGGGTCAGGGTCAGGCGAGGTCGAGGAAGGTGTCGAAGACGCGGGAGCCGAACTCGAGCGCATCGAGCGGAACCCGCTCATCGACGCCGTGGAACAGCGCCGTGAAGTCCAGATCGGCTGGCAGCCGTAGCGGCGTGAAGCCGTAGGAGGTGATGCCGAGCTTGTCGAAGGCCTTGGCATCGGTGCCGCCGGACATCAGGAACGGTGCGATGTGGGCTTCCGGATCGTGCCGGTGCAGGGACACCGACATCGCATCGACCAGGTCGCCCTCGAAGGCGTACTCCAAGGCTCGGTCGAAGGTGTGCGAGTCCACACTCACCTTGTCCCCCACGATCTCCTGCACCGCCGGCATGAAGGTCTCGGCGTGGCCCGGCAGGTAGCGGCCATCCACGAAGGCGACGGCCTCGCCCGGCACCACATTGTGCTTGTACCCGGCCTGGAGCATGGTCGGATTCGTCGTGTTACGCAGCCCCGCGCCGATCATCCGCACGGCCGGACCGAAGTGACCCAGCAGCTCGGCGGGCGAGCCCACCGCCCCGGTGAGCTCCCGCACCTTGTCCAACAGCAGGCGCATCGAGGGACCAGGCTCCTCGGGCCACACGTGATCGCCAAGGGCCGCGAGACCACGCGCCAGATGTGCGACGGGATTGTCGTCATTGCGCATCGAACCGTGTCCGGCGGTGCCGCTCGCCGTCAACCGCATCCACGCGATGCCCTTCTCCCCGGACTCCACGAGGTACAGACGCTGGCCACCGACCTCGGTCGAGAACCCCCCGACCTCCCCGATCGCCTCGGTGCACCCCTCGAACCACTCGGGATGGTGAGCGACGAGCCAGTGAGCGCCCTTGCGGCCACCGGCCTCCTCGTCGGCGGTGAAGACGAGGAGGATCGGACGATCGGGGATCGCGCCGGCTCGCTGCCGTGCCCGCACCACCGACAGCAGCATCGCGTCGAAGTCCTTCATGTCGACCGCGCCACGTCCGTACAGGTAGCCGTCGACGATCTCGGCGGCGAACGGGTCGACACTCCAGTCAGCGGCCTCCGCCGGCACGACGTCCAGATGTCCGTGGATCACCAGTCCCGGGCGGGACGAGTCCTGGTTGCCCCACCGGGCGACGAGAGTGGCCCGGCCCGGCTCGGACTCATAGATCTGGGACTCGATGCCGGCCTCGGCGAGCGATGCGGCGACGTATTCGGCGGCCGCCCGCTCCCCCGGTCCCGAATCGTCTCCGAAGTTGGAGGTGTCCATGCGGATCAGGTCACGGCAGATGTCGACGGTCTCGGCGTCAGGCAGGTACCCCATGTCCCGATCGTACGGGGCATCAGCCGACGAGGCGGCGTACCAGATGTCGCACCATCCACCGCGACGGCCCACGCAGAAGCACCCCCGGCATTCCGGGCACACCGAGCTCCTCGCGCCAGACGACACGGCTGCCCTCGCCGTCGGGCGCCACCTCGATCACGGCCCATCCCCGCACGACCCGGCCACGCTTGATCAGTTCGACGCGGCGTCCGGGCTCCCACCGGGCGATCACCATCGGATCATCGAAGGCGAGCGGACCAAGACCCGTCCGCGCCGTGAATCCCTCGGGCGTGCGCCGGATCCGGGTGAACGGGACCGAGTGGTCTTCCCACCGCGTCAACCGGTCGAAGGCCCGCTCGGGACGGTGAGGACTCGACAGCGCGTACTCGACGTAGACCATGGGTACTAGATTGACGCCATGACACGCAGCATGCCCTTCGAGTCGGTCCAGGACGTCAAGGAGCGCCTCGCGGGCGCGGGGTATCTGGCCTCCGATGCCATCGCCACCACCGTCTTCCTCGCCAGCGAACTGGGCAAGCCGCTCCTGGTCGAGGGGCCCGCTGGAGTCGGCAAGACCGAGCTGTCCCGAGCGGTGGCGACTGCCTGCGGCGCGGATCTCGTCCGACTGCAGTGCTACGAGGGCGTCGACGAGGCCCGTGCGCTCTATGAGTGGAACCATGCCAAGCAGCTCCTGCGGATCAGCTCCGGCAGTGGGAACGAGACCTGGGACGACGCCCGCGACGACATCTTCAGCGAGGAGTTCCTGCTGCCGCGGCCGCTGCTCACCGCGATCCGCAACGACGGGCCCACCGTGCTCTTGATCGATGAGACGGACAAGGCCGATGTCGAGATCGAGGGCCTCCTCCTCGAGGTCCTCGGCGACTTCCAGGTGACCGTGCCGGAGCTCGGCACCGTCACCGCGATCCAGCGTCCCTTCGTCGTCCTGACCTCGAATGCCACGCGCGAACTCAGCGAGGCACTGCGCCGACGTTGCCTCTTCCTGCACATCGAGTTCCCCGAACCGGAGCTGGAGCGCGAGATCGTCTCTCTCAAGGTTCCCGGGCTGGATGCGGCGCTCGCCGACTCCGTGGTGCGGGTCGTGGGTGCGCTGCGGGCGAGCGGACTGCGCAAGGCGCCGTCGGTCTCGGAGACCCTCGACTGGGCACGGACCCTCGTCGCGCTGGGCGCCCACTCCCTCGACGACGCGGTCATCTCCGAGACCCTGGGCGTCGTGGTGAAGCACCAGGACGATATCGACAAGGCGCGGACGGCGCTCACCCTCAGCGAGACCTCGTGACCGACGTCGCCGAACGCCTGGTCTCCTTCGTCGAGGCGCTGAGGCTCAAGGGCATCAACGCCGGACCCAGCGAGACCATCGACGCCGCGCAGGTCGCGACGGTCCTCGGCTTCGACGACCGCGAGATCCTTCGCGAGGGCCTGGCCGCAGCGCTCGTGCGCCGGGACGGTCAACGCGATGTCTTCGACATGACCTTCGATCTGTTCTTTCCCGCCGGCATCGGGGCCCCGGAGGCCGCCCGCGACGAGCTCGCGGCCGATACCGTGGAGCAACTGCGCGACCTGCTCGCGATGGCGCTCGCCGACGACGATCCGCGGGCGCTGGACCAGCTCGCCGAGGTGGCGGTCGACCTGCTCGGCGAGGTCGGCCGCCCTGACACGTCGACACATGGATGGTCGGCCTATCAGACATTGGAGCGCTTGCGGCCGCAGACTCTCGTCGCCGCGGCCGTCGGATTCCGCGGCAACGGTGGCGGGGGCGGCAACGGCAGCAACGGACCGGTGACCGAGCGACTGCATCGCGACGAGGTGCGACGCGCCGTCGGCCGTTTCCGCGAGGCGGTCTCGTCGGAGGCGCGCCGGCGTACCGCCGAGGTTCGGGGGCGTGAGGTGGTCTCCCGGCACGCTGTGGCCCCCAGCAAGGATCGCGTCGAGTTCCTGAGCGCCAACGCCCATCAGCTGGCGCAGATGCGCCGCACCGTCCAACCGCTCGCCCGACGACTCGCGACACGCCTCTCGGCCCGCCGGCGCCGACGCCGTCGTGGGCAGATCGACATCCGCCGGACGCTCCGCGCCGCGATGAGCACCGGTGGCGTCCCGGTCAAGCCGGTCTACGCCGCACCGCGTCCGTCACGTCCCGAGCTCGTGCTGCTGTGCGATGTGTCGGGATCGGTCGCGGGCTTCTCCGACTTCACGATGCTGCTGGTCAAGGCCTTGAGCGACCAGTTCAGCAAGGTGCGGGTGTTCGCCTTCGTCAACGCCATGGCCGAGGTGACCGAGCTGGTCCGCGAGAACGATGGCGATCTCAGCGCGCGCATCCTGGCGGAGGCTCGGGTGACCAAGTGGCACACCAGCAGCGACTACGGCGAGGCGTTCGCCGATTTCATGGTCGAGGTCGACCGGGTCGTGGGACCGCGGACGGCCGTGCTGATCCTCGGCGACGCCCGCAACAACAACCAGCGACCCCGTCTCGATGCCCTGCACCGGATCGCGGAGCGGTCACGCCGGACCTTCTGGCTCAATCCCGAGCACGGATCACGCTGGGGGCTCGGCGACTCCGAGGCTCTCACCTACAGCGAGGTCGTGCCGATGTACGAGTGCTGCACGATCGAGCAGCTGAGCACCGTGGTGGGGCGTCTGCTGCCGGTGTAGAAATGTGATGTGTAGCCGGGCGGTGGCGCTCCCGCGCGGGAGGTGACTTACGCACCTCTCGGCGCGGTTGAGAGGTGCGTAAGTCACCGCTGCGGCAGCGGAGACGCGCCCACGGAAGATGCGCTTCCATGGTCGCTGGGGCAACCGCAGATGCAGATACTTCGTGAAGGTCAGGGGCGCAGCCCGTGTTCCTCCATGATGGGCAGCGGGTCGACCGCCTCGCTCTCGTCCTCGAGATGGACCTCGAGGTGGAGGTGCGGTCCGGTGACATTGCCGGTCGCTCCGACGGCGCCGATCTGATCTCCCTTGCGGACGACCTGTCCGGGCTCGACGTCGATCCGCGACTGGTGGGCGTACCAGAGCTCGGTGCCGTCGGCGAGGCGCAGGACCGTGCGGTTGCCGTAAGCCCCGGCGTAGCCGGTCGAGGCGACAACGGCGTCTTGCATCGCGTACAGCGGTGTGCCGCTGGGGGCCGAGAGATCGATACCCGTGTGGCGGCCGCTCGACCACATCCGGCCGGCCTGGCCGAAGCGGGCGGACAACCGGTAGTTCTCCAAGGGCATGACCCACTCGTTGGCCGTGCGGGCCTCTTCGGCGGCGCGGGCCTCCTCCTCGGCCTGTAGCTGAGCACGACGCTCCTCGACGAGCCCGGCGATCCGCTCCTTCTCGGCGTTCAGCGCCTCGCGCTGCGCGGCGAAGTCCGGGAGCATCGGCGGGAGCAGTGCAGAGGCCAGGTTGACCGGGCCGGTGGTGTCCTCGGGCACCGCCGACTGCGCACGCAGCTGCGACGCCAGAGGGCTGGTGCCGTCGGTGAGCGGTGTGGGATCGGGTGCCGCGACACCGGGCTCGGTGGGCTCGGCCGCCTCCGGCTCCGCACCGGGCTCCGGGGGCTCGTCGGCGGTCTGCGGATCGACCGGATCGACATCCTGACCTGTCTCGGCCTCGGTGGCGAGACCTTGGGCGTCCGGAGCCGGGGCTGATTCCAGCTCGACCGCGGCAGTCGGATCGATCGATTCCTCGACCACATCGGGGACGGTGGGCACATCGGCGACGGCCAAGGGAGCCGGCGCGACGGAGGTCACCGGAGCGTCTTCGCCCGTGGTGGCGGCGACGCCACCGGCGGCGGCCGCCAGACTCACGGTGCCGATGACCAGCGGGGACGCCCAGCGGCGCTGCGGCCGCTGGCGCCGGCGCGTACCACCCCGAGGTCGAGGTCCGTCCGCAGGCGCGGGCGAGCGTCGGGACGCAGTCGTCATCGGTACAGGAACCTCGAATGTCGGTGGGGATTCAGCCGCGGCCTACTCTACCGATAACTCTCGATCCGTGCGGCGACTCTCCACAGATTCGGATGATCGTCTGATCTCACGCGTCGAGGTTGACAGAGCGCCGCCGATCTGCTCCACGGTGTTGCGGATGCGCGATCGCCGATCCGCTGTCATCGTCGCAGTATGTACATTGGCGGTTCACTCTTCCTGCTGGCCATCGGCGCGATCCTGGCCTTCGCTGTCCAAGACGCGGTCAACGGCATCGACCTCGTCACCACCGGCTACATCCTGATGGGCGTCGGGGTACTCGGCCTGGTCCTCTCACTGATCCTGGCCGGACGCGCCGGCCGCGACGCCCCTCCCCCGCGCTGAGCGCTCACCATGCGCTCTCGATCGCCCGATAGAACGTGGGATACGGGTAGATCATGTTCCGCAGCGTGCCCAGGGGAACCTCCGCGCGGACCGCGAGCGCGAGCAACGACAGGGTCTCACCGCCCGTAGGCCCGGCGGAGGTCGCACCGACGATCACATCGCGCTCGGCGTCCACGACGAGCTTGATGAATCCGTCGTTGCCCGGGCCGTGGATGAAACCGCGGCTGCTCGCCGGGATCTGGCTGACGGAGGTGCGAGCGTCGATGCCTCGCTCCCTCGCCTGGCTCTCGGTGAGCCCCACCGCTCCGATCTCGGGGTCGGTGAAGGTCACGCGCGGGAAGCTGGTGTCGTACGGTCCCGGATCGCGGCCTAACAGCACATCGCCGACACGACCCGCCTGATACATGGACACGTGGGTGAACTGGCCGCGTCCGGCGATGTCGCCGATCGCCCACAGCCCCGGCACGAGGGACATGTCGTCGTCGACAGTGAGGTTCTTGGCGGACGTGTCGACGCCGAACTCCTCCAGTCCGAGGTCGTGGATACGCGCGCGACGACCGGTGGCGACGAGCAGGCGCTCCGCGCGCACCTCGTCGTTGGAGAGGGACACGGTGAAGCCGTCGTCCCCGTGGTCGACCCGGTCGATGGACACCGACTCTCGGACCGTGATCCCCTCGCTCTGCAACACATCGCGTAGAGCATCGCTGGACTCCGGCTCCTCGACCGCCAGGATGCGGCCTGCGACCTCGAGGATGGTCACCGCTGTGCCGAAGCGCGCGTACGCCTGGGCCAGTTCGAGGCCGATGGCGCCGCCGCCGATGACGACGAGGCTCGCGGGGGCCTGCATGGCGGAGACGGCCTCGCGGTTCGTCCAGTACGGGGTGGAGTCGAGACCGTCGATCGGCGGCACCGCCGGCGCCGTACCAGTGTTGAGCACGACTCCGCGGCGCGCGCTGAAGCGTTCGCCACCGGCCTCGACGGTGCGCTCCCCCACCACCACGCCGCGTCCTCGCACGAGCCGGACACCCGCCTGGGTGAGCCGGTCCGCCGCGGCGGAGTCGTCCCAGCCCGAGGTGGCCTCGCGACGGATCCGCTCGGCCACCATCGAGAAATCGGGATGGATCTCGGCGCTTCCACCGAGCCGCCGTACTCGCTGGCCCTCGGCGACGGCATCTGCCGCGCGGATCATCATCTTCGAGGGGATGCACCCCCAGTAAGGACACTCTCCGCCGACGAGCTCGGCCTCGACGGCCACCACGTCGAGGCCTTCGCCGGCGAGGCGTGTGGCGAGAGACTCGC
Source organism: Aeromicrobium piscarium (assembly GCF_007421815.1). Classification (GTDB taxonomy): domain Bacteria; phylum Actinomycetota; class Actinomycetes; order Propionibacteriales; family Nocardioidaceae; genus Aeromicrobium; species Aeromicrobium piscarium. The sequence goes on along the minus strand of NZ_VLNT01000003.1, from coordinate 42,360 downwards.
CGCCGGGTCCGGTACCGATGATGACGATGTCGCAACTGATCATGTCACCATGGTCCGCCCGGTGGACGGGGTGCGCCGGGCGAGAGCCTCAGAGACCCTCGGGGGCGATGTCCTTGAGCAGGCCGGTGTACTCGTCGAGTGCCTCGATATACGCGGGCAGACGGCCGTCCTCGTGGATCTTCAGCACGGCATCCACCTGATGGCGGGTGAAGGGACAGATGCCTTCGGCCTGTAGTTCGTGCTCGGGCGCGTCGGGATGCTCGAGGCACACCATGAGTCCGACCCCGGCTGTCAGATACATCTCACAGCCGAGCTTCTTCATCAAAATGAGGCTCATCTCGAAGGCGAGTCGCTCGTGCTCGCTGTCTCGCAACCCGTTCGCTCCTTGATCGCAGGGAAGGCGGGCCCACATGGGGTGCCCGAGCGGCCACGATCTCATACGACATCGGCAATGTCGACTGCCCCCCTCCGACAGTGAACCACCTGCCGCAAACCGCGGTTGCAGGCCGTAGGCTCGTCCCGCACCGTCGACATCGCGAGAAGGATCATGAGCGGACTCACCGAAGACCAGAAGTCCCGGCTGCTGGAGCGTTTCCGCTCCCTGAGTCTCGGCTCGGCCCACCTGTCGGCAGCCCACGCCCGCATGCTGGTGGCCGAAGTCGACGCGGTCCTGGGCGGAGTCGTCGAGCCCGAGCCACGTGCGGAGCCGGTAGTCCCCGACGGTGTCGTCACGATCGCCTGTGATGGCTCGTGCCTGGCCAATCCGGACGGCCCGACCGGCTGGGCGTGGGTGGCCACCGACGGTCGCAGCGACTCCGGTGGCCTGGCCAACGGGACCAACAACATCGGCGAGCTGCTCGCACTGATCAATGCCCTCGAGGCGCACCCGGACACGGCGTTGCACCTCCAGCTCGACTCGCAGTACGTGCTCAACTCGGCCACTAAGTGGATTCCGGGCTGGAAGCGCAAGGGCTGGAAGACCGCCTCCGGTAAGCCCGTGGCCAATGTCGACCTCATGCGGCGCCTCGATGAACTGCTGCGCGCGCGAGAGGAGGCCGGCATCCCGACCACGTGGGAGTGGGTGCGAGGGCACAATCAGCACGCTCTCAACGAGGAGGCCGACCGGTTGGCGGGGGAAGCCGCGCGCCTCGCTCGCTGACCGCCGAGACCGACGCGGTGTTTGACGGGGCCCGCCACGGGGTAGGTACCGGGTATGACGTCACGTGAGAAGAACACCGAGGACGAGGGCGAGGTCGCGAACCAGGGTCCGCCGCCTCCCGCACCGGAGGAGACTCCCGATACCGGCGAAGGCCGGCTCGCTCCGCAGGCGGGCAGCGACATCATGGACTCCGATGAGGATGAGGGCTGAGCGCGATGCGTATCCGCCATCCGGGATGGACCGTGAGCTTCGGAGTGACGCTGAGCGTCGCGGTGCTGGGGATCGTCTGTCTGCTCGTCGTACGCTTCGGGCCGCTCGATGCCGTCCCGTGGGCCTACATCGGCCTCGCTCTCGCGGGAGCCGGCGCCGTCGCGTCCTTGTTGCACCTCGCGAAACACGCCCACGACGTGACGGAGGAGTGATGATGCCTTACGGCTGCCATCGCAACCACAACGCATCGTCATCGGTGCGGACCTGCTCGGAACTCGATGCGTCCACGTCGCCATAGCAACCCTGATGCATCATCACCGGTCCGCAGAAAGGCCCCTCCCGATCATCGTCAGGAGGGGCCCTCTGCGTGTCCCGCGCTGGGATTCCAGCATGGACCTGCTGTGTCCGAGGGGGGACTTGAACCCCCATGCCCGTAACCGGGCACTAGCACCTCAAGCTAGCGCGTCTACCTATTCCGCCACCCGGACATGGTCCCGAACCGGAACCGTGGTGCGTCGAGAACACTACCAAACAGGTCCAGCGAGACGAACAGGGAGGGGGTGTCGTCAGAGCACCCCTCCCACGCTCAGCGGGCCCGGACCTCCGCGTCCACCGCGACGTGTTCGGCGTCGAACCCGCCACCGCCGAGATAGTGGACCTCGAGCGTGTGACGGCCGGGCCCCAGGACGACCGGGAGCACCGAGACGCGCGCCGAGCCACCGCTCAGATAGCCGATACCGACCGGCAGCCAACCCGCCTTGACCACCACGGCCCCACGGGCATCGCCGTTCGCCGAGACCTCCACCACGGGGCCCTTCGGCCAGCGGACGGGCTCGGCACTCGCGCTCAGCCCGAGTGCCGACTCCCCCGAGGTCGACATACCGATCAACGCGGGATTGTGATCACTGGCGCGATACGGGCTCGTGTCGTACAACTGCGTGACGTTCTGGTTGAAGCGGCTGTACTCGCGGGCGATCGACTCTTCCGCGTTGATCGTCCAGACATCGGCGCCCGTGACGCGCTCGGTGGCGGCCGAGGAGGCGAACACATGATCGAGGGATCCCATCTGACCGCCGAACTGATACGTCGGATCGGCACCGTGCTCGGCCGGCACGTTGACGTATCCGGCGTCCTCGATCACGCGAACGGGGTCCTCCTTGCTGTAGGCATTGAAGTCGCCTGTGAGGAAGACCAGCTCGGTGTCCGCTCGCTGCTGCTCGGACTCCGCGAAGGCCACGAGAGACGCGGCTTGACGCACCCGGGACGCGTTCGAGCTACCCTGGCCGTCTCCCTGATCCGCGTCCTCGCCCGTCCCCGAGCCCTTGGACTTGAAGTGATTGACGATGATCAGGAAATCGTCGTCCTCCCCTGCACCGACAGGCCGGAACTCCTGCGACAACGGCTCACGGGCATTTCCGAACGCAGCATCCTCGAGAATCACCGACTCACCCACGAGCTCGACCTCGTCGGGCTGGTAGATGAAGGCGGTGCGGATGACGTCCTCGTCCTCGGGCACCTCCTCCGGAGACGGCACGAAGTCCCACAGCTGCTCACCGGCATGCTCGTTGAGCGCCTCGACGAGGGTCCGCAGCGCGGTGTCGCGGTCCTCGCCGAAGGCAGCCGAGTTCTCGATCTCCTCCAGCGACACCACCGCGGCATCGAGACGGTCGATCGCCGCGACGATCTTGGCCTCCTGGCGTTCGAAGCTGGCCCGGTTCGCCGCTCCTCGGGGACCGTTGTTGGCGCATGAATCGACCGTGAGATTGGCGCCCTCGCGGTCGGCGTAGTAGGTGCAGTCACCCTTACCGGCAGCCGCATACTCCTCGCCCAGCATCGTGAAGTAGTTGAGCACGTTGAAGGTCGCGATCCGCACGTCGCCTCCTACGTCGGCGGGCTCCCCCGGGCGAGTCGAATCCTCGACGAGGAGCGGCTCCTCGTCTCCGGCGGCCAGCCGCGTGGTGGGCTGGAGCTTCCATGCGTCGTTCCGGTAGTCCAGGATCATCGGCTCGGTCACCGTCGCGCGTGCACCGACCCGAATCTCGTTGTCCGGCGTCAGCCAGGGGATGGGGGCCTCGCGGTTCACACCAGTCAGGAAGTTGACGGTCGCACCGTCGTCCACGCTCACGGCACGCTCCGCGTTCTCGAGCACCAGCGCCTCGTATTCCGGTGAACCGGGCCGGGCCACATCCGTCGGTTGCGCGAGCGGTGTGTCACCGGCGGCGAGGCCGATCTGACCGTACTGATGCGTCTGATAGTTGTCCGTGACCGTGAAGCCATTGGCTGGCGCGACGATCATGCTCTCGAGGGACTCGCGCTCAGCCTCCGAGAGCGGGAACTCCACCTCCGCGGGTTTCACGGCCTGCGCCGGATCGTCCAGCACCTGCCATCCGCCCGCCCTGGGGACCAGCTGTGTGAGCCCGTAGTACTCCCCGACCGTGCCGGTGATCTCGAGATGATCGCCGACCTCCGCCTGCGCGGCCAGGGACGACGAATACACGAAGACGCCATCCGAGGCGAGGTGCTCCCCCAGGTCGACCTCGCCTCCCGTCCCCTCGGTCTGGAGGTACAGGCCGTCGAAGCCGCCCTCGGGATAGACGGCCGTCACCACACCCCGGGTGCGCACCGGCTGCCCGAGCAGCGGGCTCTCCGCCCCCTCGCCCTGGATCTGCGCGATCGTCGCGTCCTGCGGCTCCCCCGGCTCACTCGTGTCGCCATCGCACGCCTCACCGCAGGCCTCGGGCAACGGATCGTGAGCCGAGAAGTCCCCGGCATTGTCATCGGTGTCGGTACGGTCGTCGTCTCGCGCGAGCGCGGATCGAACCGAGTACCCCTGTGCCTGACCGCTTCCCTCGTACGTCGTCGATGTGCCGTATCCCACGAGGTCGACGAGGGCCGGATCGTCCAGCACCGCCTCACGCTCGCCGCTCAGTGCGCCACCCGAGCGCACCAGCGCCAGGGTGCCTCCGGCGCTGCCGGAGAAGGCGATCCCGCTCGTGACATCGGGCTCCGGGTTCTCCGCACCTGCGACGCCGTTGCTGTTGCCGCCGACGAGGAGCTGCCCGCCCGCGGGGATCGTGTGGTCGCCGAGGTCGATGACGCCGCTGAACCTCCCGGTGCTGGTGGCCGAGCGGTACTGCACCGACCATCCGCGGACGCTGACCGCCGTATCGGTCGGGTTGGCGATCTGCACGTACTTGTTCCGATAGACGGCGCCCGAGCTGCCTCCGTTCAGGTACACCTCGGAGATGACGAGCCCGTCTCCGGCCGGGGCCGCGTCGCTCGCCGCGGGTGCCGCGAGGAGACCGGCGGCGAGCGCGGCCGTGCCGACGAGGCCGATCGCCGCCCGGGCGATCGCGGCCGTCACCGCGTGACCTCGACCGTCACCGGCACCGAGCTCTTCTCGTATCGACCATCGCCCCAGTGGGTGACCGTCAGCTCGTGCGCACCGGGTCCCAGTACGAAGGGCAGGGTGTGGACGGTGGCCGAGCCTCGGTGCAAGAGGCCCACTCCGACCGGGAAACCACCTGAGGTGACCGTCACCAGGCCCTTCGCGTCCGGGCGTGCCGTGACGTCGATGCGCGCGGGAAGCGGATACCGCACCGAGCCGGCCGTCGCGCCGAGCTCCGCGCCCGGCTCCTCCGCGGCGTCCACCGTGAACGGCGCGGTCGTCACCACGGTGTCCGAGGGAGCGACCGTGAGACGTAAGCGCACCTGACCGGAGAGATCGTCCGGCAGGGCGACCGTGGCCTCGGCGGCTCCTTCGCTCACCTCGGCGTCACCGAGGTCGACGGTCCCACCGTCCTCGGTGACGGCCTCGATCGTCAGATCCGTATTGGCGGGTGCTCCACGGGACGTGAGATCCAGCTCGGGAAGCGTGAAGGTCACGCTGTCCCCGGCGGTGTAAGCGTCGTCGAGTCCCTGGACCTCGACCGAACGCCGGGCGAAGTCCGGTGCGACCGGCGAGTTGGACTCCAGATACTCGATCCAGGCTTCGTAGTCGACCAAACCGGTGTCGGTGTTGGTGCCGTCGGCGAAGGCGCGGAAGTTGTCGCCGCCCTGCGCCAGGAAGGAGAACGTGGCGATCCGGTAGCTGGCCGCGGGGTCGACCGGCTCTCCATCGATGGTGATGCCGGTGATCCGATCGCCTTCGGCGCGCGTGGAATCGAAGGTGTAGGCGACATTCTCGGACACCCCGAGCTGCAGGTAGGCGCGGCTCGGCACCTCGCCGTCGGCGTCCCGCTGCCACTGCTGTTCGAAGATCGTCTTCAAGGTCTCGCCGGTCACCTCGACGGAACTGACGTTGTTGACGAAGGGCAGGACCGCATTGGCCTCGGCATAGGTGATCTCACCGGGCTGTTCGGCGCCTGAGGGCGCGTACAGCAGATCCGCACGCAACCCGCCCGGGTTCACGATCCCGAGATCGGCCCCGGCCTGCGTCTCCGAGACCTTGGCAAGCAGTGAATCGGCCACGAGTCCGCCGAGCGTGGACTCCGCACCACGATCCTCGCTCGTGCCGCTGAAGGCTCGCGTGATGTCGGCGGTCTGCGATCCCTTGACCTCCCGGCCGATCTCATCGGCGACCTCCAGGGCCGCGGCGACGATCGACTGCACCTCCCCGACACGCGGGAACTGTTCGACGAGATCAGCGTCCTCGGTCTCGGTGCGGGGCACGTTGCGGGACGTATGCGATACGACCTCACCCGTATCGGTGTCGACGGTCAGGCCGACCTGACCGATGTTCTCGCCATAGCTGCCGGTCTGCAGGATCGGACGCGTGCGATCGGGCTCGCCGGGCACGGGAGCGTCCCAGGCGTACTCCTGGTGCGTATGACCCATGAAGATCGCGTCGACCGAACCCGACACGCCCTCGGCGATGTCGCGGAAGGTTGGACTCGAGGCCACCTCCTCGTAGCTGACGCTTCCGTCCGGAGCTCCTTCGTGGATCTGTGCCACGATCACGTCCGGCGGCGTCTCGCCCGCCTCGAGCTCCTCGACCGTCTCGTTGACGGAGTCCGTCACGTCCGCGAACTCCAGTCCCTCGACGCCACCGGGGCTGACCAGGGCGGGCGTCTCCTCGCTCACCGCGCCGACCACGGCGACCTCCAGACCGGCCACCTCGAAGGTCTCGTAGGCCGGGAGGACCGGCTCGCCGTCCGGGCCGAGCACATTGGCCGCCAGGTACGGGAAGTCGGCCGCGTCGCCGACGCGGCCGGTGAGGTCGTCGACCCCTTTGTCGAACTCGTGATTGCCCACCGAGCTCGCGGCGACGCCCAGCGCGTTCAGCACATCGATCGTGGGGATGTCCTCGGAGACCGCCGAGGCGAACAGTGAGGCGCCGATATTGTCCCCATTGGACAGGGCGAGGGTGTTGTCCTCGCCGCCCTCGGCCCGCAACTGCTCGACGGTGCCCGCGAACTTCACGGTGTTCTCGTCGATACGACCGTGGAAGTCGTTGAAGCTGAGTAGATTGAGTGCGACCTCGTCGGCCTGAGCTGGTGCCGCCGCGAGTGTGGTCAACGTCCCCGTGACCAGCAGTGATCCGAGCGCCGCTCCTGTGAGACGGCGCGATGCGCGTGTCATCGATATTCCCCCGATATGGTGTCTGGATACTCCAGGTCCCGACACCATCACCCGAACGTGAACGTGCTGTCAACGATCGGTGACGAACAGGCGCACGCTCGTCAGTAGGAGGTGGAGTCCTCCGCGCCTGTGGCCTGTCCGCCGGCGACACGCGCCGCGAGATCGTCGAGGATGACTCGGGTGGCGCTCGTGCCGAAGCGGGTGACGCCCGCGTCACGCATCTCCAGCAGCGTGTCGAGGCCGCGGACACCTCCGGAGGCCTTCACCTGTACACCGGGACCGACGGCGGCGCGCATCAGCCGCACGTCCTCGAGGGTCGCTCCCCCGCCGGCGAAACCGGTGGAGGTCTTGACGAAGTCGGCACCGGCCCGCTCGGCGGCCTCGCACGCGGCCACCTTCTGCCCGTCATCGAGCAGGGCGGTCTCCAGGATGACCTTCACGACGTGATCGCCGGCGGCCCGCTTGACGGCTCGGATGTCCGCCTCGACGTCCTCGACGAGGCCGCTGCGCAGCCGGCCGATGTTCAGCACCATGTCCAGCTCCAGAGCGCCGTCCTCGAGCGCCTGGCGGGCCTCGGCGACCTTCGTCTGGGTGGTGGTGGTCCCGTGCGGGAAGCCGATCACGGTCCCGACGGCGACCGTCGATCCGGCGAGGCGCGCCACCGCGTGAGCGACATCGCTCGGGCGCACGCAGACGCTGAAGATGCCGTACTCGCGAGCCAGGTCCAGGTCGGCATCGACATCGTCCCGCGTGAGTTCCGGCTTGAGGATCGCGTGATCGATCTGGGCGGCGATCTCGGCGACAGAGGGCACGGTGGTCATATGCCCAGCCTAGCCAGGGCTCGTGGCGGCCGGTGACCCGTCAGCAGTCCGGGACAGGTGTCCCAGGTCCCTCGACACACCCGTGGGTGGACTCCGTCCGGTTGACCGACCGTGTTTCCATGTACCCATGCCCGCGCACGTATCGGCCGATCCCGGACGCGCCGTACGGCCGTCGAGGTCGTCGGTGTGAGCGCGACGCTCCCCACCCGTTCCGCGCATCCGGAGGACACCGCGGAACGGGCTGCGCGACCCGCCCGCCATCTGGCGGCACTCGATGGACTGCGCGCGGTCGCCGTCCTGCTCGTCCTGGGCTATCACGCCGACCCGGATCGCTTCCCCGGCGGTTTCGTCGGAGTCGACGTCTTCTTCGTCCTCAGCGGATTCCTCATCACCGCGCTCATCCTGCGCGAGATGAACGAGCACGGGCGCGTCGCCCTGCGCCGCTTCTGGGCTCGCCGGATCCGCCGCCTCGCACCGGCGCTGCTCGTCATGGTGGCCGTCACCAGCTCGATCACCCTGGCGGTCGGCAATGACACCGGCGCCGGGCTGCGGAGCCAGGTCATCGGAGCTCTCACCTGGACGAGCAACTGGATCCAGATCCACGAGGGATGGTCGTATGCGGATGCCAGCGTTCCGCCGTTGCTCAACCACCTCTGGTCGCTGGGCATCGAGGAGCAGTTCTACCTGCTCTGGCCGGTCCTGATCCTCGGACTGCTCACCGTCGCCCGTCGTGCCGTCGCCCAACGAGTCGTGGCAGTCCTGGCGCTGGTCTCGGTGGGACTCATGGCGTTCTGGTATCTCACCGCCGACCCCACGCGGGCCTATATGGGCCTGGACTCCCATGCGTTCGGACTGCTGCTCGGCGCCACCGTGGCCCTCGGCACGGCACCGCATCTCTTGCGCGACGGTTTCGCGGCCGCCGCCGAGAAGGTGCGCTACACCGCGCTCGGTGCCGTCGGTCTCGTCGCCATCGTCGTCTACGCACTCGTTGTCGAGTGGGACAGCCAGGTGACCTTCCTCGGTGGTCTCGCCCTCGTCAACCTGGCCACCGTCGGACTGGTACTGGCAGCGGCCAACCCTACGCCGATCGCCCGCTTCCTCGGCTGGTCGCCATTGCGCTGGGTCGGTGAACGGTCCTACGGCATCTACCTGTGGCACTGGCCCCTGATCGTCTTCGCCACCCGACTCATGCCCGCCGAGCATCGCGTCGTCGCGGGCTGGGCAGCCGTCCTCATCGCCGTGCCCGTGGCGGCGCTCTCCTATCGTTTCGTCGAGCTCCCGCTGCGTCGTGACGGTGCCCGCGCGACGCTCACCCGCTGGGCGGCACAGGTCCGCGGGGACGACAGGGTCTACCGCGCTCGTCGCGCGCGTCCGCTGGCGATCGCCGGCCTCGCCGTGCTCTTGACAGCCTCCACAGCGCTCTGGAAGGCGCCCAGCGAGTCCGATGTCGAGGCGGCCCTCCGCGAGGGCCAGCGCGCCGTCTCGGCCTCGATCGAGGCATCGGATGAGACCCCGGAGGCGTCGGCGCCGACGGAGGCGCCGCCACCGGCTCCCGACGCCTGTCGCGCCGTGGACGCACACGAGGCCGTCAGCGCCTTCGGTGACTCCGTGACCGTCGCCGTGGCTCCGGCGCTCCTGGAACGCCGCCCCGGCTCCTCGGCCGTGGCCGTGGTCGGCTGGCAGTACGGGGACGTCGCCGCTGCCGTCCGGGAGGCCGCCGCGCAGGACCAGCTCCGGCCCACGGTGCTCATCGCGACCGGCACCAACGGCGAGATCGACCAGGCCGACCTGGACGCCCTCGTCGCGAACGAGCTCGCCGACCGGCAGGTCGGGCTCGTCGCCCCCTATGTACCGGGGCGCTCATGGAGCGACCAGTCCCTGGCCGCGGCGCGTGCCGTGGCCGAGGCGCACGCCAATGTCCATCTGATCGACTGGAACGCCTTGGCCTCGCAGCATCCGGAGATCACCGGGACCGACCAGGTGCATCCGACCGGGCACGGACAGGGCGTGTTCGTCGACCAGGTCGGCCAAGCCCTCGCCATCTGCTGATGGAGGCGCGCGCTGTGATCCTCGCGGGTCCCTCCGGCTCCGGCAAGTCGCACCTCGCCGCCCGCCTGGGCTGGCCGGTGCTGCGGCTCGACGACTTCTACCACGAGGGCGATCACCCCTCGCTCCCGATGAGCCCGCTGGGACTTCCCGACTGGGACGACGTCCGGAGCTGGGATCGGGACGGGGCCCTCCGCGCCATGGAGGACCTGTGTAGGACCCGTACCGCCAGCGTGCCGGTCTACGATCTCGCCCGCAGCGCGCGAGCCGGTAGCCACCGGATCGACGTCGCCGGCGACCGGTTCATCGCCGAGGGTCTGTTCGCAGCCGATGTCGTCGCCGACTGCCGGGATTCCGGACTGCTCGCCGATGCCATCTGCCTGGTCCGTCCGCGATTGCTCACCTTCGCGCTCCGACTGGCCCGCGATCTGCGCGAGTCGCGCAAGCCGCCTCAGGTGCTGGTTCGACGGGGGTGGGCACTGCTCCGGACGGAGCGGGCGGTCATCGCCCGCGCGGTCGCGGCCGGATGTCGCCCCCTCACACCGGCCCAGGCCCGGCGTGAGCTCGCGGCATCGCGCTGACCACGGGGCCCGGCGGTGGCGGTAGGTCATCAACCTCATCGCAATCGGATGACGTTGACGGCGTACCGCCCGCGGGACGGAAGGGTCGACGGTCTACCGCTAGCGCGACCGAAGGGTTGACGACTTACCGCTGCCCCGGTGGGGGTCAGGCACCGTAGCCGGGCTTGATGACCTCATCGATGAGTTGAAGGCGCTCATCGAAGGGCAGGAAGGCACTCTTCATGGCGTTCACCGTGAACCAGCGAAGATCGCCCACCGAGTAGCCGAAGGCGTCGCTGAGCAAGGTCAGCTCACGACCGATCGACGTCTGGCTCATCAGGCGATTGTCCGAGTTGACCGTCACCCGGAAGCCGAGCTCGGCGAGCAGGGCGATCGGATGATCCGCGATCGAGGCGGCGGCCCCGGTCTGGACATTGGACGAGGGGCACAGCTCCAGGGGGATCCGACGGTCGCGGATATAGGCCGCCAGCCGCCCGAGGCGAGGACGGTAGCCCGACACGTCGATATCGTCGACGATGCGCACACCGTGGCCGAGGCGATCGGCACCGCACCGCTGGACGGCCTGCCAGATCGAGGGGAGGCCGAAGGCCTCGCCCGCGTGGATCGTGAAATGCGCGTTCTCGCGGCGCAGATACTCGAAGGCCTCCAGATGCAGGATCGGCGGGAAGCCGTCCTCGGCGCCGGCGATGTCGAAGCCGAAGACCCCCCGATCGCGATAGGCGACGACGATCTCGGCGATCTCCAGCCCGCGCGAGGCGTGCCGCATAGCCGTCAGCAGCTGCCCGACGACCATCGTCCCCCCGGCCGCACGGACAGCGGCGACACCTTCGTCGATGCCCTCCTGGACGGCCTCCACCGCCTCGGTGAGGCTCAGCCCAGCCTGCTGATGCTGCTCGGGAGCCCAGCGAAGCTCGGCGTACACGACGCCGTCGGCCGAGAGGTCCTCCACGGCCTCCCGGGCCACCCGTCGCAGGTCCTGCGGCCGTTGCATCACCGCCACCGTGTGCTCGAAGGTCTCCAGATAGCGTTCGAGGGATCCGGAACTCGACGCCTCGGCGAACCAGGCGCCGAGGGTCTCGGCCGGTGCCGGGAGTTCATGACCGATCTCGGCGGCGATCTGCGCGACCGTGTCGGGCCGGACCCCGCCGTCGAGATGCTCGTGCAGGGCGACCTTCGGCAGGCCGGCGATCTGCTCCGCGGTGGCCCGGGTCATCCGGCCGTCCCCCCGTTATCCATGAGCAGCACGACCGCCTCAGCCACACAGGCGGGCGTGTCCTCGCCCTCGATCTCGACGGTGTGCTGGAAGGTCACCTGCTGGCCCTTGGCGATATCGCGCACCTCCAGCACCAGGACACGATCACGGATCCGCGACCCCACGCGCACCGGCGTCACGAAACGCACTTTGTTGAGACCGTAGTTGACCCGGGCCACGTCGCCGGCCACCGCGTAGACCTGAGCACCGAGGAAGGGCAGCATCGACAACGTCAAGTATCCGTGGGCCACCGTCGCGCCGAACGGACCCTCGGCCGCGCGCTCGGGATCGACGTGGATCCACTGGCGATCACCGGATGCGTCGGCGAACATGTCGATACGATCCTGCTCGATCGGCATCCACGCGCTGACCCCGAGTTCGGTGCCCGCGGATTCGGCGATCTCCTGACGATTGTTCAGCACACGCATGGCCCGACCCTAACCAATACGGTCGATCACGACGGGACGCAGGTCACATCCGGTGTCGTCGATCGTCCAGGCGTCGGCGAGTGCCGCCGCCGCGCGCTCGAAGCGCTCAGGGGTGTCGGTGTGGAGGGTCACGAGCGGTTGTCCGAGGCGGATCCGGTCGCCCGGTTTGGCGTGCAGCTCGACACCCGCGGCGGCCTGGACCTCCTCCCCCGGACGACTGCGCCCGGCTCCGAGCCGCCACGCGGCGACTCCCACGGCCATCGCGTCGAGTCGTGCGAGCACGCCATCGGTCTCGGCGAGGATCACCTGGGTCTCCGCGGCCTTCGGGAGCGCCGCGTCCGGGTCGCCGCCCTGTGCCGCGATCATGCGCCGCCAGACGTCCATGGCCCGACCCGAGGCCAGCGCATCGGCCGGGTCGGCATCATCGCGTCCCGCGCCGGCGAGCATCTCGCGGGCCAGCGCGAGGGTCAGCTCCACCACATCCGCCGGTCCGCCGCCGGCGAGCACCTCGACCGACTCGCGGACCTCCAAGGCGTTGCCTGCGGTCAGGCCGAGCGGCGTGTCCATGTCCGTCAGCAAGGCGACCGTGCGCACGCCCGCATCGTCGCCGAGCGCGACCATCGTGGCCGCGAGCTCGCGAGCATCGGCCTCGCGTTTCATGAACGCACCCGACCCGGTCTTGACGTCGAGCACGAGGGAGCCGGTCCCCTCGGCGATCTTCTTGCTCATGATGGAGCTCGCGATGAGCGGCAACGACTCGACGGTTCCCGTGACATCACGCAGCGCGTAGAGCTTCTTGTCCGCGGGGGCCAGCCCGGATCCCGCGGCGCACACGACGGCTCCGATGCCCTCGAGCTGCGCGAGCATCTCCTCGTTGGTGAGATGAGCTCGCCAGCCGGGGATGGCCTCGAGCTTGTCGAGCGTCCCGCCGGTGTGTCCCAGTCCGCGTCCGGAGAGCTGTGGGACGGCCACGCCGCAGGCGGCCACGAGGGGTGCCAGCGGGAGCGTGATCTTGTCGCCGACGCCGCCTGTGGAGTGCTTGTCTGCGGTGGGCCGCGACAGTCCGCTGAAATCCATCCGCTCACCGGACGCGATCATCGCGCCGGTCCAGCGGGCGATCTCACCACGATCCATGCCGTTGAGGTAGATCGCCATCGCGAGTGCCGCCATCTGCTCCTCAGCGACGACGCCGCGCGTATAGGCATCGATCACCCAGTCGATCTGGTGTTCCCCGAGCACGTGACCGTCGCGCTTGACGGCGATCACCTCGGTCGCGTCGAACGGCTCCTTGGCCACGGCGTTCACTCCTTCGCTCGTACGGGGATGCTCTCGTAGCCGCGCAGCACCCAGGTGGGACGACGTGGCGCTGGTTCGGCGAGGGCCAGCCCGGGCAGCCGGTCGAGCAGCGCACCGATCGTCAGCTGCAGCTCGAGGCGCGCCAACGGGGCTCCGAGACAGAAGTGCAGTCCCATGCCGAATCCCACGTGGGGGTTGGGGTCGCGCGCGACATCGAACTCATCGGCGCGTTCGAAGACCGCGGCGTCCCGGTTGGCCGAGCCCATCAGACAGGCCACCTTCTGACCCTGATGGATCGTGACGTCCTCGACCTCGATGTCGTCGGTCGCCGTGCGCTCGAACAGCTGCAGCGGCGCGTCGTAGCGGATCAGCTCCTCGAGTGCCGTCTCGACTGACACCTCGCCGCCGCTGACGCGTGCGAGCTGCATGCGATCGGCCAGGAGGGCGTGCATGCCGTTGCCGAAGACGTTCACCGAGGCCTCGTGTCCGGCGTTCAGCAGCAGGACGACCGAGGCGACGAGCTCGTCCTCGCTCAGCCGCGTGCCGCCATCGCGTTCGGCGATCAGATCGGTGATGAGGTCCTCGCCGGGATGATCCCGGCGATGGGCCACCACGCCACGCACATAGGCCGAGAACGCCTCGCTCGCCTCGATCGCCGCGTTCTTCGTGTCGAGGTCGACATCGGGCTCGTACATATGGACGATCGCCTGCGACCACCGCCGCAGGTCCTGGTGGTCCGCCCGCGGCACGCCGAGGAGATCGGCGATGACGAAGACCGGCATCGGCTCGGCGTAGGTCGCGAGGATGTCCACGTGGTCACCGTCGTTCAACCGCTCGACCACCCCGCCGGGGGCATCGAGCATCGAGGCAGCGAGCTCGGCGATGCGCGGACGCATCCGCTCGACATGTCCCCGGCCGAAGGCCCCCGCGACGAGACGTCGCAGACGCGTATGTGCGGGCGGCTCGTTCTCCATCATCTGGTTGCGATGCAGCGCGTTGAACGGCTCCATCTCGTCGAGCGGCGTCTGGTCGGTCCAGATCCGCCCGAAGCGTCGGTCGCGCAGCACGGCGCTCACGGCGCCGTGGGTGGTGGCGAGCCAGACACCCCACGTCTCGTGCCACACGAGCGGCGCCTCGGCGCGCAGCTCCGCGAGCACCGGATAGGGATCGTCGAGGAAGCCGGGGTCCGCGGTGTCCAGCAGGTCGGCCGTCATGCCGTCACCGCCGTGGACGGTCGAGCACACGATACTGGGCGCATAGCGGGTCTCCTCGTCACTGCTGCAGGTCCGTCTCGTCGAAGGCATCGGGGAGCACCTCGGACATCGCCACCGGACCTCGCGGGGTCAGCACCTGGCATTCTGCTCCCCCGTGCTCCCAGATCAGCTGACGGCAGCGACCGCAGGGCATGATCGACTGCCCCTGGCCGTCCACGCAGACCACCGCGCGCAGGCGTCCCCCGCCGGTCGAGTGCAAGGCCGAGATCATGCCGCATTCCGCACACAGTGCCACGCCGTAGGCGGCATTCTCGACATTGCAGCCGAGCACCACGCGTCCGTCATCGACCAGTCCCGCCGCCCCGACGCGATAGGACGAGTACGGCGCATAGGCCCGCCCCATGACCTCGGTGGCGTAGCGGGTGAGTGCGTCCCAGTCGACCGGGGCCGCCGCCGACGTGAATCCGAATCCCGCGCTCATCCGGCCTGTCCTTTCCGGTAGGGTTTTCCGTCCGCTGCCGGCATCCGTAGCCGTTGCGCGGCCACCGCCAGCACGAACAGCGTGAGGATGTACGGCGTCATGCCAGTGAAGTCCGAGGGCACCGAGTCGACCGCCAGATACCAGGCGAAGAGCACGACCGCGATGCCCGCGATCACGATGGCCGTGACCCGCTCGCCGCGCCGGAGCTTCAACGCCGCGTAGCCGAGCAGCAGCACCGCGAGCAGCAGCAGGATGGCGTGCACGAGGGGTCCGTTATTGGACAACAGGCTGATGCCGTCGGCGTACCCGAACATCAACGAGCTCGCGAGCACCCCGGTGGGGTTCCAGTTGCCGAAGATCATCGAGGCCAGGCCGATGTAGCCGCGGCCGTTGGTCTGCCCGGTCGTGAACGACGACGACGCCACCATCGCGAGGTAGGCGCCGCCCAGTCCGGCGAACCCACCCGAGATGATGACCGCGATGTACTTGTACAGATAAACATTGACGCCCAGCGTCTCGGCCGCCTGCGGGCTCTCCCCGCAGGACCGCAGCCTCAGGCCGAAGGGCGTGCGCCACAGCACCCAGGCGGTGAAGGCCACGAGCAGCAGGGCGAGGATCGTGAGCAGGGACAGACGCGTAGTGACCCCGGCGATGGCCCCTGCGACGTCCGAGACCAGGAACCATCGTTGTTCGGACACCCAGCGAGCCGCCGAGGAGATGCCGGGGATGGTGATCTCCCGAGGTACCGCGTAGCCCGACAGGTTGCGCGGACCGCCTCCCTCGTAGCCGATGAAGAAGGTCTGCGCCAGATATCCCACGGCACCGAGACCGACGATATTGATCGCGACGCCGGAGATGATGTGGTCCACGCCGAAGGTGACGGTGGCCAGGCCGTGCAGGAGCCCGCCCAGGGCACCCATCGCGATGGCACCGAGGACCCCGCCCCAGGCGCCGAAATGATAGGCGAAGAAGGCGGCACCCCAGGTGCCCAGCAGCATCTGGCCTTCGAGGCCGATGTTCACGATGCCGGCCCGTTCGGCCCACAGACCGCCGAGACCGGCGAGCAGAATCGGGCAGGCGGCGATGAGCGCCAGTCGCAGGGTGCCCGGGGTGGTCATCCGGTTCTGATCGGTCAGCACCCGCACGAGCGACACCGTGATGAGGACGGCCAGGACGACGATCCAGGTCAGGTACCGCACCTGCCGGACCGCCGCCGGGGAGGCGATCGTGCGCGTCATGCCCGCACCCCCTCACTCGTCGTGCCCAGTTCTCGCGCGACGCTCTCCTGTTCGCGCCGGGCCTTGATCCGCCGCGAGATCTCGAAGGCGATGACGACCATGAGCACCACCACGCCCTGGGTGATCTCGACGACATCGCGTCCGACTCCCACGCTCTGCAGGCGGTTGGACTGCGTCGAGAGGAAGGCGAACAAGGTCGCGCCGAAGAAGATGCCCAGGGAGGTGTTGCGGCCGAGCAGTGCGACGGCGAGACCCGTGAAGCCGAGGCCGCGTTGGAAGTACTCGGGGATGCCGAAGGTGTGCGTGCTGCCGAAGAAGCTCGGCATCCACACCAACCCGGCGATCGCGCCGGAGATCGCCATCGTGATGAGCACCATCTTCTTGGGATTGATGCCGTTCGCCAGGGCCGCGGTCCGCGACTCTCCGGCGGTCCGCAGGTCGAAGCCGAAGCGGGTCCATCCAAGCAGGAAGGAGTAGCTCACGGCGACGATCACCGCGAGGATCGCGAGTGCCCAGACATCGGGGGCTCCGGAGATGATCCCGAATCCCAGAGGCTGGCTGGACGGCGGGATGGTGCCGGTCGTGTACGTGTATCCGGCCTTGGCGC
This sequence comes from Aeromicrobium piscarium, assembly GCF_007421815.1. GTDB lineage: Bacteria > Actinomycetota > Actinomycetes > Propionibacteriales > Nocardioidaceae > Aeromicrobium > Aeromicrobium piscarium. The sequence continues at coordinate 25,447 of NZ_VLNT01000003.1, read as the reverse complement.
CGTAGGTCTTGACCAGATATCCGGCCAGGGTGAGGGCCACATAGTTGAGCATGATCGCCGAGATGACCTCGCTGACGCCGCGTGTGACGTTCAGGACGGCGGCGATCATCGCCCAGGCCATGCCGGCGAGCATCGCCACGACGAGCGTGGCCAGGATGTTCAGGGGGCCCGGCACGATCCCCGCCCCGGCGAAGAAGGCACCGGCACAGGCGCCGATGATGTACTGCCCCTCGACACCGATATTGAAGATGTTCATCCGGAAGCAGATCGCGGCGGCGAAGGCCGAGAGGGCGATCATCGACGCCTGGTTGATGATGATCACCAGATCCCGCTCCCCGGGCACGGAGAGCATGGCGTCGAGGAAGCCGCCGACGGGCGCTCCCGAGATCCACACGATCGCGGCTGTGGCCAGCAGCGCCGCGGCGATCGCCACCAGGGTCGGCACGATCGAGTACGTCACCATCTGCGCGACGCGTCGGACGAGCTGGCTCTCGCTGCGCTCGCTCATGCCGCCACCGCCTCGAGAAGAAACACACTAGGCCGATGGCGGCATGAGAAGACCGCCGTCGTTCGCTCGCTGCGCTCGCTCATGCCGCCACCGCCTCGAGAAGAAGCACACTAGGCCGAAACTCGGTGATCGAGTAGCCGCTGGGGGCACCTCCCGCTTGCGGGGGAGGAACGAGCGGCGTAGCGAAATCACCCCGGAGCGTGGTCTCGATACGCGCCCTCGTCCCTCGGGCGCTACTCGACCACCGGAAAGTGAAGTCTCGCTCGCTCATGCCGCGCCTCCTGTCATGGCTGTGCCGAGCTCCTGCGCGGTGACATCGCGAGGATCGAGCTGGGCGGTGAACCGTCCGCGCAGGATCACCTCGAGACGGTCGGACAGACCGATGAGCTCGTCGAGGTCGGCGGAGATCAGCAGCACGCCCAGACCCGCCTGGCGTGCCCGGCGGATGTGATCCCAGATGGCCGCTTGGGCGCCGACGTCGACACCGCGGGTCGGATGCGAGGCCAGCAGCAGGATCGGGTCTCCGCTCATCTCGCGTCCGACGATGAACTTCTGCTGGTTGCCGCCTGAAAGGGCTCTCGCCGTGGTGTGCACCGAGGGGGTCCGCACATCGTAGGCGTCGATGATCCGTTCGGCGTCCCGTCTGGCCCCGCCGGGATTGAGCAGCGGCCCGCGCACGGCCGGAGCGGTGGTCTGGTGTCCGAGGATCCGGTTCTCCCACAGGGAGAAGTCGAGGACGACACCGTGCCGGTGGCGATCTTCGGGGATGAATCCCACCCCGCGTTCACGGACCTTGCGCACGGACAACCGCGTGATGTCCTCCTCGGCCAGCACGATGCGGCCCTCCGTCGCTCGTCGCATCCCCATGATGACCTCGACGAGCTCAGTCTGTCCGTTGCCCTCCACACCGGCGATGCCGACGATCTCACCGCGGTGGATCGTCAGGTCGATGCCGGCGAGCACGGTGCGCCCCGTGTCGTTCACGAGCGAGATCGACCGCAGCGACAGGACCGGAGTGTCGGTCACGGTATCGGCGCTCAGCTCGGGCGTCGGCAGCTCCGCACCGACCATGAGCTCCGCGAGCTGCTGGCGGGTGGCCGTGGCCGGGTCGGCGGTGCCGACGGTCGTGCCGCGCCGCATCACGGTGATGTCATCAGCGATCTGCAGCACCTCGTCGAGCTTGTGTGAGATGAACAGCACCGAGCAGCCGGAGGCGACGAGCTCACGCAGATTGGCGAAGAGGATCTCCACCTCCTGCGGTACCAGCACCGCCGTCGGCTCGTCGAGGATGATGAGCCTCGCTCCGCGATACAGCACCTTGAGGATCTCGACCCGCTGACGAGCTGCGACGCCGAGTTCGGCGACGCGTATATCGGGGTCGATATCGAAACCGAACTCGGCCGAGATCTCCCGAACCCGGCCGCGGGCCTTCTCGCCGATCCCGTGCATCTTCTCCGCGCCGAGAACGATGTTCTCCAGCACGGTGAGATTGTCGGCGAGCATGAAGTGCTGGAACACCATGCCGATGCCGGCCTCGATCGCGTCCGTGGGCGAGGAGAAGCGCTGCTCCCGGTCGTCGACGAGGATCGTCCCGTCGTCCGCGTTCTGGACCCCGTAGAGGATCTTCATGAGTGTCGACTTGCCGGCGCCGTTCTCGCCGATGAGGGCGTGGACGGCTCCGGATCGGATCGTCAGGTCGACGTCGTGATTGGCGATGACGCCGGGGAACCGCTTGGCGATCCCCCGTAGCTCCACCTGCATGCTCAGCCCCTGCTCTGCCGTGGTCGTGATCGGGCGAAGGCCCGGGGTCGCACCCTCAGGTGCGACCCCGGGCCGTAGGCTCAGCGTCTCACGGCTCGGTTGGGACCTCGAGGTCACCGTCGATGATCTGCTGCTTGTAGTCGTCGATCTCGGTGATCAGATCCCCGGAGAGGAAGTCACCGGAGGTCGAGTAGTCGACGCCGTCGTCGGCGAGCGTGAACTCGGTGTATCCCGACAGCGGCTCACCGTCGAACGCCGCGGCGATGAAGTCGTACGTCGAGACGTCGACGCGCTTGAGCATCGAGGTCAGGATGTGCGGCTGCTGCTCCGGCGAGGCGGTGAGGTACTGATCGGAGTCCACACCGATCGCCCACAGATCGGCGCTCGTCACGGCATCGAACACGCCGATGCCCGAGGCGCCCGCCGCGTGGAAGATCACGTCGGCACCGTCGTTGATGAGGCCCTCCGCGGCCGCCTGGCCACCGGCCGGGTCACCGAATCCGCGAGGATCGGACTCCTCGATATAAGTCGAGACGACCTCGATATCGGGATTGGTCTCCTCGACGCCCGCCTTGAACCCGGCCTCGAACTTCTGGATGAGCGGGTTGTTGACGCCGCCCACGAAGCCGACCGTGTCGCTCTCGGTGGTCTCGGCAGCCGCCACGCCGACGAGGAAGGAGCCCTCGTTCTCGGCGAAGGTCAAGTAGGCGACATTGCAGTTGACGTCGTCCTCGGTCGGGTCGAAGCCGTCGATGACGGCGAAGGAGACATTGGGGTACTCCGGCGCGACCTTGTCCACCGAGTCGCTGTACGCGAAGCCCACGCCCACGATGACGTTGTAGCCGTCGTCGGCGAAGCCACGGAGCCGCTGCTCACGGACTTCCTCGCTCTCATCGGAGGACGCCTCACCTTCGGTGCCGTCGAAGCCGAACTCGCCCTGCGCCTTCTCCAGGCCGGCGTAAGCCGCGTCGTTGAAGGACTGGTCCCCGCGTCCCCCCACGTCGTACGCGAGCGCGACCTGAGGATCGCCCTCGAGCTCCACGGCCTCGCACTGCTGCTGCTCGTCGGCGTTGTTGTCACTGTCGTCGTTGTCAGCCGCGGTGCCACAGGCACTCAGCACGACTGCTGCGGCGCCGACTAGCACGGCAGCCTTGGTCAGATGGCGCACTTCTCCTCCTCGTCTCGCACCAGCGCGTCTGGCACGTTCACTGCACCTGGCCGACACTAATCGTGGCGATGGGACCTTGGGGAGAGGTGCGGAGCTATTCAACGCGCCTGACACCGATTTGTAACCTGTGCCGCTCGACACGACGGCTCCCCCGGTGAACCTCGGACGACGGTACCCTGAGCCCATGGACGCCATCTCCTCCCCGATCGTCGTCGGACATGACGGTTCGGCATTCGCCGGCACGGCGCTCGCGTGGGTGCTGCGGTGGGCGGACGTCACCGGTCTCTCCGTCATCGTCGCGCGAGCCTGGACGTTGCGCACCGCTCCCCGGCCTTCCTCCTGGGAACACGGCTATGTGCCGCCTGCGGCCGATTTCGAGCAGGCGGTCCGCGAGCGCCTCATGGCCGACACCCGGGCGCTCGTCGCGCAGTACGGCGATGTCGAGGTCTCCTATGCGACGCCCCGCGGCCCCGCCGCGAACGGCCTGCTGATGCTGGCCGAGGACGCGAGCCTGGTCGCCGTCGGGCCACGTGGTCTCGGCGGATTCAAGGGACTCGTCCTGGGCTCGGTCAGCGAGGCGGTGGTGCGGCACGCACCCTGCCCCGTGGTCGTGGTGCGCGACAGCGAGGATCCCGCGCGCAGCGACCGGGTGCTCGACCTCGACAGCTGAGCGAACGCCCGGGTCGGGTGATCGAGTAGCTGGGCGAGGAACGAGCCCGCGTATCGAGGTCACGCTCCGCAAGCGTGGCCCCGCTACCCGACCACTGAGGCTGGTTAAGTGCCTCGGTCATCACTCCAGCGGACGCGCAGCCACGCCGGCGAGCACCCGAGCGCCGACGGAGATCGCCTGCTCGTCCACCCGCAGATTGCCCTGGTGCAGGTCATAGGTGGGGCCGTCGGGAGTCCGCGTCCCCAAGCGGCCCATCGCGCCGGGGATCGCCTCGAGATACCAGGCGAAGTCCTCTCCCCCGAGGCTCTGCGGGGTGCTGGCGGCGCCCTTGACGCCCAGAGCCTCGGTCACCGCCTGGCGCAGGGTCTGCGTCGCGGCGAAGTCGTTCACGACCGGCGGTACGCCGCGCGTGTAGGTGATCTCCGCGGACACGCCGAAGGGCTCGATGATGTCGGCGATGAGCCCCCGGACGAATCGTTCGGCATCGTGCCAGGCCGCCGAGTCGAGCATCCGCAGCGTGCCGGTCAGCTCGCCGACCGAGGGGATCACATTGGCGGCGTTGCCGGCGGCGACCTGGCCCCAGACCAGGCTCACCCCCGCACGCGGGTCGAAACGGCGCGACAGGACCGCCGGCATCTGGGTGATGAGGCTGCCGAGGGCGTAGGTGAGGTCCTCGGTGAGGTGCGGCCGGGAGGTGTGCCCGCCTCGACCGCTCAGGACCACGTGGACATGGTCGGAGGCTCCGGTGATGGGTCCTTCGCGCAGCCCTACCTGGCCGACGTCGAGGGACGGATCGCAGTGCAGCGCGTAGATGCGCGCCACACCCTGCAGAGCGCCTTCGCGGAGGACCCGCAGTGCGCCACCGGGCATGACCTCCTCTGCTGGCTGGAAGAGCAGCCGCACGCGAACCGGCAGACCGTGCTCCTCGTGTGCCCGGGTCAATGCATGCGCGGCCCCGACGAGCGCCGAGATGTGGACGTCGTGGCCGCAGGCGTGCGCGATACCGGGTTGCCGTGAACGCCAGGGGTCCTGGGTGGCGTCCAGTACCGGGAGGGCATCGAGATCCGCGCGCAACGCGACGATCGGGCCCTCCGCGGGACCGATGTCCGCGGTCAGACCGGTGCCGATGTCCAGGCGCTCATAGCGCAGACCGAGCTTCTCGACCTGGGCGATCACGACATCGGTGGTGCGGTGCTCCTGCCAGGAGAGCTCGGGGAAAGCGTGCAGATCACGACGCAGCTCGATCAGGTCGGGGGTGATCTCCTCGATGGTCTGCGCGATGACGTCCTGGACACTCACCGGCCCAGGGTACCGCTCACCGCTCGAGCGCCCGACGCAGCGAGGCCACGGTCTCGTCGGCAAGGTCCCCGAGCTTCGGACGGACGACGAACGGGGCGGCCAGGCTGATCGGGAACCCGAAGGAGAAGTCGGCCCGGTACTGGATCTCGGTCCGCCCGTCGCCGAGATCGCGCAGGGCGAGATCGTCGAGAGTCGTCGACCAGCGCTGCCGGCCACGGAACCGGACTCTGCGCGGGGCGGCGTGAGTGACGGTGCTGTACACCAGCTCGACGCGGCGTCCGAGGAACTCCGAGACATTGTCGTAGGTGGTGCCGAGACCACCGTCGCCGGAACGCCGTGTGGTGCTGACCGTCCCCGGATCCCACTCCTCGGTGTGCGTGAAGTCGGCGAGGTAGTCGAAGACCTCGTCGATCGGACGCTGGACGGCGAAGATGCGTTCGACGTGCATGACAGCACGCTAGTAGCCGGTCCCCATGGCCGCTCGCCGACGCGAGTCTGCGACGGTGAGCCACGCACCTACCGAAGCGGGTCAGCCGGGAGAGAAGCGTCACCCCCAAGAACCGCCGAAGCGTCACGGATGTCCTGATGCAGAACTGTCACCGATCTCCTGAGACATGGCACCAGAAAGTCCGCCGCACCCCTTGACTGTTCGAACATTTGTTCGATAGACTGAGACATGGAATCGGGGGATCTGGCACGGCGGCTGCGGGACACCGCAGCCCTGCTTGATGCGTTCGCACCCTCGACCGACGCGCTACGGGCGTTGGAAGAGACGAGCAATGCGATCGATGCCGCCAAGGCTCAACTGACCGCTGAGATGTCCGAGACCCTGGAACACGAGGCCGAGGGGTATAGCTCGGTGAAGGCGTGGTTGCGGGATCAGCTCCGGGTGAGCTCGCGGCGTGCGAATGAGTTGGTCAGGTCTGGTCTGACACTGAAGCAGATCCCCGAGGCTGCGGAACTGGCCTCAGCTGGCGAGATCTCACTCGAGCATGTGAAACACCTGTCGTATGCGGTCACGCATGTCGGGCCCTCGCACACCCGGGACATGCTCCCGGAGCTGTTAGAGGTTGCCTCGACTCACGAGCCTGCCGCGTTGCGGCAGGTGGTCCGCACCCTGCGGGATGCGGTGTACCCCGATGAGTTGGATCAGGCGTGGATCGATGGCATGGCCCGTGAGGATATCCAGGTCAACCCCGTCCCTGACTGTGTTCACATCAACGGGTTCCTCAACTCCACCACCGGGGCCAAACTCACCGCCCTCCTGCAGTCGCTGTCCGCACCCCAGGGCGCGGACGATCCACGGACCTGTGCCCAACGGCGAGTAGACGGGCTAGAACGACTCCTCGACTCCGTCCTGAACAACGGTCTTCCCGGGGACAAGGGGGTGCGTCCGCACCTGGCCCTGACGATCGACGCCAGCACCCTGATGAACGACAGCGGGTCCGGGGAGTTGGTGGGGTTCGGGACCATCGGCATCCGCCAGCTGCAGGAGATGATCTGCGAAGCCGACATCACCCCCATCGCCACCGGCGGCAAAGACGGGATCCTCGACGTCGGCAGATCCAGCCGCCTGGCGACACCCCGGCAACGGACTGCGGTCCTCGCCCGACAAGGACACCAATGCGCATCACCCGGCTGCCGCGCACCCGTCGTCCACATCCACCACATCATCTGGTGGTCCCGCGGCGGACCCACCGATCTGGCCAACCTCATCGGCCTCTGCCCCAGATGCCACCGCGCGGTGCATGCCGGGAGCTTGGTCATCGACCCCACGACCCATGCCTTCACCGACCGCCAAGGCCGCCTCCTCCCCGGCAGCCACCCACGCCACCGACGACGACGCGCGCTGGAGCACCAACGTGCCCTCCACTACCAGACCTACCCCCACGCCAGCTGATCATCGCGTCCCGTCAGGAGGGGTGTTGGTCGAGTCCGTCCTCGGTCACGTGGTGACGGAGCGGCCAACGTGGCACGAGACTGCGCAGGCTGACCCGGCGCACGCGGGCGTAGGCCAAACCGGCCACGCCGATGCCGACACCGACCGTCGCACCGCTGATCACCAACGCCGCTCGCCCGCCCAGATGCTCACCGAACCAGCCGATGATCGGCGCCCCGAGCGGCACGCTGCCGAGAAACACCATCAGGTAGAGCGACACGACGCGGCCGCGCATGGACGGGGCCGAGGTCATCTGGATGAGGGCGTTCGCCGTCGTCGCGGTGGTCAGGACGCTGAGTCCCACGAGCGGGAGGACCGCCGCGTACGACCAGTACGTGGGCATGAGGCCCGACACCATCTGCGCCACGGAGAACACCAGCCCCGCCCCGACGATGAACCGCAGCCGCGGATGGCTGCGGCGCGCCGCGAGCAGCGCGCCCGCCAGTGAGCCGATCGCCAGAATGGAGCCGAGGACCCCGAACTCCCCCGCACCCTTGCCGAACACCTCGGTGGCCATCAGTGCCGAGGTGATCTGGAAGTTCATGCCGAAGGCGCCGAGAAAGAACACGCAGGTGAACAGCAATAGAAGATCGGGACGGGAGCGGACATATCGCAGCCCCTCCCGGACAGCGCCCCGGCCTCGCTCGGCCATGGGCGGACGATGCAGCACGGTACCGTCCATGAGGACCAGTGCCAGCAGCGTGAAGCCGTAGCTCAGCGCATTGATGACGATCACCCAGCCGGTGGCGTCGACCCCCGAACCGAGCGCGGCGATCAACAGGCCGGCCAGACCGGGACCGATGAGCCGCCCGGAGTTGAAGGAGGCGGAGTTCAAGGAGACGGCATTGGCGAGCCGTTCGATGTCGACCATCTCGCTGACGAAGGACTGTCGCGCGGGCGCCTCGAAGGCACGAGCACTGCCGAAGACGAAGGTCAGGATGTAGACCTGCCACGTCTCCACCAGACCGGTCACGGCGAGAACGCCCAGCACCCCGCAGGGCAACGCCATGCCGAGCTGCATGATGGCCAGCAGACGCCGCTTGGACATCCGATCGGCCAGCACGCCGGCGATCGGTGAAAACAGCAGCGACGGCAGCAGCTGGAGCGCCACGGTGATACCCAGCGCGGCTCCCGAACCGGTCAGTTGCAGGACCAGCCAGGCCTGCGCCGTGTTCTGCAGCCAGGTGCCGATATTCGAGACGAGCCCGCCCAACGCATAGATGCGGTAGTTGCGGACGGAGAGCGCGCTGAAGGTGGGACTCACTCCGCCTCCGCCAGGGCCATCAGCACGGGGGTGACCTCGCGCAGTAGCCGCTGCTGGGAGTCGTCGAGTCCGGCGAGGCGTTCCTCGAGCCAGGCATCCCGCCGTTCGCGCTCGTCGGAGAGGATGCGATCACCCTCCGCGGACAGCTCGATCAGGATCTGCCGACCGTCATCGGGATGAGGCGCACGCGTGACATAGCCGCACTCCACCAGGTGATTGAGTACCCGGGTGATCGACGGCGGGCGGACCCGCTCGACGGCGGCGATCGACCCCGGGGTCGCCGGACCGATCTGAGCGACCACGCCGAGCACCGACAGCTGAGTCGGGGTCAGCGTCGACTGTCGCTCCTGTCGCAGCCGCCGGTGAAGGCGCGCCACGGCGTGAGCGAGTCGCTGGGAATCGGTGGGCACACCGTTAGCTTAGCTCATTACCAAAGCTAAAGAAAATGGATGGACGCACTCACCCCGCCTGCGACCGCGAACGGACACTAGGCTGACAGGCGTGTTCTCGGACTGGAAGCGGCGCCGTGCCGCGCGACGAGTGAAGGCCGGCGACGGACACGCTCTTCAGCGTTACCGCTGGTGGCAGCCGCTCTCACGGGCGCTGCTCCACCTCGAACTCCCCGACGAGGACGGCGAGACGCACACCTGGTCGGTCGATATCCGGCTATGGGGAGACGAGGACGGCGATGTGCTCGCCCAGCTCTACCGTGACGGACGACACCACGCCCAGTCCAAGCTGCCGGCCACCTTCCCTGTTCCCGGAGGGACTATCGAGGTGGTCACCAGCCAGTTCGGCCTCAAGCGGTGTCACTTCGTCGCCATCGACGGGTCGGAACGGCAGCTGGTGCCCGACCCGGCATCCGCCGAGGGCCGACGCGCGCGGCTGGAACACCGTCACCCCTTCGTGGGGCGCGCCATCGGCCTGACGTCGATCGCCGTCCTGCTCTTCGCTGTGGTGCTCGGCATCCCGCAGATCGTCGATCAGGTCTCGCACATCCCCCCGGTCGCGGAGAACCTCGGCACCTTCACCTCGCCCTTCAGCCTGCCCGCATGGCTGAACGTCACACTCCTGGTCGCGACGCTGGTCGCCAGCACCGAGCGGGCGCTGCGACTGCACAACCACTGGCTGCTGGACGGCGGACTGTTCGACGGCGACACCTGAGCATCGCCGCCTCACCTACTCGAAGGGGGTCGGATCCCCCGCGCCGACACGCACGACCTCCGCGACGCCCTCGGAGAGGTCGACCACGGTGGTGGGTTCAGCGGGCACATCCTCGCCGGCATCGATGATCGCGTCGACGCGACCGTCGAGCTCCTCGTTGATCTCCCACGCGGCCGTCATCGCATTCTCCTGGCCCGGGAGGATCAGCGTCGTCGACAACAGCGGCTCACCGAGCGCCTCGACGAGCGCGAGACTGATGCGATGATCGGGGATGCGGACGCCCACGGTCTTCTTCTTGGCCTGCAGCAGGCGACGCGGCACCTCGCGGGTGGCGGGAAGGATGAAGGTATAGGAGCCGGGCGTAGCCGCCTTGACCGCGCGGAACACGGCATTGTCGACGTGCACCATCTGCCCGAGCTGCGAGAAGTCGCGGCACACGAGCGTGAAGTGATGCTTGGAGTCGAGATCGCGGATCGACCGGATGCGGTCCAGCGCCTCGGCGTTGCCGAGCTGGGCGCCGAGCGCATAGCCCGAGTCCGTCGGATAGGCGATGAGTCCCCCGTCGACGAGCACCGCCACCGCCTGGTCGACGGATCGCTGCTGCGGGTTGACCGGGTGAATGTCGATGAAGCGTGCCATGGGTCGAATCTAGTGGCTGGCGCTGACCTCCGCTGCGCACGGGAGACGACACCGCCCCGAGAACGGTGCCGTCTCCCCTGCACCACAGGTCAGGTGAAGATGCTGACACCTCCAGGGCCGACCAGCAGGGCGACGACGATGAGGATCACGCCCATCACGATGTCGCGCTGCAGGAGACGGATGATGCCGATAATGCCGATGATCACCGAGGCGATCCACAAGATGGTGGCCCACATGGTCGCGTCCTTTCGTCGAAGCTTCGCCGTGGTTGACGGGTCCAGCATCCCGCCGTTCGACCCGGTCCGCCATTCGGACAGCGCGATGCGGGTGCGATCGGCGACCTAGGCTGAGGACCTCATGAGTTCCCTACCCCTGACCCTGGCCGAACGTCGTGAACGCCAGCTCGCCCACGACAGCGCCCGCGAACGGCATCGTGCCGAGCGTCCGTCGCTGTTGGCGCCGAAGCGCTCGACCGACGAGCTCAGGGCGATCGCCGATGAGGCCCAGGCACGTTTCGACGAGGCGGACACCGACGCGGTGCTCGCCTGGGTGGCCGAGGAGTTCGGCTACCGCACGGCGGTCGCGTGCTCGATGGCCGATGCCGTCCTCCCACATGTCGTGGCGCGACACCTGCCCTGGGTCGACACGCTCTTCCTGGAGACCGGGTATCACTTCGCCGAGACCATCGGCACCAGGGACGCGGTCGAGGCCCAGCTGGAGCTCAGCATCGTCGATGTCACCGCCCGGCAGACCGTCGCCGAGCAGGACGCCGAGTACGGCCCCCGCCTCCACGAGCGGGACCCCGGGCTCTGCTGTCAGCTGCGCAAGGTCGAACCGCTGCAGCGCACGCTCGGCGAGTACGAGGTCTGGATCACCGGGGTGCGCCGGGACGAGGCACCGACCCGCGCGAACACCCCCTTCGTGACGTGGGACTACAAGAACGGCCTCGTGAAGGTGAATCCGCTGGCCGCCTGGTCCTGGGACGACCTGCTGGGCTACGCCGCCGAGCACGATGTCATCGTCAACCCCCTGGTCAACGACGGCTATCCCTCGATCGGCTGCGCCCCGTGTACGCGGCGAGTCGCCCCAGGAGAGGATCCTCGCGCCGGACGCTGGGCCGGACTGGACAAGACCGAGTGCGGACTGCACACCTGAGAGACGAGACCATGACACTCACACCTTCCCGCGAGCTCAGCCAGTTGCAGTGGCTGGAGTCCGAGTCGATCCACATCATCCGTGAGGTCGCCGCCGAGTTCGAGCGTCCGGTGATCCTGTTCTCCGGTGGCAAGGACTCCGTCGTGATGCTGCATCTGGCGGTGAAGGCCTTCTGGCCCGCCCCGGTCCCCTTCGCCGTGCTGCACGTCGACACGGGCCATAACTTCCCCGAGGTCCTGCGATTCCGCGACGACACCGCCGCGCGTCTCGGCCTGCGCCTCGAAGTGGCCAGCGTGCAGGACTACATCGACGATGGTCGCCTACGCGAGCGCGCGGACGGCACCCGCAATCCCCTCCAGACGCAACCGCTTCTCGATGCGATCTCCGAGCACCGCTTCGACGCGGTCTTCGGCGGTGGCCGGCGCGACGAGGAGAAGGCCCGCGCCAAGGAGCGGGTGTTCAGCCTGCGCGACGAGTTCGGCCAGTGGGACCCGCGCAATCAGCGTCCCGAGCTGTGGAATCTCTACAACGGCCGCCACACCCCCGGCCAGCATGTGCGGGTCTTCCCGCTCAGCAACTGGACCGAGCTGGACATCTGGCAGTACATCGGCGCGGAGAAGATCGAGCTGCCGAGCCTGTACTACGCCCACGACCGCGAGGTCTTCGAGCGCGACGGCATGCTGCTGGCGGTCGGCCCCTACTCCGAGCCCCGCGACGGCGAGACGGTCAGCACGCGTCAGGTGCGCTACCGCACGGTCGGTGACATGTCGTGCACCGGCGCCGTCGCCAGTCCTGCCTCGACCGTCGAGGATGTCATCGCCGAGGTGGCCGCGACCCGCGTTACGGAGCGTGGCGCCACGCGCGCGGACGACCGCATCTCCGAGGCCGCGATGGAAGACCGTAAGAAGGAAGGCTACTTCTGATGAGCACGCTGCTGCGGCTGGCGACGGCGGGGTCCGTCGACGACGGCAAGTCCACCCTGGTCGGGCGGCTGCTGTTCGACTCCAAGTCGGTGCTCGCCGACCAGTTCGACGCGGTCGAACGCGTCAGCAGGGATCGCGGCCTCGCTGCCGCCGATCTCGCGCTGTTGACCGACGGCCTGCGCTCCGAGCGCGAACAGGGCATCACCATCGACGTGGCCTACCGGTACTTCGCCACCGCGCGTCGCACCTTCATCCTGGCCGACTGCCCCGGCCACGTGCAGTACACGCGCAACACCGTGACCGGCGCGAGCACGGCCGATGTCGTCGTGGTCCTGGTCGATGTTCGCGGCGGATTGCAGGAGCAGACCCGGCGCCATCTGGCCGTCGCCTCGCTCCTGCGCGTGCCGCACGTGGTCGTCGTCGTCAACAAGATCGATCTCGTGGACTACGACGAGGCCGTCTACGACTCCGTCGCCGCCGATGTCATCGCGGCGGCGCGCGACCTCGGGATGCCCGATGTCACCACGATCCCCGTCTCCGCCCTCGCCGGTGACAATGTCGTCACCCGCTCGGAGCGCACACCCTGGTACGGCGGTCCGAGCGTACTGGAGCACCTCGAGGAGCTGTCGCCCAAGGGCGAACCGGACAGCGAGCCGCTGCGCTTCCCGGTTCAGCTCGTCATCCGCCCGCAGAGCGCCGCCGAGGAGCGGTTCCGCGACTACCGCGGCTATGCCGGACAGATCGCATCGGGCGTCGTCCACGTCGGTGATGAGATCGTGGCCCTGGCCAGCGGTCGCACGACCCGGGTCGTGGGCATCGACCAGGCCGGCCAGGAGCTCGACGAGGCCTTCGCACCGCAGTCGGTCACGCTTCGTCTCGCCGATGACATCGATATCAGCCGCGGCGACCTGATCGCCTCCGCCGACGGCGCCCCGGAGCTGACACAGGACATCGAGGGCACGCTCGCCTGGTTGTCGGATGCGCCGCTGCGCTCGGGCAGCAAGGTCCTCGTCAAACACGGAACCCGCACCGTGCAGGCCCTGGTCAAGGCCGTGACAGGACGCCTCGATCTGGACAGCGCCTCGGTGCTGCCGACCGACACTCTCGACCTGAACGACATCGGTCATGTGACATTGCGCCTCGCCTCGGCGGTCCCCGCCGAGCCCTATGTCGACGCGCGTAGCACGGGTGCGTTCCTCATCGTCGACCCGCACGACGGCAACACGCTCGCCGCCGGCATGGTCGGCGACGCGCTGCTGGCGACGGCGAACGTCTGACGGTGGCGGCCGCGCTCTTCCCGCTCTCGCTACGGATCTCCGGGCGCCGCGTCGTCGTCGTGGGAGGCGGACATGTGGCGACCCGCCGGATCGCCACATTGCTGGACGCCGGGGCCGATCTCGTGGTGATCTCCCCGGAGGTCACCGACTCGCTCGCCGCGACCATCGCCCGCGAGTCGCTCACCTGGCTCCGCCGCGACTATCGCACCGGCGACTTGGAGGGGGCCTGGCTCGTCCAGACGGCGACGGCGGACCCTGCGGTCGATGACGCCGTCGCCGCAGATGCCGAGGAGTCCCGCATCTGGTGTCTCAAGGGAGGCGACCCGGAGCATGCGACCGCGTGGGCGCCGGCCACCGGACGGGTGGACGACATCACCATCGCGGTCAACGCCGGGGGCGATGCGCGTCGCGCTGCCCTGCTCCGCAATGGTCTCGTCGCGGCGATCGAGACCGGTGACCTCCCGCTCCGCCATCGGACGCATCACCCCGGCGGCCGTGTCGCCCTCGTCGGCGGCGGGCCCGGCGATCCGGGGCTGCTCACCGCTCGGGCCCGGCGGCTGCTGGCCGAGGCCGATGTCGTGATCACCGACCGACTCGCACCCCTCGCCGTCCTCGATGAGCTGGATCCCGATGTGGAGGTCATCGATGTCGGCAAGCTGCCGGACCGCCACCCGATCCCCCAGGACGAGATCAACCGATTGATCGTCGACCGCGCACAGGCGGGCCGTGTCGTCGTACGACTCAAGGGCGGGGACCCGTACGTGTTCGGACGCGGCGGCGAGGAGTTGCTCGCCTGTCGAGAGGCCGGTGTCGAGGTCGAGGTGGTGCCCGGAGTCACCAGCGCCATCGCGGTGGCCGCGGCGGCGGGCATCCCGGTCACGCATCGTGGTGTCGCGCGCGGTTTCAGCGTGGTCACCGGGCACGAGGAGCTGGGTGAGCTGCCGCGGCGCGGCGATCACACCCTCGTGCTGCTGATGGGCGTGCGGCGGCTGGCCGCTACGACGTCTGAGCTCGTGGCGAACGGCCACGACCCGGCCACGCCCGCTGCGGTCGTCGAACGCGGCTGTACGCCCGATCAGCGGGTCACCGTCGCCACGCTGGGCACGCTGGCGGAGCGGGCCGCGGAGGTCGGCGCCACCTCGCCGGCGATCGTCGTCATCGGCGATGTCGTCACGGCGCTCACGCTCTGACGCCGCCACTCGGGCGGTGACGTACGCACCTCTCGAGCCTCAGGGCGGTGACGTACGCACCTCTCGAGCCGACTGAGAGGTGCGTAAGTCACCGCTCCCGGCGACGAGAGGTGCGTACGTCACCGCCCTGCAGCCAGGCGGCGAGCCGGCGCTCGCCGCGGCGCATGAGCACAGCGTGCGAGATCACGAAGAGCGGACGTGCCAACGGGTCCACGCTCCGCATCCAGGCTCGGGTGGCGACGACGTCCCACTCGATCAGCAGGATCGTGGTCGACCGCGGCGCCGGCACGAACCTGACCACAGCACGCCCTCGTAGATCGCCGTCCGCCGAGAAGGTCAAGTGGTCGGGGCGAGCGAGCTCGAGATCGGACACGGTGAACCCCAGCCGATATCCGAGACCGGTGTCGGCGCGCAGGTCGATCGTGTCCGGCGTGGTGCCGACCGCTCGCACCGATCCCCACCACGGCAGCGGGTCGCCGGACTCGAGCTGGGACAGCAGCGCGTCCCACAGCTCGCCTCGCCCGACCGGCAACACCCAACGCGAGCGCAGGGAGTAGGGACGGGACCACACGGGCTCAGCCCCGGATCGTGCGGTTGCGGAAGACCCACCAGAGGCCCACCACAGGGAGCAGGAGGGGCACGAAGGCGTACTGGATGCCGAAGGTCGACCAGACGGTCGCATCTGGGAACAGTTGCTCGTCGAAGACCGTCAGCAAGCCGACCACGACGACCCCGACCAGCTCGAAGCCGATCGTCCAGGTGGCGAGGCCCCGGCGGTTAGTAGCCAGGGCGTAGGTCGCGACGATGTAGACCAGACCGGCGAGCGCCGACAGGCCATAGGCGAAAGGCGCCTCATCGGCCTTGGTGGCCAGCTGATAGAGCGAGCGTGCCGACGCCGACAAGGCGAACACGGCGTAGACGGCCACCACGATGCGGCCGAAGCCGTGGGAAGTGTGAGTGTCGGACGACATGATGACCCCAGCCTATGGCCCCGCCCAGCGCTCGGAGCAGGCAGTGCCTGCTCCGATGACGATGCATCGTGGTCCTTATAGGCGCCGTGGCGCATCATCGTCTTTCCGGGCGCAGCCCAGGTCAGAAGGCGGAGCCGGTGCCCGACCAGATCCCCTGCAGTCGCAACATCAGTGCGGCGACGGTGACCATGGCGATCACGACGACCCCGGTCCCCCATCTGGACCTCTCGATGACGCCCCAGAACACGGCGACCGGTGGTACGACGAGGACGGTCGCGAGATAGGAGAAGAACAACACTGGATCGACATCGTGGTCGCGTCCGTTGTACGCGACGATCGCCCCGATGAGGATGCCGACGAGGACGACCTCCAGCACCGCGAGAGCGTAGAACAACGGATTGCTGAAGCGGTAGCCGCGCCAGCTGTGCCAGCCGGCGTACACGGCGATCGCCAGGGCGTACGCACTCGTCAGGTAGACCACGAGCGAGCTCATACCGTCCCTTTCAGGTTGTCGACCCGGCCGTGCTCAGTCTTCCATGTCCTCCCCCCGCCTCGGTGGGCGGTGAGCTTTCCCGCACCGACCTGCGCGAGATGCGGGAAAGCTCACCGCCCAGCGGAGCGGGACTCAGTCGAGCGGGGCGAATGCCGTCGGGGGCGGACAGGAGCACATCAGGTTGCGGTCGCCATAGGCCTGGTCGATCCGGCCGACCGGAGGCCAGTACTTGTCTTGAGTGGCGCCCGTCGGGAAGAGGCCCTCCGCCACCGAGTAGCCGTGCGACCACTCCAGCAGCTCGCGAGCGGCGTGCGGTGCGCCCGCCAGCGGCGAGTCTCCGTCGGCGTACTCGCCCGCCGCCACCCGGTCGATCTCGGCACGGATCGCCAGCATCGCGTTGCAGAAGCGGTCCAGCTCGGCGAGGTCCTCGGACTCGGTCGGCTCCACCATGAGCGTCCCCGCCACCGGAAAGCTCATGGTCGGCGCATGGAAGCCGTAGTCGATGAGTCTCTTGGCCACATCGTCGATCGTGACGCCCGCGGGTCCGGCGACCGACTTCACGTCGAGGATGCACTCGTGGGCGACCAGCCCGTTCTCGCCGGTGTAGAGCACCGGGAACGCCTCGGCCAGCCGGGCCGCGACGTAGTTGGCCGACAGCACAGCCACCGAGGTGGCATCAGTCAGCCCCTGGGCGCCCATCATCGCGATATAGGCGTACGGGATCGGCAGGATGCCGGCCGATCCGTACGGAGCGGCCGAGATCGCCCCGGTCGCGGCGCGTCGGCCGGCATCGGGATGCAACGGATGCGTCGGAAGGAAGGCCGCCAGATGTTCCGCGACGGCGACGGGACCGACACCCGGGCCCCCGCCCCCGTGCGGGATGCAGAAGGTCTTGTGCAGGTTCAGATGCGAGACATCGCCGCCGAACTCCCCGGGTCGGGCGTGACCGAGCAGGGCGTTGAGATTCGCGCCGTCCACGTAGACCTGGCCGCCGACCTCGTGGACGATCTCGCAGAGCTCGGTGATGCCGTGCTCGTAGACGCCGTGGGTGGACGGATAGGTCACCATGATCGCGGCGATCTGGTCGCCGTGGCGCTCACAGGTCGCTCGCAGATCGTCGAGGTCGACCTCACCGGCCTCGGACGCCGCGACGATGACGACGCGCATACCCGCCATGACGGCCGATGCGGCATTGGTGCCGTGCGCCGAGCTCGGGATCAGGCAGATGTCGCGAGCCTCGTCGCCCCGGCTGCGGTGATAGGAGCGGATCGCGAGCAGACCGGCGAGCTCGCCCTGGGATCCGGCATTGGGCTGAACGGAGACCGCCGCGTAACCGGTCACCTCGGCGAGCCACTCCTCGAGGGTCTCGACGAGCTCGATCATGCCGGCGGCGTCGGCCGCGGGCACGAAGGGATGCAGATCGGCGAACTCGGGCCAGCTGATCGGCTCCATCTCCGTGGTGGCGTTGAGCTTCATGGTGCAGGAGCCCAGCGGGATCATGCCGCGATCGAGGGCGTAGTCACGATCGCTGAGACGTCGCAGGTACCTCAGCAGCTGCGTCTCGCTGCGGTGCTCGGTGAAGACCGGATGGGTCAGGATGTCGTCGCGGCGCACGAGCGGTTCAGGCAGGTAGGTGCGACCGCTGAGCATACGACGTTCCTCGACGCCGAAGGCCTTCAGCACGCGGTTCAGGTGCTCGAGGGTGGTGACCTGCGAGCAGGCGACCTGGACGTGGTCGTCGTCGACGCGCCACAGGTGGATGTCCTCGCTGCGCGCCCCGGCGACGATGCTGTCAGCCTGCCCCTCCACGCGGACGACGACGGTGTCGAAGAACTCCCCGTGGAGCGTGGCGATGCCGGCATCGTTCAGCGCGTCGTGCAGCGTCGCGGCGTGCTGATGGACCGACAGCGCGATGGAGCGCAACCCCTCCGCGCCGTGGTAGACGGCGTACATGCCCGCGACGACCGCCAGGAGCACCTGCGCGGTGCAGATATTGGACGTCGCCTTCTCACGACGGATGTGCTGTTCGCGGGTCTGCAGCGCAAGCCGGTAGGCCGGCTGTCCCGCCGCGTCGACCGAGACACCGACCAGACGTCCGGGAAGCTGACGTTCCAGACCGTCGCGCACTGCCATGAAGGCCGCATGCGGCCCGCCGTAGAACATCGGGACGCCGAAGCGCTGGGTGGAGCCCACCACGATGTCCGCGCCCAGCTCGCCCGGCGAGCGCAGAGCCACCAGAGCCAGCGGATCCGCGACGACGACCGCCAGTCCGCCGGCCTCGTGCGAGGCCGCGATGACATCGCTCGGGTCCGTGACGGCCCCGTCCGCCGCCGGATAGGCGATCACCGCGCCGGCGGTGTCCGCCACCTGCTCCGTTCCGGCGAGGTCGGCCTCGATCAGCTCGATCCCGATCGCGTCGGCCCGTGTACGCAGCACGGCCAAGGTCTGCGGGGCCAGACGCGTGTCGACGGCGATCGGGCGCAGATCCTTGCCCCGCGATGCGCGCCGGATGACGGTGAGCGCCTCGGCGGCGGCCGTTCCCTCATCGAGCAGGGACGCGTTCGCGGTGGGCAATCCCGTCAGATCGCTCACCATCGTCTGGAAGTTCAACAGGGCCTCGAGCCGGCCCTGGGAGATCTCAGGCTGATAGGGCGTGTAAGCGGTGTACCAGGCGGGATCCTCAAGGATATTGCGGCGGATCACGGCCGGCGTCTCGGTCGGGTGGTAGCCGAGGCCGATCATGGCGATGCCGGGAGTGTTCTTGGCGGCGAGGGCGCGCAGTCGCGCGGTCGCAGCAGCCTCGCTCGCCGCGGGCGGCAGGCTCAACTCGGTCTCACCACGGATCCCCTGTGGCACTGCGGCGGCCATCAGGTCGTCGAGCGAGTCGTACCCGAGCCGGCGCAGCATCGCGAGCTGGTCGGAGGGACGGGGGCCGAGGTGGCGCGAGGCGAAGGGCGCGGACGTCACGAGGAACTCCTGGGTCGGCGGTCAGAGCGCCTCCCCCTCTGTCACAGCGCTTCAGAGGTGCCTCGATCGCGTGGTCCGGGTGCCTGAGAGGTTCCGGGGAGGAATTGCCCCTTCGGCGCCGCGCGGAGCACGGACTCTCCCACGCGTGTCAACAGCACTGCCGAGTCTAGTGCCCTGCGCCGAAAGTTCATAACCGCTTTTCGCCGTCTGAGCTGCGCTCCGCGACGTTGGCGTCACTCGAAAGGCGTCTCCCCCAAGCACTCCGCTTCGCTCCGTGCAGGGCGGTACCCCCAGCCTGCCCGCGCTCCGCCGTGGGGGCACCTCCCTGGACGGAGTCCTTGGGGGATTGCGGAGCATCCACTCAGACGACGCCTCTCGGCAACGAACCTCCGACGCAGGACACTAGAACATCGGCGGGTGGCAGTGTCAGCTGGACTTGCGGGCGCGGCGAGCGGCGAGTTCGTCGGTGATGTCGCTGGCCGCCTCGGCCCGCTCGGTGGGGAGCTCGAGGAGCGTGCCCTCGATCTCCTTCCAGACGCCGCCGATGGCGATGCCGAAGACGCCCTGTCCACCCTGGAGGAGATCGATGACCTCGTCGGCGGAGCGGCACTCGTAGACGCTGGCTCCGTCGCTCATCAGCGTGACCTGGGTGAGATCGTCGGTGCCGCGTTGGCGCAGGTGGTCGATGGCCGTACGGATCTGCTGCAGCGATACTCCCGCATCCAGGAGGCGCTTGATGATCTTCAGCAGCAGGACGTCCTTAAAGGAGTACAGGCGCGCGGTGCCTGACCCGGTGGCATCGCGGACCGTGGGGACGACCAGGCCGGTGCGCGCCCAGTAGTCGAGCTGGCGATAGGTGATGCCCGCCGCGTTGCAGGCCGTAGGACCGCGGAAACCGGTGTCCTGCGGGAGTGGCGCGAGGTCATCGTTGAAGAGCAGCCCCTGGTCGCCGGCGCGTTGGCGCGCCTCAGCGGAGTCGTCTCCGTGGGTCGGATCGATCATCGTGCGCCTTCCTGCGTGGCTATGAGGGGAAGTCTACCGCGTGGAACGACACTCGTGTACTTCCACGTGCACCCTCAAGTTAAGGGTGAAGGTCTGCCCGCGTCCACGACCGGCGCGGCGTGTCGCCGACTCTCCTGCGCGGACGCTTCCGAGACGCGGTCCGAGGCCGGTTGGCCACCGCCCTCACTGTGCGGAGGGAGATCGCGTGGGAGGGCTCACCGGCCACGGCGTGATCTCAGCCCTCGAAGTCCTCGGGGTCGACGGAGTCGAGGAACTCGCGGAAACGCTCGACCTGAGTCTCCTCGTCTTCGTCCTGCTCGATCGCCGCCTGGTCGAGCACGTCCTCGGCGCACATGATCGACGTCCCCACCCTCAGCGCCAGCGCGATCGCGTCGCTGGGGCGCGCCGAGACGAGGGCCCCGGACCCGAACACCAGCTCGGCGAAGAAGACGCCGTCGCGGACATCGACGATGCGGACCTCGTCGATGTCGTCGCCGAGGGCGTCGATCACGCTCGCCATGAGCTCATGGGTCAGCGGACGCGGCGAGAGGACGCCCTGCTGCGCCTGGGCGATCGCGGCCGCTTCGACGGCACCGATCCAGATCGGCAGATAGCGGTCGCCCTCGACCTCACGCAGCAGCACCAGCGGCTGACTCGTGGGCATCTCGACCCGGACGCCGATGACCTCGAGCTCACGCATCGCTCAGCCCCGCAGCTCCCCGCGCACCAGGACCGCATGCAACCGCACCATCGTGGCGGCCAGCTCGATCAGCTGCGTCGCCGACTGGGGATTGGACCGCGAACCGCGCGGGATCGCCTGGTCGAGCAGAGCGGACTCGCGGTCGGCCGCCGCCCGGAAACCACGCAGGTGACGCGGTTCGATACCCAGCCCCGCCATCTTGCCGACCAACGCGGCGATCTGCAGATCGTCGCGGCTGTAGAACCGCTGATGCGGCCGTCGTCGGATGAGCTGGAAGCCCTCGATCTCCGAGAGCATCGCATCGTCGATTCCGGCGGCCTCGAGCAGCTCGTCACGCGTCAGGCGCGTCGAACCCCGCCCTTCGGCGAAGGTCTCGACCGTGGGAAGCCCATCCTCGCCGACCGCGACCTCGGGCACGAACAGCGCTGGATCGTCGATCTCGGGCATCGCACCGCGATCGATCTCGTCGAGCACCTGGCGGATGTGGCTGAGCGGCCAGAACTTCTCTTTCTGCATCCGCAGCACGAAGCGCAGCCGCTCGACATCGTCGTAGGAGTACTTGCGATACCCGGCGGCCGTGCGCTCAGGCTCGACGAGCCCCTCGGTCTCCAGGTAGCGCAGCTTGCTGAGCGTCAGCTCGGGAAAATCCGGCCGCAACTCGTCGAGGACCTTGCCGATCCCCAGACGCGCTGGCCTTTCGCCGAGGGCTTCGCTCACGCCGACCCGTCCTGGGACGATCCAGGGAAGTAGATGAGCCGGTACTTGCCGATCTGGACCTCGTCGCCGCCGTTGAGCGCGATATCGCCGTCGATGCGGTCGCGGTTCACGTAGGTGCCGTTGAGGCTCCCCAGATCCGAGACGACATAGCCCCGGTCGCGACGAGTGAAGACCGCGTGACGACGCGACACGCTGATGTCGTCGAGGAAGATATCACTCGAGGGATGCCGGCCGACCGAGACCTGCTCGGCGTCGAGCAGGAATCGTGAACCGGCATCGGGCCCACGCTGCACGAGCAGCATCGCGCTGCCCTCGGGGAGACTCTCGACGGCCGAGATGTCAGAGGCTGACATCTCCTCGGTGTCGGCGTCGATCGCCGGGAACATGTTCGTGTCGTCGTCGGAACCACCCGGCGTGGACATCGATCACCAACTCCTCTTCAGTCTCAAGGTCACGTTCACCGTCAGGCTCCAACCTAGCAGGAGGGACGGGCCCGCGACAGAGCCCGTGAGCACTGCTCCTAGTGGTCTGTCACCGACGCTTCAGCCCGCGATATGGGCCGCGTAGCCCGCGGCGTCCAGCAGGCCCTCCGTCGGATCGCCCGCGACGCGGACGCGTAGCAGCCAGCCCTCGCCGTAGGGATCGCCGTTGATGGTCTCCGGCGTGCTCTCGAGCGCCTCATTGCGCTCCACGATCTCGCCGTCGACGGGCGAAAAGACATCCGACACCGACTTGGTCGATTCCAGTTCGCCGATGACCGAGCCGGCCGTGACGGCCTCGCCCGCGGCCGGCAGCTCGACGAAGACGATGTCACCCAGCTGATCCTGCGCGTAGTGGGTCACCCCGACCGTCACGATGTCGCCGTCCGCGCGCACCCACTCGTGTTCACGGCTGTAGTGCAGGTCCTCAGGGATCACGGTGTCTCCTCCGGGTCGGTCGATGCGGATCGAGCGTACTGGGCGTCGGTCGCGTCAGCCAAGGCGGTGATCGTCAACCGCTCGCGCCGCTCGACGCTCACGGTACCGCCTTTGGTCTCGACCCGATCGGCCAGTCCACCGCGGAAGTACACGGCCTCGTCCAGCGTGTGCGGGTCGCCGATCGCCTCGATCACGAAGGGCGGCTCGAGGAGTCGTCCGCCGACCCGGATGCCGTCGCGATCGTCCAGGAAGTACGTGTTGGCGACGACGCGCGCCGTGCCGTTGACCGCCAGCACCTCCGCACCCGCGTCGCGGAGCTCCTCGATCGCGTCGAGCAGGACCGCCGCGGTCATGACCTCCTGTCCGCCGTCGATGTCGACCGCGATCCCCGGTCCCGCCGCCGGAGCCGTGCCCGCGAGGATCGCGAGCTCGTCAGCGCGCTTGCGAGCCGCCTCCTCGGCCTGCTCGTCGCTGGCGGTGGAGTCGCGCAGTTCGTCGCGCGTCGCGGTCAGCTCGGAGATCTGACGCGACAGACGCTGATTCGACGCGTCGAGGGACTTCAGCAGTTCGCCGAGCTCGGCACCGCGGACGCCGGCGAAGTCGCGCTGCTCGTCCTCCCGCCACTGCGCCACGATCGCGAACGCGAGCGCCCCCACGAGCACCGCGATCAGCACCTGCATCGGGCGCGTCACCCGCCGGGAACGTTCACGCATGGAAGATCTGCCTGCGGATCGCTGCGGCATTGGCGAAGATACGGATGCCGAGCACCACGATGACGCCGGTGGACAGCTGCGATCCCACGCCGAGCTGGTCGCCGAGGAAGACCATCGCGGCGGCGATCAGCACATTGGAGACGAAGGACACCACGAAGACTCGATCATCGAACCGCTTCTCGCCGATCGCCCGGGCCGCGCCGACCACCGCGTCGAGTGCCGCGATGATCGCGATGGGCACATAGGGCTGGAGTGGGGCCGGAACCGTGGGCTGCAGCACGATGCCGGCCACGATACCGATCGCCAGACCGATGACGGGGATCATGGGGCCTCCTGCAGTTTCGTCGCCTGGTTCAGGCTCAGGCGCGTGTCCGGCGCGGCCGGGAGCCGCAGTGTCTCCGACTCCTCGACACTCCAGGAGACGCCGGCCTCGGTCGAACGATGGGCCCAGTGGCGTCCGGAAGGGTTGGCGCGCAGCCTCTCCCCCATGCTCGCCGGACCGATCGCCGCGATCTCATAGGGCTCGCTGATCGGACGGAAGTTGACGGTGACCGACTCCCCCGCCCATCGGATCGCCGTCATGCTGCCGAGGCGTTGGCCGTTGATCGAGACCGCTTCCGCGCCGGCGTACCAGAGGCCGTTCGCCAGCAGCTGCAGGTCCTGATCGGTGATCTGTCCGCCGGGCCCCTCACCGGATGTCGCGGTGACCGTCAGCCCAGGGCCTTCCACCGGCACCGCCGCGGCCACGACGCCGCTCTGCTCAGTGCCCGCACCCGACGCGTCGGCATCGGCCCGCAGCCCCTCGACCTCGTGGGTGAGCTCGTCGATCCGCGCGCGCTGCGTGGCCACCAGGTTCTCGCGGTTCTCGATATCGCTGATGACGGCGGCCCGCTCGAGATCGCTGGCGGGCTGCCCGACGCGTGTCTGCACCGCCGCCGTGGCGACGAGCAGGCCGAAGGCCAGCATCGTGATCGCCGAGAGGGCCCGCGCCCGACGCGGCGGGCGATGGTGCGGGGCGTAGTACTCGTCCTCGAGCGCGGTGTCCCAGATCCGGTCCAGCAGGGATTCGGCTCCCCGAGGACCCGTCCGCGCGCCCGCGCCCTCCGTCATGTCGAGCGCACCGCGGGCGTGGTGGACAGCAGGTGCCGCAACTGGAAGGTGTAGAGAATGCCTGCCCACCAGTACAGGCCGACACCCCAGATCGTGAACGCCCATCCGAAGACATTGGCGAGGTCGGCGACGACGCCCACACCGTCGCCGAGCAGCAGCAGCGGGAAGGCATAGAGCAGACCTGCCGTCGCCGCCTTGCCGAGGAAGTGCACAGGGAGCGCGCTGTAGCCGCGGGTGCGCAGGAACGGGATCAGCGAGAACAGCAGCACGTCGCGCAGCGGCAGGATGATCGCCAGCCACCACGGGATGATGTCGCGCAGCCCGAGACCGACGACGACCGCCAGGATGTAGAGCCGATCCGCGACGGGATCGAGGATCGCGCCCAGGCGCGATGTCTGCCCGAGCGAGCGGGCGATCTTGCCGTCGAGGTAGTCGGTGATGCCCGAGATGACCAGTACTGCCAGCGCCGCGACGTCCCACTGCGGCCCGAGCACCAGCCAGAGGAAGACCGGGACCAGGGCGATCCGCACGAAGCTCAAGAGATTGGGAACGGTGAAGATCCGTTCGCCACTGCGCTCGGTCACCCGACCTCCTTCGCCAGCTCGCCGATGTCTGCAGAACAGCCTAGGGTATCGGGCCTCGCGCAGGTCGCTCGCGCCGCCGGGACCTCCCGGTCTTGCGACTCCGGGAAGGGCTGAGAGACTGAGGGTGTTACTTCCCCTAGAACGCTCTGACGCGAGCCACTGCGGTTCGCGCGATAGAAGGAGGACGCGTGGCTGAGTACACTTTGCCGGATCTGCCGTATGACTATGGGGCGTTGGACCCGCATATCTCGGGCAAGATCATGGAGCTGCATCACGACAAGCACCATCAGAACTACGTCAACGGCCTGAACACCGC
>NZ_VLNT01000029.1 GCF_007421815.1 Aeromicrobium piscarium | reverse complement strand
TCGTCTGGTGAGTGCACACGAGCCCCGCAGCGGATCGACCGACAGATCCCGTTAAAGACCCTCAGTCAGTCAGTCGCTGAGTCAGGACGACCGCTGCGGGGCTCACCCACATCATCACTGTCAGTCGGCGAAGCGCCGCTCCAGATGTCGCGCGAGGGCGTCGAGCTCGTCGCGCGCACGGCGCCGGGAGGCGCGCTCGACGGTGCGCGCGAGCCGGCGGCGCACCCACGTCGGCGCGGAGGAGCGGAAGTCCGACTGCACGTACAGCTCCAGCGTCGTGAGCTCCGCCGACTCCTCCACCACCACGAACGAGTGTCGTTGGGCATCGGCCCGACCATCCCACGTCACCTCGAAGGTCACGCCCCACGGGGCGACCCGCGCCAGCAGGGTGATCATGCCGCTGACCGCCGCGCCTCGGCGGGCCACGGTGAACTCCCACTGCCCTGATCCATGCTCGCGCACGGAGAGATCGGGACGGGCCAGCGGCCAGCGCACCGGATCGTCGATATCGGACCACACGAGCGCCGCCGGGACACCGATCCGGACCGCGTGCGCGATGCTAAGGCTCCGGGTCGCCGCCGCCGTGGAGGCCCCTCGCCGGATCTTCGGACCACCGGTCCGGGCCACAGCCCCCAACAGCACCCGTGGACTCGTACCGGCCGCCTCGAGGACCGCGACCGTCGCTCCCGAGTTCTCCGTGAGCACCGCCACCAGGAGGTCGAGGTCGCTGCCCGACTGGACACCGCGCACCACCTCGAGGGCGCGAGGCGACCAGCTGAGCTCACTGCCGGCCGAGGACCCGTGCGCGCTCGCCTGCTCGATCCGGGAGCGATGCGCGACGCGGCCGTTGCCGAGCTGTCGCTCGAAGGCGAGCGAGGCGATGACATAGGAGACGCCGTTGGCGAGCAGCAGACTGCGCGCCGGTCCCGGCAGATCGGCCAGGGCGAGCAGCAGATGCTCGACGTCGACCTCGGGATGGCCCCAGGACGACGCCTCGCGTTCCGCGCGCCGCAGGGCCGGACGGTCCGCGCCACCGTGGGGAGCGAGTTGCCGCACGTCGTCCTCCCCTCGTATCGGCTTCAGGCTACCGCGCCGGAGGGGTGTTCCGGAGACATTTCACCGGAACGTGACAGCGCTCTCTCGGTGGGTGGCGGTAGGCCATCAACCTCTCGTACCGGACGGCGGTAGAGGGTCAACCTCATCCCCAACCGATGACGTTGACCCTCTACCCCTGCCGGACAGGTGTCCGTCAGTCCGTGGCGATGGCCCGCAGGACATTGAGCCGGGAAGCACGCCACGCCGGCACGACCGCGGCCAGCACACCGACCACCGCAGCCACCACGACGAAGACCGCCAGCTGCACCCACGGGATCGCGAGATGCGTGATGCCCTCGTGGCTGAACGCACTGCGCAGGGACACCCCGAACAACAGACCCGACGCGATCCCCAGCAACGCCCCCAAGACCGCGATCGTGATCGACTCCAGACGCACCATGCGCCGCAGCTGGCGGCGCGACAGGCCCACCGCCCGCAGCAGGCCGACCTCGCGAGTCCGCTCGATGACGCTGAGCGAGAGCGTGTTGATGATACCGAGGACCGCGATCACGATCGCCAGGCCGAGCAGCGCGTAGATCAGGTAGAGCAGTTGGTTCACCTGCGCGCGTTGGGCGTCGGCGAACTCCTGCTTGTCCTGCACGGTGACCGTCGGGATGGCGGCGACCGCATCGGTGATCTCATCGCCCACCTCGTCGAGGTCCGCCCCGGGTGCGGCGTTGACCGCGAGATAGGAGTCGACCCGCTTCAGCCCCACCTGCTCGATGACATCGCGCAGGACGAGTGACGGGCCGACGACATAGGTGTCGGCGTAGACGCCGCTGACGGTGACCGGAAGCTCGGTCCCCGGGAAGGTCAGATCCAGGCGATCGCCCGTGCTCACCCCGAGCTGGTCGGCGGTCGTCTCGTTGAACGCGATCTGGTCGGTGGCCTCTGGCGCGTGCCCGGAGCTGTAGCTCAGCTCGAAGATGCGGTCCAGCGAGGCCGGATCCACCGCAGAGCCGTAGACCGACCGGTCGTCGACACCGAACCCGACGTTCTGCTCCGCGGACACCTCGCCGACACCGGGCAGCGCCGCGACATCCTCGGCGACCGTGGTCGAGAACGGCTGACCGATCGCATTCGACACGAGGAAGTCGGTGGTGAACTGCTCGTCCACCCCGGCCTCGATCGACCGGTTGATCGACGACCCGAGCACCGACATGGTGGTCACCAGCGCGAGGCCGATCATGAGTGCCGATGCGGTGGCTGCCGTACGCCGCGGGTTGCGGCTGGCGTTCTGCGTGGCCAGCCGGCCGACCGCGCCGAACAGCGCGCGGTTGAGCACCCCGGTGAGTGCGATGACCGGCAGCGCGGTCACCGGGCTGGTGAGCGCGACGGCCATCAGCACGAAGAAGATGCCGATGCCGATCCAGGCCGGGGCCTTCGGGACGTCCCCGAACAGACCGGCAGCCATCAGCGCGGCACCCGCCGCGGCCAGCGCGACGCCGACGATCAGCCGCTTGTGGATCGTGCCCTCCGGCAGGGCGACATCGTCGCGCATGGCGGCGACCGGTGGCACCTTCGCCGCCCGCCGCGCCGGGAACCAGGCTGCCACCATCGTCACGAGGATGCCGACGACATACGACACGATGACCGTCCGCGGCGCGAAGACGAGGGCCGTGCCGGACAGGTCGAGCCCGAACTGCCCGAACAACGCCTTGAGGACAGCCGCTAGCCCATAGCCGAGCACGAGACCGAGGGTCGAGCCGAGCACGCCGACCGCGAACGCCTCCGTCAGGACCGAACGGGTCACCTGACCGCGCGAGGCGCCCATGGCACGCAGCAACGCCAGTTCCCGGCTGCGCTGGGCGACCAGGATCGAGAAGGTGTTGACGATGAGGAAGGTACCGACGACGAGCGCGATGGCCGCGAAGACGAGCAGGAAGGTATTGAGGAAGCCGAGCACCGTGTTGATGATCGACTGGGTCTCGTCGGCGAGGTCGTCACCGGTGACCGCTTCGGCACCGTCCGGGAGCACCTGTGCGACGCGGTCGGCGAGCTCGGTCTGTGAGACGCCGGGATCGGCCTCCACCGAGATCGAGGAATAGGCGTCCTGGCCGTCCAGGAAGAGCTCCTGAGCGCGCGGGGTGTCGAAGGTGACGAGCGTGGCGCCCGCCAATCCGCCGCCGGCGAACTCCACGATGCCGACGAGCTTCGCCTCGACCTGCGGCTCGGCTCCGGTGGTGAACATCTCGACGGTGTCGCCCAGTTCGTAGCCGGCGTTCTCGATCGATCGTTCGTCGATCGCGACCTCGTCGGGACCCTCGGGGATCTCGCCCTGGCTGATCGTGGCGATCTGATCGCCGTCGGCGTTGGGAGCGTCGTTCCAGTTGAACGCGAGCGTGGGCGCGCCGGTGCCGCCGAGCAGGGTGCCGTCCTTCTTCTTGACGAACAGGCCCATGCCCTCGACATTGCCGTCGGCGCGCGCCACCCCGTCGACGTCCGCGATCGTCTGCACCAGCGACGCCGGCATGGAGCGATCGTCGAGGTTGACCTCGTTCTCGAGCCCCGCCTGACCGGAGTCCTCGAAGCGCACATTCACGTCCGAGACGGTGCCGTAGACGATGTTGTCGAAGCTCTTGCCCATCGTGTCGGTGAACACCAGCGAGCCGGCGACGAAGGCGATACCCAGCACGATCGCGAAGGCGCTGAGGACGAGACGCACCTTGCGGGCGAGCAGGTTGCGCAGCGTGACCTTGAGCATGCGGTCAGTCCTCCTGCGATGCGCTCA
Source organism: Aeromicrobium piscarium (assembly GCF_007421815.1). Lineage (GTDB taxonomy): Bacteria > Actinomycetota > Actinomycetes > Propionibacteriales > Nocardioidaceae > Aeromicrobium > Aeromicrobium piscarium. The sequence continues at coordinate 16,009 of NZ_VLNT01000029.1, read as the reverse complement.
TCGCGCGCTGCTGCAGGGCCGTCATCCGCTCCAGGACGGTCTCGGCCGTCGGCTTGCGCAGTTCGTCGACGACGACGCCGTCGGCGAGGAAGACGACCCGGTCGGTGTACGAGGCGGCGACGGGATCGTGCGTCACCATGACGATCGTCTGTCCGAACTCGTCGACGCTGCGGCGCAGGAAGCCGAGCACCTCGGCCCCGGACGTGCTGTCGAGGTTGCCGGTGGGCTCGTCGGCGAACACGATCGAGGGCCGGCCGACGAGCGCGCGGGCACAGGCGACGCGCTGCTGCTGGCCGCCGGACATCTCGTTCGGACGGTGCTTGAGCCGGTCGGCCAGTCCGACGGCCTCGATGACCTGGCGGTACCAGTCGTCATCGGGCTTGCGGCCGGCGATAGATAGCGGCAGGAGGATGTTCTCTTCGGCTGTCAGCGTCGGGACCAGGTTGAACGCCTGGAACACGAAGCCGATCCGGTCGCGACGCAGACGCGTGAGGTCCTTGTCCTTCAGCGCGGCGAGCTCGGTGTCACCGATGACGACCGATCCCGCGGATGGCGCGTCCAGGGCGGCCATGCAGTGCATGAGGGTCGACTTGCCCGATCCCGAGGGGCCCATGACGGCGGTGAACTCGCCGCCGTGGATGTCGAGGGTGACGCCGTCGAGGGCGTGCACCTCGGCGTCGTTCTTACCGTAGATCTTCACGAGGTCGCGGGCCTGAGCGGCCACGGTGGTGGTGGTCATGTCCGACAGCCTAGAAATCAGCGCCGGCCCCGTCACTCGGGTTCTGCCCTGAGACAACCCTGAGAGTCACTCAGGGGACCCGGAGCGAGGAGCGGCGGACGCAGGATGTGATTCTGCGGTTGCCCTGGCGACCGCCGAAGCACATCCTTGGTGCACAGCGGACGAAAGATGTGATTCCGCGGTAGTCCCGGCAACCGCAGAGACACATCTCTCGTGGTCCGCCGCCCTCAGGGCGTGAGATCACTCGATCACGGTCGAGGTGTTCCACAGATCGATCGCGTCGTCATTGCCGTGGCCCACCAACTCGTCGATACGAGCGAGCTCGTCATCGGTGAAATCGGTGCGGTCCGCCGCTGCCGCATTCTCGTCGAGCTGCTCCGGACGGGACGCGCCCACCAGCGCGGAGGTCACCCCGCCCGGACGCAGGGCCCAGGAGATCGCCAGCTGCGTCAGCGACTGACCTCGATCCCCGGCCAGCTCCGCGAGACCACGCAGACGATCCTGATTGCGCTCCACGACCGACTCGTCGAAGGACGGACGCTCCGTCGCACGTTCGACAGCGCCCTCGCCGACATACCGATCGCTCAGCAGCCCCTGCGCGAGCACCGTGAACGCGATCGACCCCATCCCCACGTCGTCCAGGGTGTCCAGCAGCTCATCCTCCACCCACCGGTTCACCATCGAATACGCCGGCTGATGGATGACCAGCGGCGTCCCCAGATCGCGGGCGATCTGCGCCGCATCGCGCGTCCGCTCCGGCGAATACGAGGAGATGCCGCCGTAGAGCGCCTTGCCCTGGCGGATCGCCGTGTCGATCGCCCCGATCGTCTCCTCCAGCGGTGTCGCGGAGTCCGCGCGGTGCGAATAGAAGATGTCGACATAGTCCAGGCTCATCCGCTGTAGCGACGCGTCCAAGCTCGACAGCAGGTACTTGCGCGAACCCAGGAATCCGTGCGGGCCCGGCCACATGTCCCAACCAGCCTTGGTCGAGATCACCAACTCGTCACGGTAGGGGCCGAAATCGCCGCGCATCATCCGGCCGAAGTTCTCCTCCGCGCTCCCGTAAGGCGGCCCGTAGTTGTTCGCCAGGTCCAGATGCGTGATGCCCAGATCGAAGGCGCGGCGCAGCACCGCTCGCATGTCGTCGAAGGTCCGGTTGTCGCCGAAGTTGTACCAGAGCCCCAACGAGACCGGCGGCAACAGCAGACCCGACCGACCCACCCGCCGATAGGGCCGATGACGATAGCGATCCTCAGCGGCCTGCCACGGCCGATGCGTCTCGGGAACCGGATCGGAGTACCAGACCTCATCGCTCATACACCCGAGCCTAGAACGATCCAACCGACCGGACACGCCTCAGAGGTTCCACGGATAGGCTCGACCCATGAGCGTGGCGCCCACCGATCTGGAGATCGTCGGCTTCGTCGTATCGCCCCGACGCCGCTTCCAAGGCCGTCCGGCCGACGGCCCCGAACCCTACGACGGTGACGAGCACCCCACCCGGATCGACATCCGTGCGGGACTCGGCGTCGTGGGAGACCGCTACTTCAACGCCGGATTCCCCTACGCGGCGATCACCTTCATCGCCGAAGAATCCGTCGACTGGCTCGCCGAGCACCTCGACTCCGGCCCCTTCGACCCGCTCCTCGCCCGCCGCAATGTCATCACCCGAGGACTCGACGTCGATGCGCTCGTCCGCACCGAGTTCGCCCTCGACACTCCCGACGGCATCGCACGCTTCCGATCGATCACCCCCGCCAACCCCTGCGCCTGGATGAACGAGATGTACGCGCCCGGCGCCCACCAGGCCTTCCGCGGACGCGCGGGGATCCGCTGCGAACCCCTCACCGACGCCAGCCTCCGACTCGGTCCCGCCCGGCTCACCGCCTCCCGCGACCTGGAACGCGACGAGCTCCACCGCCGCGTCAGCCAAGCGGCCGCCATGCAGGCAAGCCAGTAGACAGGAGCATTCATGCCCGTCGTCGAGTCGAAGGTCCTCGTCCCCGTCAGCCCGGACATCGCCTTCGCCGTGTCGCAGACCACCGGCGAGGCACGGCTGCGGTGGGACCCGTTCATCCGTCGCCAACGCTTCGTCGGCGACGCCACCGACCCGGGGACCGGCGTGCAGACCCTCACCGTCCACCGGCTCGGCTTCCGGATGATCAGCGAGTACGTCTCCTACCGTCCCCCGTCGAACGTCGGCATGAAGATGGTCACCGGACCGTGGTTCTTCGCCAAGCTCGGCGCCGGCTGGCGGTTCACCGAGGACACGCCCGGACGGACGATCGCCGTCTGGCGGTACAACTTCACCTGCCGGCCACGGTGGCTCGCTCCGCTGGCCGAACGCATCGGCAGCGTGATGCTGCAACGCGACATCGACCGGCGTATCCGCGGCTTCGCGCGCGGATGCACCGACCCGGTAGTGCTCGACGCCGCGCGAGCCTCGCGAGAGACCGACTGACCGGCTCAGGCGAGACGGGTGAGCTCGACCTCGACGATCGCGTCCACGGACCCACCGGTCGCATAGATGCCCCGCAGCGGTGGCACATCGGCGAACTCCCGTCCGATGCCGAGGGCCACGTGCCGCGGGCCGATCGCGCCGTCCTCGAGCACGTCGTAGCCTGTCCAGTCACCGTCCCACCACTGCACCCACGCGTACGGCTCCGAGGTGAACGTCTCGCCGACTGGCGGATCATCATCGGCATGGACATATCCGGAGACGAAGCGAGCAGGAATCCCGGCCTGGCGCAGCGCACCGAGGACCACGTGCACCAGATCGTGCACCACTCCCGCACGCGCCTCCCACACCTCGCGCGCGGTCGACGAGACATGGGTCGGTGCGCCGAGCCGCTGCACCTCGGTCCGCACGATCTCGCCCACCGCATGCACGTACTCGGCCGGCGAGCCCGAAGCCTCCCGGATATCCAGCAACCGGGATGCGAGGCCCGCATCGGGGTCGGTGACCTCACTGGGGGCGAGGTACTCGCAGTGCCGATCGCGCAGATCAGGGTCGGCCAGACCCTCCCATCCGATCGCGTCGACCGAGCCGGTATCGACCGGTCCCGTGTCGACGACCGAGGTCGCCGACACGGTCAGCACCTCGTGCTCCTCGGTGACCTCGAAGGCCGTGACCGTGGTGCCCCAGTAGTCGCGGTACTCCTGCGACCATGCGCTCGGGTCGATCTCGACCCGCGATCGGAGCACCACCTGATCGCCGGTGGTCAGCGGAATCAGGCGTGCCTCGCTGTACGTCGCCGCCGAGGACTCGGCATAGCGGTGGCTCGTGACGTGACGGACGCGCCACTGCATCGTGTCGGCACCACTCATAGCGACACCCTCCCGGACCACTCGTGCCATTCCTCCTGGGCGAAGTACCGCGACGTCAGCGCGTCGCTGGCCGTACCGCAGGAACGCTGTATCCGCTCCATCTCGAAGGGCAGATTGTCCATGATCTCGCCGAGCGGCCGGTACTCCAGCTCGGTGCGGGCCCGCCCCAGCAGCCGTTGCGCCTCGTCGGCGAATCCGGCGCGACGGCCGCTGCGCTCGAGCCTCTCGAGCGCCAGCTCCGCCTCCATCAACGCCGAGACGACCGAGCGCGGGAACCAGCGGTCCAGCAGCATGTACTCCGCCGCCGCACGATCGGCCTCGATGCCGCGATAGGTCCGGATGAAGCTCTCATAGCCACTGCACGCGCGCAGGGTGTTCGACCAGGCCACCTGAGCCCCGCTGCTCGCGGCGGCAGCGAGGATGCGAGCCGTCATGTCGGCGCGTTCCAGGCTGCGCCCGAGGCTGTAGAAGTACCAGCCCTGGTCGCGCGGCATGGTGTCCTCCGCGATGCCGGTGATCATGGCGGTCCGGCCACGCACCCACGCGAACATCTCCGGCGGTCGCATCGACGTGGCCATCGGCACGCCCTGCCAGGTGGCGTTGATCGCCGACCAGATGTCGGTGGAGATGGTCTCGCGAGTGCTGCGCGCGGCCTCGCGCAAGCCGCCGATGACGGCCACGATCGAGGAGGTCGAAGACGCGTCCAGGGCCAGGAGCTTGAGGATCGACCATCGGTTGGGCACACCATCGAAGTCCTCGATGCCCATCACGGTGAGCAGCTGGTCGCACACGGCGACCTCGTCGAGGCCCGGGTCCTCGACGAGCACCTGCATCTGCACGTCCAGGAGGCGGGCGGTGTCGTCGGCGCGCTCGACATAGCGGCCGATCCAGAACAGCGACTCCGCGATCCGGCTGAGCATCACACATCACCTCCGGACTGGGACTGCTCCTCGAGGAGCAGCTCGGTCTCCTCGGCCTCGGCCGATTCGGCGTCGCGGGCGAGGATCCAGGTGTCCTTGGAGCCGCCTCCGCGCGAGGAGTTGACGATGAGCTCGCCCTCGGGAAGGGCCACGCGCGTCAGGCCACCGGGCAGCACCCACACCTCGTCGCCGTCGTTCACCGCGAACGGCCGCAGGTCCACGTGACGGGGCCGGATGCCGTCCTCCACGAGGGTCGGGACCGTCGACAACGACACCACCGGCTGCGCGATCCAGTCGCGGGGGTCGGCGAGGATCTTGCCGCGGACCTCGTCCAGCTCTGCGGGGCTCGCCGCCGGGCCGATGACGATGCCCTTGCCGCCCGAACCGTCGACGGGTTTGAGCACCAGCTCGCCGAGGCGGTCGAGGACCTCCTCGCGCTGGTCCGCGTCGCCGAGGCGCCAGGTGTCGACATTGCGGAGGATCGGCTCCTGGCCGAGGTAGTAGCGGATCAGATCGGGCACATAGGTGTAGAGCAGCTTGTCGTCGGCGACCCCGTTGCCGACCGCATTGGCGATCGTCACATTGCCCGCGCGCGCCGCGTTGATGAGACCGGGGACCCCCAGCGCGGAGTCGGCCCGGAACTGCACGGGGTCGAGGAACTCGTCGTCGATCCGCCGATAGATGACGTGGACCGGCGCGAGCCCCGCGGTGGTGCGCATCATGACGCGTCCCGCGTGGCAGACGAGGTCGCGGCCCTCGACCAGCTCGACGCCCATCGTGCGAGCGAGCAGCGTGTGCTCGAAGTAGGCCGAGTTGTAGACGCCGGGGGTCAGCACGACGACCGTGGGATCGTTGACGCCCGCCGGCGCCGCGGCGCGCAGGGCGTGCAGCAGGGCCCGGGAGTAGCGGGCGACCGGTCGGATGCGGTGATCGGCGAAGACCTCGGGCAGCGCCGCCGACATCGCGCGGCGGTTGGTCATCACATAGGAGACACCGGAGGGAACGCGGACATTGTCCTCCAGCACCCGGAACTCACCGCCCTCGTCGCGGATGAGGTCGACCCCCGCCACGTGGACCCGCACACCGTTCGCCGGGTCCACTCCGGCGACGACCCGGTGATAGTGCGGGGAGGTCATGACCGTCTCGCGGGGCACCACCCCGTCGCTGAACAGCTCGCCGGGGCCGTACGCGTCCGCGAGGAAGGCCTCCAGCGCCTTGACCCGTTGCTGGACTCCGGCGTCGACGGTCTCCCACGCCTCGGCCTCGATGATGCGCGGGACGATGTCGAGGGGGAAGGGTCGTTCCTCCCCCGCCACGCCGAAGGTGATCCCCTGCTCCAGATAGGAGGAGGCCAGGGAGTCGGCCCGCTGGCGTACGTCCTCGGTGCCCATCTCGCCGAAGGCCTCCGCGATGCCGGCGTAGAGCTCACGCAGACCGGTGGCGGTGAACATCTCGTCATATCCGGCGAGGGGTCCATACCCGTCGAAGAGTCGTCCGTCCGTCACGTCCCCACCCTAGGGGGGATTCGTGTCGAACACTTTTCGAGCGGATTCCGGGTGACTCGTTCATGTCGACGATGCCTCCCGTCAGCACCGAGCGGTTACGATGCGTAGCGGAAAGGGTACGCAGATGGGCGATGTGCTGGTGCTCAACGCGAGTTACGAGCCACTGCAACGCGTCTCCCTGCGGCACGCCATCAAGATGCTCGTCCGCGAGGTCGCCGTCATCGAGGAGTCCGATGACACGAGCTTCGGCCCCTTCCCCCGCCCCACGGTGCTGCGACTCGTGCGCTATGTCGTCACCGCGTGGATGCACCGTCCCGGACGGCTGTGCACCAAGACCGCGATCAAGGCCCGCGACCGCCAGCGTTGCGCCTACTGCGGCGGCCGTGCCGAGACGGTCGATCACGTCCTCCCCCGATCGCGCGGCGGCACACTGTCGTGGGAGAACGCCGTCGCGGCGTGCCTGCGCTGCAACCACCGCAAGGCCGATCGGACCCCCGAGGAGGCCGGGATGCTGCTGCTGATCGTGCCCGCCGAGCCGCGCCGGGCACTGCCCAGCTGACCCGGCGGGCCCTCTCAGCCTCGTTCCGCCGCCTCCGGTGCGTGGACGGGCAGCTCCCGCGCGGTGTCCGCGTGGCGATCGATCGACTCCTCGATCTTGCGCAGCAGGCGATCGAGCAGCCCCAGTTCCTCCTCATCGAGGTCGGCAAGCAGCGTCGATTGCGCCAGCACGTGCTGTCCGTAGACGGCATCGATGAGGTCGCGGCCCCGCTCCGACAGCGAGACGTGGACGACTCGCCGGTCCCGCGCGTCGCGGTTGCGCTCGATCAGGCCATCGGCCTGCATCCGGTCCAGCCGCAGCGAGATCCCGCCGCTGGTGAGCATGGACGACTCGGCCAGCTCGGTGGCGGTCTTGCGAGCCGAGGCACCCGAGCGCCGGAGATTCGCGAGCACGTCGAAGGAGCCCAGCGACAACCCGGCCGCCTCGTGGCGGGCGTTGAAGATCGCGCGCTGCCGCGTGACGATGCGCGAGAGCCGGCCGAAGACCCCCATCGCCGACAACGGCGGCAGGTCGGGACGTTCACGCTCCCAGTCCCGCACCACCTCGTCGACCTTGTCGGGTCGGTCCGCCGCCTGGGCCGGTGTCTCGCTCACGTCAACGCCCTTCTCCTCGCTCACAGTCCACCGGCCGCCTCGAACGAGCGTCCGCTCCGGCTGCCTCGCACCAGCAGCCGCTCGAGCAGGCCGATGATCGCGAAGAGCACCAGACCCAGCGCCGACAGGTAGCCGATACCGGCGAACACGGTCACAGTGTCCAGGTTCCCGCGCGCCTGGGTGATGAGCACCCCCAGGCCGCGATCGGCTCCGACGAACTCCGCCACGACCGCGCCGACGACCGCGAGCGTGATCGCGACCTTCGCCCCGGCGAAGATGCTCGGCAACGCCCATGGGAAGCGGATCTTCCAGAACGCCTGCCAGCGGCTCGCGCCCATCGAGCGCACGAGCATGAGGCTCTCGGGACGAGCGGCATGGAAGCCCACAGCGGCGTCGATCACGAGGGGGAAGAAGCTGATCAGCACCACCATGAGGATCTTCGGCGGATCGCCGAAGCCGAACCAGATGATGAACAGCGGCGCGATGGCGACCTTCGGCACCACCTGCGACAGGACCAGCAGCGGATAGAGGACGCGCTCGAAGAGCGGGCTGTAGACCATCCCGATCGCGATGGGCACGGCCACCAGGACCGACAGCACGAAGCCGAGCACGATCGCCCAGAGCGTCGGCACGGACGCCTCCCAGTAGCGCGAGGCGTCGACGACCATCGACTCCACGATGGTGAAAGGCGCCGGCAGCACGTATTCCTCGACGAGCCCGGTCGACGAGGCGATCTGCCAGGCGCCGACCAGCAGCACGAGCAGGGTCGTGCTCGGAAGCCAGCGACGTGCCGCCCCCGCGAGCTTCGCCTGGATCACGCCGTCACGGGTCGTGGTCGGTCGCGCGGTGGAGGGCGCGGTGACCGTCTGCTCACTCGTCATCGCCGAACACCCCCAGTCGCGAGAACTCCTCACGGATCGCGTTCACGTGACCACGGAACTCCTCCGAGCCCCGGTCGGCGATGTGCCGCGGGCGGGGCAGGTCGATCGTCAGGTCGGCGGCGATACTCGCCGGTCGAGGGCTCAGCACCACGACGCGGTCGGCGAGGAAGACGGCCTCCTCGATGCTGTGGGTGATGAGGACGACGGTGCTGCGCACCGTGAGCCAGAGATGCTGCAGATCCAGTTGGACCTGGTCGCGGGTGATCGCGTCGAGTGCCCCCAGTGGCTCGTCCATGAGCACCATGCTCGGCTCGTGCAGCAATGCACGGCACAGGGCGACCCGCTGCTGCATGCCTCCGGAGAGCTCGTCGGGGTAGTGGTCGGCGAAGCCCTCCAGTCCCACGTCGGCCAGCAGTTGCAGGGCCCGCTCGCGGTAGGCGTTCTTGTCGAGCTTGCGGATCTCGGCCTGAAGCAGGATGTTCTCCAGTGCCGTCCGCCAGCTGAGGAGCTCAGCGCTCTGGAAGACGATGCCCGCGGTGGTCATCGGGCCGTCGACCCGCTCGTCGCCGACATCGATCGAGCCCGAGGTGGGCTGGGTCAGGCCGGCGAGCGCCATCAGCAGGGTGCTCTTGCCGCAGCCGCTGGGTCCCACGATCGCGAGGAACTCCCCTTCGGCGATGTCGAGCGACAGCCGCTCGACGGCGGTGACGGTGCCGTTCTTGGTGGAGAAGGACTTCTCGACATCGCGGAACCGGATGAACGGCTCCTCGCGCACCGCGGCCGTCATGAGTCAGCTCCCAGCTCGTCGGTGCAGGATTCCGGCAGGAACCCGTTGTCGGCGATGTCCTCGACCGCCACCCGGCCCTCGTCCACTCCGCCGTAGGTCTCCATCAGCTCAGTCGTCGAGGTCCAGTCCTCCTTCGACATGCAGCCGAAGGGCTGGCCGTCGGTGGACTCGGTGTACGCGAGCTCCATCGAGATGCCCCACTGCTCGGCCAGGACCCCGCGGTCGACCGTGCTGTCGGGGGCGTAGGCATAGAAGGCCTCGACCGCCTCCTCGGTGTTCGCATTCGTCCACTCGACGGCCTCGGTCAGCGCGGCCAGGAAGCGCTCCATGGTCTCGGGCCGGTCCTCCAGGAAGTCCGATCCCGCGACGATGCCCGAGCTGAGCATGTGGATGCCCTCGTCGCTGTAGGGCATGACGATGGGGTCGCAGTCGCACTTGAGCCCGATATTGGGTCCGCTGACGTTGAGCAGGCCGAAGGTGAAGTCGGTCTGACCGGCCATGAACAGCTCGGTGCGCGTCGGGATGTCGACATTGCGGAACTGCACGGACGCCTCGTCGATGCCCGCGGCCTCGGCGTACGCCGGGAAGATCCGCTCGGCGGCCGAGCCTGGCGTGTACCCGGCGGTCTTGCCTTCGAGGTCCTCCGGGGAGGCGATGCCCGACTCCTCGAGGGCGTAGAGCGCGAGCGAGGAGTCCTGGACCATGCCCGCGACCATCCGCACGTCGATGCCCTGGGCCGCCGACTGGACGAGGCTGCCGGCGTCCACATAGCCGATATCGTCCGATCCGTTGCCGACCGTCTGGATCGTCGTCGCCGACTCCTTGCCCTCATTGAGCTCGACGTTCAGGTCGTGCTTCTCGAAGATGCCGGTCTCGACGCCGGCGACCAGCGGAAGCACCGCGCCGGAGTAGTAGACATCGGTGCGGATCTTCACGGTCTCGCGACCCTCGGCATCGGTCTGCGGCTCACTTCCTGAGCCGCACGCCGACAGCATCAGGAATACCACCACCCCCAGTGCGACTGCGGTCCATCGTCGTCTCGGCTCGCCACTCACGTTGCTCTCCTTCGATCTCGACCCCGGGTCCACCCGTGGGGTGGACCAGACCGGGCCTCCCCGGCAGGACCGGTCTGGAGGCCATCAGCCACGGTGCTCGCGTTCGTCCGCGGGGACGATTGCTTGGCAGTTAATTGCTTTCCTATAAGACACTTAGCGCTAAGCGATGTCGAGTCGGGTCGCCACATCATGAGACACGGGTCACACTTTAGAAGGGAAGGCTTGCCTTACTATATGAGTATCCAAGGAGGTCCCATGGCGGCTCGCGCGAGTGCGATGATCAAGCCGGCGCAACGAACACTGCTGCACCTGCAGGTGCTGCGCACGACCCGGCTCAGTCCGCATTTCCGCCGGGTCACCGTGGGCGGCGGCGATATCGACCGCTTCACCCCGATGGGCTTCGACCAGTGGTTCCGGCTGTTCCTCCCCACCGGCGATGCCGGAGCCCTCGACCGCATCCCCGCCAAGGCCAACGAGACCCTGGGGTACCTGCGCTATCTGGCCATGAGCGATCGCCCGCTGATGCGCAACTACACCGTGCGCGCCCACCGCGCGCTCAGCACCCACGGTCCCCAGATCGACATCGACTTCGTCGTGCACGGACCCACCGACGATCCGACGCAGAGCGCCGCCGCGTGGGCCGCCCGCTGCTCACCGGGCGACCGACTGGCGATCATCGACGAGGGGATCGGCTTCAATCCCGAACGCGGCGTCGACGATGTCCTCCTCGCGACCGACGAGACCGGGCTCCCGGCGATGAGCGGCATCCTCGCGTCGCTTCCGGGGTCGGCACGGGGCCTCGCCGTCTGCGAGGTCGCCGATGCCGACGACCGGCTCGAGGTGGATGCCCCGGAGGGGGTGGAGGTGCGCTACCTCGTCCGTGGTCACGACGCAACCGTCGGCCAGGCCGCGCTGGCCGCGGTCGGCTCGGCCAGCGTCCCCGGGCATGCGTGGCTCGCGGGCGAACAGGGACTCGTCTCCAGCGCCCGCCGCGATCTCGTGGGGCGCGGACTCTCCACCGGTCAGATCAGCTTCTGCAGCTATTGGAAGCTCCCCCGCCACCAGCGGGTCGGCTGACACGCTCCGCCCACGGCTGGCGCGCGGCCGTAGGCTGGTGCCCCGTGCGTCCTACTCGAACCCTGCTCGACGTCGTTCGCGGCGGATTCATCGGCCTCGTCGAGATCGTGCCCGGTGTCAGCGGCGGCACCGTGGCCCTGATCATCGGACTGTACGAGACCCTCATCGACTCCGCCGGTCACCTCGCCCGGGGTCTCCTGCGCCTCGTGGCCGACCCGATCCGCGGTCGCGGAACCGCACGCGCCCGGCACGACCTCAGCGCCGTCCAGTGGGGAATCGTGTTGCCGGTGGTCGTCGGCATGGCCGTCGCCGTCATCACCGCCGCCCGTCTGCTGGCTCCGGTCATCGAGGATCACCCGGTCGAGGCGCGGGCTTTCTTCGCCGGTCTCATCCTGATCTCGATCGCCGTGCCCGCGCGCATGGTGGGCGAACGATGGCGAGGCCGGGAGGTGGCGCTGGCGGTGCTCGCCGCCGTGGCCGCCTTCCTCGTCACCGGCATCCCGCCCGCGACGATCGAGGACCCGCCGCTGTGGATCGTGGGCCTGGCGGCCGCGGTCGCGATCTGCGCCCTCGTGATGCCCGGCCTCTCCGGCTCCTTCATCCTGCTGGTGCTCGGGCTCTACGCGCCCACTCTCGATGCGCTCAACGACCGGAACCTCGCCTACATCGCCGTGTTCGGCCTGGGTGCCGTCATCGGACTCGGCGGATTCGTCCAGGTGCTGCGCTGGCTGCTGCGCGAGCACCGGCGCATCACGCTGGCCATCATGACCGGGCTGATGGCGGGCTCGTTGCGCGCGCTCTGGCCGTGGCAGACCGATGAGTCGGCGCTTCTCGCCCCCAGCGGATCGCTGACGATGCCGATGACGCTCTTCGCCATCGGCGCCGCGCTGGTGCTGACCCTGCTGATCGCCGAGGCGCTGGTGCACCGCCGGCGTGCCGTCATCACCTAGAGCAGCGACCGGACCCGTGGCCGGTGAGTAGGCGTCCTTCCGCCCGGGCGAGCGGTGCCTCAGCGTCCTTTCTCACGCGCGGAAGGACGCCTACTCACCGCTAACCAAGGGAGAAAGGACGCTAACTCACCGCCCGGCGCCGCGGTACGGGATGACTCACCGCCCAACGCGGGGTGAGCGACTAGAGGCCGGCGCGCTCGTAGATGTCCTCGAGATCGTCGAGATAGCGACCCTCGTCACCGGCGGCTCGCTCATAGGCGGCGATCGCCTCGGCCGTGACCTCATCGGCCACCGCGGCATAGCGGGCATTCCAGGCCTCGGCGTCGAACTGCCAGTATCCGCAGGTGTAGAAGTCCGACTGGGCCCAGCCGAGCTCGCGGCGCAGGCGCTTGCGCACCGCCCGGCTCGCCGCCGCCTCGCCCGCGAGCCAGACATAGCGGTCCTCCTCGGGGAGCTCCCGCTCGCAGACGGCGGCGACGAGCGCGTCGCCGATGCGGGTCTCATCGGCCACCACCTGCCAGGTGACGTCGAGATCGGCCGCACTGGGCAAGGCGATCTCGTCGGCGGCATCGGTGAGCACGACGTGGGCCTCGATACGCCGGCCGGGCTCCGCCTCACGCAGGATCCGGGCCAGCGCGGGGACTCCGGTGATGTCACAGACGAGCAGCTGCCAGCCCACATCCGCGCGCGGCTTGTACAAGCCGTGTGGGTCGATCACGGCGACCTCGTCGCCGACCACGCACGTGCGGGCCCAGTCCGAACCGAGTCCGGTGTCGTGCACGGCGATGTCCAGATCGATCTGTACATCACCGTCGACGATGCGGTGATCGGAGATCGTGTAGACGCGCGGCTCCGGGGGCGTGACGTCCTCGGGGAAGCTCCAGCCTCGCTGTCCGCCCATGATCGGCAGGACGAGTTCGTGCCCCGGCAGGGCGATGAAGACCCGGACATACTCGTCGGGGACACCGGTCGAGACCCATCCGTCGAGACCGCCGAGCGTGATGGTCACCAGATGCGGGCTGAGCTGTCGCCGGCCCCGCACGACGGCGCGATAGGAGTTCACTTAGGTAAGCCTAAGCATGATGGCCTGACGGATCAAGCGGGCCCCGCTCGCGGCCGATGTCAGCCGCCGGGCCGGTAGCCTCGGACGGGTGAAGTCCTCTCTCCAGGTGCGCGCGATCCCGACCGACGATCACCTCGCCTTCATCGCGAGCCGGCGGTCCGTCAGCTTCCTGCAGACCCCCGCGTGGGCGACCGTCAAGAGCGAGTGGCGCGGCGAGTCCCTCGGCTGGTTCGCCGGCGGCGAGCTCGTCGGTGCCGGTCTCGTGCTCTACCGTCAGCTGCCGAAGCTCAAGCGGTACCTGGCCTATCTGCCCGAGGGTCCCGATCTCGACTGGACCGGCGACGAGCTCGACGGCGCGCTCTCGGCGCTGGCCGCCCATCTGAAGTCCCAAGGCGCCTTCGGTATCCGCATGGGACCACCGGTCGTCACCCGCCGCTGGTCCGCGGCCACCATCAAGGCCGCCCTGGCCGATCCCGTGCTCGCCCAGCTGAGCGATGTGCCGGCCGACGAGCAGGACACCGAGGCACTGGCGATCGCCGACCGGCTGCGCTCACTCGGCTGGCGCGAACTGTCGACCGACGGCGGATTCGCCGCCGGACAGCCGAAGTACAACTTCCAGATCCCACTCGCAGGACGCACCGAGGAGGACCTCCTCGCCGGCATGAACCAGCAGTGGCGCCGCAACATCCGCAAGGCGGCGAAGGCGGGCGTGGAGGTGACCCGAGGCGGACGCGAGGATCTCGCCGCCTTCCACACGGTCTACGCCGAGACCGCCGAGCGCGACCACTTCACCCCGCGGCCGCTGTCCTACTTCGAGACCATGTGGGACGCCCTCACGGGGGAGGACCCGGACCGGCTGAGCCTCTATCTCGCCCACCACGAGGGCGATCTCGTCGCCGCCACGACACTCGTCCAGGTCGGCGAGCACGCCTGGTACTCCTACGGTGCGTCGACCTCGGCCAAGCGGGACGTCCGCGGCTCGAATGCGATCCAGTGGCAGATGATCCGCGACGCGATGGCTCGGGGCGCGACGGTCTACGATCTGCGTGGCATCACCGAGACCCTCGACGAGGACGACCCGCACGTCGGCCTGATCCGCTTCAAGGTCGGCACCGGCGGTGAGGCCACCGAGTATCTCGGCGAATGGGATCTACCGTTGAACCGCGCGCTCTACGCCGGTTTCACGGCTTATCTGCGCCGGCGCGGCTGATCGGGAGGACACCATGGCATTCGATCTCCACCTCGACGAGAAGCGGTGGCGCGACCACCTGCGTCACATCTGCGACACCACCCCCGGCATGGTCCCGGTCATCAAGGGCAACGGATACGGCCTCGGCCGCGATCTGCTCGCCGACGAGAGCCGTGAGCTCGGTGCCGACCTGATCGCGGTCGGCACCTATGCCGAGGTCCCCGGCGCCCTCGACCGGTTCGACGGCTCGGTCATGGTGCTCACCCCGTGGCGACCGTTCACGACCGATGTCGTCCTCGACGAGCGCGTCATCCACACGGTCGGTCGCGTCGAGGACATCGCCCAGCTGGCCGGTGAACACGCCGGCGCGCGCGTGATCGTCGAGGGCGAGACCTCGATGTCGCGGCATGGGCTGGACCGCCATGAGCTCGCCCCCGCCACCGAGGCGCTCGGCGAGCTGGTCGTCGAGGGATTCGCGATCCACCTGCCGATGGCCGGCGGCAATCTACGCGAGGCCGAACAGTGGGCCGCCGTGCTGGAGACCTCTCGACTCGACACCACGACCCTCTTCGTCTCCCATCTCACGCCCGTCGAGTTGAGCCAGCTGCGCGAGCGCAGGCCTCAGCTGACGATCCGTCCGCGGATCGGCACCTCGCTGTGGCTCGGCGACCTGGGGGCATTGGAGGTCCGGGCGACGGTCCTCGACCGGCATTTCGTCGAACGCGGCGAGCGCATCGGCTACCGCCAGCGTCCCGTGCCGCGTGACGGTCACGTGCTGATCATCGCCGGTGGCACCAGCCATGGAGTCGGCCTGGAGGCACCGCGTGCCGTCGCGAGCACGGTCGACCGCGGCAAGTCCCTGGCCAAGGGAGGCCTAGCCGCCGCCGGCCGGGCTCTCTCACCCTTCACCGTCGCCGGCAAGCAGCGCTGGTTCGCTGAGCCGCCGCACATGCAGGCGAGCATGGTGTTGCTGCCGGCCGATGTCACGGCTCCGGCGATCGGCGATACCGTGCCGGCCGCCGTGCGTTACACGATCGCGACCTTCGACCAGATCCTGCGCCACTGACGCCCCCGCAACAACCGCCGAGGTGACAGTTCGGTGATCGAGTAGACACGGCGAGCACGTGACGATGGAGCCGTGGCACGAGGGGCATAGCCGCCACGGAGCGAGACCACACCCCGCCGCCGTGAACGGCCTTCACCTACTCGACCGCCGAGGGCTCAGGTAGTGAGCCTCGGGATGCTCCTATGGATGTCAAGCGGCGAGGGTGAGGCGTCTGGGCTCGACGTGGTCAGCGGTGAGGACGTAGTAGATCTCGCGGGCGATGAGTCGTTTGAGGCAGCGGATGATGTCTTTCTTCGAG
>NZ_VLNT01000028.1 GCF_007421815.1 Aeromicrobium piscarium | reverse complement strand
GTCTGGATCGAACGCAAGTACCACCGGCAACGCCCCCAGGACTCACTCGGCGGGTTGACCCCCATCGAGTACGAGGACAAGATCACCACCGACGCAGCAGCCGCTGCCTAAACAACAACTGTCACCCGCGGCTGCATCACGCCCGCGGTCAGGTGCCGCGGTCAGCGTAGGTCACGGGTGTGGTTCCACGCCGGCGTGCGGTGTGCGGCGAATACACAGTCGGCTCACATGTCCTCGCCTCCTGGCGCCCGGACGCTACTCTGGAGCGAGCGGCTAACCGTCCTTGATCAGTCCCGCGCCGACAGTGAATCACCGGTGGTGCGAGCTGGTCTCCAGGATCGGCCTCTTATCTGGACACGCCCTCAGGACCGACGTACAGCACCACCACGTTGTCGCTGCTGAGGCCCCCTGGCCGGTGACCTCCACCCGCCTCAACGAGCGGTTAGGTCCGGTGTGGAGCACGACAGCAAGTCCTTCGTGTGCGTCCACACCGTCATCCGATGTACGCCGAAGCGCCGCGAGACGGACACCACGCTCTCGCCGCTCGCTCGCGCGGTTCTAATTGCGTCCACCTGGGTGACCGTCAGGGGTGTTCTAGCTCGTCTCCTAGGGTTCGCCATAGCGTCCATCCCGCCTTCGGAACCAGCTTGCGGCTCATCGCCGATGCCTAGTTTCGCCTGGTCCCAAGCGGAACTGAGCCGTTCGAACCGGTGCAGGGTGTTCGGTTTGAGTCCACCCGCGTCCACGATTGAAGACGTACTAGAACTCTCGACATGGGCAGATGCTGGTTCGGGTGCAAGGGCGGCGAAGGGCTCAGCCAGTCTTGATGTCCGCGCCGTCCAGGATCACTCGACCTGCGGACGGCTTCAACAGCCACGACAATCCTCACGGCAAGGTGGGCTCGCCGCAGGCATTCGGGCCGCCCTCGCGGTGAACGACTCATCAGCAATCGCTAACGATAGTTCTTCGGAGACGACGCGCCTGCGATAACGATTCGGTGGCATGGATCTTGAACGTTGCCGTGAGGCGATGCGCCTCAGGCTCGTTGAGGTGTGCCACGGCCGCGGCGCGGTCGAGCATGCCCAAGCCCAACTCGATCTCGACGCTGGAGTCGACGATATGCCGTTGGACGTGCTGGAAGGCGCCGATCGGCTGCCCGAACGCTTCGTGCTGGTGTGCATAGTCGAGCATCCGGGTGAGGAGGAACTCGGACTTGCCGAGCGCGAGTGCTGCGAGGTTCAGCCGGGCCCGCCCGATCGCAGAGAGGATCAGCGGGATCGCGCCGCCGCGTTCGCCGACCATGGACTTGGAGGAGACGCGGACGTCGTCGAAGTGCAGTACGACCGGTCGATCCTCCGCCCAGGGTCGGATAGTGCCCCCGACTTCGAAGCCGGGCGTGCCTCGATCGACGAGGAACAACGTGTGAAGCGCCAGGCCGAGTCGTGCGAGTGCTTCGGCAGTGGCGTCCAGTCTCGTCTGCACCTGTTGGACGGTGACTGTGGGGCCGTCGGCGCTGGACAGTCATCGCGGACGAGGCGCACTCCTCGCAGTGGGGGTCCCGACGAGGAGATCAGTGCCGACGACCTCATGGCAAGGACTTGGCCATCGCGGCGTCGGCCAACATTACCTTCGTCGCCCCGGCCGCGACGCCGAAGGGGAAGACCCTGCGTCTGTTCGGCACCCAGGTCGGGGACCGGTGGCCTTCGGCACGTGGCCGGGCGCGGAAGCTGTGGGCGTGGTTCGGACCGGAGATCGACCAGGTCTACGGCTCCATGGAGGCGGGCATCGCTGCCGCCAAGAGCCTCGTCCACTCTCGCTTCGGCGGCCCCTGCTGGTGCCGTGAGGTGACCGTCATCGGCTTCGGGCCGTTGGCCGGGAGCTGGTGGTCGCTGGCGGGTCGGCTCTTCATCCCGGCCGTCCTCTGGGTTCGCCGTTGGTCCTCCGGAAGGCATGACCCGCGAGGCGCCGCCCTGAACCTGCTCGCCCATCACGTTTGCTCCCTCGACGCTAACGAGTTCGGCCTGCATGACGACGGTGCGACGCTGGACCCGGAGGCCGAGGGCGCTCCGGTCGGCACGGCGCCGCGCGCCCGCGAGGAGAACCTGGACGACGCGCGTCGGAGCCCTGGGCTCCCAGGGCTCCGCGTCGCGGCACGCCCCCGGGTGCACGCCCGCGTGGTCTTCCCCGGCACGCGCGGGCTGCCCTGGCACGCGCGGGCTGCCCCGGGACGAGCTCGAGCACAGGATCTACTACGCCGGAATAACCCCGATGTCGCCGGCCACCTCATCGGCCGGCCCCGGCGCCCCGGCCTGATCGGCGCATCGTCATCCGGCAGCCAGGCCCAGGTGCCGTTGACGACAAGCCCCTCGTTGCGCGTGCGCTCGTCCGCAGTGCCGCCCTGTTCTCCGCTCAGTGCCGTGTCGAGATGAGCGACTTCAGAGCTGCCGTCAAGTCGGCGGCCGAGGGAGTGGACTCGGGGGCGATGAACAGTTGCAGCGCTGTGCCGTTGATGATCGCCAGAGCAAGGGAGCCGAGTTTCAACCCCTCGTCGTCGATGTCCCCCGGCGTGACGTCGAGCAACATGGCGGCGACGCTCCGGCGGGCCTCGGCGTAGGTGGCGGCGAGCTGTCGGCGGATCTCGGGGACGAACTCGGCTTCCGCGAAGGCCTGGACGCTTGCGGCGAGCGTGGCGCGGTGCTCGGCCGATCCGGCGAGGAAGCCGGAGAGGAACCACTCCAGCCGGTCGATGGGCTCGCCGTCATGAGGCGCTGCCATCGCTTCCTCGATTGCGGTGCCCCACTCGTCGAAGGAGTCCAGCACGGCGGCGTTGAGCAGTGCCTCCTTGGAGCCGAAGTGGTAGCCGATTGCGGCGAGGTTCGCACCGGAGACGGCGGTGATATCGCGCGCGGTGGTGCGAGAGTAGCCCTTCTCGGCGATGCACTTCTTCGCCCCGGCAAGCAGATCCTGTCGCTGACCCATGCGCCCCATTCTATGTGACGGCGTGTACGAACGTCTTGTACGTACGTATTAGACATATGTATGATCGGGGTATGACCGCGACAGCATCCCCACGCGCAACCCTCCGCGACTGGCTCGGCATGGCCGTGCTGGTCCTCCCCGCCCTTCTGGCCTCGATGGACTTGTCGGTGCTGTTCATGGCCTCGCCATGGATCAGCGCCGACCTCGCGCCGACCGTGAGCCAGCACCTGTGGATCATGGACATCTACGGGTTCATGATGGCCGGGCTCCTCATCACCATGGGGAGCCTCGGCGACCGGATCGGGCGACGCAAGCTGCTGTTGATCGGCGCGGTCGCCTTCGGTGCCGCATCGGTGCTGGCCGCCTTCGCCTCGAGCGCCGAGATGCTCATCGCGGCCCGCGTCCTCCTCGGCCTCGGCGGTGCGACGCTCGCTCCGTCGACGCTCTCCCTCATCCGCGGGATGTTCCTGGACGAGAACCAACGCCGCACCGCGGTGGGCATCTGGACGGGCGCGTTCACCGGAGGTATCGCCGTCGGCCCTATCGTCGGCGGGCTTCTGCTAGAGCACTTCCACTGGGGTTCGGTGTTCCTCATCAACGTGCCTGTCATGGTCCTGTTGCTGGTCCTCGCCCCGGTCCTCATCCGGGAGGCCCGCGATCCGAACCCCGGCCGCTTTGACCTGTTCGGTGCGCTCCTGTCACTCGCGGCGGTGCTCCCGGTGATCTACGGCATCAAGAAGATCGCCGAGGACGGTGCCCACTGGTCGTCGCTCACCCCGATCGCCGTCGGCATCGTGTTCGCCGGACTGTTCGTCTGGCGCCAGCTGACGGCCACCAGCCCGATGATCGACGTCCGCCTGTTCACCCGGGCGGCGTTCACCGGCTCCATCCTGTCCAATGCGATCGTCGTCTTCGCCACCGCCGGGATGGGCCTGCTCGCGGTGACCTTCATGCAGACCGTCCTCGGCTATGCACCTTTCGCGGCGGCGCTGTGGATGCTCCCCACCGTTGCCGGCAGCTTCATCGGTGTCGCCCTGGCGTCCACCCTGGCGCGCAGCATCGGGCCCGCGCTCCTCGTCGGTGCCGGCCTGCTCACCGCCGCCCTCGGCTTCGTGGGCGTCTCGTTCATGACGCCGGAGTCCCACGTCGGCCTGCTCATCGCCGCGTACAGCGTGCTCACGCTCGGCGTCGGCATGACCGCGACCATGGTCACCTCGCTCGTGCTCACCACCGCGCCTCCGGAGAAGGCGGGAGCGGCATCGGCCCTTGCCGAGACCAGCGCCGAGTTCGGCGGCGCGCTCGGCATCGCTCTGCTCGGCACCCTGGCCGGCACGATCTACCGAGACACCATGCGCGACAACCCCGTCGACGGAACCGGGGCAGCGGGAGAGGTGGCGGCCGACACGATCGGCGCCGCCGTCGCCGTTGCCGGCGATGTGCCCGACCGGGTCTCCGGCCCGCTCCTGCAGCAGGCCTTCGATGCCTACACGCACGGGTTCACTGTCTCGGCGATCGTTGGCGCCACCGTCCTCACGGTCGCGGTCCTCGCCACCACGATGCTGCGTGGCGTGAGTGCGCGGCAGGTCGCCGACGCCCAGGAAAAGGTCTGAGGCGAGCACGTCCGTCGGCAACGGGACCCCCGCCTCGACGGATTCGGCCGTGGCTGAGACTCCACTCGATTCGGTGGGACACGGCTCAAGCCGGGGATGGTCCTCCGCGGTGGCGACGCAGGTAACCGACGGAGGCTGCGCCGAGCAGTAGTGGCCAAAGGGCGGCGAGCAGATAGCAGACGGCGCAGAGCCACGCCCAGGCGTCGTAGTCCGCGCCCGCAAACGGGTCCACCTTGTCCCACGCGATGACGGACATCGTCACGAGCAGAGCGAGTACGAGCGCACCCGCCAATCCGGCTCCACCGATGACCGCCGGCACAAGGCGGTACACACGGGTGGGCAGCCAACGCGGAACCACCTTCCTCGGCTTGACCGCGAGGAAGAACATGCACCCGATGGCCACGAGCTGTAGGAGCGACAGCGTGAGCAGATACCACGTTCCCTCCCCGGGAATGCTCTGTTCCTCGCGCCAGACATCCGGTGTACCGAGAGTGGCCCCCATGACGAGAGGAAGTCGCCACAGTGCCGTGGGCAAGGCGACCACCATTCCCGCGTACGCGCTCCACGCCACCAGATCCACAGGTCTCGACCGGTTGCTCATGATGCACCGGGTCCCGCATCGCAGCATCCCGATGCGAGCATGCGCGTAGGACCGGATTGAAGGCGCGTGTGGCTGAAACGTGAGTCGTTGCGGGCACAGTCCATGTCGGCAGAATACATATGTCTTATACGTCCGTACTAGGCGTCAACGGTACGCAGAGTCCACCCCATCCGTTGCGGGCAGCCCGCTGTGCGGGATAGCTTTCCCACTCAATGCGCGATACCCTGCCTCGTGGTCCGTGTGGATCACGGGCGACGCTCCGCGCCGCGGGCGCGTGAGGGAGAGCTGTGACGGATCGGGGCGAGGAGTTCTCCTGGCGCTCGGTCATCGTCGGCGGCTACGGACCCAATACGCTCTACGGCATCGCGGAGGGAGCCTTCCTGCCCGTCGCGGCGCTGAGCGCTCGCGCCCTCGGTGCGTCGGTCGGGCTCGCCGCGGCCACGGTGGTGGTCTTCGGCGCCGGTTCCCTGCTCGCCAATATCCCCGCGGGGCGCTTGGTCCGCCGCTTCGGCGAACGCGGAGCCCTGGTAGTCGGCGGCGCCATCGGTGTGCTGGGTGCGTTGGTGTGCCTCTACGCCGGATGGGTCGGCGTCTACATGGTCGGCGTCTTCCTTCTCGGAGGCGCGGGGGCGGTCTTCAAGCTCGCACGGCAGAGCTATCTGACACGGGTCGTCCCGTACCGCCGCCGGGCCCTCGCGATGTCGAGCCTCGGCGGCGTCTATCGGATCGGACTCTTCATCGGCCCCGTCATCGGGGGACTGGTGATCTCCGCTCACGGCCTGTCGTCGACCTTCTGGGTCGTTCTCGTCGCGATGGCACTCGGCGGAATGCTGGGCCTGTTCGTGTCCGCCGGTGATGACGAGACCGCCCCGGCGCGCCCTCCGCGGGTCGCCGAGCTCGTCGTCGAGCACCGGCGGGTCTTCGCGACCGTCGGGGTGGGGATCATGCTCGTGGGTGCCGTTCGCGCCGCGCGGGCCGCGGCGCTCCCCCTCTGGGCCGACCACGTCGGGCTGCAGCCCGAGCAGGTCTCGTTCATCTTCGCGTTGTCGTCGCTCGCGGACGTGCTGCTCTTCCTGCCCGCGGGTCTTGCGACGGACCGCTTCGGACGTCGCGCGGTCTCGGTGCCGGCCATGCTGCTGACGGGGGTGAGCCTGATCGCGCTGCCGGCGACGCACTCCGTCGCCACGATGAGCGTCATCGCCGTCCTGCTCGGGATCGGCAACGGATTCACGGCGGGGATCATTCAGATCCTCGGCGCCGACTATGCACCAGCGCATCAGCGGGCCGAGTTCCTGAGTCTGTGGCGCGTACTGGCCGATATCGGCATGCTCTCAGGCCCGGGTCTGATCTCGGCGGTCGCGGCCGCCGCTGCCCTCGGTCCGGCGATCCTCGCGGTGGGCACGGCGGGATTGGCGGGAGCGGTCGCCCTGCAGCTGAGTCTCCGGCGACCGCCCGGCACGTGATCCGGCGAGGAGCGGACCAGCCCACGGTGAGATCCGGCACGGTCGTCTCGATCACCTGGGTCCAGCGTCTAGGTCGGTCGATACAGCCCACGCCGACTGCCGCACCAGGACGGAGATCTCCTCGGCCCTTGCGCCGTCCACCCGGGACTGCGGCACCGAGGTGCCGATCGAACCGACGACAGTCCCGGTGGAACCAGCACGACGGCTGACCAACGAGCTACTCGAACGAGACGAGGTGGCCATCTCCGAACCGGATGGGTTCAGGCGGTGAACCAGATCAGCAGGAGGGCGGCGGTGATGATCAGGAAGGCTATGGTGCTGATCCGCGACACTATGGCTCGCCTATCGGGGGAGAAGGCGAAGGGGGCGAGGGCGGTTGTCAGCACTCCGGCGGGGATCGCCAGGATCGTCCCGAAGATGATCGCGTAACCATGGGGATCCCGTGACGGCGGTCCGAAGAGGCTGCTCAAGACCAGCCACGACAGCACCGCGAAGGCGAGGCCGCAGACTCCCGCCGCCACGCCTGCGAGGACGCGCAGCGCCACACGAACCCCGCGGTGCGCCCCAGGCTTCCTCCGAGATGACATGTCTCGATGATCACAGATGTGGACCCTGTGCGGGTGCGGACGACGAGAACAGGCGGCCGCGCGGTAATCTTGGCTTCCGTGGTCCGTCGAATCTCAGCACGCAGCGAGGATCGGACCACCTACCGGGCCACCTTCGCCGTCCTCGCGGCGGCCACCGTCTCGTTCTCGCTCGTGCAGTCGATGACGATCCCGGTGATCGCGCAGATCCAGGACCACTTCTCCACCACCCAGGCGACCTCGACCTGGGTCCTCACCGCCTATCTCCTCTCGGCTTCCGTGGCGACACCGATCGTTGGGCGGCTCGGCGACGCGGTCGGCAAGGAGAAGATGCTCGTCTTCTCCGTCGGCTCGCTCGCGCTCGGCTCGCTGGTGGCAGCACTAGCCCCCACGATCGAGGTCATGATCGCGGCTCGGGTGATCCAGGGCATCGGGGGTGGAGTGCTGCCCATCTCCTTCGGCATCATCCGCGACGAGTTCCCGGAGAAGAAGGTCGCCGGCGCCATCAGCGTGACCTCCTCGTTGATGGCGGTGGGCATGGGGATCGGCATCGTCGTCGCCGGCCCGCTGGTGGACTACTTGGGCTATGCCTGGTTGTTCTGGCTGCCCTGTGCGGTGACCGGCGTGACGGCGCTCATCGCCGTCTTCGTCGTGCCACCGTCCCCGGTCCGCCGTCCCGGGCGGGTCAGCTTCGTGTCGGCGGTGCTGCTGTCGGGGTGGCTCGTCTGCCTGCTGCTCGCGGTCAGTCAGGGAGGGCAATGGGGGTGGTCGTCGGTCATCGTCATCGCGCTATTCGCCGGCGCCGTCCTCCTCGGACTCTGCTGGGCGCTGACCGAGACGCGGGTGCGGGTGCCGCTCGTCGACATGCGCATGATGCGACGCACGGCGGTGTGGACCACCAACCTGGTCGCTCTGCTCGTCGGCATGGGGATGTACGCGAGCTTCGGTTTCACGCCGCAGTTCAATCAGACCCCCCAGTCCGCCGGATACGGTTTCGGGGCGAGTGTGACCGAGTCGGGCCTGTTGATGCTCCCGGCGGCCGTGATGACCTTCGTCGCCGGCGTCGTCGCGTCCCGTATCGCCGATCGGATCGGTCCCAAGGCCGTGGTGGCCGGAGGCTCGGCCATCGCCTGCGGGGGACTGCTCATGCAGGGGCTGTGGCACGGCGAGCGTTGGCAGATGCTGGTCGCCAACGGCCTCGCGGGTCTCGGCATCGGCCTGGCCTTCGCCTGCCTGGCCGCCCTGATCGTCGGCGCTGTGCCCGCGGATCAGACCGGCATCGCCTCGGGCATGAATGCGAACATCCGCACGATCGGCGGGGCGATCGGATCGGCTGTCATGGCCGGTATCGTCACGGCACACGCGACCCCGGAGGGGCTGCCCGTCGAGGCCGGCTACACGATCGGATTCCTCGCGCTCGCCGGCGCCTTCGCCGTCGCGACCCTCTGCGCGCTGGCGATCCCCGTGCGCTCGGAGGAAGAGCTCGAGGACGCGCTTCTCCACGACGGCCTCAACGGAGAGTCGCGATGAAGCCGAGGGTCTGCTCTCGCAGCTGAGGGAACGCACCCTCGACCGGGCTGTTGGCCCCGAATCGCTCGATGCCACTCGCCGTCGGAAGGAAGTCGAAGGCCCGAGTATCTCCTTCGAGGGTCCCGATGATGTGGCCGTAGAGCTCAACGGCGAGTCTCATCGTCGTCCTCCCAGGTCGCCGCGAGTTCGCTACCGGTCAGGCGGCGCCAGGTCGAGGATCCGTCGCGAGGCCGATGTCACCGGGAGCCCGCAGGCGTGCCTGTCGCCGAGTCATGGAGACCTCCCGATCATCACTGTCCGCTCAGCGACGGAGCCGCAGCGCCAGGTGGACGATGATCCCGGCGGCCAGCGCCCAGAAGGCTGCGCCGACACCCGCCAGGCTCACCCCCGACGCGGCGATGAGGAAGGTGATCACCGCCGGCTCGAGGCGGTCGTCTCCCATCAGCGCCGTCCGCAACGAGCCCGCCAGGGTGGCCAGTAGCGCCAGACCGGCGGCGGCCGCGACGAGATCGGCGGGGGCCGCCACCACCACCGCCGTGAGCAGGGCGGCGAACGGGGCGATCACGAGATAGGCCACCCCCATCGTCGTCGCGGCGATCCAGCGGCGCGATGGATCCCGACCTGCTTCCGGCGACGCCGAGAGCGCCGCGCTGATCGCGGCGAGGTTGATCGCGTGCCCTCCGGCCGGTGCCCCCACGACGGTGCCGACGCCGGTCACGATCAGGCTCGCGCGCCACGGCGGCACGTAGCCGAAACCGGTGAGCACGGCGGCGCCGGGCACGTTCTGGGCGGCCATCGTGACCAGGTACAGCGGCACCGCGATGCTGACGAGAGCCTCGGTGGAGAACGCGGGCATCGTCCACCTCACCGAGGGCCAGAGCGCTCCCCCGAGTGGCTGCTCGGCGAAGGCGATGGCGAGCGCCACCGCCGTGAGGAGCGCCGCTGGCGCCGCCCAGCGGGGAGCGAGGACCATGATGACGAGCCAGACGAGGACGACGGGCCCGACGAGCCACGGCTCGGCCGCCGTCGCGGTGACCGGCACCAGGCACAGCGGCACGAGCACGCCCGCCAGCATCGCCTGCGCGATCGACGCCGGAATGGCCCGCACGAGATCGGCCAGCGGCCGGAACGCCGCGGTGGCCACGATGAAGAGGCCGACGATGAGGAAGGCGCCGACCGCGGCGCGCCAACCCCGGCGACCGCCCCGGTCGAGGCGAGCAGCGCGGCACCCGGGGTGGACCAGGCGGTCGTGACCGGAATCCGATAGCGGCGCGCGAGAAGGATGGCGCTGATCCCCTGCGTCACGCACAGAGCCAGCAGCCCGGACGCCGCCTGGGCCGGGGACGCCCCCACGGCCGCGAGCCCCGCGAGCACCACGGCGAACGAGCTGGTGAAGCCGACCGCCGCCGTGACGAGACCGGCGATCACCGGAGTGCGGGTCTCCTCACGCATGACCGGAGCGTACCGGTACGACGACGCCGCCGTCCCCAGAGGAGACGGCGGCGTCGGGGGACTCTCAGGTCAGGACGTGGAACCGGGACGCGGCTCGTCGGAGATCGTCTCCTCGAGCTGCTCGTCGATCGCGTCCTTGGTGTACGCGGCGGTGGCATCGGCCCGATCGTCGAGGGCCTGGGCGGCGGCTGCCAGGTCGTCGGCGAGAGCCTGGGCCTCATTGGACTGCTGGCGAGCCTCGTCGTCGGCCTGATCGCCGAAGGCCTCGTTCGCATCCGCGCGGTCGGTCAGTCGCTGGGACTCCTCAGCGAGGTCGTCGGAACGGTTCCAGGCCTCGTTCGCCTTGGCCGCGTCGTCGTCGGCGGTCTCCTCGGCGGCGAAGTCGGCGGCGCTCTTCACCTTCGCGGTCATCGCGCTGGCGGCCTCGTTCGCCCGCTCCGACACCTTGTCCGTGACATCGCTCGCGACATCGGCCGCCTTGTGGCCCGCCTCGGCGGCGACATCGGCCGCCTTGTGCTGCACGGTGTCGACCGTGCTCTGCACGGGCTCGGAGTTCCACAGCTTGTCGGCCTGCGCCTTGATCTGCTCGTAGCGCTCCCGCCCGGCCTTCGTGCCGAGCACGTAGCCGACGGCGGCAGCCGCCAGCAAGGTCAGCTTCTTCACGGTCGTTCACTCCTTATGGGATACGGGAAGACCACCATTGTGTCGCGCTCCGGACGATTCCTCACGTCGAGGCTCGCTCGGCCTCGAACCGCGGCCCGGACCCCGGGTCCGTGACGGACTCGGGCGGGGTCATCGCCCAGCGGATGGTCGAGGTGACGACGATACCCGTCGCCCGCACGACGGTGCTCTCGGCGACGGGCAACCAGGGCACCCGCAGCGGCCAACGCGCCCAGCGAGGGAGCAGCCCGACGGCCGCCGCGGCCAGCGCGCCGTAGGGGCCGCGCAGGGTCAGTGGAACGGGTGGATGGACCAGGAGGAAGCGCGTGGCGGCGCGGGCGGCCGGCGTCGAGGCGAGGTCCGGGCGATAGGCGGCGAGCGTCTCGTCGAGCTCCCGCACCGATCGCGGCACGTCGGTCGCGCCGAGCGCTTCCCCGGTCACGGCCGCCTGCTCGACGTACAGGTCGCGCTCCTTCGTGGTGAGACGGCCGGAGCCGTACCGATCGTGGGCGCGCAGGAAGGAATCGACCTCGGCGACGTGCACCCAGCGCAGCAGCTCCGGGTCGCTCGCGGCATAGGGACGTCCGTCCGGCGCCGTGCCGCGGACGTGCTTGTGGACCGCGCGCACCACGGCCACGGCACGATCGGCGTCCTGGATCGTGCCGAAGGTCGTCTCGGCGAGGAAGGTGCTCGTGCGTTGCAGTCGCCCCCAGGGATCGCCGCGGAATCCCGAGTGCTGGTCGACCGCGGCCATCGCGAGCGGGTGCAGGGACTGCAGCAGGAGGGCACGGATGCCACCGACGAACATGGCGGCATCGGCGTGCACGCGCCAGATGGGATCGTCCGGCCCGAACCGGCGCGGCCCTTCGGCACCGTGGATGCGTTCGCGTCGCCCGGCGCCTTCCGGTCCGGCTACGCGCGAGAAGATCACCCCGCCGAGGCGGGTCCGCGCGGCCTGGACCGGATCCATGGGTCGAGCATAGGCGGACTCCGGTCGGTGAGTCAGCGTCCGTTCCGGGGTGCCCGGGGACCGATGATGATGCGCCGCGGTCGTCATAGCAGCCCTTACGCATCATCATCTGTCCGCCTTCGCCGATGTGACGTGAACGGAGAGGAGGGGTGCTCGCGGCAGGGGAAAGGCCCCGGCCGGAGCCGGGGCCTTCACGGTGACCGTCAGACGAGCCAGCGGTTCTTCTTGACGACCGGGAGGTTCTCCCACATCCGGCCGAGTCCGAGATAGCGACCCGAGGCGGTGAGGGCGAGGATTCCCAGCAGCAGCGCCTGGACGAGGTGCTCGTCCATGAACGGGTTGGTTGCCGGCCACAGCATCGCCGACCACATCAGGACCAGCATCACAGCCCCGGAGACGGCCGCGATGTTGACGCCGATCCCGAGCATGAGCGCCAGCCCGATACCCAGGAGGCCGATCATGAACAGCCAGTCGACCCAGGCCTGGCCGCCGAGGCCCTGATAGAAGTCCGCGAGCGGTCCGGTCGTGGCGTGACCCAGGAATCCTGCGGTCGGGCTGCCCCCGTTGACCCAGGAGTCCGCTCGGTCGGTGGAGAAGCCGAGGCCGAAGGTCTTGTCGAGGAAGGCCCAGAGGAACATCCACCCCATGCTCAGTCGAGTCAGTCCGAGGAGGACGTGTACAGGCCGCATGGCCGTGGTGGTGTCCGTGTGGGACGGGACATCGTGCTGGTAGGTGGTGCTCATGATGATCGCCTTTCCTTTCCGCAGGTGATCTAGCTGCCGACGTCCTCGGCGGGGGCCGGGACGGCGACGACGATGGTGGTGGAGTGGGTGAGGCAGTAGTGGCTCACCGAGCCTTGGAAGACCCGGCTCAGGCCCTTGTGCACCTGAGTGCCGACGACGAGCAGTGCCGCGTCGCGCGATGTCTCGACGAGCACGGGACCCGGCATTCCGCTCACGACGGACAGCTTGCGAGGACTATCCGCCTGGTCGAGCGGTCCGATGACGTCCTCGACCCACTGCTGGGCATTGGCGCGGGCGTCGTTCTCCATCGCCAGCCACGGGATCGCGTAGCCGCCCATCGCTTCGGCGGCGTCGATCTGCCAGCTGTGGACCATGTGGAGCTCGGCGCCACGTAGATCGGCTTCGTGGGCGGCCCATCGCAGGGCCGCGGCACCGGCTCGGCTTCCGTCGACTCCGACGACGATCGTGGTGCTCATGATGTGTCCTTTCCTTCTGACACCTCCACTCTCCTCGTCGGCGAGGCGTGCCGACAGGGCCGAGCGATGTGTCTGCTCGGGACGAAAGTCCCGGTCCGATCGGGACCTCTAGCGGTCCGCCGTCGTACCCCCAGGTGCGTGCCGGGGCGCCGCCAGAGCCACGTGACAGCAGTGACAGGCCTCTAGGCTGAGACCGTGGACGAGCGGCGGTGGGAACATGTGCTCGCGGCGGTGACCGATCTGGCGGCCGGCCGAGAGCTCGACGAGCTGATCGAGTCGATCGTCCAACGAGCCTGCGAGGTCACGGGCGCTCGATACGGCGCGCTTGGCGTCATCGATCCGGCTGCCAGCGAACATCGGCTGGCGCGTTTCACGACGTACGGGATCGATGACGACACCCGGGCGCGGATCGGTGATCTGCCCGAGGGCCGCGGTCTGCTGGGTCATCTCATCGATCACCCGCATCCGCTCCGGCTGGACGATCTGCGCGAGCATCCGTCGTCGGTGGGGTTCCCGCCGCATCATCCGCCGATGACGAGCTTCCTCGGCGTTCCGGTGCACGTGGGCGAGTCGGTCTACGGCAATCTCTACCTCACCGGCAAAGACGGTGGCTTCGAGGTCGCCGACGAGCGCCTGGTGATCGCCCTCGCGGCCGCGGCGGGTGTGGCGATCGCCAATGCCCAGCTCTACGCCGCGCTGTTGGACGCGCGTGAGGAGCACGCGCAGCTCGCGGTCTATGCCGATCGCGATCGCATCGCCCGCGACCTGCACGATGTCGTGATCCAGCGGTTGTTCGCCACCGGCCTGTCCCTGGATCGCTCCTCGCGACGGATCGACGATCCGGCCGCGAGCGAGAGGGTCGCCGAGGCGATCGAGGAGATCGACGGCACGATCCGCGAGATCCGTCGCACCATCTTCGAGCTCGGGGACCGCACGGAGCTGGTCAGCGCGATCCACCGCGTGGTCGAGACGGCCGCCGAGGCCCTCGAACACCCGCCAACGGTCGAGATCGAGGGAGATCTCGAGGCCCTGGACCCGGCATTGGGCCAGCATGTGCTCGCGGTCGTCCGGGAGGGCCTGACCAATGTCGCTCGGCACGCTCATGCGGACCACGCCACCGTCGAGATCCGGGTCGGCGTGGACGAGCTGAGCGTGTGCGTGGTCGATGACGGCCGTGGCATCTCCGCGCGCCCGCGCCGCGACAGCGGACTGCGGAATCTGCGCGAGCGCGCGCAGGCCCGCGGCGGATCGGTGGCGGTGATCCCGCTGGCCCGCGGCGGCACCCAGCTGACCTGGCGCGTACCCGTCTCTCGCCTCTCCTGATCGCTGGGCGGTGACTTACGCACCCCTCGCGTTGCTGGGCGGTGGGTTACGCACCCCTCGACCGCGTTGAGACGTGCGTAACCCACCGCCCACCGGGTCTAATGAGGTGCGTAAGTCACCGCCCGCGACCCGGCGATGGCCTAGATTGGAGGCGTGGAGAGGACGCGGATCTTCCTGTTGGACGACCACGAGGTGGTGCGTCGCGGTATTCGCGATCTCTTGGAGGACGAGCCGGACCTGACGGTGGTCGGCGAGGCCGGTACCGCCGCGGACGCCCTCGCGCGTGTCCCGGCGGTGGCGCCCGATGTCGCGGTGCTCGACGCGCGCCTCCCCGACGGATCGGGCATCGAGGTCTGCCGCGAGATTCGTCGCCGACAGCCCGACGTGGCCGTGCTGATCCTCACCTCCTATGAGGACGACGACGCGCTCTTCGAGGCGATCAGCGCAGGTGCCGCCGGGTTCCTGCTCAAGCAGGTACGCGGAACCGATCTCATCGACGCGGTGCGGCGGGTCGCGGCCGGACAGTCGCTACTGGACCCGGCCGTCACGCATGCCGTGCTCGAGCGGCTCCGTGCGCAGCCGCAGGATCCGCTGTCTGAGCTGAGCGATCAGGAACGCCGCGTCTTTGTCCACCTGCGCGAGGGCTCGTCCAATCGGGAGATCGCCGAGGCGATGGTGTTGTCGGAGAAGACGGTCAAGAACTACGTGTCGACGATCCTCGCCAAGCTGGGACTCGAACGCCGCGCCCAGGTCGTGGTCTTCGCGCAACAGCACGGCATCTAAGCCCGATGCCGGGACGAGCTTGTCGTCAGGGGCGGATACTCTAAGGATATGAGCCATGACGCGCACCTCGTCGACTTCGATCCCGAGATCGCCTCGCTCCTCGATGCCGAGCTGAACCGCCAGCAGAGCACCCTGGAGATGATCGCCTCGGAGAACTTCGCGCCCGTCGCCGCCCTCGAGGCGCAGGGCAGCGTGCTCACCAACAAGTACGCCGAGGGTTACCCCGGCAAGCGGTACTACGGCGGTTGCGAGTTCGTCGATCAGGTCGAGCAGATCGCGATCGACCGGCTCAAGGTGCTCTTCGACGCCCAGTACGCCAATGTGCAGCCGCACTCGGGGGCGAGTGCCAATGCGGCCGCGCTCCATGCCCTCGCGAGCGCCGGCGACACCATCCTCGGTCTCGACCTCGCCAACGGCGGCCACCTCACGCACGGCATGAAGCTCAACTTCTCCGGGCGCCTCTACCACGTCGTCCCGTACCACGTGGTGCCCGAGACGGGCCTGGTCGACATGGACGAGGTCCGCGCTCTCGCGATCGAGCACCGGCCCAAGGTCATCATCGCGGGCTGGTCCGCTTACCCGCGCCAGCTCGACTTCGGCGCCTTCCGCGCGATCGCCGACGAGGTCGGTGCCAAGCTGTGGGTCGACATGGCGCACTTCGCCGGTCTCGTGGCAGCCGGTCTGCACCCCAGCCCGCTCCCCCACGCGCACCTGGTCACCACCACCACGCACAAGACCCTCGGTGGTCCGCGTGGCGGGGCGATCCTCACCAATGACGAGGAGGTCGCCAAGAAGATGCGCTCGGCGGTCTTCCCCGGGCAGCAGGGCGGTCCGCTCGAGCACGTGATCGCCGCCAAGGCCGTCGCCTTCAAGATGGCGCTCGAGCCCGAGTTCGCCGACCGCCAGCAGCGCACGCTCGACGGCGCGCGCATCCTGGCCGAGCGGCTGCTGGCCGATGACGCCAAGGCCGCCGGCATCCAGGTGCTGAGCGGGGGCACCGATGTCCACCTCGTGCTCGTCGACCTCCGTGACTCCGAGCTCGACGGACAGCAGGCCGAGGACCGCCTCGACGCCGTCGGCATCACGGTCAACCGCAACGCGGTGCCCAATGACCCGCGGCCCCCGATGGTCACCTCGGGTCTCCGCGTCGGCACGCCGGCGTTGGCGACCCGCGGTTTCGGCACCGACGAGTTCCGTGAGGTCGCCGACATCATCGCCGAGGCGCTCCAGCCCGGTGAGGTCGACATCGACGGGCTGCGCAAGCGGACCGCCGCCCTGGCCGATCGCTTCCCGCTGTACCCCGGCGTCAAGCCCTTCACGGCCTGACCTTGACCGGCGAGCGCCCTCTCTCGACCTGGCGGCTGTGGTTCCGGCCGTCGATGATCGGGCTGCACGCCTTCGCGATCCTCGCGATCGCGGTCTGCGTGGTCGCCGGATCCTGGCAGCTGGGCGTGTACGACGCTCGGCAGTCCGAGCAGCGCGCCGATGTCCAGGAGGTACCGACCGCTCCCCTCGACGAGGTCTGGGGCCCCGACGACGTCTTCACCTCGGTGCAGCAGCGCCGTCCGGTGACCGTCACGGGCCAGTTCCGTCCGGCGGAGGAGCAGATCTGGGTGACGGACCAGGAGCAGGCCGGTGAGGGCGAGGGCAGCTGGCTCGTCGCGCCGGTCATGGTCGACGGCTCGGCCCTGCTCGTCGTGCGCGGGTGGACGGCCGAGGAGCCGGATTCCTTCCCCGATGTCCCCCAGGGAATGGTGACCTTCGACGGCGTCCTCCAGCCGAGTGACACCCCGGCGGGCCGTTTCGACCCCGAGACGCGCACGATCGGTTCGGTACGGGTGCAGACCCTCATCAACGAGTTGCCCTACGACCTGTGGTCCGGCTACGCCCTCGGCGAGGACGAGGCGATCGTCCCGGCCGGGTTCGCCGCACCGGCCATCCCCGAGCCGGAGGTCTCCTGGACGGCCGGCGGCCGCAATCTCGGCTACGGATTGCAGTGGTGGGTGTTCGGCGGCTTCGTCGTCTTCATGTGGTGGCGGATGGGCCGCGAGTCCGTCGAGACCGCGCGCTCCGCATTGGACCGCGGCGATACGCTGACGACGTGACTTCCGAGCCGCAGACGACCGTGTCGCAGAAGGACGGGCTCCTCCGGGCCTATCAGGTGATGGCGACGATCGTCGGCATCAACCTCATCCTCGTGATGGCGGGCTTCCTCGGCAAGCTCGCCACCGACCACGGCTTCTTCCACGACAATGCCGGCGTCTTCCTGGTCATCGACCAGCTGCACGGACTGCTGTTCATCGTGCTCGTGGTGCTGGTGGCCAGGCTGACCCTGCGGCAGAGGTGGAGCTGGCTCTACATGGTCAGTGTGCTGTTGCTCGCCTGCATCCCGCTGGTCTCGTTCTGGTCGGAGCGCCGCACCACGCATCGGGTGCAGCGCGACCGCTCTCCCTCCTCCTAACCGCCCTCACCGCCGGGCGCCGTCATCGGCCTGCCGTTCGAGCTGGCCCTCGATCGTCGCGGCGGTGGCACGGAGCTGATCGACGATCTCGGAGAAGTCGCTGGGTGCCTCGACCATCGTCGGATGGGCGGCGGCGATCGCCGCGACGATCCGGCCGTCGTGGTGGATGGGCACCGAGGCGGCGTGCAGTCCGACCTCGTTCTCGCCCAGATTGGTCGCGTATCCGAGACGGCGCACCTCCTCGAGCTGCTGCTCGAGCTCACCGAGGTCGGCGATCGTGTGCTCGGTGACCTTGGGCGGGTCCTCCGGGTACAGCGTCGCGAGATGATGGGGCGGCAGTGCCGCGAGCAGCACCTTGCCGCTGCTGGTGCTGTGCGCCGGCGACCGTGACCCGATCCGGACGCTGACCCGCACCGGCCGGGGACTTTCGCACCCGTCGATGAAGCGGATGTCCGTGCCCTCCAGGACCGACAGGTGGACCGTCCAGCCTTGGGCGTTCGCGAGCCTCTCGATGTGCGGCATGCTGGCGCGCCTCAGTTCCTGGTGATCGGTCGACGCGAGTGCGATCTCGACGAGGACCTCGCCGGGGAGGTAGACCCGCTTGATCGGGTCGTGCCGCAGGAATCCCAGATAGGTCAGGGTCGACAAGAGCCGGTGAGCTGTGGACCGCGCCACTCCGAGTCGATCGCTGACCTCCGTGACGCGCAGCCGTGGCGAGTTGCGGAGCCATAACAGGATGCGCAGGGCGTTCTCGGCCGACTCGACGAGATAGGGCGGCCGTGCCGCATCGTCCCCCTCAACGTATCGCATAGCAGAACATTACACCGATGATGTTGTTGTTAACAGAACGTTTCACGTCAAACCTCATTTGTTCTGTTGTAAAGAATTAACGCGGATGACATTTCCTTCCAGTGATACTCGTGCTTTGATATTGCCAGATCAACGATGTGACACGCGCCACAGGCTGGTGCGGCAATGGAGGAGAACCCGTGGACGACGTCCGAAGCCCTGTATCGACCTTCACCGGCTCAGTGCCGCTCGGTGAGCTGCCCGAACCCGGAGAGGTTCCCAGCACCATGACCGCGCTCGTGGTCCGGGCGGAACGCTTCGGCGATCCCGAGCAGGCCTTCCAGGTCGAGACCGAGGTCCCTGTGCCGGCCCTCGGCCCCCACGAGGTGCTGATCGGCGTCAAGGCCGCCGGCGTCAACTACAACAACGTCTGGGCCGCTCGCGGCTATCCGGTCGACGTGATCGGGGCCCGGCAGCGTGCCGGGGAGCCCGAGGACTTCCACATCGGCGGCTCGGATGCCTCCGGCATCGTCTATGCCACGGGCTCCGAGGTCGAGGGCATCGAGATCGGCGACGAGGTCATCGTGCACCCGGGTTACTGGGACCAGCAGGACCCGTGGATCGCGTCGGGCAAGGACCCGATGATCGCCCCCAGCGCCCAGATCTGGGGCTACAACACGAACTACGGCTCCTTCGCCCAGTTCGCACGGGTTCAGGCCCACCAGGTGCTGCCGAAGGCCGCCCACCTCTCGTGGGCCGAGGCCGCCGCGCCGACCCTGGTCGGCACCACGGCGTATCGGATGCTGCACGGCTGGCAGGGCAATACCGTCCAGCCTGGGGACCTCGTCCTGGTGTGGGGCGGCTCGGGTGGACTCGGCACGCAGGCGATCCAGCTGGTGAACCAGGCCGGCGGCCAGGCGGTCACCGTCGTCTCGGACGACGAGCGTGGCCGCTACGCCGAGAAGATCGGCGCGATCGGCTATATCGACCGGAACGACTACGGCCACTGGGGCGTGCCACCGCTCGTCGACGACCGCGCCGGGCAGAAGGAGTGGACCTCCGAGGCGCGCCGTTTCGGCAAGCGCATCTGGGAGATCGCCGGTGAGCGCAAGGATCCGGCCATCGTCTTCGAGCACCCCGGCGGCGCGACCGTGCCGACCAGCGTCTTCGTCTGCGAGTCCGGCGGCATGGTGGTCATCTGCGCGGGCACCAGTGGTTACGACGCGATGGTCGATCTGCGTTACCACTGGACCCGCCAGAAGCGCCTGCAGGGCAGCCACGGCACCAATGACGAGCAGGCGAAGGCCTACAACGATCTCGTCCGCGCCGGTGAGATCTCCCCGTGCCTCGGGCGGACCGTCCGCTTCGACGAGCTGCCGCAGGCCCACGCGGCCATGGGCCGCGGCGAACAGGTCTTCGGCAATGTCGTCGGCCTCGTCGGGGCCGTCGACGAACACGACGGCCGCTCTGCCTGACCCCCTTCCCCTGCTGACGAACGGAGCACGACCCATGCACTACGACGACCTGAACGTCTCTCGCGAGAACGGCGTCACCACGATCACCATCAACCGGCCCGAGAAGCACAATGCACTGCGGCAGCAGACCTTCGCCGAGCTCGGCGCGGCGGTCGCCGCGGCGGGCGCGGACAAGGAGACGCGCGTCATCGTCCTGACAGCCGCCGGCTCGCGAATCTTCTGCTCGGGCATCGACCTCGAGGCCGACGGACTCCCGGCGACCACCGAGGAGTGGGACGACCACACCAAGGGCAATGCCGATGTCATCCGCAGCATCTGGTACTGCGACAAGCCGGTCATCACCGCCCTCAACGGCGGCGCCATCGCCGGCGGCTGCAATCTGGCGATGGTCGGCGACCTGACGATCGCCGCCGACACCGCCTTCCTGTCTGAGCCGGAGATCCGCCACGGCGCCCTCTCGCCGCTGCTGATGCTGCCGTGGCTGATGAGCTTCAAGGGATTCAACGAGCTCTACCTGACGGGAGACCGCCTCGACGCGGCGCGGGCCCGCGAGGTCGGCCTGGTCAACTATGTGGTCGCGCCCGAGGACCTCGCACGGGAGGCGCAGCGTCTCGCCGAGCGGGTGGCCAATGCCCCGATGTACGCGCTCACCCTCGCCAAGCGCGCCGTGCGGCTCACCCTCGACATCCAGGGCTTCAAGGCGGCCCAGGACGCCCACCGCTATATCGACACGATCCTGCTCGGATCGCAGGGGGTCGTGGAGAAGGAACGGATCATGGCGGTCCTCGCCGAGGACGGTATGGGTGCCTTCCTCCGGGCGAGGGACACGCCCTACGGAGAGCGATGATGGACGACCTGCGCACGCTGCTCGACCCGGTCTCGATCGCGGTCGTGGGCGCTTCCCCTCGCGGGAACCGTGGTTTACAGATCATCGAGAACCTGCAGCGCTTCGGCTCCTCGGCGCGGATCTATCCCGTCCATCCGCGGGAGACCACGATCGCCGGGCTGACGGCCTATCCCGACGCGGCGTCGTTGCCCGAGACCTGCGAGTTCGTCGCCATCGCCCTCGATGCGGATCGCTCCCTCGACGTGCTGGAGGAGTTCGTGGCCGCCGGCACCCGGGCGGGGTCGCTCATCGCCAGCGGCTTCGGGGAGGGCGGAAGCGGCGCCGAACAGCGGCGCCGCCTGGACGACATCCTCACCGAGTCCGGATTCCTGCTGTGCGGCCCGAACTGCTACGGGATCCTCAACGCCACGTCCGGATTCGCTGCCTACAGTGGCCAGCTCGTCGAGCCCTTCACCCGAGGGAATGTCGCCCTGGTCATGCAGTCCGGGGCGCTGACGCACTCGGTGACCGACTCGGCCGTGGGCCGCGGCCTCGGCCTGAGCCACCTCATCACCACCGGCAACGAGGCGGGCGTCGGTCTCGGACGTTATGTGCGGGCGCTGGCCCATGACGAGAATGTCGGCGTCATCGGCCTGTTCATCGAGGGGCTGCGCGATGTCGAGGAGTTCAGCTCCGCGGCGATCGAGGCCGCCGAGGCCGGCAAGCCGTTGGTCGCCCTCACCGTCGGCCGATCCGCCCTGGGACAGCAGGCCGCGCTCGCCCACACTGGTGCGATCGCCGGCCAGGGATCGGCACTGGCCGGCCTGCTGCGGCGGTGTCATGTCGTCCAGGTCGACGACCTCGACGAGTTCCGCGAGACGCTGCTGCTCTTCTCCGCGGGCCTGGTGCCCTCGGCCCCGGCGGCGGCGATCACGTCGATCTCCGGCGGCGGCACGGGCCTGTTGGCCGATCTGTCCGAGGACCTCGGCCTTCCGGTCGCCGAGTTGAGCGACGACTCCCGTGAGAGCCTGGCCGCGGCCCTGCCGGGTTTCGCGACCGTCGCCAATCCGCTCGACCTGACCGGCGCCTCGGTCGAGGATCCCACCATCGCTATCCAGGCCCTGGATCTCCTCAAGGCCGACCCGGGAGTCGGCGTCGTGGCCCTCGCGCTGAACGTCCTGCGCGGATCCGCAGGCCAGGAGTCGCTCTACCGTGAGCAGGCCGATCTGCTCGCCAAGTGCGCGGCGAACCCCGGGGCTCCGGTGCTCGCCTTGAGCCTGACCACCGGAGCGGCCGACGACGTCGTCGTCGACACCCTCACGCGCAGCGGCGTGCCGGTGCTGTCGGGCGCCCGGGCATCGATCGCGGCGATCACGGCCTGGCTCGCATGGCATCGCCGTGGTCGCCCGGCGCCGCTCGGCACCGGGATAGCGGAGGATGTCGTGTCCTGGGACGGTGGACCTGTCGCGGCCGGGGCCCAGGCCATGGACCTGCTGGCTGAGGCGGGCGTGCCCACCCCCGCGTCGATCCTGGTCTCCTCCGCCGCGGAGGCCGTCGAGGCGTGGGACTCGCTCACCCCGCCCATGGTGCTGAAGCTGGAGGCGGCCGGTCTCTCCCACAAGACCGAAGTCGGCGGGGTCGTCACCTCGATCGGATCCTGTGAACAGCTGATCGAGGAGGTCTCGCGCATGCGCGAGACCTTGCGGACGCGGGCCCCGGAGCTCACCATCGACGGGTTCCTGCTCCAGGAGCAAGTCCAGGCGGACACGGTCGAGTGCATCGTCGGCGTCGTGCGCGACCCGCAGGTGGGGTTGGTGCTCACGGTCGCACCCGGAGGAGTATTAGCCGAGCTGATGGGTCCCGCTGCCACCGTGCCGGTTCCGGCGGTGCGGCAGGACATCGAGGAGCTCATCGACTCCTCGCCGCTGGCCACGCTGCTCGATGGCTACCGCGGCGCGGCGGCCAAAGACCGCTCGGCATTGGTAGATCTGGTCGAGTGCTTCGGCCGGCTCGCCGCCCGATGCGGGCCCGACCTCGTGGCGGCGGAGCTCAATCCCGTCCTCGTAGGTGCCGAAGGAGACGGGGCGGTCGCGGTCGACGCCCTGTTCGTGAAGGAGGAGTTATGAGAATGACCACCACCGACCCAGCCCAGATCGACCGGCCCGAGGACGATCGGCTCATCTCGATCCGCGGGGCGACCCTCGCCTACCCCACGGCCAGTGGTGAGCCCGTGCAGGCCCTCGATCCGATCGACCTGGACGTCGCGAAGCAGGCCTTCGTCTCGCTCGTCGGTCCGTCCGGCTGTGGCAAGAGCACCCTGCTCAAGATCCTCGCGGGACTGCTCCGGCAGAGCAAGGGGGATGTCACCCTCAGCGGCACGCCGCTGAGCGGCCCGTCGCCCCACGTCGGCGTGGTCTTCCAGCAGCCGGTGCTGTTGCCGTGGCTGACCATCCTCAACAACGTCCTCCTGCCGATCCGGGTGCAGAAGCGCGATGTCGACCAGTACCGGGAGCGCGCGCGTGAACTGCTCTCCATGGTGGGCCTCGACGGCTTCGAGTCGCGCTATCCGTCCGAGCTGTCCGGCGGCATGCAGCAACGGGTCGGCATCGTGCGCGCCCTCGTGCCGGACCCGGAGATCCTCCTGATGGACGAGCCCTTCGGTGCCCTCGATGCGCTCACCCGCGAGCAGCTCAACGACGATCTGCAGACCATCTGGGCCGAGCAGCGCAAGACCGTCTTCTTCATCACGCACTCCATCCCGGAGGCGGTCTATCTCAGCGACCGTGTCCTGGTGATGTCCGAACGTCCTGGCCGGATCGTCGGCGACTTCACCGTGGACCTTCCCCGCCGCCGCACCCTCGACGATGTCGCGACCCCCGCGTTCGCCGAGCTCACCTCGCAGATCCGCCATCTGCTCAACGCCAAAGGAGGGATCGACTGATGTCCGTCGACACTGCCACCGTCGCCGCCCAGACCCGCGAGGACGCACCGCGCAAACGACGCCGATCGACCAAGGGATCGGGTGACTGGGTCGCCGTCATCGGCACCTTCGTCGTCGTGGTCGGCGGCTGGGAGGCGGTCGTGCGGATCGCCGATATCTCTGCGATCGTCCTGCCGCCGCCGTCGCTCATCGCCGTCAAGCTCTATGACGGGATCGTGTACGGCACCTTCCTGCCCAATCTCGGCTATACCCTCACCGAGACGGTCCTCGGCTTCGCCATCGCGGCGGTGCTCGGCATCACCCTGGGGGCGCTGGTCGCCGAGATCCGCTGGGTGCGCCGAGCCGTCTACCCCTACATCGTCGCCTTCCAGACGGTGCCGAAGATCGCGCTCGCGCCGCTGCTGGTCATCTGGTTCGGCTTCGGCATGACCAGCAAGGTGATCGTCGCGGTGACGGTGGCCTTCTTCCCGGTCATCGTCAACACGATCGAGGGGTTGCAGAACACCGATCACCAGCGGATCGACATGATCCGGGCCATGGGTGCGGGACGCTTCGAGGCGTTCCGCCGGGTGAAGCTGCCGTCGGCGCTCCCGTACATCTTCGCCGGGCTCGACGCGGCGATCGTGCTCTCCCTGCTGGGCGCGGTGGTCGGCGAGTTCATGGGCTCACGGGCCGGTCTCGGCAACCAGATCCTCATCTTCAACTCGGTGCTGGACATCGCCGGATCCTTCGCGGTGCTGATCCTGCTCTCGGTCATCGGGTTCCTGTTGCATCTCATCCTCGTCATGGTCCAGAAGCGCGTCGTGTTCTGGACCCAGGTCCACGCCGTCTCCAGCGGCGCCTAATCCGTCCCCCTCAGGAGTCAGATCCATGAACGCACTGTCCAAAGTCACCTGCTCGACCGCCGTCGCGATGACGGCCGTCCTCGCCCTGTCCGCCTGCGGCGGCTCATCGGGCGAGGGCGAGAACGAGAGCATCGTCGTGGCCATGGGCCACGAGGCGCCGTACCCCGGCGAAGAGGCCGTCATGTACGCCATCCCCAAGGGCCTCGGGCTGTTCGAGGACTACGGCATCGACGTGGACTACCAGCCCACGGCCGGTTCGGCGGTCGCCATCCAGCTGGTGCAGGCGGGCGAGGCCGACCTCGGTCAGGGCAATCCGTCCTCGGTGATGGCGGCGATCAACAAGGATGTCGACATCGCCATCACCTACAACATCATCCCGGAGTACGGCTCGGGCCTGGCGGTGCTCCCCGACAGCGCCATCGAGTCCCCGGACGATCTCGCGGGCACCACCATCGGCGTCGCGTCGCTGTCCTCCTCGCGCCTTCCCGAGGCGCAGGCCATGGCGGCCGAGGCGGGGCTCAGCGATGACGTGGAATTCGTCGCCGTCGGTGTCGGCGCGCAGGCGGCGAGCGCGCTCAGCTCGGGCAAGGTCGACGGGCTGTACCTCTGGGACGCCGCTTATCAGTCCATCCAGCTCGGTGGCACGGATCTGCGGGTCATCCGCGATGTCTTCCCCGAGGCCGACCA
This sequence comes from Aeromicrobium piscarium, assembly GCF_007421815.1. Classification (GTDB taxonomy): domain Bacteria; phylum Actinomycetota; class Actinomycetes; order Propionibacteriales; family Nocardioidaceae; genus Aeromicrobium; species Aeromicrobium piscarium. Next base: position 4,915 of record NZ_VLNT01000028.1, on the reverse strand, counting down.
GCTGCTCGACTTCGTCCAGTACGCCAGCGGCGATGCCATCGAGAACAAGAGCGACGCTCTGGAGAAGCTGGGGCGGGCTGGGGCAGTCGCCCAGGTGTGGGCCAAGGACAACCTTGAAGAGGCCCTCGACATGTTCTATGACGAGTTCCCCAATGCTCGCTCCGACGGTGAGGGCCGCGAACGGGACCTGGCCATCTTGAAGTTCACGTTGGAGCAGTTCGACCCCGAGGGCAGCGCGCAGTCGGGCTTCGGTGACACGCCGAAGGACCGCACCGATGTCACGGCGGCCTTCCTCGCCGACAACGATCTGCTGCCCGAGGCGCTGCCGGCCGATGAGTATGTGAACAACAGCTTCGTCGACGCCTACAACGAGGACATCGCTGCCGAGGTCGAGCGGGTCTCGAAGGAATCGCGGTGAGATGAGGATCTACGAGGGTCTGGTCCGGGCGTTGCGGTCGGCGGGGGCCGATACGGTCTTCGGGCTGATGGGCGACGGCAATCTCGACCACGTGGTGACCTTCTCGGCGGCCGGGGGACGGTTCGTCCCCGTGCTGCACGAGGGCGGTGCCGTCAGCATGGCCGACGGTTGGTCGAGGACGACCGGGACGATCGGTGTCGCCTCCGTGACCCACGGCCCGGGGTTCACCAACACCCTGACCGCACTGACCGAGGCGGCGCGAGCGCACAGCCGCGTGCTGCTGCTCACCGGCGATACGCCCGAGGGCAGCGAGCATCTGCAGCGCTTCGATCTGCGGTCGGCCACCGAGCTCACCGGAGCGCGCTATGTGCGCGTCACCGAGGAGGGTGCCGCCGACCAGATCGCCGGGGCGCTCGATCAGGTCCGCACGGGTCCGGGGCCGGTGGTGCTCGACGTTCCGCTCGCGGTCGGCGGACGGGAGTTGCGTGGGTCTGTGGCATCGGCTCTGCCGGACCGCGGCATCGACGGGACCGTCCTCGACGAGGATGCCCTCGATGCCGCGGTCGGCGCCCTCGCCTCGTCGCGCCGGCCGGTCGTCCTGGCGGGACGAGGGGCGGTGCTGTCCGAGGCACGCGGATCGCTGCTGGACCTCGCTGCCCGGATCGGCGCACCGGTGGCCACCTCGTTGCTCGCGCGGGAGTACTTCGCGGGGGATGTGCGCGATCTGGGCATCGCCGGGACGCTGAGCGATCCGTCCACCCTCGACCTATTGCTGCGCTCGGACTGCATCGTCTCCTTCGGGGCGAGCCTGAATCGCTTCACGATGGCGGAAGGGGCGCTGGCATCGGGCCGCGGCATCGTCCAGGTCGACCTCGACAAGGACGCCTTCGGCCGGCACGTGCGGCCGGATGCCGTGGTCCAGGGCGACGCGGCGGGGGTGGCCCGGGCCATGGTCGAGCTGCTCGCCGAAGCCGGGATCCAGCGTGAGGACTGGCACGCGGGTGTGCCGGCACCGTCAGCGGCCGCACCGCCGGTAGCGGCACGAGGGACGGTCGACGCGGGAGCAGCGCTGGACCTGCTGAACCGGCTCCTTCCCGCGGAGCGGCTCGTCGTCACCGATACCGGGAGATTCGTGTACACGGCGTGGCGCCGACTCGGTGTCGCGCACCCCTCGTCCTTCGTCCACACGCTCAACTTCGCGTCGATCGGACTGGGCGTCGCGACGGGTATCGGGGCGTCGGCGGCGCATCCGGATCGGCTCACGGTGGTGGTCGCCGGCGACGGCGGCGGGATGATGGGGCTGGGTGAGCTCACCACCGCCGTGCGCGAGCGGCTTCCGCTGCTCATCGTGATCGTCGACGACGGGTCGTACGGCATGGAGCATCACGCGCTGCGGCAGGCGGGCCTCGATACCGACTACGCCCGGACCTCGTGGCCGAGCTTCGCCGATGTCGCGCGCGGCTACGGGGCCGAGGCGCACACGATCACCGATCTCGATCAGCTGCGCGATGTGCTGGAGCATCTGCCTGCAGTGCCCGCGGGTCCCGTGCTGATCGACCTCGTGGTGGACCCGGAGGCGATGGTCGCCGAGTAACCCCACCCGTGGGCGGTGGGTTACGCACCTCTCAACCCCGTGGGCGGTGGGTTACGCACCTCTGAACCGTGTCGAGAGGTGCCTATCTCACCGCTCACGGTCGGGAGAGGTGCCTATCTCACCGCTCACGAGGTGGAGCTGCGGGTCAGCGACCGTGGAAGGTGGCGTTGCCGGGCCCGTCGACGAGGAAGGACTCCATGCCGTGGTGCAGGTCTTCGGTGTCGAAGAGGGCGGACGCGACCGACGTCGTGGCGGCGTTCGCGGCCGGCACTCCCCCGGCCTCGTACTGGCGCAGGATGTCCTTGGCGGCGCCGAAGGCCTTCGTGGGGCCGTCGGCGAGACCCTCGGCGAAGGATCGGACGTCGTCCTCGAAGGAATCGACCCCGTAGACCCGGTTGACGACATTCCAGCGTTCGAGCGTGGCCGCGTCGTACTGCGCGCCGGTGAAGACGAACTCCTTGGCGCGGGCGACTCCCGCGCGGGCCGCGAGCCGCTGCGTGCCGCCCATCGTGGGGGTCAGGCCGATCACCCGCTCGACCAGACCGAAGCGAGCCTTCTCGCTCGCGAGGAGCAGATCGCAGGCCAACGCCACCTCGAAGGCCCAGGTGAGCGTCAGGGAGTGTGCCGCGAAGATCGTGGGGATCGGCAGCGCCTCGACACGGTCGGGGAGCTCGAGCATCCGATCGTAGAGCTCCTTGGTGGTCTCACGGCTGCCACGGGAGTTGAACTCGGAGACATCGACACCGCCCGAGACGATCCTGCCCTCGGCGCGGATGACCAGAACACGCGGCAGATCGGCCTCGACCTGCTCCAGCGCGACATCGAATTCCTCGTGCAATCGCAGCGAATAGAGGTTGACCGGCGGGTCGGAGAAGGTGAGGGTGGCGATCCCGCTGTCGCGGGTGAGATCGACGCTCACCGCAGGCCGGCCGCGGCCGAGGACGGGTCGAAGGAGCCGCCCTTGTCGGCCGTGATCTTGCGGTAGACGACGACAGCGGCAGCGGCGAGTGCGCCGAGGACGACGAGACGACGAACAGACATGCCCACCACCGTAACGGTCCTGGTTGCCGGCTCGTGGGAGGATAGGAGAAAGCCCCCCGAAAGAAGGACCAGCAGTGCCCCTCAGCGCGACCCTGCACACCAATCGCGGCGACATCGTCGTGGACCTCTTCGAGCACCAGGCCCCGGTCACGGTGCAGAACTTCGTCGGCCTCGCCGAGGGCGGCAAGGAGTGGCTGGACCCCGAGACGCAGCAGGTCACCACACGGCCGCTGTACGCCGATGTGATCTTCCACCGTGTCATCGACGGCTTCATGATCCAGGGCGGTGACCCGCTCGGCAAGGGCACGGGCGGCCCCGGCTACGAGTTCGCGGACGAGTTCCACCCGGACTTGCAGTTCGACCGTCCCTACCTGCTCGCGATGGCCAATGCCGGCCCGGGCACCAATGGATCGCAGTTCTTCATCACCGTCGGCGCCCAGCCCCACCTGAACCGACGGCACACGATCTTCGGCGAGGTCTCCGGCGATGAGAGCCGGGCCGTGGTCGATGCCATCGCGACCACCCCGACCGATCGCTTCGACCGGCCGACCGAGCCCGTCGTGATCGAGTCGGTGACCATCGACCGGTCGTGACCGAGTACAGCGAGGGCGGAGCGGGCGGCATGATGCCGCCCGCTCGTTCTCGCTGTTCGGTGGCGGAGCGTCTCGCCGGGGTGGCGATGTGACGCAACCCGCCGAGAACCATCGCTGCTACCGGCACCCCGATCGCGAGGCCTATATCCGGTGTCAGCGATGTGACCGGTACATCTGCCCGGAGGACATGCGCGAGGCATCGGTCGGCTTCCAGTGCCCCGAGTGCGTGGCCGAGGGGCGTGCCTCGGTCCGTCAGCCGCGTACGGTGGCAGGCGGCGCCATCTCACTGAACACCAGCGCGGCGACGCTCACGATCATCGGCATCAATGTCGCGATCCACCTCATCGTGTTCCTGACGGGTGGATGGTCCAGCCCGCTGAGCCAGCAGGGCGCGATGTCAGGGGTGCGGGTCGCCTTCTTCGACGAGTACTGGCGTCTGCTGACGGCGGCCTTCCTGCATTCGACGTGGCTGCATCTGGGCTTCAATATGTTCGCGCTGTACCTGTTCGGTCCGTTCATCGAGCAGATCCTGGGGCGCGTGCGGTTTGTGCTGACCTATCTGACCCTCGCGGTCGCGTCCTCGGTCTTCGTCTTCTGGCTGTCCGCGCCCGGTGGGGCGACCGTGGGTGCCTCGGGGGCCGTGTTCGGGATGTTCGGGCTCGCGCTGGTCTTCCTCATCCGGCAGCGACAGAATGTCACGGGCATGCTGGTGCTGCTGGGCATCAACGCGTTCATCAGCCTGCAGCCGGGCATCAGCTGGCAGGGGCACCTCGGCGGTTTCGTCACCGGAGTGCTGCTGGGGCTGGTCTTCGCCTACGCCCCTCGCGAGCGGCGGACGCTCTGGCAGGCACTGGTCTTCGTCGCCCTGTGGATACTGATCACCGGCGCCACGACCCTGCGTTCGCTCGAGCTCACCAGTACCTTCTTCGGTCTCTGACCTCACCCGCCCGCTGGGCGGTGAGCGTCAACCACCCTCGCCGAGTTGACCTCGGCCCCCGGTTGGCCGAGTGCTCTCATTCGCGATCGAATGACACCCGTGTAGTTATCCACAGGTGTGTGCACATGTGTGGAGAGTTACACGGGTGTTATTCACACGGTTACCCCCAGCCGTGGACAACATGGGCGACGGGAATGACGAACGCTGTCGACGACGCTCGAAAACTGGACAGTTGTGACGCTTGAAAAGTGAACACTCACGACGATCGGAGAGTGATCACTATGGAGGACTGGGCGTTGATCCGTCGGCTTGCCGGCGAGGGAGTGCCGAAG
>NZ_VLNT01000027.1 GCF_007421815.1 Aeromicrobium piscarium | reverse complement strand
CTTCGGCACTCCCTCGCCGGCAAGCCGACGGATCAACGCCCAGTCCTCCATAGTGATCACTCTCCGATCGTCGTGAGTGTTCACTTTTCAAGCGTCACAACTGTCCAGTTTTCGAGCGTCGTCGACAAGACCCCCAGACCGGCATTCCACAACCGTTCGTGGTGCGCGCAGATGTTCCGAACCCGCACGTAGGCCCGAAGCCACGATCCCAGCAGCGGATCGGTGAGGCCCAGAACCTCCGCGATTGCCGTGCGGTCGGAACGGTTCTTGAGATTTCTATAGAGGCGCGACAACTGCCCGATCGTCAAGGTCTCGATCATCAGCCAGGACGGCGGCAACTCGGGAGCCCCGTAGGTGGTCAGGTAATGCTCCAACGCGGAGCGATGAAAGAGCGTTCCCGTCGAACTCTCCGGTTTCTCCACGAGCTGCCGTTCACAGGTCTCCCGGATCATTCTCATGAGCTCCCGGTGCTGCGCTGAGCCGCTGAAAAGCTCGGCATCCGTGTACCAGTGGGGCCCTCCCCGGTTGACTGCCATGTGATCGGTGATGGAGGCTCTCACCGCCACCTCGACCCGTTCCAAGGCGTCGAGCACGAGAAGACGCAGCTTCCGGTCGAAAACATAGAGGTCGAGCACGTCATCGAAACGCGCACCCTCACGAAATCGATGGTCGGTCCCCTGGATTTGAAACGGAATGGTGTAGGGCGAGAGCCGGTAGTAGCCGATATGTCGCAGGTACCGTGCAGCGCGGTCCTCGTCGGGCAGCTTCAGTCCGCGTCGTCGCCACTGACGAATCTGCTCCTCATGAGACAAGGCGGGCTTTCGGTATTCACCCGATCCTCGCGATCGCCTCGCACGGGTCATAACGATCGACCGTACAAGAAAAAATCCCCCAAGTGCGCTTCTTCGAGAGGCGTGGGGGATGTAGCGCTGACGACTTTAGCAGACATTCGCACACCAGTGGAAAGTTTTCCAATGGTGTGCGAACAGAAGGCCGCCGTAGACGCGCGTCGGAGCGAGTAGCGCGTCTCGAAGGACCGCGCGAACCCCTAGGATCGACGGGTGACCAACCCCCTGCTTCCCCCCGCTGCGCGTTCGGCCGGTCGCGTGTTCCTCTGGGTTCTGGCCGTGATGGCGATCATCGGGGTGCTATGCGCGGCATGGCTCGGTGTGCGCGGCTATCTCGCCTACGGACACCTGCGCGATGCGGAGCGGACCGCGCAGCAGATGCGCGAGCAGATCACCGATACCGAGGCGACCGCATCCCACGCGTCGAGCCTGGCCGAGGACACCTCGTCGGCCCGCTCCCTGACCTCCGATCCGGTGTGGCGTGCCGCCGAGCTGCTGCCGTGGGTCGGCGATCAGATGAACGCGGTGGCCGAGGCCACCGCAGCCGTCGACGATGTCGCGTCGTCGGCGCTGGAGCCCTTGGTCGAGGTGGCCCAGGATTTCTCGATGGACGATCTGCGTCCCACCGGCGGCCGCGTCGATGTCAGTGGCTTGGCAGGTCTGCACGAGGTGGCGGCGTTGAGCGCCGAGCGGGTGGGAGCCGCGACGGCGCGCGTCGACGCGATCGACCGCCGCACGCTGCTCGGCCCGGTAGCCGAGCGCATCGACGGCCTCGGCGATCAGCTGCGTGCGGCCGGAGCCGGCGCTGACGCGGTGAGCCGTGCCTCCGTCCTCGCGCCGGCGATGCTCGGCCAGGACGGGCCGCGCGAGTACCTGCTGGTCTTCCAGAACAATGCCGAGTGGCGGTCGCTGGGCGGCATCGTCGGCGCGACGGCCCTGTTGCGCACGGACGGCGGGACGCTGTCATTGGAGGATCAGGCGTCGTCGAGCGACTTCTCCCGCTACGACGAGCCGGTCCTGCCGCTCGATGAGGAGCTGCGGCAGATCTACGAGGATCAGCCGGCCTTATGGATCCAGAACGTCACCCAGGTGCCGTCGTTCCCCACCTCCGCGCGCCTGGCGCAGACGATGTGGGAACGCGAGCGGGGCGCCCGGGTCGACGGGGTCATCGCGATCGACCCGGTGGTGCTCTCCTATCTCCTGGAGGCCACCGGCCCGATCACTCTGCCGACGGGCGATGAGATCAACGCCGACAACGCGGTCTCCCTGCTGCTCAACGAGGTGTACCTGCGGTACGAGGTCCCGGCGCAGCAGGACGAGTTCTTCCAGGCGACGGCCGCCGCGGTCTTCGACGCCGTGAGCAGCGGCGGAGCCGATCCACGCGAGTTCCTCGATGCGCTGACACGCGCCACCGCCGAGCATCGGGTACTGATCTGGAACGAGAACGAGGATGATCAGGCCGTCCTGGACGGCACCGGGCTGCAGGGCCTCCTACCGGTCACCGACGACCAGCGCACATCCTTCGGGGTGTACCTGAACGACGGCACGGCCTCGAAGATGAACTACTACTCGCGGTTGGAGTCGGGGGCGAGCTGGTGCACCAATGAGGCCGGCGGCACGGATGCGCTGCTCCAGGTGACGCTGCGCAATGACGCGCCCGCCGATGCGGGGTCGCTCCCGCGGTACATCACCGGTGGCGGCGTAGTCGTGCCTCCTGGAGTCACCCGCACGGTCGCCTATCTCTATCTCCCGGAGGGGGCCGAGATCGTGTCGGCGACCGACTCGAGCGGCGCGGGTGTCGGGCAAGGCACCGACAGCGGCCGGCAGGTCCTGACGTGGGAGACCAGTCTCGCCCCCGGCGAGGACGCCTCGGCCACGGTGCGCGTCAGCACCCCGTACACCAATCGGCTCGACGTGGTGACGACGCCGACGGTGCCCGGCGCATCGACGACCATCGCCCCCGCCTGTGGCACCACCGAGGCCGACTGACCTGATAGAACGACGAAGCCCCCAGGTCATCACGACCTGGGGGCTTCGCTCAGTCGAACCGAGTAGCTCAGCTCTGCAGACGCTGGCGACGGACCGCCACACCTGCGACGCCGAGTCCGGCGGCGAGGAGCCCCGCACCCGCGAGGAGCGCGATGGTGGAGCTGTTGGTGGAGCCGGTGTCGGGCAGGCCACCGTCGCGGTCGCGGTCTCCGCCGCCACCGCCGGAGCTGCCGGCCTCGATGAGCGCCTCGGCGCTGGCGCCGGACTCGGAACCGACCGCGGTCAGCGTGTAGGTTCCCGTGGCGTTCTCCGGGAGCGTGACGGTGACGCTGACAGCGCCATTGGCGTCGGCGGCCTTGGCGGTGGAGGTGCTGTTCACCACGGTGGCGAGGGACGCGAGCGAGCCGCCGGCGGCGTTTTCACCGGTGAGGGTGAAGGTCACGGTCTCGTTCGCCTGGAAGCCGGTGAACGGGATCACGGCGCTGCCGCCGGGGGCGATGATCACGGCGCCGCCGGCGGGGCCGCCGGGCGTGTACTCGGCGTTGGCCGCGGCGGGCACGAGGACGAGGGCTAGTGCCGCGGCGAAGGCCGCGGCGATCTTCATACGGAACTTGGTCATAGTCGTACTCCAACCGGTACTGATGGCTTGGTGGAACCCGAGAGTCTTACTTTCCCCAGGCGTTCATTCGGTCAAAGGACGAGTTCGAGGGAGTCTCGCACCTTCTGAGAGAAACCTTAACGACCTTCTGTCGCATATCGCAAGTTGAACGGCGAGAACAACACCCGTGACGTGACTCATATCACAGACATGTGAAGGTGGTCATTCAGGTGAGGCCTGCCCCTCCGGTGTCGCCTGTGGCCAGCAGGGCGATGAGCCCAAGGCTCACATAGGAGGCATTGAAGGCGACGTGCATGACGAGGGCGCTCCAGATGCGGCCGGTGAGGAGCACGAGGAGCGCACCCGCGAGTGCGACGAGGGCGATCGAGGCCGGGCCGCTCCAGTGGTCGTCGAGCGCGTCCGTGAGCAGGTGGGTGAGCACGAACAGTGCCGTGGTGATGAGCGCGGTGGCAGTGCCGGCGGCGAGCCGGGAGCGGCTGGCGCGGCGGAATGCGGTGTAGAGCGCGACGAGCAGGAGGCCGTGGAAGAAGAGTTCCTCGACGGCGGGTGCGACGAGCGCGGGGGCGAGCACGTCGGTCCACCATGAGTCGGCGGTGGGCCAGGTGGTGAGCGGCGCCATCCATCCCGATATGACGCGGAGTGCGAGGCCGAGCACGATCCCGAGGAGGAGGTCGTGGGCCCGGAATCGCAGGAGCCCTCGGGGAATGGATCGTCGGAAGCCGATGACGACCGGGGCGAGCATGACGAGCCAGATGAGGCCGGGCACATCGGGTAGGAGGATGGCGGCGGCGATCCCGGCGGCGAGCGCGGCGATGGCCCAGGCGACGAGGTCCCAGTCCCAGGCCTGGGTGGACGTGCCGCCCTGCAGCCAGACACGGCGCGGACGGCCGGATCGCGAGGAGCGGCTGCGTATCGGCTCGCCGGTCACCACTCCGTACGGATCACTCACAGCCCAGACTCTAGGCGACCGGGCCCTAGGCGACGAGTGGTCGGTAGCGGGTGTTGCGGATGGGCGTGGTGGATCCGGGTGGGTAGAAGTCGGGGAGCCGGTCGCGTGGGTTGATAACCACGCGCCATCGGGTGTGGTGGATCTTGTGGTGGTGATGGGCGCAGAGCAGGACCCCATTGTCGATGCTGGTCGGTCCGCCGTCCGCCCATGGCCTCACATGGTGGGCTTCACACCAACTCGGTGGTCGGTCGCAGCCCGGGAACGCGCAACCCCCGTCCCTGAGAGCCAACGCGCGTCGTTGTTTCTCGGTGTGGAGCCGGTTGCTGCGGCCGAGGTCGAGGGGGACCGAGTCGCCGTTCATGACCACCGGCAGAATGCCCGCGTCGCAGGCGATCATCCGCAGTTGTCCGGCCGAAACATGGGTGCCGTGGTCGGTGACGCCGGCCTGGTCGGTGCGACCACGCAGGGCGTCTTCGGTGACGGTGACCATGAGCGTGGCGGCGACGCCGCCGTGGTTGCCGTAGCCGTCCTTGGGCAGGTGCCGCAGCACGTCGCAGAACGCGCGGCCGAGCTTCTCCGGGTAGGCCGGCTGATCGAGGTTCTCGTCCGCCGAGCCGATCTCGGTCTGCTGGCTGTCAGGGCCGCCGCGGTAGCGCGGTGAGGTCTTGGACTCCAAGACGGAGCGGAGCATGTCGCCGGTGAACGCGTCGATCTCGAATCCGCCCTTGACCATGCCAGCATCATCGGGCCGGGTCATCCAGAAGCTGGCCCTGCGCCGCGCTGCCTGCTCCTGGCGCGTCAGGGCGCGGTCTTCGATCGCGTCGGCGCGGGGCTTGTCGACGACCTCGACCGCCCGCCGAGCTTTACGCCGCAACTGCTCCAGGCTCATGCCCGGTGCCGCCTCGGCCAGGTCACGTTCGATGATGCCGCGGTCGGCCGGGGACAGGTCACGGGGAAGATCATCCATCGCGCGGGCGACCACCTGGGCCTTGTCGGTGGACATGCCGGGCTTGGTCAACTGTCCGGCCAGCACCGGCGCGGTCTCCAAGCGCTCGGCCAGCTGGCGCTGCCGGGCGGCGTCGCGCCGGGTGATGCCGGAGGTCTCGGCGATCAGAGCATCCATCGAGGTCGCGGAGGTCTGCTCGTGCGCCTTCTTGCGCGTGCCCTCAGCTGTGACCGCGAGGAGGAAGGCCTGCACCTCCCGCAGGATCGCCTGCCCCACTCGATGCGCCTCCACAAGCTCACCCGCATCCAGCCCGGCGAGCCCCTCACGCGCAGCAGCAATCGCCGCCGGACCACCGGCCAGACGATCCACCACCACACTCATCGGAACCTCCACATGTGTCGAACTGATGTTCCCATCATCGCAGGTCCCACTGACAGGTCCAGCGACTTTCCACAGGCCCTGCGAGAAGGCGCTCGCGAGTCGTCTCGCCGCGGCCTACGGCCCAGGGCGATGTGATGCGATGGCCTACCATGGCAGTGATGGAGCCCAGGGTCGCTACCGCGCCGCCGCTCGCGGAGCAGGTGTACGAGCTGATCATCGACGACATCTGCAGCGGCGTGATCAAGGGTGGCGAGCAGCTTCGACAGGAGGCCATCGCCGCCCGCTTCGGCGTGTCCCGGCAGCCGGTCCAGCAGGCGATGGTGCTCCTGAAGCGCCACGGCCTCGTGCGTGAATCCGGTCGACGCGGCCTCGAGGTCGTGCCGATGGATCCCGCCTTCGTCAACCATCTGTACGACATGCGCGAGCTGCTCGATGTCCACGCCGTGAAGCTGTCGGCGGGCTCCTTCGATCAAGACACCGACCTGTCGGCACTGAACGAGATCGTCAACCGGGGCGTCGAGGCGGTTGAGGCCCGGGCGTTCTCCGAGATGGTCACCGCCGACGCGGATTTCCACATGTTCTTCTATCGCCTGACCGGCAACCCCTTCCTACTGGATACGGCAGTCCTCCTGAGCCAGAGCATCCGTCGTGTCATGACGGAGGTTCTCGCCCGCGGCGGCGTCCCGGACTGGGTCTGGGAGGAGCATCAGGCGATCGCCGAGGCCGTCATCCGGGGAGACATCGACGAGGCCGGGCACTGCGCTCACCATCACATCGAGCACGGTCGCTCGATGATGCTCGAGGCGATGTCCTGCACCTGAGCGCCCCTCGCCGTCGTCGCCGCGACGACCCCTGACACAACACCCCTGCCGTTGATCATGAGCTGCCCTCCTCCTCTTGCGTTCTGAATTCAGAATGCCCTACGGTGTGACGCGGACCACTCTAAGTGCCGCGAAGGAGCACCATGAACAACCAGCCAGAAGCCCGCGAACCGTCGGCGACGTCTGCCACCGTGGCCGGGCTGATCGCCGATTTCCTGACCGAGAACGGTGTCCGACGTGTCTTCGGCCTCCAAGGCGGTCACATCCAGCCGATCTGGGATCAGCTCGCCCGCCGCGGCGTCCAGATCGTCGATGTCCGCCACGAGGCGGCCGCCGTGCACATGGCGCAGGCGCATGCCGAGCTCACCGGAACGCCGGGGGTCGCACTGGTGACGGCGGGACCGGGCGTGACGAATGCCGTCACCCCGGTCGCCAATGCCTCGGTGGCGCGGACCCCAGTGCTGCTGATCGGCGGGTGCGCCCCCGGGCCGCAGGCCAATATGGGCGCGCTGCAGGACATCGACCACGTCGGAATGATGCGCCCGATCACCCGCCGGGCCCGGACCTTGCGCGAGCCCGATCAGGTGCTGCGCGAGATCAGCGAGGCCTGGAGCGTGGCGCTCGGCGACGGCGGATCACCAGGTCCGGTCTATCTCGAGATCCCACCCGCGGCGCTGCGTGCAGCACCGCCAGCCGGTGTGGTGCTGCCCGAGCACGTCCGCCGAGTCGGGCCGCGTCGCGTGCGGGCCGACGGCGCCGCTATCGACGCACTCGTGCAGGCGATCGGCTCGGCCGACAAGATCGCCGTGATCTCCGGACGCGGTGCCCGCGGCACCGGAACCGAGCTCGCCGGCTTCCTCGACGCCACCGGTGCGGCCTACCTGGACACGCAGGAGAGCCGAGGACTGATCGATGCCGCCCATCCCGCCTACGTGGGCGCGAGCCGCTCGCGGGTGATGGGCGATGCCGACCTCGTCGTGACGCTGGGACGGCAGCTGGACTACCAGCTGGGCTACGGATCTCCGGCGGTCTTCCCGCACGCTCGCTTCGCCCGGTTGTCGGATGCGACGAGCGAGCTAACCGACAATCGCCGCGGAGAGGTGGAGATCCTCGCAGACATCGCCTGGACGCTCGCCGATGCGACCGCGGCCCTGACCCGCGCTGGGCACACACCCGACACCAGCTGGCGCGACGAGCTGCGCGCCTCGCACGTCGACCGCTCCGAGCGACACCGCGCGGCGCTCGCGACCGCTCCCAGCGGCTCGGACGGCCGGATGCACCCGAATCGGATCTTCGACGCACTCCACGATCTCAAGCTGACCGACCCGATCCTCATCGCCGATGGCGGCGACCTGCTGAGCTTCGCCCGGCTCGGACTTCAACCAGGAACCTATCTGGATCCAGGGTCGCTGGGCTGCCTCGGCGTCGGAGTGCCGTTCGGCGTGGCAGCCGCCCTGGAGCATCCCGACCGCCCCGTGGTGTCCGTGAACGGTGACGGCGCCTTCGGCCTGAACGCGATGGAGATCAACACCGCCGTCCGGCACGGCGCGAGGGCCGTGTTCGTGGTCGCCGACAACCAGGCATGGAATATCGAGCGCTTCGACCAGCAGGAGAACTACGGGCTGGTCGCCGGGACGGAGCTCGGGCACGCCGACTACGCGGTCCTCGCCGAGGGCCTCGGCGCCTTCGGCATCCGCGTGGACGACCCGGACGACCTGGTCGCGGCACTGCGCAAGGCGATGGACAACGCACCGGCCGTCGTCCACGTCGACGTGAGCCGCGACGCCGTCTCGCCCGATGGAGGCAAGGGCTTGGGGTTCGTGCCCGAGTACCAGGCACTGACCCCCTGGGACGACCGCGAGATCGATCGCCGCAACCTCCCCGACCACGACTGAGCACCCGAACCGAGAGGACACATCCTGATGACGATCCAGTCCCTGGACACCGCAGCACGTATGGAGCAGTGGGGCTTCCCCGCGCGCTACGACGACACCTACTTCCCGTCGGCGGACTCGCCGTACTGGTTCCCCGAACGCGAGACGATGGACCCCGAGCTGCGCCAGCAGGCGGTGCTCGCCCGGCTGCGCGAGGTGATGGAGTACGCCGCCGCGACCTCGCCCTTCTACCGTCGCAAGTGGGCCGAGGCGGGTCTGGAGCCCGGCGACATCACCTCCTTCGAGGCCTTCGAGCAGGTACCGGTGGTCACGAAGGCCGATCTGCGTCAGTCGCAGCTCGATCATCCGCCCTTCGGCGACTACCTGTGCGTCCCCGATGAGCAGATCCATCACATCCACGGCACCTCAGGCACGACCGGCACGCCGACGGCCTTCGCGGTCGGTCGCGACGACTGGTCCGTGATCGCGAACAACCATGCCCGCATCCTGTGGGGCATGGGAGTGCGCCCCGGGGACACGGTGTTCGTGGCCGCCGTGTTCAGTCTGTACCTCGGCTCGTGGGGTGCGCTGGCGGGTGCCGAGCGACTGCACTGCCGGGTCTTCCCCTTCGGCGCGGGAGCGCCGGGAATGACGGCGCGAGCGGTGCGGTGGCTCGCCACATCGCGGCCGACGGCGTTCTACGCGACCCCTTCCTACGCGCTACGGCTGGCCGAGGTGGCCGCCGAGCAGGGCATCGATCCGCGCGAGTTCGGCATCAAGGTGATGTTCTTCTCCGGCGAGCCGGGGGCCTCCGTGCCATCGGTGCGCTCGGCAATCGCCGAAGCCTTCGGTGCGACGGTGATCGATTGCGGGACGATGGCCGAGATGACGCCGTTCATGAGCGCGTCGGCCACCGCGGGATCACCCGAGGGGATGCTGCTATGGCAGGACATCGTGTACCACGAGGTCTGCGATCCGAGCACCTATCGCACGGTGCCGTTCGGCAGCGAGGGAACGCCCGTCTATACGCATCTGGAGCGCACGTCTCAGCCCATGATCCGGCTCGCGTCAGGGGATCTGACGCGCTGGGAGATGCGGGAGAACCCGTGCGGCCGTACCTACCCGTGGCTGCCGCAGGGCGTGTACGGGCGCATCGACGACATGCTGCACATCCGTGGCGAGAACGTCTATCCGACGGAGATCGACAACGCGCTGCGTGGTTTCAGCGACTACGGCGGAGAGCACCGGATCATCGTCACGAGGACCGGTTCGATGGACGAGATGCTCGTGCGAGTGGAGCACGCGCCGGCTTCGGGCCACTCCTCCGGGGAGGAGTTCCAGGCGCGGGTGGCCGGCGAGTTGCAGTCGGTCGTCGGCCTGCGCGTCGGGGTGGAGGTCGTACCGGCGCGGACCTTCGAGCGCACCGACCACAAGGCCCGACGGGTCGACGACCAGCGCAATCTGCGATGAGGGGTGACGATCATGACCACTGCTGACCAGCGAGATATCGACGTCGACCGCCTGTTCCGTCGGGTGACGCTCCGGCTCGTGCCGTTCCTGTTCATCTGTTACGCCGCGGCCTATCTCGACCGCGTCAATGTAGGATTCGCGAAGCTCCAGATGAGCTCCGATCTCGGTTTCAGCGACACCGTCTACGGCCTCGGCGCGGGTCTGTTCTTCGTCGGTTACATCCTCTTCGAGGTGCCGAGCAACACGATCCTGCACCGCGTGGGCGCCAAGCGGTGGATCGCGCGGATCATGATCTCGTGGGCGATCATCTCCGGGGCGATGGCGCTGGTGACGAATCCGACGGCGTTCTACGTGCTGCGCTTTCTCCTGGGCGTCGCGGAGGCGGGCTTCATCCCGGGGATCCTCTACTACCTGACGCTCTGGTACCCGGCGCATCGCCGGGGGCGGGTGTTCGCCTACTTCTTGGCGGCGATCCCGGTCGCATCGATCGTGGGCGGGCCGTTGTCCGGGTGGATCATCGAGTCGATGGACGGGCTGCTGGGGCACTCGGGGTGGCGGTGGATGTTCGCGATCGAGGCGCTGCCGTCGCTCGTGCTCGGATTCGTCGTGCTCATGTTCCTGGACAACTCGGTGAAGTCGGCGAAGTGGCTGACGGACCGCGAGCAGGCGGTGATCCTCGCGGAGGTGGAGCGGGACCGCGAGCGGTCGTCGACGTTGCATCTGTCTTTCATGGCGATGCTGCGCGACCCGAAGATCTGGCTGTTGTCGGGGATCTATCTGTGTGTCGCCTTGGGCATCTACATCGTCAGCTTCTGGTTGCCGACGATCATCGCGGGGACGGGTGTCGAGAGCCTGTTCGCCATCGGCCTGCTGACGGCGATCCCGTACAGCTGTGCGGTGGCGGCGATGATCCTCAACAGCATCCACGCCGACCGCACCGGTGAGCGTCGTCTGCACGCCGCGATCCCGTGCCTGGTGACGGCCGCCGGGCTCGTGGTCACGGCGCTGGGCATGGGCAACACGGTGGTGGCGATGATCGGGTTGTCGCTGGCGGCGGCAGGCGCGTCGACGACACAGGCGGCGTTCTGGACGCTGCCGTCGGCATTCCTGGGTGGCGTGGCGGCGGCCGGCGGTATCGCGCTGATCAACTCGGTGGGCAATTTCTCGGGTCTGCTGAGCACCTCGCTGGTGGGGTGGTTGAGCGATCTGACCGGATCGACGATCTCGTCGTTGTACGGGATCGCGGTGCTGCTGGCGGTCGGCGCGGCGCTGCTGGCGAGGCTGCCTGCCCATGTGGTGGATGATCCGAGCCGGGTGGCGCGGCTGGAGAAGGAAAAGGCCGGCGTGGGCAGGCGCTGAGCCACAGGCCCTCGGCGGCTCGCTGGACGTGACCGATCCCGGTGACGTCCAGCGAGCCGGCGACGCGTATCGGCGGCTATCTGGTCCAGATGCCGGCTGGGTGGCGAGGGAGGCGCCGAGTGTCGGATCCTTGCTAATCTCACCCTGCGATGGCGGTCATCCGCCCCGGCTGATCGTCAGGCCCTGGATGGGTGAGTGCACCGCTCTATCATCTGCCTATGAGGGCGAACAGACGTCAGTTGGAGATCCTCGTCGCCGTGGCCGATGAGCTGCACTTCGTTCGAGCCGCCGATCGCCTGCAAATCGCCCAGCCCACGTTGAGCAAAGAGCTGAGGCGCTTCGAGAGCCAGCTGACATACTCGCTGTTCGATCGCGGGTCCAGCGGCACCCGGCTGACTCCACAAGGTGCCCGGCTCCTACCTTTCGCGCGCCAGGCGTTGGCGGCCATCGCGGACTTCGACCGGGCGGCTGAGGACGAGAGCGGCAGTGCGACCGAGGGGGTCAGCGTACGGATCGCCGTCTCGCCATCGGTGGCGAACCGGCTGGCCCCGGCGATCTTGCGACAGCTGGACGACGGACACCGCTGGCGACCCGAGATCGTCGAGGTCAACACTGGTGCTGTGGTGGACACGGTGACGCGGGGTGATGCCGACATCGGTATCGGGCACTGCCTGGACGCGGGAGCCGCCGGATACGTCAGGAAGCTGCGCGAGGACCGCATGGTGGTGGTCGCATCGGTCGACGTCTGCCCGCACGGGCATGGCCCGGTGGATCTCACCGAGCTGAAGACGATGTCTCTCCTGGTGTGGGAGCGGCGCAGCGACCCTGCCTACTTCGACACCATCATGAAGATCTGCGCTGATCGCGGTATCGGACAGATCGATACGGTGACGAGCACGCGGATCGCCGGAGTGCACTATTACCTCCTCGAGGAAGGGCGGGCATTCGCCATCGTGCCGGAGGACTTCGGTCTGTTCCTGCCCGACTCGATCTCAGCGAATCCGCTCACACCCGAGGCGACGGTGCCGTTGCACACGGTTGTTCGCTCTGAGCTGGCTCTGCGCACCTACCGCGACCTGATGGAGCTGTTCGCGCGGCTGTGAGCACAGCGTCAGGGGCGCACGACCGCTACGCTCTGGCCTGCATCGACCGGGCCCGTGGCGACGACCTCGAGGTTCGTGAACGCCCCGATCTCGCTTGCCACGACGATGACGTCGGCGCGGTAGCCGGCGTCGGCCACCACCTGCAGGTCCATCAGCACGAGCGGGGTGCCAATATCGACTGACTGACCCTGCTCGACTAGCGCCTCCAGTCCCCGTCCCTCCAGTTCGACCGTGTCGATGCCGCAGTGGATGAGCAATGTGAGCCCATCGGCGGCAGCGAGGATGATGCCGTGGCGTGACGGCATCACGTGGGTGATCGTGCCCGCGACCGGGGCGACGACGACACCGTTGGTGGGCACGACCGCGAATCCCGGGCCCAGTGTCCCGACAGAGAAGACCGGGTCGGCCACTTCCCTGAGCGGGACAACCCGGCCCTCGCATGGAGCGTGGAGTTCGACCGGTGCCGGGGTGTTCATGCGAGCAGTTCCTCACGCAGGACATTCCAGTGGGTCGAGACCAGAGCGGGCGGGATGACACCGTTCTCGGTCACGAGGCCGCGTATGAGGTTAGCCGGTGTGAGATCGAAGAACTGATTGATGACCGTCATGCCCTCCACGAATCGCTCGTCGTCACGCGCCAGGACCTCATCGGGATCACGCTTCTCTAAGGCGATCGCTCCACCCTGCGCCGTGCGCGCGTCATACTTGAACAGTTCGCTGAGCACGTAGACGGGCACATCGTAATGACGTGCGGCGAGTGCGACGGGGAAGGAGCCGATCTTATTGGCCACGGAGCCGTCGACGCTGAGGCTGTCTGCGCCGAGCACGACGATGTCCGCCGTCTTGACCGATTCGGCCATCGCGGCGTCCGTCACGAATCGGACGTCCTCGCAGCCCATTTCACGCAAGAGGCGCACGGCGTTGAGCGATTCACGCAGGGGGCGCGACTCCGTGCAGACGACGCTGAAGCGTTTGCCGGCGTCGAAGGCGGCCTGGTAGGAGTCCACGAGGGTGCTCGAATAGCTGTGCATGAGCACCGTTCCACCATCGGGGATCAGTTCGGCGGCAACTCGTGTCACCTCGGCCACCGCCCGGTAGGAATGGTCGATGATCCGCGCGGTGAGCGCCTCGATCACCTCGCGCGCCTCGTCTGGCCCGTCGCACGTGTGAAGGGCTTCGGAAACGAGAGTGTTGACATTGGCGATCGTCGCCATCGTCGGCTTCAGGTTGGACATCTGGCGGGCGATGTCCGCAGTACGGTCGCGCAACGCGTCGAGCGTCTCGAGACCGGGTTCACGGGCGACCCAGCGGTGGGCCCAGGCCGCGGCTCGGCCGAAGGGGCTCCCCCCTTTGACGTTCATGTCCCGAATCTCCTGGACAACATGATCGGCCGACGTGAACTCGATGTCGGGCAGGCTCACAGTGATCGTTCTCCTTCTCTGGTGGGGGACGGGATCAGGCGACCCGGTCGCCCGTCCGCTGGCTGTTCTTGAGGGTCTCATCGAAGCCCACGAAGTAGGTGAGGGCGAAGGTCACGACCGACCCTACGATCGTGCCGATGACGAGGCCGGCGAACCCGGCGCCCATATAGGCCGGGATGCTGTAGAAGCTGAAGGCGACCGGGGCGGTGGTGCCCGCGAACGTCGCCCCGGTGATAGCGCCGCCGATGGCCCCGCCGACGAGGACGAAGTAGAACGGGCGCCGGTACTTGATGTTCACGCCGTACATCACGGGCTCGATGACGTTGCCCGCCAACAGGCTGGTGATGCTCAAGGTGAACGCATTCTTCTTGATCTCCGGATCCTTGGCACGGGCGGCAACCGCGAGTCCGGCAGCGATCTGACAGAACAGGCTCGCCGCGTGCGTCATGATCACCTGGTCGCGGCCGAAGGTGGCGATATTGGGAACGGTGATCAGCGCCAGGAGCACGATGTGCATGCCGAAGATGATCAACAGCTGCCACGTGCCGCCGATGAGGGCGCCGGCGAGGATCGGGCTGAAGTCGTAGAGACTCTGGAAGACATCTACAAGGGCACGGCCTCCCCATGCCCCCAGCGGGCCGAGGGCGAGGACGGCGATCGGTGCGACTACCAGCAGTGACACGAAGGGGACGACGATGCTGCGGGCAACGTCCGGGACGACCTTTCGCAGGAATCGCTCGACGTGGGACAGCACCCACATGGAGAGGACCGCTGGAAGCACACTGCCCCAGTAGTCGACCTCGGTAAGCGGTAGGCCGAGGAAGGACGGATCCCCGCCGTCGGCGAATAGTGCGGCCAGGCCGGGGTTCATCAGCAGTCCGACGATGATCAGACCGATGGCGACGTCGGCGCCGAATTTGCGGGCGGCCGACCAGCCGATGATCGCAGGGAAGAAGTAGTACAGGGAGTCCGCGATGAGGTGCAGGATCTGCACTGTCGAGTTGGTGTCGGAGATGCCCACGATCTCCGTGCAGATCACTGCCACGATCTTGACGAATGCGGAGGCGAGCAGAGCGGGGATCACAGGCGAGACGATCTCGGCGATGACACCGATCAGCCGCGAGAAGGGGTTGCCGGCGGGCTGGCCTCTCGTCACTGACGGAGCCTCGCCTCCGCCGTCGGCTGCCGCACCGGTCCGATCGGTGATGGCGGCGCGCACCTTGTCGACCCCGCCGCCCATCACCAGTTGGTACTGCTCTCCGACCTTCACGACGGTCATGACGCCGGGAACCTGTTTGAGGGCATCGTCGTCGATCTTCGACTCGTCGACGAAGGTGAGCCGGACTCGAGTCATACAGTTGGTGGCGGTGCGGATGTTGTCCGGGCCACCGACCGCCTCGACGATGGCGTCGGCCTGGGTCTCGGGGGTCGTCGTCATGGCGTTCTCCTCGTTATCCGAATGGGCTCATGCCCGACTGATGGAGCTAACGGCTCGCGCCACCTCGCAGCCGAGGGCTACGTTGTTCCGGTAGAGCGCGATATTGGCGCGCAGACTCTCTCCCCCGGTGCTGCGCTGAATGAAGTCGAGTAGGAATGGCGTGGCGTCCTGTCCCCGCACCTGCGCCGCCTCGGCTGCCGCCCACGCCTGTTCGATGACGCCGTCGAGGTAGGCGGGATCCATCTGCTCGTGCTCGGGGATCGGGTTGCCGACGAGTACGGCCGAGGAGAGTCCCAGGCTGCGGGAGAAGTCGA
This sequence comes from Aeromicrobium piscarium, assembly GCF_007421815.1. Taxonomy (GTDB): domain Bacteria; phylum Actinomycetota; class Actinomycetes; order Propionibacteriales; family Nocardioidaceae; genus Aeromicrobium; species Aeromicrobium piscarium. The sequence continues at coordinate 16,195 of NZ_VLNT01000027.1, read as the reverse complement.
ACATGTGGGCGATGGCCTCAGGCGAGTCGGCTCTATTGGGGACTGGGAAACCGGAGTCCTGCACGAAGAATCCCGGGTAACGGTCGGTGCCGTATCCGACGACGGGGATGCTGTAGGTCTCGAATCGCTCCAGTGTGGCCCCGATGTCCAGGATGGCCTTGGCGCCCGAGCTCACCAGCACGATGGGGGTGGTGGCCAAGGAGGTGATGTCCGCGGACTCGTCGAAGGTGGTCGATGCGCCATGGTGGACACCGCCGAGGCCGCCGGTGGAGAACACTGCGATGCCGACGCGGTGGGCGAGCAGGGCGGTGGCGGCGATGGTGGTTCCGGCGTCCTGCTTGGACTCCGCGGTGGTGATGAGGTCGCGCACGCTGGCCTTGACGACGGCGTCGGAGGACGACAGCCGTTCGATCTCGGCATCGCTCAGGCCTACGGTAGGGACACCGCCGACGACCCCGATGGTGGCGGGAACCACGCCTTTCTCTCGGATCGTCCGCTCAGCCTCTCGGGCCGTCTCGACATTGGCGGGGCGCGGCAGGCCGTGGGTGAAGATCGTTGACTCGAGGGCCAGGACGGGGAGGTCCTCGGCGAGTGCCGCCCGGACCTCGTCGGAGACACGGATGGGCGAGGAGGCGGTGGTACCGGGCACGTTCAGATCCCTTCGACATGATTTTCATCGCAGCCTAGGAACAACGTGACGGACCGTACAGTAGCGAGTTGGCATGGCTCATAGACGCAGGCTATAAAGGGCAAGCGTGGACGCGGAGGGTGTCGGCCGACAGAGCCCGGACCAGCAGGCGCTTGGTGCGCAGCCGCGTACGCGGGACGACGACACTCGACACGGAGCACGTTGACGAACTGCGGCAGCTCGTCGAGACGGGCGACCGCTAAAAATTATGACGGACGAACGCTGCATCCTCCGACCATAATTAAATTCGCCAAAAATTATTAGCCGGTGCGATACTGGACCCGTGAGCACAACTTTCGAGAGGACCCCGTACGCGTAGAGGTCCGTATTCTGCTGGAGCGGCTCGAATCCGGGGAGGATGTCGACGGGCACTACGAGACACGTCGAGTCGACCTCAAGGAGGAAGCTGGCCGACGCAACCACTCCGGAGAGGTCCTGCCGGGCACTCCCGAGAACGGCCCTGCGGCCGAGAAGCTCGCTGCCGAGGCCGCCTGCATGTCGAACACACCCGGCGGAGGTGCGCTCGTCGTCGGGGTCAGTGACCGTGGCGAACTTATCGGTGCGGAATTGGACGCCGAGTGGTTGAGGCATCGGATCTACGAGCTGACCCGTCGGTTGTTGACAGCTGATGTCACCGAGGTGACGGTTCGCGATGTACGACTACTCATCATCATGGCGCCGAGTGCCGTCGAGCCGATCCGGTTCAACGACAAAATCTTCTGGCGCGTCGACCATCACTGCGTGGAGGTCGACGCATCCACCTGGCACACCAAGCGTATGCAGACGCTGAACTATGACTGGTCCAACAGCGCATCGGCGACCCCTGCCAGCGAGATCCGCCAGCGGGCCCTTGCGGTGGCTCGCGACTTCCTACTCGATAGCGGTGACCCGGGGGCGGAAGAGCTTGCGAGCAGCTCCGACACTCAACTACTACGGCGCTTGAATGCTGTGACTCACGACGGGATGCTCACCAACGCGGGAGTGCTCGCATTCGTCGGTCGCGGCTCCCCTTGCCTTGATTACATGCATCGCGACTACGCCGGCGGGGACAGCACCGCACGAGTACGCAGGAGGGACCGCTCACTCCTAGAAGAGCTAGCCGAGGTCTTCTTGACGATCGACGCCAACAACATGACGCGCCATCTACCGACCGGGCTGGTCGTGCGGCAGGTGCGTGACATCCCTGCCCTCGCCGCACGCGAAGCCATCGTCAACGGCGTGGCTCACCGGGAGTGGGGGGACTCTGGCCCGACCTCCGTCGAGCACATCGGGCGAACTTTGCGCGTCACAAGCCCAGGCGGGTTCTTCGGCGGGGTGAACGAGTCGAACATACTCACCCATCCCTCGCAGTCGCGCAACCCAGCACTGACCCAACTTCTCGCCGACCTACGCGTGGCCGAGCGAGAAGGAATCGGTGTCGATCGCATGGTGAGGGAAATGCTCCGTCTCGGACATCAGCCCCCCGTGATCCGGGAAACGACGGGCCCATACGTTCGAGCTTCCCTCGTCGGCGACACGCTCGATGAGCCATGGATCGACTGGCTCAGCAAGGTCGAACCGGTCGAGGAATCCTCAGATGTCTCCTCATTGCTTATTCTGAGGCGCCTCGTGGACACAGGCTGGGTCGACGAGCGAAGTTGCGCCGCGCTGATTCAGCTTCCGGCCGAAGAGGCGCGGGGAGCCATCCTGAAGGTTGCTCATGCGAATATCAACGGTGCGCCTCTTCTCACGACCGTGAAGGGAACGCCGGAGGCGAGCCCGCCCGTCTGGAGACTCGCGCCAAGGGCGATGAAAGCGCTTCTCGACCTTGACCGGGCCGTCGGGCATCATCGCCAGCTGCCGAGCCGCGCCGAAATCGCTCTGTCGTACGCGCAAGCGCGCGGTCGCATCAGCAGCACCGAGCTAGGCAGCCTCGTCGGCGCCAGCGGCACCAATGTCGGAGCAACGCTCAAGTCACTCGCCGCCGAAGGCGCTCTCGAGCCTTCGTCCGCCTCTGGACGGGGGCGCGGCTTCTACTACAAGTGGGCGGGAGCCGACGCGGAATGATCTCCCGTCACCGTGCTCAGTACGCGCCTTCCTTGGCGACGACGGCGCGGATCGTGCGCCAGATGATCTGCAGGTCGCGCATCATGGACCAGTTCTCGACATAGTCGAGGTCGAGGCGCACGGTCTCGTCCCAGTCGAGGTCGGAACGTCCGCTGACCTGCCAGAGCCCGGTGATGCCCTGCTTGACCAGGAGGCGCTTGGCGGCGAAATCATCGTAGGCCTCGACCTCGGTCCGCAACGGAGGTCGCGGACCGACGATGCTCATGTCGCCGCAAAGCACATTGATGAACTGCGGCAGCTCGTCGAGGCTGTAGCGGCGGATGAACTTGCCGACGCGGGTGACGCGCGGGTCGTCCTCCATCTTGAAGAGCACGGCTTTGACATCGTTAGCATCGCGCAGCGCTTGCACTTCTTGGTCTGCGTTCGGGCGCATGCTGCGGAATTTGAGCATGGAGAATGCTTCGCCGTCCTTGCCGATGCGTTCGGACTTGTAGAGGACGGGACCCTTGGAGTCGAGCTTCACCGCGACGGCGATGGCGATCATGAGCGGCGAGACAGCGAACAGCGCGGCAGTGGCGAAGGCGCGGTCGAAGATCTTCTTGGTGATGGTGGCGGCCGCTTTGAACTGCGGCTCCTCCACATGCACGAGGGGCATGTTGGCAACGGCGCGGACGTGGACGCGAGGTCCTGCGACGTCCATGACATTGGGCGACACCATGAGGTCGATGTCGAGGTCATGCAGGTCCCAGGACAACTGACGCAACCCGTGGTGACCGAGATGCTCAGTGTCGCTGACGATGACGGTGTCAGCCTCGGTGAGATAGAGGGCATCGCGGAGATCGTGGCTCGAGCCGAACACCGGGACGAACTGGTCCGGTACATCGAGCCACTGTCGGGGACCGGACTCAGAGTCGGGAACCCACACGCCGCTTACGCGGTAACCAGCGGAGGCATGTCGGCCCATCCAGGCCGCGATATCGCTGGCCGTCTCGACGCCACCCACGATCATGACGTGGTGCGAGGCCTTGCCTCTGGCCCGCTGCTTCTGCAGCCGGTTGCGCCAGAACTTGCGGTTAAGCAGCAGGCCGACGAGGCCGATAGGCAGAGCGATACCGAGGTATCCGCGCGAGGTCTGAAACTGCAGCAGGTAGGAGACGATCGCGACCATGCCGAAGAGGAAGAGGCTGACGTTGAAGACTTTGGCATACTCGTCGGGGCCGTCCCCGAGCAAGCGTCTGTCGTAGGTGCCGGCCAGGTGCAACACGAGCACCCACGCGATGGTGAGAAGGACCGTGATCGACACGTAGGTCGTTGCAGCCTCGCCGAAGCCCTCCGTGACGACGCCGAACCTGATCATCAGGGCGATCACGGCCGCCGCATAGACGACGAAACCGTCACCGATCATCACGGACCGGGCGTAGGCGTCGACCCAGCTCTTCGAGCCGTTGGCCGAAGACTCCGTCGGCCGTACGGCACCGCTCGGGTGCGTTCGCTGCTGTGGTACCCCTGTCACGGCACCGTCCTCTCTCCCCACCACCGATCAGTCTGCCGTAATGAGTGCTCGCCAGTAGTCCAATTCTCAACTTTTGAGTGATCGAGAATCGCTGTTGGGGTCAGCTTCAAGAACTAGAGGGCCAACGCGTCGATCATGGAGTCGGTGCCGCGCCAGAGTGGGACACGCTTCTCGTCACCGGCCGCGAACCAACGGAATTTCAGTCCCTCCCCACCATCGGAAACACAGGCCGCTGGCGCGACCGGAAGCACGAAGCAGAGCGCGACCGCGTGCTTCCGCGGGTCGACCCCCGAGTGCGTCAATCCGTCGCGACGCTCGGGAAACCACTGCATGACAAGTTGTGGTTGGGGTTCGTCTGGCACGTGGACCTCGGCACCGCTGAGCGTCTCGTTCAGATGCCGGCGGATGGCCTCCGCGATAGTCTCGCCACGCCATACTCGACCGCCGAGATGGCACCACACCATCGTTCCTTCCGGATGTTCACGCTCGATCAGACCGATATGTCTTTGACCATCGATCGTAGCGATGGGGAGCACATCCACGCAGAGAATCGGAAGATGATCCTGCGCCCAACGCCAGTCAGCGGCGGACAACAGTGTCACGGTCTCGCTAGCCCATTTCGGAGACGACGAAGGACTCACTCACGTAGTTCATCTCGGTGCTCGCGATACCACTCGACGGTCCGGCGAAGTCCCTCTTCGAGTGAGATCTGAGCGGTCCAACCCTGCTCGGCGAGGTAGGAGACGTCAAGGAGCTTCTGCGGTGTTCCATCCGGCTTGGACGTATCCCATTCGGTAGCGCCTTCGAAACCGACCACGTGACCGATCGTCTCGGCGATCTCACGGATGGTTACGTCCGACCCGGTGCCCACGTTGACCTGCGACGGCCCGTCGTAGTGCTCCATGAGATAGAGCACGGCGTCCGCCAGGTCATCGACGTGGAGGAACTCACGTCGAGGGTTGCCAGTTCCCCAGTTGGTGACGCTGTCAGCTTCTTCGCGTGCAGCTTCGTCGTAGCGGCGAATCAGCGCGGGCAGGACGTGAGAGCCCTTGGGCGAGAAGTTGTCATTGGGGCCGTAGAGGTTGGTCGGCATCGCGCTGATCCACGGCAGGCCGTACTGGCGACGCACAGCCTGCACCTGCATGATTCCGGCAATCTTGGCGATCGCGTAGGCATCATTGGTCGGTTCAAGATGGCCGGTGAGCAGCGAGTCCTCACGGATAGGCTGTTCGGCGTACTTGGGATAGATACATGACGATCCGAGGAAGATCATGCGCTCCACGCCCTGTTCACGAGCTGCATCCATGACGTTGAGCTGAATACGCAGGTTGTCGCTGAGGAAGTCGACCGGATAGGTGTTATTGGCTAGGATTCCACCCACCTTGGCGGCGGCGAGCGCGACATAGGCCGGCTTCTCGGCGGCGAAGTAGTCGAAGACAGCCCCGCGATCCTTGAGGTCAAGCTCGCTCGATGCCCGGCCGACAACGCGATTGAATCCTCCCGCCTCGAGTCGACGAACGATCGCTGAGCCGACGAGCCCGCGATGGCCGGCTACATAGAACGTAGCGTCCCGATCGAGCTCTCTCGGCTTAAAATCAACGCCGTCAGAGGTCTGAATACCGGTACTCACGCGGTGCCCCACGAAGCGAGCTTCACTCGATCGAACCATGGCCTGCCGGCGTGTTCGATGGCTTCCAGGTCGGCATCGACCATGATCTTGGCAAGCTCGCGACCATCAACGGTGGCCTTCCACCCCAGGTCCTTTTCCGCCTTGGCCGGGTCGCCGACCAGGGCGTCGACCTCCGTCGGCCGCAGGTAGCGCTCGTCAAACTTGACGTGGTCTTCCCAGTTCAGCCCCGCATGGCTGAACGAGATCTCGAGGAACTCTCGAACAGTGATGCCGAGCCCGGTAGCGAGTACGTAGTCCTGGGGTTCATCGGCCTGAAGCATCCGCCACATGCCTTCGACATACTCGGGCGCATAGCCCCAGTCACGGATTGAATCGATATTTCCCATGTAGAGGTGCTGTTGTCGGCCGGTCTTGATGGCGGCCACGGCGCGAGTGATCTTGCGAGTCACGAAGGTCTCGCCACGACGCGGTGACTCATGGTTGAACAAGATGCCGTTGACGGCAAACATCTCGTACGCCTCACGGTAGTTCTTGGTGATCCAGTAGCTATATAGCTTGGCAGCGGCATACGGCGAGCGCGGATAGAACGGCGTGTCCTCACTCTGAGGTGGGGGCGTCGCGCCGTACAGCTCCGAGGTAGACGCCTGGTAGTAGCGCGTCTCGATACCCGCGAGACGAACCGCCTCCAGAAGACGAATAGTGCCAGTGCCGGTCACATCGGCCGTGTGCTCAGGCTCGTCGAACGACACGCGTACATGCGACTGAGCCGCGAGATTGTAGACCTCGTCGGGCCGGATCTCGCTCATCAAAGTGACGAGGCGAGCACCGTCGCCAAGATCAGCGTAGTGGAGGAATAGCTTCGCATCCTCATCGTGCGGATCTTGGTAAAGGTGGTCGATCCGCTGCGTGTTGAACGTGGAAGCACGACGGATAAGACCGTGAACCTCGTACCCCTTCGCGAGCAGCAGCTCAGCGAGATAGGAACCATCCTGGCCCGTAATTCCGGTGATCAGCGCACGCTTCATCTGATTCCTTCCTCTTCCGACTTTCCGAATGAAACCGAACCCGGCCTGACTGAACGGGCCGGATTACCCGCGACGACATCGCCCGCAGGAACCGACGTGAGGACCACGGAACCAGCACCTATCACTGCGCCATGGCCAATCTCGATATCGCCCAGGATAATGGCTCCAGCCCCGACATTTACATCGTCTCCGATCCGCGGTACGCCACCACCGATGCGGCGGTGGCCGACCGTCACGCCGTTGCGCAGTTGCACACGTGAGCCCAAAATCGCGCCATCGTTGATCACGATCCCGAACCCGTGGTAAATAGACAGGCCAGGACCTATCGACGTCTTGGGCCGAATCTCGAGCCCGAGCAGACCCTCGGTTAACAAACGATAACTCATTTCAAGCGGGCTAAAAAGAAGGCGCCGAGTGCGTGAGTTTCCCATGGCCGCTTGAGATAACCGGAAAAGCACGAGAACAAACCGGGCCTTTGGATCGTGACGATTTGCGCGGTAATCAGCGACCATGTCATTCCACAGAGAACGCCTAACCCCATCCGATCTCTTACGCGACATGCGTGACCGCACCTTCCCTGCAACATAAGCGGGCTCAGCAAAAGCACCGCGACCAAGAAACACAGCGCGACGTATCGCGTCCCGAGGGCGTGAGAATTCCGCCGCTCTTCGCGACAACGCCATCCGCCTAATCGCCTGATCAGTCCTAGGCGAAACTGGCACCGAAATCTGCCGCGAATAATGGAGGCGAATAGATTCTGCAGCTCGGACACTTTTTTCGGGCCCGGCGCTCGACTTTCCACCGACCCAGCGATAGAGACAGGATGGGACTTGATGTTCCAGAACTGTCCCGCGAAGAGCACCGCGAATAAGAAACTCGTAATCCTCCGCATAACGAGGCCAAAGTGGTTTCGGATCATCAGTAAGCACCGCGCGGAGTGCGGTCGTTCGCCACACGAAGGCGGCTGGTGGTCCTGGTGCATGGCCTCGCGCTAGCAGATTTTCAACCGTGATGCCGTCAGCCCAGTGACTCAGTTTACGCCGGTGTCCGCCGCGACCAATTCCGACCGTCGTTCCACAGGCGAACGGCGAGTCGCGGTGCTCGGCGAGTAGCTCCATCGAACGCAAGGTGCCTTCTGGGATTAGCTCATCATCGGCGTCCAACAGAACGGTGAATTCTCCACTAACTTCGCGGACCCCGCGGCGCCGGGCTTCGGCGGCCCCCGCGTTATCCTGTGAAACCACAGTCGCGCCTGCCAAGAATGCAATCTCTGACGTTCGGTCAGTTGACCCATCATCGACAACGATTACCTCCGTGGCACCCGCGAGAATGGCGCTTTGAATGGCTGAGCCGATGGTTACTTCTGCGTCGAACGCAGGGATGACAACGCTAAGCATAATCTCCAAGCAACTTTATCCATGCGTTTCTGAAAGCAGAACGCGAGTGGTTATCAATGAAGGTGTTACGCGCTCCGGCTCCAAGCCGAGCGAGTTCATCCGAATTATTAATCAAACCTTCGATTGCGCGTTTCATTCCCGCGACATCACCTTCTGGGAGGAGATAGCCATTCGTGCCATCATCGACGAGATCTCCAACACCGCCCACATCATACGCAATTACTGGTATGCCCTTGGACAGGGCCTCGATAATCGTAAGCGGTTGAGCCTCGAACTCGTAACGACTCGGGAACACAAGAATTGAAGTCTTCGACCATAAATCACGCTTGTCGCGACCCAGGGCCTGGCCGACGATCTCGAGATTGGGCGGTGAATCTCGACGAAGTTGACCGAGCTGCTCTTCGTCGACAGGCGACCCGGCCGCAACGAATCGGATATCAGAGATACTCCGTGATAGAGCGATAAAATCGGCGATACCCTTCTCAGGGATGAAGTTAGAAAAGTAGGTGACCACTCCGTGGCAGCTGGAGCGGGCAGGAATGTCGTCTACATCGAGAATGGTGTTCGGAACGGTTTCAATCCTAGCTTCTTTCCTTACAAAGGGCGCTACGTCGTGGGCGAGCCGGGGGCTCAGACATACGACTGTCGATGCGCAGGAGAAATGGATTCGGACCAGCTGTCGCCATACCCTGCCGCGTCTAGCGAGTCGTTCATATCCGAGCGCATGCACGTAGCCAAGAGTCGGGATCCGCTTTGCTCGCAAGACCAGACTAATTACGCAGTCAACAAGGAACGAGGCTGGCCTGTTCGTAACGAAGAATATGGCGCAATCTGCGTGACGAGACATCCGAAGGACTCGGCCGAGAAGGCCTACCGCCGCCACGACCTTGCGCCCGCTGAGATTGCCGATATCACCTACCTCTTTACTAAAGCGGCGGTCTGCAAGGCGGATTTCGGCGCTCGATGCGGTGAGTTCCTCTACCAGGATCTGCGTCACGATGGCCGAGCCATGGACCGGTGGAGGTAGCTGGCTGATCACGAGGACCTTAGGACTCATGACGCCAACCCCAAGAAGCTTTCCAGAGCGAAAACGGTCCTCTATCGGGGCCGTTTCGCTCGCGAAATTGGTAGGTTTTCGCAGGCGCACGCGTCTCGAAGCAGGCCTGGCAGATCGCAGTCGCTGAAATCCGATCATGACGCCGAACCAATGGCCCTATCGACCCGGTGCCACATCTCACCGATCGTTGTACTGAGCCTTGCCTGCGCCGCCACGAGAACACCCGGCAAATCCTGATCTCGCAGAAGATCATCGAGCACGCTCACAGACTCCTCAGGCTTGAATGGGTCTGCGAGCTGAGGCGCGATCCCGAAATCACCGTACAGCTCGCCATATTTGTGTGACCAGGAATGTGCAACGGCAGGAACTCCCTGACTTAGTGCACTCACGATCGCGTGGTAACGCCCTGCTACCACGCCCGCGCATCGTGAGATAATAGCCTTCGCTGCCAGGCCATCTGCTGGATTTTCAACTCTAACACCGGGTCGAACCGCTGTGACTTCACGAACGATTTCGGGATCGCCGTGCAGCGAATGCGCAAGTAAGATTGGCTCCAAGCCTCGGCGCTCCAACTCGCCGCAGACATTCGCCAGCGAAGCAACATAGCGTTCGCGTGAATTCGCACCATCCGCGCGTGCTGGGATGTTCACGTTCGGAACCACTGCTACTTGCGGGATGCGATCCGTTACGTTGACCGGGTGGGAGTCGAGCGCAATCGTGATGTCCGGGACCATAGCGATTCGATCGTCACCGTTCCCTATCAATGCGGCCAGGTGTCCCAGCGAGACCGCGTCGCGGGCAAAGATTAGCGTAGCTTGATCCAGCAGGCGTCTTGCTTCGTCTGCGATCGCAGGTCGGTCGAACGGGCCGAAGGCCTGAGGAAGCATGATGATCGGACGGCCTCGTTTGGAAAGCCGGCCGTACGATCGGGCATCGCGGGCAATCGAAGAGGCGGCCCACTGGTCGCCCAAGAAGAACCCCGAAGCGTCCAGGGTCGCAGCCACGTGTCGTGTCGCATAAACACCCGCCGCGGCGGCAAGCGACCTCGGAGCGAGAGACAACCCGCACGAACTCAGTTTCTCAAGCTTGGGTACGTCCCAAAGGCCAGCAACACGCCAGGCACGGCGCAACTCATGGCTGACTCTCCGAACGTCTGCGGCAGGCACGGCACCGCGACTGCGCGCATACTCAGCGCTCGCGCGCAAAAGCAGCTCCGCCCCGCCATTATGTGATCCCACTCCGCGAACGAAGTACACCTCATTCCCCATTAGCGAGGACCTCGTACTTTCGCGCCATGTTCAAAGGGACCTTCGGCGACACGGGAGCCAGCCCATCGGGGTCGGCATGTCCGTAGGCTATCAACATTACCACGCGCTCATATGGAGCGAGATCAAGAAGTCGTCGGATTTCTTTTTCCGGTCGGCGCAGGTCCGGCCAGTTTATGCAGCAGGATGATACCCCCTGCACTTCCAAACCAAGGAGAAGTGACATTGCTGCAAGACTTCCATCAATATAGATCAAGTGTCGGTCTCGTTCATCGACATATGCAGACAAGTCGCCAACCAAGACCATGACCGCGTTGAGATTGTGCACATAACCAGCAGTGCCTCCGGCTATCGCTGCAACCCGACGCGCGTCCTCCGGCCTATCGAACACTCGGAAGCTGTACGGCACGCGATTGCAGGCAGTGGGTGCTTCGATCGCCATCGCGATAGCGCGGTCGACGGTAGCCCGATCAACAGGCCTATCGTCGAACCATCTGACGGAACGCCTGCGTTGCGCCAACTCACACAAGTCGTCAAAGTTGGCAGCAGCGATACCTACAGTCGGGCCACCCGGCCCGAGGTATGGCATCGAAGATGTCAGATTCATACCTCGATAGCGGTCGCGCGCGGCTGCTATCACGGCGTTCGGACTGCTACTCGTGGCGTCAAAGTATCCGTCGAGGACGTCTCGAGACCAGGCGATCATTTCATCGGTAAGGAGACCCTGAACCATAGCAGTTGATAGGCGGTCCAGCACCAGGTCAATGTATGCGACGGCAAATGTGTCGCGGCGCGGCCTCATAGTGAGGCCTTTCTCGATCATGTGAACTCGGCGACGTAGCTCGAACAACTCAGAACCGGTTCGCACCCGAGAATGGTGAGCTTGGATGCCCGCAAACACGGCATCTGCCTCACGATCGAGCGCTGTACTGGCAACTCGATAGTGGATTGCGCCTCGTCCGTAGGTGTACAAACTCACCCGGGCGCGATCCCGCGCTCGCTTCAGCCGGTCTTTAAGACTACCTTCGGGAAACTTCATCAGGCCAGTTAACCTCTCAACTTTCGAATCGCAGCGAGCAGAGGTTCGACGGGGGCGAGGGTCATGTACGCCCCCATCAACCATGTGCTTCGTGTGAGAAAACAGAACAGGTAGGAGGCGGCGACCGATGACCCAACTGTTGCCCAAGCTGATCCAACCGCACCCCAGGAAGGAATCAGAGCGACATTCAGCCCGACCGCGAGCACGGCGCCGATTGAGTGTCTCAGGAGCGATGCCCACAGCACGCCTTCCGCGACTATCCACTTACTGAGCACCGCCGCCATAAAGATGAAGGGGCAGGTGATCGCCAGTATACGGAGAACGTCGGAGGACAGACCGTACTGCTCACCGAATAAGAGGAGCACAATCGGATCGGCGAGCAGGGCCGTTACCACCGCGACCACAATCCCCAGATAGAACGAGCCCGAAAGACTTCTACGAAGCATCCGGTGATATACAGCGTCGTTACCATTGGATTTGAGGTCTAACAGACTAGGAAATGTGGCCGCCATGTAGGCAGTCGGCACGACGTGCAGCAGCTCGCTCAACCTAGAAGCCGCGGCGTAGATGGCGACGGTAGTGGGACCGCTCATAGTCTGCAACGTGATGACGCTCGCGCGGAGACCCACCTGATTGGCGAGTCCTGACAAGGAAAGCGGCGCAGCATCGCGCGCAAGGCGTTTGGTGTATGACCACTCCCTACGTGCGAGCGACCCGGCTGGATATACACGACGGTAGGTACCGAAGATAACTAACGCCGCAACGAGCTGCTCGAGCACGAACAAGATCAGGAAAACTGCCAGCGTGGGCCAAAGGAGTATCGCGGCTATACGAACACCAAAGAAGACAACGGCCGTGACCGTCCGGATCAGTGCCGGAGTCTTGGTTCGCAGATCCGACTGAAACACTAACTCCGGGGCGTCAAAAACTCGGGCGAGGACAGCTACGCATGCCACTGCGGTTGGAATCCACGTTCCGCTACCGGCGAATCCCACGGAGTAGACAACGAATACCAGATAGACGACGACGGCCATTACTTCGCGAATGAAAAAAACACTCGACAATATGACCGAACGTTGGACATGAGAATTTCTAAACTCTCGGACGGCGAGCGCCTGCATCCCTCCGGTCATTATTGAAACGCCCAGTGTCGCGATTGCTGTGGCGTAACTAAATACTCCAAAATCTTCGACCGAGACAACCCGGACTAGGGCAATGCTGAAAAGCCCAGCCAACCCGACCGTCACGATCTGTTGACTCACAGCCCAGATACCGTTCGCGCGAGCACTACCCACAGGTGTTCCTGATCGTAAGCCAGTTGGTCGCTGCCCCTTCTAGGACGACTAACAACAGCCTATGCGTGGCATTGAGAACGCCCGCAAGATTAAGTTTGATTTGTTGCAACCCGTTCAAAAGGGGCCGCGAGGATCTATTTCGGCGTGCGGTAGAGACTCTCCCGACGAATGAGTTCCACGTCATCAGACTGACCGCCGTAACATATAGCTCCGCCGTAAAACTCATGCGTTTACGCGCCAGTATCGCTTTACCGCCCCGAGGAAACTTAAATTACCAACCAGGTAACGACGCCAAAGACGACGAGGCTCGGAGGCGAACCGGTACGCCCACTCAAATCCGCTATTCTGGATGAACTTGGGAGCCTCCCTGACGGTGCCCGCGGCGAAATCGAACGCGGCACCCACACCGATGCATGGGATCCCTAAACGCTCAGCCAGCGCGGTAGAAACGAAGTCCTGTTTCGGCGTACCGAGCCCGACCCACACGAGGTCGGGTGCCGCCGTACCGATGGCATTTAAGCAATCATCAATATATTCATCGGAAACGGGGGCGAAAGGCGGCGAGTAGCTACCGGCGATATCAAGATCAGGGTGCGCCCCAGTCATGACAGAGGTCAAGAGATCCAAGGTCTCACCGCTCGCTCCTAGAAAAAAGGGGCGCAACCCCGTCGCAGCCTGCTCCTCGATGGCACGAATGAAGAACGAAGGCCCTCTCACTCGCCGCGCTGCGGCATTGCCTTGGGCTCGCATGGTCCATACGACGGGCGTACCATCCGGAAAGTTCACACCTGCGCGGCGGAGCAGGTCCCCATAGACGGGATCCTCCTCGGCAAGGGCCACGCAGTATGCATTTGCGAGCCGAACGCTCACCGCCGACTGACCCTTCGCTGCTGCTGTTAGCCAGTTCACAGCGGCGTCGATATTTGTTACGCAGAAGGGCACGTTGCCGACACGATGAACCCCGAAGTGCACGCTGTGTCCAACCGAGGGAACGATCGAATAAGAGGCATCGTCTGCATTCTGATCGGTGTTCAATGTGGTGGCTCCTCCGGTGCGAGCGCGGCCTTCGCGATATTAGTCACGTCCCAATATACCCGAGATCGGATGTCATCAACGGCCGCTGTGGTGCCGTTCAACGTGCCGGGGCGGCCGAAGTAGGCCCGGATGTCGGCTGCTCGTTTCTTCAGGGTCCGACCGAGGGTTGTGATCTTGACCAAGATCTTCGAAACTCCGCTGCTGATGGGACTGCTGCAGGGTTAGTTGACAGATTCACCTACTCGTGCGGCAGACCCCAGCGTCGACACCAGCCATCCGGTTCGACGTCCCGGCAAGCCAGCACCGCCCGGCCGGGTTCGAGGTGTTGGCCCGTCACCTCCAGGCCAAGCTCATCGAGGCCGGTGAGGGTCGTCAGACCAGGGCAGGTGAGTGTAGCGTCAACCACGTCGAGGTCTTCCAGATTGGCAGTGTGAGAACTTCCATCATCGAGAGACCTCGACATCTACCCGACACCGATTCGCGTACCCGAACTACACCCTCATCTGGGAAGAGCCGCATTAGTAGCCAGGTCACTGCTCGCCGGAGAGACGCCCCGCCGCTGGTAGCCTGCTGCTTGTGGGACAACGCTACAGCGCGCAGGAGGACTCCAAGGCGAAACGTATCGTCGGAACGACCGTTGTAGCGTTCGTCCTTGCGTTCTCGAGGTGGGGAACGACGCTCGGAGTAAATCCGCTGTTCATCAGTGATATCCTCATTGCGTTCATACTGACGCACATGCTTGTAACCCGCGGGATCAAAGGTTCTCGGCCGCGAATCGATGGATTCCAAGGAGTCACGTACCTTTTTGCCATTTTTTTTGGATTCATTGCGATACGTGTCCTCCTATCGCTTGGTCAGGCCGGAATATTGGACTGGTTACGGGACGCAGTTCCCTTCCTATACGGAGCGCTCGCTTTCGTCTCCGCAGCCAGCCTGGCGCGATCTAGCAAAAGCGACCGGGCGGCCACAGTGCGTGTGTTCCGATGGGCTCTCACGATCCATATGCTGTGGTTTTCCGTCGTTGCGCTGAGCGGTAATGAATCGGGCTTTAGCATAGCGGGGCCGTTTGCGTCATCGCCGATTTTTCAGGTTCGGCCAGATATCGATGTAGCCCTCGTAGCGATAGCCGCAGGTCTAAACTTGCGTCAGGCGATTCTCGTAAGTTCACGTCGCTTCTGGAACATCGCAGGCATCGCGCTCGGTGTGTTTGTAGTTTTCACTACCACAGCGACACGGGCTGGACAAATCAGTCTCCTGCTTGCCTTAGCTCTTTCTTTCGCCTTCACCTACGCTGGGTCCCGAGAGGCGAAAGGTCGACAACTGGCAATGGCATTCGCAACCCCGGTGATTCTGCTGGCAGTGCTTATCGGTCTACCTACAACTACGGCGGGCGAGCGTTTGATCGCGACAATCATGCCTGATTCTATTTCAGGTAGCCGTGCTGAGATGAACGCGCAAGGTACGCAGCAAGCGCGTGAACGCACATGGGAGACTGTCATCGAGTGGACTAATGACGACCCTCTCCGTGCCGCGGTTGGAAGCGGTTTCGGCAACGATTTTCTTGCGCAGTCCGGAACAAAGAAGTTCTTGGAGGGCACTACCTATACGAATGTTCGGAGTCCACACAATTGGTTCGTTGGCGTATATGCCCGCCTCGGTGCAATTGGGATTTTTCTGGCATCTCTGTGGATGGCGCAGTTGGTGGCTATCGCGTGGCGCCGACGTCAGGACATCGGTGACGACGATCTTCTGGCTTTCTCCACGCTCTCGATTGCCGCGATAATCCCGGTTGCTTCACTTGGAGTTGTTCTTGAGGCGCCGTTTGGCGCGATACCGTTTTTTTGGTCTGCTGGGGTAATTATGGCTTCACGTGCTGGCGCCCGCAAACCTGATTCTTCTCTTGTCATGGGTCGCCACGTGGATATTACCCGCGCCGCCGCTCGTCAGCACAATTCCTAGTGGTGCGTGATCGCTGAGTGGTTTGTTCCCAGGCCGGGGTGGCGTCCGGCCAAGCCACCCATCGGGGGGTGTGTCAGATGGTCTATGTGAGTGATAACTCGATGGATGAGAGGTTTGCAGGCTCATCCGAATCGAGGGTGTAGTTGGGGTCTGAAGCCGCCGGTCTCGAGCAGGCTCCGAGCGATGTAGTTGGTCAGATTCCTGAAGCCGAGGGCAGAGCCGCGGAGGTGTTCGAGTCGTCCGTTG
>NZ_VLNT01000026.1 GCF_007421815.1 Aeromicrobium piscarium | reverse complement strand
CACCACTCGCGGTCGAGATTGCACCACTCGCACCCTCACGTACCCCTTTCGCCTATCCTTGGGTCCGGGCCGGTGTGGTGGAACTGGTAGACACGCAGGATTTAGGTTCCTGTGTCTTCGGACGTGCAGGTTCGAGTCCTGTCACCGGCACCCGAGCAGAGGTAGGCCATCAACCTCACCCCTCAAGTGACGTACCGCCGGTCCTGAGCCGCCGCGTCAACCGGACACCATCGCCCGATTGGCTTAGGGTCGAGACATGCGCTGGTCGACACGTCAGAGTCTCCTCTGGTCGGCCATCACCGGGGCCCTCTTCGGCGTCTTCTTCGCCGCCTGGTCAGGCATCGTCGACGGCCAGACGGCAGCGCGAGCCGTGGTCTCGGGAGTCGTCGCCGGCCTCGTCTTCGGTGCGCTCCTCGGGCTCCTGCAGCTCCGCGAGTTCCGTGTCCAGGAGGATGACGGTGCGGACGAGCTCACCTTCCGCCAACGACGCCGGGTGACGAGAGCCGTCACCCGCGGTGACGTCCCCACCGATCCCGTCATGCGCAAGGCCACGCTGGCCGCGGCCCGACGCCGCCTTCGCTGGTACCACGACCGCGCCGCCTGGCTCTACCGCATCTGCTTCGGAGCCCTCCTCATCCTCACCGTGATCTCTGCCATCGACGACTCCCCCGTCCTGTGGCTCGCTGTGCCCCTCTACGCAGGCCTGCTCGCCTACGCCGAATGGGAGCGGCGCAGGCTGCCGCGACGGATCGCCCGGCTCGAGGCGTAGGCTGCCGGGGTGTTCCGCATCCTATTCTTCGAGCCGCGTATCGCGGGCAATACCGGCAATGCGATCCGTCTCGCGGCCGCCACGGGCTCCGAACTGCACCTGGTCGACCCGCTGTTCGACTTCGAGGACACCAAGCTCAAGCGTGCCGGCCTGGACTACCACGATCTCGCCGTGGTGACGGTGCACGAGACCCTCGACGCCGCCCTCGATCAGCTCCTGCCAGCTCGGCTCTTCGCCTTCACCACGCAGGCCACGACCCGCCACACCGATATCGACTACGTGCCCGGTGACGTCCTGATGTTCGGGCCCGAGCCCACCGGCCTGCCAGCCGAGGTCCTCGTCGACCCACGCGTCACCGACCAGCTGCGCCTGCCGATGCTCGCCTCGCGCCGCTCGATGAATCTCGCCAACTGCGCCTCGATCGCGGTCTATGAAGCCTGGCGCCAGCACGATTTCGCCGGCGCCGTCTGATCTCCCGACTTGTGCCGGGTTCTGGCCCTTGCCGGCGCCGTAGGAGGGCCAGAACCCGGCACAACGTGCACCGAACGGCCCGATAGATTGGGGCCATGACGACTCCCGAGCATCCCGGTGCGTTCGGCTACGGCCTCGCCACCGTGACCCCCGACGGCACCGTCCTCGACGTCTGGTACCCCGAGCCGCAGCTCGGCGCGGCATCGGACTCGCTGAGCGAGCCCGATGACCTGGTTCGAGCCGCGGGCGACGACGAGGTCCGCCAGGTCACCCGCGCGGTGGTCTTCACGCAGATCGAAGACCTGCAGGCCGCCCCCCAGGACGCCTACGACGTCTACCTGCGGCTGCACCTGCTCTCGCATCGTCTCGTGCGCCCGCACGGCCAGAACCTCGACGGCATCTTCGGCCTGCTCGCCAATGTCGTCTGGACGAATCTCGGCCCGTGCGCCGTGGACGGCTTCGAGCTGACCCGGGCTCGCGCACGCGCCGCCGGACACCATGTCGGCGTCACCAGCATCGACAAGTTCCCCCGCATGACGGACTACGTCGTGCCGACCGGCGTGCGCATCGGCGATGCCGACCGAGTCCGTCTCGGTGCACACCTCGCCACAGGCACCACCGTGATGCACGAGGGCTTCGTCAACTTCAACGCCGGAACGCTCGGCACCGCGATGGTGGAGGGACGCATCTCGGCCGGTGTTATCGTGGGCGATGGCTCGGATGTCGGCGGCGGCGCGTCCATCATGGGAACGCTCTCCGGAGGGGGCAAGGAGACCATCAGCGTCGGCGAGGGCTGCCTGCTCGGCGCCAACTCCGGTATCGGCATCTCACTCGGCGACGACTGCGTCGTGGCAGCCGGCACCTATGTGACCGCCGGCAGCAAGGTCACGCTGCCCGACGGATCGGTCGTGAAGGGAGCCGAGCTGTCGGGCTCGAACGGCATCCTCTTCCTCACCAACTCCGAGACCGGAACCCTGGAGGCCCGCCCCCGCGAGGGCCGCACCTCCGTCGAGCTCAACTCGGCACTGCACGCCAACTGACGACCAAGAACGACGGCCCGGCCCCCGATCACAGGGGGCCGGGCCGTCGTCATCTAACCGGACTCAGCCGATATCGCGGCGCAAGGTGATCAGGCGGGAGCCGACCGCGAAGATCGCGATGTAGACCGCCAGCACGAGGACGCCTGCCCACCGAGGCAGCATGTCGCCCTCGGCCATCGTGCCGAAGAAGCTCGTGCCGAGCACCGCGTCGGCCGCCGCCCCCGGCAGGTACGCGCCGATGCCCTCGAGCCAGTCGACAGCACTCGCCACGACGCGGGCGATCGGCTCGATGAACTGCGTGAAGCCGATGATGACGATGATCGCCGCCACCTGATTGGTCAGCAGACCGCCGATCGATACCCCCAAGATCGTCCAGATCGCCATCACGACGACCGACCATCCGAGCAGTTGCCAGACAGCCCCGGACCCGAGATAGGCGCCGTCACCGAGCAGGGACAGGATCGGCGCGGCGCCGGCGACGGTGCCGAGGGTGGCCAGCAGGCCGATCGCGAGACCGAAGATCGCCGCCACGATGAGCTTGGCGACGACGAGCAGCGTCCGGCGCGGCTCGACGAGCAGCGTCGGCGTGATCGTCTTGTGACGGAACTCGTTGGTGAACAGCAGGCTGCCGATGATCAGCGGGAAGACATAGCCGAGCGGGCTGGTGACCGAATAGGCCATCTTCGCGGCATCGACGCCCAGGGGCAGCACGGCACCGGACTCGGCCGCCTCGGCCAGGTCCTGCTGCGACATGGAGCTGGCCTGGGCGAAGCTGAAGGCCATGACCAGGCCGATGAAGGCCAGATAGGCGAACATGCCCAGCGCGAGGATCCACCACATGCGGGTGGACAGGAACTTGCGGAACTCACTGCGAATAGCCGCGGTCATGCCCCCACCCCCTGCGTCGGCTCTCCGGTGAGTCTCAAGAAGACCTCCTCCAGGCCGACACCGACATCGGCCAAGCGGTGCAGCTCGATGCCGTCGGCGAAGGCCGCGGCGCCGATCGTGGCCTCGTCGACGCCGTGGATGCGCAGCGCGCCCGGGGCCTCCTCGAGGTTCCACTCCCGGCGCTGCGCGAGGTCGCGCAGCCGATCGGGAGTCGGGGTGACGATCTCGGTCGTGGTCTCGGTGAGATCGCGCAGACCGGCCAGACTCGACTCGTGCACGAGCCGTCCCTTCGCCACGATGACGACATCGTCCACCGTGCTCTGCACCTCGCTCAGCACGTGGCTGGAGACCAGCACCGTCTTGCCCTCGTCGGCGAAGGCGCGCAGCAGCTGGCGGAGCCACACGATGCCCTGCGGATCGAGGCCGTTGGCGGGCTCGTCGAGGATGACGACCGACGGGTCGCCGAGCATGGCGTACGCCAGCGCGAGCCGCTGACGCATGCCCATCGAGTAGCCGCCGACCCGCCGCTTCTTCGCTTCGGCGAGGCCGACGAGCTCGAGCAGCTCATCGCAGCGGGAGTCCGGCACGCCGACCTGCGGCGCGTACATGCGCAGGTGGTCCAGCCCGGAACGACCGGGATGGAAGGACGACGCCTCGAGCGTCGCCCCGACGGTCTGCGCGGGATGGCGCAACTCGGTGTAGGTCTGGTCGCCGATGAGGGCGCGACCCGAGGTGGGTCGCATCAGGCCCAACAGCATCCGCAGCGTCGTGGTCTTGCCGGCGCCGTTCGGACCGAGGAAGCCGGTCACCGCCCCCGGTCGCACCGCGAAGGAGAGGTCATCGACCGCCTTCACCTGCCCGAAATGCTTGCTGAGTCGGTCTACGGTCACGGCGGCGGGCGCAGCCATGGGCGTCCTTTCGGTCGTCGTCAGGGGCGGTCTCGACCCTATCGTCCGGAACGACGACCGGCATAGCCGGGCGCGAGGCGCTAGCCGAGCACCTCCGACACGTCGACGACGCCACGGTCGTCGATCGCGTCGACCAGCTTCGTAAGGTCATCATCACTCAACGACACGCCGGCCTCGTCCAACCCATCGCGGAGTTCCTTCGCCGTGTCCCGATCGGGAGCCGACTCCTGGTACGCGCCGACCCGCTCGACCACGGCCTGAGCCGCCTTCAGATGCTCGTCACTGAGATGTGCCATGTCTCCACGGTAGGCACGGTCGCGGTCTCGCGCAGGCTGCCGCCATCCACGATCGGTGCCACCGGCGTTCTCGTCGCCGAACGCATCGAAATCGCCATCCTCGACCCACGAGGAACCTCAGCACGGCACCCCGAGGAGGACGACAGATGCCTCCCGGTCCACCACGGGGCTCTCGACGATCGATGCTCGGCGTCGACGGTTGACCGTCCACCGCGCAGCGGCCTGACCACATCGCGGTGGGCCGGCAACCACCACGGCTGCATCGGAGACGACGAGCCTCGATCAGGCTGGCCTTCCACGGGCCAACGGAATCCTGTGTCAGGCGAGGCGTTCGGCGGCGGCGGCGACTCGCTCGTCGGTCGCCGTGAAGGCGACCCGCACGTGCTGGCCACCCGCCGGGCCGTAGAAGTCGCCCGGTGCGACGAGGATGCCGCGCTCGGCGAGCCACTCCACAGTGCTCCGGCACGATTCGCCGCGGGTCGCCCACAGGTACAGCGAGCCCTCCGAATGAGAGATCTCGAAGCCCGCGCCCTCCAGCGCCGCGCGCAGCACGCCACGGCGGGCGGCATAGCGCGCACGCTGCTCGTCGACGTGGGCGTCGTCGCCGAGGGCCGCCTCCATCGCCACCGCCACCGGCCGCGGCAGCATGAAGCCGAGATGCTTGCGCAGCGTCAGCAGTTCGGCGACGATCCCTCGGTCTCCCACGACGAAGGCATCGCGATAGCCCGCCAGGTTCGACCGCTTGGACAGCGAGTGCACGGCCAGGAGTCCGTCGAGCGATCCCCCGTTGATCTCCGGGTGCAGGATCGACGCGGGCTCGCCCTCCCAGACGAACTCCAGGTAGCACTCGTCGCTGACCAGCAGCGTGCCGCGCTCACGACACCACTCGACGACCTTGCGCAGGTGATCGGCGCCGAGCACCTGTCCGTGCGGGTTGGCCGGAGAGTTGAGGTACAGCAGTTGCGGCGCCGACGGCCCGAAGGCCACGGTGCTGTCCGCCGCGACCGGCGTGCAGCCCGCGTACCGCGCGCCCACCTCGTAAGTCGGGTACGCGAGGCTCGGGAAGGCCACGGTGTCGCCGGGGCCGAAGCCCAGCTGCATCGGCAGATTGCCGATGAGCTCCTTGGAGCCGACGGTCGGCAGCACGGCATCGGGTGTCACCCCGGTGATCGCGAAGCGACGCTCCAGCCAGTCCACCGCCGCCTGCCGCAGGGACTCCGGGCCGAGGACGGTGGGATATCCCGGTGAGTTCGAGGCCGCACGCAGCGCGTCCTGAGCGATCCGCGGCGTGTCGTCGACCGGAGTGCCGACCGAGAGGTCGACGATCCCGCCCGGATGCGCGCCGGCAGCCGCCTTGGCGTCGAGGATCGTGTCCCAGGGGAAGTCCGGGAAGCGCGAGGAGACCGGTGCGGGCACCGCGCGATCAGTCCTGATTCTGCGGGGGCAGTGCCTCGATGAACGGGTGATCGTCGTCGATCACGCCCATCTTGGCCGCTCCACCGGGCGAACCGAGCTTGTCGAAGAAGTGCACGTTCGCGTCGTAGTACTCCTTCCACTCCTCCGGCGTGTCGTCCTCGTAGAAGATGGCCTCGACCGGGCACACCGGCTCGCAGGCACCGCAGTCGACACACTCGTCGGGGTGGATGTAGAGCATGCGGTTGCCCTCGTAGATGCAGTCGACAGGACACTCGTCCACACAGGCACGGTCCTTGAGGTCGACACACGGCTGGGCAATCACGTAAGTCACGGAAACTCCTTCGGAACAGTCCCCACCAGTATCGCGCGGACGCCACCGGCCCCGCAGCGCAGGTCCACCTTATGGATACCCGCCGGGGACATGGGCCGACCTGTCATCGTGGGCACCGTGCGGAACTCCCTCGGACGCGAGCAGATCGGGCAGCGCCTCAGTGTGCGCAGTCTCACAGGGGGTCAGGGTCCCAGCGGAGGTCCGGAGGCCACCGACACGATCGGCGTGCTCGTGGCCGTCGAGGCGGACAGCGTGGTCCTCGAGCGCCGTGACGGCAGCCGGACGAAGCTCCGGACCGACCGGATCGTCGCCGCGCGTATCGTGCCCCTCCGCCCGCGCCGACGTCAGCCGGCCGTGGCGATCGATGCCGACGCGTTGACGCGGATCACCTCGCGGGGCTGGCCGGCCGTCGTCAGCGAGCCGCTCGGCGACTGGGAGCTACGAGCCGCCGGCGGATTCACCGGACGCGCCAACTCCGCGGCCGTGCACGGCGACCCGGGAGTCCCCTTCGCCGAGGCCACGGCGCGGGTCATCGACTTCGCTGCGCACCACGAGATCGCCCCGCTCGTCCAGGTCATCGTGGACTCAGCCTGGGAGCGGCGGTTCATCGACGCCGGTTGGGAGTCGATCCGCGGCCCCCGCCCGGGCGCCATCGTCCAGGTCGCCGATATCGGACCAGTCGCCCACGACCCGGCGATCGAGTTCTCGCCCACCGCCAGTGATCGCTGGCTGCGCCGCTACGGACGCGTCGAGGACCCGTCTCTGGCCCGCGCCGTACTCGAAGGGCCGGATCGGGTCGCCTTCGCGACGCTCGACGAGGTCGCCATCGCCCGTGTCGTGGTGACCGGGACCTGGGCAGGACTGACCGCGCTCGAGGTGGAGCCCGGCCACCGGAGGCGCGGACTCGCCAGAAGGCTCGTGCTCGGCTGTCTCGCCTGGGCCGCGGAACGGGGTGCTGACAAGGCCTATCTGCAGGTCATGGAGGACAACGCCCCAGCGCTCGCGGTCTACGCGCCTCTGGGCTTCACGACACACCACGCGTACGCATACCTGCGGCCGCCGTCCTGACGATCGTCAGTCGTCGCCCCCGGGCTGCGGACCGCAGACCACCCGATCGGCGGCCTGGTAGTTCGCGGTGACCGTCTCCCGGTTCACTTCCTGGCCGTTCTGGCGGAAGATCCGGATGATGTCGATGTCGAAGCCCTGGGTCGGCGCCTGCGGGACACACGCGCCCGTGTCGTCGTAACGCGTGCCCGGCTGGCGGAAGTTGCGTCGCGGCGACTCACCGGCCTCGATGTCGTACTGCTTGGTGCCCCACATCTCCACGGTGATCGTGCCCTGGGACCCCGGAGCGCTCGGTGAGATGTACGAGCGGATCAACACGCCGTTGTCGAGAGAGTTCTTGAAGCGCAGATCCAGGCTTCCGTAGTACACCGTCGCCTCACGACCCACCGGATAGCGATCGATGTAGAAGGCGTGCGGATGATGCTCGACATCCTCCAACCCGGCGAAGAAGGCGGCGTTGTACGTCGTGGTGACCACCTGGGAGACGCCGCCGCCCATCTCCTCGCGGAAGACCCCGCCGTTGATGACCACGCCGGTGGCGAAACCGTTCGCGGCCGTGCGCTCGCCGACGGTGTCGTTGAAGCTGAACGTCTCTCCCGGCTTCAACAGCGTGCCGTTGAGGATCTCGGCGGCACGCCCCTGGTTGATGTTGCGGTAGTCGGCGTGCGGGTAGTTGGTGCTGAAGGTCGAGATCTTCTCGGTGATCCCGAGCGCCTCGGCGTCCTCGGTGGTGAACTGGGGCTCGACGGGAGTGGCCTCGACCGTGATCGCCCGGGCCTCACCCTGCTCGGTGATGACGGGCAGCAGCTCCGCGGCCATCGTCGCCGGATCGAGACCGAGGCCGGGCTGGCTCGGGGTGATCACGGGGGTGTCGTTCTCGATGGAGATCACCGCGTCGACGGCCTTCTCACCGATTCCGGTCGTGGAATCGGTCAACGGCTCGGCCAGGGCCTCCTCGTCGATCTTGGCGGCCATCGCACCGTCCTCGACCTCGACGGTGAGCGCCGGTGTGTAGGCGGTGACCGGCAGGTCGATCGACTGGTCCCCGACATTGAGCGTGACCGGTGCGCTGACCGCCGGCTCGGCGATCGTGGACATCGCCTCGGCGAGCCCCTCGCTGTCGACCTGCGGCTCGACGGTCTCGACCGGGATGTCGACCGGATCGTCGCTCATCAGATAGGAGGTGCGGATCGCCTCGGCCAACGGCTCGTGTTCGACCAGCTCGCCAGCCTCGGGCTCACGCGGCTCGGGCGCCCCTTCGGGGAAGGAGATGAACGCCTCGACGACCGGCTGATCGACGGTCTCGGCGATCGTGTCGACCGCGCTGGCCAGCTGATCGTCGTCGACCGTGAGGACAGGGTGGTAGTCGCGATCGCCGAAGATCAGGCCCACCATGCGTCGCGGATCCCAGGAACGACCGCCCCCGGCGCGCTCGATGCTGGCCTCCGCGTCGAACTCGAGGCCGATATCGGCCGGGACGAGCTCGAAGCTCTGTTCGCCGCGGGAGACGATGATGGGAGCATCGATCCGATCGGCCGTGCCCTCCTCCAGGGCGGCCACGGCGTCGCTGGGCGTCTTGCCCCCGACATCGATCTGCGCGACCGTGGTGTTGGCGGGCATACGGGAGCCGGTGAGGAAGTATCCGGCGATGTAGAGGGCGGCGAGGAGAGCGAACACGCCCCCGAGCGTCCACCAGGGCCACCGGCGGCGACGTTTCGTCGAGGCGGTGGTCGTGGTCTTCTTCGTCACTGGGGTCCTCCGTAGACCGACTTCTCCGACTCCGAGGATCGCACGATCGTGCCGTAGTGGGAGCGATAATAGAGCAACGGATCGTCCGGGCCCTCGTTGACGCGGGCATCTACGACCCGTCCGAAGAGGATCGTATGGTCCCCCGTGACCGTCGTTTCCGCGGTCTCGCACTCCAGCCAGGCGAGTGAGGCATCGAGCAGCACGACGCCTGTCGAGCCGCGATGGTGCTTGACCTCCTCGAACTGGGTGTCCAGCTCCCGGCCCCGATGCGCGAACCAGGCGGAGTCGTCGCGTCCCTCCTCCGCGAGAATCGAGACGCCCCACACCCTGGCCTGCGTGACGGCCTCGTGGAAGCGGTTGCGTTGGTCGACGCAGACGAGCACCAGCGGCGGATCGAGCGATACCGAGGTGAACGCGCTCGCGGTCATCGCGTGATCGACGCCGTCGACCACCGTCGAGATCACCGTCACGCCGCTGGCGAATCGCGAGAGAGCGCCGCGGAACGCGGTGGGGTCGACGGGTGTAGACACGACACCCAGCCTAAGGCGTGGAACCTGACGTCCGGTACGCCGTCCACCCGGTGACGACGGCGGCGATCAGCAGGCCGCCGCCGAGGAAGCTCCATCCCAGTGCATCGCCCTGGATCCAGACATCGCGTCCGAGCTGCACGGCCAGCACCACGAGGGTCCACGCGCCGCCGGCCCAGGCCGGCCCGAGCGGAGCCAGGTCGGCAGCCGCCAGCGCCGCCACCAGCAGGAGCGCCCAGGCGAGGAGCACGCCCCACGGCAGCGTCATCTCGACGAGGTCGTCTCGCTGGCGGTGCACCACCACGCCGATCGCGCCGGCCCACGCACCGAGACCGGCGGCGACGGCGCGACCGATCATCTGATGCCCGCGAAGAGATCGTCCTCGAACCCGTCCTCACCCACCGGACCGCGCTCGCCCACGGCCAGGCGGTAGAACTCGGTGCCCCAGACCTGGTTGCCGAGGTTATTGGAGAGGGCGAAGAAGGGGCCGTCGACGGCGATCTGCGAGGCGTGCGCCCGCATGGCGTCAAGCTTGGCGTCGACCCAGCGGTTGCCGTCGATACGGGCGTCGAGGTCGGCATCGGCGAGGGCGAAGGGCGGCATCTGATCGGGATCCCAGTCCTCGAAGGCCGTGTCGCCGTTCTCGCGCAAGGCGATCAGCCCCTCGCGCATGTGCGAGGCCGACATCGCGGTCCAGTAGATCTTGTCGATCTCCCAGCGAGCACCGAGATCGCGGCGGTAGGAGCGCGTTCCGGCGAGCTGGGCGGCGTACATGGCCACGCGATGGGCCTGGATGTGATCGGGGTGCCCGTAGTTGCCGAACTCGTCATAGGTGACGAGCACCTGCGGCCGGACCTCGCGGATCACCTCGACCAGCAGATTGGCGGCCTCGGTCAGGTCGGCGGCCCAGAAGGCATCCGGGCGCACGTTCTCACCGGCCGCGGCATTGCCGTCCTCGCCCCAGACCATGCCCGAGTCGCGGAACCGGCCGGGTCCGCCGAGGAAGCGATGGTCGGTGACGCCGAGTTCCTTCATCGCCTCGGCGAGCTCACCGATCCGGTGCTCCCCGAGGCGATCCTCGGCGTCGGCCGCGTAGTGCGCGATATCGGGAGTGAGGATCTCGCCCTCCTCGCCGAGCGTGCACGTCACCAGGGTGACGTGTGCCCCTTCGGAGACATATCTGGCCATCGTCGCCCCGTTATTGATGGACTCGTCGTCGGGATGGGCGTGGACGAGGAGCAGGCGGCGATCGGGCAGCGACATGGACCCCAGAGTACCCAGCACTCCCCCACCCGTTGAGTGGGACGTTTGGACGGCAGAAACCGGAAATCAGCCGTCCAAACGTCCCACTCAACGGGTGAGGGACGATGCGCGAGGATGGGGGCATGACCGTCTCGTATCCGCGCCTGGCCGCTCGCACCGTCCGCTTCACCCTCGGGGTCCCCCGCAACCTGACGGTCGCGCCGGACGGCCGGACCGTGCGCTTCGTCCGCACGCCCGACGGCATCACCCGCACCGGCCAGATCTGGGAGTACGACGTCGCGACGCAGACCGAGAGCCTCCTGGTCGACCCGGCCGCCCTGCTCGGCGAGGACGGCGAGCAGCTCTCGGCGGAGGAGAAGTCGCGACGTGAGCGCAGCCGCGAGTCGGCCGCCGGCGTCGTCGGATACGACGTCGACGCGACCGGCCGCTGGCTGTGCTTCCCCCTGTCCGGACGGCTCTGGGCGACCCATCTCGGCGCCCGGTCGACCCGCGAGCTCCCTGCACACGGCTCCGTCATCGATCCGCGCCTGGATCCGACCGGTCGCCGCATCGCCTACGCCTCTGAGGGAGCGCTGCGGGTCATCGGCATCGACGGCGAGGACGACCGGGCCCTCGCCGAACCGGAGGGCCCGACGCAGACCTGGGGACAGGCCGAGTTCATCGCCGCGGAGGAGATGGAACGCTACCGCGGCTTCTGGTGGGCACCCGACGGCCGCTCCCTGCTGGTCGAGCGTTCCGACGACGCCCCCGTGCCGGTGTGGCACATCAGCGATCCCGAGCATCCCGAGCGACCCGGTATCCAGCAGCGGTATCCCGCGGCAGGCACCGTCAACGCCGAGGTCACGCTCTGGCACGTGTCTCTGGACGGCTCGCGCACCGAGATCCAGTGGGACCGCGACACCTTCGAGTACCTCGGCCGGGTCTCCTGGACCGAGCACGGCAGCCCGGTCATCCACGTGCTGAGCCGCGACCAGCGCCGCAGCCAGATCCTCTCGGTCGACGTCGAGACCGGCGCGACGACGGTGCTCGCGGAGCTCGCCGACGACGCGTGGGTAGACCTCACCGTCACGCCCCAGTACGGGCCCGGCGGCCGGCTGGTCTGGGCCGAGGACCGGGAGGACCGGCGGCGCATCGTCGTCGACGGCGATGCGATCAGCGATGTCTCCTGGCAGATCCGTGGCTTGGTCGGCGTCTACGACGATGCCGTCATCGCCACCGCCTCCCAGGAGCCGACCGAGGTGCAGGTCGTGCGATTCGGCTACGACGGCTCGGCGACGCCGCTGACCGAGGGGCAGGGCGTCCACGGGGCGGTCGCGGGCGGCCCCACTACCGTCATCACCCGCGCGACGCTGGCCTCGTCGGTGCCCGAGGTGCTCGTGCATGCCGGGGACGACACGCCCGGGCGCCTCGAGGTGGTGATGGAGCAGCCGCCCTTCCATCCCGAGGTCGAGCTCGTGCGGCTCGGGGAGCGGGAGCTGCGCGCCGCCGTCCTCTTCCCCCGCGAGCACGACGGCTCGTCGCTGCCGATCCTGATGGACCCCTACGGCGGACCGCACGCGCAGCGGGTCATGGCCTCGGCCCGGATGTTCCTCGAAGCCCAGTGGCTCGCCGATCAGGGCTTCTGCGTCGTGGTCGCCGACGGCCGCGGCACCGGTGGCCGCGGCCACGAGTGGGACCGGGCGATCCTCGACTCCTTCGCCGGGGTGACCCTCGCCGACCAGGTCGATGCGGTGCACGCTGTGGCCGAGCGTTACGGCGAGCGGGTGGACGCGTCCCGGGTGGGCATCACCGGCTGGTCCTACGGCGGCTACCTGTCAGCACTGGCCGTGCTGGCGCGGCCCGATATCTTCCACGCCGCGGTCGCCGGGGCCCCGGTGACCGAGTGGCGGCTGTACGACACCTGTTACACGGAGCGCTATCTCGGCGACCCGTCGACACAGCCCGAGGTCTACGACGCCAACTCGCTGCTGCCCCTGGCCGACCGGCTGGAGCGTCCGCTCATGCTCATCCACGGCCTCGCCGATGACAATGTCGTGGCGGCGCACACGTTGCGGCTCAGTTCGGCCCTGCTCGCGGCCGGCAAGCCGCACACGGTGCTGCCGCTGTCCGGTGTCACCCACATGACCCCGCAGGAGACGGTCGCCGAGAATCTCAAGCTGCTGCAGGTCGACTTCCTGCGCACCCACCTCACCCGGGAGCGGTGAGTTAGGCACGTCTCCGTCCCGTGGGCGGTGGTCTACGCACCTCTCAACAACGGCGAGACGTGCGTAGCCCACCGCTCCTTCGCGTGAGAGGTGCGTAAGTCACCGCCCAACGGTCGGGTCAGGGGTTCTTGAGGCGCCGGGGAGCAGCGGGGAGATCGAGGGGCGCGGCAGGCGCACTCGGGCTCTCGGCCTGCGGCACCCAGCCGCCGAGCTCGTCGGCGCGCCCCATCGTGTCGGCATCGGGATCGTCGAGGACGACGACCCAGGCATGGTCCTCGTCGTCCTCCTCCCCCGCGAACCCGACCCGGCGGGGCTCCACGTCCCGATCGAGGCCCGCGATGAAGACATCGGCGTCGTCACGCTCGTCGAACCAGATCTCGGTCATGCCAGCTCGAAGTCGGCGAAGTCGAATCCGGGCGAGACCAGGCAGCTGACGAGGGCCTCAGTCGTCCCCGGCAGCGTCCGCTGCCAGACCCCGGCCGGCACGAGCACCTGCGTGTCCTCCGAGGTCGACACCCGGGCCACCTCGCCGGCCACCGGCTGATCGCCGTCGCCACCGAACTGCAGCTCGACGATGCCATCGTGGGCGAGCCAGATCTCATCGGAGGCGACCCGGTGCCAGGCCGACGACTCGCCCGGCGGCAGCAGGAACCAGATCAGGGTCGCGGTCGGCCGCACACGGCCGTCCGACACGGTCACCTCGACCTCGCTCCTCCAGGTCTGGCGGAACCAACCGCCCTCCGGATGTGGTTCGAGGCCGAGTTCACGGGCGCGAGCGGGACGATCGGTCATGTTCCAGATGGTAGGAGACGCGCGGTGGGGGCGGAGCGACCTCGCCGCCCCGCCCCCACCATCTCGCTCAGGCCTGTCGCCGGCGCCAGGCCCAGGCACCGCAGCTCACGGCACCCAGTCCCAGCGCGATCAGCAGCGGACCCACGGGGCTGCCGGTGCCCGGCAGCAGCCCGCTCACGCCCTTCCGGTCCCCCGACCGGCTCGGACGATCCGCGGCGGCCGTGTCGTCCGCGGCTGGAGGCTCGCCGGCACCACCGGGACCCCCTGGTACCGACGTACCCGGGTCCTGTCCTGGATCGTCTGGCCCGCCGGGCTCGCCGGGCACGCCCGGATCGACCGGCGGTCCCGGCTCGCCCTGGGCGCCCAGGAGCACCGGAACGGTGGCCACGATCGGTCCCGCCGCGGCGGCAGGCTCGACGAGCGCCTGCATCCGTCGGTCCGACGACTCGTCCGGTGACACCGGCTCGGCCTCGGCCGGCGGAGCGGACGTCTCCTGAGACTCCCGCGGCGTCTCCTCCGGTGCGGGTTCCACCCGCTCGGCCGACGCGTCCGGGGACGGCTCCGGTTCCGGCGTCACCTCGGGCTCGGGGACCGTCTCCGGCTCCGGCGCCGCCTCGGGCTCGGACTCCTGCGGGGGCGCCGGAAGCTCCGCCCGCTGAGCCGGATACGGATCGGCCTGGGCCATCGGCACGATCTGTTCCTCGACCCGCTCCTCCAGCAGCGCACCCTCGGCGGCGCGCTCGCGAGCGTCGAGGGCCGAGATCCCTTCGCTCTGGCGCTCGGAGACCGAGCTGACCGCATACCAGTTCAGGCCGGCCTGCTCCGGCTCCCAGACATGTTCCACGATCTCGCCGGCCCGGGCCTTCTCGCGGCTCTCCTCGCTCGAGGTGCCCTGGACGAGCCAGTTCGTGGTCGAGAACGAGGTCGGCCGCGTCAACGACAGCTGCACGACGAACTCGTCGTCCTCAGGGCCGTAGCGCGCTTTCTCGCCACGGAAGTCCGGCTCGTCGTACTTCCATGCCTCGAAGCTGTCCAGGGTGGGCGAGTAGGCGTTGACACCCATGAGGCCCGCATCGAGATCCAGTTGCAGCAGCCGCTGGAACCCGGTGTCGCGGTCGTGGAGGTCGCTGCGCGCCTCGGGCTGGGTGGAGCGGTAGCCCTGGTAGTCCGCCAACATCTCCACCACACGTCGCTTGCCCTGACCGACTCCGTCGACGACGACCGTGGACTCGTTCAGCTCCGTCACGTCGACCCGGTCGCCGGTCACCGGATCGGCCAGATTGGTCGCGACACCGTGGTAGTGCCCGCCGATGACGAGGAACACGTTGTCATTCGGTGCCACGACGGTGTCCCAGATGGCACGCCCTCGCGCGGTGTGGCGCCGATCGACGTCCTCGACCGTCCCGTCGGTGTAGAGATACGAGTGCGTAGCGAGGACCACGTTGTACGACGGGTTGGCCCGCGCGACCGCGGAGGCCCAGGACATCTGCTCGTCCGACGGCCGGTAGGGCAGGTTCACGACCAGGAACTTCGTGCCGTCGTGTTCGAACCAGTCGTAGTGCGCGCTGTTGTCGCCCGGGCGCCAACTATTGCCCCACCACGGCTGGCCCTCGAACATCCCGGGGCCGAAGTACTCGTTGTAGAGGTCGTTGTTGCGTCCCCACAGGTTGTCGTGATTGCCCGGGAGCACGCCGTTCGGCACCCCGGCGGTGTTCATCAGCCCCACGATCCGCGATGCGTCATCGAACTCGCGGCGGGCACGCACCGGATCGGAGTTGCCCCCGATCCAGTTCTCGATAATGTCGCCGGTCAGCGAGTTGTAGGCGATCTTGCGGGCATCGGCATTCGCGACGACCCACGCGACCATGTCAGTGAAGACCCCCACGAAGCCCTCGGAGTAGAACTGGGTGTCGGTCATGTGGTTGATCGCCGCATCGTAGATGCCAGGATCGGCGAAGGCACCGTCGGTCACGCTCACCTCGTCGAACAGGCCGCCCTTGGTACGGGGCCCGTCGATCACCAGGATGTCCGCGCGGTCCTCGGTCACCATCGCCTCGGGGATGCGGCCGATGAGTGCCACATCGCCGTCGGCGGAGGGCTCGCCCGCGGTGACCAGCTCCCATTGCTCAGCGGACGGATTCCATCCGTACAGCTGGATCTCGTTGCGGTCCTGTGTGCGGCCGTTCCAGACCACTTCGAGCCCCTCGACCGGCACCTCCTCGACCGCGATCTCGAAGCGCTGGAAGGGATAGTCCCCGGTGCCGCCCTCGGTCACCAGCGCATCGGTCGGCGCCAGTTGCCGTTCACCGTCGATCTCCCGGGCCGGCGGCGGGACCTCGCCGGTCGTGCCGGCCCAGATGCGCGTCGCCGCGGTGTCGAAAGCGACCGGTGTGGCCGATCGAAAGCTGACCTCGAGCTCGGCGCTGGTCGCGTGCTCGGTCCGAACCGCGGTCCGCAGGGTGCCGTCCTCGTGCGGCTCGGAACCGTCCGCCGTGGTGACCGGGGTCCCCGGACGGTAGGAGCGCTCGACGGTAGCGGGATCGAGCTGGCCCGCCCGCGGTGTCGCCGGATCGTGCCAGGCGTGATCGACGTACTCACCCGGACTGCGCTCGGCCTTGACGAAGTCGTCGTAGCTCCCGCCGGTCGAACGAGCACGCTGATAGGTCTCGCCGGTGTCGGCCTTGAGATTGTTCTGAGCGGTCAGCCCGCGTCCGCAGTGGTCCTGCCGGACCGTGTCGTAGACCCCGACCCCGTCGACGCGGGCCCCCTCGGCGTCGACGACCACGGCTCCGTATCCGTCAGCCTCGTTGAGGCCGGTCCGGTAGGTCGCGTCGGGGGCCTCGATGGTCGAGGATCGGTGCGCGGCGACGAAGGTCTCACCGGGGGCGAGGGTGCGTCCGAGGTCGGCGACCTGCGGATCGGGGGCCATGCGGCCGGTGCCCTCGCAGCGGTGGAGCCTCCATCCGGTGAGGTCGACGGGATCCTGACCGAGATTCGTCAGCTCGATGAACTCGTCACTGTTCCCCGCGGGGCCGCTGCCGGTGATCTCGGTGATCTGCAGCGAGCCCGCATGCGGCGAGTCGGCGATCTCGACATCGGTGAGCTCCTCGGGTGCCGGCCACTCGCCGGGGGTGCGCCGCGCGGCGCGGAAGTCCTCGGCATTGTCACCGGTGCGTCCGACCCGCTGGTAGCTCTCGCCGTCGAGGACCGAGATGTCCATCGCCTTCGCGGTGCCATCGGTGCACGGTGAGACCCGGTCCGCGTACATGCTGAAACGATCGACGATGCGCTCATCGGGGGTCAGAACCATCGCCCCGGAGTTGATCCAGTGCACGCTGGTCGAGTAGCGGAGATCCGCGGGAGTCGGCGAGCCGGAGCGGCCGAGCGTGAAGACCTCCCCCGGTTCGAGCACGGTTCCCTCGGGCAGTCCATGGGACTGTGCGTACGTCTGCGCGTTGTCGCCGCAGCGCCAGACCTTCCAGCCGCTGATGTCGGCGGGACGATCGCCGGCATTGGCGAGCTCGATGAAGTCATCGCTGTAGCCGGCCGGTCCGCCCGGTGCGTATTCGCTGATGACGATGTCGCTGTCGGTGGTGATGTCCTCCCACTCCGTGGCGTTCTTCTCACCCGGCGTCCGGCCCGCGACGATCCAGTCCTTCGTGACATCGCCGCTGAGGCCGACCCGCTGATGGGACTGGCTGTGCGCCCAGCTCGCCTGGTGCTGCAGGCTCACCGGATTGCGGCAGTCGCTGTCGATGTTCTCGTGGTAGAAACCGACGCGGTCGAGGGTGCGACCGCGCGCGTCCTGCAGGAAGGCGCCGAAGCCGAAGGAATGCAGACTCGTCGAGTACGTCATGTCGCCGGTGCGGCCGTCATCGAGGTCTCCGCCCTCCCGCACGGCGGTGAACTGCTCCCCCGGAGCGAGCATCGTGCCGTCGGGGATGACCGCCTGCGGGCCATAACCGTCGCCGGTCTGGCCACAGCGGAAGATCTTCCAGCCCGACACATCCGTGGGAGCCGTTCCGTAGTTGGTGATCTCGATGAAGTTCTCCGCCGAACCGGGCCCGCCGGAGGCGACCTCGCTGACGAGGACTCCCGACAGCGGGGCTGCCGGTGCCGGTGGAGGAAGCTCGATGGACGGTGGCGGCGGGGGCCCGGCCGGCGTGGCGGCTGCCACGCTCGGCACCAGTGCCATGACCGCCGCGGCCGCCAGGGCCGCGGCACGTCGTTGGGACAACACGGAAAGTGCTCCTAGAGAGAGGTGGGTCGGCAAAGAACGACCTCACTCTGGCGATCCCCGGCGACCCCGCCTCGGACACCGGACTACGCCCTCGCGAACCTTGGATGTCTCCTCGGTGAACCGCGCCTCCGCCCGCCCGACGGCTCAGAGATTGAGCGCCTCGCCGACCGGTACGCCACTGCGGCGGATCAGCCACCAGCCGACGAGGCCCATGGGCACCGTCACCGCGAGGATGATCCAGGAGGGCTGGGATCCGTCGACGAGCAGCCAGACGGCGGCCGCCGCGAACAGGGCGGTGC
Organism: Aeromicrobium piscarium; assembly: GCF_007421815.1. Lineage (GTDB taxonomy): Bacteria > Actinomycetota > Actinomycetes > Propionibacteriales > Nocardioidaceae > Aeromicrobium > Aeromicrobium piscarium. The sequence goes on along the minus strand of NZ_VLNT01000026.1, from coordinate 15,162 downwards.
AGGCAAGCCCCGACCAGAGCAGCAGTGCTCCCCAGAAGGCGAGCCAAGGGCGTCGACGAGATGACATCGGCTCACAGTAACCGGCGGTTTCCCACCTCTGCCGCAATCCACTAGACTGTCGGCGAACCGTTCCCGATCACGAGGTATCCATCACCGTGAAGCTCTAGGTCCGAGACCTGCGCCGCGATCCGCCGGCGCCCTCGTCGACCTCTGCTCACGACCGGTTCATCACCGCGCAGCGTCTCCTCGCGTCCCCTTTTTCTCTCTGGACCCTTCGAGGATGCCCATGCGCCCCATCTCCCTCACCGCCACCCATCTCACCTTCGTCTGGCCCGACGGCACTCCCGTCGTCGCGGATCTCGACCTCGCGATCGGCCCCGGCCGCCACGGCCTCATCGGCCGCAACGGATCGGGCAAATCGACCCTGTTGCGACTGCTGGCCGGGGACCTGTCTCCGACCTCTGGTCACGTGCAGGCCGACGGCGAGCTCGCCTACCTGCCCCAGGACCCCGCGGCGGATCCTGGGCGGAGCGTGGCCGAGCTCCTCCGCGTCGATACGACGCTCGCGGCTATCGCCGCGATCGAGGCTGGATCGGTCGATCCGGCCCACTTCGACGCCGTCGGCGACGACTGGGACATCGCCGAACGGCTCGAGGCCACGCTCGGTCGCGTCGGACTGGACCACCTCGGCCTCGACCGGTCCGTGGGCTCGCTGTCCGGGGGCGAACTCGTCCTGCTCAGCCTGACGGCGCTGCTGCTGCGCCGGCCCTCGGTGCTGTTGCTCGACGAGCCCACCAACAACCTCGACCGCCGGGCGCGTGAGCGTCTCTACGCTGTGGTCGACGGCTTCGCCGGCACCCTGGTCGTCGTCAGCCACGATCGCGAGCTGCTGGAACGCGTGGACGACATCGCCGAGCTGCGCGAGGGCGAGCTGCGCTGGTTCGGCGGCGGCTTCGGCGACTACGAGGCAGCGATCGAGGTCGAGCAGGAGGCAGCCGCTCGCGCCGTCGCGGCGGCGGCCTCGGATGTCCGGCGTCAGCAGCGTGAGCTCGCCGAGCAACAGACCAAGCAGGCCCGGCGCGATCGCCACGGCAAGCAGCACAATCGAGACATCCCGCCGATCATCGCGAACACGTACAAGCGGCGCGCCGAGGTGACCGCCGGACGGCTGCGCGGCATGCACGAGGATCGGCTGACCGAGGCCCGCTCGACCCTCGACGACGCCGAAGACAAGGTCCGCAAGGACCGCGAGATCAGTGTCGACCTGCCCGCGACCCGGGTGCCGTCGCGCCGGCGCGTGCTCATGGCCGAGGGAGTCCGGGCGGAACACAGCGAGGCCCACCTCGATCTCGATCTGCGCGGGCCCGAGCGCGTCGCACTGACCGGGCCGAACGGCATCGGGAAGACCTCGCTGCTGCGCGTCCTCATCGGCGCCGATCGGGCGACCGAGGGGACCTGCGAGATCTTCGTGCCGATGCGCTATCTCCCGCAGAACCTACGCCTCCTCGACCCCGGGATGTCTGTGGTGGACAACGTGCGTCGCTTCGCTCCCGAGGCGGACCTGACCACTGTCCGGTCCCAGCTTGCGCGGTTCCTGTTCCGGGGGCGGACCGCCGACCAACTCGCGGACACGCTCTCCGGTGGCGAGCGTTGGCGTGCGACCCTCGCCTGCCTGCTACTGGCCGAGCCCGCACCTCAGCTGCTCATCCTGGACGAGCCGACCAATAACCTCGACCTTGCCAGCGCTCGGCACCTCGTGGAGGCGCTCGAGTCCTATGAGGGGGCGCTCCTGCTGGTGAGCCACGACGAGCGGTTCCTCGACGACCTCGCCCTGGACCGTCGTGTGGATCTACAGTGAGGCATGTGCCGGAACATCCGAACCCTTCATGACTTCGAGCCAGCCGCCACTGACGACGAGGTCGACGCCGCTGCCCTGCAGTACGTCCGCAAGATCAGCGGCAGCACCAAGCCCTCGAGGGCCAACCAGGAGGCCTTCGACCGCGCGGTGCACGAGATCGCCCATGTGACGCGACATCTCCTCGACGATCTGGTGACCAGCGCCCCGCCCAAGGATCGCGCCGTCGAGGCCGAGAAGGCTAAGGCGCGCTCAGCTGCCCGCTTCGGCGCGGCAGGATCCACCGTGTCAGCATGAGGCCCCAGAGCGCGGCGTACACGAACATGAGCAGCCCGTACACCGCACCCGGGACGGACATCTCGACGCTGCCGAGCACCTCGACCGCGACGTAGATCGCGAGCGTGGCGTTGTGCACGCCGATCTCGAACGAGCAGGCGATCGCCTGCCGGTCCGTCACGCCCGCCACGCGCGGCACGAAGAAGCCCACCAGCAAGCTGGCCAGGCAGAACAGCGTCGTCACCAGGCCGACCTGCCCGAGGTAGTCGAGGACGTGCTCACGTTGATCGAGCAGCACGCCGAGCACCAGGATGAGCAGGATCAGCGCCGAGGCGGTGCGGACCGGACGATCCATGCGGGCGGCGAAGGCCGGCCGCCGGGAACGAACGAGCATGCCGAGGAGCACCGGCCCGAGCACCACCGCGAAGACCTCGACCACCTTGCGGAACTGCAAGTCGACCGAGTCGCCGAGCCCGAAATAGGCAATCGACAGATTGGTGATGAGCGGCAGGGTCACGACCGCGAGCACCGAGTTGACCGCCGTCAGGGACACGTTGAGCGCGACATCGCCGCGGAACAGGTGGCTGTAGAGATTGGCGCTGGTGCCGCCCGGCGAGGCGGAGAGCAGCATCATGCCCACGGCGAGCAGGGGCGGCAGGTCCAGCAGCAGGACGAGACCGAAGCACACGACCGGCAGGAGCAGGAGCTGGCAGGCGAGGGCGACGAGGACCGCCTTCGGGGCCCGCCGCACGTCGCGGAAGTCCTGGACGGTGAGCGAGAGACCCAGGCCGAACATGATGATGCCCAGGGCGATCGGGAGTCCGATCGTGGTGAGCGCCGAATCCATGCCCCACCCTAACGTGACCCAGGTCACGTGAGGGTGCTTTCGGCGGGTCGCTCAGCCGAGGGTGTCGCGAATGGCGGGCAGCCGTGCCTCGAAGGCCGCGACGCGGTCGCGGGTCCGCTGGGGCTCTCCCTTGCGCTGCAGGTTGAGCATGCCCGGATCGCCGCGCTCGATCCCCGCGGCGATGCGCTCGGTCGCGGTGGTCATCCGGCGGACCACCGCATCGAGCAGGGTCATCGGCCCCCACTCGCCGTATGCGTCGACGACGAGGTCGATGCGGCGGGCCGCGTCCTCCACCGGGATCTCGCGGTAGAGCGGGATGCCCGTCCAGCACAGGAAGGCGAGATCGTCGATCGGCTCACCGGGCCCCGCGAGGTCCCAGTCGATCATCGCGACGAAGTGCCCGCTCTGGATGATCCAGTTGTAGGCCCCGGGATCGTTGTGGCAGATGATCTGCCCCGGCTCGAGCTCGACCTCGCCGGCCTGCCGCCACGTGCGTGGGCCCTCCGGCCGGAATCCCTCGGCGATGTCGTGGAAGTCGCGCAGCCAGGTGGCAGCCTCGACCAGGACCTCGTCGAGCACCACCTCGTCATCGACCGGGACGCCGCGGCCCTCGATATAGGAGACGATCTCGCGGCCGTCCTCGTCGATACCGCCGACATGCGGGATCCCGCCGAGCCCCTCACGGCTCAGCCAGTTCAGCAGCTCGTGGACCGCCGGCGTCCACGGACCCGTGGGACGCCGCACGGTGCGGCCGACTTTCCAGACTCCGCCGGAACCGCCGGGGAGGTGTTCGGGTGCAGTGTCGTCGTCGCATGGCACTCTGTCATCGTGGCACATTCGCACGCGCACTCGTTCGAGGAACCTCGTCGTCCCCGGCTCGCCGGCGCATTGGCGGTCGTCGTCGGCATCGTCGCGATCGTCTCGGTGCTCGGGATGGTCCTGCTTTGGCCGAGCAGCGACGACATCCCCACCGGCGCCGGGCCTCTCTCGAACCCCGGCGTCTCGCTCGTCGACGCCACCGTGACCGGCGTCGAGCCCTTCGACTGCGGCAGCACCGGCATCGGGCCGGACAACACCCCGATGGTCGAGGGCGACTGCGCGCAGATCACTGCCACCACCGAGGACGGTGAGGACGCCGAGTTCACCCTCGATCCGACGCGCTACGTCGGGGCGGGCATGAACGACGGCGATGCGGTCCAGCTCATCCGCGACGCTCCCCCGGAGCAGGAGGTCGTCTTCCAGTTCTACGACTACCAGCGCGGCAACCAGCTCCTCATCATGGCCGCGGTCTTCGCGATCCTCGTGGTGGCGATCGCCCGCTGGCGCGGCCTGTTCGGCTTGCTCGGCATCGGTGTGGCCATGCTGGTGCTTCTGCAGTTCATCCTGCCCGCCCTGCTCGCCGGCAAGCCGGCGCTCGCGATCGCGGTGGTCGGGTCGGTCGTCATCATGTTGGTGGTGCTGTATCTCGCCCACGGGGTGTCGATCCGCACCACTGCGGCATTGCTCGGCACCCTGTTCGGAGTGGGCTTCACCGCGGTCGCCGGAGCCTGGGCCACCAACTGGGCCCATCTGACCGGCGTGGGCAGCGAGGACGACCATCTGCTCGTCGCCAGCGCCCCGGGCATGAGCCTGTCCGGGGTGGTCGCCGCGACGATGGTCATCGCGGGGCTCGGCGTGCTCAATGACGTCACCGTCACACAGGCGTCGGCGGTGTGGGAGATGCGCGGGCTCCAGCCCAGCGCGGGGCCGGCGCAGCTGTTCACGTCCGCCATGCGCATCGGCCGCGATCACATCGCGTCGAGCGTCTACACGCTGGTGTTCGCCTATGCCGGGTCGGCCATGACCGTTCTGCTGCTGCTCACCGTCTATCGCCAGGACCTCATGCAGTTCATCACCACCGAGCAGATCGGGCAGGAGATCGTTCGCACGCTCATCGGGGCCGTCGGCCTCGTCCTCGCCGTGCCGGCGACAACGGCGATCGCGGTCGCGCTCGCGCCCGCCGCCCGGACCGAGACAGAGGTCAACGGGGGCGACCATCGCCACGAGCCGCACGCCGGTGGCGCGCACGCGACCGACGCCTCCTAGCCTGTTCGGGTGTCTGACTCCCTCTCCCCCGCGCCGGGCACCGATCGTCTCGGCAGCGGTCTTCGGACTCGCCATCTGACGATGATGGGGCTCGGCTCCGCGATCGGCGCTGGGCTGTTCCTCGGCTCCGGTGTCGGCATCGGCGTGGCAGGGCCCGCGGTTCTCGTCTCCTACGCGGTCGCGGGTGTCATCGTCGTTCTCGTCATGCGCATGCTCGCCGAGATGGCGAGCGCCCGGCCGGCGAGCGGCTCGTTCTCGGTCTACGCCGAAGAGGCGCTGGGTCCGTGGGCCGGGTTCCTGCTCGGCTGGCTCTACTGGTTCATGCTCATCATGGTCCTCGGCGCGGAGATCACCGGTGCCGCCCAGATCGTCACCGGCTGGGCTCCCGCGCTGCCCCAGTGGACCGTCGCGCTGGCCTTCGTCGCGCTCTTCGCCGTGATCAACCTGTGGGGAGTCCGGCAGTTCGGCGAGTTCGAGTTCTGGTTCGCCTTCATCAAGGTCGCCGCCATCATCGCCTTCCTGGTCGTCGGAGTCGCGCTGGCCTTCGGCTGGCTGCCGGGGACCTCGGCGGTCGGCACCGAGAACTTCCTCGGACAGGGCGGCTTCGCGCCGCAGGGGTGGAGTGGGATCGCGGCGGGCCTGCTGGTCGTGGCGTTCGCCTTCGGGGGTATCGAGATCGTCACGATCGCCTCGGCCGAGGCCGAGGATCCGCAGACCGCGGTCGGTCGCGCGACCCGCACCATCGTGTGGCGGATCCTGGTGTTCTACCTGGGCTCGATCGCGGTCATGGTGTTCGTGCTGCCGTGGGACTCTCCGGCGCTCGAGGCGAGTCCCTTCGCCTCGGTGCTCGACCTCGCCGGACTGCCGATCGCGGCGACCCTGATGGAGATCGTCGTCGTCATCGCCTTACTGTCGGCCTTCAACGCCCAGGTCTACGGCACGTCGCGGATGGCCTACTCGTTGGCCCGCCGCGGCGACGGACCGGCGGTTCTGACCCGCGTCTCCCGGGCTGATGTCCCCTGGGTCTCGGTGCTGATCTCCATCTTCTTCGGTGTCGTCGCCGTGGGCCTCAACTGGCTGCTGCCCGAGACCCTGCTCGGCATCTTGCTCAACGCCGTAGGCGCTGCGCTCCTCGTGGTGTGGGTGCTCATCGCGCTCTCGCAGCTGCGCCTGCGTCCCGTCCTCGCGGCCGAGGCGCGGGCCAACGGCGAACCCCTGCGATTGCGGGCCTGGGGCTACCCGTGGCTGACCTGGGGCGTGCTGGTGGCGCTCGCCGCCCTGACGGCGCTGATGCTGACCGACACGGCAGCACGCAACCAGCTCTTCTCAACCGCCGGTCTGGTCGTGGTGATCCTCGCGATCTATGCCCTGACCGTCCGGCGCACGCCAACCCGTTGAGTGTGGGGGCACCTCCTTTTCCCACACTCAACGGGTTCGGGGATCAGCGGAAGAAGGGGATGCCGTTGATGCGCACCGGTTGGCGGCGGCTGGCGCGCACGAGTCCGATGATGGTGAACACGATGTGCAGGACGGTCACGGCCAGCCAGGTGAGGATGATGAGCCCGAAGGGGAAGAATCCCTCGATCTCGCGCTGGACGAACAGGATGCCGAAGTGGGCGCCCACCAGCACGAAGGTCGCGAGCAGATAGGTCAGGCCCCAGTTCGCGGCCCGGTTGGCGTTCTCGCGGGCGAGGCCACCGTACTTGATCTGGGAGGTGGACGAGATGACCATCGCGATACCGGCGATCACCGAGCCGACGAAGGGAATCGGGAAGAAGACGAACAGTCCCAGCCCCCACGGCAGCGCCCCCGTGGGAGGCTCGGCCCGGTAGGGCGGCTCCGGGGATCCGGACGGCGGCGGGTAGGGCGGTTGCGTCATCGATGCTCCTCTTCTCGGCCGACATCTCGTTCGTCGATCACCGACACGTGGGCATCGGCCTGAACCCGGGCCACGAGCGTATCGAGCCAGGTTCCGACATTCCGCCTCGCCTCCGAGGTGTCGGGGTAGCGGCAGCGCAGGTGGAGACCGGTCTCGTCGAGCACGAACCACAGCATCACACCGTCGGTCCGGATCGCCGCGCTCACATACTGTGCCTCCAGACGGTGCGTGTCCACCCGAACCGGCAGCCGCCGCAGGTCGAGCCAGGAGATCGCGAACATCCCAGGCGCCTCGGGCATCCCATCCCAGGCACGCAGCACCTCCTCCAACGGCCAGGAGCCGAGGCGCACCGCCTCCTTGACCGCCGCGGCGGCGCTGCGAGGATCCGCATCCCTGGACTCGATGACGGCATTGGTGATGAACCAGCCGACCGCATCGTGCCAGGCGGCGTCGTAGCGACTGTGCACCGGGAAGACCGCTCGCAGCGGCACACCGGCCAGCTCACGCGTCGCCTTCGTCATCGCGGAGATCATCAGGGCGAGGGTGGAGACTCCGTGCTCGCGGGCACGCGCCGAGTAGGCCGCGCTGTCGTCCACCCCGAGCACGTCGCGCACCTCCACACGCTCCGGCTGCGGACCCGGGTCGCCGAGCGGCAGAGGGAACCGCGGCATGACATCGCCACCGGCGGCGAGGATCTCGGCCCACCGGCGGCCGATGTCCTCGGGAGCACGATCACGGTGCCGCAGCGCACGCGTGTGGTCGGCGAAGGCGGGAACCGGCGACGACCGCGGAGCGCCAGAGGCCGCGAGGGCCACCATGAGGTCGCGCAGGATCACCAGCATCGACCACATGTCCACATGCGCGTGATCGGCGGCGATGGTCACCGTCGGACCGGCCGCGGTCTCCACGACGCACAAGCGGTGCGACGGTCGAGCGTAGGGCGTGCACGTCAGGTCGAGAGCCTCGCGCAGCGCATCATTGACCGCCTGCCCGGGCCCGATGGGGTGCTCCACCCAGTCTCCGGCACCGATCTCGACCTCGAAGGAACGCGGCACGCCGTCGTCCCCGCGAACGAAGACCGACCGCAAGGTGCCGTGTCGCGCGATCACCGCCAGCCACGCCTCCGCGAGCACGGCGCGGGGCACCGGGGCCGGCGGGCGGAACGACAGCGCCATCCACGAGCCCGGCCGATCCCCCGCGCCGACATGGCGGCGCTGATCGAAGGAGACCGGCAGTTCCCGTCCTGGCGCGGAGACCCTCACGTCGTAGCCCAGCAAGCGTCCGAACGGGAGCCGTAGATGCGCGACATTCGTGAGTCGCATGGCGGTACCCTAGCCCCGATCACCGAGTGATGTGAGGAGCGGCCGTGCCGAGATTCCCTGTGCCGGGAGCGGATCTCGCCGTGGAGATCAGCGATGAGGGAGGCCCTCCTGTCGTGCAGCTCCACGGTCTCACCTCGAGCCGTTCACGCGATCGAGTACTCGATCTCGATCTCGGTCGCGGCCTGACCGGCACTCGGCTTCTCCGCTACGACGCCCGCGGCCACGGTGATTCATCGGGACGCGAGATGGCCGAGGACTACCGCTGGTCGTCGCTGGCCGATGACCTCCTGAGGCTGGTGGACCACTGGTTCCCCGGCGAGCAGGTACACGGCGTCGGTCCCTCGATGGGCGCCGCGACCCTGCTGCACGCCGCCGTGCGCGCGCCGGACCGGTTCAGCGGACTGACACTGCTCGTGCCACCCACCGCGTGGGAGACGCGTCCGGCGAAAGCCGAGGAATACCGGGAGGCTGCCGTCCTCGTCGAGAGCCGGGGAGTCGACGGCTTCATCGCCGCCGGACGCGACCGGCCCCGTCCTCCGGCGACAGCCGACGCGCCCGACACCAGCCCTGATGTCCCTGAACGACTGCTCCCCGCGGTCCTGCGTGGCGCCGCCCTGAGCGATCTTCCTCGCCACGATGACATCGCCCGTCTCGACATCCCCACGACGGTCCTCGCATGGGTAGACGATCCCTCGCACCCCGTCTCGACCGCCCGGATCTTGGTCGAGCTGCTGCCACGCGCGACCGTGGAGGTCGTGTCCACACCCGGCGAGGTGCTCCGATGGCCGGACAGGCTGCGCGACGACGTCGCACGTCTCACCTAGGACGACCGCACCTCGCCGTCGAGGTACCGCCAGCGCCCCTCCTCCTTGGCGAAGCGCGACCGCTCGTGCAGGATCCCCAGCTCTCGCCCGACGAGGTACGTGGCGCGGAACTCGACGGTGCCCGTGGCATCGTCCGGTCCCCCGTCGACTGCTTCGACGATCTGCAGGCCTCGCCATCGCGGATTGTCCGAGAGATCGATCTCGGTCGGCCGGGTCGAGGAGTGCCAGCTGGCGAGCAGCCAGTCCGCATCGCCGCGCCGGAATGCCTCGAACCTCGACCGCATCAGCGCCTCGGCCGTCACGGGCCAGTCCCCCGTCACGAGACCCCGATCCTGCCCTCGTCCGGTGAGGACGCCTGCGCCAGCGAGCGCCGGGGAATGCGCCCCGCGCGATAGGCATCTCGTCCCGCCTGGACCGCGGCGCGCATCGAGCGGGCCATGAGCGGGGCATCGTGTGCGCGGGTCACCGCGCTGGCCAGCAGCACGGCATCGCATCCCAGCTCCATCGCGAGCGCGGCATCCGATGCGGTCCCCACGCCGGCATCGAGGACCACCGGCACGCGTGCGGCCTCGGCGATCATCGAGATGTTGTGCGGATTGAGGATTCCCAAGCCGGTGCCGATGGGAGCCCCTGCCGGCATGACTGCCGCGACGCCGACATCCTCGAGGCGCCGCGCGAGGATCGGGTCGTCGTTGGTGTAGGCGAACACCGAGAAGCCATCGGCCACGAGCTCGTCCGCGGCGGTGAGCAGCTCCATCGGATCAGGCAGCAGCGTGTCCTCGTCGGCCACGACCTCGAGCTTGATCCAATCGGTCTCCAACGCCTCTCTCGCCAGCTGCGCGGTCAACACGGCATCGCGCGCGGTGAAGCAGCCGGCGGTGTTGGGCAGCGCGTGGACACCGAGACGTTCGAGCATGGCGAAGACCGAATTGCCGCCGGCGGCGGCGTAACGACGGATCGCCACGGTGGTCACCTGGGTGCCGGAGGCGACGAGCGCCTCCTCGAGCGTGGCGAGCGAGGTCGCGCCCCCGGTGCCCATGATGAGACGGCTGTCGAGCCGCACTCCCGCGATGTCCAACGCGTCGTCCATGTCAGCCTCCCTGAGTGGCCGTGACGACGTCGACTGCGACTCCGTCCGCGAGTACATGGTCGTGCCAGTCGCCGCGCGGGACGACCATGCCATCGACAGCGACGGCGACGCCGAGACGCCCACCGTCGACCGGCGCGCCGGCGGCGTCCAGCTCACGCTCGATATGCCGGGCGATGGTCTCGCGCAACGTGCTGCCGGTGGATACGTGGGTCTCTTGCCCGTCGAGGACGATGGAGATCGTGCCGGCGGTCATGGTGCTCCTCCTGTGGTCGGGTCGGAACGGTCGAAGCGGTACGGGTCCAGCGCGGCGAGCATCCCGGGCTCCACCGGCAGCCGATCGACGAGATCGGCGGTCACCTCGCTGCCGAGCGGAGCGAGCAGGATCCCATGACGGAAGTAGCCGGTCGACACGACCAGGCCGGGGTCGAGTCGGCCGACGAGCGGAACATCGTCGGGAGTGCCCGGGCGTGCCCGCGTCATGGTCTCGACGAGACGGGTGTCGAGCACGCCCGGTACGAGGCGCCACGCGTCGTCGAGGAGGCGGTGCACGCCCTCCGCGCTCGGACGCGGGTCGTCATCCTCGCGGGTCGTGGCGCCGAGCACGAGACTCCCGTCGCGCCGCGGCACGAGATAGACCGATCGACCGCGGACGAGGCCGCGGACGGTGCGGGTCAGCAGCGGACGGGCGCCGCGGGACGGCTCGAGGCGGAGGATGTCGCCATAGACCGGCCGCAGCGGCAGGAGCGGAAGCTCGGGCAGAGAACCGAGACCGGTGCAGAGCACCACCTGGTCGCCACGATGCTCGGTGCCGTCGACGAGCCGCACACCCCTCGTCGCACCGTCCTCACGGAGCAATCCGGCGACCTCGGAGCGGATGACACGATCGCCCAGCGCCTCGATCAGTGCCACGCACATCGCGCGCGGATCGATCTGGTGATCGTCCGGGAGACTGACTCCTCCGGCGATGCCGGGCGCCAGGGCGCCTTCGAGCCGCCGGGCCGCAAGGGAGGACACGCGAACCGCACGCAGACCGAGCGAGGCCTGGAGCGCGGTGAGCTCGTCGAGGGCGGCGCGGTCGGCGTGATCGGCTGCCACGACCAGGGTCTCGGTCGGCAGGTAGCCGACCTCCTCGGGCCGGCCCGGCACGAGACGCTCGACGAGGTCGGCATAGCGGCGCGCGGACTCGACCATGAGCGGATAGAGCGACGGCTGACCCCACACGACCTCCGAGGCCGGCGCGAGCATCCCGGCGGCGGCACGTGTAGCACCGGAGGCGGGAGCGGGGTCGCAGACCGTGACGTTCCAGCCGCGCTCGACGAGTCGCCAGGCGGTGGTGAGGCCGATGATCCCGGCCCCGGCGACGATGACGTCCGCCATGGTGTCCCTTCCTCCGGCGGCATGATCCGCATCAGGTCTGGCGGTCGGCACGTGGCCCTCTCAGCCCCCTCCGGGGCTCCCGCGAACACCACTAGCCTAGAGGACATGACCGATGCTCCTTCGTTCGCCGCTGCCTCGCCCGCCTCGCTCGGGGGCGCCGAACGACGTCGACGGCTGGCCGATGCGCGTCTCTATGTGTGCACGGATGCGCGGACAGGTGGGGATATCGCGGAGTTCGCGGGCGCCGCCTTCGACGGCGGGGTCGACATCATCCAGGTGAGAGACAAGACGATCGAGGCCGCGGACGAGATCGCGGCTCTCACCACAGTGGCCGCGGTGGCCCGGCGTCATGAAGCGATGTTCGCGGTCAACGACCGCGCGGACCTGGCCGCGCTCGTGGGGGCCGATATCTTCCACATCGGGCAGCACGATCTCACCCCGGCTCAGGCACGTGGACTGCTGGGCCCCGATGTGGTGATCGGGCGGTCGACCCATGCGGTGGAACAGATCGACGCGGCCGAGGCCGATCCGGAGGTGGACTATTTCTGCGTCGGCCCGGTGTGGGAGACCCCCACCAAACCCGGCCGAGCCGCGGTCGGCCTCGATGTGCTCCGCTACGCGGCCGCGATGGCGACGAAACCGTGGTTCGCGATCGGCGGCATCGCCGCGGGCGAGCGGCTCGATGCGGTGCTCACCGCCGGCGCCGAACGGATCGTCGTGGTCCGCGCGATCACACAGGCCGCTGATCCCGCTGCCGCGGCACGCGGCCTGCGAGCGCGCCTGGGCTGAGGTGCCTCACCGGCCCTGGCCGCGCACCGAGCGCCGGTCCAGCCAGCGCGGGACTCGTCGGGCGTAGTGGTCGTAGTCGGTGCCGAACGCGGCACGGAGCGCCTTCTCCTCGACGGGGATCTGGCATCGATCGACGACGGCTATGTACAGGGCGAGAGGGACTCCGGCGGTCCACGATCGTCGTCCCACCGCGTGTGCGAGCAGGAGCCCCGCCATTCCCACGTACATGGGGTTCCGCGACCTGCGGTAGGGGCCGGTCTCGACCAATGCGGTCACTCGATCGACCTCCACCGGGTTCACGGTGGTGCCTTCACGGCGGAACCTGGCCGCCGATCCTCCCAGCATCCATACGGACCCCGCGGCCAGCGCCGCGGCACCGGTGAGAGACAGCGGCGTGGGCGCCGAACGTCTGGCGCACACGCCTTGAGCGACGGCCGCGGCACCGGTGAGCAGGAGAGGCGGGATTCGAGGCAAACTCATGGTCTCGTTCCCGGAACCGATCGCCATTGCAGAACGGCTGCGGCGCCGTCGAAGAGTGCCGTGGTCGCCAGCAGCGCGGTTCCCCAGCGCGAAGGACGATGTCTGAGCATCAACGCGCAGGTGCCGACCCAGCCGACGTTCACGAGCGCCGCCCGTCGCAGGTCTCGTGCTGTCGGCCGGGTACGCGCGGAGGCCAGCAGCATCACGCCGGTGGCCCCCAGAGCGGCCGCCACGGGCGCTCTCCATGACGATGCCGGGAGAACGAGCTCCGCGACCGAATCGCTGGCCGCGGTGACGGCTGCCGCGGCGAGGCAGCCGGCGCCGTCGGCGACGAGAACGGATCGCGCATCGAGGACCATCGCTCTCAGCCGATCTGGCCCGTCACCTGCGAGCGGAGCGCGGCGACATCGCTTCCGTCCGCCCCGAAGCCGAGACTCATGAGCTTCTTGCCATCGGAGGCCTGGCGGAGGGTCTTTCCGTCGACACGCAGGTCGGTCGGTGACGCGACGGCGTAGCGCTTGAGGGTCATTCCGAGCGGGTTGCGGATCTGGATCTCGTTCGGCTCGACCTTGGCCATGGGATTGACCAGCATCAGCACGCCGAGCGCGACGAGGATGCCACCCGCGGCGGTGCCGAGGCCTTGGCCGGTCAGGATCGAGGTCAGGGCCAGCAGAGCTCCGATCACCAGTTCGGCGATCGCGAGGCCACGGTGGTAACGAATCGTCATCGGCGTCATGGCGACACCTTACGTGGGCCCCGGCCGTCCACGACCAGCTATCTCGCGGCATCCCAGTTGGCGCATGGCTGGACCGATCCTCGGCGAACACCCGCGCACGGCGGCATCCGTGCAGGAGGCTCCGCGTCGACCCATGTGTCGTAGCCGTCCGATCCCGGCTGCCAGTATCCACCGGTCCACAGCCTCGACGCGGGGTGGAAGGCGTTCATGAACATCTCGCAATCGCAGCAGCACGCGCCCAGCACGGAGAGCCGCTGGAGTAATGCCGTGGCTCGCGGCGCGGCGTGATCGCGATACGCCATCGCGAAGCGGTGGGTGTTGTCGCAACCGAACTCGGCAAACTGCCGATCGACGTAGCACACCAGGCACTCCCCTGGCTTCGGCGTCAGTAGTGCGTGCGAGCTCTCCAGCAGGATCTGCTCGGCTTCGTTCTCGATGAGTTCTCTGTCCATGTCGGCACCGTCCCAGAGAGGCCCGACATTCTGTGTCGCCCGGATGCCGGGTATCCACAGGGCGAATCAGCGATCAGTCGGGCGAGCACCCTTAGGCAGCATGTCGACCGCCCCGTTCCCCGAACCCGGCTCCACCGATGATCTGCGTGGCCTGTTGCTCGACTATCTCGATTACTACCGAGCCATCATCACGGACAAACTCGACGGACTCGGACCCGATCAACTCGTCAGCACGAACGTGCCTTCTGGGTGGACGCCTGCGGGACTGGTCAATCACCTGGTCCACGCGGAGCGGCGATGGCTGGTCTGGGGATTCCTGGCCGAGCCCGTCGACGATCCCTGGCGCGACATGGCGCCTTCGGGCGGATGGGTGACTCTCGAAACCCGGTACGACGAGCTCGAGAGGGCGCTTCTCGACGCCGGACGTCGTACGCGGGCCATCGTCGAGGAGCACGATCTCACCGAGACCGCTGGCGTCGGCGGCCGGTTCCCGGACCACGAGTCGGCACCACAGTTGCAGTGGATACTGCTGCATCTGGACATCGCACGCGAGGTGCTCGACGGCCACGGCGGCGCCGTCACCGACCCATAGGGGCACCATGTGGGACTTCGGGGAGGGCGAAGCCGTCATCTGACGAACCCCCTGGGCGAGGCCGACGGTTCAGCCGGCTCGTGGAAGACCGGTAGCTGGTGGGTGTGTGCGGGTTCGTCGCTTGCGGTGGCGTGGGTCGGCGCCGGGGAGGAGGCGGCCATGGCGGTCGCGGAACTCATGGGTCGTGGGGTCGATCACGAGTGCTCCGGCGTGAACCGCGCGATGGCATCTGGGACACAGCCCGATGAGGTTGGCCAGGTCGGTGGGTCCACCGCGGGACCACCAGATGATGTGATGGATATGCACCACCGGTGCCCGACATCCAGGGGACGCGCATTGGTGTCCTTGTCGGGCGAGGACCGCAGTCCGTTGCCGGGGTGTCGCCAGGCGGCTGGATCTGCCGACGTCGAGGACTCCGTCCTTGCCCCCGATGGCGATGGGGGTGATGTCGGCTTCGCAGATCATCTCCTGCAGCTGGCGGATGCCGATGGTCCCGAACCCCACCAACTCACCGGACCCGCTGTCGTTCATCAACGTCGACGCGTCGATCGTCAGGGC
>NZ_VLNT01000025.1 GCF_007421815.1 Aeromicrobium piscarium | reverse complement strand
CGCCCACGAGCGACCGCGACCACGTCATCGCGGAACTCTTGCGGATAGGGAGCAGGCATAGCGACATCCTCTCCTCTGATGCTGCGCACCAGAAGTCAGTTGTCACCTACGGCTGCATCACGCCCTTCGGCATGGTTCGCATCCTTCCAACTCAAAAGGATGCGGCATCAAACCTGGGGCGCTTCACCCTTCGCATTCGCGACTTTTAGGGCGGTAAGGGAGGGTCTCAGAACTCGACTGAAGCCGCGCGGTAGGCGCTGTCGGCGTCGATCGCAGCGAGGACTGTGGCACGAACGGCTGGAAGCTTCAGGTCGAGGACGCGGAGCTTGCTGTCGATGCGGGAGATCGACTCGACGCGGTGGAACCGATCCCCGTACGCCTCTGCGAAGCGCGCCATCCCTCGGAGCTTGGAAAGTGCGTCAGGGAGCCAGGCACCATGTGGATCGACGATGTTGGCCCGGACCCCGCTTTCGCTGTCGACGAAGAACAGGAAGTCGGGCCGGAGCGTCCTCCATTCGCCGTGTCGGTCTTGGTAGGCCAGGCTCATCGAGTCGCGGCCGCCGGTCGGGTTGCGGTACCAGGCCAGCAGGTTGCCACGGGCGATCTCGGAGTCGAGTACCTCGATCTCGTCGGGGTTCAGCTTGCCCACGGGGAACATGCCTTCCTCATCCGCTAGCAGATGCAGCGGGCGCCGTTCCAGGAGCTGCTCAGCGTCCCCGACGACGCGCTTGGTCTCCTCCTGGCGGTTTCTCGGCAGCGCCATGGAGATCAGCTGCGGCTCCGTGCTCATGGCTGTGATCTCCGCGTAGAGGCTCTGCCTCGATTCTGAGAGGTCCTTGATCGCCACCCTGAATCGGTCGAGCCACTCCTTCACCGTGCGATCGGCCTCTACGTCCAGGGCCGGACGCGTCTGGGGCAGGAGGGCGAGTGCGGCGACTCGCACGTTCGCGTCGCGGTAGGCGTCCTCGTCCTCTGCTCCCGCGGCGAGATGGTCCACGTAGGTGCGGGCGATGTCCGGTGTGATAGTGCGCGCACCCGCTCGGTAGGCGTCCTGGATCGCCCTGTCGTCCGCGGCCTCGGTCCACGATTCGTCCTGCCTGAGACCGTGGCGAGCGTGACCCCGGACGGTCCCACCCGCGACCGTCAAGACGTCGTCGACAGCCTTGGCAAGATCCTTCATGTACTGGGCCGACAGCCCATTGAGGACGCCGTGGAGACGTTCGTGCGCGAGCTTTCCGGCATCGGCGAGCAGGCGGTCCGCGGCAAGCGCGTGCGCGAGCGCAGTCAGGCGCTTGATGGGGTTCGCGTGCTTGCGTGGCAGCGTCTCGGCAGGCAGCGTTTGGAAGAGTTCCCAGGCCTCGTCGGGTACGGCTTGGTTCGGGGTCATCAGGTGCGGAGCGACCAGGACCCGCGGCCCTGCCCCTCCGCCCATGGCCACCTCGCTCCCCATGATCCGTTCCAGCACAAGGCTTGCTGTGGCTTTGTTGAACTTCGGCAGGATGCACTCGACGCTGTTCAACAGGTCGTTACCCTCAATGCGCCGGGCGAGCGGCGTGCGGATCATCCTGCCGAGCAGCTGCGTAATGTGCGTCTCATCCTTGGCGGGACGGAAGGACACCATGACCTCGGCCCTGGGGCAGTCCCAACCTGTGCTAATCGCGTCCTTGGCGAGGAGCACCCGCACGTACGAGGCGTCTTGCACGCGTTCTGGAGAGATGTACGGCACGCTGTGCGGCCCGAAGGTCTGAGCGGTGTGCTCACCAAAGACGTGGGCAAACGCGTCCGCCTCCAGCTCCGGCCATTCTTCACGGATCACGTCAATGGCCGCAGCCACCTCTGTCGGGGACGGCTTGTTCGGCACCTGAAGGACGATCAGGGGCTTGATGGTGTCCTCCCCCTGATCGCAGGCATATTGCGCCCAGGCGTTGGACAACGCCTTGACCTTCCGAACCCCTCGGCGCAACAGGACAGTGTTGAAGTCACCCGTCTCCGCCGGGAAGTCCAGAACGATGTCGTCCTTCAGCAGGCCCGACTCCTGGATGCGCACGGGGTCAACTTCGACGGTGGCGAGATGCACGCGGTTCGACTGCACCTCGGCCTCCCTCATCGCCGACTCGAAGCGCCGGACCGTCGCGGAGATGCCCCACACGATCGGAACTGGTGGGACGTCGCTCTGGCCGTTGATGAGGCGCTTGACGATGGTCGGTGCCTCCGACGGCCGCTTGCCCATTCCCCTGTGCGCCTCGTCGAGGACCATGTAAAGAGTGAGGTTGTTGTCCTCGATCGTGTTCCTCAACGTGTCCCAGAACGTGAACGGCATCATGTCGGCCCTGGAATCGAACCCCGGGAGGACGTCTGAATCGCCGCGCCCTCGCACGAGCAGGCTGTTCTTTGACAACTTCGAGGTGTTCAGGAAGTAGACGTTGCCCGCTTGCAGCTTCTGGTATCGGAACGGGTGTTCGACGGTAACGAGCCTGTTGCGCAGGCGGTCGGAAGCCTGCTCCAGCCTGTGCTTGGTCTGCTGGTTCAGAGCCGGGTCGTCACTGAACCACAGCACAACCGCGCCCGGGTCCGGGGCGATGCCGAACTCATCACTTCCCCAGAAGAGTGCCTCGATCACCGCTGCGGCCATCACCGTCTTTCCCGCGCCCGTGGTGGCGGTTAACGCGACGGATGAAACGCGCCTACTGGCACTGCGGTAGAAGTCCCTCGCCGAGGTCAGCTCGCGCAGGGTGTCGCCGACTGCATCGGCCTGGTAGTCCTTCAAGGTGAAGCGCATCAGAAGTCCCCCGTCATCTCACAGTTGCGGAGGTAGTCCTCGTAGAGCCGCACAGTTTCGATACCATGGATCTCGTCGGCAACCTGCTGATAGCGGCCCTCGTCGTCAGTGACGATGTACGCGATACGGATGCCCTCCCGTCCACGAATCGCTTCTACAAACGCCGCGGAGTCGTCGAGGTCACGCAGGATGCCGTAGCTTTCGGCGAAGGCCCAACCGCCTTCGATTGAGTCGATGCGCGAGCCGGTCGCACCAGCACGCAACCAGAGCATCGGGGCGATCGCGGCGAACGCCCGGTCCACGCCGACAAGCCATTTGGATTCGTAGGTCAGCGTGAAGAACGCCGCGTTCTCCTCGAGGCCGTCGGCCATGGGGAACTCGTCTACAAATTTGTAGTCGCCTGTGATGGGCTTCCCCTCTGGGGTAAGGCCTGTGATGGCGGCCTGGATCCTCGGCTTGGTGATGTGGTCACAGATGCCCAACTCCTCCCACTCGGGATCGCCGGGTCTCAGGCCCTGTCTAAGGAGCCTGGTCTGCTCGTCGGCAGACACCTCGTTGTTGGTCACTGAGATGCACTGGCGATGGCCGCCGTCCTGCTTGTTAAGTCGCATAACAGCGTGCGCGGTGGTACCCGAGCCCGAGAAGAAGTCCAAGATCACGGCGTCGGTCTTGTCATGGACAAAGAACCTCAGGGTGTCCTCGACGGCATACAGCGACTTGGGAAAGGGAAACTCCCGCCCAGGCAAGAATGAGTCTCTGAGCAGTCGAGATCCGTACTGGGTAGCGTCATGTGAGCTGATGCGCCATTGTGTTCCCGGAGTCGCCCGCACGAGATCGGAGTTCTCCTTTTCGAAGCGCAGCGAACCATCCGGCCCTCTGCCCGAGGGGGTGTATTCCCCGTCCACGATTTTCGCGTACTCACCATCCTTGAGAATCGAGACGACGAATCCACGCTGTTCGTTTCCGCTGATACGCACTCTGCCCTGGGCGAGACGACGCTCGAACTCCTGCTTACTCCACATCCACCGGCCTTCTGTGCCATCTTTGCGAATCGGCAGCACAGGAACCGTGCCCTCAATGGGGTCGGGAACCGACACACCGGGAGGAAGGGGTGCACCGACTTCGGCGACCCTCGGGCCAGCCGGCTCTACATATATCGGGTAGAAACCTCCAGGTGAGTCCTGCCGCCTCGCTCCGCCACCAGAGCGTCTAAGCATGTCCCAGCGTGGCGCACCAGTGTGCGTTCGCCCCTTGGCAGAAACCCACTCGCGAGAAAGCAGCACACGACCTGCTGCG
The DNA here is from genome assembly GCF_007421815.1 of Aeromicrobium piscarium. Lineage (GTDB taxonomy): Bacteria > Actinomycetota > Actinomycetes > Propionibacteriales > Nocardioidaceae > Aeromicrobium > Aeromicrobium piscarium. The sequence goes on along the minus strand of NZ_VLNT01000025.1, from coordinate 32,960 downwards.
GCTGCGCCCATCCGTACGAAATAGATGTACTCGTCCACTCGACCGAAGGATCCAGGACGAGCGGATGCAGCGGGGTTTATTAGTGAACTGACCACTTGAATCTCAGCCTCTGGAAAGGTCTGCTCCAGCAACAATCCCAGCCGCAGATACTCCTTCTCATCGATCGTTACGATTAGGACCGAGTCCTCGGGCTTCAGTAGCCGCTTGGCGAGCTTGAGACGACGCTCCATAAAGGCCAGCCATTTTGAGTGCCGGTAGAGGTCATCGTCGGCGACGTAGTTGTTGTTGTACTTCCAGTCGCGAGCTCCTGAGTTGTAGGGCGGATCGATGTAGATCGCGTCTACGGACCTCTCATGTGTGAACGTCAGCTGCTCTAGAACGTGGAAGTTCTCCCCGTTGATGACTGTGTGGAAGGGTTTGTTGCCACCGCGCTGAACCGTCGCGTCCGGGCGCAGCCCCGGGTAGATGCGGTCACGGAACTCGGCCACGAGCACCAGGTCCTCGATTGCCGCCCTAACCGTTTCGACCCCCGCACCGTTCGGGGAGGTGATCGTTGCCGTGTCGCCGTCGATCATGTCGACCGTCCACAGACGCTGGTCGCCTTGCTCGGCCGACCCGCGGGGTGGGAGCACTCGCACCTTGCTTGTCTTACGGATTCTGTGGCCGGGGAGCTCCACGGCTTCAGGCGCGTGCCGCTCGAAGTTCAGACCGAAGGGCAGCCTCTCTTGCAACGGACGGATCTCGGTCTCCAGGTCCTCGCCGAGCTGCGGGTCGAGCTGCTTCGCGGCGCGTAGAAGGTCTGAAAGCCTAGACATCCCTCTCCTTGTCCAAAGGTTGGGCCCGCGCACGCGGACGTGCGCTGCGGACCCCTCGGCTCCCGACATTATCGCCGTGGGTGCGAGGCATGGAGACCGCCCCGCCTCTGATTCACGGGGCCATCGCACGAGCTGCTGGGCCTGCTCCACGGCACAATCTAGCGGTCACCCTTGCGGTCACAATGCCGTCAGGAAGCATGGTGCCCAGGCGGGAGAACAACTCCCACCTGGGCAAACGTCGGGCTGACAGGATTTGAACCTGCGACCCCTTGACCCCCAGTCAAGTGCGCTACCAAGCTGCGCCACAGCCCGTGACAACTCGACGATACTAGCGCACCCCTCGCGAGTCCCGAGCAGGGAGGTCCACCCTCAGCAGCCTTGAGCCGGCGTTAAAACGGAGTAGACTCATTAATGAGCGCAGGTTCAGATCCGAGGTGAGAAGGATGGCCGTCGAGAGCGGGCGTCGCGAGCGCAATAAGGCGCAGAAGCGTGAGCGCATCACCGCCGCCGCCAGTCACCTCTTCGCCACCCAAGGCTTCGCGTCCACTACCACCGCCCAGGTCGCCGAGGAGGCGGACGTCTCGCACGGCACGCTCTTCCGCTACGCCGCCAGCAAGGCCGAACTGCTGCTCCTCGTCGGCAACACCCGCTTCCGCGAATTGCTGGACTCGGGCCGCGCCGCGTGCGCGTCCACCGATGACCCCGTCGAGCGGCTCACCGCCCTCGTCTCCCCCATGGCCGGCGACACCCTCTCGCTCGAGAACCTCGCCGCGTACCAGCGCAATGTCCTCGACGGCTCGCCTGATGAGGAACACCGGGCCGAAGCACTGCACCTCGTCGACGAACTCATCGCGACCATCGGCGCCATCCTCCGCGACGCCTGGCCCTCCCCCGACGCACCCGATCCCGCCGTCGCCGCCGAGGCCCTCTACGCCACCCTCCACGTGCTCATCTTGCGCACCGAACGCGAGCAGCTCGACAGCTCCGCGTTCCTCCACGACTTCCGCGAACACGCCACCCTTGTCGTCCGCGGATACCTCACCACACCCCGAGAGAGGACATCACCATGACCACGTTCACCCACGTCACCGTGCTCGGCACCGGAGTGCTCGGATCGCAGATCGCGTACCAGAGCGCCTACGCCGGCTTCCAGGTCACCGCCTGGGACATCGACGACGACGCCATCGCCGCCGCCAAGAAGCGCTTCGCCGGCCTCGCCAAGACCTATGATGCCGAGGTCGAGGGCGCCAAGGACGGCAAGTCCGCCGCCGCGCTCGACCGCATCGCCTACGCCACCGACCTCGCCGAGGCCGTCAAGGACGCCGACCTCGTCATCGAGGCCGTCCCGGAGAACCCGCAGATCAAGACCGACACCTGGACCAAGGTCGGACAGGCCGCGCCGGAGAAGACGATCTTCGCCACCAACTCCTCCACGCTGCTGCCCAGCTCCTTCATGGACGCCACCGGCCGCCCCGAGAAGTTCCTCGCGCTGCACTACGCCAACCGCATCTGGGTCATGAACACCGCCGAGGTCATGGCCACCTCCAAGACCGACCCCGACGTCTACCGCCAGGTCATCCAGTTTGCCGAGGAGCAGGGCATGGTCCCGATCGAGGTCAAGAAGGAGCAGCCTGGCTACGTGCTCAACTCCCTGCTCGTGCCGCTGCTCAACGCCGCCGGCGCCCTCTACGTCAACGGCGTCGCCGACCCCGAGACGATCGACAAGACGTGGCGCATCGGCACCGGCGCCCCCAACGGTCCGTTCCAGATCTTCGATGTCGTCGGCCTCACCACCGCCTACAACATCTCGAGCATGAGCGAGGACGAGACCCAGCGGAAGTTCGCCGAGATCCTCAAGCGCGACTTCATCGATCACGGCAAGCTCGGCGTCGCGACGGGCGAGGGCTTCTACGCCTACCCGTCCGAGTCCTGAGACTCATCGGCTGAGCGAACCAGATCTGGCCAGTTGTGGCCCGTTTGACGCGGGGAGATCGGGCCACAACTGGCCACATCTGGTGCAGGGTGGGTCAGCCGCGGGCGATGACCGACTGGAGGGTCTCCTCGTCGCGAGCGACGACCGCGGTGCCGTCGCTCGCGGTGATGATGGGGCGCTGGATGAGCTTCGGAGTCTCCGCGAGCAGACGCACCCACTCGTCGCGGTGATCGGCCTCCTTCGCCGGCAGCTCCACGCCGAGCTTCTTGGCATCGGGCCGGCGAGCGATATCCCAGGGCTCCAGTCCGAGCCGGCCGAGCACGTCCTCGATCTCCTCGACCGTCGGCACATCCTCCAGGTACCGGCGGATCACGTACTCACTGCCCGCCTCATCAAGGGCGCTCACGGCAGTACGGCACTTCGAACACGCGGGATTGACCCAGATCTCGATCACGCCACCACCCTAGAGGGCTCGCCTGATCCTGGCGGTAGACCATCAACGTCACGAAGGCGGTTTGACGTTGACGAGCTACCGCCACGAGGGACGTGGGGTTGACCAGCTACCGCCACCCGGGACGAGAGGTTGATGGCTTACCGCCGCCGGCCGCGCTTCTCGCGCACGCGCTGCTGGATGTGGATCGGGCTGCCGACGAAGCCGAACTCCTCGCGCAGACGCCGCTCGATGAACCGCAGATACCCGGCCTCGAGCTTGCCCGAGGTGAACAGCACGAACGTGGGCGGCGCGGTCGACGGCTGCGTGCCGAAGAGGATCTTCGGCTGCTTGCCGCCACGTACCGGGTGCGGATGCTCCGAGACGAGCCGTCCCAGGAACGAGTTGAGCGCACCGGTCGGCACGCGCGTCTCCCACCCCTCGAGGGCCGCGTCGAGTGCCCGCACCAGCCGGTCGACGTGCCACCCGGTCAGCGCCGCGATATTGATACGTGGGGCCCACGGCACCTGCACCAGCTCGCGGTCGATCTCACGCTCCAGGTAGTAGCGACGCTCCTCGTCGACGAGGTCCCACTTGTTGAAGGCGATGACCAGCGCACGACCGGTCTCCTCGATGGAGTTGATGATGCGCACGTCCTGCTCGCTCATCGGCTCGCTGGCGTCGACGATCATCACGGCCACCTCGGCACGCTCGATCGCCGTGCTGGTGCGCAGGCTCGCGTAGTACTCGTGTCCCGAGGCCTCCTTGACCCGGCGACGAATGCCGGCGGTGTCGATGAAGGTCCACTCCCGGCCACCGAGCTCGATGATCTCGTCGACCGGATCGACCGTGGTGCCCGAGGCATTGTCGACGACGACCCGCTCCTCGCGCGCGAGCTTGTTCAGCAGACTCGACTTGCCGACATTCGGTTTACCGACGATCGCCACACGACGCGGCCCCTCGGGAGCGTCGAGATCCTCCTCGGGCGGATCGGGCAGCGCATCGAGGATGGCGTCGAGCAGGTCACCGCTCCCCCGGCCGTGCAACGCGGAGATCGGCATCGGCTCACCGAGACCGAGATTCCACAGCGCCGCCGCTTCCAGCTCGCCGCGCTGATCATCGACCTTGTTGGCCGCGAGGATCACCGGCTTCTTGGACGCACGCAGGAGCTTGACCACCCGCTCGTCGATATCGGTGATGCCCACCCGGGAGTCGACGACGAACAAGATGGCGTCCGCCACCGTCATCGCCACCTCGGCCTGCTGCGCGATGCGCTCGGCCATGCCCTTGGCGTCAGGGTCCCAGCCGCCGGTGTCGACCACCGTGAAGGTACGGCCGTTCCACAGTGCGTCATAGGAGACCCGGTCGCGAGTCACGCCCGGGGTGTCCTCGACCACCGCCTCGCGGCGGCCGATGATGCGGTTGACGAGGGTCGACTTGCCCACATTGGGGCGGCCGATCACGGCGAGGACGGGCTGTTCGGACACCCCACGATCCTACCGATCCTTCCCTGGGCGGCCAGCACCCGTGACGTGGTGGACTGGACCAGTGGGCCTGCGAGAGATGACCGCCGACGACCGTGACGCCGTCACACGCTTCCTCCACCAGGCCGACCTCACGCTCAGCGGCCTCGATTCCCCCTCGCTCCGCCTCTGGATCGACCGCCGCGATGACGAGATCGTCGGCTGCACCGGCTACGAGCTGAGTGAGGATCGCGCCCACGTGCTCGTGCGGAGCGTGGCTGTCTCACCCGTCGCACGTCGTGCCGGCCGCGGACGCGAGCTGGCGCGCTTCGCTCTCGATCAGGCAGCCGGCGACGGTGCACGCACCGCCTGGCTCTTCAGCCGTCGTTCCGGCCCGTTCTGGGAGAGCCTCGGATTCGCCCACGCCGATCGCGACGAGCTCGCCACCGTCCTCGCCGGTACCCATCAGGTCCGTCTCTTCCGGCGGACGGGTCAGCTGGAACGCGAGATCGCCTGGTCGCGCTCGCTCGTCCAGGCCGGGTGACCGTCTCTCGCCCAGCGTTAGGAGGCGTCGCGGGCGAGACCGACGATGTGCTCGATGACCTCGTCGAGGGTCAGGTGCGTGCCGTCGACCACCACGGCGTCATCGGCCTGGGTCAGCGGTGAGGCAGCCCGCGTCGAGTCGATCTGATCGCGGCGCGCGAGCGACTCCTGGGTCGCCGTGGCATCGGCACCGCCGAGCTCCGCCGCTCGACGCGCCGCCCGCGCCGCCGGATCGGCGACGAGATAGACCTTCAGCGGCGCATCGGGAGCGACGACCGTGCCGATATCGCGCCCCTCGACGACGATGCCACGGCCCGCGGACGTGGAGAAGCCGATCGCCTGACGCTGCGCCTGCACGAGCAGCTCACGCACCCGCGCCACCGCCGACACCGGGCTGACCGCCGCCGTCACCTCATCGGTGCGGATCGGTCCGGAGACATCAGTACCGTCGACGGTGATGGTGGGCTCTTGCGGGTCGACACCGGACACGATCGAGATGGACGTCGCCTCCTCGGCCACCTTCGCCGCATCGGTGACATCGATGCCGCGCTGCAGCAGCGCCCACGTCATCGCCCGGTACATCGCTCCGGTGTCCAGATAGTCGTAGCCGAGCGCCGTCGCAACTCCGCGCGAGGTGCTCGACTTGCCGGACCCGGACGGTCCGTCGATCGCGATGACGATGGGTGTTCCCACAGTGCTCCTCATCGGTAAGCGGACCATCCCTTGGCCCGCATGGCCTCCACGAGCGTATCGGCACGCCCGGACAGGACCACGATCTCGACCAGACCAACCGGACGGCCCACCTCGTGGTCGATCCGCAGGTCCTCGATATTGACGACCTCAGCGGCATCGCCGAAGAGCCGCGACAGCTCGCCCGGGGTGTCGTCGATCGGCACGAAGACACTCGTCACATCGGTCGGTAGGTCGCCGTGCTTGCCGGGGATCGTCGTGGTGCCCGCACGCCCCTGCTTCAGCAGGCCGTCGACGGCGGACGGGTCCTCGCCCACCGCGCCGATCAAGGTGTCCAAACGATCGCGCAAGGTCGTCAGCAGCGGCGTGATGGCCGACGAATTATGGCCGAGGATGTCGACCCACAGGTCGGCATCGCTGCGCGCGATCCGCGTGACATCACGTAGGCCCTGGCCCGCCAGGTCCACATGCCCATCGGGAGCACCGTCCAGCAGGCTCGCGGTCAGATTGGCCATCAGATGCGGCACATGCGAGACCAGTGCGACCGCCTCATCGTGGGCACGCGGCCCGAACCGGCGCGGAACAGCGCCGATCTCCACGACAGTGCGCTCCAGCAGATCCACCGCCGAGGAAGCGCTCCGCTCGCCCGGCACGATCGCCCACGAACGACCCTCGAAGAGCTGTCCGGAGCCGGCAGCGGGGCCGGATCGCTCCTTGCCCGCCATCGGGTGACCACCCACGAAGCGCGGATCGTCCACAGCCTCCACGATCGCCGCCTTGACGCTGGCGACATCGGTGACGACCGCGTCCGGGAAACGGCGGAGCGCATCCTCGACCGCCGGCACCACCGCGGCCGGAGGAGTCGCCACGACGACGAGCTCGGGCGCCTCGACGGGATCGCTCGTCCCGGCACCAGCTTCGGCGGCCACTCCCACATTCCGCGGATCGTGGTCCTCCAGGTGCACCTGCGCACCGCGCTCGGCCAGCGCGAGGGCCACGGACGTGCCGATGAGCCCACATCCCACGACGAGGACGGGGCTGGGCACAGCAGAGGTCATATTCCCACGCTATCGAAGAGGTCGCCGCGCTCGTCGCGCGAGAGGTCCCGCATCGTGCCCACCTTCAGGTCACCGAGCCGCAGCGGTCCGAAGGCGGTGCGGGTCAGCTCGACGACCGGGTGTCCGACATGGGCCAACAGCCGACGCACGATGCGATTGCGGCCGATGTGGATGTCGAGCTCCACCAGGGACTGTCCCTTGCCACGGTCACGGACCACGAAACGGTCTACCGAGGCCGGACCGTCGTCCAGCTCGACCCCTTGGCTCAGGGTCCGTCCGAGGGAGTTCGGCACTTGGCCCTCGACGAGCGCCACATAGGTCTTGGTGACCTCGAAGGACGGGTGCGCGAGCCGATGCGCGAGATCGCCGTCATTAGTGAGGATCAGGAGCCCCGACGTGTCGGTATCCAGGCGTCCGACGTGGAAGAGCCGATCATCGCGACCGGCCACGAAACGCCCGAGATCCGGCCGGCCGTTCTCATCGGCCATCGTGCTGACGACGCCACGGGGCTTGTTGAGCAGCATATACGCGTGCTCGCTCGGCGGCGGCACTCGCCGCCCGTCGACACGGATCACGTCCCGCACCGGATCGACGCGCACCCCCAGCCGCGTCACGACCTCGCCGTTGACCTCCACCCGGCCCCGGGCCATGAGCTCCTCACTGGCTCGCCGGCTGGCGACACCAGCCTGCGCCAGCACCTTCTGCAGCCGGATCTCGCCCGTGTCCTCGAACTCGATCTCACTCATCGACGCTCTCCTGGGTGGTCTCGGTCTCCCCCGGCTCCGGCGTCCCGATGCCCGGCTCCTCGTCCTCCGCGACCTCCCCGGCGACACGCTCGAGCTCACCGTCGAAATCGTCGAGCTCGGGCAGCAGAGGCGCAAGCGGCGGCAGCTCCTCCAGGCTTCCGAGCCCCATCCGCTCCAGGAAGTACGACGTGGTGCCGTAGAGCGTCGCGCCGGAGGTCGCGTCACTCCCCCGGTCCTCGATCAGTCCGCGCGTCAGCAGCGTCCGCACGACACCGTCGACGTTGACGCCGCGGATCGCCGAGATCCGCGAGCGGCTGATCGGCTGACGGTACGCCACGACCGAGAGCGTCTCCAGTGCCGCCTGACTGAGCCGGGCCTGCTGACCGTCCAGCACGAAGGCGGCCACCGCGTCAGCGTGCTCGTCACGCGTGTAGAACCGCCAGCCGCCGGCGACCTCACGCAGCTCGAAACCCCGCCCCTGAGCCGTGTACTCGTCGGCGAGATCCACCAGAGCCTCGGTGACGGCATCGGTGGGGTGTCCGATCGCCGAGGCCAGCGTCACCGCGGGCAGCGGCTCGTCGGCGATCATCAAGATCGCCTCCAGGCTCGGCCGCAGCTCGAACACCACCGGCTGTTCGTCTTCGGCCGGCGACTGCTCGTCATTGGTCTGGGTCATCGTCACTTCCTGCATCGTCGGACTCGTCGAATTCATCGCCCACGTCGATGTCACCGTCATCGGTGCCGGTCCATCGCACGGTCAGATCGCCCAGCGGCTCGGCCTGATCGAAGGCGAGCACTCCCTCGCGGAACAGCTCGAGCAAGGCCAGGAACCGCGCCACCTTGGTGACCACATCGGGCGCATCGGAGGTGAGCGCGCGGAAGGTCAGCGACCGGTCGCGCCGTAGCCGGTCGACGACCAGATGCCCCTGCTCCCGCACACTCACTGCCGGGGCGTGCAGGTGCGCGAGCGAGACGAGCGGCGGCGCCTTGGGGCGTAGCGCCTCCGCGGCCAGCGCGGCCAGATCGTCGATCGTGACCGGGATCTGCACCTCAGGCAACAGCCGAGCGAACCTCGGTTCCAGCGTCACCGCCCGCGGGACACGCCGCAGCTCGCGATCCAGGCGCTGCGCCAAGAAGAGCGCGACCTGCTTGAAGGCCCGGTACTGCATCAACCGTGCGAAGAGAAGGTCCCGCGCCTCCAGCAGCTCCAGGTCGTCCTCGTCCTCGATCTCGGCCTGAGGCAACAGTCGAGCGGTCTTGAGGTCCAGCAGCGTCGCGGCCACCAGCAGGAAATGCGTCGTCGCCTCGAGGTCGTCCTCGAGTGTCTTGGTGTACGCGATGAACTCGGTCGTCACCACCGACAGCGCCACCTCGGTGATGTCGAGCTGATGCTTGGCGATGAGCTGCAACAGCAGATCGAAGGGCCCCTCGAAATTGCCGAGGGTCACCGAGAAGCCGTCGTGCTCGCCACTCTCGGCCTCCGCGACGCCCAACTCGCTCACGTGCCCAGCTCGCTCACGAGTCCGCCCGCAAGAAAGGACGTCGAGTATGAGCGGACGGCCTCGTGAGGCTTCCCCTGGTTCGCTCGCTTCGCTCGCTCACGAGTCGGCCAGTCTCCGCGCGATATCGCTGTCACTGCCGCGTACGGCGATATCCTCCAGGGCGAGCGCCATGGCGGCACGTACGAGCCGGCCGCGGTCGATCTTGCGACCGAGCTCGGCACGCAGCTGGATCCGGGCCTGCTCGAGAGCGATCAGCTCCTCGCTGGTGAGGTAGACCGTCATCTTCTCGTCGTGCTTGACCCGGCCGCTCGCACGGTGCTGATCGGGGTTGGGCGACTCGGGTTCGGCGACCTCCGGCGCGGGAGTCGCGGCCGGCCGGGGAGCCGTGGCGCGGAACAGTTCGTCCGCGCCGGGCAGGTTCACGCGTCGGGGCATCGCTGCAGCACCTCACGTGCGAGCTGACGGTAGGAGTCGGCACCACGGGACGTGGGGGCATAGGCCGTGATCGGCTCGCCGGCCACCGTGGAGTCCGAGAACTTGACGGTGCGTCGGATGACCGTGTGGAAGACCAGATCGCCCCAGCCGTCCACCAGCGTCCGCAGCACCTCGCGGCCATGGAGCGTGCGGCTGTCGTACATCGTGCCGAGCAGGCCGATGATGCGCAGGTCGAAGTTGGTGCGCTCACGCACCTTGTCGATGGTCTCCGTCAGCAACGCCACGCCGCGCAGCGCGAAGTACTCGCATTCGAGCGGGATGATGACGCCGTGGGCGGCGGTGAGCGCGTTGACGGTGAGCAGTCCGAGCGACGGCTGGCAGTCGATGAGGATGATGTCGTAGTCATTGGCGACATCGCGCAGCACGCGCGCCAGCGCCTGCTCACGCCCCACCTCGGTGACCAGCCGCATCTCCGCTGCCGACAGGTCGATATTGGCCGGCACGAGGTCGAGACCGTCGGTGGACGTCGGGACGATGACGTCCTTGAGCGAGAGTTCGCGGTCCATCAGCGCGTGATAGACGCTCTGCTCGATCTCATGGGCGTTGTAGCCGAGACCGACGGTCATGGAGCCCTGCGGGTCGAAGTCGACCAGCAGCACGCGGCGACCGTCCTCGACGAGCGCCGCCCCGAGGTTGATCGTCGTGGTGGTCTTGCCGACACCGCCCTTCTGATTGCACATCGCGATGATCTGCGCGGGACCGTTGCCGGCACGCGGGCCGGGCGCGTCGAGCACCGGCATGGGGCGCCCGGTCGGGCCGGTCTCGGGCGTGCTCATCGGCGTCCTTCGAGTGTCGACTTGTTGCTACTCACGAGCGCCACTCTACGCCCCGTCACCGCGCCCGTGGATGAGCCGTCGCGTAGACCTCGCGCAGCTTCTCGACGGTCACGAGCGTGTAGATCTGGGTCGTGGTGACCGAGGCGTGGCCGAGGAGCTCCTGCACCACGCGGACGTCCGCTCCGCCGTCGAGCAGATGGGTGGCGAAGGAGTGCCGGAAGGTGTGCGGGGAGACCTTCTCGGCGGCGATCCCGGCGCGCTGGGCGGCCCTGCTGAGCACCGTCCAGGCGCTCTGCCGCGAGAGCCGGCCGCCGCGGGCGTTGAGGAACAGGCCGTGGCTGGTGCCATTGGCGAGCGCGGGACGCCCGGTCGTGAGGTAGTCGCCGACGGCCTCCACCGCATAGCTGCCGACCGGCACGATGCGTTGCTTGGAGCCCTTGCCCCGCAGCAGCGCGGAGCCGTTCTCGAGGTCCAGATCGTCCACATCCAGGCCCACCGCCTCGGAGATGCGCGCACCCGTGCCGTACAGCAGTTCCAGCAGCGCCCGGTCACGCTTGGCGAGCGCGGTGCCGGGACTCCCGGCGGCCGAGATGATCGCCTCGATCTCGTCGAGCGGCAGCGCCTTGGGGAGTCGCGAGGTGGGTCGCGGCGGCTTGACATCGTCGGTGACGTCGACCGCGACGAGCCCCTCCCTGAGCAGGAAGCGGTGGAAGCCTCTGATCGCGACGACCGTGCGAGCGACGCTCGACGTGCCGAGTGGACGGTGCTCGTCGTCGCCCATGCGCAGGGCGGCGGTGAAGTCCGCGACATCCTGGACCGTGATCTGCCCCGGATCTGTGCGCCCCACCGACTCCAGGAAGCTCCCGTAGCGACGGAGGTCGCGTCGATACGACTGGAGCGTGTTGTCGGCGAGACCGCGCTCGATGCCCAGATGCGCGAGATAGTCCGCGACCGCACGCTCGATGGTCACCGGGACCGCCGGACCTGCGCCGCCAGGATCGCCCCCACCGTCAAAGCGTCGGTGATCCTGCCGTCCAGGACGAGATCCACCGCCCGCGCGAACGGCACCCACCACTGCCACATGTCGGCCTCCTCGGCCTCGCGCCGTGTGCGCTCGGCCTCCGGCACGGCGGTCAGCTCCGTGGCCAGATAGGCCATCCAGCGCTCGCTGGAATATCCGGGCGTGGCCGCCATCTCCAGCAGCGGCTGCCAGTGCGCGGCGTGGATGTCCGCCTCCTCGCCCAGCTCCCGGGCCGCCGCCTCGGCAGGGTGCTCCCCCTCGATATCGAGGGTGCCGGCGGGGATCTCGATCAGGCGCTGACCGACCGGATGACGGTACTGCTCGACCAGCAGCACCCGATCGTCCTCATCCAACGCCAGGACGGCCACGGCGCCGTGCGGACGCACGACCACGCGGGTGTGCTCCTGCCCGGCAGGATCGACGATCGTATCGAGCGAGACGCCGAGATAGGGATTCTCGAAGGCCGTCTCGACCTTCGAGACCGGCCATCTCGCGTCCTGATCGGCCACCCGCTCGGCCAGTGTCCCCGGCAGTCGCGGATGTGCCTGCCCCTCACTCCCGCTCATGCCAACCGCATCTCCAGCTTGCGGGCGAGGGCGGCGCCGACGAGCCCGGCGAACAGCGGGTGCGGGCGTGTGGGACGCGAGCGCAGCTCGGGGTGGGCCTGTGTGGCGACGTAGAACGGATGCTCCTCGCGCGACAGCTCCACGAACTCGACGAGCTTGCCGTCCGGGGACGTGCCGCTGAACACGAGGCCGGCGTCCTCCAGCTGACCGCGGTAGGCGTTGTTGACCTCGTAGCGATGGCGGTGGCGCTCACCGATCTGCTCGCTGCCGTAGGTCTCGGCGACGATGCTGCCGGGGGTGAGCGCTGCCGGGTACAGGCCCAGGCGCATCGTGCCGCCGAGGTCGCCGTCGCCCTCGACGAAGGCCTCCTGCTCGGCCATCGTGGCCACCACCGGATGCTCGGTCTGCGGATCGAACTCCGAGGACGACGCGTCGGCGATCCCCGCCTTGGCGCGGGCGTATTCGATCACCATGCACTGCAAGCCGAGACACAGGCCGAGCGTCGGGATACGACGTTCGCGCGCGTAGGTCAATGCGCCGATCTTGCCCTCGATACCGCGCACGCCGAAGCCCCCGGGCACGCAGATGCCGTCGACATCGCTGAGGTGCTGGGCCGCGCCGGCCTCGGTGGCGCACTCGTCGGAGGGGACCCAGCGCAGGTTGACCCGCGCGTCCTTGGCGAAACCGCCGGCGCGCAGCGCCTCGGCTACCGACAGGTACGCATCGGGCAAGTCGACGTACTTGCCGACCAACGCGATGGTGACCTCCTCGGAAGGCTCGTGCACCCGGCGGAGCAGCTCGTCCCACTCGGTCCACTCCACGTCGCGGAAGGGCAGGTCGAGGCGGCGCACGACATAGGCGTCGAGTCCCTCGCCGTGCACGACCTTGGGGATGTCGTAGATCGAGGGGGCGTCGCTCGCGGTGACCACGGCCTCCTCGTCGACATCGCACATGAGCGAGATCTTGCGCTTGACGCTCTGCGGGATGGGGCGGTCCGAGCGGCACACGATGGCATCGGGCTGGATGCCGATCGAGCGCAGCGCGGCCACCGAGTGCTGGGTCGGCTTGGTCTTGAGCTCGCCCGACGGACCGATGTAGGGCACGAGCGAGACGTGCAGGAAGAAGGCGTTGTCGCGGCCGATCTCGTGGCGCACCTGGCGCGCGGACTCCAGGAAGGGCTGGCTCTCGATATCGCCGACGGTGCCGCCGATCTCGTGGATCACGACGTCGACATCGTCGCCGCCCATCGAGAGCATGCGGTCCTTGATCTCATTGGTGATGTGCGGGATCACCTGCACGGTGTCGCCGAGGTAGTCGCCGCGGCGCTCCCGGGCGATGACCTCGGAGTAGACCTGGCCGGTGGTCACATTGGCGCGGCCGACGAGGTCCTCGTCGAGGAAGCGCTCGTAGTGGCCGATGTCGAGATCGGTCTCGGCGCCGTCGTCGGTCACGAAGACCTCACCGTGCTGGAACGGGTTCATCGTGCCGGGATCGACGTTGAGGTAGGGGTCGAGCTTCTGCATCGTGACCCGCAGACCCCGCGACTTGAGCAGACGGCCGAGGCTCGAGGCGGTCAGCCCCTTGCCCAGTGACGACGCGACGCCCCCCGTGACGAATACGTGCTTGGTGACCGCGCTACCTGCCAAGGTGACTCCCGTGGATCGAAGGTGGTGCAGAACCCCTGACGTGTGAGCTCCACGGGATTCCAGCCTAGCAAGAAAGCCGCCCACGACCGAATCGCGCTGGGCGTGTCGGGGGCCACCCCGGCTCGCTCGACCGCCGAAGGACAGGGTCTTGGCAGGCGTAACGGACGAGGAGCCCCTACCGTGAACGGGCAAGGCTACTCGACCACCGAGGGATGGCTCGGTGGTCGAGTAGCCGTCTAGGGGCGGGCCAGCTCTAGCTGCGCTCGCTCTCGACCTCGGGACGATCGGCGCGGCGCTCGCCGCCGCCGAAGACCGAGTCGTAGTACTCGCCGAGCAGGGCCCGCAGCGATTCCTCGCGGCTCATCGTGCGCGGCGACAGCAGATACAGCACCAGCCCGAGTGCGACCCACGCGATGACGATCAGATACTCCCCCGGCCAGCGCAGGGACAGCGGGCTGGCGGGGATCAGCGCGGCGAGGACGACGCCGACCGCGGCCACCGCGCCGATGACCGGCAGCACCGTCGACACGATCGAGCCACCGCCGCCGGTCATCCGGCGGATGCGGAACATGATGACGACCGTGACCGCCCAGACGATGCCGATGTAGACGCCGCCGGTGTTGAGGAACCACACCAGCGCGCCCGGGCCGAGCGAGCCGAGTGCCAGGCCGATCACCGCGGTCAGGACGAGCGCCGCACGCGGGGAGCCGGTGCGCTCGTCGACCTTGCCGAAGACCGGCGGGAACAGCTCGATACGCGCCAGCGCGAACATCAACCGCGACGAGGCCGCGAACACCGCGATGAAGGTGGTGACGATGCCCAGGACGCCGATGACGAAGGCGACGGTCGAGATGAGCGGCATGCCCGCGACATCGAAGGCCTCGATCGTGCCATTGGTCAGCGCTGCGGTGTCCTGCCACGGGATGACCCAGGCGGTGGCGGCGAGCACGATGGCGTAGAAGCCGCCGGCGAGCAGCACCGAGATCACGACGATGCGGCCGATCTGGCGCGGGGTCGCCTTGGCCTCCTCGGCCATGATCGCGACGACGCCGAAGCCGATGAGGAAGCCGAAGGCCGGCAGCACGAAGCCGAGGACGTTCGCGATCGGCGAGCTGTCCGCGTCCGCGTCGAACATCGGGAAGAAGTTCGAGGCCGAGCCGCTGCCGAATCCGGCGACCACGACCGCCACGGCGAGGACGACCATGATGCCGAAGAGGATCAGCTGGGTGCGAGCGCTGAACTCCACGCCGTTCCAGTTCAGCGCGAGCATCACCAGAGTGAGCACCACGCCGATCGCCAGCACCGGCAGGTAGATCGTCTCACCGCCGATCTCATAGAGCGGCACGGTGTTGAGCGACGGCCAGGCGGTGCTGAGCAGGCGGCCGGTGGCCGTGACGTAGAAGGCGACCGTTCCGGCGTACGTGCCGATGAGCAGCCAACCGACGATGAAGCCGAGCAGCCGGTTACCGCCCACGACCGAGTACACGACCTCGCCGCCGGCACGTGGCAGCCGCGCGGCGAGATTGCTGTAGGCGATCGCGATACACGCCGCGAGGGCCGTCGCCAGCAGCATGCCGAGGATGGTGCCGCCGGCACCGAACTCGTGGAAGAAGGTGCTGCCGAGGTAGAGCCAGCTTGAGCCGATGACCCCGGCGGCGCCGATCGCCACCAGAGCCAGCGGGCTGATGGTCTTGCGTAGTTCAGACATGAGTTTTTCCTGTGGAGTGATGACGCGCCCGCAGCGCGTTCTTGTCGACCTTTCCGACCGGAAGGAGGGGGAGCTCGTCGAGGACGACGAACTCCTTGGGCACCTTGAAATTGGCGAGCCGTTCGCGGCACCAGGAACGCAGCGCCTCGTCATCGAGCGCGGATCCTTCGGCCACCTGGACGTAAGCGACGCCGACCTCGTGGAAGTCGGGGTCCGGTCGAGCGACCACCGCGGCCAGCTCGACATCCTTCAGGTCCTCGAGGACCTGCTCGATCTCACGCGGGTAGATGTTGTAGCCGCCGGACTTGTACATGTCCTTCGTGCGGCCGACGAGGACGAGGTTCCCGTCCTCGCGCAGCCGCCCGACATCGCCCGTGCGCAGCCAACCGTCGGCGGTGAACGCCTCGTCGGTGGCCTCAGGCCGGTTGAGGTAGCCCGCCATCACCGTGCGGTTCCGGACGCAGACCTCCCCCTCGCCCTCGGTCCACTCGCCGTCCTCGCCGAGCAGGCGCACCTCCATGCCCGGGTCGGGGCGTCCGACCGTGGTCAACAGGTCGTCATCGCTGGCATCCGGATCGGAGTAGGTGACCGAGCTGGTCGCTTCAGTGAGACCGTAGGTCGAGACCAGACGGACGCCCCGTGCGCGGTAGGCCTGCAAGGAGGCCCGCGGCAGTGGCGACCCGCCCCAGCCGACCAGCTCCAGCGAGGAGAGGTCCCGCGTTCGGAAGTCCGGGTGCGCGCTGATCCGCTGCAGCTGCGTGGGGATCTGAAACAGCGCCGAGATCCGCAGCTCCTCGACATCGCGGATCACCTCCGCGGCATCGAAGGACTCGCGCAGCACCAAGGTGGCGCCGGTGACCAGCGGCACGCCGACCAGATCGCCGACGCAGCCGATGTGGTTGATCGGCAGATTGCAGAGCACCACCGGTTCGCGGAGCTTCCACGTCTCACCTTCGACCACCCCGAGGCGGACGAGGCCCGAGTGGCGGATGAGCGCGCCCTTGGGCTTGCCGGTACTGCCCGAGGTGTAGACGATGATCGCGGGATCCTGGGTGTCGACGAGTTTCGAGGCCTCGGTGGCCTCCACGGCGATCTCGTCCCCCGTGCCGGTGAGGGAGTCCTCATCGAAGGCCCGCAGTCGCTCGGCGGAACCGATGTCGGCGATCGGACGCGCGATGAGTCCCTCGGCGGCCTCGTCCAGTGCTTCGCGTTCCGTGGCCGGAAGCGTAGTCAGCACCAGCACCGGAGCGGCGTCCGCGAGCACATAGGCGAGCTCGCGGGCGCTGTACCGGGGGTTCAGCCCCAGCCAGATCGCTCCGATCGCGGTGGTTGCGAGATAGGAGACCACGAACTCCGGACGCGGCGCGGCCATCAGCGCCACCCGGTCACCGGGCCGCACACCGGTCGCCCAGAGCGCGCGGGCGTGTCGGCGGACCAGCTCGGCGAGCTCGGCATAGGAGACACGCTCGTCATCGGGGCCGATCAGCGCGGTGCGACCGGGGTGTTCACGGCTATGCCGGAGCACATAGTCGACGACGCGCGGCAGCACCGTCACGTCGTCGGTTCCGGTGTTCACTGAGCGTCGCTCGCTTCCTCGGCCTTGCGGTCGATGAGCAGGTAGAGCCAGCGCGCGTACATGGCGGTATCGCCGCTCTTCTCGAGCTCCAGCTCGGTGTCGAGCGTGACGAGGGTGCGGGTGGGGGTCTTGACCTCGGCCTCGAGGACGGTGCGCTTCAGTCGCACGCGATCGCCGACGAATACCGGCGTGGTGAACCGCACCCGGTCGGTGCCGTAGTTCAGCCCGTAACCGCCCTCGATCGAGACGAAGGGTTCGGAGAAGTCGAAGTAGACCAGCAGGCTGAGCAACAGGAAGCCGTCGACGAGGGTCGGACCGAAGGCATTGTTCTGGCTGATGGTCAGGTCGACCCGGTCGGGCTCGAGGTAGCTCCCGCGCGAGAACGCCGCGAGATGCTCGGCGTCGATCTCGAGCCAGTCCGAGACGTGGCTGCGTCCGATGAGGTCCGACGGTGCGGGAAGAGTCATGCTGTCTCCAGATTCAAATACAAGTAGTTACTTGGATTGAACTGTGGCACCGATCACGCCCATCGTCAAGAGTATCCAAGTATTTACTTGAACTTTGCCTGTGCCATGATCGAGGACACCGGCGAGCCCCAGGAGAGTGATGAGCGACCGAATCGCCCCCCGTCGTCGTGAGCCGCGTCAGAGCCGCTCGCGACAGACCGTGGCGCGCATCCGCCAGGCGGCCGTCGACCTGCTCGTCGACGAAGGCCTGGACGGGCTGAACACCAATGCGATCGCCGACCGCGCCGGGGTCAACATCTCCACCCTGTACGGCTACTTCCCCGACAAGCACTCGATCATCGTCGACCTCTTCGAGAGCTTCGAGACCGAGCGCAGCGATGCCGTGTTGAGCGCGACCGAGCGGCTCCGCGATGCCGAGGACTGGCGCGGCTGGATGAGCGACATCATCGACCGGATGGCCTCGTTCCGCGTGGAGTGGCCGGCCGGCATCATCCTGCGGCGCGCACTGGTGCTGAGCCCCGAGCTCCAGGCCCTCGACGA
This sequence comes from Aeromicrobium piscarium, assembly GCF_007421815.1. Lineage (GTDB taxonomy): Bacteria > Actinomycetota > Actinomycetes > Propionibacteriales > Nocardioidaceae > Aeromicrobium > Aeromicrobium piscarium. Next base: position 14,985 of record NZ_VLNT01000025.1, on the reverse strand, counting down.
CCGGTCGACCGAGCTGGCCTCACAGGCACTGGCGCGGGCCTTCTCCGAGCGTCCTCAGGTCGACTCCGATGCCGATCTCCAGCGGATCGCCCTGGTGACCGTCACCACGATCACCCATCTGCTCGACCGGGCCTTCATGTCCACTCCCCCGGATCTCGGGATGCTCGAGGAACTCAAGGTGCTGACCGAGCGCTACCTGACCCCCTACCTGGAGCCCCGCGCCGACACGTGAACGACACAGGGGCCGCTCCGGTGCATGTCCGGAACGGCCCCTGCGTCGTTACTCGCGGTCTACGGGATGGGCCCGTCGGCGGCACGGGAGGTGCCCCAGGCGCCGGGGTTGCCCTCGGCCTCGCGAGCCAGCGCGGCGACGGCCATGATCCGTCCCGTGGCCGAATCGGTCACATCGAAGGTCGAGATGTCCTGCGTGCCGTCCGCGGCACGGACCCGGCCGACGATGCCCCGATCCTCCGACGACGAGACCGGTCCGGTGACGAGGACGCCCGAGCTCGCATCGTCCAGCGCGGGGGCCAGCTGGGCGACCACCGCGCCGTAGTCGGCATCGTCCGGGGAGGCCGGGCCGGTGACGATCACCGCGAGCGTCGCCGTCTGTTCCGGTTCGGTGGTCTGATCCAGCAGCTCGCCCTGCACGAAGGCGGAACGGATCGTACGGGCATCCTGGTCGGCCTCGGCGGTCTCGGTGCCGAGATAGGCGCGCGCGAGGGCCGATCCGATCCGCTGGTAGGCGCTCTCGCCGGTCACGGCGTCACCACCGGACTGGTTGGCGACTCCCTCGGAGAACTGTCGATTGGCGGGCGCCAGCAGCTTGGAGGTCAGCGCCACCTGTCCGGTGACCTGAGCGCCGGCGGTCTGCAGGTTCTCCACGATGCCGGTGACCTGGGCGTCCTGGGCCCCCGGCGTGGTGAAGACGACCACGCTCTCATCGCTCAGCGAGTCGCGGATCAGGTCCGGGCCGGTGTTCTCGGCGTAGGCGGCATCGAATCCGGCGACGGCCGGGGAGATGTCCTGTTGCCGGCTCTGATTGTTGGAGATGCTGGCGCCGGCGTCGTCGAGGAGTCCGGCGCCGATGGCGATGCCGGCGGCGAGCGAGAAGAGCACGGCCGCCAAGGAGACGAGGTGGTACCGCAGGTTGATCACGAGAAGAGTCCTTCGATCCAGGAGATGCCGCTGCCGACGAGATCACGCAGGTCCGTCCACCAGACCTGGCCGGCGGGGGTGGTGAGCACCGCCGCGATCACCGCGACGACGCCGGCGAGCAGGAGGAGGAACGGCACGAGCCAGGTGAGTCGCTGCACCGCGAAGAACCGCACGGCCTTCGCGTCGACGACCTTGGTGCCGGCCTTGAGCCGGGCCACGAATGCACTGCCGACATCGGCGGTGTCGCGCTCCAGCAGGGCCACGAGTGTCGGCGGGGCGCCGGCCAGCACGATGACATCGGCATCGTTGTGGTCGGCGAGCAGGATAGCGAGATCCTCACTGGCCCCGCTGGCGGCGAACACCATGGCATTGGTGCCGTGCTGCTCGAACCGTTCGGGATGGTCCAGCCGACCGGCCGGTGAGACCACCACGGCCTCGCGGGCCTTGTCGATCGAGCTGTTGGTCAGTTGCTCGTCCGTGCCGATGACGACGTGCGGGACCAGACCGAGCCCCGCGATCACGTCACCGCCCTTGCCGACGCCGATCAGGAGCGGGTCGTTGTCGCGGATGAAGCGGCGCATGCCCTTGAGGTCGTCCTCGACATCGAAGGTGTCGGCCACGATCACCGCGGCCCGCCCACGGCCGGACTGCTGCAAGCGCGGGATGCGCGCGCCCTCGAAGAGCATCGCCCGCTCGCGACGCAGCTGGTCCGAAGCGTTGGCGGTGACCGAGTCGAGCCGGTTGGAGAGCTCGGTCGAGGCCTGGGTGAGCCCCTCGGAGATCCGTTCTCCGGTCATCTCGATACCCGTGGCGAGCAGTTCCTCGCCGCGGAAGACCGCCGATCCCTCGACGCGGACCTGTTCGCCGCTGCGCAGCCGGGCGAACAGCCCCTCGCCGACATCGTCCACGAGGTGGATGCCGGCGCTGGTGAGCACCTGGGGGCCGAGATTGGGGTACCGGCCGGTGGAGGACGGGGCGACGTTGACGACGGCGGCGACCTCGCGCGCGACGAGCACCTCGGCGTCTTGAACCTCCAGGTCGGGGAGGTCGATGACCACGACGTCACCGGCGCGGACGCCGGCGAAGTCCGAGGACTGACGCGCGATGCGTGCCGGTCCGCGCACACCCGGCGCGTCCGGGTCGACCACGCGATTGCGTTTGAGAAGAGCCATAGCGCCTTCCATGCTGACACGCCAGGGCCCCCAGATCGCGGAGGCACGACGAGCCATTGCACTGTGACCCAACCGTCAAGCCGCGACGGCCTTGAGCTACTCGGCCACCGAGGTGAGGGATCGGTGGTTGAGTAGGAAGCTCGCTTCCAGCGCGGCTACGCCCTTGATGCGCTGGCTCCATGCGAGCGACCGTATCGAAACCACCCCACATGGCCTCGCTCCAGCGCGGCTATGCCCCCTGATGCGCTGGCTCCATCGCCGCTCGTCCCTCGCGGCTACTCGACCACCGGGGGGGTCAGTGGCCGGCGAGGTCGAGGAGCTCGCGCGCATGCTCCTGCGCGGCACGCGAGTCGTCCAGTCCCGCGAGCATCCGGGCGAGCTCGTCGACCCGCTCGTCGGGCGTGAGCCGCCGCACGCTGCTGGCCGTCACAGCACCGTCATCGGACTTGGTGACCACGAAGTGATCGTCGGCGAATGCCGCCACCTGCGGGAGGTGCGTGACCGCGATGACCTGGGCGTGACGTGCGAGGCGTGCCAGCCTCCGTCCCACCTCGACCGCCGCTTTGCCGCCGATCCCGGCATCGACCTCGTCGAATACGAGGGTGGGCACCGTGTGCTCGTCGGCGAGGACGACCTCCAGGGCGAGCATCAGGCGCGAGAGCTCGCCCCCGCTCGCCCCCTTGCTCATCGGCCGCGGAGCCGTACCTGAGTTGGCCGCGAAGCCGAACTCGACGACATCGCCGCCATGCAACGCGGGTTCGTCAGCGGGCTCCACGGTGACCTCGAGACGTGCCGAGGGCATCGACAGCTCCGCCAGCTCGGCCTGCACCCGTTCGGCGAAGGTGCTGGCTGCCGACCGTCGCACCGCACGCAACCGCTCGGCGAGCTCGCCGACCTGTGGTCCGAGCGCGGCGATCTCGGCCTCCAGCTGCTCGAGCCGCCGATCATCGCCATCGAGCTCGGGAACCCGGGCGGCAGCGGACTTCGCCCAGTCGAGGACGTCATCGAGGGTCGGGCCGTAGCGACGGACGAGCGCGGTGATCGCAGCCCTACGCTCTTGGACAGCCGCCAGGCGGGCCGGGTCGAGATCGATGTCAGCCGCATAGTGCTGCAGTTCCGAGGCGATATCGGCTACCTCGATCCCGGCGCTCGCCAGTCGTTCGGCGAGCCCGTCGAGTCGGTCGTCGTGGCCCGCGGCATGCGCGAGCTGCTGGTGGGCAGCCCCGATGATCACGCCGACTCCGCCCTCGTCGGACGAGAGCGCCTCCGCCGCGGACGCGGCGGCCCCGATGAGCGATTCGGCGTGCGCGAGTCGCCCTTCCTCGGCCGCCAGCTCCTCGTCCTCGCCGGGTGCCGGGTCGACCTCCTCGATCTCACCGAGACCGTGCTGGAGCATCTCCAGCTCGCGGAGCCGCTCCCCGGCGTGCTCACGCAGCTGCGCCAGCGAACGCTGTGCCTCACGCCAGCGGCGGTAGGCATCCTGGTAGGCGGCCAGCGCCTCACGTGCCTCGGCTCCCGCGTACAGGTCGAGGGCATCGCGCTGCTGCGCGGCCAGCACCAGGCGCTGTTGATCGGACTGCCCGTGCACGGCCACCAGCTCGCGGGCGACCTGCGTGAGAACCGTGGCGGGAACGGTCGCACCGCCGGCGGTCGCGCGCGACCGGCCCTGGGCGGAGAGCACACGCCCCAGGAGGATCTCACCGTCATCGACATCGCCGCCCGCGTCCTCGACGAGCCCGGCGGCCACGGCGCCCTGGGGTACGCCGACCCCGGCCTCGACCCGAGCCCGCTCGGCCCCGACCCGCACCAGCCCGGAATCGGCGCGCTCGCCGCGGAGGAGCCCGAGCGCGGTGACCACCATGGTCTTGCCGGCTCCCGTCTCGCCCGTGATGACCGAGAATCCCGGACCGAGCTCGAGCTCGGCCTCCTCGATCACGCCCAGCGAGGACAAACGCAGATAGTTCCACATCAGGACATCGCCTCCCGGCGTCGCTCGGCCGCTCCCCGCCACCCGGCCACCGGCAGCTCGAACTTGCGGACGAGCCGGTCGGCGAAAGGCGCGGTGTGCAGGCGGGCGAGCCGTACCGGCTCGGCCCCGCGCCGCACCTCGATGCGCGCCCCGACCGGCAGCTCGGCGGCGCGGCGTCCGTCGCACCACAGGATGCCGGCCGGGGTGTCGCCGACGATCTCGATCGCGAGGGTGGAGTCCGGGGACACGACCAGTGGTCGCGCGAAGAGCGCGTGAGCGCTGATGGGGACCATCAGGAGCGCCGCCACCTCGGGCCAGACGATCGGCCCGCCCGCGCTGAAGTTGTAGGCGGTCGAACCGGTGGGCGTGGCGCAGACGATGCCATCGCACCCCCACCGGGACACCGGGCGGCCGTCGATCTCCACGACCGCCTCGATCATGCGTTCGCGCGAGGCCTTCTCGACCGTCGCCTCGTTCAACGCCCAGTTGCGGCCGACCTCGCGACCTCCGACGGTGACCGAGACGTCGACGGTCAACCGCTCCTCCACCTCGAAGTCCGCGGCGATCACCCGCTCGGCGATCTCATGGAGGTCCTCGACATCGGCCTCGGCGAGGAAGCCGACGTGCCCGAGGTTCACGCCCAGGACGGCGGCCCCGGTGCCACGGCACATCTCCGCAGCTCTGAGGATCGTGCCATCGCCACCGAACACCACTACCAGGTCGCATCCTGCCGCTGCCCCGGGGCCGGGGCCCACGACGACGAGGTCCTCGATGCCTTGGGCGGCAATCGCGTCGTACTCGCTGTCGATCACCCGCACCTCGATGCCCGCCTTCTGGAGCTCGCGCGCGAAGGTCGCCGCGACGGCCGCGGCATCGGGGCGCGCAGTATGCACGGTGATCAGGACACTTCTCATCGCGAGGCTCCTCCTCGTTGGGACAGCGGCCCGGCCGCGACGGCCCGCTCCGCATCGGCAGGGTCCGGTGGTGGAGCATCCGAACGCAGCCAGCAGAAGTACTCGACGTTACCCGCCGGCCCCGGCAAGGGACTGGGCGCGAGCGCCCGCGTGCCCCATCCGTGGTCGTGGGCGCTGGTGCACACCTGCATGATCGCGCCGGCGTGCAAGGCCGGGTCACGCACCACGCCGTTCTTACCGAGATTCGAGCGGCCGACCTCGAACTGCGGCTTGATCATCAGGACGATGTCGCCGGCAGACTCGGTGACGGCGGTGAGCGCCGGCATGACGATCGTCAGGGAGATGAAGGACAGATCCGAGACCACGAGGTCCACGGGACCGTCGATCTGTTCGCGGGTGAGGGTCCGGACATTGGTGCGATCCAGCACGTGGACCCGCTCATCGCTCTGCAATGCCCACACCATCTGGCCGTAGCCGACATCGACCGCGATGACCTCGCGCACCCCTCGGCGCAGGAGGACATCGGTGAACCCGCCGGTCGAGGCTCCGGCGTCGAGCGCGCGACGACCGCTCACCTCCAGGCCGGCGGGCTCGAAGACCTCGAGGGCCCCGAGCAGCTTGTACGCGCCGCGCGACGCATAGCGCGGACCCGTGTCCTTCGCGATCACGATCGGCTGGTCCGTGGTGATCTGCGTCGCGGGCTTGCTCGCCGTGGCGCCGGCGACGCTGACCACGCCCTCGGCGATCAGGCCGGCCGCCTGGTCGCGAGAGCCGGCCAGTCCCCGGCGCACGAGCTCAGCATCGAGACGCACCCGTCGGCTCATGCCGCCACCGCCTCAAAAGAAGCACGATAGGCGACGACCGGCATGAGATACCCCATCGCTCGCTCGCTGCGCTCACTCATGCCGCCACCGCCTCAAAAGAAGCACGATAGGCGACGACCGGCATGAGATACCCCATCGTTCGCTCGCTCATGAGGGCGGAGCGACCGGTTCGCCGCGCAGCACGCGCCGCAGGTCGTCGTGAACGGCGTCGAAGCGCGCCGGGTGTTCGTCGATCGTGACGTCCTCGAGATCGTCGAGCTGCTGCAGGACCCCCGCGACGACCTCCTCGGGACCGCCCTCCGGTTCCCTCTCCGCGCCGCCCTCGCTGCGCTCATTCAGCTCGCTCATAGGCCCAGTGTCCCACTGTCCACGGACGGAATCGCCGAACCCGTGTCCCGGAGGTGCCAGGCGAGTCCGACCACGGCCCGCAGGCTCGCGACATCGGCCGCGGGACGATCCAGGGCGATCCGGCCATCGGTAGAGCGGGCGACCGCGTCACCGCAGGTGGCGGTGGCGCCATCGGTCTCGACCGGCGGATGGGCTTGGTGGAGCCCGCGGAGATCGGCCGCGACGTAGTCGGGACGCTCGTCCTCGGTGGCCGCGACGAGATCGGCGATGCCGCTGACCCCGGTGAGCACGGCGAACGACGCGATGTCGGCGGCGCGGGCCCCCGCGATATCCGTGTCGAGCCGGTCGCCCACCATCAGCGGACGCTCGGTCTGGATGCGCTCCACCGTGACCTCGAACAACGGGAGGTAGGGCTTGCCGGCGATGGCACGCGGTTCAGCCGAGGCCGCGACGCGGACGACCTCCACCAAGGACCCGTTGCCTGGGGCGATACCCCGTGCCGTGGGGATCGTGCGATCCGTGTTGCTGACGTACCAGGGCAGACCCGCCTCGACGGCGTAGGCGACCTCGGCGAGATCGCGCCAGCCGATCTCGGGGAAGTAGCCCTGCACGACGGCGTCAGGTGTCTCATCGGCCGACGAGACCGGCACCAGGCCGACATCGTGGACGGCCTCGCGCAACCCCTCGCCACCGCACACGAGCACCCGGGAGCCCGTCTCGAGCTCATCGGCCATCACCCGAGCGATGGCCTGTGCCGACGTGACGACATCCTCGATGTCGGCCGGCAGCCCCAGTCTCCGCAGGTGGTCGGCCACCGCCCGCGGGGTCCGGGCGGCGTTGTTCGTGAGGAAGGCCAGCGCCGCTCCCCCGGCCTCCGCCTTCGTCAACGCCTCGACGGCCTCCGGGACCGCGTGGTCGGAGACATAGACGACTCCGTCGAGGTCGAGCAGCACGGCATCGTGATCGTCGACGAGAGGGCCTGGGGACGAGCGCAATGTCATGGCGACGAGGCTACCGGCGCCCTCGTCAGGCTCTGCAGGTCGACCGTCACCCGGCCGACCAGCCCGTGCTGTCCCCGAGCGAAGCGCGCCCGCAGCTCGCCCCGGACCTCGACGAGGTCGTCGGCGGCGAGGCGCAGAGCGCGCCGTCGCAAGGCCGCGGTCCATGCCGTGCATTCGAAGCTGTCGACGCTCTGCCTCGATCGCCGGCGCGCCCTGGCGCTGCGTCGCACCACCAGTCGGAAGGTCACGATCTGGTCGCCGGACGGCAGCACTCTCGCGGCCGGCGGGGACGAGAGGCGGCCGGTGAGGTGCACCTCGTTGGTGTCGTGGGGAGGGACGGAGGTCTCTGGACTCTGGCTCATGGCCCAACCCTCCGGCGAACCGACCGCCCGATCCAGGCGGCTCACCCGATCTGTGGACGGGGTCAGGAGGGATCCGCGGCTGTGGACGGAGTCCAGGCGGCCCGCGCGATACGGCTTTCGAGCGCGGTCAGCGCTGCCTCCACGTCGAGGTCGGTGCCGATGACGTGGACCTCGATCAGATCGCCGTCGCGACTCGCCGACAAGGAGCCGGGGATGAGATTCATGAGGAACACGAGCGCGATACGGGCGCCTTCGGTGGGCAGGCTCGTCCGATAGGTCGTCCAGTACGGATCGACACGGGCACCGGAAGGCCGCACGGCACGGCGCGCGACGTCGATCCCCCCGAGCACGGAGCGGCCGAGCAGCCAGCCGCCGAGCCGCACCGACGCGAGACCGCGCTTCCAACGTCCCGCTCGCCCGCGAGCGGGACGGCCCGTGAGGACATAGCTCACCGCGACCGCGAGCGGGACGGCCACCATCCCGTAGGAGAGGACGCCACCATCCGCCTCCACGACCGCCACCCAGAGGAGCGACGCGACCGCGGCGCGTGCGAGGACCGATCCGATCATGTCGCGCCTCCGTTCACCGCGGCCCATCCGATGGCGACGGCGATCAGGATGAGCAGCACCGCCCCGGAGACCTCCCAGGCACCGAGCGACCGCTGGACCCGCCCCACCGCCGCGACCAGCGAGACCGGCGGAGCGAGGCGTGACCGAACTCCCGCCGCCAGGCGTTCGAGCCGATGCAATATGGCGCGCAGTCCCTTCCCTGCGGACCTGACGAGCCTCTCCTCGAGGGTCACCACGTCGCCGGGAGGAACGACGTCCCCGTGCGGGTGGGCGATACGCGAGTCGTTCCAGCGGGGCCGGCGTGCGGTCAGCGCCGCTGCCACCGCGAGCGCGAGGCCCGCCAGCAGCGGCCACCCTTGCGCCCACCACGTCCCTGGGTCGAACCAACCGGGTCGGCTGGAGAGCGGTTCGTGGGAGGCCGCGAGCCACCCCGCCGCGGCCACCGGGACGACCGCGGCGGACGCCCACGCGGTATCACGGGTGACCGGCGTGGGCGACGGAGCTCGGTCACGCCGCCACATCACGACCGCGAACCGTGCCAGCAGCAAGGTCGATCCGAGACCCACCCACGGGAGCACCTCGGCCAGGGCGATCCCGCCGGAGGCCGGGAAGGTGGCGGCACCGACGGCCTCCTTCGCTCCGTACTTCGCCACGTAGCCGCTCGTCAGCGGCGCGCCGATGACCGAGAGCCCGGCGAGGGTCATCAGCACCGCCACGGGCCAGCGTCGCCAGCGCTCCACATCCCACATCTGCACGCCGAGGAACAGCACCCCTTTCGCAAGACCGTGGTGGACCGCATAGATGACGGCCGCGATCGCGCACGCCGGGGCGACCTCGGGAATGGCCAGCGCGACGCCCACGAGGGCGGCCAGGAATCCCATCTGGCTGATGCTGCTGTACGCGAGGATGACCTTCGGATCGTCCTGCAGCAGCCCGACAGGTACCGCCAGGAAGCCTCCGAGGAGCGCGAGCGCCACGAAGGCGGTGCCCCAACCGACCTCGCTCTCGCCGAACGGCAGGAACCGCAGCCAGCCCACGAGGCCGGCCTTGATCATCGCTCCCGAGAGCACCGCGCTGGCAGGCGTGGGCGCCGCCGGGTGGGCGAGCGGAAGCCACACGTGCAGGGGCACCGTCCCGGCCTTCACCCCGAAGCCCACGAGGAGCAGCCCGATGATGAGATCGCGGTCCGGTGATGCCGCGACCGCGGCGGCGGATTCGTTGAGCCGCATGCCGCCGGCCCGCGCCACCAGTACCATCGCCGACAGGACGGCCCCCTCGCCGAGGACGGTCATCACCAGATAGATACGACCCGCACGGCGTGCCGATCCGGATCCGGAATGAACCACCAGCCCGTAGCCGGCGAAGCTCATCACGGTGAAACACAGATAGAAGGTGATCAGATCGGCGGCCACGAAGACGCCGGCATTGGCGACGAAACACACCATCACCAAGCCGGACAGCAGAGCTGGACGCTCGGTGCCGGAGCGCGGGATGAAGGAGAGCGCCAGACCGTAGAGCACCACCGCCATCGCGAGTAGAGGACGCGCGATGTCATCGAGGGCCACCGACGTGCCGAGCAGCATCCAGGCCACGGTGACCGTCTCGGAGTCTGCCGTCACGCACAGGATCCCGGCGGGCACCACGGCCAGCCAGCCGAAGCGCGACACTCGGTCGCGCAGACGCTCGGCCGTGCTCCGTGGGACCACTCCTGATGCCATGAGCGAGGCGACCAGGAGCAGCGGCCACCCCGCGGCGATCCACCAGATCATCGGTAGCTCCCCTCGGCGATCATCTCGGCCAGGCTCCAGGGCGAATAGGTCCATCCCGCGGCGACGCCCATGAACAGCACCATCGCAGCGGTCACGACCGCCGGCCACAGCAGGGCGGCAGGCGCTTCCAGACGACGTCGAGGAGGACCGGCCGATGCGGCGGTCGCCTGTTCATCGGGTTCGGGGCGCCAGAGGGCGTAGACCACGGGCAGGAAGTACGCCGCGTTGAGCAGGGTGCTCACGATGAGCACCGGCAGCACCCAGGCGGTGCCCGCGTCCAGTCCGCCGAGGGCCAGCGGCCACTTGGAGACGAAACCGGCCAGCGGGGGCAGTCCGATCATGCCGAGCGACCCGACCGTGAACGCGGCGGCCGTCAGCGGCATCCGCCGGCCGACCCCGGTGAGCTGACTGATCTTCGAGATGCCCTGCACCTCGGCGAAGAGCCCGGCGCAGAAGAACAGGGTGATCTTCATCATCCCCTGGTGGACGATATGGACGAGCGCTCCGGCGGTCGCCAGCGGCGCCACTAGAGCGGCCCCGAGGGCGACATAGGACAGCTGGGAGATCGTCGAGTAGGCGAGTCGCTTCTTCAGGTCGTCTTGTGCCAGAGCGCGGATCGATCCGTACACGATGGTGAATCCCGCGAAGGCCGCCAGGACCGGCAGTAGTCCCAAGTCGCCGGCGACCGACAGCCCGAAGAGGTCGTGGACGACCCGGACGATGCCGAAGGCACCCGCCTTGACGACGGCCACCGCATGCAACAGTGCGCTGACGGGCGCCGGTGCCACCATCGCCACCGGCAACCATCCGTGCAGTGGGACGATGGCCGCTTTGACGGACATGCCGATGAGCAGCAGCGCGCCGATCGCTGTGGTGACCCCCGGTCGGTCGGCGGCGAGCTCGGCCACCGCTTCCACACCTCCGGCCGTGAACTCGACCGGACCCACCAACACGGTGAGCCAGACGACGCCCGCCAGCAGGACGACCCCGCCACCCAAGGTGTACGCCAGGTAGGTACGAGCACCGTCGAGTGCGTCCTTCGTCCCGCGATGCGCCACCAGCGGGTAGGTCACCAGCGTCAGCATCTCGAAGAACAGCAGGAAGGTGATGAGATTGCCGGCCAGGGCGATACCGGTCGTCGCGGTCACGCACAGGCTGAAGAATCCGAAGAAGCGCGAGCGGTTCGGTGCGCCCTCCAGATATCCGATCGCGTAGATCGTCGTCACGAGCCAGAGCCCGGCCGACAGCGCGACGAAGAAGAGCGAGAACGCATCCGTGACGAGCACGAGGTCCACACCCGGCACCCACGGCATCGAGGCGCGGAGCTTGTCACCGGCCACGACGGGCGGGATCAGAGCCACGACGAAGCCCACCTTGGCCAGCGCACCGGCCAGGTTGAGGGTCGTACGCCACCGCACCTGATCCTCGCGCAGGCAGAAGATGATCCCCGCCGGGATCAGCGAGGTCAGCAGCATCAGCAGGGGGACGATGCTGTAGTCGACCGAGGCTTCGGGAGTCATGGGCGTCCCCTCGCCGTCGGGTCCTCGGCGAGGAGATCGACGAGTCCGGCCGAGAACACCCCGAAAGCCACCGAGGCGATCGCGAGGATGAACGGCACCACGGCCAGGATGGCGGGCACCGGGTACGGGGCAGGCACCTCGTCGTCACCGGGGCGATTGAAGGTGGCGCGGACCATCGCGGCGGTGTAACCGAAGGTCAGCAGACCACCGAGCAGGAGCACACCGATCCACCACCACTCTCCCTGTTCGATCGTTGCCACCAGGAGTTGCCACTTGGCGACGAAACCGAAGGTCGGAGGCAGTCCGGCGAGGCTGATCCCGGCGATCGCCAGCGCGGCGACGGTCATCGGGGTGTGGCTGATCGCGCCGTGGAGCCGTGACAGTCGGTCGGTGCCGTAGGCGAAGGCGAGTGTGCCCGCGGCGAGGAACATCGCGGCCTTCGCCAGCCCATGGGCGAGCACGAGGATCACTCCCCCGGACCAGCCGGCCGCGGAACCGTCGGCCAGCGACAGCACGATCGCGAAGTATCCGACCTGCGCGACGGTGGAGTAGGCGACGATCGGCTTCAGCCGGGACGACCGCAGCGCCATCGCCCCGCCCCAGAAGACGGCAACCGCCCCGGCGATACCGGCCGCCACGCCGAGGACCTGCACCGCCGCGGTGCCATCGGCGATACCGAACCAGATCCGCCACAGGACGATCACGCCGGCTTTGATGACCAGCGCCGAGAGCACCGCACTCACGGCCGCGGGAGCGGCCGGATGGGCGACCGGCAGCCAGGCGTGCAAGGGGAACAGCGCCATCTTCGTTCCCATGCCGAGGAGCGTCAGCGCCAGGATCGAGGTCAGGACCGGGCCGGGCTCCAGTGCCGCGGTGGCCTGGGGCAGGTCGAGGGTGCCGGTCTCGGCGTAGACGAGCGCAACAGCCAGCAGGAACAGCAGAGACCCGACGACGCCCACGAAGAGATAACGCAGCGCGGGAGAGGCGGCCGACCTGCCGCCGAGGGCCACGAGCGCGACGGCCGCGATGGTCACCAGCTCGAGCATCACGTAGATGGTGAACAGATCACCGGCGACGACCACGCCGTTGAGGCCCGCCCAGAGGACGAGCCACAAGGGCCAGAAGTCGGGGCCTCCGGCGAGGCTGGGTTCGGCCGCGGCGTAGACCGTCACCGCCGTCCCCACCACGGCGACGAGTGCCAGGAACGCGGTGCTGGTGCCGTCGGCGCGCAGGGTGATCCCCAATGGCGCCTCCCAGCCCGCGAGCGCGAGCTCCCAGCTGCCCCCGCCGATCAACGCGACGACGCCGATGCCGAGCGCCCCTGTCGTCGAGGCGGCCGCCGCGCCGGCGGTCCTTCGCGATCCTCGAGGCACCAGGGCCGTCACGGCCGCCAAGAGCAGCGGCAGGAGGACGAGCGCGGGCAGGAGCGCGGGGTAGTTCATCGACCCTCGCTCTCGTCGGTCACCGCGTCGACGCGGCGCGCCAAGGCCAGCGCCACGCCGGTGACCGCGGCCATGATGACGATGCCGGTCAGGACGAGCGCCTGCGGTACCGGGTCGGGGGCCTCACCGCGGGCGGCGATGGCGAGCAGCACCATCATGACGCCACCGGAGGCCACGTTCAGGGCGACGATCCGTCGCAGCAGGTCACCGACCAGGAGATGGCCGACGAGTCCGATCACCACGATGGCGGGACCGGCGATGAGGGCGAGGTCGACGACGGTCACCGAGCCTCCCCTGGTTCTCTCCGATTCGCGAGGAATATCCTCGCGAGGCCGACCCCGATGCTGACCGCCAGCACCGCCTCGACGGCGAGGATGGCCGTCGACGCCCAGGACTCGCCCAGGACCAGCCACCCCGCGCCGCCGACGGCCGTCGAGAACGCGAGCAGGATGAACACGACGAGACCCAGCACTATCAGCGCATCGCCCCACGGGCCTCGGGTCGAGGTGCGCCGAGTTCCGGTCAGGTGGGCGATGACGAGGCCGGCCCCCACCATCGCTCCGGCTTGGAAGGCGCCTCCGGGCCGGGTGGTACCGGCGACCAGCATCCACACGGCCAGCAGTGAGACGACGGGCAGCAGGACCACGGCGATGATCCGCAGCTCACCGGACGCCGAGAGAGTCCGCGTCCAGGAGCGATCGCTGACGGCGGTGGCCGCGAAGACGGCCGTCATCACGACGGCGATCTCCAAGAGCGTGTCGAAGCTGCGGAAGTTCAGCAGCACGGCCGTGACGGGATGTTCGGCGCCGCTGCCCCCGATGTGGTCGTCCACGAGGAGAGGCAGCTGCCCCGACGGTTCCGACAGCCGGGAGACCACCCATCCCATGCCCAGGAAGGCGATGATGCCGGCGATGATGCCGGTGGCGAGCGCCCACGACCTGCGTCGAGGCACCTCTGCCTGCTTCGAGGCGAGGGCGTCGACCAGCAGCGCCCCGGTGACACCGCCACCGAGGACGGCTTCCGCCAGAGCGATGTCGGGGGCATCCAATCGAGCCCACAGCAGAGCGAGCAGCAGCCCGAACACCAGAAAGACCGCGACCGCGGACGTGCGCCGCGGGACCAGCACGGCGACTACAGCTGACAAGACGACACCTGCCAGCAGGAGTCCGTCGAAGACACCGATCTCCAGACTCATCCGTCGTCCTCGCGTGTCGCCAGCAGGTGACTGTTCACCGCCGTGCCGATGAGGGCAAGGATCCAGATGAGCAGGAGTTTGGCCACCACGCCCGCACCGACTCCGTTCGACACGGTGTGGACGATCAGGCCGAGGATGATGAAGCCGAGCCCGAGGTTGTCCGCCTTCGCGACGGCGTGCAGGCGCGTCGGAAGGTCGGGGAAACGCAGGAGACCCACTGTCCCCGCAATCATGAAGAGGGCTCCTACGCCGAGGAGCAAGGTCATCAGGACGATCATCGGCCCGCCCGCTGGGTCCAGACGAGCGCGACGACGGTGGCGAGGGCCACGACCGCGATGGCGGCGTCCCGGAAAGCCGCGGTGCCGGTCAGGCTGCCGAGCACGGCGAGCAGTGCGGCACCTGTGGTGCCGAGCAGCACGAAGGCGGTGAGCCGGTCCCGGGCGGTGGGACCCCGCCCGGCGCGCCAGAGACCGGCGAGGGTACAGAGAAGCACCACGGCTGCCGTGATCGACAAGGCCGTGTCCGCTGCGCCGATGCCCTAACCTCCGCTCCCTCGTGCTTGGCACGATTTTAGGAGGAACACGGCATATCCGCAGCGTGAGCGAAAAGGTCCACAAATGCGGCGAGGCCGCCCCAGGTGTGTTTGGGGCGGCCTCGCGCTAATGTTTGTCCGGCGACGTCCTACTCTCCCACACCGTCTCCAGTGCAGTACCATCGGCGCTGAAGGGCTTGACTTCCGGGT
>NZ_VLNT01000024.1 GCF_007421815.1 Aeromicrobium piscarium | reverse complement strand
ATGGACTTCACCTATGTCAGGACGTGGGCCGGGTTCGTCTACGTCGCGTTCATCCTCGACGTCTTCGCCCAGAAGATCATCGCCTGGAACATCGCGCCCACCAAGGCCGTCGAGCTGGTCGACGTCCCGCTGCGGATGGCGCTGTGGCAGCGTGGCCGCGAAGGCCACCCCGTCATCCCCGGTGAACTGATCGGCCACGCCGACGCCGGCAGCCAGTACACGTCGATCGCGTTCACCGACCACCTCACCGACGAGGGCATCCTGCCCTCGATCGGGACGGTGGCTGATGCGTATGACAACGCGCTGATGGAGTGCGTGATCGGCCTGTTCAAGACCGAGTGCATCCGCACCACGGTCTTCCACACCGGCCCCTACCGGACCATCGCCGACGTCGAGTACGCCACCGCCGGATGGGTCGACTGGTACAACACCAGACGCCTGCACGGCTCTCTTGGGATGATGACACCAACAGAGTCCGAGCAAGCCCACTACGCGGCCCTCAACCGAGAGCCGCAACCCGTATAGGAGCGGCAGCGAACCTGGGGCGGTTCATGGTTCGCATCCTTCCAACTCAAAAGGATGCGGCATCAAACCTGGGGCGCTTCAAGGTCCTCGAAGGGCCCAGCCGGCCCTCCGCGGACTTCTTCCACACCCGAACCTCCAGGTGCGCCTCGCCCAGCGCCTGGGTCAGCTCCGCAACCTCGGCCTCCAACTGCTGCTCACGCGTCGAGGGCCCCGACTTCCCGGCGGCCAGGCCGGTCTTGCCGGCCTCGAGGAACGCCCGCTTCCAGTTCCCCACCGACTGCTCGGACGCCTTCGCCCGCCGGGCGGCCTCGGCGACGGTGACCTCCCCGGCCAGGACCGACAACACGATCCTGGTCTTCTCCTCAGCCGGGATGGCTGGTGGTCTTGCCATGAACGATCAGACTCCTTCGCAGGGCAGACCCGCAAGCAACGGGTCCTGCCACTAAGTCTGACGCGCGACACGCTCACGCAACCAGGTAGTAGTTCCGGCGGCCATGCCCCGCGACTTGGGCGTCTGGTGCAACGGAACCACGATCAGCGAAGCCTCACGTCGCAGGGACCACTTGATGGCGTGATAGACGGCTGACAGCGATTCAGTGCTGTCCACGGCGATGAGTCCCGAAGCAAGAAGCATCGCTTCATGCCACGGCCCCTCCAGGTCGGCCAGGTCGGTCAGGTCTTCCGAGGTCCATGCCAGGTAGACGGTCATGTCGCCATCCTTGACGACGTGCTCAGCGGCGGCCGCAGCCGGATCATGTCCGCTCGAGCCGCCGTGCCAGGTACGGCGCGGTCACGCTTTCGTCGGCGTGCGCGATGTCGGCCGGCGTCCCTGTCGCGACGACCCGACCGCCGGCGTCTCCTCCGCCCGGGCCGAGGTCGATGACCCAGTCGGCTGTGGCGATCGCGTCGAGGTTGTGCTCGACGAGAACCACCGTGTTGCCGGCGTCGACTAGCCGGTGCAGCTGACGCAGCAGGAGCGCGGTGTCGGCGGGGTGCAGTCCTGAGGTGGGTTCGTCGAGCAGGTAGAGCGTATGGCCTCGGTGCGCGCGCTGGAGCTCGGTAGCGAGCTTGATGCGTTGTGCCTCACCGCCGCTCAGCTCGGTCGCAGGCTGTCCCAGTCGCAGATAGCCCAAGCCCACCTCGCGCAGCGTCCGAAGGCTGCGTACGGCGGCCGGCACGTCGGCGAGGAACGTCGCGGCATCGTCGACGGGCAGTGCGAGGACCTCCGCGATGTTCTTGTCCCGGTAGGTGATCTCGAGCGTCTCGGAGTTGTAGCGATCGCCGTGGCACGTCGGGCATGGTGCGTAGGTGCCAGGCAGGAAGAGCAGTTCGACGGAGACGAAACCCTCGCCCTGACAGGTCTCGCACCGGCCCTCGGGGACGTTGAAGGAGAAGCGGCCGGCGCCGTAGCCGCGGGCCCGGGCCGCGTCCGTGGCGGCGTACAGCTTCCGCACGGCGTCGAACATCCCCGTGTACGTCGCGAGGTTGGACCGCGGCGTCCGGCCGATCGGGAGCTGGTCGACTAGTATCAGCCGGTCGAACGACTCAAGGGCAGTCGGGTCCTCGGCCAGGACCTGGGTGACCAGGGTCGACTTGCCGGAGCCGGACACCCCGGTGACGGCGGTCAGGACGCAGAGCGGGATGTCGACGGACAGGTCGCGCAGGTTGTTCTTGTTTGCTCCGTCCAGTCGCAGCCAGCCCTGCGGGGGGCGCGCGTCGTGCACGAGCCGCTCGGCGCGACCGAACAGGTAGGCGCTGGTGGCCGACTCCGTGACATCCTCGAGGCCCGCGACAGGGCCGCTGTGGAGCACTCGGCCTCCGGCCTCGCCCGCACCGGGGCCGATGTCGACGACCCAGTCTGCTCGGCGTACGACGTCGAGG
Organism: Aeromicrobium piscarium; assembly: GCF_007421815.1. Lineage (GTDB taxonomy): Bacteria > Actinomycetota > Actinomycetes > Propionibacteriales > Nocardioidaceae > Aeromicrobium > Aeromicrobium piscarium. The sequence continues at coordinate 37,435 of NZ_VLNT01000024.1, read as the reverse complement.
TCGTGCTCCACGACGAACAGCGTGTTGCCGGACGCCTTGAGGCGGTCCAGGACATCCAGCAGCGGCTCCGCGTCGGCCGGGTGCAGGCCGGCGGAAGGCTCATCGAGGACGTAGACGACCCCGAATAGACCCGAACGCAGCTGGGTGGCGATCCGCAGGCGCTGCGCCTCTCCGGCCGACAGGGACGTCGAGCTCCGTCCCAAGCTCAGATAGCCCAGTCCCAGATCGAGAAGCACCTCGCCGCGCGCGACCAGGTCAGCGCAGATCCGCACCGCGACCTCGTCGGCCTCTTCGGGCAGCTCGGCGACCGGTCGCAGCAGCGCGACCAGCGCTGTGAAGGGTAGGTCGTTGACCTCGGCGATCGAACACCCGAGGAAGGTCACCGCGAGGGCCTCTGGCCGCAGTCCACTGCCCTGGCAGTCCGGGCAGGGCGCTTCCTCCACGAACCGCCCGGCTCGCTCGCGCATCCGCTCGCTCGTGGAATCTGCCAGCACGTGCATGACGTGCTTGCGCGCGCTCCAGAACTTCCCGTAGTAGCCATGGTCGACGCGACCTGGTTCAGGCTCGATGATCACCGACGGCTGCTCGTCGGTGAACAGCAGCCAGTCGCGGTCCCGCTTCCTGAGCCTGCGCCACGGCTTGTCGACGTCGATGCCGAGCCCCATCACGATGCTGCGCAGGTTGGCGCCCTGCCACGCGCCCGGCCAGGCGGCGATCGCGCCGTCGCGGATGCTCAGTGACGGGTCCGGGACGAGCAGCTCTTCGGTGACGTCGTGGACGACGCCCAGGCCGTGGCAGCGCGGGCACGCGCCAGCGACGGTGTTGGGCGAGAAGGCCTCGGCCGCGAGGTGTTGGGCGCCGGCCGGGTAGTCGCCTGCCCGCGAGTAGAGGATCCGCAGCAGGTTGGACAGCGTGGTGATGGTGCCGACCGACGAGCGCGAGGTGGCCGCGCCCCGGCGCTGCTGGAGCGCGACCGCAGGCGGCAGGCCGGTGATCTCCTGGACGCGCGGGGCGCCGACCTGCTGCAACAGCCGGCGCGCGTATGGCGCGACCGACTCGAAGTAGCGGCGCTGCGCCTCGGCGTACAGCGTGCCGAAGGCCAGCGACGACTTCCCCGAGCCAGAGATCCCGGTGAACGCCACCATCACGTTGCGGGGGATGTCCACGTCGATGTTGCGCAGGTTGTGCTCGTTGGCGCCGCGGACACGCACGAAGTCGTCGATCGCGTCGGTGGTCACATCCTGCCCCTGTCGGTCGCTCCGGGTGTCCTCGACGACAAGTTATCGCGCTCCCCGAGCGCCATCGTCACTAGGACTGCTCCGCCGCGAACGGGATGCAGCACGTGCGTTTTTGCGTGACGGCCCAGGCGGTGTGTCCGGGCGCGAGCCGAGATACTCCTGGTCTGGGACCTACGGAATGGGAGTACCGCTCCGGACGGTGTCCCGCGGGGGCTCGCCGACGGGGGCACGGCGCAGTCGCCAGGCACGGGCGGCCAGGTGGAGGTTGAGTTTCGTCTCGACGTCGGTGAGGTCGTGGCCCGAGATCTCGGTGATGCGGCTGAGTCGGTACCGCAGTGTGTTGCGGTGGATGGAGAGCGCTGCTGCCGTGTCGGCGTACTTGCCCCCGTGGTCGAGGTACGCCGCTAGGGTGAGGACGAGTTCGGTGCCGTGGCGGCGGTCGTAGCTCAGCAGGTCGCCGAGCCAGTCACTGACGAGGCGTTCGACCTCGTCGGCATTGGCGTCAAGGGCAAGGAGCCGGTCCACTCCCAAGTCGGCGTAGGCGATGAAGCCATACGGCTTGGGGGACTGCTGGCGAGCCCTGAGTGCTCGTTGGGCTTGCTCATAGGCTCGTGGGATTCGCTGCGGCGAGTTGAACGGCTCCCCCTTGGCGATCACACCGTTGGTGTCGCCGTAACCGCGGGACAAGTCGTCGAACAAGCGGCCGATGTCGACACCTCGATAGGTGAGAGCGACCACCAGCCCCTGGTTCCGGCCGACCAAGCAGGGCAGCCGCTGACGAGCCAAAGCCCTCCGGAGGTGATCGACGTCGCGGTCGTGCCCGCGCTGACCCCGGTCGGAGGACCACGCGGACACGATCAAGTCGTGCGGAACGCCAAGGTCGTGGCCCTGGGCGGATGCCCGGTCCACGGCAACGTCGTTCGGGAGCCCTTCGAGAAGGTCGTCGAGGAGGTCTCGACTCAAGCCGTTCTCCAGTTCATTCATCGCTGCGGCATGAGCCCTCAGCAGCCCCAGTGCGACGCCGGCGTATTGCAGAGCGAACAATGCGTCGTCTTGCTCTTTGTCCGATGGCACCTCCAGTTCGATCGTGCCGAGTTCGGGGCGTCCGCCGATCACCTCCTCGAGCGAGGTTCGCTCGAGGACCGGTTGGTACCGGCCGGCAACCGTGATCCGGGTCGTCTCGTGGCCGAATCTGTCCCGCAGCACGACCGTGGAGCCAGTGAACCGGCTCAGCGAGGTGGCCACGTCGAGCTCAGTCCCGGACGTGGCGAGTCGGGCGAACTCCTCAAGCACCCCCTCCCGGTGCTTCAGGACCGCGACGGTGCGCGCCATCTCGTTGTTGGCTGCCTCGAGTTCGCGGGCGCGTCGGCGGTCGCGCTCGTGCAACTCCGCCTCCGCCAGCGCCGCCCGGAGGAGGTCGCCCAAACGCTCGATGACGAACAGCTGTTCGGGGTCGGGTCGGGTGGAGCTGCGAAGGACCAGTTGGCCGGGTACGCCATTCGCGACCGTGACAGAGGTCGTAGACGTCCAGGAGTCGCCGTGGCCCTGCACGAACACCCGTTCACCGGTTGGGGGGATCGGTTCCGCCGGTCTCGTTGGCTCCCCGGGGGGCAGGGTGATCCACTCCCGGTCCCGCTGGAAGGTGACGTGAACCAACTGGCAGCCGGTCACCGACTCGACCCCACGCGCCAGGACGTCGATGACCCCGTCCACGTCGTGACGTTGCATCATCGTCAGCGACATCACCAGCAACTCATGGAGGCCGGTGAGGGCATGTTCCAGATCCAGCCCGTCGATGTCCGCGACAGTTCGGGTCGAGGCAGGCTCCAAGACACTCATCTCGCGGTCCCTCGCCGACCCACCCGGGATCCCTCTGTGACGTAGGGACCCGACAGGTCGTCGCGCTGAGCGGCAACACCTCGGTGCCTGCAGCACTGATGTATCGCGGGATCCAGTCCGAGTCCGTGAGAGCTCATCGGTCCTCGTCAACTCTCGGGGGCGGCGTTGCGCCCATCCTACCCCTTGCGCTGTGCACGCGACGCAGCGAGTTGTGCACTCGACCCAAGTGGGCCCCGGGGTTTGGACCTGGCGTGCCCATGACTTCCTGCTGGTCGGCGGCGAGCGTGGAGGGGTCGAAAGGCCCACACAACGATTGGAGATTCGTATGAAGGCTGTCGTGTATCAGGGACCCCGAGACGTCGCAGTCACCGATGTTCCGGACGCGAAGATCGAGCGACCCACTGATGTGCTGGTCAAGATCACAACCACCAACATCTGCGGCTCGGACCTGCACATGTACGAGGGGCGGACCTCCTTCGAGGAAGGCCGGACGTTCGGTCACGAGAACATGGGGGAGGTGGTGGAGGTCGGTCAGGGCGTGGAGAAGGTCAAGGTGGGCGACCGGGTCGTGCTGCCGTTCAACATCTCGTGCGGGTTCTGCAAGAACTGCGAACGCGGGCTGACCAACTACTGCCTCACCACCCAGCCTGACCCGTCTGCCGCCGGTGCGGCCTACGGGTTCGCAGACATGGGCCCGTACGGCGGCGGCCAGGCCGAGCTGCTCCGGGTGCCCTTCGGCGACCACAACGCACTGCGCCTGGGCGAGGACGCGGAGGAGAAGGAGAATGACTACGTCATGCTCTCCGACATCTTCCCCACCGGTTACCACGCCACCGAGATGGCCGGCGTGATCCCGGGCGACAGCGTCGTGATCGCTGGAGCCGGTCCGGTGGGTCTGATGGCTGCGCTGTCCGCGACGATCAAAGGCGCCGCGAAGGTCATGGTGGTCGATCGCCACCCCGACCGGCTCGCGCTGGCCGAGCAGATCGGAGCGATCGCCATCGACGACTCCAAGACCGACCCCGTGCAGGCTGTGCTGGACGAGACCATGGGGCTCGGAGCCGACCGTGGCTGCGAGTGCGTGGGCTACCAGGCCCACGACCCGCAGGGGAACGAAGACCCGGCTGCCACCTTGAACATGCTCATCAACTCGGTGCGTTTTACCGGCGGGATCGGCACAGTCGGCGTGTTCGTCCCCCAGGACCCGGGGGCCAAGGGCGAATTGGCCAAGCAGGGCAAGGCGGCCATCGACTTCGGCACCCACTGGTTCAAGGGACAGACCATGGGCAACGGTCAGTGCCCGGTCAAGAAGTACAACCGCCGGCTGCGTGACCTGATCGCGGCCGGCAAGGCGAAGCCGTCCTGGATCGTCTCCCACGAGATCTCGCTGGACCAGGCCGCCGACGCCTACAGGAACTTCGACTCCAGGTCCGAGGGCTGGACCAAGGTCGTCATCAAGCCGGGTATGTCCGACGGAAAGAAGACAAACTGACATGGCAGCAGATCTGCAGGGCAAGAGAGTCGCGATCCTCGCCGCGGACGGGGTCGAGCGCGTCGAACTCGAGCAACCCCGCGAAGCACTGGACAGGGCCGGCGCTCAGACCGAGGTCCTCTCGATCCACGACGGCGAGATCCAGGCCCGTAAGAACGACCTGGATCCGGCGGGGACGTTCGGCGTCGACGGGCTGGTGGCTGAGGCCTCGGTGGCCGACTACGACGCCCTGCTGCTTCCCGGCGGCACGGTGAACCCCGACAAGCTCCGGGTCGACAAGGACGCCGTTTCCTTCGTCCGCGACTTCGTCGAGAGCGGCAAGCCGGTGGCGGCGATCTGTCACGGACCGTGGACGTTGATCGAGGCCGGCGTGGCCACCGGTCGCACCCTGACGTCCTTCCCGAGCATCCGCACGGATCTGCGCAATGCCGGCGCGAACGTCGTTGACCAGGAGGTCGTGGTCGACAAGAATCTCATCACCAGCCGCTCGCCGGAGGACCTGCCGGCGTTCTCCGAGGCGATCGTGTCCCAACTCGCGGGCACCACGACAAAGGAAGAGGAGACGTCATGAGTGTGACCAAGGGATTGCTGGTCAGGTTTGACGCGTTGCCCGGCAAGGAGGACGACGTGAAGGAGTTCCTTGACAGCGGCCGTGCGCTTGTTGAGGACGAGCCGGCGACCACCGCGTGGTTCGCGATCCGCCTCGGGCCCTCCTCCTTCGGGATCTTCGACGTGTTCCCCGATGACGCCGGACGTGACGCTCACCTGTCCGGCCCTGTTGCGGTAGCTCTCGGCGAGCAGACCGGTGCGTTGTTCTCCGAACCGACGATCGAGAAGCTCGACGTGTTGGGCTCCAAACTTCCCGCCTGACACCACAGACCGGGAGCACTGACCCCGACATGAGGGGTCGCTGCGCGCGGTGACTTCGGGCTGACACAGCCCGTTGACGTCGTGGCAGCGGCCCCTTCTCTTGCGGCCTATCGCACATCCGGCCTATCGCACATCCCTAACAGATCGAGGAACCGCGATGACAGGAACTGACGACGGCGTACGCGCTGCGGGAGCAGGGCGTGCCGGTGCGCTTGTACGAGGCCGGTCTGCCCGGAACGGGTCAGTCCGCAGGCGAGTCGCGGATCTTCCGGCATGCCCACGACGACCCGCGACTCGTCGCTTTCGCGCGCGAAAGCCGCGGCGTATGGGATGAGTGGGCCGAACACTTCGACGTCGAGCTGGTCTCATCGGATGGTGTCGTGGCGATCGGCGAAAGCGCGCTGGCGCGGCTGCGGGTGCTCGACCAGGTCGGTGGAGTGGCAGCGCGGGAGATCGATGCAGCCGAGCTCGCCCAGCGAATGCCGCTGCTCGCTGGGTACTCGGGGCCGGCGGTGCTCGACGAGTCGGGCGGCGCGATCCGCACCCGTGCGGCGATCACGGCGCTCGTGGGTGCCCTCGCAGATGCCGTCACCACCGGCGAGGTGATCTCCATCGATCCCCGCGCCGATGGGACGGTCGAGGTGCGCAGCGTCACCGACCGGGCTGTCTACTCCAAGGTGGTCGTGTGCGCCGGTCGCGAAACCGCCCGCCTGGCCCGCAGCGTCGGCCTGTCGCTGCCGGTTCGCCTTGCCGCACACGTCCGGCTGACCTTCGACGTGAAAGCCGCCGCCCCGGCACGAGTCGCGTGCCTGCAGGACAGCAGCGGCGTCTTCGGCGAAGTCGGCGTGTACGCGACGCCGCTACCGGGCAACAGCAGTTATTCGGTGGGACTCAGCCAAACCGTCGGCGTCCGCGACGACGGAACGTTCATCGACCCTGCGGCGATTCGATCGCTGGACGAACGCGCGCGCGAATACGTGACACGGGCGCTGCCCGGTCTCCACCCAGAGCCGCGCGACTTTCTTCACTGCTGGGTGACCGACCTCCCATGGAGCGAGGACGGCGTGGCCGTGTGGGAGGCAGGCTCTGTCATTTTTGTGGCCGGTCACAATCTGTTCAAGCAGGCACCTGCGCTGGGTCGCGCTCTTGCCCGGGCTGCGACCGGCGGCGGTCTCGCCGCCGACCTCACGCCCGAGGCGCGCCTCGGCGCGGCCCAGGACTAGTGGCCGGTGAGCGTCGTGCCGGATGGCCGAGGCAGGCGAGCGATACGACGTCGCCGCCACGGTGCTGGGCAATGCGGCTGAATCTCTGGCACCTCGGCGCTGACCGAAAGGTTGATCGTGGACTCAGCCAGCTTGTAGGCCCAGGTGATCCTACAAACGTCAGAGACGAACTTGTCCTTGACGGTCGCGCCGAGCGTCGCCTGTTCGTAGAATTTCACCTTCGGGATCACGCGGCCGTACTTGGCCGCTGGCGGCCAGCGGTAGAGGTGGGTTTCGACAGGTTCAACCACCAGGAATCACCGCCCCTGTCCACGACGGCAATGAAGGCGATCAGTTCAAAGTCATCCAAGCTACTGATGGTCTGGGTGAGCGCGGTCGTGGCGCCGTCGGTGAAGAGGCTGTCGAGGTCTTGTTCATCGGTGACGTCGACCATTGATTGGATGGCTTCGGTCAGCAACTCGGAGTACGCGCCCATCTCTGCACCCTCGTTGGTGGCCGTGTTGAAAAACCGTGTCGCTGCCATGACTGGTTCTTCGTGGGGGCGGCAGCCGGCGCGGAGCAGATCGAGGAGGCTCTTGACCTCGGTGTGGTCGGATAGAACTGTGCCGTCGTCGCCGAGGTAGACCAAATAGTGCGGATGCAAACGGTTGGCCCCGATGCGCTCCTTCTCCGCCGCTGAGGTTTCGCAGCGCGAAGATCACGCCGGGATGCAAGCCCTTGGCCGCGTCGGCCGGGACGACTGCGTGCAGACCCTTCGGGGTCGAGTTGTAGCGCGTCAAGATTCTTGGCAGGGCTGTTGAGTCAGTCCTGAAGGAGAATCTGATCTATGGGAAGACCCCCTTCGATTCCGGTCGAGAAGAAGACTCGGATCGTGTTGAGCGTGCTTGCTGGTGAGCTCACGATCGCCGAGGCGGCGCGTCGCGAGAAGGTCAGCGAGCAGTCGATCGGCCGGTGGAAGGCCGAGTTCCTCGAGGCTGGCAAGACCGCGCTGGCGACCGGCCGGAACGGGCCGACGTCCCGTGAGGAGCAGCTTGAGGCCGAGGTCGTCGAGCTGACGCAAGCGCTTGGTGAGGCTGCGGTCGAGATCCGGGTTTGGAAGAAGAGCGCGGAGGGCCGGTTGGGCCCTTCGAGGACCTCGAGGTGATCAGGCGCGAAGCCGGGATGTCGACCGCGAGGTGGTGCAGGATCTTCGACATCCCTGAACGGACCTGGCGGCGCCGGCAGTCACGCGCGCGCGTCGGTGAACCGGTCCGTCGGCCGCATCCGCGGCCTGCCCGGGACGCCGCGGCAACGTTGATCGACAAGTATGCCGCGAAGCACCCGGCGTGGGGGCATCGCAAGATCTGGGCGATGGTCCGCCACGACGGTCACGTCGTCTCCGAGGCGACCGTGCTGCGCCGGCTGCGCGATCAGGGGTTGATCCTTCCTGATCAGTACCAGCGCGAGAGACGCAAGCTCGCCGAGCGCCGCAAGGCCGTGTTCGCCGAGGAGCCGACCGGTCCGAACCAGGTGTGGCAGCTCGACTTCTCCGAGTTCGAGACCACCAGCGGCGGGACCTGGCGGATCGCGGGGTGCCGGGACTACTGGTCCAAGTTCGAGCACCGTTGGCACCTGTCACCGACGGGGAACCAGTTCGACGCGATCGAGGCCGTCGAGCTCGCCCTGGCCGACTACGAGACCCTGTTCGGGCACCCGCTGGTCGAGCGTTGCGGGGTCGACACCGAGACCGGTGAGGTATTACCGGTGGTCACGATCGTGACCGACAACGGCGGCCCGTTCCGCTCGTTCAGGTTCGAGGCGTTCATCACCTCCCGCCCCGAGCTGCAACACGTCCGCACGAGGGTCAGAAGCCCGGGGCAGAACGGCTCACGCGAACGCGGATTCGGGACGCTGAAGTACGAGCGGCTCTACCTCGACGAGATCGACGACGCGATCATGCTCGCCAAGCACGCCGAGGACTACCGGATCGAGTACAACACGATCCGACCGCACGAGGCCCTCGCCTGGAACCGGTCAGAGGAGGTACACCTGGGCTTGGCCGACCCCACCGTCCCGACCTTTCAAACCATCAAATCCCTGCCAACTACTTGACGCGGGACATGAAGCCGCCGGTCTCGAGCAGGCTTCGGGCGATGTAGTTGGTCAGGTTGCGGAACCCGAGTGCGGAGCCGCGCAGGTGTTCGAGCCGTCCGTTGAGCGCCTCGGTCGGCCCGTTGCTGGTGCCGGGTCGTTCGAAGTAGGCGAGCACGTCAACGGCTCGCTTCTTCAGGGTCCGGCCCAGGGTGGTGAGCTCGGTGAGCACCTTGGGGACGCCGGCGCTGAGGTCGGTGATCAGCTTCTCCATGAGCTCGCGGCCACGTTGCCGGTCCTCGTGGCGATAGGCGGCGATCATGCGCTGGTAGACACCCCAGGTTACCTCGACCTCGACGTGAGCGTCATCAACGAACAGCGCGCGTAGCCTGTCGCTCTGCTTGTCGGTGAGCAGGTCCGCGCCGGTGTGCAGCGTGCGCCGCGACTTGTAGAGCGGGTCGTCCCTGAACCCACGGTGCCCGTGGATCGCGAGTTGGACCCGGCGCCGGCACCTGTCGAGGGCGTCACCGGCCAGGCGCACGACGTGGAAGGGATCCATCACCGTGACCGCGTCCGGGATCCCCTCTGCAGCGGCGGTCTTGAACCCGGTGAAGCCGTCCATCGCGACCACCTCGACCGCGTCACGGAAGGCGTCGTCGCGGTCGGCGAGCCAGGTCTTGAACGCCGCCTTCGACCGGCCCTCGACCATGTCCAGCAGCCTTGCTGGGCCGGCGCCATCGCGGACCGGGGTGAGGTCGATGATCACGGTGACGTACTTGTCGCCACGCCTGGTGTGGCGCCAGACGTGCTCATCGACGCCAATGACCTTCACGCCCTCAAACCGCGTGGGGTCGTTGATCAGCAGCCGCTTGCCTTCAGCCAGGACCGCGTTGTTGGCGGTGTCCCACGCGACCCCGAGTCCCTCGGCGACACGGGCGACGGTGAGGTGTGCGACCACGATCCCTTCCAGCGCCCACCGCAGCCCGGTGCGCGAGAGCTTCGCGCGTGGCTCCGCCGCGGCGCTGGTGTCTTGGCGCCACACGTGTCCGCAGTCGGCACAGCGGTAGCGGCGCACTACAACTTCCAGCACGGTCGGTCGCCAGCCCAGCGGCTCGTGGGCCAACCGCCGGATCACGGTGTCACGAGCAGCGCCTTCGCTGCCGCACCGTCGGCACCACTGATCTGGTTCCACCACGCGGCACGCGAGGACCGCACGATCCGGTTCAAGTCGTTGTCCGGTCACGCTCAGACCGAGGCCGTCGAGTCGAGCGAAGGCGGTCAGGTCAGGGCGGCCGAAGCCGGCCGGCGGGGTAGCGTCGGTCACGTCGAGGTCTTTCGGATGGATGGCGTAGGAACCTCCATCGTCGGGAGATCTCGACGTCTATCTGCGGACCGACGCGCCCGGCCGACCTACACCGTCATCTGAGAAGACCCCTGAAACGTCTTCGACGACGACGGGACCGGCGAGGAGGAGGGCGCGGTGAGCTAAAGGAATGGAGCTTGCTCGGCTTCGACGCCGCCGCAAGCTCCGGTGAAACGGTCGGTACTGGTCGGTCGTCGTCGGTCACCACCGAATGGCGGCGTCCCCCACGCTCGGCGTTTGCGCAGGTCAGCGGCTCGTTCGCCCAGTGGGCGCATCAAGCGATAGACGCAAAGCCGACGTGATTAGGTCGTCGGTTCGATTCCGACAGGCGGCTCCGGCGAACAGCCCCTGACCTGCGGAAACGCAGGGCAGGGGCTGTTCGGTTCTGGTGGTCGCGCGATGCGCTGGCCTCACGGCTCTGCCCGACACCGACGTCGCTCTCCTCTGCGACGGACCCCTCGCCGGCTGAGCGCTCGCGGCCGGCATCCTGTCCGTGTGCCGATAGGCCTCGCACCGCTCGGCAACGCAGCGTGGCGTTGCGTCGCGACCTGGCGACGGCTCGGCGGGGCGCGATCGTCTCGTGCGTTGGCGGACTACGGGAGCTTGGACGCGAGGACGTCGGCCGCCAGGATCTCGGGTGCTGCGCCGAGGAGGTGCTGGTTGGCCATCAGGGCTGCGACGATGGCGCCGTTGGCGTGGGCGTCGCGAGCGGCCTCGTCGGGGAATGCATCGAAGATCCAGAAGGTGTCGGCGTGGGTCCTGACCGCGAACCAGACAATCGTTCCTACTTCTTCGTTGGCGAGCGCGACAGCGCCGGCGAGCAGATCGGCGAGCGCGTCGTGCTGTCCATCGGCCGCGACGATCTTGGCGACGAAGGCATACGGAAGTGATGCGGGTGTGGACATGAGGGGTTCTCCTAGGTGTCGAGGTTTCTTGGTGAAGCGAGTTCAGCGTATGACGAGCAAGGGCATGTGAGAAGTGGCGTATACGGCAGTATTGCTATTGTTCGCGCCATGCGTATCGGACTGATCGTGATCGACGGCTGCTTCGGTTCGGCTGTCGCGTCGGTCATCGACATCGTGCGGGTGGCCGACGGAGCCCGCGGCGATGTCGACCCGCGGATCGACCCGATCGAACTCGCCATCCTCGGACCGAAACGGAGAGTGACCACGACGGCATCGATGACCCTGTCGGTGGACCACCCGCTGTCGGAGTCCGCAGAGTTCGACGTGGTCGTCGTCCCTGCGCTTGGAACCCTCACGGCCGCCGCTACCAACGACGCCCTCCAGAGCCGAGATGCTCGTTCGGTCATCGCCTCGCTCGGGCGCCTCGACGACGCGACCACCCGGATCGCCGCGGCGTGCACCGGCGTGTTCGCTGTCGCCGAGACCGGACGGATGCATCATCGGCGGGCGACGACCAGCTGGTTCCTGGGGCCGGAGTTCCTGAAGCGCTATCCGACCGTCGCCCTCGATCTCGACACCATGGTCGTGGTCGACGGGAACCTCGTCACCGCCGGCGCCGCGTTCGCCCACATCGACCTCGCGCTCTCACTCGTGCGATCGATCAGCCCCGACCTGGCCCAACATGTCGCCAAGCTCCTCATCATCGACGAGCGTCCGTCGCAGGCGGCCTTCGTCGCCTACGAACATCTCCGGCACGAGGACCCGATCGTCGTCGAGTTCGAACGCTTCGTGCGCGCCCGCCTGGACGAACCGTTCAACGTCGCCTTCGTCGCGCAGTCGCTCGGCACCAGCCGGCGCACCCTCGAACGACGAGTCCGTGCGGCGCTCAACCTCACTCCGCTCGGCTTCGTCCAACGGCTTCGCATCGAACGAGCTCGGCACCTCTCAGCAACCACGGACCTCACCTCCGCCGAGATCGCGCTACGGGTCGGCTACGCGAACGCCGAGACTCTGCGCTCCCTCCTGCGTAGGGAGCGACGCCGTTCCTGACCTATCGCCATGCCTGTAGCCGGTGTCCTAGTGCTCGACTGGAACCACCTCTCAGCACGTCGCGTCGACGCTCCTGCGTCGCCCCTGGACGACCCACTCGACACGCCCGCAGCACAGGCCATGTGAACCGCCCCGGGATGTCTGGAGAGTCCTTTCGTTGGAAGGATGATTCTCATGGCACGTCCGTCGAAGTACCCGCGAGAGCTCAGGGAGCGCGCGGTTCGCATGGTGTTGGAGTCCAGGAACGACTACGAGTCGGAGTACGCGGCGATCAAGTCGATCGCGGCCAAGCTCGGGGTCACGTCACCTCCTCCAAGTCATCGGCGGGATGGTCCGACGAGAGCCCGCGGCACTGACACGCGCGCTCACCGGACTGGCGAAATCCATCCTCGGATCCTTCGTTGCCATCACGCTGCTTGCACTCGCGCTGGAGATCACCGACCAACTCACCATCGGGATCGTCAACGCGGCCGGCACCAACATGAACGAGATGGGCGATCGCGTCGCTCTACTCGCGGCGGGCATCGGTGGCCTCAGCCTCAAAGCCCCAGGTGCAGCCGCGATCCTGATGATCTTCCTCGCCGGGCTCGCCATCGGCGCAGCAATCATCGTGTGGATCAGCCTGCTGGTCCGCAAGGCTCTGCTCCTCGTCGCGATCGTGTTCGCACCCATCGCACTGGCCGGAGCTTCGTGGGACCAGACCCGTGGCTGGATCGGCAAGTGGGCCACCTTCGTGATCGCACTGATCTTGTCCAAGCTCGTGCTGGTGGTGATCTTCCTGCTCGCCACCGCACAGGTCTCTGCTCCGATCGACGCTGACCTTCAATCGGTCAGCGAACCGATCGCCGGCGTGGTGTTGATGCTGATGGCTGGGTTCGCGCCGTACATGACCTACAAGGCGATCAGTTTCATGGGCTTCGACATGTACCACGCGATGTCGGCCGAGCAGGAGACCAAGTCGTCGATGAATCGGCCCCTGCCCATCCGCACCGGCGGCTGCTCAGGAGGGATGGTCCCGAAGATCCTCGGTGGTGACGGCGCAGGCTCGGGAGGCGCCGGGCGCGGACCCACGCCCGCCGCTGCGCCCAGCGGGGGCGGAACCTCGGGCGCCGCCGGTGCGTCCTCGGGCAGCGCGGCTGCGGGTGGAGCCGTAGCCGCTGGCGCCGTGGTCGCCAAGGAGGCCGCGACCGCTGGCCCCAAGATGGGAAACTTCGTCGCCGCCCAGTCGTCGGGCCAGGCTGAGCAAGCGAGCGCACCCGCTGGCGCCGCTGGCACCGTTCCTGCCCACACCGCCGATCCGACCCCCGCAATGACAGGCCGCGGCTCAGGCGACTCGGGGGCAGGGCGATGAGCACCACGAACGCTGCGCGGTCGGGCGACTACGAGCTGCAGCCGGTGAAGTTCTCCCGGCTGGCGCGCCGTGGAGTCTTGTTCGGCCTGACCGCCTCCCAGTTGGTGGTGGTCGGCATCGGCGCGATCACGCTCGTGTTCTCCCTTTATGTCGGCGGTGGCGCGAGCCTGATCTTTGCTCTCCCCGCCATCCTCTGCTGCAGCGCACTGGCGTGGGTCAGCCTCGGCGGACGCAAACTCATTCAGTGGCTGCCCATCGTCAGCATCTGGCTGTGGCGCTCCACTGGTGGGCAGTTGATCTGCCGGCGTCGCGTCATCGCACCACGACCAGTCGGCACCCTTGCGCTTCCTGGGGATGCGGCCCGACTGCGTCAGTAGCTCGACCCCGACACCGGGGCAGTGATGGTGCACGACCCGCATCGCTCCACACTGACCGCAATCGTTGCGGTCTCCCACCCAGCGTTCATCTTGCTCGACCCTCTCGAACAAGAACGCCGCGTCACCGGATGGGGACGAGTCTTGGCCACAGCCTGTCGCTCGGGACGCATCGCGTCGCTGCAGATCATGGAGCGCACGCTGCCTGACTCCGGCAAAGGGCTCGCCGAATGGTGGCATCAGCACGGCTCTGGGGATGACACCTTCACCGCCACCACGTATGGCGAACTCATCGACCGCGCCGGACCGGCCGGCGAACGCCACGCCTCGACCATCTCGCTGTCGCTGAACCTCAAGACCGCGAGCAGAGCCATCCGTGCTGCCGGCGGAGGTAACCGAGGGGCTGCCGCAGTCCTGCGCCAAGAGATGTCGACAATCATCGCTGCACTGCGCTCGGCCGACCTCGACCCGTCGGACTGGCTCGATCCCGGCGAACTGGCCGTCATCCTGCGCGGCGCGTACGACCCCGACATCGGCGCTGCCCTCGAACGGCACGGTGACGTCGGACGCGACCTCGCCACCGCCGGCCCCGTCGCTGTCACCGAGAACTGGTCAATGCTGCGCTCGGACTCGGCGCACCACTGTGTCCTGTGGATCAGCGAATGGCCCCGATCGCTGGTGTTCCCGGGATTCCTCGCACCCGTCCTGCTGTCCTCGGGCATCCGGCGCACGTTCACCTTGCTCTACACGCCGATGCGCACCGACCAGGCCGCCCGCGACATCCGCAAGAAGAAGACCGAGTACGTCTCCGACGCCGCCCAACGGCAACGCATCGGCCAGATCGAGGACGCCCAGCACAGCGCCGAATACCAGGACGCCCTGCAACAAGAAGCCGACCTGACCGCTGGCCACGGCATCCTTCGCGTCACCGGCCTCATCGCCGTCAGCGCCACCGACCCCGACGATCTCGAACGGGCTGTCGCCGACATCGAGCAGGCCGCCATCCAAGCCTCGTGCGAGACCCGGCGTCTGTGGGGTCAGCAGGCGCAGGCGTTCACCGCCGCCGCGCTCCCGTTGTGTCGTCACGTCTGAGCGTCGTCCGAGGCCGTAACAGGTCCGTGTGTCCCGCGTCAAGAAGTTGGCAGGATTTCTTGGATTTGAAATGTCGGGATCGTCGGGTCGGCCAGGCCCAGGTGCACCTCCAGTGGCCGGTTCCAGGACAGGGCCTCGTGAGGGCGCAGCTGGTTGTACTCGATCCGGTACTCCTCGGCATGCTTGGCCAGCATGATCGCGTCGTCGATCTCATCGAGGTAGAGCCGCTCGTACTTCAGGGTGCCGAACCCGCGTTCGCGTGAGCCGTTCTGACCCGGCGATCTCACTCGGGTGCGCACGTGGGCGAGCTCGGGATGTAGCCCGATGAACGCCTCGAACCGGAATGAACGGAACGGGCCACCGTTGTCGGTCACGATCGTCACGGCCGGCTTGATCTCACCGGTCTCGACATCGACCTCGCAGGCATCGGCGAGCGGGTGGCCGAACAACTGCTCGTAGTCGGCCAGCGCGAGCTCGACCGCGGCGATCGCGTCGAACTGGTTCGCTGTCGGTGAGACGTGCCAGCGGTGCTCGTACTTGGACCAGTAGTCCCGACATCCCGCGATCCGCCACGTCCCGCCGCTGGTGGTCTCGAACTCGGAGAAGTCCAGCTGCCAGACTTGATTCGGTCCCGTCGGGTCCTCGGCGAACGCCGCCTTGCGGCGCGCGGCGAGCTGGCGCCGTTCACGCTGGTAGTGATCCGGCAGGATCAGCCCCTCGTCGCGCAGGATCCGCAGCACGGTCGCCTCGGAGACCACGTGACCGTCGTGCCGGGTCAGGGCCCGGTGCCGAAGGTGATGTGCGCGACCACATCGTCGTGCGTGATCGGCGCTCCGAAGCGAGGATGACCGTGGTCGCGACGATCTCGCGATTGGAGTGCTCTGCGGAAGGCGGCCTGGTAGATCGAACGGCGGCCGCCGTGGCGTTGGGTCGGGTTGAGGATCGCCCACAACGGACGCGAGGGATTCTCGACCCACGCATCGTCGTAGGTGGTGTCGAAGGCAGGCGGTTGGCGTTGATTCCAGACGCGAAGTTCACGGTCGATCGCATTACGCAGCGCGACTTCGACCAGCCCGAGCGACTCGTGTAGAGCAGCCGACATGTGGGCGTTCCAGCGGTACAGCGCCACGGCCTCATGCGGCGTTCGCGTCACGGCCAGATACGAGGCCGCACGAACAGTGGACAGGTGGTCGAGGAGTGGCAGATGCGGCGAACCTGTCGATTGTCCTGAGTGTGTCAATGCCGTATCCTGGTTCTCAGAAGCGAGGACGTGGTATCTCGCATTTGATTGAGCCAACCCCCGGGTCCAGCGGGCCTGGGGGCGCTTTATTTGTCCCCACCGTACCCACAGATGTATCCTGTGATGTCTCAGGAGATCGGTGACAGTTCGTGTGTCAGGACTTCGGTGACACTTCGTTGTTCGTTGCCACCTGTCGGGGCCGGCCGCGGGGCACGCCGTTGCTGACATAGGTGACGCCCTCCGGCGGCCAGGGGTGTTCGGCGATGACCTCGCCGTGCTGGTCGGCGAAGACTACCCCGATCGGGTCCCAAACCGCTCGGATCGTCTGGCCGGCCCGGCGGCTGCTGATCAGGAACCGGATCCCGCGTAGCTGCACGGTCCCGTTCTTGCGGATCATCATCTCCCGTTCTCCGTCATTACTGAAGCGGATCGTGCCGCCGTTGCGAGGGCGAGTCGCTGGGTCGGTGCCTGCGGGGATCGGAGCGAGGGTGTCGGCCTTCGATGCTGGAGGCGCCGGGATCACCGGTGCGGGTTTCGGGCGCGGTGGCACGGCAAGGGGCGTGGCGTCCCAGGCCTGCTGCGGGGTGAGTCGTCCGGGGAGTCCCTGGTGGGGGCGCTCGGTGTTGTAGATGACATCGAACCGGTCGACCTGGGCCTGCAGCTCGGCGATCGTCCCGGCCAGGGCCTGCTTGTCGAGGAACCGGAACAGGGTCTGGTGGAAGCGTTCGTTCTTGCCCTGCGTGGTCGGCTTATACGGCTTCCCGGTGATCGCCTCCACCCCCAGCGACGCGGCGTAGGCGACGAGCTGACCTTCCCAGTCGCGGCGGGCGGGGTTGAGCGCCATCCCGTTATCGGTCAGCAGGCGTTGAGGCACCCCGTGCTGGGCGACGGCCTTGCCGAACACGGCAAGTGCGGACTGGGCGGTCTCGCCGTCATCGACGTGGGAGGCGACGGCGAGGCGGGAGTGGTCATCCTCGAGCTGGAAGATCACGCACGTGCGGCCCCCAGCCAGGACGTACTCGGTGGCATCGAGCTGCCAGCACGCGTTCGGCGCGGGATACACGAACCTGCGGTACGCAGCCCGGGTTTCTTCTTCGGCTCCAACCTCACCACGGCCTTCTCGCGGAAGATGCGTGCCAGTGCTGCTGTCGACGGGGCCGGGAGTCCCATCGCGGTCATCTTGTCATGCACGCTGATCGGCCCGTAGTCCAGGCCCGACGCCTCCAACGCCGCCCGCACGTTGAGAGCCTGCTGCTTCACCTCGTCGGTGATCCGCATCGGAGAGGTGCGCGGGCGACGCGTACGGGGTTCGAGTACCGCCGCCTGCCCCTCGTCGCGGGCGCGGGCGAGGAGGACGTAGAACGTCTTCCGAGATAGACCGTGCTCGGCGCAGAACGAGGTCGCTGCCCCGCGCGGGGCGTCCTCGGGCCACTGACTGATAGCGAGACGGACACGGGGATCAACGGGCTCATTTCTTCTTGCTCACCCGTCAATCAGAGCCCAGAAGTGTCACCACCAAGATCCCCGGAAGTGTCACCGATGTCCTGATGCAGAACTGTCACCGATCTCCTGCGGCATGACATCACAGATGTATCCCCTGGGGATTGGGTCAGGTGATCTCGCCGGTCTCCTCGTCGATGAGTCGCAGCCGCCGAGGCGAAGACGGAGTGTCGCTGATACTTCCTTGAAGAGCTTCGGCCTCGTCGTTGAACGCGGCAGCTCTCTGGGTGCTGTGCGCGTCGTCGAGGTGAGTGCGGAAGCGTGCCGCGGCGGGCCACCTGCCGGCATGGCCGTCCTCGCAATGAGTCCCGACCCGGTGCCTCATGCGGTCGAGGAACGCAGGCAGGGCGTAACGGTGCCATTCCTCAAGAGGTGAGGAGTTCAGCGCCAGCTCGCAGCGGTAACGCTGGTCCACGAGCACGGCGAGCTCATGGACCAGATGGGCATGCTCGGGCCAGCACGCGGGGATCGCATCGGCCGGGTCGAAGACCAGCTCGTGATTGATCCAGATCGCCGCGGCCTCCAACCAGCTCCACAGCTCGAGCCGCTGTTGGGGGCGACGCAGGCTGGTCGGTATCCACGGACGGGGCAGGCGTGTCAGATCGCCGAGCTCTCGTCGGGCGACATTGTCGCCGTCGCTCGCGAGTTGCAGCTCTCGGTAGGCGAGCCGTAACGACGGGCCGGGGCGAGGGAACGGCCGGACCATGAGACTCCCGTTCGAGGGGGTGTCCATCGCAGTGCTACGACGCTCCAAGCCGGACACTGTCGGGGGCGCGGCGGGCGCGATCGACCGTGGCCTGCACTCGTTGACGTTGCGCCAGCAGTCGCCGTCCGCTCGTTCCGTCCGTAGCGCGCCGGAGTCGGGCGATCATGGGTTTGCCGTTCTCGGCGATCACCAGCGCGTGACGTTCCTCGAGCTGGCGGATCTCGGCGCCGGTCAGGATCGGAATGTCCTCCGAGCTGCTGCTCCTGCCGGCCATCGCTCCGGACTGCCAGGTATGCGGGATGACACGGGTGGGACCGAGGAGATCGGAGATCTCCTCGTTGAACGCCGTATCTTTCGATCCGCCGAACAGGATCAAGTTGTTGGTGAGCCCGAGCAGGGATCGGGCCGATTGCTCGCCGAAGATCGAGGTCAGCTGTGCCCGGCTCTGCGCCGCCCAGATGAACGAGATACCGAGGGCACGTTCGTTGGCCATCCGGGTCTGGAGCGATGGTAGGGGAGCAGTCGACGGCAACTCGTCAAGGCAGGCCAGCAGCGGGGGACACAGGCGGCGATGCGTAGATGAGTGGGCGAGTCCGAGGGCGGTATCGAGGATGTGCTCGGCCACGGCAGTCATCAGCGGCGACGCTGAGGCGTAGGGGTCCTCGCGGCCCAACAGGTAGATGGTCCCGCCCCGTTGCAGCAGTTCCGCGACATCGCCAACCGCCCCAATCGCCAGCCGACATCGGTGGGATCGAACCGCCTCAACATGAACGCTTGCCGTACAGATCGGGGCGAATCGTGGTGGCGCACTTACGGAGCCGTGAACGACCGAGCAGCTTCCGCACCTCGGACGGAGCCGCTAGACCCTGCACCCGTCCGGGCCCCCAACGCTGCAGGATCAGTGCCGTGACCACCAACAGGACGCAGACGGTCAGGGTCTCCAAGGTGACGAGGATGACCCATAGTTCGGTGGTACTGGCATGACTCCGTGGCCTCGACGATAGTCCCGCTACGGCATCGCCGGCGAAGATGCCGAACGTCGACTCAGGCCACCTGCTCAGGGGAGCCGATGTCGTTGGTCCGCCAGCCCACGCATTCGCAGTCGATCGAGCCACATGAGCGACGACCGTCATGCACACGAGTGCTCCAAGAACGCCTGCCAAGACGGGCTCCCACGCCCACGGGTACCTTCTCGACCGCCGCTCGTGCTGAATACTCATGCCCCGTAGAGGCACGGACTTCTGCCTCGTTGCCGGTAAAGGCGCAAGCCGGCCATCGATGGATCGCTAATATCGCCGAAGCTCCGCTGAGTTGTGGCGCAGCGAAAGAATCTCTCCTGTGCTGCCGAGCAGCACTTCTTGGGACGCGGTGAAACCGCGGACCCGCATCGCATGTACCGGAATGCCAGAGACGGTGGCACCACGGGCGTCGTCGGGATCGGCCGTCGTCTCATCGGGAAGCACAATCGCCGTGGTGACTCTGCGAGCTTCCGCGATCCTTGCCGCGGTGCCCGACGGTGCGTCCAGCTTCTCCGGGTGGTGTGTCTCTATGACTTCGACAGCCGAAGAAGGGCTGCGATCTCGGCGAAACGCTTCATAAGTGCCGCGCCGATGGAGAAGTTGGGAATGACCAGTACGCCACGTCTCGTATATCGGCGACCAGATCACGCAGCTGGTGGACTTTCGCGTCATCAAAGCCGCTCGTGCCGACCACCCCATGTACGCCCTCCCTGTGCACGCCACCTGCTCGATCGGATCACCGCTTTCTCGATCACGGCAGACGCCGCCGATCCCAGTCGCCCTCTGGCGCCTAGCGCTGCAACCCGTGTCATGTCCGGATCGTGGGTTGTATCATGCATAGCTCCGACGTGTCAAAGACTGGATCAGAGTTCCTAAACTGTTGCAAAATGGTATACGGGTCCATTAAGTTTGACCCAGTTGGTCGTCGGCAAGGAGTGGAGTCATGACATCTCACGGGTCCCGTGGTCGGAGTCGGTCGGAAGGCGAAGGCGATGGTGCGCGCAGTCGCCGTTGGCTTGGTATCGAATCGGGTCCTGGGTATCGATCGGGGTTGCGGGACTTTACGGCGAATCTGAACGTCTTCACGATCGTGACCGGGGTCGTTCCGGTCTTCGTGATCTGCTTGTCTGTCAGCGCTGTGCTCATCGCTTCGGGTTCGGACGCGGGGCTATCGACCCAGCAGATCACGTTCTGGGCCAGTTCGATCTACGTATTTGGCGGGATCTTGTCCTGGATCCTGGCGCCGTACTACAAGTTGCCGATTGTCGGCGCCTTCTCGATTCCTGGGGTGGTGGTGGCAATCGGGGCCTTGGGTGACGTCAGCTACTCAGAGATGCTCGGCGGCATTCTGGTTGCTGGATTGCTGGTCTTCTTGCTCGGAGCAACCGGCGTTATGGCGCACGTCGTTCGACTCATTCCGATGCCGATCCTCTCGGGGATGATCGGCGGGATCTTGCTCACTTTTCCGTTGCGGATCGTCGATGCGTCCGGCGCAGAGCCATGGATTGTCGGAGCCGCTGTTCTCGGCTACCTCATCTTCTATAGATGGATCAACTTCGCCCCGGCCATCCTCGGTGCGATCGTTGGAGGTGTCGGTGCCTCTGCGGTGCTTGGTCGGTTCGGCTCGGCAAACCTCGACCTCGCGATGTCCTTCCCTCAGGTCCAGGCGCCTAGCATCTCGTTGGCGGCTGTGCTCTCGGTAAGCATCCCGATTGCAATCTTGACGGTCGGGGCGGAGAACATGCAGGCGATCGCGGTGCTGAGGAGCATCGGCGAGCGCCCACCAACGACGGCCATGACCATCGTGAGCGGAATCGCCACGGCCGTCGCCGGCCTGTTCGGCGGCCACAGTGCGAACGTCGCAGGACCCACGACCGCCATGGCGGCGAGCGAGGACGCAGGCAGGCCGGAAGGCAAGTATGTCGCAGCGACGATCGCCGGCTTCACCTTTGTTGCCTTCGGGCTGTTCATCCCTGTGATGGTCAGCCTCATCGGGTCTATCCCGCCCGCACTGACTGCGGTACTGGTGGGGCTGGTGCTCGTTCCCACGGTGGCGGGGTCACTGCGATCCGCGTGGGAGGCGGGCCGCTTCACGCTTGGAGTGCTCACGGCGTTCCTGGTCTCGGTCTCGGGCTTCACGTTGTGGGGCATCGCGTCGGCATTCTGGGCCGTTCTGTTCGGGTGTCTGGTCTCTGTCGTGGCCGAGCAGGGCGACTATCGCCGGGCGTTGTCCGGCTCGGATAAGTGATTCGCCCGGTGCCTGTACGGGTTCGTTGCGAGCTCGCTCCGGTCAAGTTTCTTCCGCTCGTGCGATGTTGACATGGACCTTAGGTCCGAGATATGAATAGAAAAGAAACACCATTCCAAAAGATGTCCGCGCGGTCTAAGTCGGCTTGCGCGACCTGATCACGCGGAGGTTCTGTGTCGCTAGCAACTGTTGCCGTCCTTTTCGAGGAGTGGCACGAGACTGGTGGAGCTCCACGCGGCTACGTCGGAGGTGCGTGGATCGACGCTGATTCGGCCGAACGATTCGACGTCACTGATCCTGCAACCGGCGAGACCATCGCCACTGTTCCCCGCATGGGTCGGGCCGAGACGTGTCGGGCCGTCCGCGCGGCCGAGGAAGCGTGGGTCTCATGGCGCACACGTCCGGCGCGCGAGCGCGCCGCGATTCTCCTGGACTGGCGAGATTGTGTCCTCGCGGCGGAGGACTCTCTGGCGGAGCTCATGGTGCGCGAGCAGGGCAAGCCACTGCGCGAAGCGGTTACCGAGATTCGGTACGCTGCCTCCTTCCTAGAGTGGTTCGCCGAGGAGGCCAAGCGAGCCTACGGGGAGACTATTCCCGGAGATGCCGCCCAGACCCGCGTGACCGTGCAGAGGCAGCCCATCGGGGTTGGTGCCGCGATCACCCCGTGGAACTTTCCGGCCGCGATGGTCACCCGTAAGGCCGGCCCCGCATTGGCGGCAGGCTGCACCCTCGTGCTGAAGCCAGCCGAGCAGACACCACTGTCGGCGATCGCGCTGGTGGCTTTGGCTGAACAGGCCGGTGTCCCGGCCGGTGTCCTCAACCTCGTAACCGGCGATGCGGCCGACGCGCCCGAGATCGGTGCTGAACTCACGGAGAATGAGGATGTTCGGAAGGTTAGCTTCACTGGCTCAACTGAAGTCGGTCGACTGTTGATGCGTCAGGCAGCGACGACCGTCAAGAGCTTGTCTCTCGAGCTTGGAGGCAATGCGCCGTTCATCGTGTTCGATGACGCGGATCTCGTCGCTGCCGTCGATGGTCTCGTGCAGTGCAAGTACCGCAACGCTGGGCAGACCTGCATCAGCGCCAATCGTGTCCTCGTAGCCAGGTCGGTTTACGACCAGTTCATTGCGCTATTGACCGATCGAGTCCGCGAGCTCAACGTTGGCAGCGGTCTGGATGACGCGACCGACGTCGGTCCGCTGATTGACCGGCCCGCATTGACCAAGGTGATCGAGCACGTTGCCGACGCTGAACGCCGCGGCGCCAAGGTCGTCCTCGGCGGACAGCCGCACGAACTGGGAGGGACGTTCTTCCAGCCGACGATTGTGCGCGACGTTCCGGCGACCGCGCAGGCCTTCCACGAAGAGACCTTCGGCCCCGTCGCGTTCCTTCATCCTTTTGATGATGAGGACGAAGCCATCCGGTTGGCTAACGACACTCCGTATGGGTTGGCCGCCTATTTCTATGCGCAGGACGTCGACCGTGTGTGGAGGGTCTCAGAAGGGCTCGAGTCCGGCATGGTCGGGATCAATCAGCCGATGTTGTCGACGGCGACCGCCCCGTTCGGCGGCGTCAAGCAGTCGGGCCTTGGCCGTGAAGGATCACGGCACGGCCTCGACGACTGGTTGGAGATGAAGTACATCTGCCAGGTGATCAAGCCTGGCTCGACAGATGGGGATCGATAATGAACGCCGTCTCGAATGTTCCATCCTCGTCGTTGGACCCGTTCAGTGCCGAGTACCGCGCCGACCCCTATGGCTCGCAAGCCGAGCTGAGGAGCCTCGGTCCGGTGGTCCGGCTCGAGAAGTACGACGTCTGGGCTTGTCCCCGATACGACGAGGTCATGGAGATTCTTCGCTTGCCTGAGCAGTTCCGTTCGGGCGCGGGAGTCGGGCTGAGCGACCTGACGCGAGAGAAGCACTGGCGCAAGCCCAGCATCCTCTTGGAGAACGACCCTCCACACCACACGCGGGTGCGTAACGCCCTGAATAAGGTTCTCACCGCGCGCAACATCCGTCGTCTGCGTGACGCCTTCGAAGAACGAGCCGTGACCGTGGTGGATGGTCTGGCGTCGAAGAGCTCCTTCGACGGCGTCGCGGAACTGGCGCGACCCTTCCCTCT
Source organism: Aeromicrobium piscarium (assembly GCF_007421815.1). Taxonomy (GTDB): domain Bacteria; phylum Actinomycetota; class Actinomycetes; order Propionibacteriales; family Nocardioidaceae; genus Aeromicrobium; species Aeromicrobium piscarium. The sequence goes on along the minus strand of NZ_VLNT01000024.1, from coordinate 13,734 downwards.
CGATGTCTTCCCAGATGCCGTCGGCTTGACGGCCGACGATCGCGAGAATCTGCTGGCCTATGGGCGCATGGTGTTCGACGGAATGGGACCGCGCAACGAGATCTGGGAAGAGGTGATGGAGCACGCCGAAGAAGTCACCTCCTGGATCACTGCGCAGTGTCGACGGGAGGCGCTCACACCCGGCGGCCTCGGCGATCAGGTCTATGCGACGGTCGATGAAGGTCAACTGGATGAAGAAGAGGCGGCACTCGTCATCCGTTCGTTCTTGTCGGCTGGCGTGGACACCACGATCTTCGCTCTCGGTACGGCGCTGCTCTGCTTCGCCAATAACCCCGATCAGTGGGATTACGTACGTGAGGACCCTTCGAAGAGGATTCGTCCGGCTTTCGAGGAGGTCTTGCGATACGAGTCACCCTTCCAGATGTACTTCCGAACCTCCACCAAACGTACGGAGCTGGCGGGCGCCACGATCGAGGAAGGCGACAAGCTACTGGTGATGGTCGCATCAGCCAACCGGGACCCTGGCCATTGGGATGAACCCGAGCGGTTCGACGCATCACGGTCTGCGGTCGGACACGTTGCTTTCGGCCACGGGATTCACACATGCGTGGGCCAGATGATCGCCAGGCTCGAGGCGGAGACGCTACTAGGCGAACTTGCTCGCCGCGTCGAACGAATCGAGCTCACAGGTGAGCCGGTGTGGCAGCCCGCGAATACTCTCCGCGGGCTGGCTGAACTGCCGCTGACGATCAGCCCTGCGCGAGGAGCTTGAGCATGACCAAAGTGACGTACACCGATGCGCAAGGACAGCAGCATGTTCTCGACGTGTCGGCGGGTACGAGCATCATGGCCGCCGCGGTCACCCATGGTATCGACGGAATCGTGGGTGAATGCGGCGGAAACCTCATGTGTGCAACATGCCACGTATATGTCGATCCCCGGGATGCTGACCGGCTGCCCGAAATGAGCGACGACGAGGAAGCGATGCTCGAAGATGCCGTCGCAGAGCATCGACCGACGAGTCGACTCAGCTGTCAACTGGTGATGTCGGACGACCTCGAAGAGATTCACGTTGAGATGCCCTCGGAGCAGCTTTGATGACGGCCGGAATCATCATTGTCGGTGCCGGCCAAGCCGGACATGCCCTGGCATCCACGCTGCGCCGACGTGGTTACGCAGACCCGATCACGCTGGTCGGTGACGAAGAAGCACTGCCGTATCAGCGCCCGCCCCTTTCGAAGGCCTGCTTGATCGATGATGGCGCAGTGAGTGTCGCACTGGGCCCAGCCGAGTACTACGAGACCCACGACGTCACCGTCCTCCGTGGCAAGACGGTGATACGGGTCAACGCCGGCGAGCAGCGAGTCGAGCTTTGTTCCGGCGAGGCGTTGCCCTACCAGCATCTGGTGCTCGCGACCGGTTCCGTCCCTCGGAAGCTTGCCATTGAGGGCGTCGACCTCGACGGAGTCCACATGCTCCGCACGCTCGAGCACAGCTCGGCGATCCGTGAGGGAACGCAGAATGCCGACCGCATCGCGGTGATCGGCGCCGGGTTCATTGGGCTGGAGGTGGCGGCCGCTGCCCGGCAGGCGGGAACCGCGGTGACCGTGGTCGAGGCCCAGACGGCCGTGATGCCGCGCGTGGTATCGCAGCCGATGGCCCACCATTTCGCCGATCGTCACAGTCGTGAAGGCGTCGAATTCGTCTTCGAGGACGTCGCCGAGCGACTCGTCGGGGAGAACGGCCGAGTAGTGGCGATCGAGACACGAAGCGGACGGCGCATCGACGCTGATGTCGTGGTGATCGGTGTCGGAGTGGAGCCTCGTTGCGAACTCGCAGTCCAGGCTGGGCTCGATGTCGACAACGGGGTCGTGGTGGATCACCGGCTGTTGACAAGCGACCCACATATCTCGGCTATCGGTGATTGCGCGAGCTTCCCGAGCCCTTGGGGCGCAGGAAGAGTCCGACTGGAGTCCGTGCAGAACGCCGTAGACCAGGCCGCCTGCGTCGCTTCACGTCTGCTGGGCGACGACGGACCGTATGAGGCCGTCCCGTGGTTCTGGACCGACCAGTATGACCTGAAACTGAAGATCGCCGGCGACATCTCCGGACACGACGAGACGATCGTCGTCGAGACAGGACGCCCAGACTCGTTCTCGGTGTACTGCTTCGCCGACGGGGTGTTCCTAGGTGCGGAATCGCTGAACCAGGTACCCGAGCACATGGCAGTTCGACGCATTTTGAAGCAGAAGACTGCGTTGAGCGCCGACCAAGTCCGAGACCCGGAGTTCTCTCCGAAAGCCCACGCTCGAGCGGAGGCTCCCGCATGATCACCACCCATGCCGCAGTAGCGCCGGCAGTAGGCGAGGCGTTCCGCCTCGAGAAGGTCGTCTTGGACGCGCCCAGGCCGGATGAACTGCGGGTTCGAATGGTTGCAACCGGACTCTGCCACACCGACCTCAGCGTCCGAGAGGGGCGGACGCCGCTCCCGCTGCCGGCAGTGTTGGGGCACGAGGGCGCTGGAGTCGTTGAAGAGGTCGGCGACGGGGTCGAGGATGTGCGCCCTGGTGACCACGTGCTGCTCTCGTTCACGTCCTGCGGCTCCTGCAAGCCGTGTAGGCAACAGCACCCTGCCTCGTGCGACGAATGGGCTATTCGCAATCTCTTGTCGGGTCGTCGGCCAGACGGCTCGTCCACGGTGACATGGCGCGAAGAGCAGATCAGCGGATCCTTCTTCGGCCAGTCGTCGTTCGCGCGAGAGGTCATCGCGCAGCGCCGAAGCGTCGTCGTGGTGGATCAGGAGGCACCGCTGCCGACTCTGGCTCCCCTCGGGTGCGCCATTCAGACCGGTGTAGGCACTGTGACGAACGTTCTGAGGCCTGACCAAGGTGACACGCTCGTGGTCTTCGGGGCGGGAGCGGTCGGGCTCGCCGCGGTCATGGGAGCCGCGCTGTCAGATCTGGAACGCATCGTCGTCGTCGATCGGGTAGCCGAACGACTCAGATTGGCGATGGATCTCGGCGCGACCGACGTGATCGACGCAAGTGCCGAAGATCCTCGAGAGGCGCTGTTCGACCTCACAGGCGGACGTGGGAGCGACCACGCCATCGAGGCGACCGGGAACGTCGGTGTGCTGGAGCTTGCCATGAGCACGCTCGCGTCAGCCGGCTCGGCGGCGGTCGTTGGTGCTCCGCCTGCGGGGAGCGTGTTGCCGGTCGATGTGAAGCACCTCATGCGTGGTCGACGACTCATCGGTGTCACCGAGGGCGACAGCGATCCGCAGGCCTTCATCCCGAAGCTCATTCAGATGTATCGCGGCGGTGTGCTCCCGGTCGATCGCCTGATCACTCACTATCCCTTCAACGAGATCGAGCGAGCGGTCGACGATGCGGTCTCTGGACGCGCGGTCAAGCCTGTCTTGCTCTTCGACCAGAACTCTCGAGAGGAGTCGCGATGAGTCCGATCCGGCACCAGAACGCCATCCTGTCCTCGTCGGATGTGAGGTCGGTCGTCGCAGCTGATAGTGCGCATATCTCGTACGAATTCGCCGAACATACCGTTGGGCCGAACCTGGTCCTTCTTCACAGCTTGGGCGCAGACCGTCATATGTGGGCCGGTGTTTGTGAAGCGCTCGAAGACGAGTTTCAGCTGATCATTCCCGACCTGCGCGGACACGGTGCGTCCGAAGGAGGACTCGCTAACACTATCGACCAGTGGCCCTCCGATTTATCGGCGGTCGTTGACGACGCAGTTGGCACAGAACCTGTCTTCATCGTCGGCGTTTCGCTGGGTGGTATCCACGCCATGGCGTTCGGTGCCAGTAACTCATCACGAGTAGCGGGCATGGTGATCGCCGATAGTTTCGCCGAATTGCCAGAAGCCGTAGCGACGGAAAAAATTTCGGCTCTGCAATCGCAGACCCGGAGTTCGACCATGGACGCTGTGGCGGACAGGTATCTCGCCGACACCTTCGAACGGCCGTATCCGGCGGGCGCGGATTCTGTGCGGAGGTCGCTAGCTGCGTTGGAGTCGGAAGTCTACCGCCGCGCTGTGGCGTCATGCTTCAGCGTGAAGCTCACGCCACAGCTCAGCACCATTGACGCCCCGACCTTGGTGTTGTGGGGAGATCGAGACAGCAAGACCCCGCGCCATCTCTCCGAGCGGATTGTCGACGGAATCGACGGGGCGAGTCTCGGGATCGTGCCGGACGCCGGTCATCTATCCAACATCGATAATCCGCAGAGTTTTGCGCTGGCCGTAAAGCGGTTTGTACACGGATGCGTGCTTTCAGCGGATGCCGGCGAACTGAAGAACTTCAAGGGAGAGTGCTAGCAATGGGTTCTCAACACGAATTGAGTATCGAGGTCAATGGAGAGGTTCGTACCGGTTGCGTCTCTGCGAGGACCAATCTGGCGGATTTTCTGCGTGAAAATCTCAGGCTGACCGGCACGCATATTGGATGCGAGCACGGAGTGTGTGGAGCATGCACGGTTCTCCTTGATGGTCAGCCCGCCCGTTCATGCATCATGCTCGCTGCCCAGGCGGACGGCTCGTCGATTACGACGATCGAAGGAGTCGGTGGACAGGGCGGCGAGCTTAGTGACGTGCAGGAGGCGTTCTGCGCGAGCCACGCTCTCCAATGCGGTTTCTGCACTCCAGGAATGGTGCTCGCAGTGCAGGCGCTGGTGGACGGCGTTGGGAATCCCGACGAGGACGACATCGAGGAGGCTATCGGCGGGAATATCTGCCGCTGCACTGGGTATGTCCAAATTCGAGAAGCAGCCCGTTTGGCGATCGAGCGGGCACAGAAAAGCCGGGCGAACGAATTGGAGTCTGCGCTGTGACCACAGACTTGGTTGACGAGTCCTCCGTCGTCGAGGAGAAATATCCCGCCACCGTCGGTAGTCATGTCTATCTGAGCAAGCACGCTAGTGTTCGAGAAGACCGACGTTTCGTAGCGGGCGAGGGACGTTACGTCGGCGACATCGAGCCTCCGGGGACCGTCCATGTGGCGATCGTGACTAGCCCTCACCCCCACGCGGTCATCCGTTCGATCGAACTCGACGAGGCGCTCGACCTTCCCGGTGTGATCACGGTGTTGACCGGCGATGAACTGGCAGCTGACACCGAGCCGCTCCGGCAGTACCTCGACGTGCCTGAGGTTCAATGGCGGCCCTTGGCGGTCGGCGCCACACGGTACGCGGGTGAGTGGGTCGCGGCCGTGGTCGCGGAGTCGCGTGCGCTGGCGGAAGACGGCGCGGAGCTGGTGATGGTGGATTACGAACCTCTGCCCCATGTGATCGATCCGGAATGGGCTGTGGATCCTGAGGCTCCGCTCGTGCATCCGGCACATGGTTCGAACATCATGACAGAGCGCTCCTTCGCGTGGGGCGATGTCGAGGGCAATCGGAAGCGCGCTACTGCCAGCGCCACCGTCCGGTCGCGCTGGAACCGCAACTCGACGGTTCCTCTCGAAACCTTCGGTGTCATCGCCGAATGGGACCAGCACCGTGATCTGCTGGACGTCTGGGCGTCGATCCAGATGCCGCAGTTCCCGGAGCAGGTCGCTGCGTCCCTTCGGATTCCGAGCAATCAGGTTCGAGTCCACTTCGATGTCGATGTCGGTGGAAGCTACGGCGTCAAGCGAGGGATCAAGCACGGCGTGCTGGTCGGATACCTTGCGCGTCGCCTCCGCGTTCCGGTGAAGTTCATCGAGGACCGCACCGAGAACATGAACGGCGGTGACTTTCACGGCCCGGACCGTGTGTTCGAAGTCGAAATCGCCTATACAGAGACGGGCGAGTTCACCCATATCCGTATCGATGTTCTTGACGACGAGGGCGCGTATCCTGGCCGTTCGCCGCTGCAGCTCGCGAAGCCGATCGGTGCAATCGTCGGTCCCTATCGGATTTCTAGTGCCGAGTACAACGCGCGTGCGGTGACGACGAACAAGACCGGCCAGGTTGCCGTGCGGGGGTTCGGCCAGGCGCCGACGAACTATGCGATCGAAGCCGCGGTCGACGCGGTCGCGCGAGACCTCGACATGGACAGGCTCGAACTGCGTCGGAAGAATTTCATCCCTCCCGAGGAGTTTCCGTACCGCATTCCAAGTGGAACGGAATACGACTCTGGTGAGTACGCCGCGGTCCTGGACAACGCTATCGAGACCGCGGATCTCGAAGCGCTGCTCCGGGAGCGGGACTCTATCCGCGCTTCCGGGAAGCTCGCAGGCATCGGTGTGGCGAGCTGTCTTGAGCCGGGCGGTGGAAACGCCATCTTCGAGAACCTGATGAATCCTCGAAACGACAAGACGACGTTCCCCGAAGCGTGTCGGATCCGTGTGGATGGAACCGGCGCTGTCACTGCGATCATCTCGATCTCGTCAGCCGGCCAGTCTCATGAGACGATGGTGGCCACGCTAGTCGGTGAGGAGCTCGGCGTCGACCCGGACACAGTGGCGGTCGTCCGCGCGGACTCGCTCTCGGGATTCCCGTCGCAAAGTCCTGTCGGTAGCCGGATGGCCATCGTGCTCGGCAGAGCGATACACGCCGCCGCCGACCTGATCAAGACGAAGCTACGAACCATTGGCGCGCACCAACTGGGATGCTCATTCGAACAGACCGAATACTGCCGGACGTCCGTGGTCGACTCGAACGATCCGGACCGGCGCATCGCGTGGGATGAGTTGGTGGCCATCGCCCACCGCAAGCAGCACAAGATGCCTCCTGGCATGGAGCCGGGCCTCGAGGTGGTGCACGTGGCACATACTCCTCGCTCCGGAACTCTGGCTGCCCCAGACGGGACGGTTCAGCTCTACCCCTGCTATTCGTTCGAGGTCCATCTGGTGCTTGCGGAAATTGACCCTGGGACTGGCAAGGTCGACTTGACTAAGTACGCGATCTCACACGACTGCGGCACAGTCATCAACCCCGATGTGGTGCGGGGAATGGTCTACGGCGGGACTGCGCACGGGATTGGCGTAGCACTCTACGAGCAATTCGCTTTCAACCGTGATGGTCAGCCGTTGTCCGGGTCCTTCATGGACTACCTCCTGCCTACGGCGCACGAGGTGCCGGACATCGTCGAAAGCGAACATTGCACTCCGTCGCCGCTGACCAGTCATGGCCAGAAGGGTGTAGGAGAGGCCGGGTACATGGGCGCGGCCGCTGCCGTCGCGGGCGCGATCAACGACGCGTTGGTCGCCGCAGGTGGTCGTCCAGTGCAGTCGTTGCCCATCAAGCCCAGTGATATCTGGTCGGCCCTTCGGCCGACTTCGAGCAGTAGAGAGGATCGTTCGTGAATGCCACGGAACCCGTCGGAGCCGGAGTGGCCATCGACGTGCATGCCCATCAAGCACCGAAGGGCCTTATTGAAGACGTGTACTCGGGGCGGTTGCAGTTCCCCAACGTCGAGGTCATGAGGGAAGGGGACTCGCACCGAGTCTCGTTCGCTGGCGGTGCCGCGACCCGACCGATCGCGCCGGGCTTGCTGGACGCTGACCGACGTGCCGCCTGGATGAGTGACAATGGGATCGGATACCAGGTCACGGGTGGCTGGCTGGACATCTTCGGCTACGACCTGCCTGCGGACGAAGGTGCCGATTGGGCGGAGGCGTTGACAGGAGCGCTGCAGTCTGAAGCTGATCTGGAGAAGCAGATCGTTCTCGGAACCGTCCCGCTGCAAGATCCCGAGGGCGCTGCTTCCGCGCTCCGCCGCCAGCGCGATGCAGGCTCGCCCGGGGTCATGATCGCTAGCCGGGCAGGAGAACTGAACCTCGACGACGGTGTCATGATCCCCTTCTGGGAGGCGGCTGATGAAACGAATGCCGTTGTCCTCATCCATCCCGGCTTCGGTGGCGCCAGCAATCGTTACCACGAGTTCGGGCTGGTTAACGGTCTCGCGCGTCTTGAGGACACCACCGTCACGATGGCACGGCTGCTGTACGCAGGTGTGCCCGCTCGTTTCCCGAATGCTCGGATCGTCGTCTCGCACGGTGGCGCGGCGCTCCCGTATGTTCTGGGTCGTCTGAACCGGAATCATGTGATGAACGCCGACACCACGCACGACCCGATGGAGTCGTTCTCCCATCTCTACTTCGACAGCGTCGTGTTCGACCCGCCGACATTGAGGTTTCTGGTCGACAAGGTAGGTGCTGACCATGTGCTGCTCGGATCAGACTACCCGTTCCCCATTGGAGATCTTACGCCACGGAACGTGGTCGATCAGGCCGCTTTGAGTCACGATCAGCGATCTCAGATTTTCAGCGCCACGGCCCGCAGTCTTTTTCTCGGAGGCGAGGCGTGAAGCCAGTTGATTTCACCTTGCACCAGCCCACGTCGCTGGAAGAGGCACTAGCATTGCTCGCCGACCACGCAGACACTGCGAAGGTTCTCGCGGGCGGGCAGAGCCTGGTGCCACTACTGAACTTTCGGCTTGCGCGACCAGAGCATCTCATTGACTTGGGTCGAATCCGAGCGCTGAAGGCGATCAGGAGAGACGAACACCGCCTCTCCATTGGGGCGATGGCCACTCACACGAGTGCTGGGCGATCGAACGCCGTTCTTGGTTCTGCTCCACTCATCCACCGAGCCGTCCCCCATATCGCGCACCAGGCGATCCGCACGCGCGGGACCATCGGTGGCAGCGTGGCGCACGCGGACCCGGCCGCGGAGCTTCCCGCCGTCATGCTTGCGCTCGACGCGACGATCGTCGCTGTCAGCCATAGTGGTACCCGCGAGATCGCGGCCAAGGACTTCTTCGTTGGAAATCTCATCACGACACTGCAAGAGGACGAGTTGCTGTCGGAGATCAGGATCGTTCCGTCGACTGGTCGAACGGGTGCGGCGTTCCTCGAGGTGGGTCGCCGGCGTGGCGATTTCGCCTTGGTGGGGGCGGGGACCCAGTTGCGGTTGGCAGACGATGGCGTGGTCAAGGACATCAAGATCTGCCTCACTGGCGTCTCTGGTCGCCCTCACCGAGCCGAAGAGGCGGAAGCAGCACTGCAGGGCAAGCCAGTGACCCAGGAACTGCTGGACACCGCAGCAGAGTCCGTCCGCGATTCAGTCGATCCTTCGGACGACCTACACGCCACGGCCGATTATCGCCGCGACGTTGCGGGCACGCTCGTCGCGAGGGCGATCCGTGCGGCGTCGGACGATGCACATCGCGTCACTAAGGGAGAATGCACATGATCTACGAGCTTCGTGAGTACATCAGTCAGCCGGGAGCGGAGAAGAAGGTTCATGATCGTTTCGCCGGAGTCACGCTGACCTTGTTCGAGCGACATGGCCTCGAAGTCGCCGGATTCTGGGTCGACGAGGCAGATCCACAGAGGATCCTCTATCTGCTTGCGTTTGAGAACGCGGAGGCTCAGGAGTGCGCCTGGAGCCGTTTTCAAAACGACCCGGAGTGGAAGAGCGCGAAGTCGGTATCCGAGGCTGATGGACCGATCGTCGCCGAGATGATCAGCCGTACGCTCCGTCCGGTCGACTATTGGCCAGTGACTACCGACCGCGAGAGGACCGAACGATGATCGAGCTGCGCCACGAGTTCCGAGTGGACCTTCCAATCAACGAGGCATGGGCTGTGCTGACGGACCTGCCGCGTGTTGCCAAGTGCATGCGCGGCGCCGCGCTCGAGGATGTGGTCGATGGCGAGTACCGCGGTGGTCTCAGCACCAGAATCGGCCCCGTCAGCGCGACGTTCCGTGGCGTCGCGACCTTCCAGGAACTCGACGAGGTGACACGCCGCGCGGTCGTTGACGCTCGCGGACGTGAAGCCAAGGGGTCGGGCTCGGCGAATGCGTTGGTGACGATGGAACTCAAGCCCGATGGTGAAGGTACGGTCGTTCACGTCACGACCGAGTTGGCGGTGAGCGGGAAGATGGCGCAGTTCGGTCGTAGCATGATGACCGAAGTGAGCAACTCGCTCGTTGAGGATTTCACCAAGAACCTCGAGAAGATGATCGCGGCCCCTGACGACTCAGCAACAGTGAGCGGGACGTCGGATGCTGGGTACAGCGATGCGAGCCATTCTGATGACCAGTTCGACGTCCTCTCCACGATCGCGCTGCCGATGCTTCGGCGAGCGGCGGTGCCGGCGGTGGCAGCCTTCGTCGGACTGTGCGTCGGTCTGCTCTTCGGCCGTGGACGTCGTAGGCGGGCTCAACTCGTCAGCCCATCGCCGATGTTCCAGCCTTACCCATCGGCCCGCTACAACTCGCCTGAGTGGTGAGCGCACTAAGACGGGCCTGGCAGGCTGGATATCCGGCGGGACCTCACGGGCGCTGAGGTCTCGCCGGACTGGTCCTGGGTGGCATCTGCGCGGGACGATTCCCGGCCTCTAGCTGCTCCTATTTTCGCGCAGCGGCGCGGCGCGTAGGTACGTATCAGGCCCTTGAGTCTTCCATCTTGACCGTCGTCTCGATAAGATCGTAGATATGGATCAGCGGTCTGACAATGCGTTAAGTGGGAGAACTCGACGCGCTGCTTCGCGTGACGAGAGCAGCCAGGTTCATCTGGCGCTTGACCTACTCGAGTACCTTGGTGGAACGGGTGTTCCCTCCAGTCTGAAAGACGTCGCGGCTGAGGTCGACGGCCCGAAAGCCACCATCCATCGGCTTCTCGCTACCTTGCGTTCGCGCGGCTATGTGCGTCAAGAGCAGCAGTCGCTGTCGTACTCGCTCGGCATCAGATGCTACGAGCTCGGCAACCAGTGGGTGCATGCGTTGAACAGGCGAGACGCCGCAAGGCCGCACCTGGATCGGTTGAACGAGGTGACCGGCGAGACCGTGCATCTCGGAGTCTACGATCAGGGCGACGTTGTCTACATCGAGAAGCTGGAATCGACCTTCGACGTCGTGCCGAAGTCCTACGTGGGGCGTCGATGCCCGGCGGCGAATGTGGCGACTGGCCGCGTACTGCTGGCCTATCAGCCGGCGGATGAGATCCGCGCGCAACTTCGGCAATCTCTCGCTCAGCACACTCCGGACTCAGTCAACGATCCGGAGGAGCTGGAGCTGCTGCTGGAAATGGTCCGCAGGGACGGTTACGCGTTGAACCACGGCAGTTACCGTCCGGGCGTAGGCGGGATCGCCGCGCCAATCCGCGATCACACAGGGGCCGTCATAGCAGCTGTGGGCCTGTGTCTGCCTGAGCAGCGTTTCGGGCGAGATCGTTTTGAGAGCCTTCGAGCTGAGACCGTCGCTGCCGCCTCGGCCGTATCTAGTGAGCTGGGTTCTGCTCTCCCCGCGCGTACTGCGTGATCGACAAGCCGAGAGCGTCCGAGATGAATCGTCCAGGCGTTAGACTTCGGACTAAAGAGGCCACGGCGTATTGCGGCCGCGCTTCAGGGCGTTCGGACCGAGCATCCCAAAGTGACCTCCTCAAGCTGAGCTGCGTCACGGGCCCCGGCCCTTCAGCAAAGTGGCGAAATCTTACCAATCCGTTCCGCGTCACATGCGTTTGATGACGCGTGTCACGGAGGCTGGAGCCGTGGTCAAGCCGCCGGTGCCGGCATTCTACACTCGACCCCGCTCGATCGACGACATCGTCAACCACAGTGTCGGCCGCACGCTTGACTTGATGGATGTCGAAGTTGCAGAGCTAGAACGTTGGGACGAGGAGCCTCGCCTGCCGCGCGGTCCGCAGGCCCGAAAAACTAGTAAACTCCGGGAACGGTAGCCCCGTAGTCGCCGCGGCCTAGTTAAACGCCGGATATCCACCGAGTTCTGCCGAGATCGCCTTTGCATGTTCGAGCGTGGTCGCTACGAGAACCTCTTTTCGTTGCGAGAAGCGGTCGGAAGGAACGGTGAGTCCGAGGGCGGCGACAACCATTCCTGTGTAGTCCCGTATCGGACAGCCCACGCCACTAACACCGGGGCGATAGGAGCCTTGGGTGACGGCGTAGCCGTTGGCGCGAACGTCATGCAGCATCTCGCCGAGATCTGCCGATGCGGATTCGCTGGAGTCCGGCAGGACGCTTTGAAGCTCTTCTGTCGGTGCATAGGCGAGAAGCGCCCTTCCCGTAGCCACACGATCGGCAGGACTCCTGTGTCCGAGTTGCGTGGTTGCGATCACCGGCTGGGGACTCATCACTTTGTCAATGTAGACGACGCTGCCAGACTCGTAGACGGCGAGGACGGCTGTCTCCTCAGTCTCCTGATTGAGCGTAATCAGGTGGGGCGCCGCCACCGACCGAAGATCCAAGCCTTGCTGCCATTTGCTCCCCAGCTCGAAGCAGCGGATACCGAGCAGGTATGCAGACTGACTGTTCTGGCGGAGATAGCCACGAGCAGTCAGAGTTGACATGATCCTGTGGATTGTTGCTTTGGGGCCCCCGACGTGCTCTGCGATCTCCGTGAGACCTCGTGGGGCTTGCTCATCTGCCAGGTATTCCAGAATGGAAAGCGCACGCCCGAGGGCTGCGCTGCCACCTTGGCCATCTTGTTCCACAGCCTGCTGCGTGCTGCGTTCCGCCATCACAATGCCCATCTACTATGTGTAGGTTTGCTGGATGTCGCCCTGCGCCTTGCAGTATCGGCCCCGTGACGATCCCGTACGCTTCCATCTGCTGAGAGCATGGATAAGCAATCTCAGCTTAAATGGTATTTGGGCGCGTGGTCCATTACAACATGGCGATGGCCACATGGCTACGAGCACGGGTTGCTGGGTTTGCACCGGGGGAACGTCCATGAGGCGGTCGGCCGCCTAGATGAGTGAGTCCGATTGTTTTCAGTGGTCGTACGCGATCAGGGAGCGTTTCACGGTGGCGCCGGTCTTCCAGTTGTGCCAGATCGCGGTGGCCATGGCGATGACCTGTCCCGAGTTTTCCGGACGGTTCTCTTGTGGTGATCATGCCGCCTGGTCGGCGGTGTGAACCGCCCCAGGTTCGCTGCCGCTCCTATACGGGTTGCGGCTCTCGGTTGAGAGTCGCGTAGTGGGCCTGCTCGGACTCCGTTGGGGTCATCATCCCAAGAGAGCCGTGCAGGCGCCTGGTGTTGTACCAATCGACCCATCCGGCGGTGGCGTACTCGACGTCGGCGATGGTCCGGTAGGGGCCGGCGTGGAAGACCGTGGTGCGGACGCACTCGGTCTTGAACAGGCCGATCACGCACTCCATCAGCGCGTTGTCATACGCATCAGCCACCGTCCCGATCGAGGGCAGGATGCCCTCGTCGGTGAGGTGGTCGGTGAACGCGATCGACGTGTACTGACTGCCGGCGTCCGCGTGACCGATCAGTTCACCGGGGATGACGGGGTGGCCTTCGCGGCCACGCTGCCACAGCGCCATCCGCAACGGAACATCAACCAGCTCGACGGCCTTGGTCGAGCCGATGTTCCAGGCGACGATCTTCTGGGCGAACACGTCGAGGATGAACGCGACGTAGACGAACCCGGCCCACGTCCTGACATAGGTGAAGTCCATGACCCAGGTTCGGTTCGGGGCCTCGGCCGTGAAGTTGCGGTCGAGCAGGTCGCCAGCTCTCTTGCCGTCCTTGCCGGGAATCGTGGTCCGGATCCCCTTGGAGCGTCGAACCCCTTGCAAGCCCAGCGATCTCATCGCCCGGTCCACCGACCCGGGCGACGCTTCCGGGCTGGCGCGCTGCACGAGCGCAGTCATCTTCCGACGCCCGTAGAGCCCTTCGGGCGTCATCCTGCGCACGCCCTCGTGGTCGATCGTCCAGGCCAGGTCACGGACCTGGTTGGTGACCTGTGCGTCGGTGATGGTCCGGGC
>NZ_VLNT01000023.1 GCF_007421815.1 Aeromicrobium piscarium | reverse complement strand
CTAGCTCGGCGGCCTCGGGGATCTGCTTCAGCGTCACCCCAGACCGGACCAGCTCACTCGCCCGCCGCGAGCTCACCCGGAGCTGATCGCGTAACCACGCCGTCACCGAGCTATACCCCTCGACCTCGTACTCGAGGGTCTCGGACATCTCAGCGGTCAGTTGAGCCTGGGCAGCGTCCACCGCATTCCGCACCTCTTCCAGCACCCGCAACGCATCCGTCGAGGGCGCGAACGCATCCAACAACGCTGCGGTGTCCCGCAGCCGCTGCGCCAGATCCCCCGAACTCATACACCTATAGTATCGAACAAGCGTTCGAACATCAAGAGATGGTGACGGGCTTTGCTATGAACCCGCTCAGGCCCCCGGGACGATGGCCGAGATGATCGTGCCGTCGGCGCGGCGACGGCCGGCCACCGGGGGCGGCGTGCCCTCCAGTCGTGGCCCCTGGCCGTCGAGGGCGACGACGACGGGCTCGTCGTCGGGCACCGCGATCTCCTTGCCTCGCACCACGATCGTCGGCGTGACCAGACGCCCGTCGGCATCGGGCTGCTGGTCCTCGACCACCAGCTCGACCTCGTCGGAGCGCACGGAGACACGTACCCGCGCCCCGTGCAACGTGACCCGGAACGTGAGCTCCTGCCAGCCGTCCGGGAGCCGAGGATCGAGGGCGAAGACCCCATTGTGATCGCGGAACCCGCCGAATCCCGAGGTCAGACAGCTCCAGACACCCCCGGTCGAGGCGACATGGACGCCGTCGCTCGCATTGTGATGCCGGTCGGCGAGATCCACGAAGAGCGCGCCGAGGAAGTACCGCAGCGCGAGGTCGTGATAGCCGACCTCGGCGGCCATGATCGACTGCACCACCCCCGAGAGGGTCGAGTCACCGGTGGTGATCGGGTCGTAGTACTCGAAATTGGCGCGCTTCTGCTCATCGGTGAAGTGATCGCCCTGCAGGAACAGCGCCAACACCACATCGGCCTGCTTGATGACCTGGAAGCGATAGATGACCAGCGGGTGATAGTTCAACAGCAGCGGACGCTTGTCGAGGCCCGTGTGGTCGAGATCCCAGACCTCCCGCTCGAGGAAGTGCTGGTCCTGCGGGTGGATGCCGAGGTGCTCGTCGAAGGGGATGGCCATGTCGCGGCCGGCGCGCTCCCAGTCCTCGACCTCGGTCTCGACGAGGGACAGTCGTGAGACGAGCCGATCGTAGGTGGCGCCGTCGCGCTCGGCCAGCTCGCGCACCGCCCGCGCCGCCGCCTGCAGGTTGAACCGGGCCATGACATTGGTGAAGAGATTGTCGTTGACGACGGTCGTGTACTCATCGGGTCCGGTGACCCCGTGGATGTGGAACGCACCGTCCTGCTCGTCGCGCCAGAATCCGAGGTCGGCCCACATCCGCGCGGTCTCGACGAGCACATCGATCGCCTCGCGGGTGAGGAACTCGGTGTCCCCCGTGGCCGCGAGGTACTGGGTCAGTGCGTAGGCCACGTCGGCGTCGATGTGGTACTGCGCGGTCCCGGCGGCGTAGTAGGCCGAGGCCTCCTCGCCGTTGATGGTGCGCCAGGGGAACAACGCGCCGCGTTGGGCCATCTCGGTGGCCCGTCGGCGGGCCGCGTCGAGCAGCGAATAGCGGAAGCGCAGCGCGTTGCGGGCCCAGTGCGGCGAGGTGTACGTCAGGAACGGCAGGACATAGACCTCGGTGTCCCAGAAGTAGTGGCCGCTGTACCCCGAACCGGTGACGCCCTTGGCCGGGACACCCTGACCCTCGGCGCGCGCCGAGGCCTGGGCGATCTGGAAGAGATTCCAGCGCACGGCCTGCTGGATCGCCGGCTGGCCGGCGACGGTGACATCGGAGCGCTCCCAGAACGCATCGAGCCAGGCACGCTGGTCGTCGAACTGCTTCTGCACGCCTTCGTCCTTGGCGCGGTCGAGGGTGCGGCGGCAGCGGTCCACGAGCTCGCGCGGCGGCACACCCCGCGAGGTGTGATAGGCCGCGAGCTTGACGAGCTTGACGGGCTTGCCCGGCTGGGCGTTGACCTTGTAGGTGATCTTGGCGAGGTCGTCGTCGACCTGGACCGACTGCTCCCACTCGTTGTCGGTCTCGAAGAGGTGGTCGGCGGCGACCGCGAGGGTCATGCCGCTGTCGACCGCGCGATAGCCGAGGACCATCCGCCCGTCGGCCGCGCTCCCCCAGCTGTACATCGGCTCGAGCACGCGGCGGCTGAAGGTGTCGGACTTGCGGGGATCGTGTCCTTCGCCCATCGCCTTGGAGCGCACGTGGTACTCGTCCTCGCCGTCCTGGCGGTTGAGGATCTGCGAGGAGATGGCGATCGGCGCGGCGCTGTCGAGCATCTCGACCTCGAAGGTCATGACCGCGAGGTGGCGCTGCGTGAAGGACACCATGCGCTTGGTGGAGACCCGGACCCGCTTGCCGCTCGGTGTCCGCCAGATGATGTCGCGTTCGAGCACACCGGAGCGGAAGTCCAGCGACCGCTCGTACTCGACCAGGTCGGCGATGGTGAGCAGCAACGGCTCGTCGTCGACGTAGAGCCGCATGATCTTGGCATCGGGGGCGTTGACGATGGTCTGGCCGACGCGGGCGAAGCCGTAGGCCTCCTCGGCGTGCTGGATCGGCCAGGTCTCGTGGAAGCCGTTGATGAAGGTGCCGTGGGTGTGCGAGTCGCGGCCCTCGATGACATTGCCGCGCATTCCCAGGTAGCCGTTGCCGACGGCGAAGAGGGTCTCGGTGACCCCGAGATCCTCGTGGTTCGGATGGTCCTCGACCAGACGCCACTCGTCGAGCGGGAACCGGCCGCGATCCAGGAAGTCGTGGATGCGCGGTGCCTCGTGTGAGCTCATGCCGCCACCGCCTCGAAGAGAAGAAGACTAGGCCGATGGCGGCACTCGTCAACACCCACCGTTCGCTCGCTGCGCTCGCTCATGCCAGCTCCTCCAGGTCGGTGACGACGATGTCGGCGCCGTTCTCCAGCAATGTGTCGCGGCCCGCACCGCGGTCGACGCCGACGACGAGGCCGAAGGCCCCGGCACGGCCCGCCTGCACGCCGGACACCGCGTCCTCGAGCACGACGGCGCGCTCCTTCGGGACGCTCAGCTTGGCCGCGGCGTCGAGGAAGGTGTCGGGCTGGGGCTTGCCGGCGAGCTGCTCCTCCTCGGCCACACGACCGTCGACGATGACGGGGAAGTAGTCGATCATCCCCGCCGCACGCAGGACGGTGGGGGCATTGCGCGAACTGGACACGACCGCAAGCTTGATGCCCCGCTCCGCGAGCTGCTCGACGAGCCGTCGCGACCCCGGATACGCCTCGACGCCCTCAGCGGCCAGCACCTCGGAGAAGGCCTCGTTCTTGCGGTTGCCGAGCCCGCACACCGTGCGCTGGCTCGAATCGTCGGCGGGGTCGCCGTAGGGCAGGTCGATCCCACGCGACTCCAGGAACGACGCCACGCCCTCGAAGCGCGGCTTGCCGTCGACATAGCGGTAGTAGTCGTCATCGGTATACGGACGCTGGCCGGGCAGGTCGGCGAGGAAGTCGTTGAACATCGCGCTCCAGGCGCGCATGTGCACGACGGCCGTGGGCGTGATGACACCGTCGAGGTCGAACAGCGCGGCGTCGTAGTCGCTCCAATTCACCCCACCAAGCCTACGGCCAGAGTTCCGATGCGAAAGCCTGGGCGCGGTGAGTCGAACCACGTTCTCGATCGTCGGCGCCCGGGTCCGCCGAGGACGACGAAGGATCTGCTTCCGCGGTTGCCCTGGCAGCCACAGAGTCGCATCGTCCGTCGAACCCTGACGAAGGATGTGCCTCTGGGGTCACCGGAGCAACCCCAGAGGCACATCCTTCGTGGTCGGCGGCCGGTGTAGACCGCTGGCGCGCGACGACCCGGGCTCGTAGATTGCCGACATGACGTTCCGAGGCGCCGACAGCGAGACCGGGACACTGCGTACCGTCCTGGTGCACCGGCCGGGCCCGGAGCTGGCGCGCCTCACGCCGCGGAACAACGATCAGCTGCTCTTCGACGCGATCCCCTGGGTATCGCGAGCCCAGGAGGAGCACGACGCCTTCACCGAAGCGCTGCGGGCACGAGGAGTCGAGGTGCTCTACCTCGTCGCGCTGCTCACCGAGACACTGCAGGACCCGGCCGCCCGGCACCACGTCATCGACGAGACGACGGCCGACCCGCGACTGGGCCTCGGGCTCCGTCGCTATCTGCGCGAGGCCCTCGCCGATCTCGATCCCTCCGCGCTCGCCACCGTCCTGACCGCTGGCCTGCGCAACGACGAGCTCAGCGGGACCTCCACCCTGGTCACGAGCCTGCTGGCCCACGAGGACTTCCTGATCGACCCGCTGCCGAATCTCCTGTTCACCCGCGACTCCTCGTTCTGGCTCCCCGAGCACGTCGCCGTGACCAGCCTCGCGATGCCCGCGCGGTCACGCGAGACCCAGCTGACCGGATCGATCTACCGTTTCCACCCGCGTTTCAAGGACAGCACCGTCCTCCACGGCCCCCACCGCGAGCATCTCGAGGGCGGGGACGTCCTGCTGCTCGCACCGGACGTGATCGCCGTCGGCGTCGGCGAGCGAACCACACCGGCCGGCTGCGAGCGATTCGCCGAGCAGGTGCTGCGCCACGGCCTCGCCCGGACTGTCCTCGCGGTGCCGATCGCCCAGGACCGGGCGACGATGCACCTCGACACGATCGTCACCATGGTCGACGTCGACACGGTGGTGGTCTACCCGACGATGGCCGCACGACTGCGAGCGCACGCGATCACCTGGGACGGCGAGGATCTCCACGCGGCACCGGCCCGGCCCTTTTTCGAGACCGCCGCCGAGGCCATGGGCATCGAGGAGCTGCACCGCATCGACACCGGACTCGACCCGGTCACCGCGGAACGCGAGCAGTGGGACGACGGCAACAACACCCTCGCCCTCGCACCGCGCGTGACAGTGGCCTACGAACGCAACGAGCAGACCAACGACCGGCTCCGCGACGCCGGGATCGACGTCGTGACCATCCCCGGGTCCGAGCTCGGCTCCGGCCGCGGCGGCCCGAGGTGCATGTCGTGTCCGATCGACAGGGTCAGCGCACGACCACCTGGCGCGACAACAGGCTCTGCCGCGCCGACCGCTCCGCCTGGGTGAGCGGTTCGTCATCGCGCGCGAGCGCCTCCGTCAACGCCTCCTCGACATTCGCGAGATGCTTGGCGAGCTTCTCGTGATCGTCGAAGCGGTCCACCTCCCACACAAGGACCGGGAGGCCGTCGGCCTTGAACGTGCCCAGCAGATGGCGGCCCCCGACACGATCGGTCGCCGCCAGGTGGAGCCGCGCGAGAGCGGTGAGCACCGCATTCTCGTCCTCGACGAGGAACCACCGCAGATAGGACTCGAAGGACCCGTACTGCGTGACGTAGGCGTGGGGCCGGATCCGCCAGCTGGCGTGCGACAGCGTCTTGGCCTCCAGCATCGCCGTGTCGAGGTTCATGTCGATCTCGATCTCCGGATCGGAGGGCTTCCAGAAGTCGAAGTTCTTCAGGAGCTCGATCTCGAAGGTGCTGTCGGGGTCGATGATGTCCTGCATCCGCTCCCCGACCCCCGGATCGGTCATCGAGACCATCGAACCGGGCTCACGATCGGATGCCAGCGCGATCGCATGCGCCAGATCCCGGCTGAGATCACCGAAATCGTGCGCCACCTGGATGGCGACCTGGATCTCGCCGTCCTCCTTGACACAGGCCGCCACGGCACCGGGCAGCTGACTGACGATGCTGATCTGCCGACCATCACGCAAGGTCACGGTGGCGCGTCCACGCTCGACGAAGTTGCGGAGCGCTATCCACTCACGTTCATCGGGGAGTCCCTCGAAGGGTCGGGCGGCGAAGGGCATCTTCTCGACGCGGTGACGCACGCGACGTGTTTTCCTACCCACAGGTCTCCTGAGATCAGAGGGCGTCGCTGATCGCCAGCTCGGCGCTGACTCGCGTGCCCTGGGACATGTCCACCCACCAGCGGTCGGCGACACGGTTGATGATGGAGAGCCCGCGACCGCTCAGCGAGTCCTCGTCGAAGTCGACCGGTTTGAGAGTCGCTCCGCTGCCTGCGTCGAGGACGCTGAGCTCGAGCAGCTCGCCGTTGATCGACCAGGTGATCTCCATGGATCCGCTGTCGTCCGGGGAGCCGTGCGACACCGCGTTGGCGATCATCTCGCTCAAGACGATCAGGCCATTGTCGATGACCTCGGGGCTGACCTCGTGTCGGGTCAGGAAGGCCGCGAGCTTCGTCCGCGCCAGGCTCGGCGTGGAGGACTCGAACGGCAGCCTGACAGACGCCGACGTCTCGATCATGGTCACCTCCTGTCGCTCCATCCTCGCCCAGACAACACGGCCCCTCAACTCGAACAAGGACCCGACAGCGTCACCTAGGAAACCACTCGGGGAGTTCACCGTGCAATTGACCGTGCGACACAATGAAACCATGAACGACTCGTCGATCCCCTCGGTGACCGTCGCCGACCTGCCCGATCCGCTGCCGGCCGAGCTCGTCGTGCTCGACGTGCGCGAGCCCGATGAGTGGACCTCGGGGCATGTATCCGGGGCGACGCATATCCCCCTGGGGACGCTGCCCGACCGCGTCGGAGAACTCGATCCGCAAACCCCGACCGTGGTCATGTGCCACCTCGGTGGCAGGTCGGCACGAGCCACCGCCTGGCTCTCCCAGCAGGGCTATCACGTGGTCAACCTCGAGGGCGGCATCGAAGCGTGGCACGCCGCGGGACGCCCCGTCACCACCGCCTGACCCGTTGGTCACCGCTGCCCCTCTCTCCAGGACGCGGCCAGCCGGGGGTGAGCTGCCCGGGATAGTCCGGCGCGTTCGGCGGCACCGGCACCACCGGATGCCGCGGCGGGGGCGCCGCCTGCGGGGGCCAGCTCACCGGCGGCCCCGCGGGCGGCCCCGTCATCGGTGGACGCGGGGGCGGCGCTGGACCGACCGGCGGCACCGGACGCGGCGGCTGGGGCGCACGCTCGGTCACCAGTCCGACACGGCGCGCCTGCCACTCGACCAGCGCGATGATCACCGCCATCGCGACCACCGTCGGCAGCACATCGACGGGACCGAGATCGCCCTGCTCGCCCGTGGGGTCGACGAGGCCCACCGCGCCGAGCACGAACAGCAGCACGTTGTTGACCACGTGGACCGCGATCGCCGCTTCGAGTCCCCCGGTACGGATGGTCAACCAGCCGGCGGTCAACCCGAACACCGCGACGTCGACCAGGCCCCAGAACTCGTAGATGTGTCCGGCGGCGAAGACCAGCGTGGTCACCAGCAGCGGCAGGACCGGCGATCTCACCCACGAACCGATGAGTTGCAGACCGAAACCACGGAAGGCGTACTCCTCGGCGGCAGACTGCAGCGGAACGAGCAGCAGGACGAGCACGATCATCAACGCCGATCGCCCGGTGAACTCGTAGGTCAGGGGTCCGGTGGAGGCCTCCATAGCCACCGCCCCGCCGATCGCGACTCCCAGCGCCCCGACCGCGATCAGCGCGCACCGCGCCAGCCAACCCCATCGCAGCCGCCCCTCGACCGACAGCAGGTAGCGCGCGTGCCTGCGCCACACGATGGCCGTCGCGGACCACACACTCGGGACCATCACGATGATGGAGACCATCGCGAACGCGAAGATGCCCGGATCGAGCAGGTCGAACCGTGCCGTGGCGTCAAGGAAGTCGTCGACCCCACCGGGCGACCCGTCGATGGCCACCACCATGAGCGCACCGAGCACGAGCACGATCGACGCCGCGAAGAAGAAGCACACCGCGAGCACCGCGGCGACGGGCAGCTTCCAGTGGGCGAAGTCGGTGGACTCGCGTGCGAGTCGGTGGAAGCGAGTGGCCATGCCTCGCATCGTCACATATGCCGCCCCCGCTCATCGGACCCTGTCCACAGGACCCTAGCGTCGTGTGTCGGAAGTTCATCGCCGCTTTTCCTCGTCTGAGCGGCGCTCCGCGACGTTGGCGTCACTCGAAAGGCGTCCAGCCTGCCTTCGCTCCGCCGCCTTGCGGAGCATCCACTCAGACGACGCCTCTCGGCAACGAACTTCCAACACACGACACTAGAACGACGACGCGCCCCCGTCCACGAGGAACGGGGGCGCGTCGATGTCGCCATCACGCACAGGACCTCTCCCCTCGCCGCCATCGGCGACGAGGAAGGTCCGGAGCGGGACGTCTTACTTGGCGGCGGCCTTCAGGCGCGAGCCGGCGCTGACCTTCACGCCGTAACCGGCCGGGATGTCGATCGTCTCGCCGGTGGCGGGGTTCCGGCCCGTGCGAGCGGCGCGCTCGACGCGCTCGACCGACAGGATGCCGGGGATGGAGACCTTGTCGCCCTTGGAGACGGCGTCGAGGACGACATCGCTGAAGGCCGAGAGCACCTTGTCGGCGTCGGTCTTGGTCACGCCGGCCTGCTCAGCGAGGGCGGCGACGAGGTCGTTGCGGGAGAGAGCCACGAAAACTCCTAGTGCAGATTGATGTGTGCGTCCGCCAGTCTATGAATACTCCGCGAAATTCCAAGCCCTACCCGGCCGTGTCGCGGGGTTTATCCGGTGGTAGAGAACGTCCAGTCCAACGGCTGACCGGCGGTCAGCGGACCGATACGACGCAGGTACTCATCCCGTCTCACTGTGGTCACGCCGAGTGAGGCCAGGTGCGGCGTCTGCCACTGCGTGTCGACAAGATAGTCCGATCCTGCCTGCGATTCCAATAGTTCGTTCAACGCCACCAGCGCCACCTTGGACGCGTCTCTCACCCGATGGAACATCGATTCCCCGGCGAACAGGCGTCCCACGGCGACACCGTACAGACCGCCCACCAGCGCACCGTCGTCGTCACGGACCTCGATCGAATGTGCCCAGCCGAACTCGTGCAATCGCTGGTAAGCGCGCGCGATCGAGCGGTCGATCCAGGCGCCCGGGCGACGCGGGTCGGCACACCCGGCGACCACTCCGGCGAAGTCCTGGTCGACCGTGATCGTGAACCGACGCGTCGAGGCGCGTAGCGACCGCGAGACCCGGATACGTCCCGGTTCGAGCACACCGCGCTCGAGCGGGCACCACCACAACAGCTGCCCCCCGTCGGGCATCGGGAAGAGGCCATTGCGGTAGGCCTCGACCAGAGTGGAGGGTTCGAGGTCGGCGCCCGCCGCGACGCAGTCGTCCTCCGGCCACCGCGCCGAGGTGAAGTCCCACACGGGTGGCGGCAGCGGCACCGGTCCGGTCATGTCCTCATCATCTCGCGCAGATGGGCCAGCGGTGCCTCACCCCACTGCTCCCACTCGGCCTCGGTCGCCTCCTGCAGCAGGCCCCACCAGCTCCCGGCGCGATTGACCGCATGGGTGAAGGTCGCCGCGTTCCAGGCCACGCCCCAGGCCGTGTGGTCGATGTCCCAGACCTCCAGGTAGGCGGCGACGACCCCGAGCCAGTCGACATCCGCCCCCATGCGCGCGACCGCGCGGGGGACGGACAGCAGCTCGACGGCGGGCGCCCAGCTCGCGTCGCCGAAGTCGAGCAATCGTGGCCGCTCGCGCGTTCCCCACACATTGCCCCAGTGCAGGTCGCCGTGCTGGAACGTGGTGGGCAGCGAGGAGGCCTCCAATGCCGCGCACGCCTCAGCGAGCTCGTCGCGATGCCGCCGGAATCGCGTCGCCTCGTCAGCCGTGAGCGCCGAGGGATGCAGGTCCGGCAGACCTTCGAGGGCGTCGAGGAGCTGATCGAACCGCTCGGGCACCGTCCTGGGGGAGTGGTCCGGGAGCCCGGCCTCCAGCAGCTCGGTTCCATGGTCGGCCAGCCGCTGCTGCCATCGCGCTCCCTCGCGCACGAGCGCGCACCAGTCCGCGGTGCCGGCGTCCGTGTCCTCGAGGGGACGCTCTCCGTGGTCGGCGGTGAGCAGCCATCCCCGGCGCGGATCGACGGCCAGCGGTCGCTGGAGGAGCTCGGGGATCAGCTGGGTGAGCAGCTGGTGCACCCCCGCTTCGAACCGGGCCGCGCGGCAGTTGGCCTTGAACCAGACATCGCCGTGGTCGGTCGCCACGACGAGCTGGGTCGACCAGGGTCGAACACGCGGTTGGCGGATCGGGCCGGTGAGCCGCCACCCCGCACGGGTGACCATCTCGGCGATCCACTCCGTCGCCGCGGAGCGCCACGCCGGGCTCACGACCTGCTGCGAGAAAGGCGGTGTCCGGACCGTCATGGGTGCTCCCTCGATCGTCCCCCATACATCCTCGCGCAGATTCGGGCCCCGCGGATAGGAACGGCTTCCTATCCTGGGGGTATGGGTCTGGGAAGCACTATGGCCGTCGGCGCGGGATCGAAGCTGGTTCCCCGCGTCGCCTCCGGCTATGTCCGCGCGGTACTGGATCGCGCCATCGACGGCGCCGGACCCCTGCGGCCGGTCATCGAGACGGCCGGCGGCAAGCTGGCGAGCCACGGTGGCGACGTCGAGAAGGCCGTCGCGGCCCTCGTACGCACGCACACCAGCCTGGCTGGGCTTCAGGGATTCGTCACCAATCTGGGCGGCCTCTCGATCGCGGCCGCGACCCTGCCGGCGAACGTCGTGGGCGTGACGATCGTGCAGTGCCATCTGGTCGCGAGCGTGGCGCATCTGCGCGGCTACGACATCGAGGATCCACGGGTCCGCAATGCGATCCTGGCGGTCATGCTGGGCGAGGAGACCGTCGAGCAGATGATCCGTAGCCACCGGTTGCCGTCATCGCCGATGGCGATGGCCACCTCGCCGGTCCATGACCCGGCGCTCGACGACCGCATCGCCCGGGAGGTCACCGGGGAGCTCGTCGGTCGCACGGTCGGTCGGCGTGCGGTCATGCTCGTCGGCAAGCGCGTGCCGTTGCTGGGCGGCGCGGTGGGCGCCGGCGCCGACGGTCTCGGCACCTGGCAGGTCGGGAAGTACGCCCAGACCGAGTTGCGCGACCGCCGGCTGCGCTGAGCCCCGTCCAACTTTTGGCCACTTGTGGCCCTTTCGACGACCTCTGAACGGGCCACAAGTGGCCAAATCCTGCTCGCTCGTCGCGGGGCGACCGCATACTGAGATCGTCTCGACAACCGGACAAGGTGAGCTTCCGGACCAAGGTGTGGCCGGTTGTGGCCCCTCCTCCGGCTTCCGAAGGGGCCACAAGTGGCCAGAAGTTGGACCCGGAAGGTCAGGTGAGGGCGCGGACGACGGCCGACGGGCTGGGGCGACCCAACTGTTCGGCCATCCAGATGCTCGTCGCCACCACCGCATCGAGGTCGACGCCGTGCTCGATGCCGAGGCCGTCGAGCATCCAGATCAGATCCTCGGTGGCCAGATTGCCGGTAGCGCTCTCGGCATAGGGACATCCGCCGAGGCCGCCGGCCGAGGCGTCGAAGGTCGTGATCCCCTGGCGCAACGCCGCATGGGCATTGGCGAGCGCCTGGCCGTAGGTGTCGTGGAAGTGCATCGCGAGCCGGTCGACACCCACACCCGCAGCGCCGAAGGCCTCGACGAGTGCGCCCACGTGACCCACGGTTCCCACGCCGATCGTGTCGCCGAGCGAGAGCTGCGAGGCCCCGAGGCCGAGCAGCCGGGTGCCGACCGCGACCACCTGTTCGATCGGGACCGCGCCCTCCCACGGATCGCCGAAGCACATCGACACATAGGCGCGGACATCGATCCCCTGATCGAGGGCGCGCCGCACGACCGGCTCGAACATCGCGAACTGGTCCTCCAGCGTCGTGTTCAGGTTCTTGGCCGCGAAGGTCTCGGTGGCGCTCGCGAAGACCGCGATATGCCGGCACCCAGCCTCGATCGCCCGGTCGAGGCCACGCTCATTGGGCACCAGGACGGGCAACGGAATCGCACCGTCGAGGTCGAGGCCGGCGACGAGCTCGGCCGCATCGGCGAGCTGCGGCACCCAGCGCGGATGCACGAAGCTCGTCGCCTCCACGATCGGCAGGCCGGCAGCCACCAGCCGCTCCACGAACGCCGCCTTGACCTCCAGCGGGACGATCGCCTTCTCATTCTGCAGCCCGTCGCGCGGTCCGACCTCGTAGATCGTCACCCGCTCGGGCAGTCCCTCCTCGCGGACCGTCATCGGCAGGGCGCGGCCCATCAGGCGTCCCCGTCGGCCGCGGTGACCCGGGCGATCACCTGCCCGATCGGCACCTGTTGCCCCGGCCGGGCGCCGAGCTCTCCCACCACTCCGTCGTGGGGGGCGACGAGCGTGAGCTCCATCTTCATCGCCTCCATCGTCGCGATGCGCTGATCGGCGACGACCCGATCGCCTTCGGCGACCTGGACCGTCAGCACCGTTCCCGGCATCGGCGCCGTCACCGTCTCGTCGCCCTGGGCGGCGGAGCGGGCACGCGACATCGGATCCGGGACCTCCAGAACCCACGACTCACCGTGCTGGGCGACCCAGACCCGGCCGCCGATCCGCCGTAGCCACGGCGCACCTATCCACGGCTCGGGTATCGCCTCACGACGACATTGCGCGGAAGCATCCAGGTCGATCTCGTGCCGCTGACCGAACTGTTCGACGAGGACCACGCGGTCGGGACCTGCGTGGCCGGCCGAACGCCATCCGTCGCGGCAGCCGAAGGGATCGTCCTCGGCCGGCTCGGTCATGCACTGAGCCGCCTCGGCCAGCGCCCGGTCACTGAGTTCCGGTCGATCGAGTAATGCGGACGAGAGCTCGGGATCATCGAGCCATCCGGTGTGCACATCGCCCTCGCGGAAGGCCGTACTGTCCGCCAGCCGGCGGACGAAGCCGGTATTGGTGGTGACCCCGAGCACCGCCGTCTCGCTCAGCGCGGCGACGAGCGCGTCGATCGCCTCGTCCCGCGTGGCCCCGCGCGTGATGATCTTGGCCAGCATCGGATCGTAGGCCGTGCCGACCTCGCCTGGACCGTCGAGCGCCGCCTCGACGCGTTCGTGCCACGGCCACTGCACGTCGACCACCCGACCGGCCTGCGGCAGGAAGCCGGCATAGGGGTCCTCGGCGTAGATACGGGCCTCGATCGCATGGCCCTCGCAGCCGATCTCGTCCTGGCGCAGCGGCAGCGGTTCCCCCTGCGCGATCTGGAACTGCCACTGCACGAGATCGACACCGGTGACTTCCTCGGTGACCGGATGCTCGACTTGGAGCCGGGTGTTCATCTCCAGGAAGTAGGCATCCGTGCCCGCGACCAGGAACTCGACGGTCCCGGCGCCCACATACCCGACCTCGCGGCAGAGCGCGACTGCCGAGTCGAGCAGCAACTGCCTGACCGCCGGGTCGAGGAAGGGCGCCGGAGCCTCTTCGATGACCTTCTGGTGCCGTCGCTGCGCCGAACAGTCACGCTCGTAGAGATGCACGATCTCGCCGCGGGTGTCGCCGAAGACCTGCACCTCGACGTGCCGACCCCGCTCGACGTACTTCTCGATCAGCAGCGTGTCATCGCCGAAGGCGGACCGGGCCTCACGACTCGCGACCGCGAGCGCATCGGCGAGGTCATCGGGGCGTCGAGCGACGTGCATGCCCTTGCCACCCCCTCCTGCCGCCGCCTTCACGAGGACCGGGAAGGCGTCCGCGGGGATGTCATCGGGCTCGAAGCGCGGGGTGATGGGGACCCCGGCGCGCTCGGCGATATCGCGGGCGCGGTCCTTGCGGCCCATCGCCTCCATCACCTCGGCGCTCGGGCCGATGAACACCAGACCGGCCTCGGTCACCGCCCGAGCGAACTCCGCCCGCTCGGACAGGAAGCCGTAACCGGGATGGACCGCCTCGGCACCGGTGCGACGGGCGGCGTCGAGGATCGCCTCGATCGAGAGATAGGACTCGCTCGCGGGGGTGGGGCCGATGCGCACGGACTCGTCGGCCTCGCGGGTGAAGGCGGCGTCGGCATCGGCATCGGCGTAGACCGCGATGCTGACGAGTCCGACGTCGCGGCAGGCCCGGATGATGCGGCGGGCGATCTCGCCACGGTTGGCGATGAGGACACGGGAGAAAGTCATAGCCGGAACACTCCGAACTGTGGGGTGGCGGGGATGGGAGCGTGCGCGGCGGCCTGGAGCCCGAGTCCGAGCACGCGCCGGGTGTTTGCGGGATCGATGATGCCGTCGTCCCACAGCCGGGCGGTGGAGTAGTAGGGGGACCCCTGCTCCTCGTATTGCGCGCGGATCGGCTCCTTGAAGGCCTCCTCGTCCTCCTCGCTCCACTCGCCGCCCTTGGCCTCGAGGGCGTCGCGGCGGACGGTGGCGAGCACCGACGCGGCCTGCTCGCCGCCCATGACCGAGATCCGGGCGTTGGGCCATATCCACAGGAATCGCGGATCGTAGGCGCGACCGCACATGCCGTAGTTGCCCGCACCATAGGAGCCGCCGATGACGACGGTGAACTTGGGGACGACGCTCGACGCGACAGCGGTGACCAGTTTGGCGCCGTCCTTCGCGATGCCCCCGTTCTCGTACTCCTTGCCGACCATGAAGCCGGTGATGTTCTGCAGGAAGACCAGCGGGATGCCGCGCTGATTGGCCAGCTCGATGAAGTGCGCGCCCTTCATCGCCGACTCGCTGAAGAGGATGCCGTTATTGGCCAGGATGGCGACGGGGTAGCCCCAGATGTGGGCGAAACCGCAGACGAGGGTATCGCCGTAGAGCGGCTTGAACTCGTGTAGGCGCGAGTCGTCGACGATCCGGCGGATGACCTCGCGTACGTCATAGGGCACGCGCGGGTCGTCGGGGATCACGTCGTAGAGGCCGGACGGGTCATCCCTCGGCTCGACGGGCTCGCGCCGGACATAGGCGGGGGCCTGTGGGCGTTCGAGGGTCTCGACGATGGAGCGGACGATCGCCAGCGCATGCTCGTCGTCCTCGGCGAGATGGTCCACCACACCGGAGGTGCGGGCGTGCACGTCGCCGCCGCCGAGCTCCTCGGCGGTCACCACCTCGCCGGTGGCGGCCTTCACGAGCGGCGGCCCGCCGAGGAAGATCGTGCCCTGGTCGCGCACGATGACGCTCTCGTCGCTCATCGCCGGCACATAGGCGCCGCCGGCGGTGCAGGAGCCCATGACCGCGGCGATCTGCGGGATGCCCTGCGCCGACATCTGTGCCTGGTTGTAGAAGATCCGGCCGAAGTGCTCGCGGTCGGGGAACACCTCGTCCTGCATCGGCAGGAAGGCTCCGCCGGAGTCGACGAGGTAGACGCACGGCAGCCGGTTCTGCTGGGCGATCGTCTGCGCCCGCAGGTGCTTCTTGACGGTGAGCGGGTAGTAGGTGCCACCTTTGACCGTCGCGTCATTGGCGACGATGACACATTCGCGTCCCGCGACCCGGCCGATGCCGGTGACGATGCCCGCGCTGGGCACATCGCCGCCGTACACGTCGTGCGCCGCGAGTGGTGCGATCTCAAGGAACGGCGAGCCGGGATCAAGCAACCGGTCCACGCGATCGCGAGGGAGCAGCTTGCCGCGGGACAGATGCCGTTCGCGGGCGGCATCGCTGCCGCCACGCCGGGCGACGGCGGTGCGCTCACGGAGTTCGGAGACGAGATCCTGGAGGGTCACGCCTCGAAGGTTAACAGTCATTAACCATGATGCGCTACGCTGCGATCGTGGTCACCCGCCAACAGCAGATCGTGGACGTCGCGGCGGAGCTCTTCGCCGAGCGGGGGTTCCACGGCGTCTCGGTACAGGACATCGGCGAGGCGGTGGGCATCTCCGGTCCCGCGCTCTACAAGCACTTCTCCGGCAAGGCCGAGCTATTGCAGCACTCGCTCACCTCGGTCAGCGATCGGCTCCTCGCGGAGGGCACACGGCGCGCCGATGAGGCCCCCGATGCCTCAGCCGCCCTCGACGCGCTCATCGACTGGCACGTGGACTTCGCGCTCACCCATCCGGCGCTCATCGTGATCCAGGAGCGCGAGTGGTCCACCCTGGACGCCGCCTCACGAGAGCGGGTGCGTGAGACGCAGCTGGCGTACATCGACGTGTGGGTCGGTGTGCTGCGCGAGCTGCGGACCGACCTCGATCGCCCCACAGCCCAGGCCAGCGCACAGGCCGCCTTCGGGCTCCTCAACTCGACCCCGCACTCCGCCCGCCTGAACGACCGGCAGATGCGCGCCCTCCTGACGCAGATGGCCCACCGCGCCCTCCTCGCCCCCTGACCCTCCGGGTCCGACTTTTGCCGGGTTGCGGCCCTCGCCGATGGCGTTCGGGGGCCACAAGCCGGCAAAAGTCGAGCGTCAGCGGCGCGAGTCTCGGGGATCAGGACGGCTCGCCGAGCGGGACCGGCGGGCGCCGCCGAGTGATGCTCGCGATCGCGACACCGGTCATCATCACGACCGCACCCACTGCCTCCAGCGGGGTGGGCACCTCGTCCTGCACCGCCCATGCCGCCGCGATGCCGACGACGGGGACCAGCAGGATGAACGGCACGACGGACCCGGCCGGATGCCGGGAGAGCAGTCCGTTGAAGATCGTGTACCCGATCAGCGATGCACCGATAGCCGTGTAGGCGGTGCTGGCCGCGGCGCCCCAGCCGAAGGCGGACACGGCATCCGCGATCGCCGCGGGGCCGTCGACGAGCAGTGAGAGCAGCAGACACGGCACCGGCACGACGAGCGCCGACCACACCACGAGGGACAGCCCCGAGGACACCTTGGCCTGTCGCGCGACGACATTGCCCACGGCCCAGGAGAACGCCGCGCCGATCGTGATGACCACGGGGAGCACCGGCGCTCGCAGCCCGTGGGCGAGCGCCACCAGGAGCAGACCGGCCGCGCCGACCACCACCCCGATGACCTGACGGGTCGCCGTGCGTTCACCGAGCGCGGCCCAGGCCAGCACGATCGTGAAGATCACCTGCGCCTGGAGCACCAGCGAGGCGAGCCCCGAGGGCATGCCGGCCGCCAGCCCCAGGTAGAGCAGGCTGAACTGTCCGAGGCTCATGAAGGCTCCCACAGCCACCACCGACTGCCATCGGGCCCGTGGCCGCGGCACGAACAGCACGAGCGGGAAGGCGACGAAGGCGAAGCGCACCGCGAGGAACAGCAGCGGGGGCACGCCGCTCATCCCTTCGTCGATGATGACGAAGTTGAGTCCCCAGAGCACCGCGACGAGCACGGCCAGGGCGCTGTCGCGTGCCGGCACGCTCCCACGATCTCACCGGGCTACGACGGCGCCGGCCACGGCATGGGCTCGGGCGGTGTGTCATCCCGTACCTCGCGTCGTGAGGTACGGGATAGCACACCGCCCGAGCGGCGAGGTCAGAGGCGGCGGAAGGCCCGCCACGAGACGAAGGCGGCGGCGAGGGCGACGAAGATCGCCGTGCCCGAGGTCAGCTGCACGCCGAGATCGAAGGCGTTCCGGGCCGATTCCGCGAGCTGTTCGCCTAGACCGTTCGGATACTTCGCGGCGTACTGCATCGTGCTGCCGAGGGTCTCGAAGGCATGCCGCTTCTCGCCGTACGCCAACTCCGCCGGGACCGTGAGCTGTGCCCGGTAGGTGGCAGTCAGGATGCTGCCGAGCACCGCCGTACCCAGCACCGCGCCGACCTCGTAGGCCGTCTCGGAGATGGCTGAGGCCGCGCCCGCCTTCTGGGGCGGGACGCTCGCGAGGATGAGGTCATTCGTGAGCGTCTCGGCGATACCGATGCCGATCCCCATGATCGCGAAGGCGATGAGCACGCTCATCACCGTCGGATGTCCGGTGAACGCGGCGATCGTGTAGCCGAGCGAGGAGGCGACGAAGCTGCCGCTCACCAGCACCCGAACCGGAAAGCGCTCGACGAGACGCACCGCGACGAAGCCGAACACCACCGTGACGATCAGACCGGGCAGTAGCACCGTGGCCGCCCGCATCGGCGACAGCCCGATCACGAGCTGCAGCAACTGGGATCCGAAGAACAGGAACCCGGCCAGACCCATCAGGCTCAGCATGTTGGCCACGATCGCGCCGGTGAAGACCCGATTCTTGAACAGGGCGACATCGAGCATGGGATTGTCGCGCTGCTGCTGCCGGCGCACGAACAGCCAGCCAGCGCCGATCGCCAGGCCGATCGAGGCGAGGGTCACCGAATCGAGCCCGGCCTTGGCACCGTGCTTGATCGCGAAGACCGCGGGCACCATGGCGAGCATCGACAGAGCGATCGAGGCGAAGTCGAGGGGCCCCGGGTTGGGGTCGCGAGACTCCGGCAACAGGAACAGCGCCAAGGGCAGGAAGACGACGATCAGCGGCACGTTGATGAGGAAGACCGAGCCCCACCAGAAGTGCTCGAGCAGCCAGCCGCCGACGATGGGGCCGAGGGCGGCGCCACCGGAGAACATCGCCGCCCACGTGGCGATGGCGACGCGGCGATCGCGGGCGTGGTCGAAGACATTGCGGATGATCGAGAGCGTCGAGGGCATGAGGGTCGCGCCGAAGAAGCCCAAGAGGGCCCGGGCGAGGATGAGTGCCTCCGGGGACTCGGCCCACGCGGCGAACAGCGAGACGACCCCGAAGCCGCTCGCGCCGATGAGCAGCAGCCGGCGACGGCCGACGCGGTCGCCGATCGAGCCCATCGCGATGAGCAGACCGGCGAGCATGAGCGCGTAGATGTCGACGATCCACAACAGCTGGTTCCCGGTGGGCCGCAGATCCGTGCTGATCTCCGGCAGCGCGAAGCTCAGGACCGTGTTGTCGACCGACACCAGGAGGACGGGAATCATGAGGACCGCGAGGGCGAGCCACTCGCGGCGGCCGGCACGGACCGGCGCAGAGGTATCGATCATGGTCATGAGCTTTACTGTACCGTCCAGCCGGTACAGTACCCAAATTCCCTGGTATATGAGCTATGCCACGTGCGTGGACCCTCGAGAGACGGACACGGCCTAGACTCGGCGCATGCCGCCCGAGGAACCCTCCACTCGCGACAAGCTGCTCGACGCCTTCGAGACCCTGCTGGTGACCGAGGGGAGCCGCTCGGCGACGCTCGACAATGTCGCCGGGGCGGCCGGGGTCTCCAAGGGAGGGCTGCTCTACCACTTCCACAGCAAGGACGACCTCGTCGACGCGATGCTCTCTCGCATGCAGGAGATGGGTGAACGCGATATCGCCGCGATGCGGACGGCGCCCCAGGGACCCGTGGACTATTACCTGGAGACCTCCGTGGACTCCGGCTCGGCCTTCGATCGCGCACTGATCGCCGCCGCCCGCATCGCCCAGGAGAACGACGAGCGGGCCGGCAACGCCCTCGCCTCGCTGCGAGAACAGTGGTTCGCCGTGCTCAGCGAGCATCTCGGCGACGAGGCCCTCGCCCGCACGATCCAGCTGATCGGCGACGGCCTCTACTTCGATGACACCTCGGGATTCACCCATCCTCAGGCGCTCGAGCACGTGCGCGACGTGCTCGCCCGCCTGGACTTCTAAGAGATCAGCGCGGGGCGTCGAGCGCTGGGCGCTCCTGCAGCTTGCGGCCGGCCAGCCGGCGAAGACCCCACCAGGTGACCTTCCGCATCGCCTCGACGATGATGTCGCCGCTCATCTTCGAGGTGCCCTTCTCCCGGTCGCGGAACTCGATCGGGATCTCCACGATGCGGGCACCGAGATCGCGTCCGCGCACGGTCATGTCGATCTGGAAGCAGTAGCCGCGGGCGTTCACCGCGCCCAGATCGTAGCGTCGCAACAGCTCGGCGGAGAAGGCCCGGAAGCCCGCCGTCGCATCGTGCACGCCGAGCCCCAGCATCAGCCGGGCGTAGGTGTTCGCACCCCTGCTGAGGACCTCCCGGTGCCGCGGCCAGTCGACCACCGAGCCGCCGCGCACCCACCGCGACCCGATCGCGAGGTCCGCACGTCCCGAGCGCACTTCCTCGATGAGGGCCACGAGCCGGCCGGCCGGGTGCGAGCCGTCGGCATCCATCTCGACGAGGACGCCATAGCCGCGCTCCAGCCCCCACTCGAAGCCGGCGATGTAGGCACTGCCGAGGCCGCGCTTCCCGGACCGCTCCAGTACGTGCACACGGTCGTCCTCATAGTCGCGGGCGAGCTGGGCCGTGCCATCGGGACTCGCATCGTCGACGACCAGCACATCGGCATCCACTGCCAGCAGTACGCGATCGAGCGCATCGAGGATGTTCTCGCGCTCGTTGTAGGTCGGCACGATCACCAACGCACGAGTGCCCTGGTCCATGGCGGCGTCTCCCGGAGGTCGGTAGCGGTCACGATTGCCGACTCCCCAGGCTCGCGGGAGTCACAACCCGCCCACGGTACGCCAGGGGTCCTCAGCCCGCTCGGGATCGTACCGATCGACCCCGATCGGCTCCGCGAGCATGGTTCGGCCGACGAGCTACTGTGGGAGATCGGCCGGAAAACCGGCTCTCGTCGTCCCGTCACCGAAGGCAGCCGCCCCGTGCCCCTCCCCCTTGCGCGCGCCGTGCACACGCTGTGGGATCGCGTCGTCAGCTACGCCCTCAAGTTCGGCGTGGTGGGTCTCATCGGGCTGGTCGTCGACGTGGGTCTGTTCAACCTGCTGCGCTTCGGCCCCCTCGGCGGCGAGACCTGGGTGACCACGGCCCTGGGCGCCAAGACGGTGAGCACCTCCGTGGCCATCGTCTTCAACTGGGTGGGCAATCGCTACTGGACCTTCCGTGCCGAACGGCGTCCCGGATGGTTCAAAGAGTTCCTGGAGTACCTGGTGGTCTCGCTCGGCGGCATGGGTGTGAGCCTGCTGTGCCTGTGGTTCAGCCATCACGTGCTCGACCTGACCAGCGCCCTGGCCGACAACATCTCCGCGAACGTCGTGGGCCTCGCCCTCGGCACGATCTTCCGCTTCGTGCTCTACCGGTACTGGGTGTGGGGACATCACCGCGAGGAGGTACCGGTCTCCGGCACCCGGCTCGAGCGCGCCGAGAAGGTCGTCTTCACCGGCAGCGACGCCGACGCGCCTCATCCCACGATGTCGCGCCAGAGCGATCCCGCCGACTCCGCCTGAACGGCGCCGGCGCTCCACGCCGCGATGTCGCGCGTGAGCGCGTCCGCATCGGTCGTGGCCACGCGATACGTGACCCGCTCGTCGTAGTGGGCGTCGATCACCTCCCCCGCCTGCCGTAGGCGGTGCTCCAGCGGGCCCGCCTCGTTCATCGGCACCTGGACCCGCACGATGTCGAGGAGGCGACGCTCACGGGTGCCGGCGACATCGAGGGCCGCCGCGGTCGCGTCTCCGTAGGCGCGGACGAGCCCGCCCGCGCCGAGCAGCGTGCCACCGAACCAGCGGGTGACGACGGCCACCAGGTCGCTCAGGCCGTGTCCGTTGAGGACCTCCAATATCGGCCGACCGGCCGTGCCGGACGGCTCTCCGTCGTCATTGGAGCGCTGGAGGTCCGCTCGTGGTCCGATCACGAAGGCGGTGCAGTGGTGCCGGGCGTCGCGGTGCCGGCCGCGGATCTCCTCGATGGTCGACCGGGCGTCGTCCTCGCTCTGCACCCGGCGGACACACGCGAGGAACCGAGACCGCTTGACCTCGATCTCGGCCTGAGCCTCATTCCCGACCGCGAGGCCGAGGGTGCGGTACGACCTCAGCGGCGCCGCAGCTTCAGGAAGATGGACGGGCCGAAGTCACGACCGGCGAGCGGACGCTGGGCGAGCTTCTCGACGGTGGTCATGACGCCGATCGGCAGGTACTTCTTCAGGGTCTGGCTGCGTAGATTGCTCACCGAGAGTTTGTCGCTCAGCTGCAGTCCGGCCTCCGAGAGCTGCCCGACGACGGTGTCGATGTTGTGGTTGACGAAGGCGATCGCGTCGGGCTCGTCGACCGGGGCCGTGCGGATGCTGACCGGCTCGGTCGGCAGCGGCTGACCGAGCTTCTTGTACTTACGACGGTTCTTGAAGTGGCCGAGGTTGGCGACCTCGATGATCGCGGTGCCGCCGGGACGCAGCACACGCGCGATCTCGGCGAACTCGTCCGCCGGGGCGGGCAGGTGATGCATGACGCGGACCATGGTGATGAGGTCGAGCTCGCCGTCCTCGAACTTCAGGTCATCGGCCTGCATCTGGACCTGGGCGATGTCGGTGCCCTCCAGCAGCTTGGCGGCGGCCTCGAGCTGGGTGCGGCTCGGCTCCGCGAGGGTCACGCGGTCGGCGTACTCGCGCAGCAGCAGCGACAGCCGACCGAAACCGCCACCGATGTCGGCGGCGGCGGCGAAGCGCTGTCCGTCCAGCAACCGTCGGATCGCGATCTCCTCGGCGGCATGCTCGTAGTCCCGATTGTCCCAGTACTTGGTGTAGTCGTAATCGCGGTCGTACTGGTCGGCGACCTTCTTGCGCTTCTCACTCACGGCACCACCCTACCCGGGCCCCGGACGACTCAACCGAACGTGCGGGGGCCGAAGGCCGGAGCCTCCTTGGCGGTGCCGGCGCGTCGCGCCTCGCGGGTGTTGGCCGAACGCATCATCGCCTGCTGGAAGCGGCGTTCGAGACGGAATGCGCGGCGCGGGGTGGACCGGCGCGTGCGGTCCATGAGCCGTTTGCCGGCGGCGACGGCATCCGGCGAGCGCTCCAGGATCTGATCGACCAGCTCCTCCGCCGGGACCGAGGGATCCTCGTGGACCCCGGAGGCGACACCGTAGTCGACGGCCTTCTCGCCGGAGAAGACCTCGCCGGTCAGCACGAGCCGCTTGGCGACATCGGCCGGCACGAGATCACCGAGGGGGACCGTGCCGCTCATGTCGGGGACGAGGCCCCACTTGGCCTCCATCACCGACCACTGGCAGTCCGGTGTGGTGAAGCGGAAGTCCGCCGCGAGCGCCAGCTGGATGCCCCCGCCGAAGACGTGTCCGCGGGTGAGCGCGATGACCGGGACGGGCAGTTCGCGCCAGACCCAGAGCGGGCGCTGGAATCCGTTCGTGCCGCGAAGGGGGTTGGCGAGGAAGCGCCTGGCCACCTCGCGCTTGCGGGTCAGGACCGCACCGAAGTCGAGGCCGGCGCAGAAGGAGGAGCCGCGTCCTTCCAGCAGCACCGCGCGGACGCCGCGCTCACGTTCGATCGTCGCGGCGGCGTCGACCAGGCCGTCGAGGAGGTCGAAGGTGATCGCATTGAGTTTGTCGGGCCGATTGAGCCACACCCGGGCGATCGGGCCCTCGATCTCGGTCTCCACCTGACGCTCGCTCATGAGAACACCCTAGTGTCCTGCGCCCCACCCACGGACCGAGTGCGGCGCGAGACGGCGCTCAGGTGGCCAGGACGCGGGAGAGCACGACCTCGACGGTGTCGTGAAGTCCCTTGACGGTGGCGACGTCGGCCGGCCAGCCGGGACCCGCGAGCACGACGGTGGTGTCGTCCGCGAGCCGGTCGAGCACCGCGATCACGGGATCGCGGGGAGGCCTGGTCATCGACGCCCAGAGGAACAGCACCTGCGGACGCACCGTGGTCAGGACCGTCTCCAATGCCGACGCGGGCAGTCGCGCGCCGAGCTCCACCGAGCTGATGCCGTGTTCGCACAGCGCGGCCTCGAGCGCCACGACGGGGAGCTTGTGCTGGTCGTCCTCCGCGCTCGCGACGATGACCGAGGTCGGGCGGTCGAGCTCGGGCAGGCTCTGACGGCGCGAATGCGCGCGCAAGGCGCTGAGCACGCTCGAGCTGGCGAGATGCTCGCCTTCCACTCCCAGTCGGCCGTCGGCCCAGCGCTCGCCGATCTCCACGAAGGCCGGCACGAACACGTCGTCCCAGGCTTCCACGGTGCCGAAGGTCTCCAGCGCGGTCGCCGCGACCTGGTGGAGCGCACGAGCGTCGAAGGACTGGGTCGCCTGGACGAACTGCTCGGCGAGGCGTCGCTGGTCGGGTGTCGGCTCGGCAGCGGGGACGATCTCCGTCGCGGATGCCTGGTCGCCGACGAGTCGCTTGGCGACCTTGGCCGCTTCCTGGGCGGTGACCCCGCGCGCCAACAGCCGACGCATCAGATCGACGCGGTCGATGTCGAGCGCGGAGTAGCGGCGATGGCCTCCGCTCGTGCGCAAGGTGGGGCCGAGACCGTAGCGGCGCTCCCATGTGCGCAGCGTCGAGGCCGAGATTTCCAAGCGCTCGGCGACCATGCCCACGCTCCAGGTCACGTCGGCAGCACCGCGCCAGTGGGCAGCGGTCGAGGCCTCGTCAGGATCCGCGGGAGGGGGCGGGTCGGGGGTCATCACCATCTCGATCAGTTTAGAACTTGTTCACGGCCTTGCCATGTGAATAGGTTATGAGTAAGTTTATCGGCACGTCATCACTCGGGGTTGAGCAAGCAGCCACGACGTCCCACAGTTCGCACGTGGAAGGCAGCAGCATGGTGAACATCAAGCGTCTCCCGTCCCCCATCATCGAGTCGTACGCCTGGCAGTGGGAGGGAGCCTGCATGGGTGCCGACTCCTCGGTATTCTTCTCCCCCGAAGCCGAGCGTGGCGCCAAGCGACATCGGCGTGAAGAGGCCGCCAAGGCCGTCTGCGCCACCTGCCCGGTCATCGACCAGTGCCGCGAGCACGCCCTGCGCGTCCAGGAGCCCTACGGTGTCTGGGGCGGACTCACCGAATCCGAACGATCCAAGCTGCTCGAGCAGCGGATCGCCAGCTGACGGCGAAGGGAGGACCATGTCTCTGGAAGGCAAGTCCATCGCGATCATCACCTCACAGGTCGGCGTCGAGAAAGTCGAACTCACGTCCCCCCGAGAGGCCATCATCTCGGCTGGAGGCCGAGCCGTCCACGCCGCCCCCGCCTCCGACGATGTTCAGTCGATGGTCGGCGATGTCGACAAGGACGAGACGTTCGCCCCGGACGCCACCATCGCCGATCTCTCGGTCGACGACTTCGACGCGGTGGTGATCCCCGGTGGCACCGTCAACGCGGACACCCTCCGTCTCGATGACACCGCGCTCGGGTTCATCAAGGCCTTCGCCGCGGCCGGCAAGCCGATCGCCGCGATCTGCCACGGCCCCTGGGCACTCGTCGAGACCGGGCTCACGCGGGGCAAGACGCTGACGTCGTACCCGAGCCTGCGTACCGACATCGTCAACGCGGGTGGCCAGTGGGTCGACGAGACGGTCAAGCACTGCACCGCGGAAGGCTTCGACCTCATCACCTCACGCAATCCCGACGATCTCGAGGCGTTCAACGCCACCATCGTGGACGTGGTGGGACAGCGATGAGCGGCAAGGACTTCGCGGGTGCGGAGGCCGAGGCCAGCACCTCGGCAAAAATCCTCTACAAGCCGGTCGGCATCGTCAGCTCGGTCATCGCCGGTGTCGTGGCGGGCTTCGCCTTCAAGCAGATCTGGAAGCGGGTGAGCCCCAATTCCGAGGGCGACGCCCCAGGCCCGCTGGAGTCGGAGTTCTCGCTCAAGGAGATCCTGCTGGCCGCCGTGCTGCAGGGCGCGATCTTCTCCGTGGTGAAGGCCCTCGTCCAACGTCAAGGCGCGCGTGCGTTCCAGAAGGCCACCGGCGAGTGGCCCGGTAACTGACCCCGTCCCCTCACTTCCCCGTCACGAAAGGCATCATCATGTGGAGTCTCCTCGTCTTCCTACTCGTCGGCCTCATCGCCGGTTTCATCGCACGCGCTGTCGTCCCCGGTGACGACAGCATGGGCGTGATCGGCACGATCATCCTGGGCGTCGTCGGCTCGTTCGTCGGTGGCTCGATCGGCGCCGTCATCAGCGGCGACGGCTTCGGTCTCGGCAACACCGCCGGCATCATCGGATCGGTGATCGGCGCGATCATCGTCCTCATCGTGTTCAACGCGGTCACGGGTCGAAAGAAGGCCTGATCCGCCGGAGCGAAGGGCCGTCGACCACCCGGTCGACGGCCCTTCCTCATGTCCGACGCCACTGAGTGTGACGTCAGGTCGTCGCAGGTCGCCCGTGACGCCAGTAGCCGACGAAGTCTACGTGGCGCTTGGGCACGCCCCACTCGTGCACGAGATGGCGGCGAGCACCCGTGGCGAGACCGGACTCTCCGATGAGATGCGCGTGGAGGACGCCGTCCGGCGGGACGGTCGTCTTCAGGGCCTCCAGCGCGAGCTGTCCCGGCCGGTCGGTGCCCATGGACGACTCGTCTCGATGGATCCAGCGCACCTCCATCTCGGGCGGTACCAGCAACTCTTGGCGGTCGCCGGCTGTGGGCACCTCGATGATCGCGATCCCCCGCGCCGTCTCCGGGAGCGAGGCAATGATTCCCGCCACGGCGGGCAGTGCTGTCTCATCACCGACGAGCAGCGTCCAGTCGTGCGGGTGGTCAGGCGTGAAGCCGACGCCCTGGTCCAGGAATCCGACGCGGTCACCGGGGCTGGCAGAGAGGGCGAATTGAGCCGCCGGACCCAGACCTCCTGCCTCGTGCCCGTGGATCACGAAGTCGATGTCCACCTCCCCCGTTCCAGAACGGACATCGCGCAGCGTGTACGCCCGGACCCATGGACGTCGCACCTTCGGTGTGGCGAGGTACTGCAGGTACCAGCCGATCTCGCTGGTCCGTGTCGGCAGTTGCAGCACGTCCTGTCCCTCGCGCGCGAGGAAGAGCCGACACCAGTGGTCGTACCCGCGCGGCACCAGTTCGTCCAGCCCGCCGAGGGTCAGGCGTACGAAGTTCGGGCTGATGCGTTCGGCGTGGCGCACGTGCGCCATGGTGAACTGCCGATCAGCGGGCGTATTCTTCTTTCTCCCCATGGAATGAGGGTAGCCTTACCTGTAGCCGTCCAGCCTCGCTCCGCCACCATCACCGGTTTCATTGCGCGCTGTCGGCCGCGGTGACGACAGCATGGGCGCCGTCGACGTCGGCCGTCGGCCCCTCATCACAGAAGGACAGCCCGGGTTACGTGGGCTCCGTTGACCATGATCTGTCGGTGGGCGGCTCTACGGTCGTGCCATGAGCCTGAGACCTGTGATGATCACCTGCGACTCCATCGACCCGCTGCCGCTCGGCCGCTGGTGGGCCGAGCAGACCGGCGGCGAGGTCATCGCCGAGAACGACGGCTGGTTCTCGGTGGTGCAACTGAGCAGCGGTCCCCGGCTGGCCTTCCAGAAGGTCGCCGATCCCACGCCCGGCAAGAATCGTGTCCACCTCGATCTGGAAGCCGATGGCGATCTCGACGACGAGGCCGCGCGGCTGGTGGCGTCGGGCGCGGAGCGTCTCGATGAGCAGACCATGGGCGACTTCCGATGGATCGTCATGGCCGACCCCGACGGCAACGTGTTCTGCATCTCGGGCGCTCACTGACGACGCGCGTCGTGCACGGGCGGCGTCGGTGCGAGCAGATAGCCGGCCGACGGGTCGCCATAGACCCGCAGCGTGCCGCGATCGTTCCGCCAACGCCAGGCGAGGTCCGCACAGACGACCGCGTCGAGCTCATCCTCGACCCGGTCCAGGTCGACCTGTCGATGCGCCTCCTCCACCGCTCGGCGTAGTCGCGACCACGCGGGCGACGCCACGAGCCGGAGCCTGCGGACGCTCTCGAGGAGCCCGAGCAGCCGCAGGAACTCAGCACGCCGATCCTCCACCCTCCGGCCCCGGCCGCGCTTGTAGGCGAGTCGGTAGGGGAGGGCGAACAGTCCCACGAGCGCCGCGTGTGGATAGACCTCGACACAGACGATGCCCTCCGCGCGCCGCGGGTCAGTCGGCCAGCCGTGCCGGCGGACCAGCGACTCGCCGCGCGGCGGGTCGAACCAGGGGCGGCCACGGTTGGTGGCGTGGCAGCCCGCTCCGTAACGGCCGAAAGCCGAGGTCACCTCCGCCTCACCCGAGCGCATCCCCGTCTCATTGAGCACCAACAGCGGCGCGTCCACTCCGATCGCCGCCGGATCCCAGCGCGCGATCCAGGCATCGATCTCGTCATCGGTCCGGACGCTGGCAGTGTCGACCAGCGCCCCGGAGACATCGAGCACCGCCAGTCCGGTACGCCCGCGCTCACCCCAGGCCAGGTCGACGCCGACGAACTCCACCGGCCCATCCTCACCCATCGCCCCCGATCGGTCAGGCGCTGAGCACTCGGGTACTGCGGAACCCCCGCGCGGTCAGGACGACCAGCACAGCACTCGCGGCGATCGTCCCCACCAGCACCAGGCCGAGGGCCGTCACCACCCAGCCCGGCAGCAGCAGGACCGATGGCACGGCCACCAGCGCCGGGAGCATCGCCAGCAGCCTGATCGGCCCGCCATTCAAGCCCGCCTTGGACTCCAGGCTGCCGGGATACAGCAGCGCGCCGAACAGCGTCACCGTGGACGACCAGATCGCCATCGACAGGGGCACGACCACGAGCGCCGCGACATAGGCGACCGAGACCGTGACGCTCACCCCCAGCACCACGGCGGTCGCGGCCATCGCCAGGGCGAAGCTCACCGTGGCCACGACCCATGAGGCCGCCGTGAGCAGGAGACCGGCGCCGAGGTACGCGATGAAGAGCGAGCGCCGCGGGATCGGTCCGGCGAGCAGGACCTCGATGCCTCCGCCGCTGACATCGTCGGCGACGACCCCGGGGAGGGTCAGCGTCGCGACGACGGCCACCAGCATGCCGAGCACGGCTGGAGCCATGGTCAGCACATAGGCGGTCATCGGGAGGAACCCGCCGTCGTCGTCGTGGACGGAGACGAGACCGGTCCCCTCCGTCGGGATCAGCTCGGACAGCTCCGGCAGCGTGTTCGCGCCCCCGGACCCGAGGAACACCACCACGCCGAGCACGCCTCCGACCACCGCTGCCAGCCACACCGCGGTGCTGCGCTGCTGGCGCCAGGCGCGTCGGGCGAACGCGAGGATGCGACGGCGGCCCACGCTCATGAGGTCCTCCCCAGGATCTCGAGGATGTCCGTCTCGGTGACCGCCGTTCCGTCACCGCCGAGCTCGACCACCTCGTGTCCGGTGACGATCAGATAGGCGTCGGCGAGCTCGATCGCCTCGGGCACGCTGTGCGTCGAGTAGAGCACCGTGCGCTCGCGGCCCCAGTCACGCAACAGGTCGCGGGTCTGCGCGGCGTAGACCGGATCGAGTCCGCTGAGCGGCTCGTCGAGCACGACGAACTCCGGGTCCGTCATCGCCAGCCGCGCGAGATCGACCCGCTGACGCTGGCCTCGGCTCAGCGTCGCGACCTTCCGCGACACGAGCTCCGACAGGTCGAAACGCTCGATCAGCTCCGGCAGGCCGACCCTGGTGACCTCGGGATAGGTGCCGGTGACGCTCTGCCAGAACTCGAGATTCTGCTCGACGGTCAGAGACGTGGCCAGCGCGGACTCATGCCCGAGATAGCCCACACGCGAGCGGACCGCGGCGCCGTCCTCGACCTCGACGTCGAGCACCCGGCACGTCCCACGCAGTGCCGGGATGATGCCGCAGAGCGTCCGCATCAAGGTCGTCTTGCCTGAGCCGTTCCGGCCGAGCAAGGCGGTGATGCCGGGGCGGAGCCGGAGGTCGAGCGGACCGGCGACCTCGGTGTCGCCGTACCCCACGACGAGACCGGTGGCCTGCGCGGTGCTCATGCCGAGCCCTCCGCTCCGGGCTCTGGCCGAGGGACCAGGATCGTCGTGAGCTTCCGTCGCCGCCGTCCCTCACCCGGGGCATGGGCGCGCACGGCGACGAGCGCTTCCATCAGCGCACCGGTGAGCTCGTCGACCTCCTCATCGGTCGCCCAGAAGTCCGCCTGGGCGAAGCTCACACGGTCTGCGGCCAGATCGCGCCCGTCGCCTCCGAGGTACTCGCCGAAGTCGCGGATCAGACCGGAGGTGAACACGGTGAAGGCCGTCAACAGCTCCTCGGAGCTCGACGCCGCCAGCTCCTCGGCTGTCGGGTTGGCGAACCCCGCCGCCAAGCGATAGGTCTTCTCGCTCGCACCCCGAATCTGTTGCTCACCAGCGACCTCGATCAGCTCGTGCCTCACCAGCTGGGCGACGTGACGGTACAAGGTCGCAATGGGGACATCGGGCAGACGTCGATGGAGCTGGTGGGTGGTCAGCTCCTCGCCGAGAAGGGCCTGCACGATCTGCAGCCGGACCGGGTGCAGCACTACCGAGGGCATCGACATACCTCAACGCTATCACTATCAATATTAATATCGGTTGCGTCCTCGTTGAGTGGGGCGGTCCGGGAACAAGATCGGACTACGATCGACCTATGGGCCTGCTGACGTTCAGCCTCAATGTCACCCTCGACGGCTGCGTCGACCACCAGGAGGGCATCGCCGACGACGAGACGCACGCCTACTTCACCCGCCTCATGGACGAAAGCGGCGCGATGCTGTGGGGCCGCGTCACCTACGAGATGATGGAGAGCTACTGGCCCGCGGTCGCCCGCGGCGACGAGGACGCACCGCCGGCGCTCCGCGAATGGGCCCTCAAGCTGGAGTCCAAGCCGAAGTACGTGGTGTCCTC
This sequence comes from Aeromicrobium piscarium, assembly GCF_007421815.1. GTDB lineage: Bacteria > Actinomycetota > Actinomycetes > Propionibacteriales > Nocardioidaceae > Aeromicrobium > Aeromicrobium piscarium. Next base: position 10,450 of record NZ_VLNT01000023.1, on the reverse strand, counting down.
GACGCGAAGCGACTTCCCGTGGACCAACAGCCACCACGTCATCGGCGATCTACGCACGGCGGTTCGGGAGCTCAAGGAAGCGACTCCCGACGGGGTGCTGGTGGGCAGCGGCGCGCTCGCGACGGGACTGGACCGACTGGATCTGATCGACGAGTACGCCTTCCTCCTGCACCCGATGATCGCCGGCCACGGCCCCACGCTGTACCAGGGCGGACTGCTCGGCACTCGACGCCTCGAGCTGATGTCCGCCGAGCCGCTCGGCAATGGCGCGGTCGCCCTGCACTACCGGCGCGCCGATCCTCCCCAGCGAGAATCCTGACGGTCTCGACAAGGCAGTAGTCGCACGCCACCTCACGGTATAAGTGTCTGCCCAATTACTATGGTTCTCATAAAATATGAATCTCATAGCATGGAGTGACACATGGACCTCGAAGCGCCACTGGAAGGCTGGTTCACCCACCTCGCCTGGGCCATCGACCTGCGCCTGACCGGCCCCTTCGTCCGCTTCAGTCAGAAGCGCGCGGAGCACGGACGCGAGCTGGCACGACTCGCTGCAGAGCTCACGGCAGAGGAGGAGGTCTCCACCGCCCACGCACTGGAGATCACCGCGATCCCGCCCATCGATGGCGGTCCCCGCTACGATCTCGCACTGCTCGTCCACGCCGATGAACCCCTGAGCGACCTGCTGGTCGAACGGGCCGCAGCCCTCGGACTGGATCAGCCGGAGCTCGCTCTGACGGCTCGCAACGCGGTGAGGATCGGCGACACAGAGGAACGCGGCGGGGAGATCCTCTTGAACCACTTCGCCGGCGAGGCGAGCTCCGAGGAGGCGGTCGGGGCGTGGACCTCCGTGGCGAGGTGGTACGCCGACAAGCTCGGAGTCGACAATTCCACGCTCCTGGAGTTCACCGGAGAGGCACCCTTCCTCATCATGAACTACGCCGTCATCCCGGGGAAGGTGGTGCCGTTCCTGGTGAACCAGCTGCTGCGTCCGTCGTTCTACCGAACGGTGCGCGGACAACTGCGCGAGGTGGGGATCACGCCGTTCCCCTTGTTCGCGAGGAGACTGGAGACATGACCACGCCCTCGAGCGACTCGCTGATCCTCGCGCTCCGCAGGCTGCGCACCGGCTTCGCTACCCACGACCGCGCCGTCGCCAACACGGCAGGGCTACGCGAGAGCGACCTGACGGTACTGGAGGTGCTGCACCGCGAGGGACCGCAGACCCCCACAGCGCTCGCGCACCAGACCTCCACGCATCTGGCGACGATGACCGGGGTGCTGACCCGATTGGAGAGGGATGGCTGGATCGAACGCCATCCCGATGCCGCCGACCGCCGCTCGATCCACATCCACGCCACCAGCATCGAGCGCTTCCAGGCGCTCTACGACGACAGCATCGGACGGCTGCTTGAGGTCATCGAGCGGTGGACCGACGACCAGGCACAGTCCTTCCTCGACGCCACCGAGGACATCGCTCGTGCGCTGGAGGACTGATCGACACTGGCGCAGGTAGACCGTCAACCTCGTCCGCGCTCGATGGGGTTGACCGGCTACCGCCCCACGGCGGGAGAGGTTGATGACCTACCGCCGCCTCCCGAGCGTGCCGTGAACACGAGACAGCCCCTCACCCGTGAGACCGGATGAGGGGCTGATCGGTACTGTGCGCGAGGGGGGATTTGAACCCCCACGCCCTTGCGGACACTGGCACCTGAAGCCAGCGCGTCTACCATTCCGCCACTCGCGCGTGTGGCCGTCCGTCACCGACGCTACGACCGAGGAATGAGTCTAGCAGCGCCCTTCGGCCAGTCGCGTACCGGCCCGCCTCCACGGGACCGATACGATCAAGGAGAGTCACTGCCCGGTCCCCAGCGAGAGGAGTGCACCATGGCTGGCGTCCTGAGCCGCTTCGAGCGACGCCTCGAAGGCGCCGTCACGGGTGCTTTCGCGCGGGCGTTCCGCAGCGCGGTGCAGCCGGTCGAGATCGCTGCCGAGCTGCAGCGCGAGATCGACAACTCCACCAGCATCCTCTCCCGCGACCGCATCCTCGTCCCCAACGACTTCACGGTGCATCTCTCCCAGGCGGACTACGAGCGGCTGACACCGTTCGGCTCCACGCTCGCCGAGGAGCTCGCCACGTTGGTACGCGAGCACGTCGAGGAGCAGCGGTACACCCTCGCCGGCGGGCTGGCGATCACCTTCGAGCGCGACGACACGCTGCGCACGGGACGCTTCACGGTCGACAGCCGCACGAATGCGACCGTCCACGCCTCACCCGCCGAGCGACTCACCGACACCTCCGTGCGCTCAGCCGCCGTGGTCCTCGAGGTCGGCGGCATGAAGCACCCCGTCAGTCCACCCGGCCTGGTCATCGGCCGCGGCTCCGACAGCGATCTCAAGATCGACGACCCAGGTATCTCCCGCCGGCACGCCCGCATCCACGTGGGCGGGCTCGCCGATGCCCCCGCCGTGGCCGTCGAAGACCTCGGTTCCACCAACGGCGTGGTCGTCGACGGACGGCGCGTAGAATCCTCGCCGGTGTCCGACGGGTCGCAGATTCGGCTCGGAAACACTACCCTCACCGTGCGCATCCCCTCGTCCACTCGGTGATCCGGAGCACCATGAGCGAACTGACCCTGACTCTCATCAAGTTCGGCTTCCTGGCCGTCTTGTGGATCTTCGTGCTGTCCGCCGTCTCGGTGATCCGCACCGACATCTTCGGCACCCGGGTGCCCACCCGGCCCGTCGCCAAAGCGGCCAAGGCCGGCAAGACCCCCACACCCGCCACCCCCAAGAAGAAGACGCCGAAGAAGCGCGGAGCGCGCGGCCGGCCCTCGGTGCTGCAGATCGTCGACGGCCCCAATGCGGGACAGAGCGTGCCGCTCGGCGACGAGCCGCTGCTGCTCGGTCGCGGCACCGACGCGGCCATCCGGCTCAACGACGACTACGTCTCGACGCGTCACGCCCGCTTCGCCAGCAACGGCGAACAGTGGTTCGTCGAGGATCTGGGCTCCACCAACGGCACCTACATCGGCAGCCAGCGGATCACCTCGCCGGTCCCCGTGCCGCTCGGCACCCAGGTGCGGCTCGGCAAGACGATCGTGGAGCTGCGCAAGTAGATGGCACTCACCTACCGCTACGTCGCACTTACCGACACAGGACTGCGACGCTCGAACAACCAGGACTCCGGCTACGCGAGCAGCCGGCTCCTGCTGTTGGCCGACGGGATGGGCGGTGCCGCGGCCGGGGACCTCGCCTCCTCGCAGACCCTGAACGTCATCCGCGGTGAGGTCGAGCGGGACCTGCCCGAGGACACCGACGCGCTGAGCGTCCTCGGCACCGCCGTCGACCACGCGAACGACCGCCTCGGACAGCTCATCACCGACGACCCGGCGGTCGAGGGCATGGGCACCACGCTCGAGGCACTGCTCTGGGACGGCGAGAAGCTCGCCTGGGCGCACATCGGCGACTCGCGCGTCTACCGCCTCCGCGAGGGCCGCCTCGCCCAGATCAGCACCGATCACACCTTCGTGCAGAGCCTCGTCGACGAAGGACGCATCACCCGCGAGGAAGCTCGCGTCCACCCGCACCGGTCTCTGCTCCTCCGCGCCATGCTCGGCCGCGATGACAACGAGGCCGACCTGTCCTGGTTGCAGCCGTCCGCGGGGGACCGCTACCTGCTGTGCAGCGACGGGCTGTCCGACATGGTCGACGACGACGGCATCGAACAGGCCATGCGCCTGGAGTCGATCGACGCCGCCGCGACCGAGCTGGTCCGGCTGGCCCTCGAGGGCGGAGGCGTCGACAACGTCACCGTCGTGATCGGAGAGTTCGTCGAGGCCACGACCGAGGACGAGACGGACGCCGAACTCGCCTGCGCCGACGGCAAGCCGCAGATCGTCGGTGCCGCCGCCGACGCCCCACGACCCCGTCAGTCCGACGAGACCGGCCCCGTCGCCGCCGTCCCAACCCCGGTCGACACCACCGGTGAGCATCCGCCCACGGGACGCGAGCAGCAGGACCCCGAGGAGCTCCGCTACGCGCCCCGACCGCCGAGCCGCTGGCGGTGGGTGCGGTGGACCATCGGCGTCCTCCTCCTGCTCGGCCTCGCCGGAGGCGTCGCCTACTGGGCCTACGAGTGGAGCCAGCAGCAGTACTACGTCGCCGAGGACGACGGCCGGGTCGCCATCTACCGCGGTGTCGACGCCTCGCTGCCGGGCATCACCCTGCAGCACATCGACGAGCGCACCGATATCCAGATCGAGGACCTTCCCGACTACCAGCAAGGCCGGGTCGAGGCGGGTATCAGCGCCGCGAGCCGCGAGGACGCCGACCAGATCGTCGAGAACCTGCAGTCCTCACTCCCCGAGCCCACGCCCTCTACCTCCCCGAGCGCCACCACCGAGCCGGCGACGGAGGGGACGCCATGAGCGACCAGTCGCCCACCCTCGCGCCGCGTAAGCGCCGCGGCGCCGAGCTGGTCCTGACCCTGATGGCCGTGGTCATCGGCGTCTTCGGCTATATCGCCGTCGGCCTCGGGACCACCGGCGCCATCCCCACCGACACGTACCGGCTCATCGGCGGTCTCGTGCTGGCCGCCGTCGGCGCCCACCTGGCCGTACGCCGTTTCGCGCCCTACGCCGATCCTGTGCTGCTGCCCCTCGTCCTGTGTCTCAATGGGCTCGGCCTGGTGATGATCCATCGCCTCGACCTCGGCCGGCAGGCGATCAACCCCGACCGCGGGGCATTCGCGACGGGTCAGGTGATCTGGACCTTCGTCGGCATCGTGGCTTTCACGGCGGTGCTCGTCGTGGTGCGTGACCACCGCCGACTCCAGGGCTTCACCTACACCTTCGGACTGGTGGCCATCGGTCTGCTGCTGCTCCCTCTCCTCCCCGGGATCGGCCAGGAGATCAACGGCGCACGCATCTGGATCCACCTCGGCCCGTTCAGCTTCCAGCCCGGTGAGGCCGCCAAGGTCTGCCTGGCGATCTTCTTCGCCGGCTATCTCGTGGTCAAGCGCGATGTCCTCGCGCTGGCCGGCAAGCGACTCCTCGGCATCGACCTCCCCCGCGGACGCGACCTCGGACCGATCCTCCTCGGCTGGCTGATCAGCGTCGGCATCCTGGTCTTCCAGCGCGATCTGGGCTCGTCGCTGCTGTTCTTCGGGCTCTTCGTGGTCGTGCTGTTCGTCGCCACCGAGCGGCCCGGATGGCTGGTCGTCGGCGCCCTGTTGTTCGTGGTCGGGGCGTGGTTCGGCTACACGGCCTTCGGTCACGTGCGTGTGCGCTTCGAGGCGTGGCTCGATCCCTTCAGCAATCCCGACCAGAACGGACAGATCATCAGCGCACTGTTCGGGCTCGCCCACGGCGGCGTGCTCGGCCGCGGCTGGGGACTGGGCAGCCCGGAGATCACGCCCTTCTCCTTCTCCGACTTCATCCTCGCCTCGCTCGGCGAGGAACTCGGCCTCACCGGGCTCATGGCGGTCCTGCTGATCTACGGCCTGATCGTCGAACGCGGCCTGCGGATCGCCCTGACCTGCCGCGACGGCTTCGGCAAGCTGCTCGGCATCGGCCTGACGATGTCCTTCGCGATCCAGGTCTTCATCGTCGCCGGCGGCGTCACGCGCCTCATCCCCCTCACGGGCCTGACCGCGCCCTTCCTCGCCCAGGGCGGATCTTCGATCGTCATGAACTGGGCAATCATCGCGCTGCTGCTGCGCATCAGTGACCAGACCCGGCGCCCCGCGCCGAAGACTTCCCGCGTCGACGCGGATGACCAGACCCAGGTGGTGAAGCTGTGAACAAGCCGATCCGCATCCTCGCGGTGGCCTGTCTCGTGATGTTCGTGGGGCTGCTGTTCAACGTCAACTACATCCAGGCGCTGGACGCCGACAACCTGAACGCCCGCGAGGGCAACCGTCGCGTCATGGACGAGCAGTTCAGCCGCGAGCGCGGGGCAATCCTCGTCGATGGAACGGCGATCGCCGAGAGCGTCCCCTCGAATGACCGTTGGCGATTCCAGCGGCAGTATCCCGAGGGTCCGCTCTACGCCCCGCTGACGGGCTACTTCTCGTACATCTACGGCCAGAGCGCGATCGAACGCAGCCAGAACAGCATCCTGTCCGGCGACGACAACCGGCTCTTCGTCAACAGAGTCGTCGACCTGCTCGGCAACCAGGAGCCCCAGGGCGGCAGCGTGGAGCTGACCATCGACCCGGTCGCGCAGCGCGCCGCCGCCGAAGGCCTGCGGGACCTCGGCGAGGGCACCCGAGGCGCGGTCGCCGCCATCGACCCGCAGACCGGGGCGGTCCTCGCCCTCGCGACGCAGCCGAGCTACGACCCGAACGCTCTCGCGAGCCACGACCTCCAGGCCACCAACGACGCCTGGGACCAGCTCACCAATGACGACAACCAGCCGATGGCCAACCGCGCCACCCAGGCCACGCTCCCGCCGGGCTCGACCTTCAAGCTGGTCACCGCCGCCGCGGCGATGGAGAATCTCGACCTCAATCCCGATTCGCAAGTCAAGGGCGGAGCGGAGCTCGCGTTCCCGGGCAAGACCTACACGCTGCCCAATCAGGGCGGCGGCAACTGCGGTGGCGATCCGATCACGCTGCGCCAGGCCCTCGAGGTCTCCTGCAATGTCAGCTTCGGTGATCTCGCCAATCAGGTCGGCGAGGACGAGCTCATCGAGCAGGCCGAGAAGTTCGGCTTCGGCACCGACCCCATCTCCGGGATCGCCGCCAACGAGAGCCTGGTGACCGGCCAGAGCTCGAATCTCGAGGACACGCAGCTCGCGCAGACCGGCATCGGTCAGTACGAGGTCACCGCCACGCCGTTGCAGATGGCGATGGTCGCCGCGGGGATCGCCAACGACGGCTCCGTGATGACGCCCTATCTCGTCGACACCGTGCGTGCGCCCAATCTGGAAGTCCTCGACACGACCAAGCCCGAGCGTCTCAGTGAGGCCATGAGCGCCGGCAAGGCCGGCCAGCTCAAGGACATGATGGTGTCGGTCGTGGACTCCGGCACCGGACGTCCCGCCGCGATCCCCGGCGTCCAGGTCGGCGGCAAGACCGGCACCGCCGAGTCGGCCGAGGGCCGCCCGCCGTATGCCTGGTTCGTCGGCTTCGCCCCGGCGGACGACCCGCAGGTCGCCGTCGCCGTCATGGTCGAGTCCTTGGAGGGCAACACCTCCGATATCGGAGGCGGGCGCCTCGGCGGCCCGATCGCCCGCGCTGTCATGGAGGCGATCCTGCGATGACCCTGGCCCCCCTCACCGCCCAACACCCTCTGGGAGACTGAACAGCATGACCGAATCGGACGAGACCCCCGTTCCGCTGGGAGACCGCTACGAAATCAGCGGCCTCCTGGGTCGCGGTGGCATGGCCGACGTACGCGAAGGCCGTGACCTGCGTCTGGGACGCCCCGTCGCGATCAAGCAACTGCGCGCCGACCTCGCAGCCGATCCGACGTTCCAGGAACGATTCCGTCGCGAGGCCCAATCGGCGGCGTCGCTGAACCACCCCTCCATCGTCGCGGTCTACGACACCGGCGAGGCCGAGGACATCCACGGCAACAACATCCCGTACATCGTCATGGAGCTCGTCGAGGGCCGGACGCTGCGCGATGTGCTGCGCGACGGGCGCAAGATCATGCCCGAACGCGCCCTGTCGATCACCGCGGACATCCTCAGCGCCTTGGACTACAGCCACCGCGCGGGCATCATCCACCGCGACATCAAGCCGGCCAACATCATGCTGACGCCGGCCGGCCAGGTGAAGGTCATGGACTTCGGCATCGCTCGCGCGATCGCCGACTCCTCCAGCGCCATGACGCAGACAGCCGCCGTCATCGGCACCGCCCAGTACCTGTCTCCCGAGCAGGCCCGCGGCGAGACCGTCGACGCCCGCAGCGACATCTACTCCACCGGCTGCGTGCTCTATGAGCTGTTGACCGGCCGTCCGCCCTTCGTCGGCGACAGCCCGGTCTCCGTGGCGTACCAGCATGTGCGCGAGGAGGCCACGCCTCCCTCGCAGCTCAACCCCGAGGTCAGCCTCGAGATCGACCACATCGTCGCCAAGGCCCTCGCCAAGCGCGTCGACGACCGTTATTCCAGTGCGGCCGACATGCGCAAAGACATCGAGCGCGTGCTGGCCGGTGGGCACGTCGACGCTCCCACCCAGGCGACACAGGCGATCGGTGCCACCGCGGTCGCACCGGCCGCCGCCGCGGCGGTACCCACCGCAGCGGACGCCGACGAGGAGGGGTCCTCGTCCAAGAAGAAGTGGTGGATCGCGTTGGCGGTGCTGCTCATCGCACTGGTCGCCGCGCTCGGCTTCGGCTACTTCCAGGGCTGGTTCGAGAGCGAGGACGATCCGGTCGCTCAGACCGCGGTACCCGCGGTCGCCGGCATGGACGAGCAGACCGCCACGCGGGCACTCGACAATGAAGGACTGCAGGTCGGCGATGTCGTCGAGGAGGCCAATCCCGATGTCGAGTCCGGCCAGGTGATCCGCACGGAGCCGGGTGAGGGTGAGACGGTCGATGAGGGTTCGGCCGTCGATCTGGTCATCAGCACCGGTCCCGAACAGGTCGAGGTCCCCAATCTGAGGGACTATGACGCCGACTCGGCCGAGAAGCTCCTCGCCGATGCCGGATTCCAGGTCGAACGGCAGGAGAACGACAACGAGGCCGCCGCCGGCACGGTGTTGAACACCAATCCGCCGGCCGGCACGTCGCTGCCCAAGGGCAGCACCGTCACCTTGATCATCTCCCGTGGCCAGGTCGCGGTGCCGAATGTCGTCGGCCAGGATCGCGACGACGCCCAGAAGACCCTGGAGGACGCCGGCTTCACGGTGAACATCACCGAGGATGCGAATGCCGACGAGCCCAATGGGCGGGTCATCTCGCAGAACCCCGGCAGCGGCACCCAGGTGTCACCGGGTGCGGAGATCACCATCACCGTGTCGACCAATGATGATGACGACGAGTCGCCCTCTCCCTCACCACCGAGGAGCCCGTCACCCCGGTAAGCGGATCACTCCCGGGTGGCGGTAGGCCATCAACGTCACCTCGCCGGGTGGCGGTAAGCCATCAACCCCATCGCGACTCGATAAGGTTGACCAGCTACCGCCACCCGGATCGATAGGTTGACGAGCTACCGCCGCTGAGCCGAGGGGTTAGAGCTAGCCGTCTTCGCTGACCTGGGCGTGTTCCAGATTGAGCGAGCCCTCGTACGCCGGTGCCACGAGCGCGTCGACCGTGCTGCGGTCGTAGCCGAGCTGGTACCGCGCGGCCCAGTCCCGGTAGGTCGTGACCTCCGGCGACTGGGACAGGGCGATCGACATGTCGCCCGGATCTCCGATCGCCTCGATGACATAGGGCGGCGAGTAGGGCACGCCGTCGAGCACGACGGTGTTGCCGACGCACTTGATGCCGGTGGTGGAGATGAGCCGCTGTCCCTGGAGGGTGACCGCCTCGGCGCCCCCCGCCCACAGGGCGTTGACGAAGGCTTGGATGTCCTGCTGATGGACCACCAGGAAGTTCGGGTCCACGCCCTCGGGGGCGACCTCGCGGGGGGCATCGGTCAGGGTGATCCGCATCCCCGGCCCGGTGATCTCGGAGAAACCGCTCACCGGCTCCAGGGCACGGACCCGCTCGCGGGCCTCGTCCAGCCCCGACGAGCTCGTGGCCTGCTCGGTGAAACGGTCGATCTCACGCTGGAGCGCGGAGGCATCGGCCTGACGCTTCTCGACCACGCGCGCCCGATCGGACAGCAGGGTCGAGATGTCGCCACCCGCGGGACGCAGGTCCAGACCGTCGGAGGTGACATTGGCGGCGACGAAGGCGTATCCGCACACGACGCTGACGCCCAGCACGCCGAGATGCCAGCCGCGCCGGACGCGCCGATCGCGCCCGGACTCCTCATGCCTCGCCACGCGCACTAGGCTAGTGCAGAACACCGAACCGGCCGCCTGGCCGCCGAACCCATCGGAGTACGACCGTGCCCCTTCGCAAGAAGAACGAGTCCCGCGGACCGAAGCCGCAGAAGATCGGCAATCGCTGGGCCGCACCTGCCATGGTCATCTCGGCCGTCATCGGTCTGCTGTGGATCGTGGTGTTCTACACGATCAGCTCCACCGACATCACGATTCCCTGGTACTCCGATCTCGGCCAGTGGAATCTGGCGATCGGCATGGGCTTCATCGTCGCGGCCTTCGGGTTCGCGATGAAGTGGGAGTAGTCCCTCCTCTTACTCGACCGACGCGCCGGCGCCGGGCCGATGGAGCGCTCCATCGTGGCCCGATGTCCGGCGCGTTTGTCGGCAACGCTCGAAAACTGGACGATTGCATCGCCCGAAAAGTGAACGGTGTGTGGGCAGCCTAGTCGTTGTCTCGGTCGGCGGTCTCGCGGATGCTGGGCAGCGTCTCGATGCCGCGGTTGCG
>NZ_VLNT01000022.1 GCF_007421815.1 Aeromicrobium piscarium | reverse complement strand
ACGCAACCGCGGCATCGAGACGCTGCCCAGCATCCGCGAGACCGCCGACCGAGACAACGACTAGGCTGCCCACACACCGTTCACTTTTCGGGCGATGCAATCGTCCAGTTTTCGAGCGTTGCCGACACCGCGACGGTCGCGAACGGCTGCGGGAATCTCTGGCTCCGGGCGAGCGGCGCGGATCCCTGGGAGTACGACGTCCTGCTGGAGCGTGTCGACGGCTCGACCTGGACCTACAAGCGCGATCCGCGCATCAGGCGTCCACTCGACGAGGCACTCTGGCGACGAGACGGACTCGTCTATCTCCGCCCTGAGGTGCAGCTCCTCCTCAAAGCCGTACACACACGTGAGAAGGACAGCCGCGACCTCGCCAGCTGTCTGCCCGTGATGGACCAGACGAGCAGGCGATGGCTCGCGGCATCCCTGAGCCGGGCACACCCCGAGCACCCCTGGCTGCACCGGTTGCCAGCGCCACGGCGAGAAGATCTGCGCTGACTGCTACGCCCCGGCCAGTGCCGAACCGGACTGCCAGGTCTCCCAGTCGACATTCCAATCGGTCCAGCCGTTCTGCGGCTCGAGGGCACGGGTGCTTCCCACGAAGTTGACCACGTCACCGCGCTTGGAGTTCTGGTAGAGCCAGCCGGCGTCCTCGGTTCCCATGCCCACACAGCCATGGCTGACGTTCGCACGTCCGTGGGAGCCGGCGGACCACGGCGCAGCGTGGATGAACTCACCGGAATTGGTGAGCCGCATCGCCCACTTGACGCCCTTCATGTTGTAGTAGTTCGGATCGGACGAGTCCACCCCGGTGGTCGCGGCGTCCATGTCGATCGTGTCGAACTTCTCCATGACGATCTTGGTGCCCTCGCGGCTGGCCCACTGTGGCGCACCGCTGGAGACCGGGATGGTGCGTGCCGTCTGACCGTCGATGTCGACCGTGAGCGTGTGGGCGTTGACATCGACCGTGGAGACGACGGACGAACCGACCTCGAAGTCCACCACCTGGTTCTGCTGGCCGTAGATACCCTGTCCGGCCGGCAGGCTGTTCAACTGCAGATCGACGTGGACCTTGGTGCCGGCCGGCCAGTACTCCTTGGGCCGCCAGTGCACCACCCGATCGCTGATCCAGTTCCAGGCGCCCTCGACTTGCGGTTCGGAGGTGACCGCCATGTGCTGCTCGAACGTGGCCCGGTCCTCGACGGGGAGGTCGAAGTTGACGATGACCGGCATGCCGACGCCGACGGTCTCCCCCTGGAGCGGCGCCACAGAGGGATAAGTCTGCTCGTCGAGGGTCAGCGACTGGCTCGTGAACCCGGTCTCCAGCTCCGTCTGCTGCCCGTCGGTCCCTGAGGCCGTCGCTTGCAGCGTGTAGTCGACCGCGGGCTCGAGGCGCTCGGCCGCCGTCCAGCGCGCGCCGTCGACGGTCCCCTCGATCACGGCATCGTCCTCGCCGCCACGTACGACGACCTCACCGAGCTCGCCGTCCTCGACGTCGACGGTCACGATCGTCTCGACCGGCACGTCGGTCTGTCCATCGGTGACATTGGCGGAGAGCACCGGCTCGGGCCCGGCCGCGGCCGCGGGCTCGGTATCGGAGGCACCGGAGTCACTGCAGCCCACTAACACCAGCGCCGCCACAGCGGCGACGACAACGCGCGAAAACGATGAGATCACCGTGACAGTCTAGTCACGGTGATCTCATCGGGTGGCACTCAGTGGGCGTGGACACCCCGGTAATACTCGAAGACCCAGCCGACCACGACGATCGCGCCGAATGGCAGAGCCAACAGGAAGAGCCACCAGCCCACGACGATGCCGAGCATCAGCGTGCCGAAGACCAGCGCACACCACAACGGCCACCAGCTGAATGGCGGGAAGAATCCCAGCTCGCCGGCACCGTCGATGATGTCGCCGTCCTTGCGGTCCTCCGGGCGCGGATTGACCTGCTGGGCGACGAAGCCGAGGTACAGCGCGAGCATGAAGCACAGCAGCAGGGTCATGACGAGGGCCGTGGTGCCCGTCGGGTCACCCGAAAGCACCCAGTAGACCGGCGTGACGAACACGAAGAAGACGCCCACGCCGAGCATCATCCAGAATTCGGCCTTCATCGATCACTCACCGTCCTTGCGATGCCCGAGGGCCTCTTCGCGATTGTCCACATTCGGCGCATCGGCGACCGCGGCCTTCTCATCGGGGTTCTGCTTCAGCTCCAGCGCAGCGAGCTCGGGGTGATGCAGATCGAAGGCCGGGCTCTCAGAGCGGATGCGCGGCAGCCGTACGAAGTTGTGCCGCGGCGGCGGGGACGAGGTCGCCCACTCCAGCGTTCGGCCCCAGCCCCACGGGTCGTCGAGTCCGACGAGCGGAGCCTTGCGCGACTTCCAGACGTTGTACAGGAACGGGATCATCGAGGCGCCGAGCAGGAAGGCACCGATCGTGGAGATCTCGTTGAGCGTCGTGAAGCCGTCGTTTGGTCCGTAGTCGGCGTAACGACGCGGCATACCCGCCACACCCAGCCAGTGCTGGACCAAGAAGGTCAGGTGGAAGCCGATGAACAGCAGCCAGAAGTGGATCTTGCCCAGCTTCTCGTCGAGCATCCGGCCGGTCATCTTCGGCCACCAGTAGTAGAACCCAGCGAACATCGCGAACACCACGGTGCCGAACACCACGTAGTGGAAATGCGCCACCACGAAGTAACTGTCCGAAAGGTGGAAGTCCAAGGCCGGTGAGGCCAGGATAATGCCCGTCAGACCGCCGAACAGGAACGTGGTCAGGAAGCCCAACGCGAACATCATCGGCGTATCGAAGGTGACCGATCCGCCCCACATCGTGCCGATCCAGTTAAAGAACTTCACCCCCGTCGGCACGCCGATCAACAACGTCATGAAGCTGAAGAAGGCGAGGTTGACCGCACCGGTCACGAACATGTGATGCGCCCAGACGGCAGCCGAGAGCGCCGCGATCGCCAAGGTCGCGAAGACCAGCCCGACGTAACCGAACACGGGCTTACGGCTGAAGACCGAGAGCACTTCGGTGATGATGCCGAAGAAGGGCAGCGCGATGATATACACCTCTGGATGCCCGAAGAACCAGAATAAATGTTGATACAATATTGGGCCGCCGGTCGCCGCGTCGAAGACGTGGGCCCCAAGCATTCGATCGGCCGCGACCGCCAGCAGCGCGGCGCCGAAGACCGGGAAGACGATGATGACCAGCAGACTGGTCACCAGCGTGTTCCACACCATGATCGGCATCCGGAACATCGTCATGCCGGGCGCGCGCATCGTGAAGATCGTGGTGATGAAATTGACGCCACCGAGGATCGTGCCCAGACCCGACATGTACAGGCCCATGACCCACAGGTCACCGCCCATACCGGGCGAGTTGATCGAATCGCTCAGCGGCATGTAGGCGAACCAGCCGAAGCTCGCCGCGCCGCCGGGCACGATGAAGCCCGAGACGGCGATGAGGCTGCCGAACAGGTACATCCAGTAGCTGAACATGTTCAGGCGCGGGAACGCGACATCCGGGGCACCGATCATGATCGGCACCACGAGATTGGAGAACCCGAAGAACAGCGGGGTCGCGAACATCAGCAGCATCACGGTGCCGTGCATCGTGAAGAGCTGGTTGAAGGTCTCGTCGCCGACGACCTGGGTGCCCGGACGCGCGAGCTCGGCGCGCATGATGAGCGCCATCACGCCGCCGATCAGGAAGAAGGCGAACGACGTGAAGAGATACATCTTGCCGATCAGCTTGTGATCGGTCGTGGTCAAGACCGTGGCGATCTTCTGACCCATGCTCCGCTCACGCTGGATGCGTGCCGACGTGGCGTGGGCTCCGCCCTCGTCGAACGCTGCGGTGGTGGCCATCAGCCCTCTCCTCCGTGGTCACCGAGGCCGGTGACGGTCGTAGCATCGGAGGCTCCCTGCGGACGACCGATCTGGCCCTCCTGCTGAAGCTCCTCGAGGTGAGCGTCGTACTCGGCGCGCGAGACGACGTGGACGTTGAACAGCATCCGCGTGTGGTAGACGCCGCACAGCTCGGCACAGCGGCCGGTGAACGTCCCCTCACGCGTCGGCGTCATCTGGAAACGGTTGTCCTGAGGTCCCTCGCCGGGGATGACGTCCATCTTGAAGTAGAACTCGGGGATCCAGAACGAGTGGATGACATCGGGCGAGAAGAGCTGGAACTCGACCGTCTCGTCGACGGGCAGGTAGAGATCCGGCAGGTTCTCGGTGTCGCCCTGGTCGTAGACCGGCTCACCGCCCGTGGCCTCGGAGTCCAGGTAGTTGAACGTCCACTGCCACTTGCTGCCGACGACCTCGATGGTGTGATCGGGCGTCTCGGAGTCGTCGAGCATCGAGTTCTGCGCCTGCACCGTATGGAAGAAGAACGCTGCTACGACGACCAGCGGTGCGATCGTGTAGAGCGCCTCGATCGGCAGGTTGTAGCGGATCTGGGAGGGCGCCGCGGTCTGGCCCGCGCGCCGGCGGTAGCGGATCGGCGCGTACAGGATGAGCGCGAAGACCAGCACGAACACGACGAGGACCGCGATCCACGTGCCGAGCCACAGATGCCACATCGGCTCGGAGCGATCCGAGCCCGCGATGGGCAGCGCGAGGCGCTTGAGCTCCGACTCGTCAACAGGGGAACAGCCGCTGAGTAGCAGCGCGGCTGCGGCGATGACCGCCGCCAACTTCTTCCGACCCACGGGGCGCCTTTCTGAAACCTGGACCATCACCTGGATGTCACCCTGACCCTAACGCAGGCCACTGCCCGGGCGACGGTCAGGTCAGCCTGTGTTGATCGTTCCGATGTCATGCTACGCCGCCGAGGGACAACGCCTTGTGAATTTCGGTACGAGCCTCACTGCCGTACTGCCGTTCCAGCCGGCTCAGGAAGGTGCCGGCGTCCACGGCGTACTCCTGGGTGCCGATGGTCTCGACGACGCAGGCGGCGATGGTGCAGCCCACCTGGACGCTGCGCTCAGCGCCGAGACCCGCCGCGACACCGGCGAGATAGCCGGCCCGGAAGCTGTCGCCCACACCGGTCGGGTCGACGGCGGTGATGCCGTCGATCGCGGCGACCTCGATCAGCTCGCCATCGGCCGTGTGCACGACCGCTCCGTCCTTGCCGTGGGTCACGACCCGGGTGCCCACGTGGCGGCGCAGGTCGTCATCGTTCCAGCCGGTCTTCTTCTCGATCAGCGCGGCCTCGTACTCATTGCAGAACAGGTACGCGGCACCGTCGATGAGGTCGGCGATGAGCTCGCCATCGGCCCACGCCAGCTGCTGGGAGGGATCGGCGGCGAAGGGGATGCCGAGCTCACGGGCCGTGTGAGTGTGCCTCAGCATGCCGGTGGGATCGTCGGGACCGATGAGCAGCAAATCGATCGGGCGCTCGGCATGGAGCGTCGCGACGTCGATCTCGCGGGCCTCGGCCATCGCGCCGGGGTAGAAGGTCACGATCTGCGCGTGCGCGTCATCTGTGGTGATGGTGCACAGAGCCGTGTGCCGCGTGTCGGAGACCCGCAGCCGCGAGCAGTCGACGCCCGCGGAATCGAGCCACTTCTCGTATCCCTGGGACACGAAGTCCTGTCCCACGGCGGCGACGAGTAGCGGCCGGTGTCCCAGCTGAGCGAGCCCGAAGCTGATATTGGCGGCGCAGCCTCCCCGGCGGACGTCGAGGTCCTCGACCAGGAACGACACGGAGATCTTGTCGAGCTGGTCAGGGACTAGGGAGTCCGAGAAGCGGCCTGAGAACGTCTGGAGGTGGTCGGTGGCGACCGACCCGGCAATCGCAAGATGCACCGAACCAGCATACGTTCGATGCCCTTGGTCGCCACCGCCCCGGCCCCCTCACCCCGCCATGCGCCCGTGCTAGGCCCCGTGACTGTGGGGACCAAGAGCGGTGATTTACGCACCTCTCGCACGCGGGAGCGGTGAGCTACGCACCTCTCGAGCGTCGTGAGAGGTGCGTAACTCACCGCCTTCGAGGACGGGAGCGGCGGAGGACACCGGCCCCACTCGACGCGAACGGCGCCCCTCGCGGTAGTCGCGAGGGGCGCCGTTCGTCAGGAAGGACTCAGTGGAAGGAGTCGCCGCAGGCGCACGAACCCGTGGCCATGGGGTTGTCGATCGTGAAGCCCTGCTTTTCGATGGTGTCGACGAAGTCGATGGTGGCACCGTGCAGGTACGGCAGGCTCATCCGGTCGACGACGACGTGGACGCCGTCGAACTCGCGGATCTCATCGCCGTCGAGCGAGCGCTCGTCGAAGAACAGCTGGTAGCGCAGGCCGGAGCAGCCGCCGGGCTGCACGGCGATACGCAGCGACAGATCGTCGCGGCCCTCCTGATCGAGCAGGCTCTTGACCTTCGACGCCGCGCCGGAGGTCAAGGTGATCCCGTCGGCCGAGGTCTCGGTGGCCGGGGTCTGGTCGGTCGTGGTCATCTCTGCTCCTGCCGTGGACTGCTGGTGTCGAGGTCAACGCGCTCGCTCACGATTCCATTCCTCATCGTACGCGCCGGAGACGACGAAATCGATGCGCGGTCATTCCCAGCGGGCCGACCAGGTCCGGGCGACGCGCGCGGCAAGCGCCGACAGCTGCTCGGCCGGTGCCCTGAGGGCGGCCTCCTCGCCGACATAGTCGACCATCCCGTAGGCCGACTCGATCCCCAAGGCCCGCATCTCGCGTGATCCGACATCGACGCGCCCTGCGAGCACCAGACACGGCAGAGCCGAGCGCTGCGCGATCTGCGCGACACCGTGGACCACCTTCCCGGCACGGGAGGAGTAGTCGAAGGCTCCCTCTCCGGTGACCACGAGATCGTGGGTCGCCGCCGCGTCGGGGAGCCCCACCGCCTCGGCGACGAGCTCGATCCCCGACCGGACCGAGGCCCCGAGCACCAGCAGCGCGAAGCCGAGGCCTCCGGCGGCTCCCGCGCCCGGCTCGTCGGCGACCCGGCGCTCGGCAGGGGTGGCGCCGCACACGGCGTCGACATACCTGTCCAGGATCCGGTCGACCGCGAGGATGTCCTCGTCGCTCAGACCCTTCTGCGGTCCGAACACCTTGGTCGCGCCGAACATGCCGAGCAGCGGCGTCTGCACGTCCGCCGCGGCCACGAGCTCGACTCCGCTCACGCGCTCCCTCACCGCATCGAGGGCGACCGAGGTCACGCCCTCCAGGCCTCGGGGGCCGGCGTCGAGCGCCACGTCCGCGGTGGCGCCCAGCGCAGCGAGGAGGCCCGCTCCTCCGTCGGCGGTGGCGCTGCCGCCGAGACCGACCACGATGCGCCGGGCCCCGGCGTCGATGGCCGCGTCGATCGCCTGGCCCACCCCGAAGGTGCTCGCCGTCCACGGCGAACGAGCGTCGTCCGCGAGCAGGTGCAGCCCACAGGCCTGTGCCGACTCCACATAGGCGGTGGTGCCGTCGAGCAGGAGCGTGGCAGGCACAGGATCGCCGAGCGGGCCACGGACGGTCACCGCCTGCAGCCGTCCGACCCCCGATGCGGACAGCACGTCGATGAATCCCGGGCCACCGTCGGCCATCGCCGCGACGGTCACCGTGTCGCCGGGTGCGGTGCGTCGCCATCCTTCGGCGATCGCGCGGCCGGCCTCGGCCGCGCTCAGCGTGCCGGCGAACTTGTCGGTCGCTACGAGGACGCGCATGGTGGCGTCAGCCGACGGCCTTCTCCGCCGCCGCGAGCAGCACGCAGGTGCACAATCCCTCCATCGCGGCCCGCAGCTCCTCCAAGGGCGGGAACGACGGCGCGATCCGGATCTGCCGATCGCGCGGATCCTTGCCGTAGGGGAAGGCCGCTCCCGCGGGAGTCAGGGCGATGCCCGCCTCCTTGGCCAGCTGCACGACACGGGTCGCGGTGCCGTCCGGCACCTCCAGGCTGACGAAGTAGCCGCCCTTCGGCTGGGTCCACTCGGCGATGCCGAGACCGCCGAGCCGGTCGCTCAGGATCTCCTGGACGGCCGCGAACTTCGGGGCGAGGATCGCGCGGTGCCGGTCCATGTGCGCCAAGACCCCGTCCGCGTCGCCCAGGAACTCCGCGTGGCGCAGCTGGTTGACCTTGTCGGGGCCGATCGCGCGCACGGCGGCGTGCTTCAGATACCAGGCGACATTCTCCGGCGAACCGCCGAAGAAGCTGACACCCGCGCCCGCGAAGGTGATCTTGGACGTGCTGGCGAACACCAGCGGGCGATTGGGGTGGCCGCTGGCCGTCGCGAGGCCGAGGATATCGGCGGACTTGACCCGCTCCTCGGTGAGGTGGTGGACGGCGTAGGCGTTGTCCCAGAAGACCCGGAAGTCCGGTGCGGCGGTCTCCATCGCCGCGAGCTCGGCCGCGACCGCCTCGCTCACGACCGCCCCGGTCGGGTTGGCATAGGTGGGCACGAGCCACATGCCCTTGACGAGAGGGTCCTTGACGAGCTCGCGCACGGCCTCCAGGTCGGGACCGTCCTCGAGCATGTCCACGGCGACCATCTCGATCCCGTAGTGCTCGCAGATCGTGAAGTGCCGGTCGTAACCGGGCGAGGGGCAGATGAAGCGCACCTTCTCCTCGGCCGACCAGGGGCGTGGCGAGTCGGGAGTGCCGTGCAGGAGTGACCACACGATCGTGTCGTGCATCATCGACAGGCTGGCGTTGTCGCCGGCCAGCAGCTGGTCGGCGGGCACGCCCACCAGATCGGCGAAGATCTCACGGATGGCCGGCAGCCCGGTGCCCCCGCCGTAGTTGCGGGTGTCGACTCCCGCGGCCCGATAGTCGTCGCGGCCGGGAAGGGCGAGAAGCTCGTTGGAGAGGTCGAGTTGCTCGGCCGACGGCTTGCCGCGGGTGATGTCGAGTGCGAGACCGGCCTTCTGGAGCGTCTCGTACGCGTGTCGTTGCTGGTCGTGGAATTGCTGGAGGTCGTCGCGGGACATGCTCTCGATCGTCACACGGACAATCTATCGTGGCCGCGACCCGCTCCCGCGTGACCGGGGTCTCAGGCCAAGCCCGGCGCGCCCCAGATCGCCAGCCACCGGGTCAGGTCCGACTCGATCGGCACGTCCCCCTCGACGATCCCGCGCATCTGCAGCTCCAGCGCATTGTCGCGGCGCTGGCCGCCCGCCGGCACGAAGGGATAGAACGTGCCGCGTTTGAACAGGTAGACCAGTCCCACCGGACGGCCGTCGTGCTCGAAGACGAAGGTCGAGCACAGCAGAGCGGTGTCGAAGCCGTGATCGGCGAGCGAGGAGTTGACGGCGTGCAGGTCCGCGGCGATGGCCGAGGCATCGCCGTCGGCGCGCTCGATGCTGATCCAGGTGAAGCCGTAGTCGTCCTGGGTCTTGTCCAGGGTGACATCGCCGTCGATGGCCACGACCTGCTTGACCTCGGCGATGACGGCATCGTCCGCGGCACCCTCAGTGTCGCGATAGCAGACCGCTCCCCCGCCGGTGAAGCTGAAACCCTGCACCTCCAGCGAGAGCGCCGCCTGCGGCACGGAGAAGAGCACCTCCAGATCGGCCTTGGGCGGTGTCGTGCGGCCGAAGAGCGCGTCGAGAAAGCCCATCTCAGCCTCGTTCGGAAAGGTCGGCGCTGATCTGGGCGAGCTGCGCGAGCCGCCGGTCCAGCGGCGGGTGGGTCGACATGACCGCCTCGATCGACTGCCGGTTGAGCGCCGGCGCGATGAAGAAGGCGTTCATGCTCTCGACCTCGCGCAGGTCCTTGGTGGGGATGCGGGCCATGTCGCCGGAGATCTTGGTGAGCGCCGAGGCCAGCTTCGACGGGCGGCCGGTGAGATAGGCGCCCGACCGGTCCGCGCTCAGCTCCCGGTACCGCGACAGGGCGCGCGTGAGCAGGAAGCTGACGAAGTAGACGATCATGCTGACCAGGAAGACCACCAGGAACGCCGGTCCGCTGTTGCGATTGCGTCCTCCGCCGCCGAAGAACATGCCCCAGCGCGTCATGAAGCCGGCCAGCAGGCCGAGGGACGAGGCGACGGTCATGACTGAGACATCGCGATTGGCCACGTGCGCCAGCTCGTGCGCCAGGACGCCTTCGAGCTCGTCGGCGTCCAGGCGGTTGAGGATGCCCGTGGTCACGCACACGGCCGAGTGGTTGGGCGTGCGCCCCGTGGCGAAGGCATTCGGCACGTCGGTCTGCGCGATGGCGACCCGCGGCTTGGGCATGTCGGCGAGGGCGACGAGCCGGTCGATCATGGCGTGCAGCTCCGGTGCCTGCTGCGGGGAGACGACCTTGGCCCCCATCGACTTCAGCGCCAGCGAGTCCGAGAAGAACCACTGGCCCCACGCCATCCCCAGGACGATGACGAGGCCGAGGATCGCTGAACCGGAGAAGTAGATGAGGACGACGCCGAAGGCGACGTAGAGCGCGCCGAGGCCGAGGCCCACGCTGCCCATCCGCCAGGACAGTCCCCGATCACGACGAAATCTGGTTCGGGCCATCGTCTCCCTTGCTTTCCTCGATCTGGGTCTCGGCGAGCGCGGCGTCGATCTGCCGGCGCAACGCCTCGTCGGGGTCCTCGCCGGCTCGGGCGATCACGCCTTCGCTGGCGAGCTCGTCGACGGCATCGGCAGTGGCTTCCAGCTCACGGGTGTGACGTTCGGCCTCGTCCATCGCCTGGCCGATCTGGCTGGTGGCCGAGGCGATGCCGGTGGTGGCGTCGTTGATCTCGGACCGGGCGCTGGCCGCGGAGTACCGCGCGGTGAGCGTGTCCTTGCGCATCCGGAAGTCCTCGATCTGGCGCTCGACCTTCTCGGCGGCGCGTTCGAGCGACTCCTCCTCGCCGGCGAGGGAGCGGTGGCGCTCGGTCAGCTCGTCGAGGGCCTTCTCGAGCATGACCTTGCGTCCGAGCGCGTCGCGGGCCGCGTCATCGTCGCCGCGGTTCACCGCCTCGCGAGCCTGCGCGTCGAAGGACTCGACCTGCTCGCGCTGCCGCGCCATCTGCACCTCGACACGACGGCGGCTGGTACGGACATCGGCGACGCCTCGGCGCACGGTGGTGAGCATCGCGAGCTGGTCACGATAGGTCTCGTCGAGCTTGCCGCGCAACCGCTCCGGATCCTCGACGTCTCGCGTGGCCGCACGCGACCGCCACCAGCGGCCGATCCGTGCGGTGATGCCGTCCCCTGCCATGGGCCAAGCCTAGGGCGTGCGGCCCAAGACCGGGTGTCACCGCTCACCGGCGCTGTCGGGCGTCTTGCCGCGGCCCGGTAAGGTTTCGCGCGTGACCGACGACGCACCGCAGCCAGGCAAGGGCCGGCCGACCCGTTCCCGTAAAGAGGCCGAGGCTGCCCGCAAGCAGGTCATGAAGCGTCCCCTGACCCGCCGCGAGCAGATGCGCCGGGAGCGCGAGCGCCGCTCGAAGACGCGCGAGAAGCAGATCGCGGCCCTCGACGGCCGCGGCGACGAGGCCTACCTGCCGGCGCGTGACCGCGGGCCGGTGCGCGCGCTCGTGCGCGACTATGTCGACCGTCGCCGCTCGGTGGCCGAGTACATGCTGCCGATCCTCGTGGTGATCCTGGTGCTGAGCTTCATCCAGAACCCCACGGCGGTCACCGTCGTCTTCTTCCTGTGGACGATCACGATCCTGTCGACGGTGCTCGACGAGATCTGGCTCGTCATGGGGCTCAAGCGCGAGCTGAAGAAGCGCTTCGAGCCGGGTCAGGCGAAGGGCGCCACGACCTATGCGGTCCTGCGCAGCACGCAGCTGCGTCGTACACGGCGTCCGCGTCCGGTCATCGAGCGCGGTCAGCCGCTCGCCGACCGCTACTGACCCCGGCCTCCCCGGGGCCTATCTCGGGCGGTGAGTCAAGGAGCGGTGAGCTATCAACCGCCGACGCGCAGGCGGCGGTCGTCTGCCTGGTTGACACTGCACCGCGATCACGCATCTGCACGAAGCGGTGAGTGGTCAATCACCGCTCGCATCACGAGGTTGCCGACTCACCGATGTCGTGCAGGGACAGAAAGCGGTGAGCTATCAACCGCCGGCTGGCCTCCCAGCCGCGATGACGACGCACCCGGTGGTTGACCACTCACCGCCCTCGCGACCGCCTCCCCACGGCGCGGCTCAGTCCGCGTGCAGGCTCATCGGGCCGTAGACCTCGGTATCGCCCTCGAACAGGCGCACCTGATCGATACCGCGACCGAGCAGCTCCTCGAACTCCATGCCGATGAACGTCTCGGCATCGCTGCGCGACGGGAAGTCGTGCGAGGTGCCGAGCTCTCCGCCGTCGGCGTTCTCGTAGGTCCAGCGCCAGTTCATCGTCAGCTCTCCTTCACCTGGGTGGTCACGAACGGTGGCGTCACCACCGTGAACGATTGCGCGCGGCCCCGCACGTCGACGGACACCGTGTCGCCCACCGCGATCGAGCGGTCGAGCAGCGCCAAGGCGATCCCCTCGCGCAGCGTGGGGCTGAAGGTCCCCGAGGTCACCTCGCCCACCGGCTCCCCCGTCGTCGAGGACACGCGCATGCCCGGACGGGGAATGGCGCGCCCTTCGGCCTTGAGACCGCGGATGAGGCTCACGGTCTTCTCCGCGCGTTGACGCTCCAGGGCCTCCTTGCCCCAAAACTCGGGCTTGTCCCAGCCGACGGCCCATCCGGCGCGCGCCATGACCGGGGTGATCTCCGGGGAGAGCTCGTGGCCGTGCAGCGGGTAGCCCATCTCGGTGCGCAGCGTGTCCCGGGCGCCGAGACCGCACGGCCGGATCCCCTGCGGCTCGCCTGCGGCGAGCACCGCGTCCCACACATCGGCGGCGTCCTCAGAATCCACGACGAGCTCGTACCCGCGCTCGCCGGTATAGCCGGTGCGGCACACCGTCAGCTCTCGGCCGGCGATCGTGCCGGTGACGAAGGACATGTACGGGTGATCGGCCGGAACGTCGAGGGCCTGGAGCACGTCGGCGCTGGCGGGGCCCTGCAGGGCGAGCACGGCGTAGCGGCGGTGCAGGTCGGCCACCTCGATGCCCTCGGGGGCCTCGTCCCGCAGACGCTGGACCACCTCGGCCGTGTTGGCCGCGTTGGGCATGAGGAAGACCTCGAAGTCGCTGCGCAGGTAGGCGATGAGGTCGTCGACGGTGCCGCCGTCATCGGCGCAGCACAGCGTGTATTGCGCCTGCCCCACGCCGATCTTGGCAAGATCGTTGGTGAAGCAGCGGTTGACGTAGTCGGCGGCTCCGGCTCCCCGGACGACCGCCTTGCCCAGGTGGCTGACATCGAACAGTCCGACGCTCTCGCGCACGGCGGCATGCTCGGCCAGTACTCCACCACCGGAGTACTCCACCGGCATGTCCCATCCGCCGAACTCGGCGAACTTGGCGCCGAGGGCGACGTGGCGATCGTGCAGCGGCGAGTGCAGCAGGTCCATGCGATCAACCTACCCGTGGATACAGTGGCGCCATGGTCTCGGTATCACTGCGCCCCACTGCCCCGTCGAGCGATGTCGTGCTCCGCGCGATCCGCGCTTCGGACCCCCTCGACGAGGACCTGGTCCCGTTCACCGCCCTGGGCTTCCGCCAGGAGGCGGGGCAGACCCTGGTCGTGCCGAGTCCGGCAGGGATCAAGGCGCCCGTCACGGTCTTCGTCGCGATCGACGACGAGCCGTCGCTGGAGGACCTGCGCCGCGCCGTCGCCAAGGGCCTGCGGGCCGCGCCGGCGGCACGCCACATCGTCGTCGACTTCGGTGATCTCACCGATGACCAGGTCGCCGCGCTGGCCGAGGGTGCGCTGCTGACGGCGTATCGCTTCGACGACTACAAGGGTGAGAAGGCCCGTCAGAAGGCGGACGAGAAGCCGTGTCTCGATGAGGTCACCCTGGTCGCCTCCGATGCCAAGAAGCGCGAGCTGAAGAAGGCCGTCGACCGTGGCGTGGCCATCGCCGAGGCGGTCTGTCAGGCGCGCGACTGGGTCAACACGCCTCCGGGGGATCTGCGTCCGCCGGACTTCGCCGCCGCGATCGAGTCGTCGGCCGCGAAGGGTGTCTCGGTGACGGTGTGGGACGAGAAGCGTCTCACCAAGGAGAAGTGTGGTGGAATCCTCTCGGTGGGCCGTGGCTCGGAGGCTCCGCCGCGTCTGGTGACGCTCTCCTACTCCCCCTCCAAGGCGAAGGCGCACCTGGCGCTCGTCGGCAAGGGCATCACCTTCGACTCCGGCGGTCTGTCGATCAAGCCCGGCGCGAGCATGCAGACGATGAAGATGGACATGGGCGGGGCGGCGGCGATCGTGGCGGCGGTCAACGCGATCGCGACGCTCGGGTTGCCGGTCAAGGTGACCGGTTACGCCTGTCTGGCCGAGAACATGCCGAGCGGCTCGGCCACCCGGCCGGGCGATGTCATCACGATGCGCAGCGGCAGCACGGTGGAGGTGCTCAACACCGATGCCGAGGGCCGCATGGTGCTCGGTGACGGTCTCGCGATCGCGGCGGAGCAGCAGCCCGATCACATCGTCGATGTCGCGACGCTCACAGGTGCGGCGATGACCGCGCTCGGCGCCAAGACGGCGGCGATCCTCGGCAATGACGAGTACTTCGAGGAGCGCGTCTTCGCCGCCTCGCAGGAGGCCGGCGAGGCGATGTGGCGCCTGCCCATCACCGAGGAGGTCACCTCCTCGCTCAAGTCCTCCAAGATCGCCGATCTGCGCCAGATCGGCACCAAGCCGCACGGTGGGACGCTGTTCGCGGCGGCCTTCCTGCGTGAGTTCACCGCGGACATCCCGTGGGCGCATCTGGACATCGCCGGTCCGGCGTTCAACGAGGGCGGCGCCGACGACTACATCCCGTGGGGTGGCACCGGGGTGGGCGTGCGCACGCTCGTGCAGGTGGCGACTCAGCTTACGTGAGCGCGTACGACGACCGGCTCGTCCGCGAGCTGGAGGAACGGCGGCTGCCCTCGGTGGCGGCCGCCGTGGTCGCTGGCGGGCAGGTCGCCTGGTGCGGCACCGCGGGGACGCTCGACGGCTCGGACGGGACCGACGCTGTCACGCCTGATACGCAGTACCGCATCGGCTCGATCACCAAGACCTTCGTCGCGGTGGAGATCCTGCGGCTGCACGAGAAGGGTCGGCTGCGGATCGATCAGCGGGTCCGTGAGGTGCTCGACGATGTGGACGGGCAGTCCTTCGCCGATGTCACGATCGCTCAGCTACTCACGCACACCTCCGGGCTGCAGTCCGAGACGAACGGACCGTGGTGGGAGCGTGCGCCGGGTACGGACTGGGCGGAGCTCCGTGACAGCGACCTGCGTCTCGTGCTGATCCCGGGGACCCGCTTCCATTATTCGAACGCGGGGTATGCGTTGCTCGGGCGGATCCTGGAGGTGGCACACGGTCGTCCGTGGTTCGAGGTGGTTCGCGATGGACTGCTGGTGCCGCTGGGCATGGCACGCACGACGCTGCGGCCGACGGGTGAATGCGCCGCGGGGATCGCGGTTCATCCGAGCGAGAGTCTGCGACACGCGGAGCCGGAGTTCGATGCTGGGGCGATGGCCCCGGCCGGCCAGTTGTGGGCCAGCATCGAGGATCTCGCCCGGTGGGCGGTGTTCGCTGCGGGGGACGGTGAGGGGCTGGTGAGCCGTTCCACGATGGAGCTCATGCGGGTGCCGCTGGCGGTCAATGACCGTTGGGAGTTGGAGTGGGCGTCGGCTCAGGGGCTCGGCTGGCAGGTCTGGCACGACGGGCCACGTCGGTATGTCGGACATGGCGGCTCGATGCCGGGATTCCTGGCGTCGCTGAAGGTCGAGCCGGCGACCGGGGTCGGTGTCGTGGTGCTCACCAACACGACTTCGGGTCTCGGCTCGGTCGGCGACGATCTGCTGACGATGGCTCGCGAGGAGCTGGCCACGCCCGCTTCCGCTGAGGTCGCGGCGCCGAGTGAGCGCGTCGCTGCGCTCGCGGGCACGTGGTACTGGGGTCCGGCACCGTTCACGATCGAGCCGACCGGCGGTGAGGGCTTCATCCTGCACGCGCCGAACGGTGGGCGTAGTTCGCGGTTCACCCCCGACGGCGACCGAGACCGATGGATCGGGCTGGACAGCTATTACGCCGGAGAACACCTCGTGGTGCGTGAGGATGGCGCGCTCGATCTGGCCACTTTCGTGTTCACCCGCGAGCCCTACGACCCCGGACACATCTATCCGGGCGATCTCGATCCCACCGGCTGGCATTAGGTCGATCCTCCCGGTCGCCATCGGTGGTTGCGTTTCCATTGTCGGGTGCCGGGTTTGCGGAATTCGGGGATGCCGTCGTGTGGGTTGATACGGCATTCGAGATAGCCGTTGTGGATTTGTCGGTGATGCTCGGCGCAGACACTGATGGCGTCTTTGAGGTTGGTGGTGCCGCCCTCGGCCTAGGCGAGATCGCCGTGATGGGCCTCGCACCATCCTGGTGGTCTGTCGCAGTCTGGTGCGGCGCAGCCGCCGTCTCTGTTGGCGATCGCGATGCGTTGATATCGGGCGAAGAGACGTTCCTCGCGGCCAAGATCGAGGGGAACAGATTCCCCACCGAACACCTGTGGGAGCAATCTGGCATCGCAGGCCAGGCGTCTGACTTCGCCGGGACTCATCCGGGTTCCGTCGGTGGTGATGATTCCTGGCGCCGCGTCCTCGATCGGCTGTTCCAAATCTTCGAGGTTCATATTCACGGTGACGAGGACGTTGTTCCCGCCGTGGTTCGGCAACCGATCAGTCGGAACCCGCTCGATGAGTTCACAGAACCCCTGACCGACGCGGGTGGTGTAGTCGTCGGTACGTTCACGCCCAAGCGTCGACGCACGACGTGGCGACGCATACGCATCCAACACCGTCTTCAACATCGCAGCTTGGGCGTCGGGGATCATGAACCGGCCACTGGTGGTGCCGTCACCATTCCCCCACATGCTCAGGCGCGTGGAGTCCCAGGAGCGCTGTTCCCGCTCGACCAACAATGAGGATTCGTGCCGATCCACGTCCTTCTTGGTAGCCCATTGGTCGGCGACCCGATCCGCCCCCGCCCGCAGGTCCTTCGGCGTCAAGATTCCCGAGTCGTCGATCAGTGTCCGCTCCGCAACCGTTCGCTGCTCAGGCGTGGTCTCGGTGGGGAAGTTCTTGAGCCCGTCAGAGATGATCCGGGCCTGAGCCAGTGTCAGGTCCCCGGCTGAGAGTGCTTGGTCGGTGAGCGATTCTTCCGGGACATCCTTGGCTGCGGCGAGGAGCCGGTTCTCGGCGGTGCGGTCGTTGCCCAGGTCCCTGCCGAGCAGGTCACCGGTGGTGTTATCTCTCAGGAGGGCGCTGGCAGAGGGGCCGGCCGCGGTCCTCGAGCCCAGGTCCAGACGCCCGCGATCGAGCCCTGCCCGGTTGACCGATGAGGTCAAGGCGCAGGCGGTCCAGGTTCGGGCATCGCTGGAGGCCTCGGGTCTGGACTGCGGGCCGATCAGCGTCCACGACAAGATGAAGTCGATGGGGCTGCCGGTCGTGCCCTCGATCGCGTCATTGGCGCGGATCTTCCGCGAAGCGGGTGTTGCTCGCCTGGAGCCGAGGAAGAG
This sequence comes from Aeromicrobium piscarium, assembly GCF_007421815.1. Taxonomy (GTDB): domain Bacteria; phylum Actinomycetota; class Actinomycetes; order Propionibacteriales; family Nocardioidaceae; genus Aeromicrobium; species Aeromicrobium piscarium. Next base: position 23,443 of record NZ_VLNT01000022.1, on the reverse strand, counting down.
GCCCCGCTCGGCCTGGCGCCGGTTCGTCTACCCGGCCCCGAACGCGTGCTGGCAGCTCGACGCGACCGAATACGTCCTGACCGGCGGGCGCAAGTGCGTGGTCTTCCAGCTCATCGACGACCACTCCCGCTACGCGGTCGCCTCCCATGTCGCCTGGGGCGAGACCGCGACAGCGGCGATCGCGGTCTTCGACAAGGCCGTCGCCGCCCACGGGGTTCCGCAGCGGCTCCTCAGTGACAACGGGACGGCTCTGAACCCGTCGCGGCGCGGGATCGTGGGCCAGCTCGTCGACCACATCGGTGCGCTCGGTGTCGAGGCGATCACCGGCAAGCCCTACAAGCCGACCACCCAGGGCAAGAACGAACGGTTCCACCAGACCCTGTTCCGTTTCCTCGACAAGCAGCCCCTCGCTAGCACCCTGGAGGAGCTCCAGACGCAGGTCGACGCATTCGACCACATCTACAACACCGAGCGCCCCCACCAAGGGCTCCCTGGCCGCGTGACCCCGCAGACCGCCTGGAACGCGACCCCTGCGGTCGAGGCGCCCCGCCCGCGACCCTCACGGCCACGACTCGAGCGGCCCGTCAGGAAGCAGCCAGTCAAACCGGCCATCCCTGACCACCTCCCAGCCGACACCCGCGTCCGGCGACTCTCCACGGCCGGCACGATCGGTCTGGACAAAGTCACCTACATGATCGATTCGCACCGACCCTTCGAGCACGTCCTGGTCATCACCGACGGCGACCGGATCATCGTCTGCGACACCCACGGCGAGGTCCTCGTCGAGCACACCCGACCAGCACCCGGAACCCGCTACGTCGGCAACGGCAGACCTCGCGGCCCACGCACCAAGAACCCCGGACCGTCACCGAAGTCCTGAGACATCGAGTGTCACCCATGTCCTGAGGCAGAACTGTCACCGATCTCCTGAGACATCACAGCAGGTCACCGGTGGAGGCGGCGCCTGCATCGAACTGGTGTTCGATACGGTTCCCACTCTAGAGGAGTGCCCCGACACTTTCCGACTTCATCCACACCCACCCCACGCGGAGTCCGTGCGTGGTAGAAAAGTGATGCCGAAACCACCAGACACCGTGCGTTTGCGCAGGTCAGCAAGTGCGCTCTCCGCAAGCGGGGATGATCCGTCGACCGGCGAGAAGCACCGAGTGCCCGCGCAGTGCTCCCCGCGCGAGCGGGGATGATCCCGCCGGTCACAACTTCCCGGAGAAGTGCCCTTGACGAGGGCTTCAGCGGAAGTGACTCACCGAAGTAGTGAAGGACCCGCACGCGCCGACTCGTCGGCTTCACGGAAAACGAGAGCGGCGCGCTCCGTCATACACACGCCCGACCAGCACGGCTGAAATGAGCGGCCGATCAGTCTCGGGAAACGTGAGACAGACAGCATTACTGGCCAGTAAGATTCCGCATATGAGCGATCAGAAGCCGAATGCTGGTTACTATCCGGCCCCTGACGGGTCAGGCCAGAATTGGTACTGGGACGGTGAGCGGTGGATCGACCCTGCTCAGACTCAGCCCGCAATGGCAGGTAACGCCCCCGAGCCTGAGCGGCCGTGGTTCAAGAAGAAGCGCATCGTGATCCCCGGTGCGCTCGTTGCGCTGATCATCTTCGGTGCCGCGTTGAGCGGCGGAGAGGGCGATGCCGATTCGCCTGCCGCATCGAGCACGCCTGCTGCCACCGAAACCGCAGATGCCGAGACCGTCGTCGCCGAGGAGCCGGAACCCGAACCGGAAGCGGAAGCGGAGCCTGAAGAGTCGATGACCGCCGGCCAGAGGAATGCAGTGAGTTCGGCGGAGGATTACCTCAGGTTCACCGCATTCTCGCGTTCGGGACTCATCACTCAGCTCGAATTCGAGGGCTACACGACCGAGGACGCGACCTTCGCCGTGGACCATCTTCAGCCCGACTGGAACGAGCAAGCTGCCAAGTCCGCGCAAGAGTACCTCGACTTCACCTCTTTCTCCCGTGTCGGTCTCATCGAGCAACTGCAGTTTGATGGCTTCTCGCCAGAAGAGGCCACCTACGGCGTCGACCAAGCTGGTCTCTAGCGTCAGGATCGATGTCGGACACACCTGGGCAACGGACGAGGCAGTGTCTCCGCCGCCGTCCGGTATCGAGCTGCCACCTCATGAACTAGACATGTGATTCTGCGGTCGCTATAGCTACCGCAGAATCACATCCTTCGTGCACCTTCGGACGAAGGATGTGCTTCCGTGGTTGTCATGGCAACCACGGAGTCACATCTTCCGTCGGGCAAGCCCGGAATGGGCTCAGTGCAGGCCGAGGGTGCGGGCGGCCTCTTCGACCTTGTCCCACTGGGTGCGGTCGCCACCACGGCGATCGGGATGCGCGGCGTTCCGCGCCCGCTTCCAGACCCGCTCGATCTCCTCGGGGGCCGGTTCCTTGCCGAGCGGCTCGGCGCCGGCGATCGACTCCAGCACCATCAGCGCTTTGAACCGGTCCGGACTCAGCGAGGCGCGCTGCGGAGACGGGGTCGTCGCGCGCTTCGCGGAGGACCGCTGGTTGTAGTCCCGCATGCGCTGCGGGTAGCCGACCCGGTTCGCGTCGTAGAGGGGGATGCCCTGCTTGCGAGCGAAGTCGGAGGCCACCTTGGGCGAGGCGATGCGCTTGCGCGTCCACTCACCGTCGCTGGCGACCAGCAGCACCGTGGTCTGCGTGACCGAGGTGGCCGGCTCGACGAAGGCCTCGACCCCGCGTCGCGACTCCACGAATTCACGTAAAGCCGCGAGATCGGCGCGCGTCGCGTCACGATCGGAGACCACAGCACCGCCGTCGGTGCGCTTGCGTTTGGAGAACCAACCCACGGCCCTAGTGTGCCCGATGGCGACCAGACGGAAGTTACCGACGCGTCGGCGACCCCACTGGGCGCAGGGGTGCCCGAAGTGACAAGATGGACGCCAGACATCCGACGGGAGGGAAGCTGTGGCCGACGCCGAACCCGGCAGCGAGTTCGACATCGTCGTTCTCGGAGCGGGCAGCGGAGGCTATGCGTGCGCGCTGCGCGCCGCACAGCTCGGTCTGACCGTCGCCCTGGTGGAGAAGAAGAAGCTCGGCGGCACCTGCCTGCACGAGGGCTGCATCCCCACCAAGGCGCTCCTGCACGCCGCCGAAGTCGCCGAGACCGCCCGCCATGCCGCCGATGTCGGCATCCAGGCCAGCTTCGACGGCGTCGACATGCCCGCGGTCAACCGGTACCGCCAGGGCGTGGTCGACCGTCTCTACAAGGGCCTCACCGGGCTCATCGGCTCCGCCGACGCGATCAAGGTCATCGAGGGCGAGGGGCGCCTCGTCGACGCTCACACCGTCGAGGTCGACGGCGTCCGCCACACCGGTCGCAACGTCGTCCTCGCCACCGGCTCGGTCCCCCGTACCCTCGGCGTCGAGATCGGCGGCCGGGTCGTCACCAGCGAGCAGGCGCTGACCCTCGACGAGGTCCCTCAGCGTGTCGTGGTGATCGGCGGCAGCGTCATCGGCGTCGAGTTCGCCTCCGTGTGGAACTCGCTCGGGGCCGAGGTCACGATCGTCGAGGCCCTCGACCGGCTCGTCCCGCTCGAGGATCCTGTGCTCGGCAAGGGCCTCGAGCGCGCCTTCCGCAAGCGCAAGATCGCCTTCCGCACCGGGGTCAAGTTCACCGGCGTCGAACAGGACGACACGTCCGCGCGCGTCAGCCTCGAGGACGGCACGCAGCTCGATGCCGACCTGGTGCTGGTGGCCGTCGGCCGCGGCCCCAAATCGGACGGGATGGGCTTCGAGGACGCGGGTCTCTCGCTGGAGCGCGGCTGGGTTCCCACCGACGAGCGCCTGCACACGAATCTCGACGGCGTCTACGCCGTCGGTGACCTCGTACCGGGCCTGCAGCTCGCGCACCGTGGCTTCGCCCACGGCATCTTCGTCGCCGAGGACATCGCCGGCTTGAACCCCGCCCCCGTCGTCGACTCCGGCATCCCGCGTGTCACCTACTGCGAGCCCGAGCTGGCCTCGGTCGGCCTGACCGAGCAGCAGGCGCGCGAGCAGTACGGCGAGGTCGAGACCGTCGAGTACAACCTCGGCGGCAATGGCAAGAGCCAGATCCTGCAGACCGCGGGTCTCGTCAAGCTCGTACGCCAAGCCGACGGGCCCATCGTCGGCGTCCACATGATCGGTGCCCGGATGGGCGAGCAGGTCGGCGAAGCGTCTCTCCTGGTCAACTGGGAGGCCTATCCCGATGACGTCGCTCCGTTGATCCACGCCCATCCCACCCAGAACGAATCCCTCGGCGAGGCCGCACTGGCCCTCGCCGGCAAGCCGCTGCACTCACACGCCTGAATCGGACAGAGGAACCCATGGCAGAGAACGTCACCCTTCCCGCCCTCGGTGAGAGCGTCACCGAAGGCACCGTCACCCAGTGGCTCAAGCAGGTCGGCGACACCGTCGAGGTCGACGAGCCCCTGCTGGAGATCTCCACCGACAAGGTCGACACCGAGATCCCCTCGCCCGTCGCGGGCGTGCTGCTCGAGATCAAGTTCGACGAGGACGACACCGTCGAGGTCGGCGAGGTGCTCGCCGTCATCGGCGAGGAGGGTGAGTCCGCCGGTGAGTCCGGCAGCGATGACTCCACGTCGAGCGAGGCCGAGGAGGAGCCCACCGAGGACGAGCCCGAGGCTGAGGAGCCTGCTGAGGAAGCGGCCGAGGAGCCGGCCGCCGAGCCCGACGAGTCCGCTCCGGCCCCGCAGGCCGAGAGCAAGCCCGCCGGTGGTTCCGGCGGCGAGGCCGTGACGCTGCCCGCGCTCGGTGAGAGCGTCACCGAAGGCACCGTCACCCAGTGGCTCAAGCAGGTCGGCGACACCGTCGAGGTCGACGAGCCTCTGCTGGAGATCTCCACCGACAAGGTCGATACCGAGATCCCGTCCCCCATCGCCGGCACGCTGCTGGAGATCAAGGTCGACGAGGACGAGACGGTCGAGGTCGGCGCCGAGCTCGCCGTCATCGGCTCGGGCGACGCCGTCCCGGCCGAGTCGTCGGAGGAGAGCGAGTCCTCCGAGCCCGCCGACGAGCCGGAGCCTGACGAGGAGCCCGAGGAGCAGCCGGAGGAGAACCCGGAGCCCGAGGCCAAGCCGCAGGCCGAGCCCGAGCTCGAGGCGAAGCCCGAGGCCGAGGAGCCGAAGCCGGCCCAGGAGCAGCCCAAGGCCGAGGAGTCCTCCAGCTCGTCGTCGGGCGACGAGGGCTATGTGACCCCGATCGTGCGCAAGCTCGCCAAGCAGCACGGCGTCGATCTGACGTCGCTGACCGGCAGCGGCGTCGGCGGACGCATCCGCAAGCAGGACGTGCTCGATGCGGCCAAGAAGGCCGAGCAGCCCGAGCCGGCCGCCGCGTCCTCGGCTCCGTCGAGCAGCGCACCGGCCCCGAGCACCGAGGTCTCGGCCCTGCGCGGCAAGACCGAGAAGGTCTCGCGACTGCGCAAGACCATCGCCAAGCGCCTCACCGAGTCACTGGAGGTCTCCGCGCAGCTCACGCAGGTGCACGAGGTCGACGTCACCGAGGTCGTGCGGCTGCGCAACCAGCACAAGAACGCGTTCGGTGAGCGTGAAGGCGTCAAGCTGACCTTCCTGCCGTTCTTCGCCAAGGCGGCGGTCGAGGCGCTCAAGCAGTACCCGCAGATCAACGCCTCGCTCGATCTCGAGGGCGGCACGATCACCTACCCGGCGGGCGAGCACCTGGGTGTCGCGGTCGACACCGAGCGCGGCCTGATCGTGCCGGTGATCAAGGACGCCGGCGATCTGTCGATCGCGGGTCTGGCCCGCAAGATCGCCGATGTCGCCGATCGCACCCGCACCAACAAGATCGCTCCCGATGAGCTCAGCGGCGGCACCTTCTCGCTGACCAATCTCGGCAGCAACGGTGCGCTGTTCGACACGCCGATCATCAACCAGCCGCAGTCGGCGATCCTCGGTGTCGGCTCGATCGTCCGTCGTCCGGTGGTCATGACCGATGAGCACGGCAACGACAGCATCGCGGTCCGCAGCATGGCGTACCTGGCGCTGACCTACGACCACCGCATCATCGACGGCGCTGACGCCGGCCGCTTCCTGACGGCCGTCAAGCAGCGCCTGGAGAGCGCGGCGTTCGAAGGCGAACTAGGCTGACGCGTATGCGTATCGTCGTCGGAGGGGCATCGGGTTTTCTCGGTGCCCCTCTGGTGTCTTCTCTGCGCGAGGCGGGCCACGACGTGAACCGCCTCGTCCGCGGTGAGGACACCTCCGCAGATGCTTCCCGTTGGGATCCCGCGAACGGCGAGGTCGACACCGCCCTCATCGGCGATGCCGATGTGGTGGTGAACCTCTCCGGTGCGCCGATCTCGCAGTGGCCTCGCACCAAGGGGCGCGAGGTGGAGATCCTCAACTCGCGGGTCAGCGCCACCGACACCCTCGCGCGGGCCATCGCGGCCGCGTCCACTCCCCCGGCCTTCCTGTCCGGATCGGGCATGTCCTGGTACGGCGTCGATCGCGGCGAGACCGTGCTGCCCGAGGGTTCGGGCTCGACCGGTGAAGGCTTCCTCGCGGAGGTCTCGCAGGCGTGGGAGGCGGCCGCGGCGCCCGCACGCGATGCCGGTGCCCGGGTGGCGTTCCTGCGCACCTCGATCGTGCTGGACGATGCCGGCGGGGCGCTCAAGCTGATGAAGGTGCCGTTCTCGCTCGGCCTGGGCGCGCGGCTCGGCTCCGGTGAACAGTTCTTCTCCTGCATCAGTCGTCGCGACTGGGTCGAGGCGGTGCACTTCCTCGCCGAGAACGACGTGAGCGGCCCGGTGAACCTGGCGGCTCCGTCGCCGCCGACCAATGCCGAGTTCACCAAGGCGCTCGGTCGCGCGCTGAATCGTCCGGCGCCGTTCGTCGCTCCCGCATTCGCGGTCAAAGCGGCCCTCGGCGGGCTCGCCGAGGATCTGCTCGGCTCGCTGCGTCTGGAGCCGGAGACCCTGCTCCAGGCCGGTTACGCGTTCGAGCACACCTCGATCGACGACATCCTCCACGCCGCCCTCGCCTGAGCAGGCCGGCCAGTCGGTGGTTGAGTAGGCCCTGGGGGCACCTCCCGCTTGCGGGGGAGGAACGAGGGCCGTATCGAAACCACGTCACCGTGTGGTGGTTTCGATACGCTCCGCGCGCAGAGCGCACTTCGCTACTCAACCACCGGGTCCCGCACGGAGGCGATGCGCCAGCGGCCGTGCTCGACCACCAGCCGCACCTCGCGCTCCTGCCACGGCTCCCGCGGCAACGCCTGCCGCTCTCCGTCCGGCAGCACCGCGACAGCCGGGCCGAGCCGTTCGCTGACGCGGAGGCGCCCGTCGGCCTCCTCGCAGGATTGCCGCTCGACGCGCCCACCCTCGATGCGCACGCCACGTCGGCGATAGTCCTCGGCCGTCGCGATGTCATCGGTCTGCGCCCGCTCGGCGTACTGCGCGGTGACTCCGTCCGGGTCGAGGCGCGCGTAAGCGACCGCACGGTGGAGGTCGAGTCCGTCGAGCACTCGGCAGGGATCGCCCGCCCCCGAGCGGGGTAACAGCACCAGGATCGCGGCCAGAAGATCGTCCATGAGCCGATCGTGCCGTGAAAGCTACTCACGGGTCGGGCGCTGTCCACAACCTCGTCGGGTGGGGAGCGTAGGCTGGTCGTGTGAGTCTTCGGATCCTCGACTCGTGGTATGGCGAGCAGGCGATCGAATATCTTGATGCCTGGGAGCTGCAGCGTCAACTGCACGCGCAGCGCGTGGCCGATCAGATCGAGGACACCACGCTGTTCCTGGAGCATCCGCCGGTCTACACGGCGGGCAAGCGCACGGAGCAGTTCGAGCGTCCGCAGGACGGCACGCCGGTGGTCGATGTCGACCGCGGTGGCAAGATCACCTTCCACGGTCGGGGCCAGCTCGTCGGGTATCCGATCACCAAGCTGCCCTCGCATGTGCTGGTGGTCGACTATGTGCGGCGCGTCGAAGAAGCCCTGATCCGGTCTCTCGCGGAGTTCGGCCTCGCCACCGGACGGGTGCAGGGCCGGTCCGGTGTGTGGCTGCCGGAGGCCCCCGGACGCGGTGAGCGCAAGATCGCCGCCATCGGCATCCGCGTCTCGCGCGGCGTCACGATGCACGGGTTCAGCCTGAACTGCGATGTCGACCTCGGCTGGTACGACCGCTTCATCCCTTGCGGCATCGCCGATGCCGGCGTCACCACCCTGAGCGCAGAACTCGGCCGCGATGTGACCGTGCTGGAGGCGGCACCGACCGTGGCCCACCACCTCGCCGAGCTGCTGACGTGGAAGCCCTACGATCCCTCCCCCGACATCGATCGCGTGGACCACCCGAGCCTCGCGATCGGAACCGTCCAACCCCCGACACCCAGGTAGGCTGGAAGAGATGACTATCGCACCCGACGGTCGCAAGATGCTGCGCCTCGAAGTCCGCAATGCGGAGACTCCCATCGAGAAGAAGCCGCCGTGGATCAAGACCCGCGCGAAGATGGGCCCGGAGTACAACGAGCTCATGAACCTCGTGAAGGGCGAGGGTCTGCACACGGTCTGCCAGGAGGCCGGCTGCCCCAATATCTTCGAGTGCTGGGAGGACCGCGAGGCCACCTTCCTCATCGGCGGTGAACAGTGCACGCGGCGCTGCGACTTCTGCCAGATCGACACCGGCAAGCCCTCGGCCCTCGACCGCGACGAGCCGCGCCGAGTGGCCGAGAGCGTGCAGAAGATGCAGCTGCGCTACTCGACCATCACCGGTGTCGCGCGCGACGACCTGCCCGATGGCGGCGCCTGGCTGTACGCGGAGACGGTGCGGCAGATCCACGAGCTCAACCCGGATACGGGTGTCGAGAACCTGATCCCGGACTTCAACGGCATCCCCGAGCTGCTGACCGAGGTCTTCGAGTCGCGGCCCGAGGTGCTGGCGCACAATGTCGAGACGGTGCCACGCATCTTCAAGCGCATCCGCCCGGCCTTCCGCTACGAGCGTTCGCTCGATGTCATTACGCAGGCCCGCGACTTCGGCCTGGTGACCAAGTCGAACCTGATCCTCGGCATGGGTGAGACCCGTGAGGAGGTCTCGGAGGCGCTGCGGGATCTGCATGCCGCGGGCTGCGATCTCATCACGATCACGCAGTACCTGCGTCCGTCGGCGCGGCACCATCCGGTCGAGCGGTGGGTCAAGCCCGAGGAGTTCGTGGAGCTGTCCGATGAGGCCACGGAGATCGGCTTCGCCGGGGTCATGTCCGGACCGTTGGTCCGCTCGTCGTACCGCGCCGGCCGTCTGTACCAGCAGGCGCTCGAGGCGAGGGACCAGGCCCGCGCCTGAGCCTGTGCCGCTGACGTAGAATCGACCGTATGTCCAACCCCGCAGCCGTGCCCCAGGGCCGCATCGCGCAGATGCGGCAGGCCTATCGCAATACCAAGCAGACCGATCCTCGCCTCGGGTGGATCCTGCTGGCGATCTGGGTCGTGGCCGCGGCGATCACCGCGACGCTGAGCACGCTGCTGGTCGGTACCGGTTGGTTCAGCATCATCCTGACGGTCTTCCTGTCGATCGCGGTGGCCTCGCTGGCCACGATCACGGTCTTCGGCCGTCGCGCCGAGAAGTCGATGTACCAGCAGGCCGAGGGCCAGCTGGGCGCCGGCGGCGCCGCGCTGACGATGCTGCGTCGTGGGTGGACGGTCAAGCAGGCCGTCGGCTTCAACAAGCAGCAAGACGTGGTGCACCGGGTGATCGGCCGTCCCGGTGTGATCCTCGTGGGCGAGGGCAGCCCCGGGCGCACCAAGAATCTGCTGACGAGCGAGGCCAAGAAGCACGCGCGGATCGTCGGTGAGGACGTGCCGATCACGATGCTGATGGTCGGTCGCGGCGAGGGCGAGGTACCCCTGCCCAAGCTGGTCAAGAAGGTCCGCAAGCTGCCCAAGAAGATCAAGGCGGCGCAGCAGACCGAGGTGCTCTACAAGGTCAAGGCGCTGGACTCGATGCGCCCGGCCGCCCCCATGCCGCGCGGCCCGATGCCCACGAGCATGAAGGGCGCCCGCAAGATGATGCGCGGCTGAGTAGCCCCCTCGGTGATTGAGTAGCCGAAGATCACAGCACGTCCGCCCGGTAACCGACTCGGTGATTGAGTAGCGACGGCGAGCGAAGCGAGCGCGTCGCGTATCGAAATCACCTACGGTGGCGAGATCACTTGCCGACGCGGACGACCTTGCTGCCGACGGCGAGGTCGTGGAGTCCTCGTCCGTCGCGCTGGATGATCGCGGGGATGACGAGGCTGAGCAGGGCGGTGCGCACGAGCCCGCGCCACCAGCCGATCGGGCGGCCGTTGACGTCGACGACGGCGAGGCGCACGAGCCGTTTGCCGAGGGAGACTCCGAGGAAGCCGATGGTCAGGCCGGTGATGACGACGAAGACGCCCTGGACGATGAAGCTCTCCCCCGGCGTCTGGGGCGGGAAGCCGGTGCCGAAGGCGGCCCAGGCGAAGGCCATCGCGAGGGTCCAGTCGATGACGAGGGCGAGGAGTCGGCGGCCGGGCGACGCGTCGTATAGGTCGGGTGAGGGCTCGTTCGGCACGTCGCGAGCCTACCGTTCGCTCCCCTGCCGCCCGTTTCGCGATCGGCGACTGAGCCTCGATCTTTGTAACATCGATGAAACAAACCAGTGATGGTGGAGTAATCACGCCCGCCTAGGCTCACTGGTGACGCTGATGAAGCGTCGCTGTCGATGTATCACAATGACCCGCCCCCGGCGGTCGAGGAGGCCCAGATGTTCGGCAATGCCGACGAGCTGTTCAGATTCATCAAGGACGAGGGTGTCGAGTTCGTCGATGTCCGGTTCACCGACGTGCCGGGTATCCAGCAGCACTTCACGGTTCCGGTCTCCTCGTTCGACGAGGGTGTCCTCGACAGCGGCCTGGCCTTCGACGGGTCGTCGGTGCGCGGCTTCCAGAGCATCGACCAGTCCGATATGGCGCTGTTCCCCGACGTCAAGACCGCGTACCTCGATCCCTTCCGGGCGCGCAAGACGCTGGTCATGGACTTCTTCGTGCACGATCCGATCACCGGCGAGGCGTACTCGCGCGATCCGCGCAATATCGCCCGCAAGGCCGAGGCGTACCTGAAGACGACCGGCATCGGCGATACCGCGTTCTTCGCGCCCGAGGCCGAGTTCTACATCTTCGACCGCGTCAGCTTCGGCACGAGCGCCAACAAGTCGTACTACGAGATCCAGTCGGCGGCCGGTGCTTGGTCGACCGGTGACGACATCGTCGACAACCGCGGCTACAAGGTGCGCTACAAGGGCGGCTACTTCCCCGTCGCGCCGACCGATCACTTCACCGAGCTGCGCGACGACATGATGGCCAACCTGGAGACTGTGGGCCTCACGGTCGAGCGTGGTCACCACGAGGTCGGCACCGCCGGTCAGGCCGAGATCAACTACAACTTCGACACGCTGCTGAAGTCGGCCGACGATGTCATGAAGTTCAAGTACATCATCCGCAACACGGCGTGGGCCGCGGACAAGACCGTGACCTTCATGCCGAAGCCGATCTTCGGCGACAACGGCTCGGGCATGCACTGCCACCAGTCGATCTGGAACAACGGGGAGCCGCTGTTCTACGACGAGGCCGGGTACGGCGGGCTGTCGGACATGGCACGCCACTACGTGGGCGGCATCCTGCGCCACGCGCCGAGCCTGCTGGCGTTCACGAACCCGACGGTGAACTCCTACCACCGTCTGGTGCCGGGCTACGAGGCCCCGATCGCGCTCGTCTACTCGGCGCGTAACCGTTCGGCCTGTGTGCGCGTGCCGATCACGGGCAACAACCCGAAGGCGAAGCGCATCGAGTTCCGCTGCCCCGATCCGTCGGCCAACCCGTACCTGGCGTTCTCGGCGCTGCTGCTGGCCGGTCTCGACGGCATCAAGAACAAGATCGAGCCGCCCGCGCCGGTCGACAAGAACATCTACGAGCTCCCGCCGGAGGAGTACGCGGAGATCGACCACGTGCCGACCTCGCTCGACGCCGTCCTCGACTCCCTCGAGGCCGACCACGAGTTCCTCACCGCCGGTGACGTGTTCACGCCCGACCTGATCGAGACGTGGATCGACTACAAGCGCACCGAGGAGATCGCCCCGGTCCAGCTCCGCCCCCACCCGCACGAGTTCGAGCTCTACTACGACATTTAACAGGCTCCGCAACCCCGAAAGGGCCTCTGACCTGCATGTTTGCAGTGTCAGGGGCCCTTTCACATGAGCTCCAGAGACCCAAGTACCGCGGAATTACCGGAGGAGGTTCCGTTGAGCTACTTAAGACGGTCGGAGTTGGTCGATGCGAGCCGCATCCTTACCGTCGGTTGAACCGTCGACACGCTGCGATCCCCTTCGGTCAAGGGGGCGTCGGACACGAGACAATGGGCTCATGTCAGATCCTTCGTCGAACGCTCCCGCCCCCACTATCGAGACCCGCGAGACGGCCGCGCTCACGGGCTCCGGAGAGATTCGCGAGGGCGTCCAGGCCATCACGACGACCGGCGTCCCTGCGGGCTACCAGCCTCCTGCGGCGGCCCTACTCCAACCGTCCGCTTCTGAGCCGGCCGTACCAGAGTCGCCCAGTAACTAGAGCCTCCGATGCTCCCCACGGGCGTCGCCGCCTTCGTCGCTCTTTCGGCGCTCATTCCTGCTTGGTACTACGAGCGCCGCACCGAATCCAGTCGACCACGCAGCAGCCGGTCCAGCCTGACCGAGGTACTTGAGCTGCTCGCGGTCGCGGCCGTAACAACGGGGCCACCCGCGCTCGCTGCCGCACTCGCGCCCGAGAGTTGGCGAAAGAATGTCTTCGATCCTGCAGATTGGTTCATCAACGGCACGCCCTATCTTGCGGAGCACCTCAGGGGTGCGGCTGTCCAACTGGCTCTGATCCTGATCTGCGCCATGCTGATCGCGGAAGGACTCGCTTGGCTAACGCGGAAGGGCGTCCCAGACGAGTTCCATCCCTCTGGTGCGGTCTGGAGCCGGGCGCTCGCCGAGCGCCCGAAGGGCACCTACCCGTGGGTTGGCGTTATGCTTGCGGACGGGACCCTTGTGGAGGGCGTGCTGAAGACGATTGACCTGAGCTCAACCGGCGATGATCGCGACCTTGCGCTAACGGCTCCAATTCGCGTCACTCCTACCGACGGGGTTGCGCAACGCCACCCCCATCTCGACCGATTGGTGGTCCCCGCTCGGGAGATTCGATGGATCAGCGCCATGCACCTACCGGAGAAGGTGTAGTTGCTACACACCAGCCGATAGGTACGACCTGTCCACCTCGACAAGGCAGTAGCTATCTTCGCGGCGCACGAATGCGACCGTCGGCACCGGTGTCGAAGGACTCGACGTAGATTCCTGGTTCGTAGAAGCCCATGAGCGTTCCATTTCTTTGTAGACGGCCGTGACTGCGGCGCGTGAGGTCGTCCCTGTCCGGCCGTAGGTGCCGAGAGTCGTCTTGGCCGACGTAAGGCGCAGCCGGACCTCGACACCTTCACGTCGAGCCTGCTGACGGTGAGCAGCGATGCGAAGTAATACCGCAGGTCGTGGAACCGAAATCCGTTTGGCAAGCCAACGACCGGGATAGCAGCACGCACGGAGCACTGGATCGTCCAGGATCCTCGGGCGTTGCCACACTCATCGTTGATGAGATGGTTGCCATCACCAGCGCACGGCCTCCTTGAGCAGTCGTGCCATGTCGAGCGCGATCGGGAATCGCCCGCCCACTCCCGTTCGATTTCTTTCGACAGTTTGTCGCCCCGCTGAGCGGTCGGCGCGACAATGCCGACCTCGGAGTCAACCTCAGTCACCCGCAGGGCGGCGGCCTCGGCCAGCCGCCGCTCGCGTGGGCGCCAAGCAGGATCACCAGCTTCACCCCGGGCGGCACGGCGTCGTAGAGCGCCACACCTGCTCAGTCGTGGCGACGTACGGCCCCTGCGTGCCCATGCCGGGTGACGTACGACGCGAACACGGGTTGCGCACGACGAGCCCGTCGTTGCGAGAGCCGGGAGTACAGCGCATAGACCTAGGGACCGACGCGGCCTTGCGTCTTCATCTTCGCGCTCCACGCGCGCACATCGGGTTGACCGCCGAGAGCAGCACGGCCTCGAACTCCGCGCAGACGACCTTCAGATGCACTGCGGCAATCTTCACCGTCGACTCGCGGCGGGTTCGGCCATCCAGCCACTTGTCGCACCTCTGCCTCACCGTTAGCTTCTGATCCTGCGGCGCGACGTGTTCGCCGCGCAGGAGCGAGGCGAGCTGGCCGTCGAGCCACTGCTGCGCGTCAGCCCTGCGGTCGAAGGGCCGCAGGGCCTCACGGCCACCATCGTTGACGTACCGCGCCGACCACCGCGTGACCCCAGCCACGGCCTACGGCACCTCGATCATGGTGCCGTAGGTTGCCCTTGACGCGCTTGCGCCAGCGGTCCTCGACGTTGCGCCGCGGTCTGGGAGACACGTAGCTGCTACTAACGCTGCCGTCGAATCGGCGTCGCACTGCTCCACGAGCCATCGGAACACATCGGCTCGGACATAGCGCAGCCGCCGTCCGATGACGAAGCCGCGCGGCCTGGTGCCGAGGACACGCCAGTAGCGTAGAGATGCCACCGGCATGCGTAGCAGCTCGGCGCGTTCGACGATTCGGTCGTCGTTCCAGACCCGCAAGGCCGTCGCCGACGCCCTCCTCACGAAGGTCGGGCTCTCGAAAGACCGGCCTTCCCGGCGGCATCGGGCTGTTCGTCCGATTTCGTCGGAGCTGGCCAATAGACTTTCGGACGAGCAAAGGATCAAGGGGACGAGCACGTGGCAACACCAGAACAGTTCATCGTCGACAACACCGCAGAGGACTGGAAGGCACTCCAGTACGTCCGCGAGTGGTGCGACATCAGCTCCGCGATCGACATCGCCACGGGCCACTTCGAGATCGGTGCCTTCCTCGCCCTCGACGGCGCATGGCAGAAGGTCGACAAGATCCGCCTCCTCATCGGGGGCGAGACCAGCCGCACGACGGCCGACGCGATCGCCGCAGCCCTCGACACATCGATCGTCGTCGAGCGGCAGACCGGCGATGCCTTCCTGACCGGCGTCGATGCCGTTGTCGACGGCATCCGCACCGGCAAGATCGAGATCCGCGTCTACAAGCCGAAGAAGTTCCACGCCAAGGCCTACATCACCCACAGCAAGCTGAAGGTGGTCGGCTCGGCCGCTCTCGTCGGCTCGTCCAACTTCACCCGCCCCGGCCTCACGCAAAACGTCGAGCTCAACGTGAAGTTCCAGGGCCCGGAGGTCGCCGACCTCCAGGAGTGGTACGAGCAGCACTGGGACGAGGCGACGCCGGTCAACCCCGAGTTGCTCGCCGTGCTGGAGCACAACGTCCGCGAGTTCACGCCCTTCGAGGTCTATGCCAAGGCCCTGCACGCACTCACGGCCAACGTCGACCCTACCGACAAATCATGGGAAGAATCGGAGTCGACCGTCTACCCGCTGCTCGCCCCCTACCAGCAGGAGGCGTTCCACTCGCTCGTCGAGATGTCTCGCCGCTGGGGCGGCGGCTTCCTGACCGACGGCGTCGGTCTCGGCAAGACGTTCGTCGGCCTGATGCTGACCGAGTACTACGCGGTGCGTCACAGCAAGAACGTGCTCATCATGGCGACCAAGACCGGCCAGGACGCGGTGTGGAACCCGGAGATCAAGGAGAAGCTCCCCGAGCTGTACGGCGGGCAGTTCTCCAACGTGATCGTGAAGGCGCACACGGACCTCACCACGAAGGCCGGTGCCGAGGAGATCGAGCACCTCGCCAAGCGCGCTGATGTGGTGATCATCGACGAGGCCCACAACTTCCGGAACCACGGAAGGAAGCCAGATGAGGACGACGAGCAGAACCCATGGGGCTCTCGCTGGTGGCGCATGGAGAAGATCTGTCAGGGCAAGATCGTCTTCAACCTGACCGCGACGCCGATCAACAACTCGCTCTTCGACCTCGTCCACCAGGCCGAGCTCTTCACCGGCGTCGACGCGGACGACCACTTCACCAGCATCGGCATCAACAGCCTGCGCAAGTACTTCGTTGCACTGGAGAAGCCGTTCAAGGCAGCCGTCCCGGATGCCGCCGCCATCGCGGACTTGATGACCAAGGACAAGCTGTTCCAGTCGATCATTCACCAGAACAGCCGCAAGTACGCTGTCGAGAGCTCGAAGGTTGTCGGCGGCTCGGAGGTCGTCTTCCCCGACACCCAAGTGCCGCGTGTCGTCCCCTACGACTTCGGCACGCTGTACTCCCCTCTCTTCACCGAGCTGCAGAACGCGTTCAGCCGCTCGACCCCGCTGTTCGTCCTCCCGATGTACTACCCCTTGGCATTCTCCACGAAGAAGGACGTCGACACCAAGGCCGAGAACCGTCAAAAACAGGTCGTCGCCCTGATCCGGACAATCTTCCTCAAGCGATTCGAGTCGAGCCTGGCTGCCTTCGCGGGCTCCTGTCTCGATCTGTCGGCGAAGGTGCTGCACTGGCTCGACGTGAACACCAAGATCGACCCCGACCAGGAGAGCCGCCTGGTCGATTGGCGTGCAGCCAACGAGCTCACGCTCGAAGCCATCCACGACCGCTATCGCGCCACGCTGGAGGAGGTCTGGCACGAGGAAGACCTCACGGAGGAGGCGCTCAGCGAGCTCGACTACAACCTTGTGGGCGGCGACTACAAGCTCCAGGACATGATCGACGCTGCCTTCGAGGACCTCGATCAGCTCAAGCGCTTCATGGACCTGATCCTGGGCGGCGCAGGGGTCGACGACAAGTACCTGCGACTCCGCGACCTGCTCATCGGACGTTCGGGCAAGCCCAAGAAGGGCCAGGAGGTGCTCGACCCGGAGGTCTTCACGCCGGAGTTCCGCGCCGAGCGGGTGATCGTCTTCACCGAGTTCGCCGACACTGCCCGCTACCTTGAAGAAAGCCTCCGGAACGACGGCCTGACCGACGTCGATCGGATCGACGGTTCGCGCACCGCCGGCTCGTCGCGCTACGAGATGATCAAGCGGTTCGCCCCCTTCTACAACAAGGTGTCGGCTGCCGACCGCACGAAGCTCGCCCCTCTCCGCGTGCTGGTCTCCACCGACGTGCTCAGCGAGGGCGTCAACCTTCAGGACGGCACCCTGCTGGTCAACTACGACATCCACTGGAACCCCGTGCGTTTGATGCAGCGCATCGGCCGTGTGGACCGCCGGATGAATCCGGTCATCGAGAAGGAGCTGGTCAAGGAGCGGCCGTCGGCCAAGAAGTCGCGCGGCCACATCCAGATCCGCAACTTCCTGCCGCCGACGGAGATTGAGGACCTCATCAAGCTCTACAACCGCGTCCACGGCAAGACCCTGATGATCTCCAGCACGCTCGGCATCCCGGGCGGCAAACTCATCGACGAGTCGGACCTGTATGACGACGTGAAGGTCTTCCAGGCCTTCAAGGACGAGTACAACGGCGACATCGCGCCCATCGAGGAGCTTCGCCTCAAGTGGTTGACGCTCGCCAAAGACAACCCCGGGCTCGAGGAGCTCGTCGACCGCCTTCCCGACGGCATCTCCGTCGCCAAGGACGGCAAGCCCGCAGGCGTCTTCGTGTGTCGCCGCATCCCGGTGCTCACCAAGGCCGCTGACGAGGCCGAGGCAGAGTGGAGCATCGAACCGGGCGAGATCCAGTGGTCGTTGCGCACACCGGACGGCGACGAGCACGGGCTTCATGCCATCGACGCCGCCATCGCTGCTGAACCGACCAACCAAGCCAAGACCTTCAGCGACCGTTCCAAGGTGCACTCCGCGCTCAGGGAGTTCGAGCGGGATGAGACCAAGCAGCTTCGCAAGGAGACTCAGATGCCCCTCAATGCGCCTTCACCCAAGACACTGTGCTGGATCGAGGTGCAGTGATGGTCGCCGACGCCAAGCTGCGCGAGCTGATCCGCAACGCTCCGAAGGACACCTGGGCGCTCATCGACTTCCTGCGTGACGGCCTCTCTTGGCCGCTGCCTGACGTAACCCTTCTCCAGTCCGACGACATCCTCATCGACTGGAAGCCGGAGGAACTGCACCTCGACCCCGCTAAGGTCGCCAAGCTCATCGACATCACCCAGCTCCCGCCGCTGACGGCCAAGCAGAACTTCGGCGTGTTCTTCCTGAACTTCGATGGCAATAACCTGCCAATCACCGCAGTTCGGCGACTCGTCCACCGGCTCGTCAGTAACAAGCGCGGGAAGGGTGCCGGCACCCACCCAACGTGGGCGCTGGACGACCTCCTGTTCTTCTGCTTCGCCAACGGCGACGAGAAGGTCATTCACGTTGTGAACTTTCGCGAGAAGGACGGCAAGCGCGTCCTGCGTGTCCTCTCTTGGTCCGACAAGCCCACCGAGACTCGCCTCGATCTTCTGGTCCGCAAGGCCGTCCCCGAGCTCTCCTGGACCACCGACGACGCACCACTGCTTGTCGTTGACCCCGCAGGCAGCCGTGCGCTCGCCAACTACCGAGAAGGCCTCAGAAACGCGAAGCAACTCTCCCGCAGAATGGCAGAGGTGGCCCAGGACGTCCGTGACGAGGTCGCCGACCTGCTCACCGTCGAGACCAAGACCGGACCGATCCGCAGCCTCTATCGCGACGTTCGTGAGCAGCTGCTCGGTGACATCACCCAGGAGCGCTTCGCCGACGTCTACGCCCAGACCATGGTCTACGGCCTGCTGACAGCACGCATCGCACACCCAGAGCAGTTCGAGTCCGAGCAGTCGCTCGCGGTAATGAAGTTCGACAACGAGTTCCTCGACGCCATCTACGCCCGGTTCCGCGAGGGATCGGACGGCATTATCGACGTCGACGAGCTCGGTCTCGCCGACCTGGCCGAGCAACTTGCCGGCACCGATGTCGACGAACTCCTCGCCGACTTCGGCGCCGACAACCAGCGCGACGACCCAGTCGTCTACTTCTACGAAGAGTTCCTCTCGCAGTACGACCCCGTGCAGCGCAAGGACCTCGGCGCCTTCTACACCCCCAAACCGGTCGTGCGCTACATCGTCAAGACCGTCGACGACGCGCTGAAGTCCTTCGGGCTGCCGCTCGGCGTCGCGGACCCGACGACCTGGGGCGAGTACGTCAAGGCCCGGCCCGACATCACGATCCCCAAGGGCGCGCTTCCGGAGGACTCCGTCGTCTCCATGTTCGACCCCGCCAACGGCACCGGCACCTTCCTGGTCGAGTGGCTCGAGCAGGCGAAGCGGAACGCCGGCGAGGTAGGCCTCAAAACCGCGCTGAGCCACGCCTCGGCGCTGGAGATCTCCCTCGCTTCCTACGCCGTCAGCCACCTGAAAGTGTCACTCGACCTGCCGGAGGACCTCCGAGAGCAGGAGCGCATACCCGTCTTCCTCGGCGACACCCTCTCCGAGAAGCGCGTCGCCCGCATCAGCGGCCTCGACGACCCCATCGGCGCCGAAGGCGTCCAGGCAGACCGGGTGAAGTACGACTGGCACCACAACGTGCTCATCGGCAACCCGCCCTACGACCGCGTCGAGAGCCAGGGCACGGGCGGATTCATCACTGCGGTTACCAAGGGCAACAAGGCGCTCGGAGAGCGCTCGCTGTTTGACGACATCTTCGACGACGCAAAGAAGCACGTCATCTTCAGCGCTCACTCTAGCCTCTACAACCTCTACGTCTACTTCTGGCGGTGGGCGATCTGGAAGGTGTTCGAGGAGAACACCGGGCCCGCCGTGGTCTCGATGATCACCGCCTCCTCCTGGCTCGATGGCCCCGGCTTTCTGGGCCTCCGACGGCTCGCTCGCGAGGTGGCCGATGAGATCATCGTCGTTGACCTTCACGGCGACAACAAGGGCACCCGCAAGGACGAGAACGTCTTCGACATCGAGTCCCCCGTCGCCATCGTCACCCTCATCCGGCGCGGGAACGGTGATCGCACCAAGCCCGCACCTGTGCACTACGCCAGCTACCGGGGCACCCGAGCAGAGAAACTCGACGCGCTTGCTGACCTGGCCGTAGGGACGACGCCCCTAGAGACCGCCGAGGCGTCACCGGATTGGCACGCCCCCTTTATCCCGGCAAGCGGCGGACTCGACTGGGCGGCGCACCCCAAACTCACCGACCTGTTCCCCTGGCAACAGCCAGGTTGTAAGTTCGGGCGCACCTGGCCAATCGCGACTACCCAGGACACTCTTAGTCGACGCTGGACAGCACTGGTGGACGAATCCGACATCAACAAGCGCAGCCAGCTCTTCGTCACTCCTAGTTCGGGACGCAACATCCACACTCGCGTCGGCGACTTCGATCGGATCGCCGACCTGAAGGCGGGTAGTTCTCATCAGCCGATCGCGCGCTACGCCTTTAGGTCCTTCGACCGCCAGTGGGCATTCGAGGACCCCCGAATGGCTAAGACGGAGAGTCCTTCGCTTTGGGAGAGCGTTAGCTCTCAGCAGGTCTTCCTCGGCTCGTTCACGACTCGCCAACTTGGTTCTGGGCCCGCGGCGACGGTGACGAAAGCGGTCCCAGACTTGCACTACTTCCGCGGGTCTTACGGTGGTAAGGACATCATCCCGTTGTATCGGGACGCCGCTGGCACCCCAAACGTCGCGCCCGCCACGCTGAACGTGCTGAGCGAAGCGCTCGGCGACAAGGTGACCGTCGAGCAGCTCTTCGCCTACACCTTCGGCGTACTCGCCGGCACCGACTACACCAACCGCTTCCACGAGGCGCTGGAAACGCCCGGGCCTCGTGTTCCTCTCACCTCCGACCCCGACCTGTTCGCGCAGATGGTGGCCCACGGCTCGAAGCTAATCTGGCTCCAGACCTTCGGCGAGCGCTTCGGCAGCGGCGAGCTGCCGACTGCCGGAATCGGTTGGAAGTCAGAGCCCTCTCACCTCCCCGAGGCCAAGGCGGACATCAAGTACGACCCCCCAACCGAGACGTTGAGCGTGGCGGACGGCGCACTGACCGGCATACCCGAAGCCGTCTGGAACTTCGAAGTCAGCGGGATGGACATCGTCGCCAAGTGGCTCGGTTACCGCATGGCTAAGCCTGCCGGCCGCGCCGCATCCAGCGACTCACCTTTGGACCACATCCGCCCGAGCACCTGGGCGCCCGAATGGAGCGCCGAGCTCGTCGAGATCGTCGCAGCGATCCGCGAGACGCTGGCACTCGTCCCCGATGGCGTCGCGCTGCTCGATGACATCATCGCCGGGCCGCTTATCGCTGCCGATGATCTCCCGGCTGTCCCTGCCCCCCTTCGCCAGCCTCCGAAGGCTGGCAAGGTCGCCGCCGGGCAGGACTCACTCACCTTTGATGATGGCATGCTGCCCGGCACCAACGAGGGCGGTCTCTTCTGATGACCTTCAAGCCCAACCTCTCCGTCAAGGAGGGCCTCGATCACCTCGCCAGACGACTCGATCCGATCATCGGCGATCGTCTCGCGTCCAATCTTGGCGGCCACCCGTGGACCGTGGTCTTGGAGATCCTCGACCAGAAGAAGGGGTACTCCAAGGGCTACAAATACTGGACCTATGACCTTCAGGCCCAGCTCCGTATGCTCACCGAGCGACTCGGCGACTTCGGCTACCCGTTCGATGACCGACAACGGACAGTGAGCACGATCGGCAACGAGCTGCGGATCGTCCGTAAGCAGATGGCCCACATGCACGAGTTCTCCGTCGAGGAGGCGTTCCGCGCGAACGACTTCGCTGTGCGGCTCTTGGAGCAATTCGGAGACGCAGACGGCTTGGAGGAAGCCAAGCGCATCCGACACGAGGCTCTCGCTGCGCTGGCCACTCAGGAGGGCATGACAGAGCAGGTTGCTGCCAGGACCGCCTCGACGCCTGCGGCGTCGTCCGAGGAAGCACCCGCCGTCGCAACCGCGACGGAGACCGAGTCCGTCGTGCCTGACCCCGAGGTGTTCGTCCGAGAGCCGAGCGTCATCGGTGACAAGGGCCTTGAGTTCGAGCCCTGGTCCGTCGTACAGGTTGGCGGCGTCGACGTGCTCGACGACCTCCCCAAGAAGGTGGCAAAGGAGAAGGTTCGCGCAGTAGCTGTCGAGGTCGCCACATACGAGGGCCCGATCCATCTCGACCGCCTCACCGACAAGACGGCACAGTCGTTCGGACTCCAGCGCGTCCGCTCCAACCGCGCGAAGAAGATCTCGTACCAGATCCAGCAGGCTGGCCTGTTCGTCGATGAGGACAAGTTCGTCTGGCCCCGCGAGATCGACCCGACGACGTGGGCCGAGTTCCGGCCCAACGACAGCACTGCCGATCGGCCGTTCATCCACATCAGCCCGATCGAGATCGCCAACGCCGCCCGCTTCATCGCGGCCAACCACCCCGACATCACCGAGGACGCCCTTGACGTCGCCATCCTTCAGACCTTCGGCCGAAAGCGCCGCACCAAGCAGCTCGCTGCCCACCTCGCCAAGGCGAAGGACTTGTTGTGAGCATCCTCTACCGCGCTGTCTGGACCGACGCCAGGATGTCCGGAGCCCGATGTCGTAGATGAGCTGCACCGTTGCGCCGCCGTCTGGGCCCAGGAGACCTCGGATCCGTCGCCGCTGGTCGAAGGGCAGACCGAGCTGGATGTCTCGCAAGGCCGAAACCGTCATGTCGACTACCGGCCGGTGAGCGCCGATGCGTTCGAAGTCACAGTGAGCGACCAGAAGCCAGGAAACGCAACCGCCTGGACGACCACTATCCGCGTCGTCGCCGATGAGTCAGGAGTTCACACACTCGTTGAGAACCGCATGGATTCCAACGACCTGAAGCGCCCCAGGTTTGATGCCGCATCCTTTTGAGTTGGAAGGATGCGAACCATGCCGAAGAAGATCGATCCCGCGGTCAAGGAGCGGTGCGTGCGGCAGGTGCTGGAGCACCTGCCGGAGTACTCGTCGCTGACCGCGGCCGCCGAGTCCGTCGCTCGCCGCGAGGGGCTCGGGAAGGAGACCGTGCGTCGCTGGGTCGTCCAGGCCCAGATCGACGGCGGCCAGCGCCAGGGAGCCACCAGTGAGGAGCTCGCCGAGATCAAGGACCTCAAGGCCAGGGTCCGCCGACTCGAGGAAGATAACGAGATCCTCCGCCGGGCCTCGATTTTCTTCGCGGCCGAACTCGACCCCCGCAATCGATGATCGTCGCGTTCATCGACGAGCTGCGGGCCGAGGACCACGCGGTCGAGTCGATCTGCCGGGTCCTGCGTGAGCAGGGCTGCCAGATCGCCGCGCGGACCTACCGCGACTGGGCACAGAACAACCGCTCGGTCGCCGCCCGGACCATCACCGACGCACAGGTCACCAACCAGGTCCGTGACCTGGCCTGGACGATCGACCACGAGGGCGTGCGCAGGATGACGCCCGAAGGGCTCTACGGGCGTCGG
>NZ_VLNT01000021.1 GCF_007421815.1 Aeromicrobium piscarium | reverse complement strand
TCGTCTGGTGAGTGCACACGAGCCCCGCAGCGGATCGACCGACAGATCCCGTTAAAGACCCTCAGTCAGTCAGTCGCTGAGTCAGGACGACCGCTGCGGGGCTCACCCACATCATCACTGTCAGTCGCGGGTCCAGCCGCTCGGGACCGGGACCGTGGGAACCCCGGGTCCATCGTCGTCACCGCCGTCGCCCGGGTCGGTGGGCTCGGGCGAGGGCTCCTCGGTGGGCTCCGGCTCGGGTTCGGGCTCCGGCTCGGGTTCGGGCTCGGGTTCCGGTTCGGGCTCGGGTTCCGGCTCCGGCGGCGGCGGGGTGTAGAGCTGGCCCTGCGAGGCCTGGATATTGCCGGGCGCCGGGAACTCACCGCAGTCGCTCGGATCGATCACCTGACGCTGGAACGCCCCGAAGGTCTGCGCCGGGTAGGTGCCGCCGAAGAACGGGTTCAGATACCCACGAAGCTGCTCATTGCCGACGCCGCGGCTGAACGTCACGGCCGTCACGAGCTTGGGCGTCATGCCGATGAACCAGGAGGACGACACCCGCTCGCCACCGCCGCTGGCGTCCGTGGCGGTCGCGGTGCCGGTCTTGCCCGCCGTGGGGCACTGCGTCTGGGCGCTCGTGCCGGAACCTCGCCGCACGACCGACTGGAGCGCCTGCACGGTGTCGCCGGCCACGCCCTCGGACATCGCCTGGCTGGTGGACACCTCATGTTCGTACTGCGGCTCGCCCTGGGAGTTGACCACCCGCTCGATGACGTACCACTCGGCACGCTGGCCGCCGGACGCGAAGGTCGCGTAGGCATTCGCCATGTCGACCGGCCGCACGCCCTCATAGCCCAGCGAGACACCGATCACCGGCTCGATCCGGTCGAGGGTGGCCTGCGGGATGCCCGACTGCTTGGCGGCGTCGAGGATCCGCTGCGGGCCCTCCTCCATCTGATCGGTGAGATCGACGAAGGCGGTGTTGACGGAGTTCGCGGTGGCCTGGTCCAGCGAGACACGACCATAGGACTGACCACCGCTGTCGCCCTGGTTGACGATCGTGTCGTTGCCGACCTGCAACGGCGAGTTGCCGTTGAGCAGCGTGCGCAGGCTGTACCCGTTCTCGAGCGCCGCGACGACCGCGAAGGCCTTGAAGGTCGAGCCCGGCTGCACCAGCTCGGTCGCCCAGTTCAGGCTGGCCCGCTCGCCCTCGCCGAGATAGTCCGGTCCGCCGTACATCGCCCGCACGGCTCCGCTCCCCGGCTCCACCGAGACGAGGGACTCGTTGAGCTCGTCGAGACCCTCCGGACGAACCTGGTTCACCGCCTCGACCGCGGCATTCTGCATCCCCGCGTCGAAGGTCGTGATGATGTCCAGACCACCGCCGTTGATCTCATAGTCGGTGAACTGCAGATTGGTCATCTGCGTCTTGACGAGCTGCAGCAGGTGACCGTTGGGGCCCTGGTAGTCGTTGCTCTCGCTCGGCTCCTGGAAGGCCGGGAGCTGATCCGCGAACTCGGCTGCCTCCTCGGCGGTGATGTCACCGGCCTTGGCCATGCCGTCGAGGACGTAGTTGTAGCGCGGCAGGATGCGCTCGGCCGCACCCTCGGTGTACGGGTTGTAGTAGGTGGGGCTGTTGACGACCGTGGCGAGATAGGCGGACTCGGGAACCGAGAGCTCGGCCGCCGACTTGCCGAAGTAGTTATTGGCCGCGACCTCCACACCGTAGGCGCCGTTGCCGAAGTAGATGGTGTTGAGATAGCCCTCGAGGATCTCCCGCTTGGAGAGCTGCCGATCGACCTTGATCGAGAGGATCGCCTCTTTGGCCTTGCGCGTGTACGTCTGGTCCTGTGTGAGGTAGAGGATCTTGACGTACTGCTGCGTGATCGTGGACCCGCCGCCGGTGATCTCACCACTGGAGGTGTTGTCGCGCAGGGCGCGCACGATGCCGCGCAGGTCGATGCCCCGGTTGTCCCAGAAGGTCCGGTCCTCGGCGGCGACGGCGGCCGCCCGCATCGGTTCGGCGATCTCATCGTAGTCGACCATGATGCGGTCCTGTGTGGCGAAGGACCCGATCTTCGTGGAGCCGTCGGAGAAGTAGACGTCGGTGGTCTGCGTCTGGAAGTCCGCATTGGGGTCGGGGATCTTGACGACCGCGTAGGCCGTCGCGAAGGCCGCGGCACCGGCCAGGAATCCCAGGACGGCCAACAACAGCAGCCAGCGGATGACCTTGACCGGCCACGGGCCGTTGCCGCCGATCCGACGGAACAGCCCGCGCTTCTGGGAGTCCTTCTTGCGATTCGTCGCCACGTACCTATCCCTTCGTACGGCAGCAGGGCACGCGCCACCAGCGTCCCAGTGTGCCGTGTCGCGCCTCAAGTTCCAAGAATCACCCCCGGGGGGAGGCTGACGAACGTCGCGGCTCGATGTATCGTTTCGATATAACCAGTCGTCAGTGAATGAAGGAAGTCGATCGTGTCTCGTCGTGGAGTCGCCTTGGAGCTGGCCGTGCTCGGTCTGCTCGCCGACTCACCCATGCACGGGTACGAGCTGCGCAAGCAGGTCAACGCGCTGCTGGGCTGGACGCGTCTGTTGTCGTACGGAACGCTCTACCCCTGCCTCAAGCAGTTGGGGCGCGCGGGATACATCGTCGCCGACGAGGACGCCTCCAGTGGTCGCCGGACCAAGATCACCTATCGACTGACCGCCGACGGCAAGGAGCACCTGGCCGAGCTGTTGGAGGACACCGGCCCGAGCGCGTGGGACGACGAGAACTTCGGGGTGCGATTCGCCCTGTTCTCGCGGACCACCTCCTCGATCCGGGTCCGCATCCTCGAGGGGCGGCGCAGCCGCCTGGAGGAGCGGCTCGACACGGTCAAGAACGCCGCGCAGCGCGGACGTGAACGCATGGATGCGTACACCGCCGAGCTACAGCGTCACGGCCTGGAGTCCGTGCAGCGCGAGATCACCTGGCTCACCGAGCTGATCGAACGCGAGCGGGCCGCGGCCGACCAGACCAATGACGGCGACCTGCCTCCCGCGGGCCGCCGGGAAACCACCCGAAACAAGAAGAAGTGAGGACCCATGAGTTCGGTACGCGTAGCGATCGTGGGCGTGGGAAACTGCGCCACGTCCCTGATCCAGGGCGTCGAGTACTACAAGAACGCTGATCCGGCCGGAACCGTCCCCGGGCTCATGCACGTGCAGTTCGGCGACTACCACGTGCGCGACATCGAGTTCGTGGCCGCTTTCGACGTCGACGCCAAGAAGGTCGGCTTCGATCTCGCCGAGGCCACGCAGGCCAGCGAGAACAACACCATCAAGATCACCGACGTCCCCCCGACGGGTGTCACGGTGCAGCGCGGTCACACCCTCGACGGTCTGGGCAAGTACTACTCCGAGACGATCGAGGAGGCCGACGGCGATCCCGTGGACGTCGTGCAGGTCCTCAAGGAGACCGGCGCCGACGTGCTGGTGTCGTACCTCCCGGTGGGTTCGGAGGAGGCCGACAAGTTCTATGCGCAGTGCGCGATCGACGCGGGTGTCGCCTTCGTCAACGCGCTGCCGGTCTTCATCGCCTCGGACCCGGAGTGGGCTGCCAAGTTCGAGGCCGCCGGCGTGCCGATCATCGGCGACGACATCAAGAGCCAGGTCGGTGCCACCATCACGCACCGCGTCATGGCGAAGCTGTTCGAGGACCGCGGCGTCTCGCTGGATCGCACCTACCAGCTGAACGTCGGCGGCAACATGGACTTCAAGAACATGTTGGAGCGCGAGCGGCTGGAGTCCAAGAAGGTCTCCAAGACCCAGGCCGTGACGTCGAACCTGCACGGCTCCCTCGCCGGCAAGATCGATGACAAGAACGTGCACATCGGCCCGTCGGACTATGTCGCCTGGCTCGATGACCGCAAGTGGGCCTACGTGCGCCTCGAGGGACGCGCCTTCGGCGATGTTCCGCTGAACCTGGAGTACAAGCTCGAGGTGTGGGATTCGCCGAACTCGGCCGGCATCATCATCGACGCGATCCGCGCGGCCAAGATCGCCAAGGATCGCGGTATCGGCGGCCCGCTGATCTCGGCCTCGTCGTACCTGATGAAGAGCCCGCCGGTGCAGCGCGAGGACACCGAAGGCCGCGCCAAGCTCGAAGCCTTCATCCGCGGTGATGAGGAGCGCTGAGCACTCACGTCAGCTGCAAAGCGGCCTGCGCCGGTGACGAGGAGCGCTGAGCATTCAGCTCGATGACGAAGGGCCGGATCCCCTGGGGTCCGGCCCTTCGTCGTGTTATCCGGCCCCGCAGCGGATGCTCAGGCCCACGACGAGGAGATTGACCGAGCGGACCCGGGTCGTGGTCGCGGGAGCCGTCCACGACGGGCTTCCTCTCAGGCGCGCGGAGACGAGGATGTCGATCTGCAGTCCGGCCAAGCCGCCGAGGTCGAGCAGGGTAGGGGTGACATCGGCGGTGACCGGCGCGACCGCATCCGCCGCGGGCGTGACGACCCCACCGCCGATCCGGGCGCCGGTGTTCACTCGCCGCGCTTCCCAGGAGTACTCGTAGCGAGGATCCACATGGCTCCAGGAGAGCTCGGCGTAGCCGAGCAGACCGAGCAGACCTCCTTTGTTCTCGCACGTGGGTGCCTCCTGGGCCACGACCTGGTGGGCGCCGATCGACTCGGTGTCGAGGGTGGCGGTATCGGTCCAGGCCGCCGAGGCCGCGCTGGTCGTCGCCACGACGGCGGCCGCGGTTCCGGCCGTCGCGAGCTTCCAGCGTCGCCTCATGGCGCACCTCGTTGGATGCCGGTGATGACGAAACGAGCGGTGGCGGTGGCTTCCTGCAGCGTGGAGGCCGCGTTCGCGTCGAGGGCGACGATCACGCAGACCTGTTCGCTGGCGCCGACCGCCAGCGGACGAGGGGTGGCGATGACGCCGGTCGGGCTGGTGGCCGAACCGCTGATCGCCGCACTCGGATACGTGCTCGAGCCTCCGGTGCAGCTGCCCGCCCGGTTGCCGCCCGCGACGGTCCCCGCATTGGTCGCGCTTCCGCCGGGGACGACGGTCCAGCGCAGGGCGGCCCCCAGGGTTCCCGATGTCGACCCGGTCATCGTGTAGTCGAGGGGCACCGTTCCGCCGTTGCCGACCGCGATGACCCGCGCGAAGCTCTCACCGGGGACCAGATCCGCGATCTGGAACTGTGTATCGACGAGCACGCCTCCCTCCCCGGCCAGCTCTCCGTTGAGCGTGACATCGAGCCGCCCAGCGGCGAGGCTCCCGGTCTCGACCGTCGCCTCGTCACTCCAGAACGCCATCGTGCCGCCCACGCCGACGGCGAGCATCAGCACCACGCCGCTGACCCAGACGAGGACGGCCAACCGTCGAGGGCGCTGCTCAGCGGTCATCATCGCTCCTCCCTCAGACGGCGGGCCCAGGCGCCGAGAGAGGCGGCGAACAAGCCGAGCACGATCCACCAGGGCGAGATCACGGTGCCCGCGCCGGCGCGCGGCCCGGCGGCCTGCCACACCACCTCCAGGTCGACGCTGCTGTCCTGGTGCCTGTTCGTGGCGCCCTCGTGGAAGAAACCCCGTAGCTCGACCGGAATGCTCTCACCCGCCTCGAGGGTCCCTCCCGGTGTCCACG
Source organism: Aeromicrobium piscarium (assembly GCF_007421815.1). Taxonomy (GTDB): domain Bacteria; phylum Actinomycetota; class Actinomycetes; order Propionibacteriales; family Nocardioidaceae; genus Aeromicrobium; species Aeromicrobium piscarium. The sequence continues at coordinate 38,458 of NZ_VLNT01000021.1, read as the reverse complement.
TGGACCATTCGACTGTTCGCCACGGGCCACCGTCGATGCGCGCATCCAACCACAGCATCCCCTCGCCGTAGAGATGCTCGTCGCCTTCCACGAGGACCTGGAAACGCGCACTAGCGGCCGTCGGACCGGCGTTGCGCACCACCATGCTCGTCTCCCAGATATCGCCGGGGACCCACCGCGCCTCGGGATCGAACAATGGCTCCGTCATCGTGGCGCTGCCGCCGCCGGGGGACAACTCGATATCCGGCGCCGGCATCGTCGGGAGCAGCAACGTGGACAACACCGCAGCCGCCCCGAGGAGGGGCGTCATCGGGACACCGGCCGCGATCGGGCACGATCCCGCCAGGCACCGGCGAACATCGCCAGGGCGTAGACCGACAGCCCGCCCACGATCACGAGGGTCAACGTGGCCCGCTGGGCGCCCGTGAGCCAGCGATGTGCGTAGCCGAGATACGGGACGGCATACCAGAGCTCTCCGCGCACCTGGACCGGGCGCACCGGCTCGGGGTCGGCCACGGGATTCGCATCGCCCTGTGTCACGAGGCTGCGGTCACCGTCCAGTCGCTGCTCGATGGCGGTCACCCGGTGGGTCGCCGTCAGCACCCGGCCCGAGGCCAGCTGATAGGTGATGACATCGCCCACCCCGATGTCATCGGTTGCGACGGGCCGCGCCACCACCAGGGTTCCCGGTGGCAGCGTCGGCTCCATCGACGACGTGAGGACCGCGTAAGGTGTCGCACCTGCCAGTCGGGGAACCACCACGGCGGCCAGGAGAGCCACGGTCGCGCCGAGGATCCCCATCCAGGCGAGGACCAGGAGCACGGCGGCCCTGACGGTCGCCGGGCGGCGGTGGGCTGCCATGGGCTCAGGGGTTCGGATCGACCTGGGTCAACGTCACCGTCAAGGTGTCGAGCGTGGCGGTGATGTCCTGCATGTCGTCGACATTGACCGCAGTGGCGTCGCCATAGGGGAACTCGACCAGGAAGGTGGCCGCCAAGACGTCGCCGTCGTTGTCCTCGGTGATCGTGGCATCGTCGGCGAGGGCGGCGCCGCCGAGGGTGAAGGAGGCGTCGACATCGGCGGCGAAAGATGCCGCATCGGCCGGCACCGTGAACTCGAGGCTGTCAGGTACGTCCACGGTGGCGGCGAGGTTGTCCCCCGTCGCACCCACGGCGAAGCTGCAGGTGGTGGTCACGACGTCACCGGGCACGAAGGCCGTCACGGTCTCACCCGCCGAAGCGCTCCCGGCGGCGTAGACCCAGGTGTCGCAGTCGTCATTCGAGGCGAGGGTGAGGTTGCCCGAGGCGACCGGGCCGCCATCGGCCGAGTCCTCGGCCGTCCAGTACGCCAACGTCCCGGCGCCCCCGATCAGCAGTGCCGCGGCCGCTCCCGCGGCCAGTGCTCCCTTGGTGGTCTTGCGCATGTCGTCTCTCCCGGTCTCATGGCCGATCGAAACGGACGATCGGCTCCCGAGCACTATTGGAGCTCACGCTCCGGATAAACGGAAGACTGTATGTGATCTAAACCACATGTGGTTGGCGGCGGGAGCCGATCCAGTACCACCCGGCGACGATGGCGGCACCCACGATGAGGCCCAACAGTGCCGAGGCCGCGGTGTTGACGAACCAGCCCGCGACCACGTTCGCGGGCTCGAGGCGGTGCACCGCCGCGTAGAGCGCGTGCCAGCCGAGCTCCTCGGAGCCGACGAGCAGGATGTGCCCGCCCACCCAGAGCATCGCCACGACACCGACCGTCGCGAGCATCGTCATCACCATCGGCATCGCCTTGACCAGTCCGCGTCCGATGCGCCGCGCGAATCTCGACGAGCGCTCGGCCAGGGCCACCCCGATATCGTCCATCCGCACGATCAGGGCGACCACCCCGTAGACGAGGGCCGTGATGGCGACCCCCACGACGGCCAGGATGATCCCCCGCGACAGCAGCGGCTCGGAGGACACCTCGTTGAGGGCGATGACCATGATCTCCGCGGACAGGATGAAATCGGTCCGGACGGCCGAGGACACGACGGCATCCTCGGACCCCGGACCGGCCTGTGTCCTCGGCACCTCGTCGTGACTCCCGCCACGGAGCTTCTCCCACAGCTTCTCCGCGCCCTCGAAACACAGATAGGCACCGCCGACCATGAGGAGGGGAGTCAGCAGCCAGGGGAGGAACTGGCTGAGCACCAGCAACGCCGGGAGGATGAAGATCAGCTTGTTGCGGAGCGAGCCCTTGGCGATGCGGCCGATCACCGAGAGCTCACGTCGCGGATCCAGGCCTCGCACGTAGCGCGGGGTGACCGCCGCGTCGTCGACGATGACACCGGCGGCCTTGGCGCTCGCCCGCCCGGCCGCCGTGCCGACATCGTCCACCGAGGCGGCGGCGAGCCGCGCGAGCGCGGCCACATCATCGAGCAATGCGGCCAGCCCGCCGCTCACCGATCCGATCCGTTCACCGGCTCAGCGTAGGCGAGCCGGCAGACATGCGTGCGCACTAGTGTCCTGCGTCGGAAGTTCGTTGCCGAGAGGCGTCGTCTGAGTGGGTGCTCCGCAAGGCGGCGGAGCGCTGGCAGGCTGGGCGCCTTTCGAGTGACGCCAACGTCGCGGAGCGCCGCTCAGGCGGCGAAAAGCGGTGATGAACTTTCGGCGCAGGACACTAGACTCGGCCCATGATCGGCTTCGGCATCGACATCGGTGGTACGGGCACCAAGGGAGCACCGGTGGATCTGACGAGCGGCAGTCTCGCCAGCAACCGCACTCGCTTCGCGACCCCCAAGAAGTCGACCCCGGAGGCGCTCGCCGATGTCGCCGAGCAGATCATCGGCTCCTACAAAGGACTGGAGCTGCCCGCGGTGACGGGTGTGGCCATTCCGGCGGTGGTCCAGCGTGGCGTGGCCCGGTCGGCCGCGAATATCGACAAGAGCTGGATCGACACCGATGTCGACGCACTCTTCACCGAGCGTCTCGGACATCCGGTCCACGTCGTCAACGATGCCGATGCGGCGGGAGTCGCCGAGGCACGCTACGGCGCGGCTCGCGGCCGCGGCGGCGTCATCCTGGTCATCACCCTCGGCACCGGCATCGGCTCGGCGCTGATCGTCGACGGCACCCTCGTGCCCAATACCGAGCTCGGCCACCTCGAGCTGCGCGGCGACGACGCGGAGCACTACGCCGCCACCAGTGCCCGCGAGCGCGAGAACCTCAGCTGGACCCAATGGGCCAAGCGACTGCATCACTACTTCCGCCATCTGGAGCGGCTGTTCTCACCGGATCTGTTCATCGTCGGCGGCGGCGTCAGCAAGAACTACGAGGCCTTCATGCCGCTCATCGACGTGCGGACCGAGATGATCCCCGCCGACCTGCGCAACAATGCCGGCATCATCGGGGCCGCGGCCCTCGCGCACGACGAGGCCTGATCATGACGCGTCGTGGTTGCTGCCGCGACCTGAAGGCATCGAGTTTCGAGCAAGTCCGTACGGATGATGATGCGATACGGCGGCCATAGCAGCCGCAACGCATCGACATCGGTCCCTGACCGTCGCCCCTTTCGGGGGTCTACCGACACCCGGCCAACAGCGCCGTGAACGCGTGACGCATCGCGGCCTCACACTCCTCGACGGTGCGGCCGAGGTCATCGTGCAGGATCGACCAGGAGTTCCAGCTGCTCGCCGCCAAGAGCGCATCACAGAGCGTCTCCGGAGCGGCTGAGGTGGCGATCTCCGTGGCGAAGACCTCCGCGATCTCCACTCGCACGTTCTCGATGTGGGCACGGCGGCTTCCCCGCAGTGTCGAGGAGGACGCCTCCATCAACTGCGCCGCGCGGGCAGCGGGCGCGATATTGGTCAGGCGGCGGGCGCGCGCCGCGCAGAAACGGTCGATCCGCCGCTCCAGCTCCAGTGCGGGATCGATCACGACCGCCAGCGCATCGTCGGAGGCGAACCAGTAGGCGACCGTCTGCGCGAACAGACTCTCCATGTCGCCGAAGGCGAGCCACAGCGTGCGCACCGAGACACCGGCGGCCTCGGCGATCGTCTTGGCACTCGGTTTGAGCGTCCCCTCACGCAGCAGCCGCACGTGGGCGTCGACGATCGAGACGCGTGTCCGTTCGGCGCGCCGCACCCGGCCGTCGGTCTGCCGTGAGCCTTCCATGAGCAGTCAACCTACCCCTGTCGAGAAAAAGTTTCACTACATCTGCATAAAGTTCGTGACCTCGCTCACATTCATGTGTCAGGATGCTGCGCAACCAAGGAGGAGGGGGAATCACCACGTGCTGAGCGTCAAGAACCTGGAAGTCGTCTACAACGACGTCGTCCTCGTGCTGCGCGGCGTGAGCCTGTCGGTGCCCCGCGGACAGATCGTCGCTCTGCTCGGTGCCAACGGCGCCGGCAAGACGACACTGCTGCGGGCGTTGTCGGGTCTGCTGGACATCCACGACGGCGAGATCACCAAGGGTCAGATCCTGCTCGACGAGAAACCGATCCAGCGCTGGAACGCGCCCCGGATCGTCGCGGCCGGACTCGGACAGGTACTCGAAGGCCGCCGGGTCTTCGGCGAGTTCACCGTCGAGGAGAACCTGCGAGTCGGCGGCCACACACGCCGCGGGGGACTGAGCGAGAGCATCGAGGAGATCTACGAGCTGTTCCCGGTGCTCAAGGAGCGCCGCAAGCGCACGGCCGGGTACCTCTCCGGCGGCGAGCAGCAGATGCTCGCCATGGGTCGCGCCCTCGTCGCACAGCCGGACATCGTGCTCCTCGACGAGCCGAGCCTGGGTCTGGCACCGCGGATCGTGGCCCAGATCAAGGACATCGTCGTCCAGATCAACGAGCAGCGCGGCACGACCGTCCTCCTCGTGGAGCAGAACGCGATGATGGCGCTCTCGATCGCCAACCACGGCTACGTCATGGAGCACGGCAAGATCGTCATGGATCAGCCCGCCGAGGCTCTGCTCCAGGACAGCGATATCCGCGACTTCTACCTCGGCCGGGGCGAACTGGCGACCTCGTACCGCGACCTCAAGCACTACAAGCGCAGGAAGCGGTGGCTGTCATGAGCGGGCGCAGAACCGAGATGTGCTGGGTACTCGCTGACCGCACAGCTCTCTCGTCGACGAATCGGGAGCACATCTCGGTCCAGGAGGAGGGGATCGCATGAGCGAGGACATCATCTGCTCGGTGAAGGACGTCGAGCTGAGCTTCGCCGGCGTCAAGGCGCTGCGAGGAGTCTCCTTCGACATCCAGGGCCACGAGCTGTTCGCGATCATCGGCCCCAACGGCGCCGGCAAGACCTCGATCTTCAACGTGCTCTCGGGGGTCTACCGGCCCCAGGCCGGGGACGTGCGCTTCGACGGCACGTCGATCCTCGGCGAGCGGCCCCATCGGATCGCCGCCCGCGGACTGGCTCGCACCTTCCAGAACATCGAGCTCTTCGAGAACCTCAATGTCGTCGACAACCTGATGCTGGGACGCCACCACCATCTCGGCTACAGCTGGCCGTGGGCGGTCGCCTGGCTCGGCCGCGCGCAGCGCAGCGAGATCGCCAATCGCCGGCGGGTCGAGGAGATCATCGACTTCCTGGAGATCGAGGGCTACCGCGAGCTCCCCGTCGGCATGCTGCCGTACGGGGTACAGAAGCGGATCGAGCTGGGACGCGCCCTCGCGATGGAACCCCGGCTGCTGCTCCTCGACGAGCCCGTCGCCGGCATGAACGGGGAGGAGACCGAGGACATGGCGCGCTTCATCCTCGACATCCGCGACGAGCTGAAGATCCCGATGATCCTCGTCGAGCACGACATGGGTCTGGTGATGGACCTCGCCGACCGTGTGATGGCGATGGACTTCGGCACGCCTATCGCTCTCGGCACGCCGGCCGAGGTCCAAAGCCATCCCGATGTCATCCGCGCCTATCTCGGCGCGGGCGACGAGGACCCCGTCATCGAGGAGGTCTCGTGAACGAGCGGCAGGAGAACGCCACCGCCCGGACGACACTGCCCCTGCGCATCCGCGAACGCGCCCGCACGTCGCCGAGTACCGTCGCGATGCGCGAGAAGAACCTCGGCATCTGGGATCAGATCACCTGGGAGGACTACTGGGAGCAGGCGACGCTCGTGGGCCACGGACTGCTCTCCTTGGGCGTCGAGCCCGGGGACCGGGTGGGAGTCCACAGTGAGAACCGTTGCGAGTGGCTGTTCAGCGATATCGGCATCACCGCGGTGCGGGCCGTCACGGTGGGTCTCTATCCCACCAATCCGGCCGCCGAGGTGCTGCACGTGCTGCGCGACTCCGGCACCTCCGTACTGATCGCCGAGGACCAGGAGCAGCTGGACAAGGCCCTCGAGATCATCGACGAGCTGCCCGAGCTGCGCCACCTGGTCTACATCGAGCCCCGGGGGATCGCGGGCCGCTACACCGATCCCCGGCTGCTGTCCTGGACCGAGCTGCTCGAACGCGGAGCCGAGCACCGCGACGCCCATCCCGGCGCGGTCGACGCCCGCGCCGAGCAGGCTCAGGACGATGACATCGCCACGCTCGTCTACACGTCCGGCACGACCGGTCCCCCCAAGGGCGCCATGCTGACGATCGCCAATATCGAGTTCGTCATCGAGACCCTCGCTCAGCACGGCGCCTTCGTCGACCCCCCGGCGAATGACAAGGACCTGATCGTCTCCTATCTGCCGCTGTGCCATGTGGCCGAACGCGTGTTCACCACCTGGTTCAACGCGGCAGTCGGCACCCAGGTCAACTTCGCCGAGTCGATCGAGACCGTCCAGGTCGCGCTGCGCGAGGTGCAACCCACGATCGTGTTCGGCGTCCCGAGGATCTGGGAGAAGATCGCCGCCGGCGTGCACATCCGGATGAGCGGGGCCAGCCGGCTCAAGAAGCTCAACTTCGGGCTGTGGATGAAGGTCTCGCAGTGGATCGGGCGCCGTCTGGTCGAGAACGACGGCAACCACACCCTCGCGACGCGGCTGGCCTACGCGGCCGGCTGGGTGTTCCTCTACCGCCCGCTGCGCGAGCGGCTCGGCCTGGGCAAGGCACGGTACGCCGCCTCGGGTGCGGCGCCGATCGCCCCGGAGGTGCTGGAGTTCTTCATGGGCATCGGCGTCCCGATGCACGAGGTCTACGGCATGACCGAGAACAGCGCGATCGCCACGGCCAATCGGGCGGGGCGCATCAAGGTCGGCACCGTCGGCGAGCCGCAGGAGAGCGCCGAGGTGCGCCTCGACCCCGAGACCGGGGAGATCCTCACCCGTCACGCGGGCACCTTCGCCGGCTACTGGAACAACCCGGAGGCCACCGCGCGGACGATCACCGAGGACGGGTGGCTCCGCACGGGCGATGTCGGCGAATGGGTCGACGGCACGCATCTGAAGATCACCGACCGCATCAAGGACATCATCATCACCGCGGGCGGCAAGAACATCTCCCCGAGTGAGATCGAGAACAGCCTGAAGTCCTCGCCGTACATCAAGGAGGCGATCGTCATCGGCGACCGTCGCAAGTATCTGACGGCGCTCATCGGGATCGAGCTCGACACCGTGGGCGACTGGGCGCAACGGCGCAAGCTCGCGTTCACCACCTACCGCGACCTGTCGCAGAAGCCCGAGGTCATCGAGCTGGTGCAGGAGGTCGTCGAGGCCACGAACACCAAGTTCGCCTCGGTCGAGACCATCAAGCGCTTCCGGCTCATGCCCAAGGAGCTCGATCACGAGCAGGGCGAGCTGACCGCCACCCAGAAGATCAAGCGTCCCGCGATCACCCGGCAGTTCGCCGAGGAGATCGCCGACATGTACGACGAAGAGGTGCGCGCATGAGCCCCATCCATCGCCCTGGCCCCGCCGCGGACGGCCTTCGGCTACTCGACCACCGAGGAACCGGCACCCGGTGGTCGAGTAGCCGCAGCGAGCGCGTGGCGTATCGAGACCACAGGCAGGTGAGCGCATGACCACGTTCGCCCAGGCCGTGCTGAACGGCTTCGCCCAGGGCGCGATCTACGCACTGCTCGCCCTCGGCTACGTCATGATCTACAAGGCCACGCACGTCATCAGCTTCGCCCAGCCGGCGCTGATGGTGTGCGGAGGACTGTTCACCTATCACCTGACCACGCAGATCGGCCTTCCGTTCTGGCCCGGTCTGGCCGGTGCCGTCGTGCTCGGCGCGCTGCTCGGCATGGCCGTGGAACGGCTGGCCCTCCGGCCGATGGTCGGCAAGCCGGTGTTCACCCTGGCGATCATCACCATCGGTGTCGACATCGTGCTGCGCATCTTCGCCAACCGGTACATGGGCCCCGATCCGCGCATCGTGACCTTCCCGAACGGCTCGCGGCGCTATGAGTTCCTCGGGCTGTCGATCAGCCATCAGCGTGTCTCGCTGATGGTCGTGACGCTGCTGACGGTCATCGCCCTCGTGCTGTTCTTCCGGTACGCCAAGGCGGGGCTCGCCATGCGCGCCACGGCGCTCAACCAGGAGACGGCGCTGGCCCAGGGCATCCGCGTGGGAGCGATCTTCGCCCTCGCGTGGGCGATCGCCGGCGGGCTCGCCGCCATCGCAGGCACCTTCGTGGCCGCCGGGTCGGCCGGCATGGAGCAGAACACCTGGATCATCGCGCTCAAGGCCCTCCCGGCGATCATCATCGGCGGACTCGACAGCCTGCCCGGGGCGGTGATCGGCGGGCTCGCGGTCGGCATCGTCGAATCGCTCACCGCCGTCTACCAGCCGAGCGTCGCGCCCTTCCTCGGCGCCAACTTCGCGCTGGTCGCCCCCTACGCGCTCATGTTCCTGGTGCTGCTCGTCAGACCCTATGGACTCTTCGGCACCAAGGAGGTGGAGCGGGTATGACCGCCACCGTCACGTCACCGCGCCGTACCCCCCGTCCCCCGCGCGGACGGCCGCGGCTGCGCACCGCGTACCGCCAGGACATGGCGCTCATCAACACGCCCGCCAAGCGCCGGTCGACCGTCCTGCTAGTGCTGGCCGCCTTCGGGGTGCCGTTCTTCTTCACCGACGACCTTCTGCTGGTGTTCACCCTCGGCCTCATCGCCTCGGTGGGCGCCATCGGCCTCAACCTGGTCACCGGCTATGCCGGGCAGGTCTCCCTGGGCCACGCCTTCTTCCTCGGCCTCGGGGCCTACACCGCGGCAGTGCTCGGTGGCGACCCCGAGGGCCGACTGATCGGCTACGGCATGCCGATGTGGGTGTGGCTCCCGGCCGCCGGAATCGTGGCGGCGATCGCCGGACTCATCGTCGGGCCGATCGCGGTGCGCCTGCGCGGTCTGTACCTGGCCATCGTCACCCTCGGACTGGTGTTCCTCGGCGAACATGTGTTCCGCGAGGCGCGGACCCTCACCGGCGGGCCCGGCGTTGGCCGCCGCGGACCGGACCTCGAACTCTTCGGCATCCGCTTCTCCGAGGGCGGATCGCTGTTCGGTCTCGGCCTGAGCCGCGACCAGCAGCAGTTCTTCCTGGCCCTGGTCTTCCTGATCGTGTTCGCGATCCTCGGTCGCAATATCGCCCGATCGGGTGTCGGCCGCGCCTTCTCGGCCGTCCGCGACCGCGATGTCGCCGCGGCGGTCATCGGCATCAACCTGACCGTCTACAAGGTGATGGCCTTCGCGATGTCGTCCTTCTTCGCCGGCGTCGCGGGAGCGATGTACTACGCGGTGGTGGGGGTGTTCGAGCCCGCGGCCTTCGGCCTGCTGCTGAGCATCCAATACCTGGCGATGGTGCTGATCGGCGGCGTGGCGACCATCTCCGGGTCGATCATGGGCGCGATGTTCATCACCGCCCTGCCCCGCATCGCGCAGGAGATCGCCCACCTGTTCCCCGTCATCAGCACGTCGACCGTCGGTGGCGGCATCATCAACGTCTTCCAGTTCGAGGCCATCCTCTACGGCCTCTTGATCATCGGATTCCTCATCTTCGAGCCGCGCGGTCTGTACGGCATCTGGATGCGCATCCGGAACTACTGGAAGGGCTGGCCCTTCTCCTATTGATCCCCATCACCTGATCCCTCCGAAAGGAACACCATGAAGCAACGCAGGTTCATCACCCGAGCGGTGGCGGGTGCGTCCATCGCCGCGCTCGTCCTGACCGGGTGTCGCGGCGGCGGAGACGACTCGTCGAGCGAGGCGGGCCCCGGCATCACCGACGAAGCGTGTCCCGATGCGGTCAACGAGGACAACGGCTGCATCTACCTCGGTGCGATCTCCGACCTCACCAAGGGGCCGTTCGCACCGCTCGCCGTCCCGATCACCGATGCCCAGAAGGCCTTCTGGGAGCGCGTCAACGAGGACGGCGGCGTCGGCGGCTATGACATCAACATCAGCGAGCACATCGCCGATGCCGAGTACAACCCCGAGATCCACAACCGGCGCTACCAGGAGATGCGCGGTGAGATCCTCGCCCTCGCGCAGACCCTCGGGTCCTCGCAGACCCTCGCGATCCTCGATGACATGAAGGCCGATGACGTCATCGGCATCCCGGCCTCGTGGAACTCGGCCTGGGACTTCGAGGATCAGATCCTCCAGAGCGGCGCCAGCTACTGCTTCGAGGCGATGAACGGCGTCGACTGGGCGGTCGAGAACCGTGGCGTCGAGGGCACGGTCATGGCGATCAAGTACCCGAACGACTACGGCGGAGACGCCGCGGCGGGCGCCAAGGCCGCGGCCGAGGCCAATGACCTGGAGTTCGTCGAGGTCGAGACGCCGACCGGCCAGGACAATCAGGCCGGCGCGGTCGCCGCGGTGCTGGAGAATCAGCCGGACCTCATCGTGGTCACCACCGGTCCCGCCGAGATGGCGACGATCGTCGGTGGCGCCGCGCAGCAGGGCTGGCAGGGCACCGTGGTCGGGTCGAGCCCGACCTGGAACCCCGCGCTCCTGCAGTCGGCCGCCGCTCCGGCGCTGGAGGCGATGTACTTCCAGGCCGGTCCGTGGGGCCCGTGGGACACCGACAGCGCGGGCCATGAGGCGATGCGCGAGGCACTCGACGGCGTCACCCCCAATGACGGCTACACCGCAGGCTGGGTGTGGAGCTACCCGCTGCTCGCCGCCATGGAGGCTGCCGCCGACATGGACGGTGGCATCACTCGGGAGAACCTCGTGAAGGCCGCGGGCGAGCTCGAGGAGGTCGACTACGAGGGTATGCTGCCGAACGAGGCCGGCAACAACGCCGGTGACCCGTCGGAAGTCGCGTGGCGTTCGAGCGTCATCAGCGGGGTCGACACCGAGGCCACGACCGGCGTGACGATCGCACAGGAGCTGACCGCCGGGCCGACCGCCGAGGGCTACGACTACACCGAGCCCTGTTTCGCGCTGAACTGATCCCCCCGAGCCGAGATCTGCTCCCGTTTCGTCAACCGGTCCCCATCCCGGACGACGATCCGGGAGCAGATCTCGGTTCTTCGCGTGCGGCCGGTAGGCTGGCGTACCGTGTCCGACCTGACCGATCTCGAACGCCGGCGCCTGGAATCCCTGCTCTCCACCTACCCGGTGCTGGGCGAGATCGGCGCCCGTTTCACCGATGCCGGACACGAGCTGGTGCTGGTCGGCGGTCCCGTCCGCGACGCCCTCCTCGGCCTGCCGGTGCACGATCTCGACTTCGCCACCTCCGCCACGCCCGATCAGATCGAGGCGGTCCTCGCCGGCTGGGCGGATGCCGTGTGGGATGTGGGTCGGGACTTCGGCACGATCGGCGCCCGTAAGGGCGGCGACCAGCTGGAGATCACCACCTACCGCACCGACGAGTACGACCCCGCGACGCGCAAGCCCGTCGTCGCCTTCGGCGACACCCTCGACGGCGACCTCTCGCGGCGGGACTTCACCATCAACGCGATGGCCGTGCGACTGCCCGATGGCGAGTTCGTCGACCTCTTCGACGGTGTCGAGGACCTCGCCGACCGCCGTCTCCGCACTCCGGTGGCTCCCGAGCTCTCGTTCTCCGACGATCCCCTGCGGATGATGCGCGCGGCGCGGTTCACCGCGCAGCTCCATGTGTCCGCCAGCGACGAGGTCGTCGAGGCGATGACCCAGCTCGCCGAGCGACTGCAGATCGTCTCGGCCGAACGCATCCGCGACGAGCTGTCCCGGCTGCTGTGCGCGGGATCGCCCGTCGATGGTCTGCGGCTGCTCGTCGCCACCGGCCTGGCCGACCAGATGCTCCCCGAGCTGCCGGCGCTGCGCCTCGAGCGCGACGAGCATCACCGGCACAAGGACGTCTACGAGCACTCGCTCACCGTGCTGGAGCAGGCGATCGATCTGGAGCACCGCCTCGACGAACGTCCCGATCTGGTGATCCGCCTCGCCGCGCTCCTCCACGACATCGGGAAGCCCAAGACCCGCCGGTTCACCGATGACGGCACCGTCACCTTCCATCACCACGATGTGGTGGGCGCCAAGCTCGCCCGCAAGCGGTTGCGTGCGTTGCGGTACTCCAATGACGTCGTCGACGCGGTGTGCCGCCTGGTGGAGCTGCACCTGCGCTTCCACGGGTACGGATCAGGGCAGTGGACCGATGCGGCCGTGCGTCGCTATGTCCGCGACGCCGGACCCGAGCTCGAGCGTCTCCACATCCTGACCCGCGCGGACAGCACGACGCGCAATGCCAAGAAGGCGCTCCGGCTGCAACGCACCTACGACGACCTGGAGCGCCGCATCGGCCAGCTGGCCCAGCAGGAGGAGCTGGACTCCCTGCGACCCGATCTCGACGGCAATCAGATCATGGAGATCCTCCAGATCGGTCCCGGCCGCGAGGTCGGCGAGGCCTACCGGTTCCTCCTGGAGCTGCGGATGGATCGCGGCCCGCTCAGCGAGGACGACGCGTCCGAGGCGCTGCGCTCGTGGTGGGCGGCAAGGTCCTGACCCCACCCCCTCAGGGGCGGTGACTTACGCACCTCTCGTCCGCATGAGCGGTGACTTACGCACCCGTCGCCACGCTCGAGAGGTGCCTATCCCACCGCCCCTGGACCTGAGGGGTGCGTAAGTCACCGCCCAGGGTGGGGTGGGTGGAGTCGCCCGACCTCGGCGTCGCGGTCCGGGCATCAGACAACGCCACCCTAGGATGGGACGGTGAGCTTCCGATCTGCCGGCCGCCGGCGCGCCCTCGTGGCCGCCTTCGCCGGATGGCTCGTCCTGGGGCTCACCGTGCTGCTTCCGAGCCCGAGCCAGGCAGCGGAGGACGAGGAGGATCCGGGCGGGGGGCTCACGGTCACCATCGACACGCTCACCCCCTCCCAGCTGACTACCGACGCGACGATCGAGGTCTCCGGGCGGATCGAGAACACCTCCGACGGCGAATGGAGCTCGGTCCAGGCCTATCTGGTGATGGCGCGGTCGCCCTTCACCACCCGCGAACAGGTCGAGACGGCCGTCCGGAGCTCGAGCACCTACACCGGCGAACGCGTCACGACCATCGGCCTGTTCGACGAGGTCGGCGACATCGCCCCGGGTGACACCGCCCGGTACGACCTCTCCGTCCCCCTCGACGAGGTCGGCCCCACGGGGGCGCCCGGCGTGTATCCGGTCGGCGTGCAGCTGCTCGCCACTGACCCCGACGGCGTCCGACCGCAGGACTCGGTGGCCCGGGCGACCACCTTCCTGCCGTGGATCGACCACCCCGCGTCGCCGATCGACGGCGGGCTCGTGTGGTCCTTCGTCCTGGACCCTCGCCGCGACGACGAGGCCGATGACGTCCAGACCCTGCGGACCGCCGTCGGTGAGAACGGCAGGCTCCGCCGCCAGCTGGATCTCGCCGCCGCCCTGCCCGTGGAGGCACAGAGCCTCGTCATCGACCCCGCGGTGCTCGATGCCAGCCAGCGCATGGCCGACGGCGAGGGACCCTTCGACGATGTGAGCGACGAGGCCCGCGAGCAGGCGCAGTCCTTCCACGACGACCTCGTGGCCCTGGCACGCCGCTCCTCGGTGTGGAATATCGACTACGACCGGCCGGACTGGGCGGCGCTCTCCGAGCGCCCGGATCTCGCCGCCGAGCTCTCGCCGCAGGTTGCCGCCGCCACACAGTCGGCCCTGGACGAACACGGCATCACCGGCCGCTCCGCACGGTGGGCGATGGAGACGGGCGTGACCGACGCGATGCTCGAACGTCATCGCGCCGAGGGCGACGCCCCGACGATCGTGCGCGCCTCGGCTCTGCCGCAGTGGGACCAGCGCGACGGATCCCTGGTCACCGTCGATGCCGAACACGGTCCCGCCCTGCTGGCCGTCAACGACACGCTGGGGAGCGCCGACGAGGTCGAGACGACCGTCTCGCTGCGCCAGCGTGTGCTGACCCGCGCCGCCCTCGCGACCCTCTCCCGCGCGGCCGACCCCGAGTCCGCCGCGGATGCCGTCACCTTCGTCGATCCGGACTGGATCCCCGAGCCCCGGGCGAACACCAGCGCCCTGGCCGCCTCGCTCCGCGGAGACGAGCTGGTCGAAGGCACCACCCTGGATCGTCTCGTCACCAGCGGAGTGGACGGCTACGACGGCGAACTCCCCGCCAATCCAGTTTCCGAGCCGCTGTCTCCCACGGTGCTCAGTGCGGCCGCTGACCTGCTCGAGGCCGAGGACGCGGTCGCGGCCGTGAGTGCCGGCGCGGCCGAGGGCTCGCAGGCCGACCGCGAACTCGCCTCCGCGGTCTCCGTGCGGTGGCGCTCCGTTCCCGAGAGGGCGGTCCGCTCCGCCGAGCAGCAGGCGGTCGAACGCAACGGCAGCCTCGCGGGCATCGAGGTGCTCGGCCCCGAGACCGTGACCCTGTCGAGCAGTCAGGGGAGCTTCCCGCTCACCGTCAACAACCCCACCCGGCTGCCGATCTCGGTGTCGATCCTGCTGACCCCCGGCAATCCCGCGCTCAGCTCGAACCGCCTCGACCCGATCGACGTCGCTCCCGGTGAGCGGCGCACCGTCAACGCCGATATCGACCTCGGGCGGCAGAACTCGACGACGATCACCGCACAGGCCATGGCCGGTGACCGTCCCGTCGGCTCCGAGGCCTCCTTCAACGTCCGGTCGAGCCAGGTCGGCACGATCGTCTGGGTCGCGATGGGCGTGGCGGTCGCCGGCGTCGTGTTCGCGATGAGCCGCCGGTTCCGGAGACGCGGTTTCCGGCGACTCTCAGAGAGCGATGACGATGGCTGACGCTCCTCGATTGGCGCGCGCGAGCGCGTGGATGGCGCTCGGCACGGTCGTGTCCCGGGCGACGGGACTGCTGCGCTCGGTCCTGCTGATCGCGGTGATCGGCACGGCACTCAATGCCGATCTGTTCAACACCGCCAACTCGATACCCAACTCGCTCTACATCCTCGTCGCCGGCGGGGTGTTCAATGTCGTGCTGGTGCCGCAGCTGGTCCGGGCCATGCGCAACGATCCCGATGGCGGGGACGCGTACGCCAACCGCATCATCACCCTCGGCATGCTGGTGCTCCTCGGCGCCACGATCCTGTTGATGCTGGCAGTGCCGCTCATCATGCGGATCATCTACGCCGATCTCTTCACCCCGGAGTTCACGGCCCAGCGCCAGTCGGCCTATCTGCTGATGCTCCTGTGCCTGCCGCAGGTCTTCTTCTACGGGGCATTCGTGCTCGTCGGCCAGATCCTCAATGCCCGCGAGCGCTTCGGGCCGATGATGTGGGCGCCGATCGTGAACAATCTGACGGCCCTGGTCGTGCTCGGCATCTATGCCGTCGTCTTCGGCGCCGATCGTGGTGGAACCGGGGGATTCTCCACGACCGAGTCATTGCTGCTCGGCATCGGTTCCACGCTCGGCATCGTCATCCAGGCCGCCGTGCTGGTGCCGTTCCTGGGGCGCGTCGGGTTCCGGTACCGGCCACGCTTCGACTTCCGCGGGGTCGGGCTCGGGCACACGCTGCGGCTCGGCGCCTGGACGCTCGGCTTCATCATCGTCAATCAGATCGCCTTCTTCGTCATCGCGCGGCTGGGTGTGCGAGCGACCAGTGAGGGGCGCGCGCGCGACGTCCCGGCGGCCGGCACGACCGTGTACGACTTCGGCTTCCTGCTCGCCCAGGTGCCCCACGGCATCATCACCGTGTCCGTGGCCACCGCGATCATCCCGACCCTCTCCGCCTATGCGGCCGCGGGTCGTGTGGACCGGGTCGGCGTCGAGATCGGGCGCACGCTCCGGCTCGTCGTGAGCCTCGTCGTCCCCATCGCGGTCGCCGTCGGCGTCCTCGGGCCGTCGCTGGCCCGGCTCCTGCCCGGCGAGAACCCGGCGATCGGGATGACGATCTCCGCCTTCGCCCTCGGGATGGTGGCCTTCACGATCCACTACGTGGTCCTGCGCGGCTTCTATGCCATGGAGGACACGCGGACGCCGTTCTGGATCCAACTGGTGATCATGGCGGTGAACCTCGGCACCGCCGTCGTGGCGACGCGCCTCGTCGAGCCCGTCTGGGTCGCCACCGTGCTCGCGGTCTGCTGGAGCCTCGCCTATGTGATCGGTCTCGCGGTCGCCTTCGCACTGCTGTCGCGGCGCGTGGGCGGGACACTGGTCGACCACGAGATGGCCTGGTTCCTGCTGAAGATGGCGTTGCTCACCCTCATGATGTGCGGCGTCATGGTGGCCGCGAGCCTCGTCTGGGTGTTGTTCGAGCCGACACCCGGCGGCGCCACGACCGCCATCGCGCAACTCTGCGTCGTGGGTGGCGTCGGAACGGTCACCTATCTGTTCATGGCGGAGGTGCTCGGGATGAACGAGCTGCGCTATGTGCTCACGAGCCTGGTGGGGTCGCGGCGGCGCTAGGGCTCTCGGGCGTGGCTGACACGACGCATGGGGCGAACGCCTAGGATGAGGGGGGTCGGAAGGAGGATGCGGTGACGAGCGAACGACGTGCCCTGACGCCCGGGGTCGTGATCGCCGACCGCTATGAGCTCCACGACCTGGTCAGCGAGCGGCTCGGCTGCTCGAACTGGCGAGCCCACGACCAGGTCCTCAATCGCAATGTGCGGCTCGAACTGCTGCCGGCGAGCGATCCACGGGCCGCGAACTTCCTACAGGCCGCCCGCGAGTCCACCCGGGTCACCGATCATCACTTCCTGCGGGTGCTGGATCTCATCGAGGACGACGACGGCTATCACGGCATCGTCCGCGAGTGGGCACGGGCGGTTCCGCTCAGTCAGGTGCTGCAGGAGGCTCCTCTCCCGAACCGGCGAGCGGTGACGATCATCGCCGAGGTCGCCGATGCGATCGCCCACGCACACGCGCACGGCGTGTACCACCGTCGGCTCACGCCCCATCAGATCCTCCTGAAGGAATCGGGCGCCGTACGGATCGTCGGGCTCGGCGTGGCGACAGCGCTGGCACCGGCGGACCATCAGATCTCCGAGGCCGACAAGGCAGGTTACGAACGCGCCGATGTCGAGGCGATCGGCAAGCTCCTGTATGCCTGTCTGGTGAGCCGCTGGCCCGGCGGGCACACCGACGGCCTGCGCGCGGCCCCCACCGAGCACGGTCGGCTGCTGCGACCTCGCAGGGTGCGCGCCGGTGTGGCCCGCGATATTGACACCGTCTGCGATCGCATCCTGGGGCAACCGCCCCGTCACCACCAGGCCCCGCTCACCACCGCGGCCGACATCGCCCACGTGTTGAACCTCGTGGGCGAGGACGATGAGCCGCCCCTCGCCTTCGCGGGCGAGGCACGGCAGTCCTCCCCGGATCTGCTACGGCTCGATCCGGTGATCGAGCCGTCCGGGCCTCCGCCGGGTTTGACGCCCCCACGGCGTCGCCCCAAGGCCTTCGAGCCGGCTCCTCCGACACGAGCCGAGCGGGGGCGCGCCCGGCTGCGCGCCGCCGCACGGGGCGACCGCGGCCTGGTGCTCCTGGGCGTGCTCGGCACTGTCACGATCGTCGCCGTGCTCGCTCTCCTGGTGCAGCAGGCCACCCACGAGGGCGGCCCGCCGCTCGAGTCGACGCCTACGGCGACCGCCCCGACCACCGTGCTGCCGATCGACCGAGCTCTCGACTTCGACCCGCAGGGCGCGGACCGTGCCGAGAACCCGCAGCTGGTCGAGAATGCCCTGGACGATGACGCCGAGTCCGGCTGGTACACCTCGACGTACTATGGCGATCCCGCGCTCGGCCGATTGAAGGACGGGGTCGGTCTGGTGCTGGACCTCGGTCGTGCCTCCCAAGTGGAGCAAGTGCAGTTGCGGCTGGCCGGCAGTCCCACCGATGTCTCCATCCTGACGACACCGTCGACCCAGCAGGATCCCCCGTCGAGCCTGTCGGAGCTGCGCGAGGTCGCGGTGCTCGACGGAGCCGGGGAGGACGCCGCGATCGCCCTCCCCTCGGACACCTATAGCCGGTACGTCGTGGTGTGGCTTCGCTCGCTCCCACAGGTCGGCAACGACGAGTACCGTGGCGAGATCCGCGCGGTCGCGGTGCGCGGTCGCTGATCTCGGGAATGTCTGCGCCGCTCCATCCGTTCTCCCTGATAGTTCCGTCCTCGACAGAAGAGTCCACACATGACCGACGTCCGTAATGTCATCATCATCGGCTCGGGCCCCTCGGGCTACACCGCCGCCGTCTACGCCGCCCGCGCGAACCTGTACCCACTGGTGTTCGAGGGCTCCGTGACCGCCGGTGGCGCGCTCATGAACACCACCGATGTCGAGAACTTCCCCGGCTTCCCCGAGGGGATCATGGGGCCGGAGCTGATGGACAAGTTCCGCGCCCAGGCCGAGCGCTTCGGTGCCGAGCTGATCGCCGATGACGTGGCCTCGGTCGACCTCACCGGGCCGGTCAAGACGGTCTCGCTCGCCGACGGCAGGACCTTCTCAGCGAATGCCGTGATCCTCGCCATGGGATCGGGCTACCGCAAGCTCGGTATCGAGGGCGAGGACACCCTCTCGGGCCACGGTGTCAGCTGGTGTGCGACCTGCGACGGCTTCTTCTTCCGCGGCAAGGAGATCGCGGTGGTCGGCGGTGGCGACTCCGCCGTGGAGGAGGCGACCTTCCTCACGCGATTCGCCGAGAAGGTCACGCTCGTGCATCGCCGCGATGAGCTGCGCGCCAGCAAGATCATGGCCGAGCGCGCCCTCAACAATCCCAAGATCGAGTTCGCCTGGAACAGCGAGGTGGCCGCCATCCACGGTGACGGCAATCTGGAGTCGATCACGCTGCGCGACACGGTCAACGGGGAGACCCGTGAACTTCCGGTGAGCGGCCTGTTCATCGCGATCGGGCACGATCCGCGCTCCGAGCTGTTGACCGGCCAGGTCGATCTCGACGACGAAGGCTATGTGCTGACCCAGCCCGGCACCACGGCCACGAACCTCCCAGGCGTGTTCGCCGCGGGAGATCTGGTCGACCACACCTATCGCCAGGCCATCACCGCTGCGGGCACCGGGTGCTCGGCGGCCCTCGATGCCGAGCGCTACCTCGCCGACTTCGCGGAGGCGGGCGAGCCCGCTCCCGCCGCCGCCCTCACTGAATGACACAACCCGAAGGAGTACCCATGGCAGACATCGCCGCAGTCACCGACGCTGATTTCGAGGAGAAGGTCCTCAAGGCCGATGGGCCGGTGCTCGTCGACTTCTGGGCTTCCTGGTGCGGCCCGTGCCGCCAGGTCTCGCCGATCCTCGAGGAGATCGCCAAGGAGCATGCCGGCTCGTTGACCGTCGTCAAGATGGACGCGGACGCGAATCCGGTGACACCCGCGCAGTACCGGGTCACCGGCCTGCCGACCATCAACCTGTACCAGAACGGGGAGGTCGTGCGGTCGATCGTCGGCGCCCGCCCGAAGTCCGCGATCCTCTCGGAGATCAGCGACTACGTCTCCTGATCTACTGACGATAAATCCCCTTGTAGATTTCTCTACAAGGGGATTTATCTATTTATCGACTTATTGCCGTCAATGAACCTATTCGGGATTGATCAGGCCGACGATACGTTCGAGATCGTCGATGGTCGCGAAGTCGATGCTGATCTTGCCCTTCGACTTGCCGAGCTGCACCTTCACCCTGGTGTCGAAGTGATCCGACAGCCGGCTCGACAGCTCCGCGACCTTCGGCGAGGTGGGCCGTGTGCTCAGCTTGCGCGCCGCCGGCGTCGACTCCTCCTCACCGAATCGCACGATCTCCTCGAGGGCACGGACGGAGATTCCCTCCGCGACCACACGCTGAGCGAGGCGGTCCTGCACCTGCGGACTGGTGACCGAGAGCAGCGCCCGGGCATGGCCTGCCGACAGCACCCCCGCGGCGACGCGGCGCTGCACATCCGGGGACAGCTTCAACAGCCGGATCGTGTTGGTGATCTGCGGCCGTGATCGACCGATGCGGTCGGAGAGTTCGTCGTGCGTGCAGCCGAAGTCCTCCAACAGCTGCTGGTAGGCGGCGGCCTCCTCGAGGGGATTCAGCTGCGAGCGGTGAAGGTTCTCGAGCAGCGCGTCACGCAGCAGATCCTCATCGGTGGTCTGCCGCACGATCGCGGCGATCGTGTCGAGCTCCGCCTTCTGGTGAGCGCGCCAGCGGCGCTCCCCCATGATCAGCTCATAGCGGTCCTCGCCGAGCTCGCGGACCACGATCGGCTGCAGCAGTCCGACCTCGCGGATGGAGTGGACGAGCTCGGTCATGTCGTCCTCGTCGAACACCGTCCGCGGCTGCTTCGGGTTCGGCTGGATCGACGACACCGGGAGGTCCGCGAACCGCGCGCCCTCGACCTCGGCCAGTCCCTCGCGCTGTGCCGCCGCACGGGAGGTGGGGATGAGCGCCTCCAGTCCTCTTCCCAGTCCCGGTCGCGTCGCCATCACTGCTCCTTCTGCGGATAGTGGGTGGTCATCTCCCGCGCCGCCTCCAGATAGGACAGCGCTCCCGTCGATGTCGGGTCGTAGGTCAGGATGGTCTGCTGGTACCCCGGCGCCTCGCTGATCTTGACCGACCGCGGGATCGCCGTCTGCAGGACGCGGTCTCCGAAGTGCTGGCGCACCTCGGCCGCGACACTGGCGGAGAGATTCGTGCGTGCGTCGTGCATCGTCAACAGGACCGTGGTGACGTCCAGGTCCGGGTTGAGGTGACGCTGCACCAGTTCGATATTGCGTAAAAGTTGGCTGAGGCCCTCGAGGGCGTAGTACTCGCACTGGATCGGGATCAACACCTCGCGTGCGGCGGCCATGGCGTTGACGGTGAGGAGTCCAAGTGAGGGAGGACAGTCGATGAACACGTAGTCGACATCGTGGCTCTCGACGTAGCTGTCGATGGCCTGCCGGAGTCTCTGCTCGCGGCTGACGAGCGAGACCAGCTCGATCTCGGCTCCCGCGAGGTCGATGGTGGCGGGCACGACGGTCAGGTTCGGGATATCGGGAGCCTGCTGTACGGCGTCATCGATGGCCATGCCGTCGAGCAGTACCTCGTACGTGCCGGGGGTGCCGCTGCCATGCTCGATATTGGTGGCAGTGGAGGCGTTCCCCTGCGGATCCAGATCGATCAGCAACACCGACAGTCCCCGCAGCGCCATCGCGGCAGCGATATTGACCGAGGTCGTCGTCTTACCTACGCCGCCCTTCTGGTTGGCCACCACGAAGACTCGTGAACTGGTCGGGGACCCGAACTCGCCGACGGTCGACAGGCGTTCCATCAGGTCGACGTGGTCGCGCGCCTGCGTCGCCAACGGTGTCGAGGCATCCTCCTCGAAGTCCGGGCGCGCGAAGTCAGCGGCGGTCGGGGTCTGCTCCATGCTCATTCCTTCGGTGTTTCACGTGGAACCATCCAGCCCAATGGCGAAAGCTGGACACGGGCATCGTCGGAGGTCGCGTCGTGCAGGGGCCGCACGTCGGACGCCGGCCAGCCGAGTGGGCTCTGTGTCATCGGGTCACCTCCACCACGGTCGTCGGGACCTCCAGGACATCGTCACCATAGGTCTCCACCACCATAGTGCGCGCACCGAGGCGTACGAGGTCGGCACGCGCAGCCTCCAACTCATCGCTCGCGCTACTTCCCTTCATCGCGAGCAGCGCGCCTCCGGGTGCGACCAGGGGAAGACACCACCGTCCAAGCTTCCCCAGCGCAGCCACGGCGCGAGCCGTCACCACGTCGAACCGCACGTCCACGTCCTCGGCCCGACGCCGATCGATCACGACGTTCGACAAGCCCAGGCGTTCGACCGCCTCATCCAGGAAGCGGGTGCGTCGCAGCAGCGGCTCGATCAACGTCATCTCGATGTCCGGACGGGCGATCGCCCAGACCAACCCGGGCAGCCCGGCGCCCGATCCGACATCAGCCACACGCGCCCCGTCGGGAATACGCGGCGTCACCACGACGCAGTTGAGGAGATGGCGATCCCAGAGACGAGGCGTCTCCCGGGGACCGATCATCCCGCGCTCGACTCCGGCCGTTCCCAGGAACTGCGCGTAGGCCTCGATCAGTGGGCGGCGCGCGCCGAAGTATCGGTCGAGCGTCGTTTCACGTGAAACGGAATCAGTCATCGGCCGCGACCAGCGCAGCGGAGATCACCACGTGGCGGCCGGCGCCCGTCCCGTCGGAGGAGCTATTGAGTCCAGCCTCGGCCACGGCATCGTGGACGACCTTGCGCTCGAAGGGCGTCATCGGCTCGAGCGCCACTGACGGGGCGCCCTCCCGAACCTCCGCGATCACCGACTCCGCGATCGCCACCAACTCGGCGCGTCGCTGAGCACGGTGGCCGCTCACGTCCAGCATCAACCGGCTGCGCTCACCCGTCTCGCGGTACACCGCCAGTCGAGTCAGCTCCTGCAGTGCGTCCAGTACCTCGCCGTCACGTCCGACGAGATGGCCGACCGCGCCGCCGATGATCTCGACCGCCGCGCGGTCCCCGTCGACGTCGATATCGATGTCGCCGTCGAGGTCGGCGATGTCGAGCAGCTCCTCCAGGAAGTCTGCGGCGATATCGCCTTCGCGTTCCAGATCCGCTTCACTCATGTCGGCTTCTCCATCACTTCGAGGGCCTCTTCTTGCCCTGGGTGGATCCCTTGGAGGGGGAGTTCTTGGGCTTGCTCTGTTTCTTCGGCGTGATCGCCCCGTCGGATGCCTCGCCCGCGCCGGCCGCCGGATCCGGTGCCGAGGACTCCCCTGAGTTCCCAGCCTTGTCCGCCGGCGTGCCCTTGGCCTGCTGTCCACCGCCCCTGCGCTGATTGCGTGACTGCTTCTTCGGCTGCTGTCGCCGAGCGGCCGCCTCGCGGGCGATCTTCTTACGCTCCTCCGCCGCGGCGGCCGCCGGATCGATCTGCGGCTCCTTGCCCTTGCGGCGGTCCCGCTCCTGCTTGGCCCGGAAGGCCTCCGTGCCGGGAGCCGGGTTGTTGCGGATCACGTAGAACTGCTGACCCATCGTCCACAGGTTCGAGGTGGTCCAGTAGACGAGGACACCGAGCGGGAAGTAGACACCGGACACGGCGAAGACGAGCGGCAGGATGTAGAGCAACATCTTCTGCTGCTGGGCGAACGGCCCGTTCAGCGCCTCGGGCGGCATGTTCTTGGCCATCAACTGACGCTGCGTGAAGAACTGGGTCGCGCTCATCATGACGACCATGACGAGCGCGATGATCTTGGTCTCGAGGTGATCGCTGGTGAGGAAGGTGTCGGCGATCCGGCCGCCGAGCCACTCGGCGTCCTGAAGTGCCTCGGCTTGGTCGCCACTCAGGAAGCCCAGCGCTCCGTCCGCGCCCTTGCGCGACGCCTCGTTGATCACCCGGAACAGCGACAGGAAGATCGGCATCTGCAGCAGCAGCGGCATACAGGAGGAGAACGGATTGGTGCCGCTGTCCTTGAACAGCTTCATCTGCTCCTGGGCGAAGCGCTCACGATCGTGCCCGTACTTCTCACGCAGCTCACGAAGCTGCGGTTGCAGCAGCTGCATGTTGCGGCTCGACTTGATCTGCCGCACGAACAGCGGGATCAGCATCGCCCGGATCGTCACCGTCAGGCCCACGATCGACAACGCCCACGACCAGCCACTGGCTGGGTCGAGGATCAGCGAGAACAGTTCGTGCCACGCCAGCACCACACCGGACACCGCGTAGTACAGCGGAGTCATCACCGCGTTGAAGATCGAGCCTAGGAAGTCGAACATGCTTCTCCTTGAGCCGACGTCGCGGATCGCGCCGTCGATGGGGGTACGAGATCGACGCCTCCGGGCGTCCACGGATGGCAACGCACGAGGCGTCGCACCGCGAGCCAGGAGCCACGGAGGGCACCGTGCCGCTCGACCGCCTCGAGTGCGTAGGCCGAACAGCTCGGGTAGAACCGGCAGGTCTGGCCGTACAGCGGACTGATCACCGCCCGGTAGCCCCGCAGCAGCACCACCAGGAGCCACTTCATCGCGGCTTCCTCTCCGCTATCCGCGCCAGCGCGCGATCCAGATGCTCGCCGAGTTCGGCCGAGCTCGCTTCGGCAGCAGGACGAAGTGCCCTCACCACGACCCACTGCGGCTCGGCGAACTCGCTCACCCGTTCGCGCATGAGGTGGCGCAGCCGTCGTTTGACCTGATTGCGTTGCACGGCACCGCCGACCGCCTTGCTGACGACGAAACCGACGGACGAATCCGTCGGTTCCGTGGGAGCCATCGCATGCACGACGAGCGCAGGGGTCGCGCCCTTGCGCCCGCGACGGATCACGTGGCGAAACGTGTCACCGTCGCGCATGCGGTGGGCACGCGCGAGCACGTAGATCAGGCAGACAGATTGGCGCGGCCCTTGCGACGACGCGAGGACAGGATCGCGCGGCCGGCACGCGTACGCATGCGGAGACGGAAGCCGTGCTTCTTGGCACGACGGCGGTTATTGGGCTGGAAGGTGCGCTTGCTCACGAGTCTTTCCTTTGACGTCTGTAGTGGGCCGCGATCGACGGCCACCGCTCGCCCGCGAAGTCTACCTCGTGGGCATGCGGCGGAAGTCGCACGTGTCGACCTCTCTACGGTACGGGGCGCACCAGAATCGGGTCAAACCGGCCCGTTGTACTGCGCCGCCGATAGAGAATTCCAGTCGACACGCCGATGTGTCCACAGATTTCTTCAACCCGGGTTGTGGGAGCAAGGCACTCGCCGTTAGAGTCCCAGAAGGCTTTTCCACAGGAATGCGCTCTCGGGGGCGTCAGTCATTCACAGTCTGTGGACAAGTCTGTGAACAAGTCGGGCGGCTCGCCCGTCATCACAGGCAGGACGAGACCAGCTACGAGGAGCGCGACGTCGGTGAGCGATGTGGATCACGGCCAGAGCCAGGACCTGAACGATGTGTGGGCCGAGGCCGTTGCCACGCTCTCGCCCGGCGCCAAGGTCTGGGTCTACGGTGCCAAGCCGCTCTCGCACCACGACGGTCTGCTCATCGTCGCCGTCCAGGACGATCTCACCCGCGCGCAGCTCGAATCTCGCGTGCGTCCGGCTCTCGAGCAGTCGCTCACCGCGCGCCTCGGCCGGGACACCCGTCTCGTCGTGACGATCGACCCGAGCGTTCTCGATGAATTAGAGACAAAGACATATGTCGACAAAGAGACGTCAACCCTCATCGACGAGGACGACGACGATCTCGACGACACCGACGAGCCCACCGAGAGCGACGTCCTCACACCGAGCTGGGTGAGCCGCCCCGCCGCGATGGGACCCGTCAGCTCCGAGCAACACCGCAGCAGCATCGCCGAGGCGCGGCTCAATCCCCGGTACCAGTTCGAGAACTTCGTCATCGGTTCGTCCAACCGCTTCGCCCACGCGGCCGCCGTCGCCGCCGCCGAGGCACCCGGCAAGGCCTATAACCCCCTGGTCATCCACGGCGACTCCGGTCTCGGCAAGACCCACCTGCTGCACGCGATCGGGCACTACGTGCTCAACCTCTACCCGTCCTCGCGGGTGCGTTACGTCAGCTCGGAGGAGTTCGTCAACGACGTCATCAACGCGATCGGCGAGAACCGCACCCCTGCCCTGCGCCGCAAGTACCGCGAGATCGACGTCCTCCTGGTCGACGACATCCAGTTCCTTGAGCGCAAGGAGTCCACCCAGGAGGAGTTCTTCCACACGTTCAACGCGCTCCACAACGAGAACAAGCAGATCGTCATGACCTCCGACCGGCCGCCACAGGAGCTCAAGACCCTCGAGGAGCGTCTGCGCAACCGATTCACCTGGGGGCTCCAGACCGAGATGCTGCCTCCGGATCTCGAGACCCGCATCGCGATCCTGCGCAAGAAGGCCTCCAATGAGAAGCTCACCGCGCCCGCCGATGTGCTGGAGTTCATCGCCAGCAAGGTGCAGACCAATATCCGCGAGCTCGAGGGCGCCCTCATCCGCGCCACCGCCTTCGCCAATCTCAACGGCACCACCGTCGATCTGCAGCTCGCGCAGATCGTGTTGAAGGATCTCGTCGCCGAGGGCGAGGAGCCCGAGATCACCGTGGGCGTCATCATGGCCCAGACCGCCACCTATACCGAGTTCACCATCGACGAGATCTGCGGCACCAACCGGTCGCGCAGCCTGGTACTGGCGCGCCAGATCGCCATGTACCTGTGCCGTGAGCTCACCGACATGTCGCTGCCCAAGATCGGCCAGGAATTCGGCGGCCGCGACCACACCACCGTCATGCACGCCGAGCGCAAGATCCGCAAGCTCATGGCGGAGAAGCACGCGGTCTACAACCAGGTGACGGAGCTCACCGCCCGGATCAAGCAACAGGCGCGTCAAGCGTGATGCCCTTTACTACCAGCAGCCCGCGCGCGTCAACCTCTTTTCACAACTGGGGAAAACACTGTGGGTAACTGTGGACACGTGGTGGAGACGGCGGGGGTCGCCTGTGCACGAAGGGTGGACGACGACGACTCGTCCACACCTCGACGGGGCCGCTCCACGAGGTGCTCCACACCTCGTCCACGCACCGTTCAACGCTCTGACCAGCACGAACACCGGTTCTCCACAAGATCCACAGTGCCTACTACGACGACGACAGAGATATACATGACAAGAACCCGACGAAGTCACCACCGTCCCTGGATGTGGATCGACCGGGCCGAAGCCTCCCGCGCTGGTTCGCTGTCGTCTGCTCGTGGCAGGATTCGATGCATCTCCCGTGCGACCCGAAAGGCCTTGCTCTCGTGAAGTTCCGCATCGACCGCGACACCCTCGCCGATGCCGTCGCCTGGACGGCTCGCAGTCTGCCCAACCGGCCGAGCGTGCCCGTGCTGGCCGGACTTCTGCTCCAGACCGCGGACGGGCAGCTGACCCTCGCCGGGTTCGACTACGAGACCTCGACCCGCGCCACGTTGCCCGCCGAGGTCCACGACGACGGCCAGGTCCTGGTCTCGGGCCGCCTCCTGGCGGAGATCGTCAAGGCTCTGCCGCACCAGCCGGTCGATATCGCCGTGGACGGCTCCAAGATGCAGGTCACCTGCGGTTCCGCGCGATTCAGCCTGCAGACCATGCCGGTCGACGAGTATCCGCAGCTGCCGCAGATGCCCACGGCCTCGGGCACCATCAAGGCCGATGCCTTTGCCACGGCCGTCGCCCAGGCGAGCGCGGCCGCCGGCCGCGACGAGATGCTGCCGCTGCTCACCGGTGTCCGCCTGGAGCTCGAGGGCGAGACGATCTCGCTGATGGCCACCGACCGCTTCCGCGCCAGCCTGCGTGATCTGCCCTGGTATCCCGAGACCGCGGACGTCTCGGCTCGCGCGCTCGTGCCTGCACGGGTGCTCGGCGAGACCGCGCGTGCCCTGGGCACCAGCGGCGAGGTGACGATCGCCATCTCCGGTGGCGATGCGGGAGACGGCATGATCGGCTTCGAGGGCACGGTCGGCAACGGCATCCGCCGCACCACCACGCGCCTGCTCGAAGGCGACTTCCCCCGGGTCCGCCAGCTGTTCGCCGCCCAGGCCGAGACGGTCGCCTATGTCGGTACGGCCACCTTCATCGAGGCCGTCAAGCGCGTCGCTCTCGTCGCCGAACGCAACACCCCGGTCCGCCTGAGCTTCTCCGAGGGCCAGGTGCTCCTCGAAGCCGGCAGCGGCGATGAGGCCCAGGCTTCCGAGGCGATCGAGGCCACCCTCGACGGTCCGGACATCTCGATCGGCTTCAACCCGACCTACCTGCTGGAAGGACTCGGCGTGATGTCCGAGCCAGTCGTCCATCTGGCCTTCACGCAACACACCAAACCGGCGGCGATGTCGGGCGTCTCGGAGGTCGGCAACGACCCCGACGGAGCGTTCCGTTACCTGATCATGCCGGTTCGCCTGCAAAACTGAACTCGATCTCCAAGGAAGTGACCTCGATGCACATCGGACTCGTCGGCCTGGGCAAGATGGGCGGCAATATGCGCACCCGCATGCGCAACGCCGGGCTCACGGTCGTCGGCTACGACCGTGATCAGGAGCTCAGCGATGTCGCCTCGCTCGACGACCTCGTGCGGCAGTTGCCCGACGACGCGCCGAAGGTCGTCTGGATCATGGTGCCGCACGGCGATCCCACCCATGCGACGGTCGACGCTCTCGCGGACCTGCTCGGCGAGGGCGATGTCGTCGTCGACGGCGGCAACTCGCGGTGGACCGATGACGAGCTCCACGCCGAGCAGCTCTCCGAACGCGGCATCGGCTACGTCGACTGCGGCGTCAGCGGCGGGGTCTGGGGGCTGGAGAACGGCTACGCGCTGATGGCCGGCGGTTCCGCGGAGGACGTCGCCAAGGTCCAGCCGGCCTTCGACGCGCTGCGCCCCGGGCCCGAGGAAGGTTTCGTCCACGCCGGTCGCGTGGGCGCCGGCCATTTCTCCAAGATGGTCCACAATGGCATCGAGTACGCGATGATGCAGGCCTATGCCGAGGGCTTCGAACTCCTCGAGAAGTCCGACATCGTCGACAACGTCACCGAGGTTTTCGACTCCTGGCGCGTGGGCACGGTCGTGCGTTCCTGGCTGCTGGATCTGCTGGTCAAGGCCATGCAAGACGATCCGGGCCTCTCCCAGATCCGGGGCTATGCCGAGGATTCCGGTGAGGGACGCTGGACGGTCGAGGCCGCTATCGACAACGCGGTGCCGGTGCACACCATCGCGGCTGCGCTGTTCGCGCGCTTCACGTCCCGCCAGGACGAGTCCCCGGCGATGCAGGCGGTGGCGGCCATGCGTCAGCAGTTCGGTGGTCACGCCGTGCGTGCCACCCAGGAATCCCCGGACGTCCCGCCGGCCACCGCCTGACCTCGTCGCCGTCCGGTGGGGCGGCAGTGAGACCGCCGCACCGGCTACGGTGGACGCGTGCATGTCCGTCGTCTCTCGCTCGTCGATTTCCGCTCATATCCGAGCGTCGACATCGACTTGCGCCCGGGGGCGACGGCGTTCGTGGGTGCCAACGGCCAGGGAAAGACCAATCTCGTCGAGGCGGTCGACTATATCTCGCGGCTGACTTCGCACCGGGTGTCCGGAGACGCTCCGCTTGTGCGGGCGGGGGCTGACCAGGCGATCGTGCGCGCCGAGGTGGTCAAGGACGACCGCCCGGCCTTGGTCGAGGTCGAGATCACGCCAGGGCGGTCGAACCGCGCGCGCGTCAATCGCAATACGGTGCCGCGCGTGCGCGATCTCGTCGGCATGGTCCGCAGCGTCATCTTCTCCCCCGAGGATCTGGCGCTGGTCAAGGGTGACCCGTCCGATCGTCGGCACTTCCTCGACGGACTGCTGGTCATGCGGGCCCCGCGACTCGCGGGCGTCAAGGCCGACTACGACCGGACGCTAAAGCAGCGCAACACCCTCCTCAAAACAGCGAGAAAGCGACAAGTAGATTTGTCGACTTTAGAGGTGTGGAATGAGTCGCTGGCCCGTAACGGCGGCGAATTGACGGCTGCGCGGCTGGCTCTACTCGATGAGCTCATCCCCTACGCCACCGTGGCGTATCAGTCCGTCGCGGCCGCCGCGTCGCCTGACCGGCGCGAGGTCAGCGCCGCCTATCGCCCGGCCGCGGGCGCGGTGGAGGTGCACGAACGAGATCCGAAGGCTCTCACGGACGCGCTGCTCGAGGAGATGGATCGGCGGCGCCGCGACGAGCTGGACCGTGGCGTGAGCCTCGTCGGGCCGCATCGCGACGAGGTGGTGCTCGGCATCGGCGAGCTGCCCGCCAAGGGATATGCGAGCCACGGTGAGTCCTGGTCCCTCGCCCTCGCACTGCGCCTCGCGTCCTACGACCTGTTGCGTGACGAGGGCGATGATCCGATCCTCATCCTCGATGATGTGTTCGCCGAGCTTGACCAACGGCGCCGCGACCATCTCGCGACCCTCGTCAGCGGGGCCGAACAGGTACTCGTGACCGCCGCGGTCGATGCCGACGTCCCCGAGGGCCTGGGCGACGAGCGGTTCGCGGTCCATGCGGGAAAGGTGACGCCGGCATGAGCGAGCGGAGCGAGCGTGGTGTGGGGTCTTTCTCATGCCGGCGTCGGCCTATCGTGTTCTTCTCTCGGGCGGTGCCGGCATGAGCGAGCCGACACCGCCCGACGAAGAGCAGCCCGAGGACACCCCGGAGGACGAGGCGCCCTGGCACTCGGCCGATGACGTGGTCAAGATGGCGCGGGAGATCGCCGACTCCTACCGCTCGAGCGGCGCCCCGGCCGCGCCTCAACGGCGACGCGGGCGTGCTCGGCGACGGACCGCGCGTCCCCAGCGTGAGGACGCCACCCCACTCGGCGATTTCGTCGGGGAGCTGGTCCGTCAGCAGGGGTGGACCGATCAGCTCGCCGCGACCCGGGTGTTCACGGACTGGGCCTCGGTCGTGGGTCCGGAGGTGGCCCAGCACAGCGAGGTGGTGGGCTTCGACGACGGGATCGTGCGCATCCAGGCGACGTCCACGGCGTGGGCGCGCGAACTGACCCTCCTCGCCCCGCGTCTCGTCGCCAAGCTCAACGAGCTGCTGGGTGACGGTTCCGTCATCCGTTTGGACATCCGCGGCCCGCAGGCACCGTCGTGGACTCGGGGCCGACGCTCCGTCAGAGGCGGCCGCGGCCCCCGCGACACCTACGGCTGACAGGGCGGTCAGTTGTGGGCCGGGGTCACCGCGACGAAGAGGGTGACGGCTGCTGCTGTCATGGCTGCCACGGCACCCAGCACGCTGGTCGCGAGCACGACATCGGACCACGACGAGGCGGGGCGGACGCCCACGGCGCCGAGGAACACGACGGACGCGGCGGCACCGAGCAGCGCGGTCAGCGCCGACGCCCAGGTCCGGCCGCGGTGCCCGCCGAGCACGGCGGCGACCAGACTCGTCCAGATCACCACCATCAACAGCGCGCCGACCACGTCGGCGGGACGGTGCCAGCCGGCGACGATCGTGCTGAGACCCGTGAGCCCGATCGCCGCGGTACCGACCGCGGCCATCACGGGGCGGACCGCGGCGGGAAGCACCAGCACCAGCGCGGCGACGGCGCTGGCCACCACCGTGGTGTGGCCGCTCGGCAGGCTATTGGCGAGGTGCAGTCCCACACCGAGATCCGGTCGGTCCAGCACTGCCTTCAGCGCCTGGGTCGAGATATTGGCTCCCCCGATGATGGCGAGCGCGCCGACCGCGTGCGCGAAGCGCCGTCGCAACAGCGCTATCACGACACACACCGCGGCCACCGCCAGGATCGCACCGATCGAGACCCGGCCGAGGACGCTGAGCAGGGTGATCTCGGCGGTGTTGCTGGCCGTCACGGCGTTCATGGCGGCGTCGTCGACGAGCTGACCGGTCGAGGAGCTCAGGGCGGCCATGACGAGGCCGGCCAGTGCGAGCGTGCCGACGATCGCCACCGCCACCGCCGGTCCGGTGACGCGGCCTCGCGCGGCAGCCGATCTGGTGGGTTCGGCGACGAGCGGAGCGGTCATGACTCCACTGTGCCCCATGCGGTGAATCCGCAGTCGCATCGGCCGCGGTGTCAAGCGTCCGCTGGGACGCCGAACACCTCTTCCGCCATGGTGGTGGTTGGAGGAGGGGGCGACAGTGCGTTCTAAGGGCCTTCTCGTCGCTCACAACCGCACTGTGGAGGAGACATGCCGTCCACATCTACCCCGCGCGTGTGCTGAACGCCACGAGGTTGCCCGTATACTTATCGAGTGACTCCAGCGCCTGAGAGCAACAGTGACCTTCCCGTGGATGGTCAGCCGCAGTCCTACGACGCCAGCAACATCCAGGTCCTGGAAGGGCTGGAAGCGGTACGCAAGCGTCCCGGCATGTATATCGGCTCCACCGGCGAGCGTGGCCTGCACCATCTCGTCTACGAGGTGGTCGACAACTCGGTCGACGAAGCCCTGGCCGGTTATGCCAGCCGGATCCTGGTGGTCCTGCAGGCCGACGGTGGCGTGAGGGTCGTCGACGACGGCCGCGGCATCCCGGTCGACGTCCATCCCACCGAGCAGATCCCCGCGGTCACCCTGGTGCTCACCTCGCTGCACGCCGGCGGCAAGTTCGGCGGCGGGGGCTACAAGGTCTCCGGCGGTCTGCACGGCGTCGGCGTCTCGGTCGTCAACGCGCTGAGCACCCGGTTGTTCATCGACGTCAAGCGCGACGGGTACCGGTGGACGCAGTCCTTCACCTACGGCGAGCCCGATGCCCCGCTGGAGCGGCACGAGGCCACCGACGAGACCGGCACCAGCAACACCTTCTACGCCTCCGACGAGATCTTCGAGACCACCACCTACGATTTCGAGACGCTCAAGACCCGCTTCCGGGAGATGGCCTTCCTCAACAAGGGCCTGACCATCACCCTTCGCGATGAGCGCGAGCTCCCCGGCGATGCCAATCCCGAGGCGACCGAGGGGACTGTCGACGAGATCGAGCGCGAGGTCACCTTCCACTACGACGGCGGCCTGGTCGACTACGTCAAGCACATCAACACCGGCAATCGCCAGCCGATCCATCCCGATGTCATCAACATCGAGCGCGAGGACGAGACCAGCGGGCTCTCGCTCGAGCTCGCGATGCAGTGGAATGCCAGCTTCAGCGAATCGGTGCACACCTTCGCCAACACCATCAACACCCACGAGGGCGGCACCCACGAAGAAGGCTTCCGCGCCGCCATCACCACCACGGTCAACCGCTTCGCCGAGAACAACAATCTCGTCAAGAAGAAGGAGGACCGGCTCACCGGTGATGACATCCGCGAGGGCCTGACCGCGATCATCTCGGTCAAGCTCACCGAGCCGCAGTTCGAGGGGCAGACCAAGACCAAGCTCGGCAACACCGAGGCCAAGACCTTCGTGCAGCAGATGCTGAACGACGAGCTCGGCGCCTGGCTCGAGGCCCACCCCAACGAGGGCAAGACGATCGTCCGCAAGTCGATGGACGCGGCATCCGCCCGTCTGGCGGCCCGTAAGGCACGCGACCTGGCCCGCAACCGCAAGGGCTTCCTCGGCAGCGGCGGTCTGCCCGGCAAGCTGGCCGACTGCTCGAGCCGTAATCCCGAGGAGTGCGAGGTCTTCGTCGTGGAGGGCAACTCCGCCGGTGGCTCGGCCAAGGGCGGCCGCGACCCGCGCACCCAGGCGATCCTCCCGCTGCGCGGCAAGATCCTCAATGTCGAGAAGGCGCGCATCGACAAGATCCTGCAGAACGCGGAGGTGCAGGCGATCATCAGCGCTCTCGGCACCGGGGTCCACGAGGACTTCGACATCGCCAAGCTGCGGTACAACAAGATCGTCCTGATGGCCGATGCCGATGTCGACGGCCAGCACATCACCACACTGCTGCTGACCCTGCTGTTCCGCTTCATGAAGCCGCTCATCGACGCGGGTCACGTGTACCTGGCGCAGCCGCCGCTGTACAAGATCAAGTGGACCAACGCGCCCCATGAGCTCGCCTACTCCGACCGCGAGCGCGATGCCCTGCTCGCGGCCGGCGACGAGGCGGGTCACCGGCTGCCCAAGGAGGCTCCGGTCCAGCGGTACAAGGGTCTGGGTGAGATGAACGACTCGGAGCTCTGGGAGACCACGATGGATCCCGAGCGCCGACTGCTGCGTCAGGTCACGCTGGCCGATGCCGCCGTCGCCGATGAGATCTTCACCGTGCTGATGGGCGAGGACGTCGACCAGCGGCGTTCCTTCATCCAGCGCAACGCCAAAGACGTCAGGTTCTTGGATATTTAGCGGTCCCGGTGGCTCGTTCCTCACCGCTACCCAGAACCGACATACGACCATTCAGCTCCAGCACCTTCTCGAACGAGGTACCTGACCCATGACTGAGACGCCGACCGGCGAGACTCCCTCCGACCGCATCGAACCGGTCGAGCTGCACGACGAGATGCAGCGCTCGTACATCGACTATGCGATGAGCGTGATCGTCTCGCGGGCGCTCCCGGATGTGCGCGACGGTCTCAAGCCGGTGCACCGTCGGGTGCTCTACGCGATGTTCGACGGCGGCTACCGTCCCGACCGCGGCTTCAGCAAGTGCAGCCGCATCGTCGGTGACGTGATGGGTCAATATCACCCCCACGGCGACACCGCGATCTACGACACCCTCGTGCGGCTCGCCCAGCCGTGGGTCATGCGCGCCCCGATGGTCTCGGGGCAGGGCAACTTCGGCTCACCGGGCGACGATCCGGCTGCGGCGATGCGGTACACCGAGTGCAAGCTCGCGCCCATCGCGATGGAGATGGTGCGCGATATCGACCAGGAGACGGTCGACTTCAAGGCGAACTACGACGGCCGCTCGCAGGAGCCGACCGTCCTGCCCTCGCGCATCCCGAACCTGCTGGTCAACGGCTCGGCCGGTATCGCGGTCGGCATGGCCACCAATATCCCGCCGCACAACCTCCGAGAGGTCGCCGAGGGCGTGCAGTGGGCGTTGAAGCACCCGGGTGCCTCGGCCGCGGAGCTGCTCGAGGCGCTGATGGAGCGCATCAAGGGCCCCGATTTCCCCACGCACGGCCTCATCGTCGGCACCAAGGGCATCGAGGACATGTACCGCACGGGTCGCGGTTCGGTCACGATGCGCGCCGTGGTGAACATCGAGGAGGACACCAAGGGCAGGATGCAGCTCGTCGTCACCGAGCTGCCCTATCAGGTCAACCCGGACTCGCTCATGCGCAAGATCGCCGAGCTCGTCAACTCCGGGCGGTTGCAGGGGATCGCCGATCTGCGCGACGAGTCGAGCTCGCGGGTCGGACGCCGCATCGTCATCGAGGTCCGCCGGGACGCGGTCGCGCGGGTGGTCCTCAACAACCTGTACAAGCACACCGAGCTGCAGAGCAACTTCAGCGCCAACATGCTG
Organism: Aeromicrobium piscarium; assembly: GCF_007421815.1. Classification (GTDB taxonomy): domain Bacteria; phylum Actinomycetota; class Actinomycetes; order Propionibacteriales; family Nocardioidaceae; genus Aeromicrobium; species Aeromicrobium piscarium. Next base: position 3,310 of record NZ_VLNT01000021.1, on the reverse strand, counting down.
GCGCTCGTCGACGATGTCCCGAGGACGCTCACGCTCGACGGCTTCATCCTCAACTGGGTCAACCATCAGATCGACGTCATCCAGCGGCGCACCCGGTACCGCCTGCGGGAGGCCGAGAAGCGCGCCCATGTGTTGCGCGGCCTCGCGAAGGCGCTCGATCACCTCGATGAGGTCATCGCGCTGATCCGTCGCAGCCCGACGGTCGATGAGGCGCGCGAGGGGCTCAAGTCGCTGCTGGACATCGACGATATCCAGGCCGGCGCGATCCTCGACATGCAGTTGCGCCGCCTCGCTGCCCTGGAACGCCAGAAGATCATCGACGATCTGGCCAAGATCGAGGCCGAGATCGCCGAGCTGAAGGCGATCCTCGAGAGCGAGGAGCGGCAGCGTCAGATCATCAGCGACGAGCTCGCCGAGATCGTCGACAAGTACGGCGACGACCGCCGCACGCAGATCATCCCGGCCGATGGCGATCTCTCCGATGAGGATCTGATCCCCGATGAGGAGGTCGTCGTCACGATCACCCGCGGCGGTTACGCCAAGCGCACGAAGACCGATCTGTACCGTGTGCAGGGTCGTGGCGGCAAGGGTGTCCGTGGCGCGTCGCTGCGCGGCGAGGACTCGGTGCAGCACGTGTTCGCGACGACGAGCCACCACTGGATCCTGTTCTTCACGACGGCCGGCCGCGTCTACCGGGCCAAGGCGTATCACCTTCCCGAGGGCGGCCGTGATGCCCGCGGTGGTCACGTCGCCGGGTTGCTGAGCTTCCAGCCGGGCGAGGAGATCGCCCGCGTGCTCGCCATCCGCGACTATGAGACGACGCCGTACCTCGTACTGGGCACCAAGAAGGGCCTGGTCAAGAAGACGCGGCTCTCGGACTACAACAGCCCGCGGCAGGCGGGTGTCATCGCCATCAATTTCCGCGACGAGGACGACGAGCTGATCGGCGCCGAGCTGGTCTCGGCCGATGACGACATCCTGTTGATCAGCCGCAAGGCCCAGTCGATCCGCTTCCGTGCCGATGACGAGCAGCTGCGCCCGATGGGCCGGGCCACCTCGGGCGTGACGGGCATGAAGTTCCGTGACGGCGACGAGCTGTTGTCGATGACCGTCATCAAGGCCGGCGCTGAGGAGGAATCCGATCCGCTGTACGTCTTCACCGTCACCGACGGTGGCTACGCGAAGAAGACGCCGATCGAGGAGTACCGGGTTCAGGGGCGCGGCGGTCTGGGCATCCGCGCCATGCAGATCACCGAGAATCGTGGTGAGCTGGTCGGCGGTCTGGTGCTGCGCGACAGCGATGATGTCATCAGCGTGACCGCGTCCGGTCAGATCACACGCAGCCTCGTTTCCGGCGTTCCCGCCAAGGGTCGTGGCACGATGGGAGTCAGCTTCGTCAAGTTCAAGGGGGACGACCGGGTGGTGACCATCGCACGCAACAACGAGACGGTCCCGACCGAGGACGACGCGGCGACGGACGAATCAGGCACGACGAGCGACGAGGGGCAGAGCAGTGACTGAGAAGTCGCCGGGAGACAGCCAAGGCAAGCGCGACTCGCCGACCCAGGAGATGCCGCGGGTCGAGGCGGACCAGGACGGGCCGAAGAAGCCCGGTAACGACGCGAAGAACACGCCGGAATCCGCCGAGAAATCTGCCCCGAAGTCCGGTGGGTCGGCCGCGCCCTCCGGTGCCAAGCCGGGGTCGGCCGATGGTGGTACTGCGTCTCAGAAGTCTTCTGCGCCTACGTCCAAGACGTCGCCATCGTCGTCGAGCGCCTCCGAGGCTCCCGCGGCGAAGAAGCAGGCAGCTGGGGCCAAGCCCGAACAAGGCAAGAACCCGGAGAAGGGCAAGAACGCGGATACCGGCAAGCCCGACTCCAGTAAGAAGCCGGGCGGGGGCGAGAAGCCGAGCGTGTCGGCGCGCCAGCCGCTGAGCCGCCCCTCGGGCGGAACGGCCACCGGGGGTCCGCGCAAGCCGCTGAGCGGTCTGAGCAAGGACGAGTACACCCGGACCACGGCGTCCAGCCCGGATGCCACCTCGGTCATCCCGGCGGTCAAGGATGACAAGCCGGCACCGGAGTCGGACACGACCAAGGACACCGGCACGGGCACCAGTACCGTCAAGGACAAGACCGAGAAGTTCAAAGGCAAGCTGAGGGGCAAGGGTCCGGCGACCCCGCCCGCGGAACAGCAGGTTTCGGCCCGCGGCAAGGCGGACGCGGCGAGCACCAAGGTCGAGGTCGAACAGGACGCCACCGAGCCGGGACGCGCACTGCTGCGGCTGCGCTATATCGAACCGTGGTCCGTGACGCGTCTGGCGTTCGTGATCTCGGTGGCGCTGATGATCGTGGCCGTGGTGGCCATGGCGGTGTTCTGGGTCGTTCTGCAGATCACCGGCGTCTGGGGTGCGCTGAACGACAGCGTCACCAATATCCTCAGCGACGACGCCGGATCCTTCGATGTCTCCGACTATTTCGGCTTCGGCCGTCTCGTGGGTCTCACGCTCGTGCTCTCTGCGCTCAATGTCGTGTTCATGACCGCGCTGGCCACGATTGCCGCCCATCTGTACAACCTGTCGGCGTCGATTCTGGGTGGTCTGAAGGTGACGTTCCTGGAGGATCAGCGCTGAGACCACCCCGACGGTCCGCACGTCGCGGACGTAGGGTAGAGTTCAACGCTGTTGCGGGCCTATAGCTCAGCTTGGTTAGAGCGCTTCCCTGATAAGGAAGAGGTCGCTGGTTCAAGTCCAGCTAGGCCCACCGCACCCTGGAGGTTCACCATGAAGAAGATCGTCGTTCTCATCGCCGTGGCCGCGGGTGCTTTCCTGTTCTGGCGGCGCCGTTCCGGCGGCCAGGACGCCTGGGCTCAGGCCAGCGATTCGGTCTGATCCCCACCGGGGGCTGTGGCGCAATTGGTAGCGCACCTGCTTTGCAAGCAGGGGGTTAGGGGTTCGAGTCCCCTCAGCTCCACAATTTCAGACGTACTAGAACACCTGACATCAGTTGATGTGGGTTCTGGTGTGAGGGCGGCGAAGGGCTCAGAGAGTCGGATGGGCGTGATGCAGCCGTAGGTGACAACTGACTTCTGGTGCGCAGCATCAGAGGAGAGGATGTCGCTATGCCTGCTCCCTATCCGCAAGAGTTCCGCGATGACGTGGTCGCGGTCGCCCGTGGACGAGACTCCAAGACCACGCTGAAGCAGATCGCTGAGGACTTCGGCATCGCTGAGGCCACGCTCACGAACTGGCTGAAGGCCGCCGACATCGAGGACGGCACCCGGCCCGGTGTGAGCGCCAGCGAGGTGGCAGAGC
>NZ_VLNT01000020.1 GCF_007421815.1 Aeromicrobium piscarium | reverse complement strand
CAGCGACGCCATCGTCACCAACCAGGTCCGAGACCTGGCCTGGAGGATCGACCACGAGGGCGTGCGTCGGATGACTCCCGAGGGACTGTACGGCCGTCGCAAGATGACTGCGCTCGTGCAGCGCGCCAGCCCGGGCACCTCGCCTGGATCGGTGGACCGGGCGATGAGGACCCTGTCCCTGCAAGGGGTTCGACGCTCCAAGGGGATCCGGACCACGATTCCCGGCAAGGACGGCAAGAGAGCTGGCGACCTGCTCGACCGCAACTTCACGGCCGAGGCCCCGAACCGAACCTGGGTCATGGACTTCACCTATGTCAGGACCTGGGCCGGGTTCGTCTACGTCGCGTTCATCCTCGACGTCTTCGCCCAGAAGATCATCGCCTGGAACATCGGCTCGACCAAGGCCGTCGAGCTGGTCGACGTCCCGCTGCGGATGGCGCTGTGGCAGCGTGGCCGCGAAGGCCACCCGATCGTGCCCGGCGAGCTGATCGGTCACGCGGACGCCGGCAGCCAGTACACGTCGATCGCGTTCACCGACCACCTCACCGACGAGGGCATCCTGCCCTCGATCGGGACGGTGGCTGATGCGTATGACAACGCGCTGATGGAGTGCGTGATCGGCCTGTTCAAGACCGAGTGCATCCGCACCACGGTCTTCCACGCCGGCCCCTACCGGACCATCGCCGACGTCGAGTACGCCACCGCCGGATGGGTCGACTGGTACAACACCAGGCGCTTGCACGGGTCGCTTGGCATGATGACACCAACAGAGTTCGAGCAAGCCCACTACGCGACTCTCAACCGAGAGCCGCAACCCGTATAGGAGCGGCAGCGAACCTGGGGCGGTTCAAGTCGCTATCGCGGCCCGCCGGAGCTTCACCACCTCCCATTGAGTCACCGCTTCCTTAAGGAAGCAAGAGGTCTGCTCGTCGCGTCTGCTGGAAAGCTCTATCGAGACGGAGTGGAGCACGTACCGTGTGGAACGTTTGGGAGGCGAAGCGGCCGGTCGATTGTTAGGACGCGCCTTCGAGAGGGTCGTGCGGCAGGCCGTTGGCGTCCTCCCAATCCCAGAGGGCTCGCGAATACCCAGACCGGAACGGAGCGGGCGTGGGGTTCAGTTGCAGCCATCGCCGTGCGGAGTCGGCACCTTTGGTCAAGCAGATCGTGCGTCCGCGTTCGTAGCCATTGAAGTACTCGGTCTCGGCGTACCTTGGATCAGAGGGGGTCACCATGGATCTATTCGAACATTTGTTCGAGTGATTGCGCAAGCTGGATCTGGATCGTCCACGAGGCTCGTGGCCTCTGTGGCGGTTGGTGCCGTGGATCTCAGGATGACTTGATCGGTGGGCGAAATGTGGGCGGGCAGGTGCTCCGAAATCTCCCGAGCTGGATCGAGGTAACTGGTAAGATGACGAGCGATCGTTGTCATTCAGGCCGAGAGCTCTTTGGTCTGACCTGCGGGTTTCGCGTCGTTGGTTCGCCTTCGGGCAGGGGTGCACGGTAGGGATCGCTCTGATGGATTGCTCGGCACATAATGAAAAGGTCGTCGGTTCGATTCCGACAGGCGGCTCCATTAGCCTAGGCGTGTGTCGGCTATCGATGTGAACCAGGAGCGCCTGCGCGATGTGTGCGAGCGCTATGGTGTCGCGTCCCTTGAGCTGTTCGGCTCGATCGCCCGCGATGAGAGCAACGAGGATAGCGATGTCGACCTGCTGTACGTCTTGAAGCCCGGAGTTCGGCTGGGATTCAGGCTTTTCGAGCTGGAAGACGAACTCGCGGTGATCTTCGGCCGGCCGGTCGACCTCGTCGCGCGCACCGCGATCAACAAGTACATCCGCGCGCAGGTGCTCGCCGACGCGCAGCCCCTCTATGCGGCGTGAACTCCTGTTGGTGCGCGAGATGCGCGACGCCGCGGTGATGATTCGCGACCTGGTGGGAGAGCGCGAGGTCGAGGAGATTCAGGAGGAGAATCTTCGGCGCGCCGCCCTCTTGTGGCACTTCACGGTTCTCGGTGAGGCGGCCAGCCAGGTGCCCAGTGAGCTCCGAGCCTCTCACCCCCACATCGCCTGGCGTGCTGCAGCCCGTCTGCGCAACCGGATCGTCCACGGCTATTGGGATATCGACGTGGCCACCTTGGTCGCCACCTCCGCCGACGATCTCCCACAGATGGTCGATGACCTCGAGAATTTGATCGAGGCCCTCGGGTCGGTAGGAGATTCCGACCCTCCAGCTTGAACGGGCTGCCGCCGGTGCCTGCGCCGGTCAGCTCGCGTCGTACCGCTCGCGTGCTGACAGCACCGCGGGCGCGTTCTCGCGGGCCCACGCCTCGACACTGAGCAGCACCGGGCGCAGTGTTCGGCCGAGGTCGGTGAGCTCGTAGACGACACGAGGGGGCACCTCGGCATATGCCTTCCTGGTCACGAGGCCATCGCGTTCGAGCGCCTTGAGGGTGTGAGACAGCATCTTCGGTGAGATTCCGCCGACACTCGCCGCGATCTCGCCGTACCGGGCCGGGCCGTCCGAGAGCACGCCGGTCACGAGAATGGTCCAGCGATCGCCCACCCGGTCGACCAACTGCCTACTGGGACAGTCGGGGTGATACGGATCGAAGTCCGGCTCCTCGCTCACGGCGTCCTCTCGAATCATCGAGCTCTCAGTATGCGACGCTGAAGCGTGCCCGGCGGTGCCGGGGGTTCTCGATCTCGTCGACATAGGCGATCGCGTAATCGGCACCGGAGATGCTCGAATCGCCGTTCGCATCGGTGAGAAGCACGTCGCCGCCGATGCGGAACTCGCCGGTTCGCTCGCCGGGGTTCCACGAACCGAAGCTCGCGGCCGGGCTGACGTAGAACCAGTCCAGGTCGTCATCGGTCTCGCGCAGGGCATCGAGGATCGCCCCGTGCTCGGTGGCCTCGGTGCGGTAGTCGGCCGGGAAATCGGGCGTATCGAAGAGGCGCGGTCCGCCCTCGCTGACATCGAGGGATCCGGCCCCGCCGACGAAGCTCAGTCGCGCGTTCTCGGCGATCGCTGTCTCGATCAGAGTCGGCAGCGCGTCGATGAGCCGTGAGCCGTTCTCCTCCAGCGCGCGAGCCGGGAGGGCCACGACGATCTCGTCGACACCGCGCGCGGCATCGCGCACGAGGTCGGCATCGAAGATCGAGCCGGCACGGGCGGTGACGCCATCATCCACCGACGACACATCGCGGGCGACTCCCGTGACGTCATGGCCGCGGCTGAGCAGCTCAGCGGTGATGTGCCGGCCGGCGTAACCCGTGACGCCGAAGACGAGGACGTGTGCCATGAAAAGATCCTAACTATGAAGGAGATACTTACTATCAAAAGTATAGTGAAAGGACACAAGCTTCCGCCGCCAGCCTCTACGAGGTGGTCGCGGACTCGAGAGGGATGCGAAGAGATCGCTCCGTTGAGCGCGTGCTCGATTCCCGCAGTAGGTTGCGAGGGTGGAACCACAGGTGGGAACGCTCCGTGTCCGATACGACTTCGACGGTGCCGTGGCCGGCAGTGAGCAAGGTGACTGGATCGAGCCCGAGGACGCACTCGCATGGGTCGAACTGCAGAAGTTCGATCACGCCGAGCTCTTCGAGCGCTGGGAGATCTGGCGCTTCGACGGACAGGACTGGGTCTTCGACCGCGGTGTCGACGACACACCGCCCGCGTCCTGACGCGATGGTCGTGACCCACCTCTGAACCAGTAGCGTGAGCGGGTGGATTCTCCCTTCCGCCGCTGCACCGAGGACGAGATCGTCCAAGCCGCCGCGGCCCTTGCCGCCGCCTTCGACGACTATCCCTGGACCCGCTGGACCGTGCCGAAGGACGAGTATCCACGGCGGCTCGAGGAGCTCCAGGCGATCTATCTCGCCCACGCCGTCGATCACGGGCTCGTCCTCGTCGACGAAGGCGTGCGCGCCGTGATCGCCTTCGTCCCTCCCAGTGCTCCGGAGCCCGGAAGCGCGGCGCTGGGGCGTATCGTCGCGCTGCACGGCGACCGTCTCGACGCTGTCGCGGGTGCTGCCACCCCCTCGCCGCCGACGGGAGCGTGGGAGCTCGCCACATTGGGCGTTCATCCGGACCACCGCGGCGAGGGGCTCGGGTCGCGGATCACCACCGCCGGACTGGACGTGGTCGCGGAACTCGATCCGGGCGCGTCGGTCGCGCTGGAGACCTCCGATGAGCGCAACGTGCGACTCTACGAGCGTCTCGGCTTCCGTCTCACGGCCACGACTCCTATCGATCGGGGGCCGACGGTGTACTCGATGCTGCGTGCCGCCGCCGACGCGCACTGAGTGGTCCCGTCCCGAGAGGCGGGACCACTCTGCCGTGCGTGACGGCGGTGCGGCCCCGCGAACACTGGTAGGTGGGAGTGACCGTGGCGCGGGGCCGCGGCGATCTGGTACCCCCTACCCGGCAGGGTGAAACGTGCCCGGGTCAGGCGAGTCCGGCCTGGCGCCGCCGCGACCGGCCGATGATCCACAGGATGATGCCGACGACGAGGAGGGCCACCCCGCCGAGGCCGCCGAACACGGCGAGCAGGATGCCCCCGACACCCGCGAAGATCCCACCGATCGACAGCGGCGGTGCCACCAGCACGTCGCCGCCCGTGCAGCTCAGGCGGTAGTCGCCCGCCGTCGTCGTGCGGAAGGAGTCGAAGCTCCGCCAGGTGTCACCGTGCACGGTGACGCTGCTGGACTGGCTGGTGCCGCGTGCCGGCGGCTCGCCGTCGGGAGTCTGCATGGTGCACGAGGGAGTGGCGTCGCCCTGGCGGCGGTACAGCTGCAGGTCCTCGTCGGCCTCCAGCGTGATCTGGCCGGCCCCGGAGATCACTTCGCCGTCGCCGACCTTGGAGACACTGCCGCCGATCCCGATCACGCCCAGGGCGATGCCCCCGCCGACGCACACCACCGCCGTCAACGCGCCCACGATCGTCAAGACGATCCCGGTGATGCGGAAACCCCGTCCGGGGTCGGTCGGCGGCGGTGTCGACATGAACTCGGCTCCTTCGATCGGCTGACACTCCATCATGGCGCATCGGGCTCCGATGCGGACAGAGGCGATGCCCCGACCCTCCCTCCGGGCCGGGGCATCGCCTCTGCCGGTCAGCGGCGCGCGGCGCTGCCGAGCACGCCCTGAGCCTCGATCTCCACGGTGAGAACCGGGTCGACGAGCGCGCTGACCTCGACGAGCGTCGAACACGGGAAGTCACCGGAGAAGAACTCCGCACGTGCTCTGCCGACCTCGGCCTTCTCGCCGATATCGGTCAGATAGATCCGCAGGGTCACAAGATCGTCCATGACCCCGCCGGCCGCCTCCACCAGATGCCGGATCTTGATGAAGGTCTGTCGGGCCTGGTCATAGGTGGAACCGTCGCCGAGCACCCCACCCGAGCCGTCACCGGCATGCAGTCCGGAGAGGAACAGCTGGCCGCCGACCAGCCGGGCATTGCTGAACATGTCAGGCCGGGGCGGCTCGGCCACCTCGGGTGAGTTGATCGCCGTCATGCTCGCTCCCGCCCGTCTGTCGCCCGGCGCGCGATGGACTCGCGCGTGAGCCGCTCGCGCACCGGCACGAAGTCGTAGGTCGCGTAGACCTCGGTCGAGAAGGTGCCCCACGCGCGCCGCTCGAGCTCCACATTGACGGCATTGAGCCGGCCCGAGGGCAGCCGCAGCGTCACGATCTGGCCGAGACCGACCGCGACCACCCACGAGACGATCTCGACACCCTCGGGCGGGAAACCGGTCCACCACTCGCGTTCGTCCAACTGGCGCTGGAACTCCTCGAGGTGACGGGACTGGTCGTGCCGGAGGACGACGGTGAGCATCAGCTCACCGTCGTCATTCCCCTCCAGATCGCCGCGCTCGCTCATGCCTCGCCGGCGATGCGCTTCGCCTGCTCACGGGCAGCGGCCTGGAACATGCGCCGGATCCGCGCGACTCCGAGATCGTGCTGGTAGAGGTGCTCGCCCTGATCGGCGTCGACGGCGAAGTTCTCCAGCATCATCCGGTCCTGCTCCAGGACCTCCCAGTGCTTCTCCTCGAGCGTGGTCTTGTACAGGAAGCGCCACACCTCGGCCTCCCAACCGGTCACCTCCCGTGTGCGCCAGTGGAACACCGCCGTGACGTTCTCGGTGATCGGCGTGGGGATGCCGACGATGCCGAAGGGCCCGCCGGGGCCGGCGTCCGGGCCGTACGGGATCTCCAGGTCGACATAGGAGAGGCCGTTCTGCTCGACGTACTCGACCCAGTCGAAGTTCTGGCCGCGTTGGTCGGTCTTCTCGAAGAAGAACCCGCGATCGGTCTCGCGGATGCGGAACCGGGCGGTCGTGTCGCCGCGGTACATCGAGTGCGAGTCCGCGTGCAGGAACGCCCCGTGCATCGGGTCGAGCACATTGTCGAGGTAGTAGCGCCAGGGGGCCTTCCACTCGACATAGTTGAGGAAGTGCGTGTGCTCGTCGGAGGCGAGGCGGTCGGGCAGCTTCAGCTCGGGCGCCTTGCTGTCCGGAGTCGCCGGGAACCAGGCGAAGATCGCGCCGGCGCCCTCAGCGACCTCGAGGCTCAGCGTGGCCTGCTTGCCCTCCAACGCGCACCCCGGCATGCCGGGCACCTTGACGACGGTGCCGGTCGGATCGACCTCGACCCCGTGGTACTGGCAGCGCACCCGGTCGCCCAGGTGCTGCCCGATGGACAGCGGGGCGTTGCGGTGCGGGCAGCGATCGGCGAGCACCGAGACGCGTCCCCCGGCATCGCGGAACACGAGCCAGTCCTTGCCCAGCCGGGTCACCTTCTGCATCTCGCCGGGCTTCACGAGCCGCGACGGCAGCACCGGGTACCAGTGGTCGCGGAGGCCGGTCGCCTGCAGTTCCTCGACGGTGAGGGGTCCGGAGTTCTTGCCCGCGGAGTTGACGCGCGGCGCGGTGGTCAGGGTGCTCATGTCATTCTCCCAGTCGTCGCATCTCGGCACGGAAGGTCTCTTCGGTCCACGCGCTGCCGTCCGGCGCGGTGGAACCACGTTCGTTGAGGGCCTCGACGAGCGCCGGAAGCGTCTCGTGGCCTTCGGCGAAGATCGCGTGGATGAGTCCGGCGAGCTTCGTCTCATAGGGCGTCGGCGGCTCGTCCCGGGTCTGCATCGGTTCGAGGTACAGCGGTGTTTCCATGATTCCTCCGGTGGTGATCAAGCGGGGGTAGCGGGAGCCGAAGAGACAGTGACCGCGTCGCTGTCCAGCGATCGCAGGCCCTCGACGATGGAGATGAACGAGTTCGACCACGCGCTGAACGACGCCGGCCGCGAGTCGTGTGCGGGTAGTTCGACGTGGTCGATGACGACGAAGACGCCATTGGGGATCTGTCCGGCGAGGGTCTGGGACTCCTCGAGTCCGCTGGTGCCGTCCGGGCAGGCGGCGACCACGAGGGCAGGCACGGTCACGGACGGCAGATCGTCGGTGACATCGCCGAGGTCGTTCGCCGGGCTGCAGTCGGCGAGCACGAGTGACTTGACGAGATCGGGACGGGTGACCGCGAGCCGTACGGCCACGGCCCCGTCGGGGCCGCTGGCCACGACGTGCACGGGGGAGCCGAACTCCTCGACCGTCGATGCGGCCGCGGACGTGCGCTGGTCGAGGTCCTGGCCGGCCTCAAAGCTCACCGTGAGGTGCGTGTGCTCCTCCAGGCTCGGCCGGGACCAGCTCTCGTGGCTGTGCAGGGTCAGCACGGCGGCCTCGGGCGAATCGATCGCGCCGACGCCGTGGGGGCTGACGGGGGTCTCAGTCACGGTCTTCCTCCTTGCTGCGGGGCTCTGCGGTGGGGCGCTCGGGGACGTGCACCGGCGGTACGAAGGGGGCCGGCGTCGGCGACAGCGCGGTCACGTCGACCTCGATCACCATCGGGGCGCGCAGGTCGACGGCCTTGTGGAGCGCGCTGCGGAACTCGTCCGCGTCGCGGGCCAGCGCGTAGGGCAGCGCGAGGGCGGAGGCGAGGTCGCCGAAGTCGGGGGTGAAGAGGTCGACACCGTGGCGTTCGCCGGAGTGCGCCTCCTGCAGATTGCGCAGCACCCCGTAGCCGCCGTCGTTGAAGATGACGAGCACGCACCAGGGCGCCTCGCCGGCGAGCGTCGCCATCTCGCCGAGGTGGACGACGAGACCGCCGTCGCCGGCCATGATCAGGGTCGGCACGTCCGGTCGGCCGACCGCCGCCCCGATGCCCATCGCCAGCCCTTGGCCGATGCCCCCGCCGAGCGGGAAGATGTTCGACCGCGGGTCGACGATCGGCAGCAGCCGGTTGCCCCAGGAGCTGGACGGGATGGTCACATCGCGGGCGATGATGGATCCGGTCGGGAGGACCTCGTCGATCGCGGCGCAGATGTCGCCATAGGCGCCGATGTTCTCGGTCATCACCGTGCGGACCTTCTCGCGCGTGGCGGTGACGCGATCGGTCCACCCCGCCTCGGCCCCGGCATCGTCGCCGAGCGCCGCGAGTAGCCGGGGGACGATCTCAGCCGCGTCCCCGACGAGGCCGACCTCGGCGGGGTACACCCGGCCGATGGCCGCCGCGTCGACATCGATCGCGATCTGGGTCTGAGGGAGCGGCAGGTGATAGGAGCGCGTCTCATTGGACCGGAAGTGCGTGCCGATGCTCAGTAGCAGGTCGGCATCGCCGATGAGCTCGTCGAGGCCCGGGTTCGAGGCAAAGTTGCCGAGCACGAGGGAGTGGTCCTCCGGAACGCTGCCGCGTCCCGCGTTGCTGGTGAGCAGGCCCGCCCCGACCCGCTCGATGAGCTCGCGCAGCGGAGCACCGATCGTGCGTGCGCCGCCTCCGGCCCACAGCAGCGGGCGTCGGGCGGAGCGCAGCAGGGCTGCCGCGGCCTCGATCTCGTCGTCCTCGGGGCTGCGCGGCTCGCCGATGACGGGTGAGGCCGCGACCTGGCGCTCGGGCTCCCCGAGATACTGCAGGTCGATCGGCCACTCGATGCTCGCCGGCGCATGGGGCAGGGTCTGTAGATCCGCGATGGCGTCCTCGAGCACCCGCTCGGCGTCGTCGACGTGCTCGACCGTGCGGGCGAAGCGCGAGATCGACTCCAGCATCTGCAGCTGACGGGGCACCTCGTGGATCACCCCGCGGCCGGAGCCGAGATGCTCGCTGTCGATCTGACCGGTGATGTGCAGGACGCGGCTGCCGGCGGAGAGTGCCTCGAGCATCGAGCCGGCGGCGTTGCCGGCGCCGGTGCCGGTGCTGGTGATCGCCACGCCGAAGCGGCCGGTCGCCCGGGCGTACCCGTCGGCCGCGTTGACCGCGGCGGCCTCGTGCCGGACCGGCACGAAGCGCAGCTCGCGATCGACGGCCTCGACCAGCGGGAGATTGTGGATGCTGACGACGCCGAAGGCGACCTCGACACCATGCCGGCGCATGACGTCGACGAGGATGTCGCCGCCGGTGGGCTGCTGAGGATCGGACATGGGTTCTCCTGGGGGTCAGACGTAGCGGGCGACGCCGCCGCCGACGTCGATACAGGCGCCGGTGGTGTAGCCGGACAGGGGGGACAGCAGCGAGACGATCGGGAAGGCGACCTCCTCGGCGGTGCCGAGCCGGCCGAGGACGATGCCCCGGTCGGCCGCGAGCCGGCCGGTCCACTCGGCGTAGTCGAGGTCGCTGCCGGAGGACTCGTACCGCCGGGTCCACTGGCCGGTGTCGACGAGGCCGAGCAGCACGGAGTTGACGCGGATGCCGTCGGCGCCGAGGGAGTGGCTGAGCGTCTGCGTGAGGTTCAGCAGTCCAGCGCGCGCCGCGGAGGTGATCGCCAGCTTCGCCTCGGGCTGGCGGGCGAGGATCGCGTTGACCGCCACGACCGAGGCGACCTCGGAGGCCGCGAGATGCTTCGCCGCAGCCCGGACGATGTTGAGGACGCCGAACAGCTTCAGCTCGAACTCCTCGCGGATCTGGTCATCGGTGGTCTCGTCGATCGTCGCCATGAGCGAGCGCCCGGCATTGCAGACGACACCGTCGATGCCGCCGAAGGCCTGGACGGCGGAGTCGACGAAGGAGCCCATCGCGGCGGCATCGGTGACATCCGCGGAAACCGCGTGGATCCGGCCCGGAGCCTCGGTGTCGGCCTGGGCGGCGCGCAGGGTCGCGTCGAGGCGCTCGGCGTCCCGTGCGCAGGCGGCGACATTCGCGCCCTCGGCGAGCAGCATCCGGGCGGTGGCCAGCCCGACGCCCGAGCTGGCACCGGTCACCAGGACGGTGCGGTCGCGCAGTCGCAGATCCATCGCATTCCCTTTCAGTCGAAGATCGAGGTCAGTGCATGACGAAGCCACCGTCGACGACGAGCGTCTGGCCGGTGACGTAGCGGGCATCGTCGGACAGCAGGAAGGCCACGGCCCCGGACATGTCCTCCGGGGTCTGGTCGCGGTCGAGCGCACGGCCCGTGCGGTACAGGTCGTAGCGCTCGTCGGGCACGGTCTCGGTCGCCTCGACGCGGGTCAGCCCGGGGGCGACCGCGTTGACGCGCACCTCGTCGGGCCCGGCATCGCGGGCCATCGCCCGGGTCATGGAGATGATCGCTCCCTTGGAGGCGATGTAGTGCGCGAGGCGCGGGGAGCCGTAGAGCGCGGCATCCGAGGCGAGGTTGACGATCGCTCCGCGATGCTGCGCGATCTGCGAGTAGAGGGCGCGAGACACCAGCCAGGTGCCGCGGACGTTCACGTCGAGAACGCGACTGAAGGCGTCCTCGGGGATCTGGTGGAAGGGCAGGCCGCCGACGCCATCGGCGAGCGCGGCGTTGTTGACCAGGCCGTGCGCGCCGCCGAGGGCGCGGACGGCCTCGCCCAGTGCGGAGACCGAGTCCGCATCGGCGACATCGGTGTCGACCCGGTGCGCCTCGATGCCGAGGCCGGCCAGATGCGCGAGCCCCTGCTCGGCGACCTCGCTGCGCAGCTCGGCCACCACGATACGGGCGCCGTCGCGGCCGAGGCGTTCGGCGATCGCCAGGCCGAGGCCGCGCCCGGCGCCGGTGACCACGTACAGCGGAGTCTCGCTCATCGGCTCATCCCCTCGGCGACGGGAAGGTCGGACAGGAAGGCCAGCAGCTCGGCGGTGACCTCGGCGGGCCTTTCCTGGGAGGCGGCATGGCCGGCGCCGGCGATCTCGGCGTACCGGGCTCCCTGGATCTCGCGGGCGAGCAGCCGGGACTCGTCGACACCGGTGACGCGGTCCTCGTCGCCGACCACCACGAGCGTGGGTACGCGGAGCGTCGGCAGCAGCGGACCGGTGTCGCTCTGGGCCATCATCTCGGCGGCGCCACGGTAGCCGGGCACGCGGACGCTTCCCATGTGGTCGGTGACCTCGGCCGCGATCGCCGGGTCGGCGCCGTCGGCGAGCAGCCGGGGGGCGCGGCGCGCCGCGAAGTCGGGTCCGCCGAGCTCGATCAGCTCGTCGACCCGCGCTCGCATCCCGGCGGCCTTCTCCTCGGTGGTCCCGGAGCCCCGGGTGCTGTCAATGAGGGTGAGGGAGGCGACCCGCTCGGAGGCGCGCGCCGCGACGTGGGTCGCGATCACCCCACCCCAGGAGACGCCGACGAGGTGAGCCTCGGCCGCACCCATCTCGTCCAGGAGCCGGAGAACGGCGTCGACATAGGTGCCCGGAGCATCGTCCCCGGGCATGTCGGCACCGGGGTCGGGGGATGCGCCGTAGCCGGGAGCATCCCAGGCGACGGTGTTCCAGCCCGCCTCGGCGAGCAGCTCGCCCATCGCCGAGAACGCGTCGGCGCGGCCGCCGATGCCGTGCAGGAGGAGGATCGGGGTCGTCCGGGGAGAAGAGGAACCCGAGGGGGCCCAGGTACGCACGGCGACATCGGTGGGCTGGGGGCCGGTCACAGCACGGTCTCCTTCCGCCCGGCGAGGTCGCGGATCGCACGCAGCACGCTGAGCGGGACCAGACCGGAGGTCGCCGGATTCTCCGGAGACGGCCGGTTCGCGATCTGGAAGCGATAGGTGCCGGTGGTCGACTCGACGGTGATCTCGTGGGTCGTCACGGTACATGTGGGGTCGGCGAAGACCGCTGCCTCGACGAGCGAGCGGGAGCCCGCGGCTGCCGCCACAGCCATCGCGACATTCGCGGAGGCCGGGAAGGCGCCGGCGATGTGCTGGGGGCTTCCCCGCAGCACCTCCACACGGCTGACGGCGTCGAGCAGCTCGGCGCGCTGGCCTTGGGACATCCAGTCCTGGATCAGCGTCCGGGGCTTCTTGGTGGTCTCGATACGGGCGTACTGCAGTGTGCCTGCATCTGCGACGGCCCGGAGCACGTCGAGTCCCCCGATCGCCCCGGTCGACAGGTAGAGCCGGCCGGGCCCGGCAGAGAGCCGGTCGTGCAGGTCCTCATCGCCGAGTGCGCCGATGGAGAGTACGAGCAGGTCCACCCCGGCGGCGATGACCGAGGTCCCGAGGGAGGCCACGGCCGGCTGCCCGGCCGCCTCGACGACCAGATCGGCCTCGCCCAGCCAGGTATCGCCCTCAATGGGCTCGCCATCGGGCCGAGTCGCGCCGCGGCGGTCGACGATCGCGGTCAGCTGGGCCCCTTGGACATGTCCGGACGCGAGCGCCTCGCGCACCGGCGCCCCGATCGCCCCCTTGCCCAGCACGACGACCCGCAGGTCGCCCTCGCGGGGACGAGGCGCGGTTGGCACGGGAACGGCTACGGCTTCGCTCATCGTCGTGCTCGCTCAGGCGGTGGTCGAGAGGCGGGCGAGGTGGCCCGAGTCGGGGATGCCGGCCATGTGACGGCGGATCTTCTCGGTCGGGGGACCGGCGGTGCCCCACTGATCGGACAGCTCGGGGGTTCGCTTCCACACGCGGCAGAGCCAGCTGTCCTCGTCGATCTGCGCGACCTCGGAGGTGTACTCGCACACCAGCCCGGCCGGATCGGTGAAGTAGGAGAAGGTGTTGTCGCCGGGTCCGTGGCGACCCGGCCCCCACTCGGGGCTGACACCGGTCTGCTTGAGCTTGCCGATGCCGCGCATGAAGTGGTCGACGGTCGGCATCTCGTAGGCGACGTGGTTGACCGAGGTCCACGGGGCCTGGTTGAAGGCGATGACGTGGTGGTCGCTATTGCAGCGCAGGAAGGCCATCTGGTGCTCGGACCAGTCCGAGATCCGCATGCCCAGCACCTCGGTGTAGAAGGCACAGGCGGCGTCGATGTCGACGGTGTTGAGCACGACGTGGGCGATCTTGCGGGGGATCGCCTCGCGACCGTTGGCGTCCTGAGCGGTGACCGCGTAACGGTCGGCGCTGAGCTCGATGAGGCGTCCCTCGGGGTCGACGAACTGCACGCCGTAGCCGCCCGCGGCATCGTCGAGCGGGCCGGGCTCGTGGATGATCGGCACGCCGAGGGCCTCCAGCGCGCGGGCAGCGTCGTCGACCTCCCGGCGCGTGGCGACGGCGAAGACGATGCGGCCGAGGGCGTTCTCCTCATGGTGGCCGAGGTGCAGGATGTGGTGCTCCTCGCCGGTGCCGCGCAGCCAGGCGACGTCATCGCCCTGGTCGACGGCGCTGAGTCCCCATGAGCCGGTGTAGAAGTCGATCGCCGCCTGGGGATCGGGCACGAGCAGCGAGACCGAGCGCAGCGAGCGCACGGTGGCGACGGGAGGTCCGGGGTTGACGATCACGGAATCGGTCACGGTGGGCTCCAAAGGGGTCGAAGGATCAGGAGACGTCGAGGGTGAGCTCGGGGGTGAGCGCACGCGAGACGCACACGAACATCGTCGTCTGCGCGCTCTTCTCGTCCTCGGTGAGCAGGAAGTCGCGGTGGTCGACGGTGCCGGCGATCACGCCGGTCTCGCAGGTGCCGCAGATGCCCTCCGTGCAGGAGCTCGGCATCGGGACCCCGGCGGCCTCCAGCGCGGCGAGCGCGGTGGTGTCGACCGGCACGTGGATGCGGCGGCCGGAGCCGGCGCAGACGATGTCGAAGGGCTGATCCCCGCCCTCGGGCGGGGCGATGGGCTCGGGCGCCTTGAAGCGCTCGAGGCGCAGGCGGCCCGGATCGGCCAGCTGCTCCTCGACGGCGGCGAGCAGCGGCTCGGGGCCGCAGACATAGACGAGGGTGCGGCCGTCGACATCGGCGAGGGTCGCCGCCAGATCGGGCGGGCCGCCGGCCTCGTCGTCGGCATGCAGCTCCACCTTGCCCGCGCCGATCCGATCCAATTCGGCGAGGAAGGCCATGGTGGTGACCCAGCGGCCGGCGTAGAGCATGCGCCAGTCGGCGCCGCGGCTCTCCAGCTCGCGGGCCATCGCGAGGATCGGGGTGATGCCGATGCCACCCGCGATGAGCAGGTAGCGCTCGGCGTCCTCGAGGCCGAAGTTGTTGCGGGGCCCGTCGACGGTGATCAGGTCGCCGACGCGCAGCTGCGTGTGCACATAGGCACTGCCGCCGCGTGAGCTCGGCTCCCGCAGGACCGCGACGGTCCAGCCGTCGCGGTCCTGCGGATCGGAGCAGAGAGAGAACTCCCGGACGAGACCCCCGGGGAGATGCAGCGCGAGGTGAGCGCCGGGCTGCCAGGAGGGCAGTTCCTCTCCTGACGGGTCGCAGAGCCGGACGCTCAGGACGCCGTCGGCCTCCCAGCGCATCTGGCTGACGCGCAGCTCGCGTGAATCATTCCTGGTGTCCATCGCAGGTGTGCCTCCCTGTGGTGGTGAATCGGGTCAGTCGCGCGTGACGCCGTACATCTCCGACGTCTTGGGGTAGGTCGGCAGCTGGGGCTTCTGGGTGCCGATGATGACGCAGAAGAGCGCGTCCTCGGTGCCCGGATTGCGCAGGCTGCGCGGCACGCCGGCCGGCACGACGATGAGGTCGCGGTAGCCGAGCACGCGGGTGGCGGTCTTGGTGCCGTCCTCGACATCGTGGACGGTGACCTCGACCTCGCCCTCGAGGACGAAGAAGGCCTCCTCGACGTCATTGTGCGTGTGCTCGGGGCCGACCGCGCCGGAGGGGAGCCGCATGTTGGAGAAGGTGAAGCCCTTCGAGGGGATGATGTTGTCATCGCCCTCGTGGTTGCCCGTCGCGCCGGAGCCGACGTAGCGGATCTGGGCGCGGCGGAAGCGATCGCCGCCCTTCTGGGCCTGGAAGCCGAGCGTGTCCCAGTCCTCGTTGCGGGTCTCACGCGAGGCAATGCAGGAATCGATCAGCTGCTCGAGCTCGGGGTTGGCGTCGACATTCGCATCGGTGGTGGTCATCGGGTGACTCCTTCAAGCTGTTGTTTCAGAGCTAAGATATTTAGTACTATGAGGCGTGTCACGCTGCGCGTCAAGGCGTGATCGCTGAGAAAAGCGATATCCGAGCACGCGTGAGAAGCCGATCGGCCCAGCTTCCCAGGGTTCACCGGTCCTTCAAAAATATCTTTGCCCTAAGGAGATTTTCATGACTCTATCCACGGTCGACGGCATCGGTCCGGTCACCGGGTGGTCCGATGAGATCCTCGTGGCCGGCCGGTGGCGCCGTGGCGGCGGCGACCTCATCGAGACGCGCGACCCCGCCACCGGTGCCGTCGTGCACGCCTTCCACGGCGCCGCGCTCGAGGATGTCGAGGAGGCGGTCGCGGGCGGCCACGCCGCGGCACGCGAGAGCGGCTGGCGCGATCTGCTGCCCCATGAACGGGCCCGTGTGCTGTACCGGATCGGCGATCTCATCGAGGAGCGCGCCGACGAGATCGCCCGCGTCCAGACCGCCGACACCGGCAAGACGCTCGGCGAGACCCGCGCCCTCGCGGCGAGCGCGGCCGGCACCTTCCGCTATATGGCCGCGGCCCTCGAGACCATGGAGGAGTCGGTCACCCCGCAGCGCGGCGGCAGTCTCACGATGACCGTGCACGAGCCTTATGGGGTCGTCGCGGCGATCACCCCCTGGAACTCGCCGATCGCCTCGGACGCGCAGAAGGTCGCTCCGGCACTGGCGGCGGGCAATGCGGTGGTGCTGAAGCCGCCGGTCTGGGCACCGCTCGTGTCCCTGCTGCTCGGCCGCATCTGCGAGGAGGCGGGTCTCCCGCCGGGTCTGCTGTCGGTGCTCCCCGGCTCGGGGCGCATCATCGGCAATGCCCTCGTCGCCCATCCGGGCGTCGGCAAGATCTCGTTCACCGGCGGCACCACGACCGGTCGCAGCATCGGTCGTGTCGCCGCCGACAAGGTCATGCCCGTCACGCTCGAGCTCGGCGGGAAGTCGCCGACGATCGTCTTCCCCGATGCCGACCTCGATCAAGCCGTAGCCGGCGTCGCGTACGGGATCTTCTCGTCCAGCGGGCAGAGCTGCATCGCCGGCTCTCGGGTATTCGTCCATGCCGAGGTCTACGACGAGTTCGTGCGCCGTCTGGTGGAGCGTGCCGAATCGCTGCGGGTCGGCCCGGGCACCGACCCGGCGACCGATATCGCCCCGATGGTCCACCACGACCATCGCGATCAGGTTGCGGAGATGGTGCGGCAGGCGGTCGAGGAGGGCGCGCAGGTGCTCACCGGAGCCCGTGTGCCCGAGGACGAGGTGCTGTCCGAGGGCGCCTACTATCTGCCGACGATCCTCGGCGGGGTCCGCAATGAGGACACCATCTGCCGTGAGGAGATCTTCGGCCCCGTCGCCGTGGTGCTGTCCTTCGAGGACGAGAGCGAGCTCATCGCCCAGGCCAATGACAACGACTTCGGTCTCGCCTGCGGCATCTGGACCGCCGACTACCGGCGTGCCTGGCGTATCGCGCGGGCCGTCGAGGCGGGAACGGTCTGGATCAACACCTACAAGCAGTTCAGCATCTCGACGCCGTTCTCCGGGCACAAGGAGAGCGGCCTGGGGACGGAGAAGGGCCGCGACGGCATCGCCCAGTACATGCGGCAGAAGAGCCTGTACTGGGATCTCACCGGCGAGCCCATCCCCTGGGGCCGCCACTGAGACCACACTGGCGGTGAGCCTTCGGTGGTCGAGTAGCCCAAGGGAGGACCCGGCCCTCGGTGGTCGAGCAGCGAGACCACGGTTGCGGTAGGTGGTTTCGATACGCCGCTCGTTCCTCGCGGGCTACTCAACCACCGACCCGGCCCTCGGTGGTCGAGTAGCCAAAGGCCGTCCACGGCCGACGCGTATCGAGGCCACGTTGGGTGGGGATGGTTTCGATACGGTCGCTCGCTGAGCGAGCTTCCTACTCAACCACCGAACGTGGCCCTCAGCCTTCCGTCAGCCGGCGTCGAGGTTGGGTTCGTCGCGGCGGCGTTCGGCCATCTCGAGGGAGACCTCCAGTCGCGACAGCAGCTGGGCGAGCTGACGCTGTTCGGCCCGGTTCAGTCCCGCTAGGAGGGTGTTCTGCTCGTCGAAGTGCCGCTGGAGGACGGTATCGATGAGGTCCTTGCCTTCCGCGGTCAGTTGGATGTAGACGATCCGGCGGTCGTGCGGCTCCTTGGAGCGCTCCACCAGGCCGGCGTCGACGAGTCGGTCGATGCGTTGGGTGATGCCGCCGCTGCTGACCAGGCCGATCTCGGCCAGCTGCCCGGCGGTGCGCCGGTAGTCCGGGCCGCTGCGTCGCAAGGAGGCGAGCACGTCGAAGGAGGCGGTGGTGAGGTTGAACTCGGCGAGGATCTCGCTGACGAGCGCCTGGTAACGCAGGTCGCAGCGGTGGAGGCGTCCGAGCACGCCGATGCTACCCACGTCCAGATCGGGGATCTCCCGGCTCCACTGGTCGATGATGAGGTCGACCAGGTCCGATGATCGCCTGGGGCGCGATGTCGCCATTGTCGAAATCTCCTCAGCGGTAAGGTGTCGCACCGTCCTCGGGCGCTACCCGACAGTACCTCGCGGGTGGGGTCACGTCTGTGGTTTGCCTACCCTCACAAAAGGTACTCGATCCAGTGGTAGTTGTCTCTCATTTGATGTCGGGCAGGTAAAAAAAGTCTCTTAGAGCTTGACCTCTTAGATAAAAGATGTCCACACTGGTGCGACATCAGCGACGTGATCGGGGACACACCCCGGTCCACCCCCCAGGAGTTCACGGATGCGCACACGCTGGAAGCTCGCGGCCCTCGCCGCCACCACGCCCTTGCTACTCACTGCCTGCGGGGGTGACGGCGGCGACGGAAGCGGGGACGGTGACGAGCTCACCGAGATCACCGTCGGCGTGCTGCCGCTCGCGGACTACGCCCCGGTCTACTGGGCCGAGGACCACGGCCAGTACGAGGAGCAGGGCCTGAAGGTCACCTTCGAGCCGCTGCAAGGCGGCCCGGTCGGCATCCAGCAGGTCGTGGCCGGCGAGCTGGACTTCGCCTTCTCCAATGCCATCAGCTCCACCGTGGCCAGCGCGCAGGGCGCCCCGGTCCAGACCGTCGCCCTCGTGAGCGGTCTCGGCGAGGACGAGCTCGGCGTCTTCGTCACCCCCGAGTCGCCGATCGAGGAGCTCGGGGACCTCGACGGCGCGACCGTCGGCATCAACACCACCAACAACATCGGCGACGTGACCTTCGCCCGGCACGCACAGGAGGAGGGCGTCGACGCCGAGCCCGAGTGGGTCGAGGTGCCCTTCCCCGAGATGGTCGCGGGGGTGCAGAACGGATCGATCGAGGCCGGCTACCTCCCCGAGCCCTACGCCACCGCGGCGCGACAGGCGGGTCTTCGCCAGGTGGCCAATCTCGTGCAGGGTGAGACGGTCGGCCTGCCGGTCTCGACCTTCGTCACCAGCACCCAGTTCGCGAACTCCGATGCCGACACCGTCGAGCGCTTCGCCAAGGCGCTGAACGCCGCCCGCGATGACATGGAGGGCAAGGACGACGAGTTCCGCTCCTGGTGGCCCGAGGCGACGGACGCCGACCCCGAGGCGACCGCCGAGATGCACCTTCCCGTGCTCGACGTGCAGCTCAGTGTCGAGGGCATGCAGGACATCGCCGACTTCATGGCCGAGCTGGGAATCATCGACGAGGGCTATGACGCGTCCGAGTTCACGATCGTCAACGAGGACTGACGTCCCCCGGGCCGTGCCGCGCGGGTCCCAGGCTCCGCGCGGCACGATCCACACCACCAGAGGACTGATTCGATGCAATTGATCCACGATCCGCTCACGCGGCGCACCCAGGTGGTCCTGGGCGTCGTCGGCGTGGTCGGCTTCGTCGCGGTGCTGGAGCTGGTGATCCGCACAGGGCTGCTCTCCGGCGAGGGTCTGCCCCTGCCGAGCGCCGTCGGCGGCCAGGTCGTCAACCTGCTCGGCGATGGCGAGTTCTGGACCCAGATCGGCTTCACGCTGCGGCAGTGGCTGCTCGGACTGGTGATCGCCTCGGTCGTGGGCATCATCCTCGGCGGCCTGATGGGGGCAGTGCCGACGATCTTCTCGATGTTCCTGCTGCCGGTCGAGATCCTCCGCCCGCTGCCGTCGATCGCCGTCGGGCCCCTGCTCGTCCTGATCCTGGGCGCGGGCATGTTGCCGCTCTCGCTCACGGTCGCGCTGGCGTGCATGTGGCCGATCCTCTTCAACTCCATGTACGCGGCCCGTGCGGTCGATCCGGTGGCCATCCAGACCGCCCGGACGCTGCACGTCTCGCGCGCCGGGATCCTGATGCAGATCCGCCTCCCCGCCGCGCTGCCCTTCATGTTCACGGGCATTCGCGTGGCCGCCTCGATCGGACTGATCGTCGCGGTGAGCGCCGAGCTGCTGTTCGGCTCCGGGCAGGGCATCGGCGGCTACATCCTGGTGGCCAGCACCAATGCGAGCAATCTCGACGGCGTCTACGCGGCGACCCTCGTGGCCGGTGTGCTGGGTGTGCTCGTCACCGGCGTCCTCGCCTCCATCGATCGACTGGCCTTCGGCTGGAAGGAGGGGTTGGCTCAGTGACCTCCATGACCCACGACGAATCGACGGCGATGCCGTCCACGCGTCTGCCCCATCGTCTCGGACCCCTGCTGAAGACCGCGGCCATCCGGCTGATCGTCCCGGTCCTGCTGGCCTTCCTCTGGTGGTTGGGCTCGCGCAGTGAGACCAACGGCCTGTTCATCGCGCCTCCGCTGGAGGTCGCGCAGCGGGTGATCAGCGATTTCCTGAGCACCGATCCACGCCACTTCTTCCTCGGCGATGTCGCCCGCGGCGACCTCATCCCGAGCCTGTGGCGGGCCACCCTCGGCTTCTGGCTGGCCGTGGTGGTCGGCGTGGGGCTCGGCATCGCACTCGGCCTGCAGCCGGTGCTCGCGGCGCTCTTCCAGCCGCTCGTGCACCTAGGACGCTCGCTGCCGACGCCGGCTCTCATCGGCGTCTTCTTCCTGCTGTTCGGCACCGGCGACTGGCCGAAGGTGCTGCTGATCGCCTTCGGCATCGTCTGGCCGATCCTGTTCAACACGATCGACGGCGTGCAGAGCATCGGCACCGCGCGAGCCCATGTCGCCTCGGTCTTCAAGATCTCCTCGTGGGATGTGCTGACCCGCATCGTGCTCCCCGGCGCCGCCCCCAAGATCTTCGCCGGTGTCCGGGTCGCGCTCTCGCTCTCGCTGATCCTCATGATCATCTCCGAGCTCCAGCGCTCCAAGAACGGGCTCGGCAATCTGCTCGTCGCGAACCAACGGAACTTCGACTATCCGGGCTTCTGGTCCGTGCTGGTGGCGCTGGCGCTCATCGGCATCGTCCTGAACGTCCTACTCGTCCAGATCGAACGCCGGGTCCTGGCCTGGCACAGAGGAGTGACCCTTCAGCATGACTGACCACGCCACCGAGACCCCCGCCCCCGCGGAGCTGGTACTCGACGAGATCTCGAAGACCTACGGGCAGAATCGCGCGGTCGGCAACATCAGCGCCACCATCCCGGCCGGGAAGGTGTCGGTCATCGTGGGTCCTTCGGGGGCCGGCAAGACCACGCTCCTGCGCATCATCACCGGCCTCGAGGAGGCCACGAGCGGTCGCGTGCTGTTCGACGGCGAGGTCGTCAACGGCGTGCCGGAGGGACTCGCGATGGTCTTCCAGGATTACTCGCGTTCGCTGTTCCCATGGATGCGGGTCGAGGACAATGTCGCCTTCCCGCTGCGCCGCCGGACGTCCAAGGCCGAACGCGCCCAGCGCGTCGAGGAGGCGCTCAAGGCCGTCGGCCTCGACGGCAAGGGCCGGCTGTACCCGTGGCAGATGTCCGGGGGCATGCAGCAGCGTGTCGCGATCGCCCGGGCGCTGGCCTGCCAGCCGCGGCTGCTGGTGATGGACGAGCCCTACGCCTCAGTCGACGCCCAGACCCGCGCGGAGCTGGAGGACCTGCTGCTGTCGATCCAGGCGCAGCTCGACATCACGGTGCTGGTGGTCACGCACGATATCGACGAGAGCGTCTATCTGGCGGACCGGATCATCGTGCTCTCCAAGCCGCCGAGCACCGTCGCCGAGGTGATCGACGTCGGCCTGGCGCGTCCGCGTGATCAGATCACGACCAAGGAGGAGGCCGAGTTCGTCCATGCGCGAGCACACGTACTGCGGCTGCTGCGCGGTACCGCGACGCCGGACGATGCGTCGGACGTGCGGGTGGCCTGACCAGATGAGGGAGACGAACATGGCCGAGCGCGATATCGCGATCATCGGCGGAGGCATCGGCGGTATGGCCGCGGCCATCGCGCTGGACAATGCCGGACACCGGGTCCGGGTCTTCGAGCAGGCCCCGGGGCTCGGCCGGGTGGGCGCCGACATCAACCTCACCCCGAACGCCGTCCGTGCGCTGGACGGGCTCGGTGTGGGCGAGGAGTTGCGGCGCACGGCTGCCCGGCCGACCCACCGCCTCAGCCGCACGTGGGACACCGGCGAGGTGACCTCGCGACTGGAGATGTCCGATGCGGCCGAGCGGGCCTACGGCTCCCCGCAGCTGACGATGCACCGGGCCGACCTGCTCGCGGCCTTGCAGCAGGCGCTGCCGGAGGGCTCCCTGCAGCTCGACAAGCGACTGACCTCGCTGACCGAGGATGCGGATGCTGTCGAGTTGGGCTTCGTCGACGGCACGACCCATCGGGCGGATCTCGTCGTCGGTGCGGACGGGATCCACTCGGCCGTCCGCACCGCCGTCCATGGACAGGAGCATCCGGAGTTCACCGGCGTCGTCGCCTTCCGCGCGGTCGTGCCGGCCGAGAAGCTCTCCGATCAGGCCGATCTCGGAACGTTCACCAAGTGGTGGGGGCCCGATCCGCAGACGCAGATCGTCACCTTCCCACTCAACCGGGGCGAGGACGTCTTCATCTTCGCCACCGCCCCGCAGGACAGCTGGCTCGAGGAGTCGTGGACCACGCCGGGTGACTCCGATGAGTTGCGTTCGATGTATGCGTCCTTCCATCCCGAGGCCCGGCGGCTGCTGGACGCGGTCGACGAGGTGCTGAAGTCGGCGCTCTACGTCCGCGACCCGTTGCCGCGCTGGTCGACGGATCGGGTGACCCTGCTCGGCGATGCCTGCCATCCGATGATGCCGTTCATGGCGCAGGGCGCCGGGCAGGCGATCGAGGATGCCGTGGTGCTCGCCCGTGCGCTGGCCGAGCCCGGTGAGCTCGCCGACCGTCTCCGCGCCTATGAGGAGGCGCGCCACGACCGTACGGCGACGATCCAGATCGGCTCACGCGGCAACGAATGGCTCAAGGACTCCGGCGACGGAGACTGGGTCTACGGCTACGACGCCTGGACCACCCCCCTCTCCTGACCTCCTCGCTCCCTTCCCGAGGGCGGTGAGTGGTGAACCAACCTTCGCCCGATGCGGTGGTTGATGGCGCACCTGTATCGGGTCCGTATCGATCGCGGTGAGTGCTCAACCACACTGCGATCGGGATGGTTGATGGTGCACCGTCTTGTGCCGAGGCCGGATCCCGGTGAGTGGTCAACCATCGGTCTGGGGTGCGTGGCGGGGTGCGCCGCGAGGATGGTTGATGGTGTACCGCCCCGGCGTCGTGGATCGAGGGCGGTGCGGGGTCACCCACCGGTCTTGCCACGGACGACTGTTCGAGGCGTGATGGTTGCTCATTCACCGCCCATGTGCGACCGCGCGCCGGGGCGATGCCAATGCGGTGGTCGGGCGCCTTGAGACGACGGGCCGTGAGGGACTGCCGGGGCTACACTGAGGGCCGTGCTCGCCGCTGTCGCCCGTGCCGCGCGGCCAGGGGGAGAGTCTGACCGAGGGGGAGCGATGTCGCGTGCCGTCCGTTGGTCGATGGCGCTCGCCGTCCTGTTGACGCTCCTGCTCGGTGGACCGGCGACGGCGATGCCGGCCGAGCAGGACGATCCAGTCCTCCGCGTCGGCACCGAGGGCACGTATCCGCCGTTCACCTACCGCGATCCCGATACCGACGAGCTGACCGGTTACGACATCGAGGTCATCGAGGCGGTCGCCGAGCGCGCGGGTTGGCGGCTGGAGTTCGTCGAGACCCAGTTCGACGCGATCTTCCCCGCCCTGGATGCCGGTCGCGTCGACATCATCGCCAATCAGGTCTCCATCAATCCCGAGCGCGAGGCCCGGTACGCGCTGAGCGAGCCGTACACCTACTCGCGGGGTGTGATCGTCACCCGATCCGATGACGACTCGATCCAGAGCCTGGCCGATCTGAAGGGCAAGACCACTGCACAGTCGAGCACCACCAACTGGGCCGCGATCGCCCGCGATGCCGGCGCGAATGTCGAGGCGGTGGAGGGCTTCGCCCAGGCCGCGGAGCTGCTGGTGCAGGGCCGGGTCGATGCGATCGTCAACGACAACATCGCCGTCCTCGACTACCTCGCCACCACCGGTTCGGACGCGGTGAAGATCGCCGCGGATGCCGACCAGGAGACCTCCGAGCAGGCACTCGTCTTCCGGCAGGACGACGCCGCCCTGCGCGACGAGGCCGACCGGGCGCTGAACTCGTTGCGCGAGGACGGCACGCTCTCCGAGATCTCCGACAGTTACTTCGGTGCCGACGTGTCCATCGAGGACGGCGGCGAGGCGACCACCGAGGGGCGCGGCGGGCGATCGATGTGGGACGTACTCCGGGCCGAGGCGTGGCCGATGACGCTGGCGCTCGTCAAGGTCACGATCCCGCTCACCGCGGCGAGCTTCGTCCTCGGTCTCATCCTCGCGCTGGGCGTCGCCCTGGCCCGCATCTCGCGGACCCGCTGGCTCTCCTGGCCGGCGGGGGCGTTCGTCTCGATCATTCGCGGGACGCCGCTGCTCCTCCAGCTCTTCGTCGTCTTCTACGGCCTGCCGCAGCTCGGACTCACCTTCGATCGCTTCCCGGCCGCGGTGGCGACCTTCAGCCTGAATGTCGCCGGCTATGCCGCCGAGATCATCCGGTCGTCGATCCTGGCCGTGCCTCGAGGACAGACCGAGGCCGCCCGCACGATCGGCCTGGACTATCGCCAGACGCTTCGGCGCATCATCTTGCCGCAGGCCCTGCGCACGGCCGTCCCGCCGCTCTCGAACAGCCTGCTCTCACTGGTGAAGGACACCTCGCTCGCCTCGGTGCTGCTGGTGACCGATTTGTTCCGCGTCGCTCAGGTGGCGGCGGGGGAGAGCAACGAGTTCCTCGCGCTGTACGCCTTCGCCGGGCTCTACTACTGGATCGTGTGCTGGCTGCTGTCGCGGGCCCAGCACCGGCTCGAACGTCGACTGGATCGGTACGTGACATGACCTCCTCTCCGCCGCTGTTACGCGCTCACGGACTGCACAAGTCCTTCGGTGACCGTTCCGTCCTGCGCGGCGTCGATCTCGAGGCCTCGCAGGGCACGGCCACGGCTCTGCTCGGACCGTCGGGCTCGGGCAAGACGACGCTGCTTCGCTGTCTCAACGCCCTCGACGTCCCCGAGAGCGGCATCGTGTCGATCGCCGATGTCGAGGTCGACTTCGACCGGCTGCCGGCATCGGGACGCGGCCGCGAGGCGATCCTGAGGGGGCTGCGTGCGCAGTCGGGCATGGTCTTCCAGCAACACCACCTCTTCCCGCACCTGACCGCGCTCCAGAACATCATCGAAGGCCCGGTCACCGCTCAGCGGCGCCCGCGCGACGAGGCGGTCGCCGAGGGCCGTGCGCTGCTGGCGCAGGTCGGTCTCGGCGATCGGGAGGACGCGTATCCCTCGCAGCTGTCGGGAGGACAGCAGCAGCGGGTCGGCATCGCCCGTGCACTGGCGATCACGCCGCGCGTCGTGTTGTTCGACGAGCCGACCTCGGCCCTCGATCCGGAGATCGTGGGTGAGGTCCTCGCCGTGATCCGCGATCTGGCGAGTCAGGGATGGACGATGCTGATCGTGACCCACGAGGTGCGGTTCGCCGAGGCGGTGGCCGATCAGGTGCTGTTCCTCGACGATGGTGTCGTCATCGAGCGGGGAACGCCGGCTCAGGTCATCGGCGATCCCGAGCGGGAGCGCACGCGGCGGTTCCTGCGCCGGGTGCTCAATCCCGGCGTCGAATGATCAGCGGGACTCGAGAATGAGGGTGTCCCCGGCCACCCGCACCTGACGCAGGTCGTCGACGCGGGCGTCGACCTCGGCTCCCTCGAGGTGGTCCCCGACACCGACCACGGCGGCGACTCCCGCGGCCCGTGCGGCGGCGACCCCGGCCGGCGCGTCCTCGAACACGACACAGACCGACGGCTCGAGGCCGAGACCCTTGGCGCCCAGCAGATAGGGCTCCGGGTCCGGCTTGCCGTAGGTGACGTCCTCGGCGGCGACGATGTGCTCGGGCCGGGCGATGCCGACGGCGTCGAGGCGGGCGCGGACGAGGCGGCTCGTCCCCGACGTGACGACGGCCCATCGGCCTCCGGGGAGAGCGGCGGTGAGGCTCGCCGCTCCGGCGATGCCGTGCGTTCCCGCCGCCCCTTCGATCTCGGCCTCTTCCAGGAAGCTCTCGGCCTCCGCCCTCCGGTCGGCGACCACGAAGGAGGCCACGATGTCAGCGGCGCGCACACCGTGGCGCATCTGCGTGCGGTAGTCGAACTGCGGGGCATAGCGTTCCGCCCAGACGTCCCACGCGGCACCGGCGGCCTCGAGGGAGTCCACGAGCACACCGTCGCAGTCGAACAGGACACCGCCGAACCGAAACTCCATACCCCACATTCTCCCTGTCCAGATGTGGCCACCTGTGGCCGGTTCGGGTGTGGTGAAACGGGCCACAGGTGGCCACATCTCGGCAGGAGCCGAGGCTCAGGTGAGGGCGGACAGCCGGTCGAGGGCTTCGGCGAGGACATCGGGGCGTTTGCAGAAGGCCCAGCGCACGAGCGGCCGGCCGGCCTCTCGGTCGTCGTAGAAGACCTCCTGTGGGACCGCCACCACGCCCGCGAGCTCGGGAAGCCGGCGACAGAAATCGATGCCATCCGTATAGCCCAGGGAGCGCACGTCGGTGGTGGCGAAGTAGGTGCCCTGCGGCGTGAAGACCTCGAAGCCGATATCGCGCAGGCCGTCGCAGAGCAGATCGCGCTGGCCACGCAGACGGTCCCGGAAGGCCTCGAAGTAGGCGTCATCGGCCCCCAGCGCCGCTGCCGCGGCGGGCTGAAGCGGCGCGCCGGAGGTGTACGAGAGGAACTGCTTGACCCCCATGACCGAGCGCAGCAGTTCCGCGGGACCGGTAGCCCAGCCGACCTTCCAGCCGGTCAGCGAGAAGCTCTTGCCGATGCTGGAGATCGTGATCGTCCGCTCGCGCATGTCCGGCAGCGTGGCGATCGGGACATGCGGCTCGTCGAAGGCGAGGTGCTCATAGACCTCGTCGCTGATGACGACGAGGTCGTGCGCGACCGCCACCGAGGCGATCGTCTCGAGTTCCCCGCGGTTCAGCACCGCCCCGGTGGGATTGTGCGGCGAGTTCAGCAGGATCGCGGTGGTCCGAGGGGTGATCGCGGCCCGCAGGGCATCGAGCGGCACGCGGAAGTCAGGGGTGCGCAGGGTGACGGGGACCCGCGTCGCGCCGGCCATCTGGATCATCGCGACATAGGAGTCGTAGTAGGGCTCGAGGACGACGATCTCGTCGCCGGGGTCGAGCAGGCCGAGCAGCGACGCGGCGATCGCCTCGGTGGCGCCGGTGGAGACGATGACCTCGGTATCGGGATCGACGACCAGGTCGTACCAGCGGTGCTGATGCTCGGCGATCGCCCGGCGCAGCTCGGGGATGCCGATGCCGGGGGCGTACTGGTGATGTCCGTGACCTCGGACGGTGTCAGCCGCGTAGGTGAGGATCTCGTCGGGTCCATCGGTGTCCGGGAAGCCCTGGCCGAGGTTGATCGCCCCGGTGCGCTGCGCCAGCGCGGTCATCTCGGCGAAGATCGTGGTGCCGAGGCCGGTGAGGCGTGCGCTGGAGGTCTTCATCGGCTACGACGATACCCGCGGTCCGCGCTGAAAGGTGCTGAAGACAGAGGTCGGCCCGCCGTTCTCGGGGGGTGAAACGGCGGGCCGTCGGCAGCTGCGAGGGAACCTCTGTGCTGCATGTTCAACTATACACACCAGGTGCAGGGCGGCAAGCACTTTCGGGAAAAGAAATCTCGCGTCCGGTCCCCGGAAGCGAACAGTACCCACTCTAGGCCGTGTTGCGGAAGTCCGCGTGGCGCCCGGACGACCCTGCATCCCGTCTGACGGCGTTCTCGGCCCTCGCGAGACGACACCTGGTATGGCTTCGGTCCTCGGCCTTGTCAGCCGGGCGCGGATGCCGCCCGGGCTAATCACGCCGACTTCCGCAACACGACCTAGGCCCGAGATGAGAGACTGACATGGTGACGACGCAGACGACCTCGCGCCGCTCGGGCCGCGCTCTCGGGGCCCTCGGCCTCGCCTTGGTGATCGCGGGCCTCGCCGTGCTCGGCTATGTGGCCTGGCAGTACTGGGGTACCACCTGGCTGGCCAAGAAGGAGCACGAGTCGCTGCGCACCACGATCGTCCAGGACTGGGATCGCGGCGACGATGCCACGGAGATCAAGGGCGAGGGGTTGTTGCGGGTTCCGCGATTCGGTGCCGACTACGAGGTGCCGATCCTCCTCGGCTTCGACGATCCCACCTTCGCGAAGGGCATCGGCATGTACCCCGAGGGCGCCAAGCCGGGCGAGGTCGGCAATCTGGTGCTCGCCGCCCACCGTGTCACGCATGGCGAGCCGTTCCGCCACTTCTTCGATCTCAAAGCGGGTGACGACATCATCGTCGAGACGCGCACCGAGATCTTCACCTACCGGCTCCGCGACAACGGCGATGCGACCCGCGTCGACTTCCGCACCACGTGGCCGCTGCAGCCGGTGCCGTCGCCGGATGCCGCCGGCGTCGAGCCCACCGAGAAGCTCGTGACGCTGTTGACGTGCTCGGAGCTTTTCCACACCGACGACCGCAGTGTCGCGGTCGGCGAGCTGGTGGACGTGCAGACCAAGAGCGACGCCGGCTGACCTTTGCGGGTGTCCCCGGCACCCTGCTCCGGTTGCCGCGAGCTGCCGCGGGCACGATGGCACCACTCGCGATACCGCCGTCACCGGACGGAGCGGTCTCCACACATCACTAGGCTGAGCCCATGCACGATTATCAGCGCGAGTTCATCGAGTTCGCCATCGAGCACGATGTCCTGCGATTCGGCGAGTTCACGTTGAAGTCCGGACGTCCCTCGCCGTACTTCTTCAACGCCGGGAGCTTCGACACCGGAGCCCGGCTCGCGGCTCTGGGCCGGTTCTACGCCGCGGCCATCGCGCAGAGCGGGCTCGAGTTCGATGTCCTGCTCGGGCCGGCATACAAGGGGATTCCGCTCGTCTCGGCCGCGGCGATCGGGTTGGCGGACGAGGGCCGTGACGTCCCCTGGGCCTTCAATCGCAAGGAGATCAAGGATCACGGTGAAGGTGGGCTCTTCGTCGGTGCTCCGGTCGAGGGACGGGTGCTGATCGTCGACGATGTCATCACCGCCGGCACCGCCATCCGCGAGGTGCTCGATCTCCTCGGCGGCGTCGGTGCGCAACCCGCGGGCGTGGTGGTGGCCATCGATCGCCAGGAGCGCGGCACGAGCGACCAGTCGGCGATCGCCGAGTTGGAGAGCACCCGCGGCGTCCCGGTCCGTGCGATCGTGACGCTCGACGACATCATCGCCTATCTCGAGGAGACCGCGCGCTTCGCCGAGCGCCTGGACGCGATGCGGACGTACCGCGAGGAGTACGGCGCCGCGTGAGCGATGCCGAGATCGGCGTCGGACCGTGGGAGGGTCCGTGGCCCGATGACCCTCGATTCGATCCGGAGCTGCTGGGGCACGGCGACCGGCGCAATGTCGTGGATCGCTATCGGTACTGGACGATGGAGGCCATCGTCGCCGACCTGGACGCGCGCCGTCACGACTTCCACGTGGCCATCGAGAACTGGCAGCACGACTTCAATATCGGCTCGATCGTGCGGACGGCCAATGCCTTCGCCGCGCGCGAGGTGCACATCGTGGGCAAGCGGCGCTGGAACCGGCGCGGCGCGATGGTGACCGATCGCTATCAGCACGTGCGGCACCACGACGGGGTGGAGGACCTCGCGCGGTGGGCGCATGACGCGGGACTGCCGCTGATCGCCGTCGACAACCTGCCGGGTTCGGTGCCCCTCGAGACGACGGAGCTGCCGCGCGCCTGTGTGCTGGTCTTCGGCCAGGAGGGCCCCGGGATCACCGAGGCGATGCGTGCGGCGAGCGACCGCACCGTCTCCATCGCGCAGTTCGGCTCGACCCGGTCGATCAACGCGGGTGCCGCGGCCGCCATCGCGATGCACGCCTGGATCCGCCAGCACGCCGTCACCCGTTCCGCCTAGCTCGATGGTGTGCTGAGGGCGATCGGCAGGGACCTCACACGCACCACCTCGTCACTGATCACCACGACTGCACCTTCGTGCAGCTCAACTGCACACGCCGGCAGATTCGAGGCAAGCACTGCGGCAATGGTCTCGGGTGACAGACCCTGTGTTCGACGAAGGAGCACGAAGGAGGGCTTTTGCGCCTGGCGTGTCGCCAAGATGGTGCCGAAATCGGTGTCGGCAGAAACGATGGTGCGGTTCTCCTCCGCGGCGACGTCGACGATCTCCTCGTCGTCTGCTCGCTGTAGGCCGAGGCTTCGCGTGTCGACAACATCGAACACCGATCCGTTCAAAGACCTCGGAGCTGCCAGGGCAGATTCTGGTCGAGAAGCAGTCTCATGCAGTGAGAAGAGGCAGATGCCGTTCGTTCAAGGTGGCGGCCGCGAAGCGGAGAGCCTGCCTGATGTCCTCGGCCTCGAGTTCGGGGAAGTCAGCGAGAATCTGCTCAGTCGTGCGCCCGTCCGCCACCATCGTGACGACCGTCGCAACGGGCATGCGAAGGTCGCGGATGATGGGCACACCGCCCATCTTCTTCGGATCGACCTGGATCCGCTCGAATGCCATAGCCGAAAGTCTACGCCGGGATCGCCAGCTTTCTCATCTGCTGACGACGGGATCACGCAGCCCAGCCTCGACGGGTTCCACCTAGGCTCGGGGCATGGGTTCTCGTGTGGTGATCGTCGGGGGTGACGCCGGCGGCATGACGGCCGCGTCCGCACTGGTCAAACGTCTCGGTGACGAGGACGAGGTCGTGGTGATCGAGCGGGGCGAGTTCACCTCATACTCGGCGTGCGGACTGCCGTACTGGGTGGCCGGCGAGGTCGAGTCGTGTGACGACCTCATTGCCCGGTCGCCCGACGAACACCGCGAGAACGGCATCGACCTGCGCCTCGGGGCCACCGCCACCTTGCTGGACGCCGATGCCAAGGTGCTCACCACCACCGACGGAGAGCTGAGCTACGACCATCTCCTCATCGCGACCGGTGCTGAACCGGTGTGGCCCGAGGTCGAGGGTGCCGATGCCGAGGGCATCGCGCCCATCACCACCATTCCGCAGGGGCAGGAGATCCTGCGCCAGCTGGATCGCAAGCCCGAGAAGGTCGTCGTCGCCGGCAGCGGGTTCATCGGCACGGAGATGGCCGAGGCCTGCCTGAGACTCGGTCTCGACACCACGGTCATCAGCGCCACCGAGTTCCCCCTCGCCCAGTTCGAGAATCTCGTGGGAGAGCGGGTGCACGAGCAGATGGCTGCCAGGCAGATCGGCTTCCATGGCAATCGCCGGCTCACGGGGTTCCGCACCAAGGACGGCCGGGTGACGGGCGTGGAACTCGACGACTCGACCGTCCTCGACGCCGATCTGGTGATCCTCGCCTTCGGGGTGACGCCGCGCTCGGAGCTGGCCCGGGAGGCGGGACTGCCCCTGGGGCCCAAGGGCGCGATCGTCGTCGACGAGTATCAGTGCGCCGATCGCGCACGCGGGATCTGGGCGGCCGGGGACTGCTCAGCCGTCCGGGACCGTCAGTCGGGCGAACTGTTGCACCTCCCGCTGGGCGACCACGCCAACAAACAGGGCATGGTCGCGGCCTCCGGGATCGAGGCCGCGATCCTCGGGGGCGAGCCCGAGTGGTCGTTCCCGGGAGTCGTCCAGACCTTCATCACCCGCTTCTGCGATCTGGAGATCTCCCGCACGGGTGTCTCGACCGCCGAGGCAGAGAAGCTGGGGTGGGACACGGTCAGCGTGTCCATCGATACCACCACCTGGGCCGGTTACTACCCGGGGGCCGAGCCGATGACCGTCTGGTTGCTGGCCGACCGTCGCACCCGGCAGGTCCGCGGTGTCCAGATCGTCGGCGGGCCGACCGCTGGGCTGCGCATCGACGCCGCCGCGACCGCGATCACTGCCGGGATGCGGGTCGACGACCTCATCATGTTGGACTTCGCCTACGCCCCGCCGTTCTCGTCGGTCTGGTCGCCCCTGCACGTCGCCGTCCGCGCCGCCTACAAACTGCTCTGACCGGTCCAGGGCGAGCGAGGCACCAGCGGGCTGGAATACTGGCGGTAGCGCCCGCTTTCGACACCAGGAGAACTGATGCCCGTCGCAACTCCCGAGATCTACGCCGAGATGCTGGACAAGGCCAAGCGCGACTCGTTCGCCTTCCCGGCCATCAACGTCTCGAGCTCGCAGACCCTCAATGCCGCGCTCGCCGGTTTCGCCGAGGCGGAGTCCGATGGCATCATCCAGGTCTCCACCGGCGGCGCGGAGTACTTCTCCGGCCCCACGGTCAAGGACATGGTGAGCGGATCGCTGGCCTTTGCCGCCTTCGCGCAGGAGGTTGCCAAGAAGTACCCGATCAACGTCGCCCTGCACACCGACCACTGCCCCAAGGACAAGCTCGACGGCTTCGTCCGCCCGCTCATCGAGGCCTCCGCCGAACGCGTCCGAGGCGGCGGCCTGCCGTACTTCCAGTCGCACATGTGGGACGGCTCGGCCGTGCCGCTCGACGAGAACCTGGAGATCGCGCAGGAGCTGCTCGAGAAGGCTGCGGCTGCCCGCATCATCCTCGAGGTCGAGATCGGCGTCGTCGGCGGCGAGGAGGACGGTGTCGAGGCGGAGATCAACGAGAAGCTCTACACCTCGACCGAGGACGCCCTCGCGACGGTCCGCGCGCTCGGCCTCGGCGAGAAGGGCCGTTACCTGACGGCACTGACCTTCGGCAATGTGCACGGCGTGTACAAGCCCGGCAACGTCAAGCTGCGTCCCGAGGTGCTGAAGAACGCCCAGGAGGCCGTCGCCGCCGAGTTCGGCACCGACCGGGCCTTCGACTTCGTGTTCCACGGCGGCTCGGGCTCGCTGCCCGAGGATATCTCGGCGGCGGTGGACTACGGCGTCATCAAGATGAATGTCGACACCGATACCCAGTACGCCTTCACACGGCCGGTCGTCGACCACATGTTCCGCAATTACGACGGCGTCCTGAAGATCGACGGCGAGGTCGGCAATAAGAAGATGTACGACCCGCGCGCCTGGGGCAAGGCCGCCGAGGCCGGCATGGCGGCGCGCGTCCTGGAGGCCAGCCAGAACCTGCGGTCGGCCGGCAACAAGCTCTGATCCGACGACACGAGGGGCCGGGGACGCTGGGGCGTCACCGGCCCTTCGTGCGTTCGACCGCGATCATGAGATCGGTGCGCAGCGTCGCCGGGTCGGCCTCCGGGGACGGCTCGGTCACGTAGAGCTCGCCGAGCGCGACGGGCTCGCCGCTGGCTGAGGACGAGGCCACCGCCGCGAGCTGCTCCCAGCTGGCCTCGAGGGTGTCGTAGCCGCCGATATGGCTCACGGCCACAGTGGGCCCTGGGGGCCACTCGCTCGCCACGATGGTGATGCCGTCCGCGACGACCGGCCCGGCCCACGGTGTGTGGACCGGGAAGCCGATCTCGATGTCGAAGGTGCCGCGCGGGTCGCCGCGGTACAGCGCGAGCGCGGGACCGGCGGGTGTGAGCTCACCCCGGGCGATCGCACCGCCGATCGCCGAGTACGTGGCATCGAAGAGATCGCGCAGGACGTCCATCGTGACCCGCTCGTGTATCGCCATCGCGAGCGGCACGCGCTCGGTGTCGAACCAGGTCACATCGTGGAGCGGGCCGGGAGTCAGGGGCAGCATGGGGTCTCCTTCGTCGTCGCTCCAACCCTGACACGATCCACCGACAGTCGCGCGGTACAGCGTCGGCCGCACCCTGGCCGGCCCGGGTGCGGGGGGAGGTCGCACCGGCCGGCCACGTCGCCGGGCAGCGCCCCAGGAGCCGGGATGACCAGGCACGGCCTAGGTTCTGGGTATGACCAACTTGCTCGGAGAACCGCCGGAGACCCTGTTGCCCGCCGACCCGGGAGCCGATGCTCTCGCCGCCGGATCGACGCCCGCGGAGGTCGCCACGGCCCATCCCGATTCCACGGCTGCCTGGGCGCTGTTGGCCACCGAGGCGCTCGCGGAGAATCGGGATCTGGAGGGCTACGCCTTCGCTCGCACGTCCTATCACCGCTCCCTCGACGGGCTGCGCCGCAACGGCTGGAAGGGGCACGGCCCGGTGCCGTGGTCCCACGAGCCGAACCGCGGCTTCCTGCGTTCGCTCGCGGCCCTGGCGACTGCCTCGGAGCGGCTCGGCGACGAGGCCGAGGCGCATCGCTGCCGCGAGTTCCTGCGCGAGTCCAGTCCCGAGGGCTACGCCGTCCTCGTCGGCTGAGCCGGCAGCGGTAGGCCAGCAACCTCTCCCGTCCTGGGGCGGTAGGCCGGCAACGTTATCGACGCGCGATGAGGTTGATGGCCTACCGCCGCGGAGGTGAGCCTTCAGGCGAGGAAGGTGAGGGCGCCGGGTAGGATCTGCCAGGTGTGATCAGGGCACGGATCGCTGATCTCTCCATCGCTCGTACACCGCAGGCCCTCCCCGTGCACCTCCACTCGCTGCGCGCGCTCGTAGTGCACCAGCGGGGACTCGTCGGTCGTGCGAGTCAACAGACGCACGACGTAGGCGGCGCGTCCGGCCAATGTGTGGGCGAACACGACCTGAACGTCCATCTGCCCGTCGTCGATCTCGGCGGTCGGGAACAGATCGGTCCCGCCACCCACGAAACGCCCATTGCCCACGGACAACTGCGTGATGTGCCCGTGCCGGCGTCGCACCGGACGCCCATCGATCTTCACCTCGACCTTGGCGTCGGGAACGAAGGCCGACTTGGCGGCCCCGATCGCGTACCCGAGGGGCCCCCACCGCTTCTTGTAGCGTTTCGCGCGCACGGCCGCCTCGGCACCCAGGCCGATGCTCGCCGCGTTCACCACGACGGCACCGCCGAAGTCCTCCAGCAGATCGATGCGCCGGCCTTCGGACCCGAGGATGCGCTCCGCGGCCGCCGCGGGATCGAGAGGGAGCCCGAGCGTCCGGGAGAAGTCGTTCCCGGTGCCGAGCGGCACGAGCCCGACGGCGAGATCGTCCAACCGTCCGGCGCGGTGGACGGCGTCGACGACGGCATGCAGGCTGCCGTCACCACCGAACACCACGACGGCATCGAGATCGGGACGCTCGGCGAGGGCCGCGTCGAGCTCGTCGGTCGAGCCGGTCGCGACAGTGTCGACCTCGTGGACACGGGAGAGGACCTCGACGGCGGCATCGATCGACGAGGTGGTCGAGGTGCCGGCGGAGGCGTTGGTGATCGCGAGGAGGCGGGGCATGGTCTCGCCAGCCTACGCGGCCTCGCGATGGCGGACCGTCCGGCCGAACCCGGCCTTTCGTTAGAATACGGGGGTAAGGGCCCCACGCGGGGCTTTCCGCATGCCCTGAGGTGGTGCAACTCCATGCCCGCAGTCGTCATCGTCGGTGCCCAATGGGGCGACGAAGGCAAAGGCAAGGCGACCGATCTGCTCGGCAGCCGGGTCGATTACGTGGTCAAGTTCAACGGCGGCAACAATGCCGGACACACGGTCGTCATCGGTGACCAGAAGTACGCCCTGCACCTGCTGCCCAGCGGCATTCTGAGTCCCGGCTGCACGCCGGTGATCGGCAATGGCGTCGTGGTCGACCTCGGCGTGCTGTTCGAGGAGATCGACGGTCTGGAGGCGCGCGGGATCGACACCTCCAAGCTGGTCGTGTCCGCCAATGCCCACGTGATCGCCGACTACAACCGCACGCTCGACAAGGTCACCGAGCGGTTCCTCGGCAGTCGCAAGATCGGCACCACGGGGCGCGGTATCGGGCCCACCTATGCCGACAAGATGAACCGGCTCGGCGTGCGGGTGCAGGACCTCTTCGATGAGAAGATCCTGCGCGCCAAGGTCGAGGGTGCGCTGGAGCTGAAGAATCAGATCCTCACCAAGGTCTACAACCGGCGCTCGGTCGAGGTCGACGAGGTCGTGGACGAGCTGCTGAGCTATGTCGACCGGCTGCGGCCGATGGTGGCCGACACGTCGCTGCTGCTCGGCGACGCGCTCGATGCCGATCAGACGGTGCTGCTGGAGGCCGGCCAGGCGACGCTGCTCGATGTCGATCACGGCACCTACCCGTTCGTGACGAGCTCTTCGGCCACCGCCGGCGGCGCCTGCACGGGCTCGGGCATCCCGCCGACGCGGCTCACGCGCGTCATCGGCATCGTCAAGGCGTACGCCACGCGTGTGGGCGAGGGGCCGTTCCCGACCGAGCTCTTCGACGCCGATGGCGAGCGACTGCGCGACAACGGCGGCGAGTTCGGCACCACCACAGGGCGTCCGCGCCGTTGCGGCTGGTACGACGCGCCGATCGCCCGGTACGCCGCTCGCATCAACGGACTCACGGACTTCGTGCTCACCAAGCTCGACGTCCTGACGGGCTTCGACCGCATTCCCGTGTGCGTGGCCTACGAGGTCGACGGCGAGCGGGTCGACGAGATGCCGATGACGCAGACCGGGTTCCACCACGCCACGCCGATCTACGAGTACTTCGACGGCTGGAGCGAGGACATCTCCGGGGCTCGCACGATCGACGACCTTCCGGTCAACGCGCAGCGCTATGTCACGGCGATCGAGAAGATGAGCGGCGCGCGCATCTCGGCGATCGGCGTCGGTCCCGGTCGCGACGAGACGATCGTCGTCCACGACCTCCTCTGATCTCGGCTCCGCGGTTCGGCCGGCAGCGGTAGGTGGTCAACCTCATCGAGCCTGAGTGAGGTTGACCAGCTACCGCCACGGCCTGAGTGAGGTTGACCAGCTACCTCTACGAGGAGGGCGCGAGGTTGACCATCTACTCGATGCCGTAGCGGTCGATGACCATGCCGAAGGCATTGCCCCAGGGCGCGGTCTCGAGTGGGACGATCACGGTGCCGCCCTCCGCCAGCCGCTCGACGTACTCCCTCGACTGGGGACTGTCCTCGGCGGAGACGGCCACGCCGTGCGCGGGCGGCCTCGGAGCGGCCTGTCCCGTCGGGACGTCGCTGCCCATGAGCTCGAAGTGGTCGGTGGCGAGGTCACCGTGCATGATCCGCTCGGCATCGGCCGGATCGTGTGCGCCCATGTCGGCATAGCGAGCCAGTTCGAGCGTCCCGCCGAAGACCGATCGATAGAACTCCATCGCCTCGCGGGCCGTGCCGTCGAAGTGCAGGTAGGGGATGAGTCGAGTGGCCATGAGAGCTCCTTCCGCCTGTTCCCAGTGAACTCCTGACGGTGCCGGAGGGGAAGCCCCGTAGGCTGGTGACCCGTGAAGACGCTCGTCATCGGCACCGGCGGCCGCGAACACGCCCTCGCGCTCGCACTCTCCCGCGATCCCCACGTCACCGAGGTGCATGCCGCGCCCGGCAATCCCGGTATCGGGCGGGTGGCCGAGCTGCACGATGTCGACCCTCTCGACGGGGCCGCGGTGGCGTCTCTCGCGTCGTCGCTCGGCATCGATCTCGTCGTGGTCGGACCTGAGGCGCCGCTCGTCGCGGGGGTCGCCGATGCCGTCCGTGAGGCCGGGGTCGCCTGCTTCGGCCCGAGTCGCGAGGCGGCTCGGCTCGAGGGCTCCAAGGCCTTCGCCAAGCAGGTGATGGCGGCGGCCGAGGTGCCGACGGCGCTCGCGCGGCTCTGCGAGACCCCCGAGCAGGTGGCGGAGGCGCTCGACGCCTTCGGACCGCCCTATGTGGTCAAGGACGATGCCCTCGCCGCGGGCAAGGGCGTCGTGGTGACCGAAGACCGTGCGGCCGCCGAGGCGCACGCCTCCTCCTGCGACCGGGTCGTGATCGAGGAGTTCCTCGACGGCCCCGAGGTCTCCCTGTTCGCGATCACCGATGGTCAGACGGTGCTGCCGTTGCAGCCTGCGCAGGACTTCAAACGGGCCTATGACGGCGACGACGGACCGAACACCGGCGGCATGGGCGCCTACACGCCGTTGGCATGGGCGCCGGACGGACTCGTGGAGGATGTCTCCCGCCGGGTGCTGATCCCCACGGTCAAGGAGATGGCCGCGCGCGGCACCCCGTTCTCGGGCCTGCTCTACGCCGGTCTCGCCCTCACCAGCCGGGGCGTGCGCGTCGTGGAGTTCAACGCGCGCTTCGGCGACCCGGAGACCCAGGCGCTGCTCGCGTTGCTGGAGACGCCGATCTCGGCGCTGCTCATGGGGGCCGCGCAAGGGAATCTCGGTGAGGTGGGTCTCCCGCAGTGGCGCGAGGGCGCAGCGCTGACGGTCGTCGTCGCGGCTGAGAACTACCCGGAGTCGCCGGTGAAGGGCGATGTCATCGAGGGCATCGACGAGGCCGATCAGATCGAGGGCGTCGATGTGATCCAGGCCGGAACGGCGGAGGACGGCGACGGCCGACTCGTCACCGCCGGCGGACGCGTGCTCGCGGTCACGGCCGTGGGCGATTCGCTCGGACAGGCCCGCGAGCGCGCCTACGCCGGTGTCGACCGGATCTCCATCCGCGGCGCCCACCACCGCACCGATATCGCCCTTGCCGCCGAGCGCGGCGACATCACCCTCTGACGTTCTCCCGCGCCGCGGACCGATGGTGATGCGTTCGGGTCGCTCCGGCAGCCGCAACGCATCGTCTTCCGTCCGGGCGGGAACGGTTGGTGATGCGTTCGGGTCACCCCGGCAGCCGTAACGCATCATCATCGGTCTGTCGTGCGAGCGCGAGACGGGCGCCGCCGGGCCGGCACGACCACTAGCATCGTCCTCGTGAGCACCGAGGACCCCCGCGGCGACGGACATGCCTTCGATCCGTCGCTGCTGATCGATGTCGCCGCGCAGTTCCTCTTCGACGGGGAGCCGACCCTGCGACAGTCCGAGGTCGCTGAAGCGGCCGGGGTCGACCTCGACACCGCCAACGCGCTGTGGCGCCATCTCGGCTTCCCCGCCGTCGCCGAGGACGAGCCCGGCTTCCTGCCCGCCGATGTCGAGGCGCTGCGGCTGACCGAGCGGCTCGTGGAGCTCGGGGTCCTCGACCGCGACCGGCTCCCGCAGTTCGTGCGGTCGACGGGGCGGACCTTCGCGCGGCTGGCCGACTGGCACATCCGGGTGATGCTCGCCGCGCTCGCCGCCGATGCGGAAGGCGAGGAGGAGCCGACCTCGATCGACGCCTTCGCCGAGGTCATTCCGACCGTCGAGGC
Source organism: Aeromicrobium piscarium (assembly GCF_007421815.1). Lineage (GTDB taxonomy): Bacteria > Actinomycetota > Actinomycetes > Propionibacteriales > Nocardioidaceae > Aeromicrobium > Aeromicrobium piscarium. Next base: position 7,133 of record NZ_VLNT01000020.1, on the reverse strand, counting down.
GCTCCAAGGCTATGTATGGCGTCGGCACCTGCTGGCCGCCGCGAGCCGGATCGCGCTCGGAGAGGTCGCCTCCGGAGGCGACGTGCCGGTCGTCGTGGGCTTCGTCGACATCGTCGGCTACACCGCGCAGAGCCGCCAGCTCAACGCGCGTGAGCTCGGCGACATGGTCGAGTGGTTCGAGCGGGTCACCACCGAACTCGTCGTCGAGCACGGTGGACAGGTGGTCAAGACGATCGGCGACGAGGCGATGTTCGTGCTGGAGAGCGCGCCCGAGGCCGCTGAGCTCGGTCAGCGGCTCGTCGAACGCGCCGAGGACGACGAGCGGTTCCCCGAGGTGCGGGTGGGAATGGCGTACGGCTCGGTCGTCGCCCGGCTCGGCGATCTGTTCGGCTCCACCGTCAACCTCGCCGCGCGCCTGACCTCGGCCGCGCGACCCGGGCGGGTGCTGGTCGACGACGACCTGGCCGGTCAGCTGCAGGCCGATGAGGAGCGGTGGCGTTTGCGCCGGGCCCGTCGCATCTCGGTGAAGGGCTACGATCACCTCCACCTCTGGTCGCTCAAGCGCGTCGAGCCCGCGAACTGAGCACTGGGGGTCTCCCTGGGAGGTGGGATACGCATCTCGCCCGGGGCGGTGAGCTACCCCGCACCTTCGCGCCTCGGGTGCGGGATGACTCACCGACCATCGTTTCGAGCCGTGCATACGTCACCGCTCCGGCGTGACCGGAACGAACACCGCTCCGCCCGGCGGAGCGCAGCTGCGATACTGGGGGAGTGACCGCACCCAACGTTCTCGCCTCCCGCTACGCCTCCGACCAGCTCGCCGAGATCTGGTCCCCCGAGCACAAGATCCGCCTCGAACGACAGCTGTGGATCGCGGTGCTCAAGGCGCAGCGCGATCTGGGCGTCGAGACCCCGGACGGCGTGATCGAGGCCTACGAGTCCGTCGTCGACCAGGTCGACCTCGACTCGATCGCCGCGCGTGAGCGGGTGACGCGTCACGACGTCAAGGCCCGGATCGAGGAGTTCGCGGCGCTTGCCGGCAGCGAGCACATCCACAAGGGCATGACCTCGCGCGACCTCACCGAGAACGTCGAGCAGCTGCAGATCCGCGCCTCGCTGGAGATCGTGCGCGACAAGGCCGTCGCCACCCTCGCCCGCCTCGGACGGCTCGCGTCCGAGCACGCCGAGCTGGTGATGGCCGGCCGCAGCCACAATGTCGCCGCGCAGGCCACCACCCTCGGCAAGCGCTTCGCGACCGTCGCCGACGAGCTTCTCGTGGGATTGCAGCGGGTCGAGGAGGTCGTCGACCGGTATCCGATGCGCGGTATCAAGGGCCCCGTCGGCACGTCGCAGGACCAGCTGGACCTGCTCGGGGAGGAGGACAAGCTCGCCGAGCTGGAGCAGCGGGTCGCCGAGCACCTCGGCTTCGACCACCGCTTCACCAGCGTGGGGCAGATCTACCCGCGCTCCCTGGACTATGACGTCGTCACCGCACTGGTGCAGCTCGTCGCCGCCCCCTCCAATCTCGCCACGACGGTCCGGCTGATGGCCGGCAACGAGCTGGTGACGGAGGGCTTCAAGCCCGGCCAGGTCGGGTCGAGCGCGATGCCGCACAAGATGAACTCGCGCTCGTGCGAGCGGGTCAACGGCCTCGCGGTCGTGCTGCGCGGTTACGCCTCGATGGTCGGTGAGATCGCCGGCGACCAGTGGAACGAGGGCGATGTCTCCGAGTCGGTGGTGCGCCGCGTCGCGCTGCCCGACGCCTTCTACGCCGCCGACGGCCTCTTCGAGACCTTCCTGACGGTGCTCGACGAGTTCGGCGTGTTCCCGGCGGTCGTGCAGCGCGAGCTCGACCGGTACCTGCCCTTCCTGGCCACCACCAAGGTGCTGATGGCGGCCGTCCGCCATGGTGTCGGTCGTGAGGAGGCGCACGAGGCGATCAAGGAGCACGCCGTCGCCGTGGCCCTGGAGATGCGCGAGCAGGGCACGTCCGAGAACGATCTCTTCGAGCGACTCGCGAGCGACCCGCGGCTCGGGCTGAGCCAGGCCGATCTCGATGCCCTCGTCGCGGAGCCGATCGAGTTCACCGGCGCTGCCCGGTCGCAGGTCGAGGAGGTCGTCGCGCGCATCGCGGCGGTCCTCAAGGCCCATCCCGATGCCGCCGCCTACACGCCCGGCGACATCCTCTGACCCTTCCCCGGGGGCGGTGACTTACGCACCTCTCGGCCCGGTAGGCGGTGACCTGCGCACCCCTCACGGCAGCTGAGACGTGCCTAGGTCACCGCTGAATCGAGGGAGGGGTGCGTAACCCACCGCCCTGGGACTCGCGTCAGGCGGTGAGCCAGGCGACCACGACCGGGTCCGGGTGAGCGTCCCAGGACGCCTCGAGGGTGCCGGTGGCCGAGTCGGGAAGGTCGGCGGGCACGAAGCGAGGGATCTGCGGATCGCCCGTGCCGGTGCCCGAGCCGCGCCCGGTCGCCAGCGTCGCCGGCCGGTCGAGAGCCGTGCCATCGCGCAGCTGAAGCGCCGAGCCACCCCGGCCCTCGGCGATGACCGCTCCGATCTCGGCGAGGAAGACGGGATCGGTCGAGCCGTCGTAGACCCAGCGGTGTCCCAGCGCCGTATGCTCCATCTCGCCGATCAGGTCGGCGCCCTCCAGAGGCGCGTCGCGGTAGGTCAGGGTCACCACCGCGAACCGCCCCGCGACCGGCAGGGGCAGCAGCTGCAGCTCCATGCCGACCTGTCCCGCAGGGTCGTCGAAGCGCAGGTTGGCGGCGAAGGAGGGAACCGGCTCCGTGCTCGGCCACCACGAGGTCGTCGGCAGCCAGGCGCTCAGCAGCTCGTGCTTGCTCGGGGTGAGGGTCGCGTCAGGATGAACGATGGCCATCTCCTCATGCTGTCACGCGCGCCGGGTCAGCGGGCGGCCCCCGCCGGTAGGGTGTCGACGTGGCCCTCGACATCCCCGGCGCGACCCACGTCCACTCGGGCAAGGTGCGCGACCTGTACTCCTACGGCGACCACTACCTGATGGTGGCCTCCGATCGCATCAGCGCCTACGACTTCAGTCTCGAGCCTCCGATCCCCGACAAGGGCGAGATCCTCACGCGCGTGTCGCTGTGGTGGTTCGACCAGCTCAGCCCACTCGTCCCCCATCACGTGGTCAGCACCGAGGTGCCCGAGGTGGTCGCCGGTCGGGCACTCCTCGTGGAGAAGCTGGACATGTTCCCCGTCGAGTGCGTCGTCCGCGGCTACCTCACCGGTTCCGGCCTGGCCGACTATCAGGCCACCGGCGAGGTCTGCGGTGTGCCGCTGCCGGCCGGTCTGGTGGACGGCGACCGGCTGCCGGAGCCGATCTTCACCCCGGCCACCAAGGCCGCCTTCGGTGAGCACGACGAGAACGTCAGCTTCGAGCAGGTCGCCGCGACGATCGGCCAGGAGGCGGCCACCCGGCTGCGCGATCTCAGCCTCGGCATCTACAACCTGGCCGAGCGGACGGCTCGCGAGCGGGGCATCATCCTCGCCGACACCAAGCTGGAGTTCGGTGCCCGGGAGGACGGCACCATCGTGCTCGCCGACGAGGTGCTCACGCCGGACTCCTCCCGTTTCTGGCCGGCCGACGAGTGGGAGCCGGGCCGCGCGCAGTCCTCCTTCGACAAGCAGATCGTGCGGAACTGGCTGACCTCGTCCGCGAGCGGCTGGGACCGTCGTGGCGAGGCGCCCCCGCCGCGCCTGCCCGACGAGATCGTGGAACGCACGCGCGCCCGCTACATCGAGGCCTTCGAGCGTCTCACCGGCCAGACCTGGTAGCTCGCCGACGACCCACGGACGGACTCGCTGGACAGCCCGGGTGAGACTCCCGTTACAGTGAACGTGACATCGTCACTGTCACTGATCACAGGGAGAACCACCGTGGCCAATCTGTCTCGCATCCTCGAGGAATCGGCGAAGAAGTATCCCGACCGTACTGCGATTGTTTTCGGCGATACGCGTTTGACGTATGCGCAGGTCGACGGCGCGGCGAATCAGGTCGCGAATTTGTTGGTGTCGCGCGGTATTGAGCCGGGTGACAAGGTCGCGATCTCGATTCCGAATCTGCCGTACTTCACGATCGTGTATTTCGGTATTCTGAAGACCGGTGCCACGGTGGTGCCGCTCAATATCTTGTTGACCGCGCGTGAGGTTGCCTATCACCTGGATGATTCGGATGCGAAGGCGTATTTCGCGTTCGAGGGCGCGCCGGGTGTGCCGATCGGCGACAACGCGTGGGAGGGCTTCGGTCAGGTCGAGGGCGTCAAGGACTTCTTCTTGATCAAGCTCGATTCGGCGGCTCCGGCGCCGTTGGAGGGACCGGAGTATTACGCCCCGTTGGTCGCCGAGCAGTCGCCGGTCTTCGAGTCGGTGGCGCGCGATGACGATGACACGGCGGTCATCCTCTACACGTCGGGGACCACGGGTCAGCCCAAGGGTGCTGAGTTGCGGCACCGCAACATGTACGACAACGCGGCGTTGGGCGAGTCGACCTTCCAGGCCGATGAGAACAACCCGGACACGTATCTGGCGGTGCTGCCGTTGTTCCACATCTTCGGGCAGACGGTCATCCAGAACGGCTGTCTGCTGTATGGCGGCACGATGGTGATGTTGCCGCGTTTCGAGGCCGAGCCGGCGATCAGGCTGCTGTTGAGTGAGAAGGTGACCTTCTTCGCCGGGGTGCCGACGATGTACTGGGGTCTGCTGGGTGCGCTCGATGAGACGGTCGATGTCGCTGAGATCGCCAGGAATCTGCGGGTGGCGGCCGCTGGTGGCGCGGCGCTGCCTGGTGATATCCACCGGCAGTTCGCCGAGAAGTTCGGTGTCACGATCCTGGAGGGTTATGGCCTGTCGGAGACCTCGCCGGTCGCTTCGTTCTCGCCGTGGGGTAAGCCGCCGGTGGTGGGTTCGATCGGTAGGCCGGTCAAGGGGGTGGAGATGAAGCTCATCGACAACGAGTGGAACGAGATTGCCGATGATCCTGAGGCGATCGGTGAGATCGCGATCAAGGGTCACGGGATCATGAAGGGCTATTACAAGCGCCCGGCCGCGACTGAGGAGGCGATCCATGGTGAGTGGTTCCGTTCTGGGGATCTGGGTCGTCGTGACGAGAACGGTTATTACTTCATCGTCGATCGCAGCAAGGACATGATCATCCGTGGTGGGTACAACGTGTATCCGCGTGAGCTGGAGGAGGTGCTGATGACGCATCCGGCGGTGTCGCTGGTCGCGGTCATCGGCGTGCCGCATGAGTCCCACGGTGAGGAGGTCAAGGCGGTCGTGGTGCGTGAGCCGGGTGTCGAGGTCACCGAGGACGAGCTGGTCGCGTGGGGCAAGGAGCAGTTCGCGGCGTACAAGTACCCGCGGATCGTGGAGTTCCGCGACGAGCTGCCGATGACCTCCACCGGTAAAATCCTCAAACGCGAACTCAGCTGAGTCGCGACGATGATGCGTCGTGGTGGCGATGGCGACCACGACGCATCGTCTTCCGCCTCGGTGGGGACCGATGGTGATGCATCGGGGCTGCTGGAGCGACCTCACTGCATCATCGTCGGTCCGCGACGGCGGTGTCCGGCGAGCCCGATACACTCGGACCGTCACCCCGTCCGTCGTTCCAGGGAGCGCCCGTGGCCCGCGTCATCGTCGATGTCATGCCCAAGCCGGAGATCCTCGACCCCCAAGGCAAAGCCGTCCACGGTGCGCTGCCGCGGCTCGGCTTCACCTCGGTCACCGATGTCCGGCAGGGCAAGCGCTTCGAGCTCGAGGTGCCGAACACGGACGCCGCCACCCTCGACGAGGTCCGCGAGATCGCAGGCACCCTGCTGTCCAATCCGGTCATCGAGGACTTCGAGGTGCGGGTGGAGGCCGGCGCGTGAAGGTCGGTGTCGTCACCTTCCCGGGGTCGCTCGACGACGGTGACGCTCGCCGCGCGGTGCGGATCGCCGGCGGGGAGCCCGTCGCGTTGTGGCACGGAGACCACACCCTCGCGGGTGTCGACGCGGTCGTACTGCCCGGCGGCTTCTCCTATGGCGACTACCTGCGCTGCGGTGCGATCGCGCGCTTCGCTCCGGTCATGGAGCAGGTGATCGAGGCGGCCAAGGGCGGTCTGCCGGTGCTCGGCATCTGCAACGGCTTCCAGATCCTGTGCGAGTCGCATCTCCTGCCCGGCGCACTCATCCGCAACGATCACCGCACCTTCGTGTGTCGCGATCAGGTGCTGCGCGTCGAGAATGCCGACACCGCCTGGACCCGCGACTACTCCGCCGGCCAGGAGATCACCATCCCCTTGAAGAACGGCGAGGGCGGCTTCGTGGCCGCGCCGGATACGATCCGCGAACTGGAGGAGTCCGGCCGGGTCGTCGCGCGCTATGTGGGTGTGAACCCGAACGGCTCGATGAACGAGATCGCCGGGATCACCAACGAGCGCGGCAACGTGGTCGGTCTCATGCCACACCCCGAGCACGCGGTCGAGGACCTGTGCGGCCCCGGCACCGATGGCCTCGGTTTCTTCACCTCGGTCCTGCAGACCGTCCTGGCCTGACCCCTTCCTGGGCGGTGACGTGCGCACCTCTCGCCCGGTTGGGCGGTGACGTGCGCACCTCTCACGCGGCGTGAGAGGTGCGTAAGTCACCGCTCACTGGCGGTATCGCACCGCTGCACGACGAGCGATGCGGTCCTAGGCTCGAAGCATGAGCACTGAGGTCAGCCACAACGAGTCCGAGCAGCGGTATGAGATCCACGTCGACGGTGAACTCGGCGGGTATCTCGTCGCGCAGCCCGATGGCGATGTCGTGACCCTGCCCCACACGGAGATCGACGAGCGCTTCGAAGGACAGGGCTTGGCGAGTCAGCTGGTGACCGCGACGTTGGAGGACATCCGCTCACACGGGCAGCGGATCCGCCCGACCTGCCCCTATGTCAAGCAGTTCCTGGAGAAGCACACCGAGTACGCCGACCTCGTGGCGGAGTGACATCTCGCGGGGATGCTCCTATGGATGTCAAGCGGCGAGGGTGAGGCGTCTGGGCTCGACGTGGTCAGCGGTGAGGACGTAGTAGATCTCGCGGGCGATGAGTCGTTTGAGGCAGCGGATGATGTCTTTCTTCGA
>NZ_VLNT01000002.1:206633-448731 GCF_007421815.1 Aeromicrobium piscarium | reverse complement strand
TGAGACAGGTAGGCCGCCGCTCGACGCAGAACCTCGTTCTCTTGCTCCAGCAACCGGTTGCGACGCTTCAGCTCGCGCAGCTCTGCCACCTCGCTGGCGCTCACACCGGGCCGGGTGCCGTCCTCGACGTCGGCGGCCTTCAGCCAGTTCGTGAGCGTGGCCTCAGCGATGCCGAAGTCCTCAGCGATCTGCTTCAACGTGGTCTTCGAGTCTCGCCCACGAGCGACCGCGACCACGTCATCGCGGAACTCTTGCGGATAGGGAGCAGGCATAGCGACATCCTCTCCTCTGATGCTGCGCACCAGAAGTCAGTTGTCACCTACGGCTGCATCACGCCCTTGTGGTGCGAGGCGGTGATCCCCGCGACTTGGCAGAGCCGATGGACACGGTTCTCGCCGACCGTGATGCCGTGCTCATCGGCGAGCTCGTCGGTCAGGAACCGATAGCCCAAGGTCGGATCGTCGGCATGGACCTCGAGCAGGACATCGATCAGGTGGGCGTCGTCGTAGTCCCGCTGACTGACGGGGTCCTTGAGCCACTGGTAATACCCCTGGGGCGAGAGCCCCAGCACCCTGCACGCCACCGCGACCGGCACCCGAACAGGGGCACCGGCCGCGGCCATCTCACGGACGAGCGGGAAGACTATTTTCCCGGCAGGTTCGCCTGCGACAGATACGCAGCCGCCCGCCGCAGGACCTCGTTCTCCTGCTCCAACAGCCGGATCCGCTTCTTCGCCTCACGCAGCTCGGCACGGTCGGCCTCGGTCAGACCAGGGCGGTGGCCGTCCTCAATGTCGGCCTTCTTCAACCAGTTCGACAGCGTTCCTTCGGAGATCCCGAAGTCCTTCGCGATCTGGGACAACGGAGCCTGGCCCTGACGGGCCACAGCCACGACATCGTCGCGGAACTCCTTCGGATAGGGCGCTGGCATGTCGACATCCTCTCCTGCGAGAAACGAATCCTCACACGTCAGGTGTCAACCAAACTCGGGGCAGACCCAAGCGCGGTGAGAAGATCGACTACGCCATTATGAATGAGGGCGAGGTTCAGATCCTGATCGAGTGCAAACGTCATGGTGACGAACTGAGCCTCCGGCATGCGTCGCAACTGTTCCGCTATTTTGCCGTCACGCACGCTCGTATCGCCCTGTTGACCAATGGCGATGACTACCATTTCTACACCGATCTGGACGCTCCGAACCGGATGGACGAGAAGCCGTTCCTGGTATTGAAGGTAACGGACTTGGATGCAAACCTGATCCGGGAGTTGGCGAAACTCGCCAAGGGAACCTTCGACCTCGAATCGGTGCTCAATGCCGCTGAAGAGCTCAAGTACATCGGCGAGCTGAAGAGAGTGCTCGGTGCTCAATTCGTGGAGCCGGATGTGGAGTGGGTACGATTTCTCACTTCACAGGTATATGGCGGGTCGTTCACTCAGCGAGTCCGTGACCAGTTCACCGGCTTAGTCGTCAAAGCCCATAAGCAGTTTCTCGCAGACCGGGTGAATGACCGGCTCAAGGCCGCCTTGGGTGGCCAGGCGGTGGAGCCGGTGTCCGCCGCGAGCTCTCTCAGTGAGCCGGTTGCCGAAGCAGATCTTGAACAGTCGGAGAATCGCGACGGCATCACCACGACACTCGAAGAGTTAGAGGCCTTCCAGATCGTGCGGGCCATCGTTTGCAGCGAAGTCGCGGTAGGTCGCGTGGCTCAGCGCGATACCAAGTCGTACTTCGGGGTCTTGCTCGACGACAACAACCGCAAGCCCATCGCCAGACTCCACTTCAATACCTCTCAGCGGTACCTGGGAACGTTCGATGAAGACAAGAACGAGACGCGACATCCGATCGAGACTCTCGAGGAGATCTACGACCACGCCGAGACCTTGCGCCAGACGGTCCACTACTACGACTGACCGATGCGCCGTGCGGGCTTGTGTCATCGCCGCTGATGGAGGATACATGCCCTAGCCTGGGGGCGTGCGCATCGACCTTCACACGCACTCGAATCGTTCCGACGGCACGGACACTCCTGCTGAGCTCGTCCGCAACGCGCGCGAGCGCGCCGGTCTGGACATCGTGGCGTTGACCGACCATGACTCCACCGCGGGCTGGGAGGAGGCCCAGGCGACCGCCGATGATGTCGGCGGTATCCGGGTGGTGCGAGGGATCGAGATCTCCACGCGATACGCGGGTGCGAGCGTGCATCTGCTCGGCTACGAATTCGATCCCTCCTATGCGCCCCTTGTCGAGGAGTTGGAGCGAGTGCTCGGTGGCCGCGATGACCGCCTGCCGCTGACGATCGCGCGGTTGAACGAGCTGGGCTATGCGATCACGGAAGAAGACGTACGCGCCGTCGCGGCCGATGCGATTTCCTCGGGGCGTCCGCACATCGCCGACGCGCTGATCGCCAAGGGTTACATCGCCTCGCGTGAGGAGGCCTTCGCCACCCTGCTCTCGCCGGGCAAGCCCGCCTATGTCGACCGCTATGCCGCCGATCTTCCGCGGGCCATCGAGCTGCTGGTCGCAGCGGGTGGATGTGCGGTGATCGCCCACCCGTGGGCGCGGGAGAGCCGTGAGGTCCTCGACCTGGGGGTGTTCGCCGATCTCGCGGACATCGGTCTTGCGGGCATCGAGGTCGATCACAACGATCACGATGCGAAGGATCGCGAGGCGCTCGCGGGCATGGCGGACGAACTCGGCCTCATCCGGACCGGGTCGAGCGACTATCACGGCACGGGCAAAGTGGGCTTCCCTCTCGGCGCCAATCTGACGGATCCCGAACAGTTCGCCCGGCTGCTGGGCTGAATCCACCACTTGAGCAACCGCTCAATATCTTGTAATCTCCTTTTTGATCGACTGCTCAAAAAGGAGATGTTCATGTACCGGAGGATCTACGTCGAGACCCGGATCGACGCTCCGATGGCCCGGATCTGGCACCTCACGCAGGTGCCGAGCAATCACGCGCGATGGGACCTGCGATTCGGGAGCATCGTCGCCACGGCGCCGGGCCGGTTCCGCTATTCGACCTTCGGCGTCCACGGCCTCGGCGCTCATGCCGGGACTCGCGAGCGTGCGGACGGAGGAGCAACCTCCTCACTGCGCTTCGCCTCCTCGCATCGCCTCTCGCCGATCGCTCAGGGGTCGGGCTACTGGCGTTACGTGCCCACCGGCGAGGGCGGGGTGAGGTTCCTGACCGGTTACGACTACGAGCCCCGCTATCGCGGTCTCGATCGTCTGGTGCGACCGCTCATGGGGTGGGCGACGGCATGGTCCTTCGATCGTCTGCGACTGTGGGCGCAGACCGGCCAATCGCCGCGGCTCTCGCTCGTCTTCGCGTTGCTGGACGTCACCGCCAGGGTGATGCCCGTCCTTCTCCTCGCCGCGTGGTCGGTGCCCGCGGCTGCAGCGGTGGCGCTGCTGGCGTTGCGTCCGGTGCCCTCCCGCGTGCCCTCGGCGCGCCGGTGCCTGCGGACACCTCCCGACAGGGCCTCGGCGTCCGCGCCGAGGCAGTCGGCCCAGCTGGAGGCGCCGCGATGAGCATCTTCCGACAGGCGCTCGGGGACTCCTTCGACGAGTTGCATCCCGCGATGCAGCGGCGTTTCGCGCTGGTCCCCGGTCAGCGCAGTATCGGCCGTGGTGTCATGAGCCGGATCTGGCGAGGCCCCGCCTATATGACACCGTTCCTCGCGCTCGGCGCGACCCGGCATCTGCTCTTCTCCGAGTGCGGCACCGATATCGGTTTCACGATCGAGAACTGCGGCTATCGGGACACCTTCGGTCGCGAGGCCGTGTCCTTCGTGCGGACCTTCGAGCTGGCGCCCGGCCTGCGACGACGTTTCGACGCGGCGATGGTCCGCGATCCCGAGCGTGGCATCGTCGACTTCCTCGGCACCCACCACCATGTCGCCGCGGCGCTCGAACTCGAGGTCCGCGACGGTGGTCTCGAACTGAGCAGTACGGCGCAGTCGATCGCCCTGGGTCGCTGGTGGCCCTTGCCCGCGTGGGCGACGGGGCACGCTCGGGTGCGCGAGTCCTACGACGAGAGCTCCGGGCAGTACGTCATCGCGGTGCGGGTCGACCATCCTCTCTGCGGTCCGATCTTCGGCTACGAGGGCCGCTTCACGGCCGAGTTCGACACGGGACCGCCGCCCGCCGCCGTGATGCCCACGCGTGAGCGACCGCTCCCGCCCTCGCGCCGATCGCGAGTCCTCAGCGAACCGCAGCTCGTACGATGACGCGCCCGTGCATCGTCTTCCGTGGCATCGTCGCCGGCTGTGTCGCGGGTGGGCTCTCAGGGGTCGCGGTCGCCCTGATCGCAGTGCTCGGCGAGGGCGGGGCGATCAGGATCGCGGCCGCCTGTGCCTTCATCGGCGCGGTATGGGGCATCCCTATCGGGCTCATCCTGTCCGTTCCCGGCACGCTGGTCGCTGCGGGGCTGTATCCCGTGCTCGCGGAGTACTACGGCGACATCGTCGCGAGGCTGGGCACGGTGGTGGCCGTCGGCATCGCCACCGGTGGGTGTCTCGTGCTCTTCGGCATGTCGGCTTTCGCCATCGTCATCGTGCCTGTCGCGATGATCGCCGCCCTGGTCGGGCTCGGTCGGTCTCGAGGGTCCGGCTGCCGCTGCTTCGTTCTAGGCTGAGCGGGTGACCACGCCGAAATCGCAGGAGACCAAGCGCCGGCTCGTGCATGCCACCATCGAGGCCATGCGCGTGGACGGCATCGCGAAGGTGTCCGCTCGGACGGTGGCCGAGCGAGCGGGGCTCGCACAGGGGCTCGTTTTCTACCACTTCGGCAGTGTCGCCGAGCTGATCGGCGCGGCTTGTCTGGCCGCCACGCAGGAGCGGGTCGACCGCTACGCCACGCAGTTCGACACGGTCGACAGCTTCTCCGGGCTGGTGGACCTCGCCGCCCGCGTGCGGCGTGAGGAACGCGAGGCGGGCAGCGTCGCGATCCTGGGGCAGGCGCTCGCCGCCGCGCAGACCGATCCGGCGATGGCGGAGGTGTCGAGGGCGGCGCTGGACCTGTGGACCGAACGCGTGCGAGAGGTCGCCCAGCGCCTGCTCGTGGGCTCGCCCTTCGGTGAGCTCGTATCGGCCGGCGAACTCGCGGATCTGGTCTCGTCGTCCTTCATCGGCATCGAGCTCACCGCACCGGTGCGCGCCGCGGAGTCGGACGGGGCGCTGGCGACGCTCAGCTCGCTGGCCAGCACGCTCGACGGCCTCGGGCCGGTCGCGCGGCGGGCGATCCGGGCCGCACTTCGCTGACTTTCCTCATCGGCTTGCCGTGATGGAAAGTCAACGTTAGAGTTTCCGGTATGGAAAGTCAAGATGCATTCGACGACGACGCTGCGGCGCGCGAGGCGCTGGCATCCATCGAGGACGTTCGGGCCGGGATCGCCGATCGCGCGGCCGCCCCGACGGGCTTCTACGCCTACCTCGGGGTAGGCGCGGCCCTGCTGACGGTGTCGATGGCGGCACGCGGGTGGCAGCCCGTGATCTTCGCGGTAGCCCTGGCGATCGTGCTCAGCTCCGTCTTCTGGTATCGACGCAGCACCGGTACCTGGGACTTCGGCAATCCCTTCGTTCGCGAGGCATGGCGCTACTGGCTGATGATCGTGCCCTTCGCGATCGGTCTCATCGTCGCCGCCATCACCCAGAGTCTGGTGGTGGCCACGGTGTTCGCGGTGGTGACCGTGCTGCTCTGGACCGTCGTCGGGCCGCAGTGGGATCGCGACTACCGGCGCGCGCTGCGGGAGGCCTCGTGAGTACCGGCGTCGAGGGCTTCGACACCGTGATCCACGCGCCGCACCGGCTACAGATCTGTGCCGCCCTGGACACGGTCGGCCAGGTGGAGTTCGCGGCTCTCCGCGAGGTGCTGGGGGTGAGCGAGTCCGTCCTCAGCAAGCAGGTGAAGGCCCTCGACGAGGCCGGATACGTCACCGTCACCAAGGGCACCCGGGACCGGCGAGTCCGCACCTGGGCATCCCTGACCACAGAGGGCCGGCGCGCCTATCGCGATCACGTCGCGGCCCTGCGCGCCATCGTCGGCTGATCCCCGGGCGGTCGCGCTCAGCTTCCCTCGTCCGCGAGTGGTGCAAGTTCGCCCCGGAAACACTGATTCAAGGGCGAATCTGCACCACTCGTGGGGGCAAGGGCGGGGCGGGACGAAGCCGGCGAGTCCCGATGCTCAGCTGATGAGGAAGGGCAGCCAGGCGTCGATCAGCGCCCCGGGAGACTCGACGGCGGGCGAGTGGCCCGCGTCGGGAACGATGACGACGTGGGTGCCGAGCCGTCGCGCCATCTCCTCCTGCGCCTCGAAGGACCATGCGTCGTCATTCTCCCCACGGCCGACCCACGTCCGCACCCCTGTGCGCGCGACATCGTCGATGATGTCCGGCGCGTCGATCAGCGCCTGGGTCATCGCCGCGAGGGCCGCCTGCGACTGCGAGGTGAAGCGACGCGCGAGGAAGGCGGTGATCTGGGCCGGCCGCTTGATGCCCTGCTCGCGCAACTGATGGATCTTCAGCAGCGGAAGCTGGCCGATCGCGGCGATGACGTGTTTGAGCGGACGGGTGGGGGAGTCCCCGAGCGCACCCGGACCCGTGCACAGCAGGCTCAGCGAGGCGGCGAGCTCAGGGGCCGTCACCGTGGCCTGCTGGGCCACGAGGCCGCCGAAGGAATGCCCCAGGAGATGGAACGGGGCGGTGCCGAAGGCAGTCTCGGCAAGGGCCAGGGCATCCTGGGCGAAGCCGTCGAGGCTGTAGTCGTCATCCGGCTCGCCGGGGGTCTCGTACTGGCCGCGCTGGTCGTAGGCGAGGGCATCGAAGCCGTGCGCCGCCAGCAACGGCAGGATCGGGGTGAAGTCCTCCTTGCTCCCCGTCCACCCGTGGACCAGCAGGATCGACCCACGCACCTCCCCGGCAGGAGCCGCCCGATGCACCGCGTGCTCGCAGCGTTCGGACGCGATCCGCGTCACCTCGACACCGTCCGGGATAGCCAGGGTCTGCGGGACGCTCATCAGCGACCTCGCTTCGCCGCGGCCGCGACGAGCCGGATCGGCGCGTGCCTGGCGAGCGTGGACAACGCCCGGTACCTGGCGGTCGGCACCGACAGCGCCTTCCCACGACGCAGATCGCGGAGCGATGCCGCCGCGACCTCGTCGGCTTTCAGCCACATCCAGTCCGGGATGCCGGAGATATCGGCGTCCATGCGCTGATGGAACTCGGTGCGGGTGAAGCCGGGGCAGAGCGCCTGCACGACCACACCGGCGTCTGCGTACTGCAGGTGGGCCCACAGCGAGAGATTCACCAGCCAGGACTTGTGGGCCGAATAGGCTCCCCGCGGGGTGAAGGCTGCGACGCTCGCCACGTTGACGATCGCCCCGTAGCCGCGCCGAGACATCGCTTTGAGCGCCGCGTCCATCAGGTGCATCGGAGCGCGCACCAGCAGATCGAGCTGACGATCCTCCAGGGCGATATCGGTGGCGCCGAACCAGCCCGCGATCGACGCGCCGGCGTTGTTGACCAGCAGGCCGATCGGCCGTGAGTCGTCGGCCAGCCGTGTGGCGACCCGGTCGAGCGCGCCGGAGTCGGTCAGATCGGCCGGCAGGGTCTCGACGTCGACGCCGTGGGCGCGGCGCAGTTCGTCGGCGAGCTCGGTCAATCGATCCTCATCGCGCGCGACCAGAACGAGGTCCACGCCCTCCGCGGCGAGTTGCCGGGCGAAGGCCTTACCGATCCCCGCTGTCGGTCCGGTGACGAGGGCACGCGCAGTCATGGCGCCAGCATGCCACCCGCGCGATGCGGTGTCCGATGTGGATCGACCGCGCGGCCGGTGGCGACGATGGCACAATGGGCACGTGACGACGACCATCGCGTTGGCGAACCAGAAGGGCGGCGTGGCCAAGACCACGAGCGTCGCCTCCCTCGGTGCTGCGCTCGCGGAGGAAGGCCAGCGGGTGCTCGTCGTCGATCTCGATCCCCAGGGGAGTCTCACGTTCTCGCTGGGCATCGATCCTGAGGAGCTCGATGTCACGGTCGGGGAGGTTCTGCTCGGCAAGGTGCCCGCCATCGAGGCCATCCTGGAGACCGACGACGGCGTCGATCTCCTGCCGGCGAGCATCGCGCTCACGCAGGCCGAGGAGCAGCTTGTTACCCGGACGGGTCGCGAGCAGCGGCTCCGAGTCGCGCTCGACAAGGTGCGCTCGGACTACGACTGGATCCTGCTGGACTGCCCGCCGGCGCTCGGCGTGCTGACGGTAGGTGCGCTCTCCGCCGCCGACGAGGTCGTCATCCCCTTGCAGGCTGAGACGCTCTCGCACCGCGGCGTCGGCCAGCTGCTCGACACGATCTACGACGTGCGTCAGTTCATCAACCCCGATCTGGTCATCCGGGGCGTGCTGGCGACGATGTACGACGGCCGCACCCGGCACGCGCAGAATGTCCGCACGGCGATCGCCGAGACCTACGATCTGACGGTCCTCGAACCGCCCATTCCCAAGTCGATCCGCTTCGCCGAGGCACCCGCGATCGGCCGCTCCATCCTCGCGACATCGGTGAACCACAAGGGTGCGGACGCCTATCGAGCGATCGCCCGGGGGTTCCTGGATGGGTAAGCACCGTCGCAACTCCCACCGGATGCGGGCCCGCGGAACCATGTTCTTCGGCTCGGTGACCGTCTCTCTCGCGGTGGGGCTGACGGCGATCCTCGCTCCGTCGTCGAGCGCCGGTGACGCCGACGAGACTCCCGCGCTGGTCCGTGCGACGCTGCCCGTGCTGGCCGAGGAGGTTGCCCCGTCGGCCGAGCCGCAGCCCGAGGAGCCGGCTGCGGAGGACGCGGTGCCGGCCGTTCCGGCCGACTCAGGCGAGGGCCGCCGGGTCGTGTTCAGCCAGGACGATCAACGGGTGTGGCTCGTCGAAGACGATGGCACCGTCACGTCCACGTATCTGGTCTCCGGCAGCCGCTTCGACAACCTCGACCCGGGGTCCTATGAGGTGCGGGCCCGATACCGGAACGCCACGAGCTTCGACAACTCGGGCACGATGGAGTACTTCGTGGAGTTCACGACCGGCTGGAGCGAGCCGATCGGCTTCCACGCGATCCCGATCGATCACGACGGACAGCTTGAGCAGTCCCTCGACCAACTGGGCGAGGCGCTCTCTGCCGGCTGCATCCGGCAGAACATCGAGGATGCCGCGTTCCTCTGGGACTGGGCGCCGATGGGCACGCCCGTCATCGTCGTCTGATCCCTTCCGCCGCATGGGCGGTGAATCATCCCGTACCGCTGCGCTGGTCGGTGAGCCATCAACCACTGACTCTCGTTGCTCGCGATAGGTGAGGCGACGAAGGATGTGACTCTAGGGCTGCTATAACGACCGCAGAATCACATCCCTAGTCCCACGGCGACGAAGGATGTGACTCTGCGGTCGCCATGACGACCACGGAATCAGATCCTTCGTGGCCGGGATGGCCTGGATGGCGCGAGTGGTGCAGGTAGGTGATGGCCCACCGCCCATCGAGGCGGGAGCCGTCAGTCGTTGGAGCTGGACGCGGGAGCCGAGGCGGCATTCCCCTCGCCCGAAGCACCGCCGGAACGGCGGCGTCGGCGGCGACGTCGACGTGGCTGACCATCCTCACCTCTCCGAGGCTGACTCTCGCCCGAGGATGTCTGTCGCGCATCGGCGGAGGATTCCGGCGACGTCCCCGACCCACCGGACGACCGACGGCTGCGCTGACGATTACGCGACGATCCGCCGGACCCCGAGCCTGAGCGGTCGCCCTGCTTGGGCTTCGGCTCCCTGGGGGCGGCGGGCTTCAGACGTCCCTTGACGTTCGGGTCGATGCCGAGATCGCGGAAGAGGTGCTCGGAGGTCGAGTAGGTCTCCTCGGGCTCCTCGAAGGGCAGATCGAGCGCGGTGTTGATGAGCTTCCAGCGCTGGATATCGGCCCAGTCGACGAAGGTCACAGCCGTGCCACTCGCGCCCGCGCGACCGGTGCGGCCGATGCGGTGCACATAGGTCTTGTCGTCCTCGGGGCACGTGTAGTTGATGACGTGCGTGATGCCGGCGACATCGATGCCGCGCGCGGCGACATCGGTCGCGACGAGAATGCTCACCTCGCCGTCGCGGAAGCCCTGCAGGGCCTTCTCGCGCGCCTTCTGCGCCATGTCGCCGTGCAGGGGCGAGGCGGGGAAGCCGCGGTCGGCGAGGTCGTCGGCGACGCGTTGCGCCTGGCGCTTGGTGCGCGTGAAGATGATGACCCGGCCCACATCGTCGGCCTGCAGGATGCGCGCCACGACCTCGGGCTTGTCCATGTCGTGCGCCTGCCAGACGAACTGGTTCGTGGCGGGAACCGTCTGGTTGGCCTCGGCGGACTCCGCCCGGATGTTCATCGGGTGGTGCATGTGCTTGCGGGCCAGCGACACGATCGCGCCGGGCATCGTCGCACTGAATAGCATGGTCTGGCGGGTCTCGGGGGTGCGCGCGAGGATGGCCTCGACATCGGGCAGGAAGCCCAGGTCGAGCATCTCATCGGCCTCATCGAGGACCAGCGACTTGACGTGGCTGACGTCGAGGGCGCCTCGGTTGATGAGGTCGAGGATGCGCCCAGGAGTGCCCGTCACGATGTCGACACCGGTCTCCAGTGCCTCGAGCTGGGGCTCGTAGGGGACGCCGCCGTAGATGGTGAGATTGCGGGTGCCGCGGTTCTTCGATGCGGTGTCGACGTCCTTGGCGACCTGCAGGGCGAGCTCGCGCGTCGGGGCGACGATGAGCGCCTGAGGCTTGCCCGGTGCGGCGAGCTCGTCATAGTCGGCATCGCCGGGGACGATGGTCCGCTGGATGACCGGAATGGAAAAGGCGAGGGTCTTGCCGGTGCCGGTGCGCGCCTGGCCGATGAGATCGGTGCCCATGAGCCCGACCTGCAGGGTCATCTCCTGGATCGGGAACGCGGTGGTGATGCCGACATCAGCCAGGGCATCGGTGATGGCGGTTTCGACGCCCAGCTCGGTGAAAGTAGTCAGGGTTCTTCTCGGATTTCTTCTCTGACGTCCGCGGACGTCGCACGTCTGTATCGTTCGGGCGGCCTCACATGGCGCGCCGTGCCGCGCTACGCTGCGGTGCATGACCGCCGCCGTACCGAACGCCTTCGATGACCCAGCCTACCGTCAAGGCGTCGTCGAGTTGCTGGGCCTGCTGGCCTATGGCGAGATCAGCGCCTGGGAGCGGCTCGCCGAGGACGCCAAGATGGCCCCGACGCTGGCCCAGGAGGCCGAGGTCGCGGCGATGGCATCCGCGGAGTGGGAGCACTTCGCGCAGCTGCGCGATCGGCTCTTCGCACTGGGGGAGGACCCCTACGCCGCGATGCTGCCGTTCCAGCCGATCTTCCAGCGTTTCCACGCCCGTACACAGCCGGAGGACTTCCTCGAAGGACTGCTCAAGGCCTATGTGGGGGACGGCCTCGCGGCCGACTTCTATCGTGAGATCGCCGCGTTCCTGGACGCCGAGACGCGTGAGCTCGTGCTCGACACGCTGAGCGGCACGGGACACTCGGAGTTCGTCGTCGATGTCATCCGCGATGCCATCGCCGAGGAGCCTCGAGTCGGCGGCAAGCTCGCGCTGTGGGGCCGCCGGTTCATGGGTGAGGCGCTGAGCCAGGCCCAGACGGTGGTGGCCGAGCGCGACGCGCTGACCGCGGTGCTCGTCGGCAATGCCGACCGGCCGGGCGCCGTCATGGATCTCACGGTCATCGGGCGCATGTTGACCCGCCTGACCGAGGCCCACACCGAGCGCATGGACAAGCTCGGCCTCGCGGCCTGAAGCCCCGACTCGGTGCGCCGGTGACGGTAGGTCATCAACCTTTCCGTCCCAGCAGCGGTAGGCCGTCAACCCTATTGCGGACGGATAACGTTGACGACGTACCGCCAGCTCGTCCGTAAGGTTGAAGGTCTACCGCCGCCCGACACAGGGGGTCAGCCGCCGATGCCGAAGCCGACCTTGCGACCGCTGTCGGAAGTGAAGTACAGGTAGGCGACCTTGTCGGCCGGGACGGCGACCGTCCGCCCCTTGGCATCGCTGAGGGTGAAGACCGTCTCCTTCTCGATCGCGGTGTTCAGCTCGCCCAGCACCTCCTCGGGCGCGGCGTCGGTCTCGACGGACAGTTCACGAGAGGCGTTCTGGACGCCGATCTTGACCTCCACGGTCATTCTCCTTCAGTGGGTTGGCGATGAGGATTGGGGAAGCCGCCGATACCGCGCCAGGCGAGCGCCGAGACGAGCTGGACGGCTTCCTCGCGGCCGAGGGTGGATTCAGCGGAGAGCCAGTTTCGGGCACCGACGTGGCCCATGCCTACGAGGCTCACCGCGAGCAGCTGAGCGGCGGCATCGGGCAGATCGGTGTCCTCGCTGATGACCTCCGCGATCGCCGAGGCCGATTCGCTGATCACGCGGTCGACGATGTCGCGGACCTCGGGATCATTGGTCAGGTCCGAACCGAACACGAGGAGGAAGGACTGCCCTTGAGCGTCGACGTAGTCGAACCACAACTCGATCGTGGCCTGCACGCGCCGGCGGTTGTCGGTGGTGGAGGCCAGGGCCGTGGTGACGCCGGCGATGATCTCGTCCGCCGAGGTGGTCAGCAGGGCGAGGTAGAGGTCGAGCTTGCCGGGGAAGTGCTGGTACAGGACCGGTTTGGAGACACCGGCGCGCTCGGCGATCTCGTCCATCGACGCGGAGTGGTAGCCCTGCTCGACGAAGACCTCGCGCGCGACTCCCAGCAGCTGCGCTCGACGGGCATCGCGAGGCAGTCGGCTGGTGCGGGGACGGGCATCGGCGGGGGAACTCACCACGCCAGCGTAGTGGGTGGGCGTTCATGATCCGGACAGCCTCCGGCCCGTGCTCGCCGGCAGGGAACAATAGGCACGTCCGCATGGTTGTACCGACATCAGCACCCCAGGGGAGAAGGAGAGACCTTTGGTAGCCCCACTCGTGGAACCCGCCGACGAACTCACGATCGACGAGGTCCGCCGTTACAGTCGCCATCTGATCATCCCCGATGTCGGGATGACCGGCCAGAAGCGCCTCAAGAACGCCAAGGTCCTCGTGATCGGCGCGGGCGGGCTCGGCAGTCCTGCGCTGCTCTACCTGGCCGCCGCCGGTGTCGGGACCCTCGGCATCATCGACGACGATGTCGTCGACGAGTCGAATCTGCAGCGTCAGGTCATCCACGGCCAGTCCGATATCGACAAGCCCAAGGCGCTCAGCGCCGCGGAGTCGGTGGCCGAGACCAACCCGTATGTGAAGACGATCGTGCACCAGGAGCGCCTGGACAACGACAACGTCCTCGACATCTTCAGCCAGTACGATCTGATCCTCGACGGCACCGACAACTTCGCCACGCGTTATCTCGTCAACGACGCGGCCGTGATCCTCGGCAAGCCGTACGTGTGGGGCTCGATCTACCGCTTCGAGGGCCAGGTGTCGGTCTTCTGGGCCCAGGAGGGTCCGCAGTACCGCGACCTGTACCCCGAGCCGCCGCCGCCGGGCATGGTCCCGTCGTGCGCCGAGGGCGGCGTGCTGGGCGTCCTGTGCGCGTCCATCGGCTCGATCATGGTCACCGAGGCGATCAAGCTCATCACCGGCATCGGCGATCCGTTGATCGGCCGCCTGATGGTCTACGACGCGCTCGAGATGCGCTACACCACCCTCAAGATCCGCCGCGATCCCGAGGGCGTGCTGCCGACCGAGCTGATGGACGACTACGTGGCCTTCTGCGGTGCGGTCAGCGAGGAGGCTGCCGAGGCGGCCGCGGGCTCGACGATCAGCGTCCAGACCCTCGACGGCTGGCTCAAGGAGCGCTCCGACGGAGGACGCGACTTCGCGCTCGTCGATGTCCGTGAGCCGAACGAGTACGAGATCAACAAGATCCCGGGCTCGGTGCTCATCCCCAAGGGCGACGTGCTCTCGGGCAAGGCCTTCGAGCAGCTCTCCCAGGACAAGCAGGTCGTGCTGTACTGCAAGTCCGGGGTGCGCTCGGCGGAGGCCCTGGCCGTGCTGAAGGGGGCGGGCTACTCCGACGCGGTCCACGTGGGCGGCGGCGTGTCGGCCTGGGTCGATCAGATCGATCCTTCGCAGCCGGCCTACTGATCGGTGAGTGAGCGGCTCTGAGCGAAGAGTTCGATGAGCGTGTCCTGGCCCGGGTGGAAGCGATTCCCCCGGGCCAGGTGCTCACCTACGGCCTGATCGCCGAGGAGATCGGTCAGGGCGGACCGCGTCAGGTCGGCCAGGTGATGTCGCGACTCGGTCACCTCGTGTGCTGGTGGCGCGTGGTGCGCGCCGACGGCACACTCCCGGCGCCGCTGATGATGGAGGCGCAGGAGCACTGGGCCCGCGAATCCACCCCCGTGAAGCGGGGACGCGTGGATGTTCCCCGCGCTGTCGGTGGCATCTGATTGCATGTGAGCATGTCCCTGGAGTACCGCGTCGTCGCGCCCGACGACACCCCCGCGATCGCCCCGCGGCTCGATGCCAGCCAGCAGGCCGTCGTCGATCATCGCGGCGGGCCGTTGCTGGTGCTCGCCGGTCCCGGGACGGGCAAGACCACCACCATCGTCGAGGTCGTCGTCGATCGTCTCGAGCGCGGTGAGCTGAGTCCCGACGAGGTCCTCGTGCTCACCTTCAGCCGCAAGGCCGCGGAAGAGCTGCGCGCGCGCATCGGTGCTCGCCGCACCGCCACCGCATCGGCCGTCTCGGCGCTGACCTTCCACTCCTTCTGTTACGCACTGGTCCGCGAGTTCAGCGACCCCGAGACGTATGCGGCGCCCGCCGACCTGCTGACCGCACCGGAACGCGATGCGGTCATCACCGAGCTGCTGGCGGGCCATGACACCGCCTCCTGGCCCGCCGCGCTCCGCGAGGCGCTCCGCACGCGTGGCTTCGCTGCCGAGATCGACGGGTTCATGGGTCGTCTCGCGGCCGAGGGCCTGACCGTCGACGATCTGCGGCAGCTGGCGGCCGAGCGCGATAGGTCGGACTGGGCGCGCCTCGCCGAGGCCATCGAGGAGTACGAGCAGGTCACCGCCCTGGCCAACCTCGCCGACTACTCGACACTGGTCACGTCGGCGCGGCGGATGCTGGACGATCCCCGTACCGCCGCTGAGCTGCGTCGTCGTTTCAAGCTCGTGGTGGTCGACGAATATCAGGACACCGATCCGATGCAGGTGGATCTGCTGCACGCGCTCACCAGCGGCGGGCAAGGGCTCATCGCGGTCGGCGACCACGACCAGGCGATCTACGGATTCCGCGGGGCCGATCCCGCCGGGATCCTGCGTTTCACCGATCAGTTCGGGGTGCCGGGTGCCGCAGCCGAGGTCATGGCGCTGCGCGTGACGCGCCGGTTCGGCCCACGGGTGCTAGCGGCCGCACAGACCGTTCTCGGCGGGAGCGGACATCCCGGGAGCCTCGACCCGCAGGTCCTGCGCCGGCACCGGGAGGTCGCATCGGAGGCTCCCTACGAAGGCGAGGTCCTCGTCGAGACCTACGCTTCGGCCACCGCGGAGGCCGAGCACATCGCGGAGGTCCTACGCCATGCTCATCTCGAGGACGGCTGGGCGTGGTCGCAGATGGCCGTGCTCGTGCGTTCGGGCAGCGATCTGTCGAGGCTGCAGCGAGTCCTCGTCCCGGCCGGTGTCCCCGTCGAGGTCGCCGGCGACGAGGTGCCCCTGGTCGCCGAGCCCGCCGTGCGGGCGCTCTTGTCGGCGCTGGAGGCGGCCGACCTCGTGGCACGGGGTTTCCCCCTCGATCCCGAGCATGCCCAGACCTTGCTGACGGGTCCGCTCGCCGGCCTCGATGCTCCGGCGCTCCGCCGGGTCGGGCGGGCGCTGCGCCGCCGCACCCCGGATCGCCGTTCACCCGAACTGATCGCCGATGCCCTGCTCGATCCGGCGATGCTCGGTCTCGGCCGGCTGGAGCCGGCCACCTCCGAGGCGGTGGAGCTCGCCCGTCGTCTCGCCGTCCTGCTGCGTCGCGCGGCTCGGCAGATCGACGAGGGCGAGCCGCCCGAGCAGGTGCTCTGGACCCTCTGGGACGGGACCGGTTGGCCGGCCCGCCTGCGCGACCAGTGGGAGGAAGGCGGCGAAGGCCGACTGGCGGCCGACCGCGATCTCGACGCGGTCGTCGCTCTCTTCCACCACGCGGCTCGAGGTGAGGAGCGCAAGCGGCGGGTCGGAGTGATCAACTTCATCGCCGACCTGCGTGCCCAGCAGATCCCTGCCGACCAGCTCGTCACCAGCCAGATGCGTCCCGATGCCGTCCGGCTGATGACGGCGCACCGGGCCAAGGGGCTCGAATGGCCGCTGGCGATCGTCGCCGGGGTACAGGAGGAGCGCTGGCCGGATCTGCGCTTCCGTGGATCGTTGCTCGGCGCGGAGAACCTCGCGGGCGAGCATGCCAGCGAGCGGTCCGAGAGGCTGCGCGAGGAGCGGCGGCTGTTCTATGTCGCCTGCACGCGGGCGAGTCGTCGCCTGGTCGTCACGGCGGTCGAGACCCCCACCGACGATGGCGATCAGCCGTCTCGCTTCGTCCGCGAGCTGCTGGCTGCGGGTTTCGGCCCGCAGGATCGGGCCGAGTTGCCCCGCGCTCGCCCGCACCGCCCGCTCTCACTGCGAGCAGTCATCGCCCAGTTGCGACGCTACGGCGATGCGAGCGACCCCGCCGTGAGGTCCGAGGCAGCCGCGATGCTGGCCGAGATCGCGCGGCACGATCTCTGGTCCGGTCGCGCCGCGCATCCGGATCGCTGGTGGGGCGTGCGGGAGCTCACCGTCAATGAGGAGCCGATCAAGGACCCGGAGTCGCCCCTCAGACTGTCGGGCTCGTCCGTCGGCGACATCACGAGTTGCTCGCTCAAGTGGTTCCTCTCGCGTGAGGTGCGCGGCTCGCGCGCGAGTTCCACGGCTCAGGGTTTCGGCCTCATCGTGCACGCGCTCGCCGCCGACATCGTCCGTCGTGGCGAGGATGCCCCCGATGTCGAGGCGATGATGGGTCACCTCGATGCCGTCTGGGGGCAGTTGGATTTCGCCGCTCCGTGGATCAGCGAACGCGAGAAGGGCGCGGCCCGTGAGGCACTCGTGAGGTTCGCGCGTTGGCACGCAGCCAATCCCCGCCGGGTGATCGCCGCGGAGCACGAGTTCTCGGTCGAGCTGGAGCTGGACGGTGAGCGCGCGGTCTTGCGTGGGTCGATGGACCGTGTCGAGCTGGACGCCGATGGCCGAGTGCACGTGATCGACCTCAAGACCTCCAAGAACCCTCCTCGAGGTGCCGATGTCGCGGAGCATCCGCAGCTGGGCGTCTACCAGCTCGCTGTGCAGCACGGTGCGGTCGAGGATCTTGCCCCGGGGGCGCCCGTAGGCGGGGCCGAGCTGGTTCAGCTGCGTGCGGCGGCCGGAGCCAAGCATCCCGACGATCCCAAGGTGCAACCCCAGGACGCCCCCAGCGACGACGAGCCGTTCTTCGCCCTCGACCTCATCCGCACGTCGGTCGAGACCATGCGGTCCGAGCGCTTCGCGGCAATGCCCCAGACGTGTTCGTTCTGCGAGTTCGAGACCGTGTGTCCCGCCAAGACCACCTTCACCGTCGGTGGTGAGGCGACATGAGATTGCTGACATCGCCGGATCAGCTGCGCGAGGTCCTGGAGATCCCCTTCAGCGACGAGCAGATGGCGGCCATCGTCGAGCCACCGCACCGTCAGCAGGCCATCATCGCGGGCGCGGGATCGGGAAAGACGGCGGTCATGGCGGCTCGGGTCGTCTGGCTGGTGGGCTATGAGGAGATCGACCCGGCGACGATCCTGGGGCTGACCTTCACCGCCAAGGCCGCCGGTGAGCTGGCCATGCGCGTCCGTGCCTCGCTGATGCGGATCGGCGACTTCTCCGAGCACGGCGAGCCGACGATCTCGACCTACCACGCCTTCGCCGGCACGCTGATCGCCGAACACGGACTTCGCCTGGGGGTCGAGCCGGATCTGCGCGTGCTCGCCGACGCCACCCGCTTCCAGATCGCGGCGCGTGTCGTGCGCGACCACACCGGCACCCTCACACATGTCTCCGCGTGGATGCCTACCACGATCACCGATCTTCTCGCCCTGGACGGGCAACTGTCCGAGCATCTGGTGGGCACGGACGAGCTACGGGCCTTCGACGAACGCATGATCGCCGAGGCCGAGTCGGTCGCCAAGCAGCTCAAACTGCACCGTGACGTGGCCGCCACCTCGCGCAAGCGCATCGAATTGTCACGGCTCGTCGACGACTATCGTGCGGCCAAGCTCGAGGCCGGGGTGATGGACTTCTCCGATCAGATGGCCTGGGGGGCGCGGCTCGCTCAGCTCCCGGAGGTCCAGCAGAGCCTGCGCGACCGATTCGACGTGGTCCTGCTCGATGAGTACCAGGACACCTCGGTCGCGCAGCGCGATCTGCTGCGAGCCGTCTTCGCCGGACAGGGCATCAGCGCCGTCGGCGATCCGGCGCAGGGGATCTACGGCTGGCGGGGTGCGGCCTCGGGCAATCTGGCGGCCTTCCTCGACGACTTCGCCGGTGAGAAAGACTCGCCCGGCACCCGGCATGCTCTGTCGGTGACTCGGCGCTGTGCCCCCGAGATCATCGATCTCGCGGCGGTCGTCGCTCGCGAGTACTACGAGGACGATGCCGTCAAGCCGATCGTCACTCCGTTGCGGGCAGCTCCGGAGAATCCGCCGGGCGAGGTCACGGTCGCCCTGCACATGGGTGTCGCGGAGGAGATCGACGCCCTGGTGGATGCTGTCGCGGCCGCGGGGGAGCGCGCGCGAGAGACAGGAGCCGATCACCTCTGGCGTGACATCGCGATCCTCGTGCGGGCCACCGCCGAGAACACCGAGATCGTCCGAGCGCTCCGGGCCCGGCAGATCCCCGTCGAGATCGTCGGGCTGACCGGCTTGCTGAGTCAGCCGGAGATCTTGGATGTCTTCGCGGTGCTCGAGGTGCTCGACGATGTCACCGCCAATCCGTCCATGCTGCGCCTGCTGGCGGGCCCGCGGTGGCGTATCGGGGATCGCGATCTCGCCCTCCTGGGCCGTCGCGCGGCCGATCTCGGTCGCGTCTGGACGGCCTCGGGGGCTGACGCCGAACAGCCCGACGAGCAACTCCTCGCCGATCTGGCGGAGGCGACCGCAGGAGCCGATCCCACCGAGGTCGTGTCGCTGGCCGAGGCCGTCGAGGACCCGGGCGATCTGCCGTATTCGGACGAGGCGCGGCGGAGGTTCGCCGATCTCGCGTCCCTCCTCGCGAGGCTGCGCCGGCATGTGCACGAGCCGCTCTCGGATCTCGCTCGCCGGGCGGTCGCCGAGCTCGATCTCGATGTCGAGCTCACGGTGTCGGGGGCGGGTTCGGACAATCTGGCGCTGCTGCTGGACGCGATCAGCGACTACGCCCAGCACGACCGCTACGCATCGCTCACCGGGCTGCTGGCGTATCTGCGCGCCGAGACCGATTTCAACCGGGGCATGGAGCTGTCGGCTCCCTCGGAGGCCGACTCCGTCAAAGTGCTGACCATCCACAAGTCGAAGGGCCTGGAGTTCGACGAGGTCTTCGTGCCCTTCGTGTCCGCCGGGGTGTTCCCCGATGACAAGGGGCGGTCTCGCTGGATCTCGAATGCGAGCGTGCTTCCGGTCGGGCTGCGCGGCGACGCGGCCTTCGTGCCGGACCTCGAGGAGCTCTCGCGTGAAGGCGAGGAGGACTTCAAGCGACGCAACAAGGCCGATGCGCTGATGGAGGAGATCCGGCTGGGCTATGTCGCCTTCACCCGTGCCCGGTATCGCCTCCACGTGAGCGGTCATCGGTGGGGGCGGACCCAAGTCAGGCCGCGCCAGGTCTCGCGGTTCCTCTCCGATGTCCGCGAGTGGCTCGCCGAACGCGGAACCGAGCCCCTCGTCTGGGCCGCGGAGCCGGAGGCCGATGCGACCAATCCGCATATCGACGACACCGTCTACGCCTGGCCGGTGACCCTGCGGGGGATGGAGTCGCGCCGAGCCTTCGCCGGCGAGGTTCGCTCGCACCTGAAAGCCACGGAGGCGCTACCGCTCACGGTGCATCCGGAACTCCAGCAGATCCGTGCCGAACTGGATCTGCTGATCGAGGAGGCGGAACGGGCCCAGGACCAGGTCGTCGAAGTTCCGCTGCCCGACACCCTCTCCGCCACACAGACCCTCGCGCTCGCCGAGGACCCGGACGCGTTCGCGCGTTCGCTCGCTCGCCCGTTGCCACGGCGTCCCTCGGGCGCCGCGCGGTTCGGCACGCGGTTCCACGCCTGGATCGAGGCCCGCTACGGCCAGCAGACCCTGCTCGACCCGGAGGAGCTGCCGGGCGCCCCGGGCACGGATATCGTCGACATCTCCGATGACGGTGAGCTGGAGGCACTGAAGAAGGCCTTCGAGTCGGGTCTCTTCGCCGACCGGGAGCCGGCGGCCGTCGAGGTCCCGTTCACGCTGCGGTTGGGGGGCCAGCAGGTCCTCGGCCGGATCGACGCGGTCTTCACCACCGACGATGGTTTCGAGATCGTCGACTGGAAGACCAATCGACGCGCCGATGCCGACCCCCTGCAGCTGGCGGTCTACCGGCTCGCCTGGGCCGAGATGCACGATATCGATCCGGCACGCGTGACAGCGGCTTTCTACTACGTGCGCACCGACGAGCTCCAACGTCCCGACGAGCTCCCCGGTCGCGAGGAGCTGGCCATCCGGCTCGGGCTACGGTGAGCGGGTGGACTTCGCCTTCGACCGCACACACCATGACCGCCAGGGCAATCGGCGAGCCGACGAGGAATGGCGCAAGGACCCGACTTTGCGTGTGCTCGTTCTCGGCGGCGAGCACGTGGCCACCGTCGACGGTCCCGCACTGCGATGGCTGGCCCCGGCCGACGCGCCCGAGGGGGAGTGGATCCTGCTCGGCGAGCACGAGGGTGTGACCCACGTCGCTGTGATCGTCGGGAGGGTGCCGAAGGAGCTGGCCCCGGTGAGCCTGCGCATCCTCGCCCCGCTGCTCAGTGGGCCCGAGCTGTCTCTGGCGATCCACGCCGTCGGCATCGCCCGCTGGATCGCCGGCCACTCCTACTGCTCGCGCTGTGGTGAGTACCTCTCGGTGGAGAGCTCCGGACATCTTCTGCGGTGCCACGCCTGCGGCACGGATCATTTCCCACGTACGGATCCCGCGGTCATCATGCTCATCACGGACGAAGACGACCGGGCGTTGCTCGCCCGCAATCCCCGGTGGCCCGAGGGGCGGTTCTCGACGCTGGCCGGTTTCGTGGAACCGGGCGAGTCCCTGGAGGATGCCGTGCGGCGCGAGGTCGACGAGGAGGTCGGCATCCAGGTCGGCGAGGTACGGTACGCGGCCAGTCAGCCGTGGCCGTTCCCCGCGAGCCTGATGCTCGGCTTCTTCGGACGCGCCACCACCACCGACATCCACGTCGATGCCGACGAGATCGCCCAGGCGGCCTGGTTCACTCGTGACGAGCTGGTGGAGTTGGGGGAGCGGGAGGAGATCGTGCTGCCTCCGCCGCACGTCTCGATCTCGCGCTGGCTCATCGAGCAGTGGGCCGGCCGCGAGATCCCGGGAGCCTGGTCCTGACGTCCGGTTCCGACCACGCGCGCTGACGGGAGATGTGACTCCGTGGTCGTCAGGGCCGCCGCAGAATCACCTCTTGCGTCACGGCGTCGACGGACGATGTGACGACATGGTCGCCCGCGCAACCACGACGTCACGTCTTCCGTCCTCAGACGCCGAGCTTCTCCTTGACCTGCGCGACCGATGGGTTCGTGAGCGCCGACCCGTCGGCGAAGACGAGGGTCGGCACAGTCTGGTTCCCGCCGTTGGCCTGCTCGACGATCAGGGCGGCCTCGGGCTCGGCCTCGATGTCGACCTCCGAGAACGTGATGCCCTCGCGCTGGAGCTGGCTCTTGAGCCGGTGGCAGTAGCCGCACCACGGCGTGGAGTACAGGACGAACTGGTTCTCAGCGGACACGAAGCCCCCTCGGATCGGGTGTGATGAGCGGCTGCCGCTCGATGACGTCAACGTCATTCTCCCCTCCCACATTCCCCGCGCCGAGGGCGGTGGGTAAGCGTCCATTCCCGCTGCCGGTTCGGTGAGCGAGCGTCCATCCCGACGCGGCGATGGACGCTCACTCACCGATCCGCGATGGGACCGCACTGCGACGGGCCCGGTGCGGCGGAACTCGGCGGTCCAGGCTGTCGGGCCCGGCGTCTACTCTGGGCCTCGGCCGCTATCCGTCCCCGACCCGAGGAGCATCGTGCCCGACGCCGACGAGTTGCTGACCGGACTCGACCCCGAGCAGCGTCAGGTCGCCGAGGCGTTGCGCGGGCCGGTGTGTGTCGTGGCGGGAGCGGGCACCGGCAAGACGAGGGCCATCACGCATCGGATCGCCTACGGTGTCGCCTCGGGCGTCTACAAGCCCACGGAGGTCCTCGCGGTCACCTTCACCACCCGGGCGGCGGGGGAGATGCGCACCCGGCTCGGGCAGCTCGGTGCATCCGGGGTACAGGCCCGCACCTTCCACTCCGCGGCGCTGCGGCAAGCACGTTACTTCTGGCCGCGGGTCTACGGCACGGAGTTCCCCGAGATCATCTCCTCCAAGTTCGGCCTCGTCGCCGAGGCGGCGCGCCGGATCGGCCTGTCCACCGATACCGCGCTGCTACGGGATCTCTCGGCGGAGGTCGAGTGGGCCAAGGTCAGCACGATCCGCCCCGACGACTACGCCGGCGAGGCGCCCAAGCGCCGCCGCCAGGTGGCCGATCTCGACGCCGCCACCACCGGGCAGGTGCTGCGCGCCTATGAGGACGTCAAGCGCGAACGCGGCCGGATCGACATGGAGGACATCCTCCTGCACACCACGGCGATCCTGGCCGACGACGAACGCGTCGCCGCGGAGGTCCGACGGCAGTACCGCTGGTTCGTGGTCGACGAGTACCAGGACGTCAACCCCCTGCAGGCCACGCTGCTGGGCCTGTGGCTCGGCGGACGTGACGAGATCTGCGTCGTCGGCGATCCGCGGCAGACGATCTACTCCTTCGCCGGCGCCTCCTCACGCATTCTGAGCTCGTTCACGCGCAGCTTCCCCCAGGCCACCCAGGTCCAGCTGGTGCGCAACTACCGGTCGACCCCGCAGATCGTGGCGGCAGCGAACGCCGTCTTCGGCCCCGGCGGCCGCGACGGGGTCGCCTTGCAGTCGCAGCAGGAGCCCGGCAATCCGGTCTCGTATCAGGGGTACCCTGACGAGCCGGCCGAGGCGCTCGCCGTCGCCGACGAGATCGTGGCGCTGCATCGACAGGGAACCCCGTACAAGCAGATGGCGATCCTGTTCCGCATCAACGCCCAGTCGGAGGCCTTCGAGGAGGCACTCGGCCAGCTCGGGGTGCCCTTCGTGCTCCGCGGTGTCGAGGGATTCTTCAACCGCGCCGAGGTCCGTCAGGCGGTCACCTTGCTGCGGGGCGCTGCCCGCGCCGGCGAGGGAGCCGGGGAACTGGTGGCGGATGTGCGCGCGGTGCTGGCGACGATGAACCACACCGACGAACCGCCGAGCGGTGGTGGCGCGGTCCGCGACCGATGGGAGTCGCTGCACGCGATCATCACCATGGCCGGAGACCTCGTCGCGGAGAATCCGGCGGCCGATCTCACCGACCTCGTCGCCGATCTCGATCGCCGGGCCCAGCAGGCCCACGCGCCGACCGCCGACGGGGTGACTCTCGCGACCTTGCACGCGGCCAAGGGGCTGGAATGGGATGCGGTCTTCCTCGTCGGCATGCACGAGGGCATGATGCCGAGCGTCCACGCCGACACCCCCGCGGCGGTCGAGGAGGAGCGTCGGCTGTTCTACGTCGGCGTGACCCGTGCCCGTCACGATCTCCTCATCAGCTGGTCGGCCACCCGCAACCCCGGCGGGCGAGGCAATCGCCAGCCCACACGCTTCCTCGACGGACTGCTACCGGCATCGCACGAGGCGCGTCAGGTCGCGCGCCAGCCGCGGCGGCGCAAGGTCGCGACCTGCCGGGTGTGCCATCGTCCGCTGGCGGCCTCGGATCGCGCGCGTGGGCGATGCGCCGACTGCCCCTCCACCTACGACGAAGTCCTCTTCGAAGCGCTGCGCGCTTGGCGCAAGGAGGAGTCCACCGACCAGTCGGTGCCGGCCTACGTGGTCTTCACCGACGCCACTTTGCAGACCATCGCCGAGGTCAAACCGTCGAGCGTGCAGCAGCTCGCCCAGGTGCGCGGGATCGGCCAGGCCAAGCTGGACCGCTACGGCGAGGCCGTGCTCGCCGTCGTCGCCCAGCACGCCTGACCCTTCCTGTCCCGTCCTCTCCTCCGGACACCTTTTGGCCGGTTGTGGCCCCTCTCGACGCTCCGAAAGGGGCCACAACCGGCCAACATGTGAGGCCTCGTCGGCTGTAGTCCGGAGGTTGAGACGATCTCACGGTTCGGACAGCGTGGCGTCGGGAACCACGATGTGGCCAGTTGTGGCCCGTTCGCCACCTTCCGAAGGGGGCCACAACCGGCCAAAAGTCGGGGACGGGGACGGAGAGTCAGTCGTCGAAACCGGGGAGGGATTCGGCGAGGATCTCGCGGAACGGAGCGGTCGCGCCGAGCTGGCAGAGCACACCGACACCACCCATCCAGACGCGGTGGATCAGCAGGTACTCGCGCGGGATGTTCAACTGGCGAGCCGTGCCGAAACCCTCGGCATCGGGCCGGCTGAGCCGCTGGCCCTGGGAACGCAGCCACGACCTGCTGAAGGTGAAGCTCTGTTGCCGGGCAGGTTCGACGAGCGGCGCGAGATAGCGCTCCATGATCTCCGGGTCGAGGTCGGCTCCGCGCAGGAATCCCTCGTCGCGCAGCCCGTCCACGACCGTCCCGTAGTCACCGTCCACGGCGGCCCGCAGCAGTCGGCCGATGGTGTCGGGAAGGCCATCGGGGAGCCGGGCGACAGCCCCGTAGTCGACGACACCGAGCAGCCCGTCCTCGCGGATGCGGAAGTTACCGGGATGCGGATCGGCGTGCAGCAGCCCCACCCGGGCCGGGCCGGCGAACAGGAACCGTACGAAGGCCTCGCCGTAGTCGTCGCGTTCCTGATGGGAGCCGTGATCGATGATGTCCGCGAGTGAGCCGATGCTGTCGATCCAGGTGGACACGAGGGCGTGCTCGGTGTGCGTGATCGTTCGTGGAATGACGACATAGGGGTCGTCCGCGAAGCCGATGGCGAAGGCATCCTGCGCGGCGGCCTCCAGACTGTAGTCGAGCTCCTCGGCGACCCGTTCGCGCAGCTCGGCCACGAGGGACTTGACGTCCATGCCCGGCGCCAGGACGCCGAACAACCGCGCGAGGCGGGCGATCTGTCGCAGATCCGACATCAGCGCCTCCCCGGCGCCGGGATACTGCAGCTTGACCGCGATGTCACTGCCGTCCTCGTAGGTCGCGCGGTGCACCTGACCGATCGAGGCTGCCGCCGCGGGATGGTCCTCGAAGACCGGGAACCGATCACGCCAGCGTGGCCCGAACTCCGCGGCCATCACGCGATGCACCGTCGAAGCCGGCATCGGCGGCGCGGCGTCCTGAAGCTTGGTGAGGGCATCGCGATACGGCCCGGCGAGCTCATCGGGTAACGCGGCCTCGAACACGCTCAGCGCCTGCCCGAACTTCATCGCGCCACCCTTGAGCTGACCGAGGACGCTGAAGATCTGGTCGGCGGTCCGCCGCTGGACATCGGTGAGGACGGCCTGCGCGGGAGCTCCGACCATGCGCTTGCCGAGTCCCCAGGTCGTGCGGGCCGCGAAAGAGGCGGGCAGGCTCGCCAGTCGCGCTCCGCGGGCGATCGGATTGCCGCTCAGCGGGCGCTCATCGTCGGACTCGTCGCGGCCGGACACGTTGCCAGGATAGGAGATCGCGGCAACGCGTGGCCCGGATCGGCTCACATCGGCGGCAGTCAGGCCGCGAGTAACTGGCACGGACAGGCAGCGTCCCATCCCACCGGCTCGGTCACGCCGGTCTCACGACCGGGCCCCACCGTGACGACTCTCCCGATCCGGCCGAGTCGCACGAGTTCCAGGGTGTGACCGACTGCCGACAGCATCAGCGCGAGTGACGGGGGACCGCCCGGGGGCCGGCCCGACCCCAGGTGCACGGCGACGGCTCGCCAAGCGGGGTCGGTCCGTGACCGACCGGCGTCATAGCAGTCAAGGCAGGGCGAGCTGCCGGGATGTGTCAGCGGACCGATGCGCGCATATCCCTGGATGAAGATCACGGGGAGATGAGAGAGGCCGCGCTCT
This sequence comes from Aeromicrobium piscarium, assembly GCF_007421815.1. Taxonomy (GTDB): domain Bacteria; phylum Actinomycetota; class Actinomycetes; order Propionibacteriales; family Nocardioidaceae; genus Aeromicrobium; species Aeromicrobium piscarium. Next base: position 422,383 of record NZ_VLNT01000002.1, on the reverse strand, counting down.
CCCAGGTCACGGATCGCCGGCCGATAGGGCTCGCCCAAGCTCGCGACGATCGTGACATCGTCGCCGGGACTCGCGGCCGCCGTCTCGAGGGTCGCGGCGAATCGGGCCGTCAGCGGTTCGTGGACGACGGTGATACCGGGCAGCGAACTCTCGGCGGGAGCTGCTGGGACCAGCGCGCCACGGGAGAGCAGGGTCGAGATCAGCTGGCGACCGCTGGGAGCACCGTCGCGCTCCGCGATCTCTGCCAGGGATCGGGCGCTCGTGGCCCCGTCGGCATGGCGCAGGACCTGAGCGGTGCCCGGCAGATCGGGTACGCGCAGGGGCGGTGTCGTGCCGATCTGCAGATGGCCGGGGCCGCAGCGCACGACCGTCGCGCCGGGTGGGAGTACGGGGTGCATGACGCCATAGTGGCTGCCGACGAGGGGATGCGCCGGGGTCGTCCACAGGCAGCGAAGAACCCCCGGCGGCGCGCCTTCCCCTGCGGCCACCGGGGGTTCGTCTGGCGTCAAAATTAGGGGTTCGGAGCGAGGCCGTCAAGCTGGCATTGCGCGAAGGTTGTCCACGCCTGTGGACAACCTTGTGGGCAACCTGTGGGCCACGCCGATCCCCGGTGTGGACGCGGCTGTGGGAATGGTGCCACCGGGGTTCGGAGACCGGCTCTGACCTGCGGTGATGGCGGACGACACTGTGGAGATTGAAGGCGCTACCAGTGAGCCACATCAACTCGTCGGTGGTCTCGTCTACAGTCCACGTTATGGACACTCCCGAGCCCGTCATCGAGGTGAGACGCAGCGCACGACGGCGCCGCACGGTCCAGGCGCGACGTGACGGCGAGCGCACGATCGTCATGATCCCCGCGGCGATGAGCGAGGAGGACGCCGAGCGCACCGTGCGCGAGCTCGTTGCCAAGCTCGATGCACGGGTCGCGCGGCGCCGGGGGCCGCAGGGCGATGTCGAGCTCGAGCGCCGCGCCGGCGAGCTCGCGGATCGCTATCTCGACGGGGACGTGCGGCCGTCCTCGGTGCGGTGGGTGTCCAATCAGAACAAGCGCTGGGGCTCGTGCAGCACCACCGACGGTCGTATCCGGCTGTCGGACCGGCTCAAGGAGATGCCGGGATATGTCGTCGACTATGTCCTCGTGCACGAGCTCGCGCATCTGCTGCACGCCGACCACGGGCCCGGCTTCCAGCGGCAGCTCAGTCGTTACGAGAAGAAGGAACGCGCCGAGGGCTATCTCGAAGCCGTCGAGCAGCTGCAGCGCTGAGCGCGCGGACCGTCGCATCGGTATCGGCAGGCAGATCGTCGAGGGCGAACCACCGGACCTCGGTCGACTCCTCGGAGGCCGCCAGCGGCGCCTCGGCGGGGGCAACGGCCAGGAACTGCACGTCCAGGTGGTGGGCCGGCCGCTCGGGACCGCAGGGCACCTCATGGCGTGAGAGCAGTAGCGGCGTGGGATCGAGGCGGAGCGAGTCGATTCCCGACTCCTCGCGGGTCTCTCGCTCAGCCGCGCCCACCACGCTCGTGTCCACGGGCTCGCAGTGTCCGCCGAACTGCAGCCACCTGCCCAGCTTGGCGTGCAGCGTGAGGGCGACGGCCGAGGCGTCCTCGGCGATGACGATCGCGCTCGCGGTCAGGTGATCGGGGTGGCACGATCGCCACATCGCGTCCTGACGGGCCTCCAGATGGGCCAGGTACTGCTCGCGCAGCGCGTCCTGCGACGGGTCGGGCGGCGACCACGCGGTGAGGACACGCCGGGCGTCGGCGTGCAGGCTCACGACTCCTCGTCGCGACCGGCTTCGTCATCGAGCAGTTGGCCGAGGGCAGCGTCGAAGTCGCCATCGCCGTGACGCTCGCTGTAGCCCAGCGGGTCGTCCAGGTCCGTCACATCCGGCAGGAGGTCCGGGTGGCTCCAGACCCGATCGCGCGCCTCGACCCCGTCGCGATCGCGCAAGGCCGAGAAGAGCGTGGTGGCGTCGCGCAGTCGCCGCGGCCGCAGCTCGAGTCCGACCAGCGCCGCGAAGGTCTGCTCGGCGGGCCCGGCGGTCACCCGGCGCCGGCGCATGGCCTCGCCGAGCGAGACGGCGCTCGGCATGGTGTCGGCGGTCGCCTGGCCGACGACCTCGTCGACCCATCCCTCGGCCAGGGCGAGCAGCAGTTCGAGGCGTTCCTTGGCGTGCTGCTGCTCGGGGGTGGTCTCCGGCTCGAAGAGGCCTCCTTCCATCGCCTCGGCGATGGCATCCGGCCGGCCGGGATCGATCGAGCGCATCTTCTCCTCGATGCTCTCGGTGTCCAGGCGCGAGCCCCGTCCGAACTCGGTGACGGCGTCGATGATAGCGGTGCGCAGCCACGGCGCATGGGCGTAGAGACGCTGGTGCGCGCACTCGCGCAGCGCGACATAGAGCAGCGCATCGGCCTCGGTATGGTCGAGACCCTCGGCGAATGCGGCGATATTGTGGGGGAGCAACGCCGCCACACCGTCCGGTCCCATCGGCAGGCCGATATCGGTCGAGGAGAGGACCTCGGTGGCCAGCTCTCCGATGCCCTGGCCCACCTGCTGGCCGAACATGGCCCCGCCGGCCTGGGTCAGCATCGCCATGAACGGGCCGGCCATCGCCTGCGCCTCTTGGGGGAGCGCATCGCCCATCGAGCTGACGACATTGGAGGCGATCGGCTCGACGAGGACCTTCCAGCGGTCCATCGTGGACTCGATCCACTCGGCGCGGCTCCAAGCGGCGGCCGAGGTGACGCCGCTTGGCAGGTCGGTGGCACGATCGAGCCACATCTCGGCGAGCCGCACCGCATCGTCCACCGCCCCCTGTTTCGTGCTGCCAGGGGACGGGTCAGGACCCGATGCCGCGAGCTTCTGGCGTGCCGTGTCGGTGGCCAGCCGGTAGTTGACGGAGCCCTCGTGGGGCTCGAACATGCGTTGCATCTGCCCGAAGATCGCCGATAGGTCGACCTGTCCGGGGCCCATCTGGCCGAACAGGTTCTCCAGGGGCGTGCCCTTGAACGGGTTCTCCGGTTCTTCGCGGGGGTCGTCGCCAGCCATGTCACCAGAGTAGTCACGCGGTGATAGCGGGTCTTTCGGCGAGGGCCTCGGCTCCGGGTGATGAGTCGGAGCCGGCCGTCGGAGGTGCGGCACTTACCGGACGGGTGTCCGTCGGGCACCGCTCGCGGAGGATGCGTTGCCAGAGCGATCGATGGTGGTTGACGGCGCACCGCGATGTGTCCGGCACGAGTGCGGTGAGCAGTCAACCGCCCTCGGTGATCGGAGGTTGACCACTCACCGACATCACCTGGGGCCCGAGTTCGGTGCATGATCAACCACGGCCACCAGGGATCCTCGGCGGCGGAGGTTGACAGCTCACCGCCCCGTGACCTCGATGCACGCACCCGCCTCGCGGCACAGGCGCCGACGAACGATGTGTCTCCGCGGCTGCTGGGGCGACCATGCAAGCACATCCTCCGCCCGCGGCGGCCGCGCTATGCGCCATCCCTCGCGCATCGATCGCTAGGCTTCGGGTGATGTTCGTTCCCTGGAGCCGGCGATGAGTCGCCGCGTCGTCACGCTGACGGTGGCCCTCGTGACGCTGGTCGCTGCCACCAGCCTGGTCTTCATCCTGCCGGTGCCGTATTCGACGATGAAGCCCGGGCCTTCCTTCGACACCCTCGGCAGCCTCGACGATCAGCCGCTGCTTACCTTCGGCGAGGGAGTGGAGACCTACCCCACGGAGGGCGAGCTCGCGTTCACGACCGTCGCCGTCTCTCGCGCGGAGACCGATATCAACCTGTTCAGCGCCCTTCAGGCGTGGGTGGACGGCGACGTCAACCTGGTGCCGCACCACTTCCTCTATCGCGACGGCGAGACCGATGACGACGCGAGCGAGGTCAGCGCCGCGCAGCTGAGCAGCTCGCAGGACTCCTCGCGGGCCGCGGCGCTGCGCGCGATGGACGTCGAGGTGCCTGAGACGGTCCAGATCGCCGATGTCGTCGAGGGGTCGCCGGCCGAGGGCGTGCTGGAGGCGGGGGATCGCATCGTCCGCGTCCAGGACACCGAGGTCGAGAGCAACCAGCAGGTGGCCGAGGTGATCAGCGCCCTGGATCCAGGGGATCAGGTGAGTCTCGGCATCGAACGCGACGGCCAGGCCGAGGACGTCACCGTGGACACGAAGCCGGCCGATGACGACCCCGATAGGGCGATGATCGGCATCACCGTCGGCGCGGGATTCGACTTCCCGATCGAGATCGAGAACCACATCGGCGACCGGGTCGGCGGTCCGAGCGCCGGGATGATGTTCGCGCTCGCGATCTACGACAAGCTCACCCCCGGGGCGCTCACGGGCGGGCAGTCCGTGGCCGGCACCGGGACCATCACCCCCGACGGCGAGGTGGGCTCGATCGGTGGCGTCCAGCAGAAGATGGTCGGCGCCGAGGAAGGGGGAGCCACGATCTTCCTGGTGCCCACCGGCAACTGCGCCGAGGCCGCGGCGAAGGACACCGACATGACCCTCGTCGACGTCGCGACCCTCGACGATGCGATCGACGCCCTCCAGGCCCTGGCCGACGACCCCGAAGCGACGGTGCCCACATGCTCGAAGTAGCCCCCGACTCGCCGCTGCGCCAGGCGGCTCTCGAAGTGGAGCGACACGTGGCCGAGGCGGGCTGGGACCAGCCCCCGAGGTTGTTCGCTCTCGTCTCCACGGAGCAGCTGCGCGAGTCCCATCCCGAGCTCGCCGACCAGCTCGATGGCGACTACACGCCGGTCGAGCAGGAGCAGCTGGGCGTCGACCGTCCGGTGGAGGAGATCCTGCCGACGATCATGTGGCCGGAGACGGTCGACGGATGCGCCGTCGTGATCGAGCGCGTCATGCTGCCTCCTTCGGCCGAGGCGGATCTCCCCGAGGATCCCGACGAGCTCGGCGCCTATGTCGCCGCACATCCCGACCGCCAGGAGGTGCGCATCGTCGCCGCGGTGCTGCGCGACGGCAGCGGGCACACCGGGGTCCGCGCTCGCGACGGTGAGGACCCGCCGTTGCTCGAAGGTCCCGACCTCGTGCCCGGCCTCGTGGAACTGCTGCGGGCGAGCATGTCGTGATTGGAGTCACTCGGTAGTATTGGGCTGCCATCGGCCATGCCGTGACATGACCCAGGAGAACTGTGAGCGACATCTTCGGTGCCCCCCGTCCACAGCCGGCCCCTGAGCCGCCCGACCGGCGCCGAAAGGTGCTCGTCCCCACCCTCATCACGCTGGCCGCGCTCGTTGTCGCTGCCAGCGTGTTCACGAATGTGTGGACGAACCGCCTCTGGTTCAAGTCCTTGGACTTCTCCCACGTCTTCACCACCGTCATCCTGACCCGGGCCGGACTGTTCGTGGTCTTCGCTCTGGTGATCGGCGCGTTCGTCGCGCTCAACCTCTTCCTCGCCTACCGCACGCGTGCCGAACCGCACCTGTTGCGGCGCGACGACCCGGCCGCGCGTTACCGCTTCGCGCTGGCGCCGGTCCGACGGGGAGCCTTCATCGTCGTCGCTGTGGTGATCGGCATCTTCGCCGGTGTCGTCGGGCAGTCGCGGTGGCAGACCTTCCTGCAGTGGTGGCACGGCAGCTCATTCGGTCAGAACGACCCCCAGTTCGGGCGCGACATCGGCTTCTTCACCTTCGATCTTCCGTGGTGGCAGTTCCTGACGTCCTTCGCGTTCACGATGCTCATCGTGGCCCTCGTGGTGACCGCCTTCGTGCAGTACGTCTACGGCGGCATCCGGTTCGCCGGTCGCGGGCTGAACTTCACGCGCGGCGCGCAGATCCAGATCGCGGTGCTCGCGGGTGTCGCGGTGCTGATCAAGGCGCTGCAGTACTGGTTCGATCGGTTCGCCTATCTGACCGCCAGCGGGGGAGTCGTCGACGGCGGCACCTATACCGACATCAACGCACGGATCCCGAGCAAGAACATCCTCATCGTCGTCGCGATCATCTGCGCGCTGCTGTTCTTCTCCTCGATCTTCCTCAAGGGCTGGACGCTCCCCGCGATCGGTCTCGGTGGCCTGATCGTCGCCTCTGTCCTCATCGGCGGCCTGTGGCCGGCGTTCATGCAGCAGTTCCAGGTCAGCCCGTCCGAGGCCGATCGCGAGGACCCGTACATCGCCCGCAATATCGAGGCGACCAAGGATGCCTACGGGGTATCCGATGTCGAGGTGCTGCCTTACTCGGCCACCACAGAGCTGTCGGCCGAGGAGCTCAACGCCACCGCCGAGTCACGCGTCAGCTCGCGCTTGATCGACCCGACGCTGGTCTCGCCGGCCTTCCAGCAGCTGCAGCAGGTCCGTGGCTACTACACCGTCAATGAGACTCTCGACGTCGACCGCTACGTCCTCGACGACGACGATCAGCCCCGCGATGTCGTCATCGCGGCGCGCGAGGTGAGCCTGGAAGGTCTGCAGGATTCGCAGCGCACCTGGTCCAATGACCACACGGTCTACACGCACGGCTACGGCGTCATCGCCGCCTACGGCAACGAGCGCGGTCCGCAGGGCGAGCCGGTGTGGGTCGCCCGCGACATCCCGCCGACCGGCGAGCTGGAGTTCGAGATCCCGCCGCGCATCTACTTCGGCGAGAACTCGCCGGAGTACTCGATCGTCGGTCGCCCCGAAGGCGCGGACCCGATCGAGGTCGACATCCCGCGCGGCTCCGGCAGCGGAGGCGGCGACGACGAGGATGATGCCGACAACGTCACCGCCAACACCTACGACGGTGAGGGCGGCGTCCCGGTCGGCAATATCTTCAACAAGGCGCTGTACGCGCTGAAGTTCGCCGAGCCGAATATCATCCTGTCCGATCGTGTCAACGAGAACTCCAAGATCCTCTACGACCGTGACCCGCGCGAGCGCGTGCAGAAGGTCGCCCCGTGGCTCACGGTCGACGGCGACGTCTACCCCGCGGTCGTCGACGGCCGCGTGGTGTGGATCGCCGACGGCTATACGACCAGCAACGACTATCCGTACAGCCAGCACCGCTCGCTGCGTGAGGCCACCTCCGACACGCTGACGCAGACCGCGGCCCAGGCGGCGCTCCCGACCGATCAGGTCAACTACATGCGCAACTCGGTCAAGGCCGTCGTCGACGCCTATGACGGCACCGTGGACCTGTACGCCTGGGATGAGGACGATCCGGTACTGGAGACCTGGTCCAATGCCTTCCCCGACTCGGTGCAGCCCAAGAGCGAGATCTCCGAGGATCTCATGCGGCACCTGCGGTACCCGGTCGACCTGTTCAAGGTCCAGCGCGATGTGCTGACGCGGTATCACGTCAACGACTCGCAGACCTTCTACGAGGACGGCGAGCGCTGGCGCGTGCCGGAGGATCCGTCGAGCGGCAACGGCACGTTGCAGCCGCCGTACTACCTGACGACATCGCGTCCGGAGCAGGCGGACCCCCAGTTCTCGCTGACCAGCGTCTACCTGCCGAACAACCGCGAGAATCTGGCGGCGTTCATGTCGGTCAACTCCGAATCGGCCGATGAGGAGAACTTCGGCAAGTTGCAGATCCTGGAGCTGCCGAGCGACACGCGTGTCGGCGGCCCGAACCAGATCGCCGCGGCGATCCAGGCCGACAACCAGGTGACCCAGACGCTGCTGCCCTTCGAGCAGGCGTCGAATGCCACCATCCTGCGCGGCAACCTGCTGACCTTGCCGGTCGGTGGCGCGATGCTCTACGTGCAGCCCGTCTATATCCAGCGGTCGCAGGCCGAAGGCTCGTATCCGGTTCTGCAGTACATCATCGCCTCCTTCGGTGAGGATGTCGGCATCGGCACGACCCTCGACGAAGCCCTGCGAGCGGCGCTCGGCCTCGAGGAAGGAGCCGCGCCGCCGCCGGAGGAAGAGGTCGAGGAGCCTGCCGAGGGCGATGAGGGCACGGAGGAGCCCGAGGCACCGGCTGGCGATGCCACTCCGGCCGAGCTGCTCGAGCAGGCCTCGCAGTACTACGACGAGGCTCAGCAGGCGCTGGCCGACGGTGATCTCGCGCTGTACCAGCGGCGCATCAACCAGATGGCCGATGCGATCGAGCAGGCGGAGCAGGCCCTCGGCAACTGAGGATCGGTCACCCGTTCGGTGGTCGAGTAGCCGCATACTCGGTGGTCGAGTGTGAGGGAGCGCTAGCGACCGAGCGTATCGAGACCACATCGGGCGATACGGTGACGGCATGGAGAGCGACCTCATCACGGGACGTGTCATACGAGCAGCGGGCTTCGGGGCCGCGGGTGCGGCCCTGGGTCTGCTCCCCGTCGGCAGGCTAGAAGGCCGGGGTCGGGCCGCCTTCATAGGCGGGCCCGCTGTCCTCGTGGCGGGCATGGGTGCCGTGGCCACCCGGGCCAGCGCGAATCGACCGCGAGCGGTGGCCGGAATGGTCGTGGGCGGTGCCGGTATCGCGCTTTCCCAATGGCTCTGGGTCGCCGGTGACCGGGCGGCCGAGCGCTGGCTGTCCCGTCACGTCTCACATCCCCGGATCGCCATCGCAGCGGTCAATGACATCGTCACGGCAGCTCTCAACACCATCGACGAGAGATCTCGGGCGAGCGCGGAGCCGGCCAGCGCGTAGTCGGCCGGTCTACTGGTCGAGATGCTCGGCGGCCCGGCGCAGGGCGGTGGTGCCGCGAACGAGGGCCTGGAGGTCGTCGAGGTCGAGGCGATCGAGCAGATCGCGGTTGGCATCGTGAGCGAGGGTGAGCATCTCCTGCAGGAGACGTTCGCCCTCGTGCGTCACGACGAGGATGCGGGCGCGGGCGTCGGTGGAGGAGACGCGGCGCTCGATATAGCCACGATCGGACAGTCGGCGTAGCAGCCCGGACATCGTGGCGGCGCTGACCCCCAGCCGAAGGGCGATGTCGTGGGCAGTAGGAGTCTCCAGGGCGCGAATCACGAAGAGCGTGTTGAGCTGTTGACTCGGGATATCGCGGGCGGTGTCGTCGCGGCGGACCAGGAACATCGCGATGGCGAGCTGGTCGGAAGCCAGTGTTCTCACCAGATCATCGCGCTCACTCATTGATCGTTCCTGTCATAGTTAGTCCGACGCTAACTATCTTAGGAGCACTGTGTCCTCTCTCGCTCGGTTCAGCCTGCGCAACCGCGCCTTCGTGGGCTTGTCGACCGTCATAGTGGCGATCTTCGGCTTCGTGTCGCTGACGAGCCTCAAGCTGGAGCTGATCCCGTCGTTGGAGCTGCCGGTGATGGCGGTCGTGACGACCGATCCGGGCTCGTCGCCGGAGGTCGTCGATCAGCAGATCACCGAGCCGGTGGAGACGGCGGTACGCGCCATCAGCGGTGTCGCGGGCACCAACGCTACCTCCAGCAGTGGTGTCTCGACCGTGCTGGTCGAGCTCGACTACGGCACGGACCTCGGCCAGGCGCGGCAGGACCTCACGAACCGTCTGAACGGTCCAGCGGCGGGTCTCCCCGACGGCGTGTCACCCGAGGTGTTCGCCGGGAGCGTGGACGATTTCCCGGTGATCCAGCTCTCGGTCGCCAGCGATGACGATCTGAGCACGCTGTCGGCGAGCGTCCAGGACGAGGTCGTGCCGGTGCTGTCCGATCTCGACGGCGTGCGGGAGGTGACGGTCTCGGGTGCTCCTACGCAGCAGGTGCGGATCGTTCCGGACCAGGCGGCGCTCGCGGCCGCGGGGCTGGACGCGCAGTCGATCGGGACCGCCCTGGAGAACAACGGGAGTCTGGTCCCGGCGGGCGCGCTTACTGAGGGCGACTCGACGCTGACGGTGCAGGTCGGCACCCAGTTCAGCGATGTCGAGGACCTCACGGCGCTACCGGTGGTCGGCGCGCAGCAGCCCACGACGCTCGGACAGGTCGCCGAGGTCTCGCTCGATGACGCCGCCGCCTCCTCGATCTCGCGCACCGACGGCCGCCCGAGCATCTCGATCGGCATCACCAAGACGCCGGACGGCAACACGGTCGACATCTCCCACCAGGTCCAGGACGTCTTCGGCGATATCGAGAGCGCCGTCGGCAACGGTGCGAGCGTCGACGTGGTCTTCGATCAGGCCCCATTCATCGAGAAGTCGGTCGAGGATCTGACGGTCGAGGGCGCGCTTGGCCTCGTGTTCGCGATCGTGGTCATCTTGATCTTCCTGCTGTCGCTGCGCTCGACCCTCGTCACGGCGATCTCGATCCCGTTGTCGCTGCTGCTCGCCTTCATCGGCCTGTATGTCGGCGGCTACTCGCTCAACATCCTCACCCTCGGCGCGCTGACCGTCGCCATCGGACGCGTGGTGGACGACTCGATCGTCGTCATCGAGAACATCAAGCGGCACCTGTCCTACGGCACGGCGAAGTTCGAGGCGATCGTGACCGGGGTGAAGGAGGTGGCCGGAGCCATCACCTCGGCCACCCTCGCGACGGCGGCGGTGTTCCTGCCGATCGCCGTGGTGGGTGGGCAGGTGGGCGAGCTGTTCCGCCCCTTCGCGCTGACCGTCTCCCTCGCGCTGCTCGCCTCGCTCGTCGTCGCGCTGACGATCGTTCCGGTCATCGCGGGTTGGTTCCTCAAACCGGTCGAGCAGCCGAAGACGATGGAGGAGATCGAGGACGAGGAGCGCGACGGCTTCCTTCAGCGGCTCTACCTCCCGGTGCTGCATCGCACCAACGCGCATCCGGTCATCACCCTGGTGGTGGCGGTGGCGATCCTCGCCGGCACTGTCGCACTGAGTCCGCTGATGAAGACGAACTTCCTCGGCGACACGGGCCAGAACACGGTCGCGATCACCCAGGAACTCGATCCGGGTGCCTCACTGGCGCGGCAGGACGAGGCCGCCACGCAGGTCGAGGAGGCGCTGGCTGATGTCGACGGCGTGGAGACCGTGCAGACGACGGTCGGCAGCGGTGAGGGCATCATGGCGATCGCCGGGTCGAGCGACGCGTCGTTCTCGGTGACCACCGACGAGGACGCTGACCAGGAGGCGGTGCAGGGGCGGATCCGAGAGGCGATCGACGGCCTCGAGGATGTCGGCCGGGTGAACCTCGACGCCAGCGGCGGCTTCGGGTCGAGCCTCGACGTCGTGGTCACGGCTGACGACCCGGAGACGCTCGAAGAGGCGGGCGACCAGGTGCTGGGAGCCGTCCAGGACATCGACGGCGCGCAGGACGTCACATCGAACGCGTCGGGGGAGCAGCCGATCGTGTCAGTGACCCTCGATCAGGCCGCCGCGGCGCAGGCTGGACTCGACGAGTCGGCTCTGGCCGGCATCGTGGCGAGCGCGCTGCAGCCGGTGCCGCTCGGCACGGTGGTCCTCGACGGCGAGCGCCGCGACGCGGTGCTCGCGATGGGGGAGGTGCCGCAGGGAGTCGACGCGCTACGGCAGACGCCCTTGGCCGAGGGCGTCACGCTCGGGCAGATCGCGAATGTCGAGGAGGTGCTCGTGCCCACCACCGTGACGCGTCTGGACGGGGATCGCTCGATCACGGTGTCGACCACGCCGGAGAGCGATGACCTCGGCTCGGTGACATCAGCTCTTCAGTCCGCGGTCGACGGGCTGGATCTGCCCGACGGCGCCGAGGCGACGATCGGCGGTGTCGCCGCCGACCAGGACGAGGCCTTCGCCCAGCTCGGACTGGCGCTTCTGCTGGCCGTGCTGATCGTCTATCTGATCATGGTGGGCACGTTCCGCTCCCTGATCCAGCCGCTCATCCTGCTCGTGTCGATCCCGTTCGCGGCGACCGGCTCGATCGGCCTGCTCGTGGCGACAGGCATCCCCTTGGGCGTGCCGTCGCTCATCGGTATGTTGATGCTGATCGGCATCGTCGTGACGAACGCGATTGTGCTGATCGACCTGGTCAACCAGTATCGAGAGCGTGGTCTCGATGCTCGAGAGGCCGTCGAGGAGGGGGCGCGGCATCGTCTGCGGCCGATCCTCATGACGTCGTTGGCGACGATCGGGGCACTGACGCCGATGGCCTTCGGTCTGACCGGCGGCAGCGCCTTCATCTCCCAGCCGCTGGCGATCGTGGTAATCGGCGGTCTCATAACGTCGACGCTGCTGACCCTGGTGCTGGTGCCGGTGCTCTATCTGTTGGTCGAGCGACTGCGCGACCGGCTGGCCCGGCGGCGTCAGAGCGGTTCGGTGACGGCGGCGATCTGAGCGCCGAGCGCGTCGATCATCACGTCGGCGTCCACGGTGGCAGCGACCCCGTGGGCGCCGGCGCCGATCGACACGGTGCCGGTCACGCCCTCGTCGGCGATCACGGGCCAGGCGCTGGTGGATCCGAACGGGGTGATGGTGCCGCGCTCGTAGCCGGTGACCTGCCGGGCGATGTCCTTGTCGGGCATCGACAGCCGTGAGACGCCGAGCAGCGCCCGTAGCTTGGGCCAACTGATCTGCCGGTCCCCGGGGACGAGTACGAAGAGGAAGTCGTCATTGGACCGGCGGACCACCAGGGTCTTGATGATCGACCGGGGCTCGACTCCACGGGCGCGGGCGGCTTCGTCGAGCGAGCCGACCGGCCCGTGGCGGGTGACGGTGTAGGCGATTCCGGCGGCATCGAGGGCGGCGATCGCCCGGTCCTCGCTCATGAGCCGAGAGTACTGAACGGGAGCTCGCAGATGCTCGACCCCGGTGCGAGGGTGTTGAGGCGGTCCTGTAGAGTTGTCTTCAGCAACGCGGGGTGGAGCAGTTCGGTAGCTCGCTGGGCTCATAACCCAGAGGTCGCAGGTTCAAATCCTGCCCCCGCTACCAGATCAGCCTGGGATTCAGTGCGAATCCCAGGCTGAAAGCATTTGAGAATTGATCACCCCTCCGGAAACCCTCCGTTTTGCCCTTCTTCTAGGCGCGTCGGTCGACGGGCCCTCCGGGTGGCCCCCGCACACTCCGGTTGCCACCGATCGTTGCGGGCGGCCCTGCACACCTGATGTGCATGAAGGCCGACACGAACCCGCTGAGTGGACTCGATCCGCTCCTGAGCATCGACGAACTGTCCGAGTACCTCGGTGTCTCGATCAAGACGATCTACGAGTGGCGCCAGAACGGGCGCGGTCCTGTAGCGGTCCGCATGGGACGACACCTGAAGTTCGCGGTGTCGGACGTGCGAGCCTGGTTGGACAACCTTCGCGAATCCCATCCTGGACGACCAGTGGAGCGGGGGTGAGGTCACATGGCTAGGCCCCGCACGCCGATCGGCACGTACGGCGACATTGAGTTCACCAATCTGTCGAACGGCACCGTGCGTGCGCGCGTGCGGTTCCGCGATTTCGACGGTCAGGTGCGTCGGGTTGAGTCGAGCGCCGCCACACGCAAGCTCGCCGAGCACCGGCTCAAGGAGAAGCTGTCGCAACGCGCGGGCTCCAATCGCGGAATTGGCGAACTGACGCCGGACAGCCCTTTCGCCCGCCTGGTTGAGGTGTGGCTCGGTGACCTGGACCTGGAAGGAAAGATCGCGCCCAGTACGCGCGCGCTCTACGAACGCAACATGCACCAACTGGTGATGCCAGCGTTCCAGCACTTCGCCCTGAGAGAGATCACGGTTAGCCGCGTCGACCAGTTCATCAAGGCTTTGGCGACCACCAAGAGTTACAGCACCGCTAAGCAGGCCCGAACCGTGCTGAGCCTCGCACTCGGCCTAGCGGTCCGTTACGAGGCGATGGCGAAGAATCCGGTGCGAGACACCGTTCGTCTTCGCAAGCCCCCGTCGCAGGCGTTGGCGTTGACTGTGGGCCAGGTGGACGCAATCCGGGGGGCTGTGCGGGGGTGGCGGCGCGGTCCGGGCGTGCCGGGTCCTCCGCCGGACGGGCAGTTGGAACGGATCATTGAGGTGATGCTGGGAACTTCAGCCCGCATCGGTGAAGTCCTCGCCATCCGTAAGTGCGATGTCGACGTGACGGGTTCTCCGGCCACGGTGAGGATCTGCGGAACGATTGTGTCGCCCAAGGGCCAGACAACGCATCGACAGCATCACCCAAAGACGGTGAAGTCGACACGCACGGTTTCTGTGCCGAGCTTCACCGCAGAAGTGCTGCGGGAGCGGCTGGTCAAGATCGCCGCCGAGGACCCAGAGCACCTGATCTTCTTCACTCGCAATGGCACGCCGCTGACGACCAACAACGTACGGAGGCGGTTGCGCGCCGTCCTGGCTGAGGCTGGCATCGAGGGGGTGACACCGCACTCGTTCCGGCGGACGGTCGCCACGACGCTGGATCGCGCAGGTGGAGCAGACCTCGCCGCGGAAATGCTCGGTCACACGTCGTCGGAGATCACCAAGGCGCACTATATCGAGCCGGACGAGAAGGTGAACCCGGTGACGGCCGAGATTCTTGAGGCCTTGGCTCCGCGGATGAGGGAGGCGGACTAGTGAATGACAAGCGTCATACCCTTTTCCATGTAGAAGGAAAAGGGTATCCTTGGGTGGTCGATGTCGAGTTGATCGAGGAGTGGCTCAAGTCCAGTAACGACAGCACCTATGACCAGGTGATGGCGGCGCTGCGGGTCTTGGCTTCGGTTGGTCCGGCGTTGGGCAGGCCGTTGGTCGACACGATCATCGGCTCGCGACACAACAACATGAAGGAGTTGCGGCCCGGTTCGTCGGGGCGCAGCGAGGTGCGGATCTTGTTCGCGTTCGATCCGACTCGCCGGGCGGTATTGCTGCTCGCTGGCGACAAGCAGGGTCGGTGGGACAAGTGGTACCGCAAGAACATCCCGGTCGCGGATGACCGGTATGACGAACACTTGGAAGGTTTGCGCAAGCAGAAGGGCGGCGACTGAGATGGCCAAGACGATGGAAGAGATGCTCGCCGAGCGTCCCGGCAATCCCGCGGTGCAGGAAGCGCACATGAAGCGGATGCTGGCCGAGGTCCGCGCCTACAAGCTGCGTGAGTTGCGTGAGATGCTCGCGATGACGCAGACCGAGGTGGCGCAGGTGTTGGAGGTCAGTCAGAAGCGGGTCTCGGAGATCGAGCGTGGCCAGGTCGACTTCACGAAGGTCGACACGCTGCGCCGGTATGCCGACGCGCTCGGTGGAACGCTGCGGGTCGAGGTGACGGTTGGCGAGGAGACGTTCCAGATCGCCTGACCTAAGATCTCATGACGGCCGTACAACTCAGAGGCTGAGGTCCGACGACTTCGGTGCGGAGCGGCGGGCAGCGTCGATGGCGCCGGTGAATGATCGCCGCTGCGTCGTGCTGCCAGGCGAACACGCTGGAGATGTCGGGCGTGGGGTGAGCCGGTTCTTGACGGTGTCGAGCACTGGGGTGCGTGGTTGCACGTCGAGAGGTACGTGGCGTGCCCGCGGCGGCTTGACCGCACCCGGCTCGCTCAGGTCGATGCGGGGCAGGTCGACACGCATCAGGTAGCTGCGATCGTCAGCGCCCGCAGCGATCGTTTCGGCGAGCCTCTGGTCGATGTGGATGAACAGCGCATCAAGGTGCCGCAACTGTTGGAAACGGGGCCGGTCGGAGGGGGGCAGGTCACGGATGCGAGCCGCCGCGAGTGCACCCTGGCCCGCCGCATGGCCCGTGCCCACGAGGCCACGCAGGTTGCGGGTCTGGTCGATGAGCAGCCTGTAGGTGTCGGACCGGCGTAGCCAGCGTTCCGCCACTGGGACCGGCGTGCCCGCGCGGTTGCCGATCACGGCCGCGCGCGCGGAGACGATGCGCTGTGAGTCGAAGATGAGTCGCAGACTGTAGGCGTCGGGTTGGTGGCGCAGATGGACGAGCAGGTTGTTCTGCGCCTGCAGCACACCGTCGAGGCCGGGGAGTGCGGGTCCGTCGACGAGTTGGACCGGGGGACGCCACCCACGCTGGTCGACGCTGTAGTCGGGCTTGTCGTAACCGGCGTGGGCGGCGCAGACGACGGCGGCACGGCCGAGCAGTTCGGCGTCGGTGATGGGTTCCCAGTCGGGGACAGCCCCGCTGTAGTGACGGTCGAGCCCGGTGAGTGCCCGGGCGACTTCGGCGGAGTCTTTCAGAACCGTCATGGCTTGGCGCTCGGTGAGAGCGCCGTAGTCCAGTCCGGCAGGGAAGTCGTGTTCGCCGAGTGCTGCTGCTTTCGCTGCTCGCCGCCACTGGTCAACGATGTGGTTGGGGTGGGGCGTGGCGGGCTGATCTAGGGCCGGCAGGGGAGCGGTGTACGCGGTGCGGGCCTGGTCGAGGCGGTGCCGAAGTTCCTCGGCTGGACCGCGGCTGCGCGGCGTTGCTCCGCCGAAGTCTCCGTCGGGGTTCGACGCTCGGACGGCTTGCTGGCACCAGAGGGTCAGGCTGGTGCGGAACGAGGCGATCAGCGCGACGTCGTCGGGTGTGAGGGTGTCGAGGCCTTGCTGGTTGCGGGTGATCTGCAGGAGCGTGGCGAGTTCACTGCGCAGTGCGGCCGTGTTGTCGCCGTACATCAGAACCCACTGGCGTCGGGGTTCGGGTTGTCGCGGTCGCGGGCGAGGTCGAGCATGTCGAGGAGCAGTTCGACCTGGAGTTTGTCGACGCCGTGGTCGGCGAGTTCTTTGACGGCGCTGACGGCGACGGCGTGCAGGATGGCGCGGTCGTCGGTGAGCCCGTGTGTGTCGAGGGCGGGGACGTCGTCGCCGTGGATCAGGTCGAGGTAGAGCAGGGCGTGGTCGTACTCGACCGAGCCGTCGAACGTGGCTGCCTCATCGGTGAGCGCTGCGATGTAGGAGCGGGCTTCGGCCAGGGTGACCGCGTGGGCGAGAAGCATGAGGGTGTCCCTTCGTTGAAGGATCAGGTGCGCACCGCCACCGTCCGCCCGAGAGTTGGTTGCAGGACGGGCAGATTCGTCGAGCTGTGGACAACGCCGGGTTCTCCACAGATCGCCGGAACGGGTCAGGAGGCGCGGCGTTCCAGGTCGGCTTCGACCTGACGGCGTGCGGTGACGTCTTCCATCACGAACTGCACAAAGTCGGCGTCCCTGTCGGTGACCGATGCTTCGGCCGTGGGGAGTGCGGCGGGTTCGCCGGGCCAGGTGGTCTGTCGGGTGGGGCGGTCGCGGTCGAGTCGGGTGCCGCAGGCGGCGACCCAGTCTCGCAGCCGGTGCCGGGTCTCGGCGAAGTCGCGATGCCACGCCAGCGGCGATGAGGGGGACGCGTCGGGGCTGTAGGAGTTGAGCCAGTGCAGGTGCAGGGCGGACAGTTCCCAGACGAGTTCGTCGTGGCGGTGCCACATTGGTGGGATCTCGTTCGGTGCGAGGCCGTAGGTGCCGCGCAGCCAGTGCACCCACGCGTTCAGGTCGAGCCATTCGGCTTCGGCCTCGTCAGCGGTGAGGGTGTTCCAGTTGATCGGCTCCAACGGTTCGGCCAATGACGCCGACTCGAACGACCCGGGCCACTCCGACTCGGTTCTTTCGCCCTCGGCAGTGTCGTTGGCGTTGAAGTTCTGCCAGGTGTTGAAGACTGGGTGCCGCTCGGCATCGAGCACCGACGGATCCGCGCCGGTCCGTTCGGGGGTCTCTTCGGTCATGGTCAGATCCCGACAGCGGTCGAGGAATGCTCGACCGTGCGCTGGGCGTCCCGACCGGACTCCGGGCCGGTGGCGCGTTCAGTGGCGGGCCGTTCGACGCTGTAGCGGGTGCGGGCGGTGTCGTGTCCGATTCGGCGGGCCACGAACTCCTCGCGCTGGACGGCTTCGCCGTCGCGGTCGAACTCGTACTCGTGGACGTAGCCGGAGGCCACGAAGTGGTCACCGGCACGGAGCCGGGCGTAGGCCCGCTCGGCCGCGGACTTGAACATCACCATCTCGCAGAACTGCGGGTCGAGCTTGGTGAACGACCCATCGGCCTCCTTGCGCCACTGCTCGACGCCGACCCGTGCGCGGAACCTCGCGACGTCGCTCTTGCCATACGTCAACTCAGGTGCAGTGACGATGAAGCCATGCAGGCTCATCTGGGTGGGGATCGTCATCATCGACTCCTGACCTCACGCGACGCCATCGTCGGCGATCGCTCTCAGGAGAAAGGTGCGTGTGGGGCTCCGCGACACTCGACACCGACGAGAGGGGTGAGATTCACGGGGCCTTGCGGGTTCGAGAATCAGTATTCCGTGGACAACGAGAACGCACGCGTCGGTCTTTCAGCGTTGTCCACAGCATGCGCGATTACGGACTCATCCACAGGTCTGACGTAGTCCTTGGCATAGCGACATGGGATCGGTGGATCGTCAGATGAGAGCACAGTTGTCCCCGCGCTGTTGGACCAGCCGGGGACATGGACTTACCCAACTAGGAGATCAATCATGAACGAGTCCAAGGGAGCCTGCCCGTCCTGGCGCGATGGACAGAATGATCCGCTGATACATCAGACGGCACCGACGCATATTGGCAGGACAATACGTGCCGGTTCGGCCAGCGCGCACATTGAGCAACTAGACGAAGACGATCGAGAGCTCGGTGAGGACGCACGCTTTGATGTCCTCGCTTCGCTTTGGTACGGCGGCAATGGCGCAATTGGTGACCTGAGCGCCATCGATTGCCGCGACATCGCCACCGTGATGGTTCAAGTGGCCGACGAAATGGACGAGACTGCCCGAGGCCACGGAATCGTCTACGGCGAGGAACTGCCGTGACGTCGCTCTGCCTGCTAACGATCGTGCCCGCGTGACCTCGTTCTGCTGGCAAGCGGAGGAAACTACAATCCTGGAACCCGACGTCCGTCCACGTGGAAGGTTGACGTCATCCGCGCCGCTGAAGCGCCGCCTCGGTCATAGTCCGTTCGGTCCGGAGTTGCGTAGCGTCCCGGCGGGTGGTCCATGGTCGCAGGTCGGTGATGAGCGGAGGTGAACTGCGCAGCAGGATGAGTGCGGTTCCGAATGGCAGGGTACGGATAGCTTCGGGTGGCATGACGGGGACGCGGCGAGTGGAGCGTTGGAGAGAGCGAGATCCGTAGTCGCCGACCGAGATGGAGTCGGTCTTCTCGTCGCGTTCCCCGATCAATGCGGAGAGGTCTTGGAGGTCACGGGCCGACGAGGTTCCGCCGAGGATGATCTTGGCGATCGAGGCGTCCCAGATGGCACCGGCTGCGTGGTCGCCCCATTTGTCGCGCGCTTGAGACAGCGACTGGAGGACGGGCATGGTGGTGATGCCGGTGCCGCCGCCTTCGGCCATGAGCACCGGCAGTGACGGGAGCGGGGAGAGGTTCCCGATTTCGT
Source organism: Aeromicrobium piscarium (assembly GCF_007421815.1). GTDB lineage: Bacteria > Actinomycetota > Actinomycetes > Propionibacteriales > Nocardioidaceae > Aeromicrobium > Aeromicrobium piscarium. The sequence goes on along the minus strand of NZ_VLNT01000002.1, from coordinate 403,258 downwards.
CGAGAGCCAGCAGCAGTGGCGGGTCGAGGCGGGCGCCGGCTGAGGCGGCTGCGAGGCGGCGGGCGGTTTCGACGAGGTCTTCGATGAAGGCTGCGACCAGGGACCAGGAGGCGCCGGCTCCTGCGCCGGTGGCGAGGAGGTAGAGGGTGCCGTTGCCGGTGAGGAACTCGACGGGGTCGAAGTGTTCGCTGGGGCGTGGGGTGACGGCGTCGAGGACGCGGGGGTCGGCGAGACAGGACAGGGCGAGAGAGACGCCCATCCAGATGGAGTCGCGGGTGCGGGCGTCGGCGTGGATCATCGAGTCCAGCGATTCGCCCCAACCGGCAGCTGCACTCGGATGGGAGGCGAGGATCGCGACGGCGTCGCTGGCCGATGAGGGCGACAGGGTCCAGGCGAAGAGTTCGGCGGGGCTGCGGTGGTCGAGTGCTGCGGCATGCAGCAGGGCTTGCAGTGCGCTGCGGGTCTTGCCCTCCCAGAATCCGCCGGATTCGACGCCTCCAGAGGACAGTCCAGTTGCGGAGGCGAGTCCGGTGGCGCGGATCATCGCGGTCAGTGGGTCTTCGCATCCACGCACGGGAGACCAGCGCAGGCCGGATGGGAGTCCTTCGGCGAGTCGTTGGGGGTCGAAGACTGCGACTGGACCGACCTTCTGGCGGGCGGTGATGGTGGCGGCGATGTTGTCGGGTCGGGTTGCGGTGGTCACGACAGCGCCGGGGGCGTCGAGGATGGCGTTGATGACGACGTGCAGGCCCTTGCCGGACCGCGGCGGCCCGAGCAGCAGGATCGAGTCCTCGACCGAGGCCCAGACCTCCATGCCGCGGGAGCGTCCGAGCAGGTATCCGACGTCGCTGGCCCGGGCGCTGGTGAGGCTGGGCCGCAGGGTCGTGCTCCGTGCGAGGAGGGCCTTCTTGGATGCCACGGTGGCTACGTCGGTCCGGGTCGCGACTCCGACCAGTCGGCGCGGGTCGTGCCGGGTCTTGTGGCGCAGTGAGTCGACCTTTCGCCAAGCCAAGAAACCCGTCGCGAGGAGCGTGGCGACGAGTACGGCGAGGACAGTCCAGTAGGCCAAGGGTGAGATGTCTGCTCCGAAGACGCGGCCCGGGTCGGCCGGGTCACCGAGCACTCGGATGCCGGATGCCCAGTCGGCGGTGGGTTGGCCAGTTCTGCTTACCCAAGCGGTGAGTGCCGCAGCACCACGGAGCAGCGCTGCAGCGGCGCCGGCGACTCCGATGGCGATGAGTGCGAGGTTGACGAGGGTGTCGTCGACCGGGCGGGCCGCGGTGGTCACGAGGCGTCCCGTTCAGATGCGTCGCTTTCGTCAGGGGAGGGGCGGGTTGCACCGGACACCTTTCCAACGAGCACGACATCGCCTGCCGTGCGGTCGAGTAGCGCCACGGGAAGGTGCAGGTCGAGTGTGCCGTCGGAGTTGCTGGTGGTGGTGTGCACGACGATCGCGACGAAGACCTGCTCTTTGGATTGGAAGCCTTCGCCGGTCAGTGAGCCTGCCCGCACGTTCACGATTGGCTGGCCGTCGTGGGTGCTCCGTGCGTGGGTGACCGGCTCCGACGCCGGGCTGGGCGTGGCTGTCGGTTCGAGCGTGTGGAAGTCGGTGAAAACCTTCCCGTCGGGTTCGTGGATCTCGACGCGCAGCGCTGATTCCTGTTCGGTGGCGATGCGGTCCAGGAGCGGTCGCAGCTCGCCGCGCGAGCGCGCCGACGCTTCATCAGCGAGCGGTTGGTCATCGACGGTGACGCTCAAGGATCCTGTGTCGTCGACAGCGACGCGGACCAGGGGCAGGACGACGGGGATCCGTGGCCGTGATGTGGAGCGGCGGTAGGCGGTTGCTGGGTTCAGCAGGCTCATAGTCTGACCACCTGCGGTTCGACGACCGGCTGTTGCTGGCGCACCGGCGCCGTAGGGACGGCGGCGGAGCGGTCGAGGCCTGGCGGGTCACCGTTGCCGATCTGTGCGGTGTCGAGTTGGTCGAGGACGCGGACGGCGGTGGTGCGGACTCGTTCGGCTGTGGACTGGATGACCTCGACCGGGTCGCTGCCTGGAATGCTGCTGGCCCAGCTCGACACGTACGGGATCGTGTAGGCGCTGGTGTCGAGGCCATGGACGGCACCGATCATCAGGGCTACGGACTCGGCTTCGACTTCGGCGATGCCGCGGTGCAGCGCCGCGTCGCGGGTGGCGGTGTCGTCGCCGGTGCGGGCTTCGGGGGAGTGGAGCATGACGTGGCCGAGTTCGTGGGCGAGTGTCTTGACCTGGGCTGCTTCGTCCATGTCGCTACGGACACAGACCTCGTGGGTGGTGAAGTCGGTGATGCCGTTCGCGCCGCCGATCGTGTCGGCATCGGGGACCTGCTTGAGGGCGAACCCGTGGGCTTCGACTTGGGCGGCGAGTCCCTCCCAAAGCCCGAGCGGTGCTTGCCCGGACAACAGGGTTGGTGCCGGTTGTTCGGGGATCGGCTCACCGTCGGTCTGCGTCACGTCCCACACGTACGCGGGTCGGAGCCCGACCAGCTTGGTGCGGGTTGTCTCGCCGGGTTGGGAGCGTTCGCCGCGGCCCAGACGCCGCCATGACTCGGCACTGTTGGGGGTGCGGGAGGCGAACCGAGCGGTGACGGGGGCGAGGATCCCGTAGCCGGACTGGCCCTTCATCACCTGTCGGCCCAAGGTCTGCCACTGCTTGAACCCGGCGACGTACGTCGGGGTCGCCGATGGAACGCGGCCAGCCCTGAAGGCTTCGTAGTGCTGCAGGTAGATCAGCATCGTGTTGTTGAACGATCGGCTGCGGAACCTCGCGGAGAACTCGAGAGCGCGGCGCCAGTCATCGCCGCTGACCAGAGTGCTTACGGATTCCGTGAGCTTGGCGTGCAGCGCGTCGAGCTTGGCCTCCCGGGCCTGCTGCGCTTGCTGTGTCTGGTGCCGCATCCCGACCTCACCTCCTGGACAACGTGTCGTCCATCAGGTGCGTCCGTTGCCGCCGGACTGAGTCGCTATCTCTACGTTTCCGTTCGATTCAGGCCGAGCGGTCGCAGATACCTCACGCCGGAGCGTAGTTGCGGTGACGTAGGCCTTGAGTGAAAGACCAGGCACGACGGCTCATCGCCGGCGCCCCGTTCTTGATGAACACCCTTGCGTAACCCTCATGCGCAGCAGGACAGTTGCGAGGGGTCGGTGGTGAAGGCCTTGGCGGCAATACGGATGCCTTCGGCCATGGTCAGGTAGGGGGCCCATGTGTCGGCGACCTCGGCGATGGTCTTGCCCAGGAGGTGGACGCCGGCGGCGGCCAGTTCGCCGGCGTCCTGGGCAACGGCGGTCAGGCCGAGAATCTCGCTTGTGTCGGCGTTCACGACGATCTTGATGAACCCGCGGGTGTCGCGGTTCACCAGTGCGCGGGGCACGTGGTGCAGGGGCAGCACACGGCAGTCGCAGGGGATACCGGCGGCGATGACGTCTTTCTCGGTCATGCCGACTGCGCCGATGGCGGGGCTGGTGAAGGTCACCCGCGGTAGCCGCGCGTAGTCGACGGCTCTCTCGGTGTGGGAGAGGGCATTCTCGGCGACCAGGGTGCCATGGTGGGCGGCTACGTAGACGAACTCGGGGTGCCCGGTGACATCACCCGCCGCCCAGATCCGCGGGTTGGACGACCGCAGTTGATCCGTCACCACGACCTCTCCGGCGTCACCGGTCTTCACTCCGACGGCGAGGAGGTTCAGTCTGTCGGTGACGGGGCGGCGGCCGAGGGCGACCAGGACATGGTCGGCGCGGAACTCTCGCGTTCCGCTGGCTACGTCGGCGCTCAGGACGATCTCGCCGCCTACTTCGCGGGCGACTCGGGTCGGTACTGCGTGGCGGATAACGCGGATACCCTCGTCGGCGAACACTTCCTCAAGCGCTTTGGAGACGTCTGGCTCCTCCTTCGATGCCAGCCGGGAGCGAACCAGCATGGTGACGTTCGCACCCAGTCGGGCAAACAGTTGTGCCTGCTCTAGGGCGACGTAGCCGCCGCCGAGTACGAGCAGTGACTCGGGAACCTTGGTCAACTCCATCGAGGTGGCCGAGGTCAGGTATCCCGCTTCGTCCAGACCATCGATCGTCGGTGCCCAAGGTCGGGAACCGGTGGCGACCAGATAGTGCTCAGCCTCGACGATCTCGACGCTCCCGTCGATTCCGATGACCTCCAAAACCGGTGCATCAGGCGTGCCCACGAACGCGGCGTCTCCCCGGCGGACCTGCCAGCCGTAGGAGTCGGCGACGTCGACGTACTTCTCGCCGCGCAGTGATTCGACCAACGCTTGCTTCCCCCCAATCAGCGCCGCCATATCTACGGGGTTCGCCTTCGTCACGATCCCCGGGAAGCGCTCTGAGGCGTCTTCTGCTACATGGCGGGCATTGGCTGCGGCGATGAGGGCCTTCGAGGGAACACAGCCGGTGTTCACGCAGGTCCCGCCGAGCGTGCCGCGTTCGATCATCACCACCGACTTCCCCAGCGTGGTGGCGCGGATCGCGGCGGCGAACGCGCCACCGCCGGATCCGACGATGGCGAGGTCGAACTTTGTAAGCATGGCTCTCCTGTCACCGCTTGGCTGCATCCGTGTCAGCCATACTGGACCTTCCAGTACAGGGGAAGGTCAAGCACGCGCCCCGGTGATAGATCGGAATCCATGATGCGCATCGGAGAACTCGCCCAACGGGCGGGCACGACGGCCAAGACGCTGCGGTTCTACGAGAAGCAGGGGCTACTCCCACCGGCTGAGCGCACACCGTCCGGATATCGGGCCTACGAGCCCGATGCTGTCAACCGGATCGACTTCGTCCACCGCGGCCAAGCGGCAGGTCTCACCCTCGCCCAAATCCGCCAGATCCTGGACATCCGTGACAGCGGTGGCTCGCCCTGCGAGCACGTTCGGGACCTTCTCCACACCCGCCTGACTGAGATCGAGCAGCAGATTGCCCGGCTCACCGCACTGCACGACTCCATCGCAGTCCTGCGCGATGCCGCTGCCGAGCCCGCACCCGACACTTGTGATCCCGGCCTGGTCTGCCGATACATCTGAACGGCTCTTGGATACCAGAACCTAAGCCATTTGGACCTTTTGTGTGGACGCAAATTGGGCGGGGAAGTTCAAACACTGCAGGTCATCCGACCCGCAGTATCGAACAGTTCCAGCTCAGCAGGATGGAGTTGATGTTGCACAACGAATGAGCGGTGCTTGATTCGCCACAGGCCCTGGCCGGTCCCCAACGTCGGCAGCAGCGACTGTTCGGTGCCGGTCAGCCCGAGTGCGGTGGCGGTGCTCCCGAGCTGGTCGGACTCTTGGCGGTACACGACTCGCGTCTCGGCGTTCGCCAGCAGCGAGGAGGCGAGTGCTCGCATCGCTGAGCCGGAGTCACCGACGTTGTCGAGGTCGGATAGCTTGTGGAAGACGAGCATGTTGGCGATGCCGTAGTGCCGGGCGAGGCGCCAGTGGGCATCCATGCGCCGCAGTAGTGCTGGGTGGGACATGAGCCGCCAGGCTTCGTCGTACACGACCCAGCGTTGTCCGCCGTTGGGGTCGAGGAGCGCGGACTCCATCCATGCCGACGCGCACGTCATGAGCACCGAGACGAGGGTGGCGTTCTCGGTGACGCGTGACAGGTCGAGGGAGATCATCGGCAGCGTGGGATCGAACCGGACAGTCGAGGGTCCGTCGAAGAGTCCGGCTAGGTCGCCCGCGACGAGGCGGCGTAGCGCATGGCCGGGCAGTCGGCCGTCCTCGGTGAGGCGTCCGGTGGGGTCGACGCTGGGGTCGGGTTCCAGGAGTCGGTCGACCACGAGCGGAAGCACGGGTACGTCGGCGGTGCGGACGACCTCGGCCAGTGCGATGTCGATGGCGGTGTGTTCCAGCGGGGAGAGTCGACGGTCGAGCACGGTTTCGGCGAGAGCGCCGAGGAGGTCGCGGCGGCGTGCGCTGACCTGGGCTGCCCATTGGGTGTCGTCGAGTCCGCTGGGTCGGTGGCCTTCGTCGAGGGGGTTGAGTCGGGCGGACATGCCGTGTCCGAGTGCGATCGCCTTGCCGCCGACCGCCTCTGCCACACCGGTGTGTTCGCCTTTCGGGTCGCCGGGGATGTAGACGCGGCGCCCGAAGGGGATGGAGCGGGTGTAGAGGCTCTTGGCCAGAGAGGATTTTCCGGAGCCGACGATCCCGGCGAGTACGACGTTGGGGGCGGTGATCAGTCCGCGGGCGTATAGGACCCAGGGGTCGTAGACGAACGAGCTGCCGGAGTACAGATCCTGGCCGACGAACACGCCGTCGCTGCCGAGTCCGCCTTCGGCGAGGAACGGGTAGGCGCCAGCCAGGGTGGCCGAGGTGTCTTGGTGGCGGGGGAGCCGCAACCGGCCTGGTGTTCGCAATGCCGCGGGCCTGTGCTCGCCGGCCTTGGGCAGCAGCACGGTGGCTTTGCGTTCGGCGGTGAGGGCGTCGGCCTTGGCTCGGGCGGCGCTCTTCTGCTCGGCGCGGTCGCGGGAGAGAAGGTCCCGGGCAGCAAGCTTGCGGGCCTTGCGGTCACGCCGTCGTTCGCGCTTCGGTGAGACCAGTACGGCGCTGTGCAGTCGGGATGCCTCGTGGTCGTTCACAGTGACAACCCGTCGTGACTGCGACTCGATGGGCGGGATGCGGTGACCGGGCTTGGGTAGACGATCGTGGCTTCTGACTGGTGTGCGCTGTCGATCGACTTCTGGATGCTGGTCAGCATCTCCCCGGCACGGTGCAGATCCCACGACACTCGGTACGCAGCGCCTGTCTGCTTCGGATCGACGATCGTCGCGTCAGCGCGTGCCCCGTGGTTGTCGTGATACGAACCCAGTTGGTGCAACGTCTGACTCAGCGACGCGGTCGCTCGGGACAGTGATCCGAGCACCCCGTAGATCTGGGACGGGTCCTCGATCCGACGGGTGGCGTGGGCGAGTCCGCGTAGGGCTTGTTCGGCCTCGGAAGCATCAGTAGTGGGGTTGTCGAAGGTCGGCATGGATTCCTCCTGAAGGGGCTGGAGCCTGGCTGCTATCGAGGTGCGCAACCGGTGTCAGACGTGACGGCACAACGGCAGTGCAGCGGCGGTGAACGACTGGGCCTGCTGACCCCACAGGCGCCGGGTCTCGCATGAGGCTTGGATGGCGGCTTGTTCGATGTCGGCGACGGCGCGTTCGAGTTCGTTGGGGTCGCTGGCGCTGACGGCGATGAGGCCGGTGACGCGGAGGATGCCGTGGCCGGCGGTCAGGTCCGCCTCCTGCTTGAGGACGTCTTGGTATTCGGCGCTGTGCTGGGCGTCCTCGATCTGGCCGATGCGTTGACGTTGCGCGGCGTCGGAGACGTACTCGGTCTTCTTCTTGCGGATGTCGCGGGCGGCCTGGTCGGTGCGCAGCGGCGTGTAGAGCAACGTGAAGGTGCGTCGGATTCCGGAGGACAGCAGGACGGGTGCGAGGAACCCCGGGAAAACGAGGGATCGTGGCCATTCGCTGATCCACAGCACACAGTGGTGCGCGGAGTCGGAGCGCAGCATTGACCAGCTTTCGGTGACGGCGACTGGGCCGGCGGTGGCGAGGTCGCGGCCGACGTCTCCGTGACGCTCCAGGGCTGCGCCGACGTCGGGGTCGTAGGCACCGCGCAGGATGACGGCGAGTTCGCCGGGGTCGAGCCATTCGGAGGGGGCGAGGTCGGCGGAGCGGAGCGCGGCGATGATCGTCGACATTTCCTGGCGCAGGACGGCGGCTGCCCCACGGTTGCCTCCGCCGGCTGCGCGGATGGCTCGGCTGGCGGTCTTGAGGTTCAGCGACAGCGAGATGGTCGAGGCGTGCCGTTCACCGGCTGGTCCGGCGCGGTCGATGAGTTCGCCGTAGGTGGTGGCGGTGAAGGTGTCGTCCCCGGAGCCGTGCTGGTGCCACCACTCGGCCAGCCCTTTGCCGGAGTCGGGCAGGGTGCGTTCCATGATCTGTAGCGAGGCGATCCGTCCCGAGCGGCATGCGGTGGCTAGGACTCGGCCCCAGCCGGTGACGCGGCGTTCCTGTTCGAGCGGGTCGAGCAGGATGAACGCTGGGTGGGAGACCGCCACGATCGCGGTCAGCGTCGAGCGGTGCGGGTCGTGAACCATCACTGCGCCGGTGTCGGGGTCGAGCCACTGACGCAACCGGGCCGCATCCCCGGGAAGCGCGAGGGTGCCGACTGGTCGCGGGGCGATGACGCGACGCCGGTAGAGCAACTGGCCCCCGGTGGAGCGCCAGAGCCAGACGCCGACGATGGGCAGCCACTGGATGAGTTTGCGGCCCCCGACGCTGATCCAGGCCAGGGCACTGCAGCAGACGATGACCGGGAGGGCGAAGACCAAGCTCGCGCCGCCGCCAATGTAGAGGGAGAGCACGAGGGTCACTGCGCCGATGCCGACCACCACCAGTTGGGAGGCGGTCAGCCCGAACAGGACCCCGCGGCGTGCCAGTCGGGAGAATTTCACCGGCTGTAGCTCGTAGTCGCCCGTCCGGGTGGTGTTCGTGGTGCTCATCGTCCGGTACCTGAGTCATCCGAGCGGCGGCCTGTCATGGCAGGGGTCGGATCTGCTGTGTGGGCCGGAACCGTCCCGGCGGCGCCGGCGGGTGCACTTGCTTGCTCGGCTTGGCCCGAGGACTGCGCGGCCACGTAGTTGCCCATCTTCGGACCGGCCGTCGCGGCCTTCTTGGCTGCCACGGCACCGGCGGCCATGACTCCGCCTGCCGCGGCCCCGCCCGACGAAGCGCCGCCGGCGCCGCTGATTGCGGCGCCTCCGTTGGGGGCGGCAGCAGGTGCGGCGCCCCGCCCTGCGCTACCGGATCCTCCGCCGTCGCCGCCGAGGATCTTCGGGACCATGCCATTCGAGCCTGCGCCGGTTCGGATCGGAAGGGGCCGGTTCATCGACGACTTGGTCTCTTGTTCGGCCGACATGGCGTGGTACATGTCGAAGCCCATGAAGCTGATCGCCTTGTAGGTCATGTACGGCGCGAACCCGGCCATCAGCATCAGCACGACGCCGGCGATCGGTTCGCTGACCGACTGCAGGTCGGCGTCGATCGGCGCGGAAACTTGGGCGGTGGCGAGCAGGAAAATCACCACGAGCACGAGTTTGGACAAGATCAGCGCGATCACGAACGTGGCCCACTTGCCGATCCAGCCCCGGGTCTGATCCCACGAGGCACCGGCCAGGGCCACGGGCGCGAACACGATCGCGACCAGCAGCAGGGCCTTGCGGACCAGCAGGCTGATCCACACGATGACCGCGGCACCGATGGAGAGTCCGGCGAGGAAGATCGTCAGGATCGCGGCTGCGCCGGGGGCTTTGAGGCTGAGTCCGCCGATCCCGACCGCGAGCAGGGCAACGCGGTCGCCCATCTCGTTCATGTTGGTGCCGGCCGCGTTGACGATCCCGATGGTGAGCTGGTCGGTGATCTCCAGGGCGAGGGCGAGCAGGGTGATCGCGACGAAGGACCCGAGGATCGATTTGGCCAGGCCGGTGAGTGCGCGGGTCAGGGCTGCGGGTTCTCGTCGGACCATGCCGCCGATGACCTGGAGGAGGAAGAAGCCGAGCATCACGAAGACCGCGACGCCGAACAGGATGTTGTAGACCTTCATGTATTCGTCGCTGGTGATGTCGACCGAGGTGGTGGAGTCGAAGACGTTCCACACGGACTTGAACATCCACTCCGCGGCGTTGCCCATGCCCTCGGCGAGCCAATCGAAGGGAGCGGTGACCAAGCTGGCGGCAGCGTCGCCGGCCTTGTCGCACACGGTGGAGACCACGGGGACGTCGCATACGTCGACCATCGCTCTGCTCCTTCTCGATTCGCGTTCGACTCAGACCGCTTGGCCGACGTTCCAGAAGAAGTTGACCAACGCGACCGAGGCGCCGGTGACAATCGCGGCGCCAAGCGCGATCACGACCCCGAACTTCCCGCGCCCAGCCAGGTGTGGGTTAGACGCGTTCGCGCCCATCGCCCACACCACGGCCGAAATGATCAGCGCCAAGACGGCCAAGATCAGACCGACCGTCATGGACGCGCCGACGATCTTGCGGAGCTGCCCGATCCCGGGCAGCCCGTTGGAGTTCGGATCGATGGTGATGTCCATCGGCAGAAGCTGCACGATCGTGGGTAGCAGGTCGAGTTGAAGCATGATTCCTCCTAGCAAGGGTCACAGGACGGTCTGTCCGACAGGTACGTCAGCGGACGCGGTCAGAGAGCGGCGCCGACGTCGAGCAACCAGTTCGCCCACGCAAGCGCCCCGCCCGTCAGTGCCGCGCCGCCGAGCGCGACGAACACGCCAGCCTTCGCCTTCGCGGCCGACTGCCAACTGCCGTTGGATGATGAGATCGCCCACGCTGCAGCGGAGATGATGAGCATCAGGCAGGCGAACATCAGCCCATAGGTCAGCAGTGCTCCGATGATTTGGCGCAGATTGCCGGACCCGCCGACTGCCCCGAAGTCAGGGCCAGCGGCCCGCTGGACCAGATTGCTCGTTGTCATGTCCACTAGGTGCGGTGACCGTGCCCGCAAGAGTCACAGTGGCTTGCGTGGCGGGAATCGGGACGACTGATTGTTTGAATCGCCGGAATTTCATACTTCAGAGGGCCGGAACTTCCGTGCCTATTGTCCTGCTTAGCCGGCGCGTTTCGCGGTTGGTGCGATCGGCCGGAGCTTGCCGATACGAGGGGCGAAGCGCCCGACCCGCGCGGCGTAATCGTCGTAGTCGGCGGTGTGGGTGGAGTGCAGGTAGGGCTCTTCGACGGCTCGGACTTGGAGTTCGATTGCCGTAACCAGCGCAGTGAGGGCGACAAGTGCGATCAAGTTCGGGGTCAGGAGCGCAAGCCCAGTGGCCGTGATCAGCAGGCCGCTGAAGAAGGGGTTGCGGACGACAGCGAAGACTCCGGTCCGCACGAGCTCGGTTCTCTCGTCTTTCCTCACACCGACGCGCCAGTGCTGGCCCATAGCCTGTTGCGCGGCCAGTGTGAACACCGTGCCTGTCAACGTAAGAGCCAGCCCGATTAGGTAGCCGGCAGTGGTGTCCAACACCGTGACAGGGTCGATGAGACCGATCAGTTGCAGGATGGGGGCAGCCAACCCCGTCAATAGTGCAGCGATGAACCCAACGCCGCCCCACCAGCCCGGTGATCCCAAAGGTCCGGTCAGGCCGTGAAAGCCGGTGGTGCCGGTCCGTCGATAGAGCAGCCATGTTCGCAGTCCGAAGGCGATCGCGAGGTACGCCAAGTAGAGCGCGAGCGCGATAGCGGCAGTGTTCATTGCGTCGTCCGTTCGAGGGGGTGCTAGAGGTGGGATCTATCAGGCACGCAGGTGGGACGGGGTGGCTGCGACCGAATCGAACCCATGACTGGTCACCAACCGCTGTATAGTCATCGTATGATGACTATAGCTTCTCGACTGGATGCAATGAACCGGCTAGGGCGGGCGATGGCCGACCCGACGAGGTCGCGGATCCTTCTGTCGTTGCTGCAGGGGCCCGGTCATCCTGCGCAACTCGCGCGTGACCTGGACCTGACCCGGACGAACGTTTCCAACCACTTGGCCTGCCTTCGTGGCTGTGGAATCGTGCGTACCGAGGTCGAAGGCCGCCAGACCCGCTACGAGATCGCGGACCCGCACCTGACTCGCGCCTTGGTGGCGGTGGTGGATGTGACGTTGGCGGTGGATGAGGACGTGCCCTGTATCGATCCGGCCTGCACGCTGCCTGGATGCTGCGAGACAGGCGGAACTTCGGAGGATGCATCGTGAGCTCGGCGTGTGGATGTGACGAACCGCCTGTCCCCACTGGCGAGAAAGCCGAATCGACGCGGCCGTGGTGGTGTGATGCGGACCTGCTGCTGCCAATCTTTTCCGGCGTTGCCTTCGCACTGGGCCTGACCCTGGAATGGTCATCGCAAGGAACCGTGGCGTCGATAGCGTTCTGGGTCGGGCTGTTGCTCGGGGCGTACACGTTCGTGCCCGGCGCAATCCGCAACCTGTTCCGCAAGCGGAAACTCGGAATCGGTCTGCTGATGACAATCAGCGCGGTCGGCGCGGTCATCCTCGGTTACGTCGAGGAGGCTGCTGCCCTGGCGTTTCTCTACTCGATCGCGGAGGCACTCGAGGACAAGGCGATGGACCGGGCACGTGGTGGTCTGCGGGCCCTGCTGAAGCTCGTGCCTGAGACCGCGACCATCATCCGCGGGGGTGACCGGGTGGAGGTGTCGGCGAGCGAGTTGGCTGTAGGCGACGTGATGGTGGTCAGGCCCGGAGAACGGGTCGCGACTGATGGGATCGTCCGGTCGGGTCGGTCGAGCCTGGACACCTCGGCGATCACCGGCGAGTCGATCCCAGTCGAGGTCGATGCGGGTGATGGGGTTTCGGCAGGTTCGATCAACACCGCCGGTCTGCTGGAGGTCGAGGCAACCAGCGCCGGAACGGACAACTCACTGACGATTCTGGTCGAGCTCGTCGAGCAGGCCCAGGCGGAGAAGGGTGCCCGGGCACGCATCGCGGATCGGATTGCGCGGCCGCTGGTGCCTGGCGTCATGATCCTCGCTGTGCTTGTAGGCGCGATCGGATCCCTCTTGGGTGACCCCGAGCTGTGGATCACGCGTGCGTTGGTGGTGCTGGTCGCAGCTTCCCCGTGTGCGTTGGCGATAGCAGTGCCGGTCACCGTGGTCTCGGCGATTGGCGCGGCGAGCAAGTTCGGCGTGATCATCAAGAGTGGCGCGGCGTTCGAGCGCCTCGGCGAGATTCGACATCTTGCAGTGGACAAGACGGGGACCTTGACCCGGAACCAGCCGAGCGTGACCGCGGTGATCCCCGTTGACAGCACGCAAGAGGACATCGTGTTGCGGTACGCGGCTGCAGTGGAACAGCACAGCACGCACCCGCTGGCAGCTGCCATTGTGGCTGCCGCGGATGCAGTCCCGACGGCGGAAGACGTGTCGGAGCAGGCGGGGCATGGGATCTCCGGCGTCGTGGATGGCGACCAGGTGACGGTTGGCAGCCCTCGTTGGATCGATCCCGGACCGCTCAGGGCAAGGCTCGAAAGTCTGGAGGCTGAGGGGCAGACTTGCGTGCTGGTCACCATCAACGGCACGCTCGCTGGTGCGATCGGTGTCCGTGACGAGCTACGGCCTGAGGTCTCCGCGGTCGTCGATACCCTGCGTCGTCAGGGCGTCGAGGTCAGCATGCTTACCGGTGACAATGCACGCACCGCGAAGGCCCTGGCCAAGATCGCCGGCATCGATGATGTGCACGCCGAGCTCCGACCAGAGGACAAGGCACGCATCGTGAAGGGTCTCGCCAATGCCCGGCCGACTGCGATGATCGGCGATGGCATCAACGACGCCCCAGCGCTGGCCGGCGCTACGGTGGGCATCGCGATGGGTGCGACCGGCTCGGATGCGGCAATCGAGTCCGCCGACGTCGCGTTCACCGGTCACAACCTGAGCCTGATCCCGGAGGCACTGCAGCACGCGCGTCGTGGCCGAGCGATCATCAACCAGAACATCGTGCTGTCGCTGGCGATCATCATTGTGCTGCTGCCACTCGCGCTCACCGGCGTTCTCGGGCTGGCCGCAGTCGTGCTGGTTCATGAGGTCGCCGAGGTCGTGGTGATTGGCAACGGCCTGCGTGCTGCTCGATCCCGACGAAGTACGCCGGTGCTGACCGCCAGCGCCGCGCACCGCGTCCCAGCCTCTGTCTGATCGACGTTGAACACCGGCCCCGAAAGCGCGAGCCTGTGAGCAAGAGCCTGAAACTGTCCTTGGCGATAATCGTTGCTGCCGCCGTAACGCTGGTGATCGCGCTGGTTGCCACCAACGACGGTGACCCGGACACCGAGCCCACGACTGGCAACGCCGACCAGACCTCGGAGTTGCTGGTCCGCGACGACAGTCCACGCCTCACCTCAGGCACAGAGGCGGTGTTTGTGGAGTTTCTTGACTTCGAATGCGAGGGATGCCTCGCGGTGTATCCGTTGATTGAGGATCTGCGGGACCGCTATGGGGATCGGGTCACGTTCGTGGTGCGGCACATGCCGCTCCACACCAACTCGGTGGCTGCGGCCCTGGTGGCCGAGGCCGCCGCCGAGCAGGGCGAGTTCGAGGCCATGTACCAGCGACTCTTCGAGACCGCCGAGCAATGGGGACACCAGGAGACCTCGCAGGAGGAAACTTTCTTCGGTTACGCCGAAGACCTCGGACTGAACATGGACCGCTTCGAAGCCGCCTACCGCGATCCCGCCACCCTCGCGCGCATCGAGCAGAGCCAGCAAGACGGGCAGGTCCTCGGAGTGCAAGGGACGCCGACGTTCTTTCTCAACGGCCAACTCCTCGAACTCACCAGCTTTGCCGATCTGGAGGACGTATTCGATGCAACCCTTGACTGAGACGTCCGAAGGTCGTCTCGTCGGCAATGGCCCGCCAAGACCGGGACCGGGGCGTGGATTTGGGGTACTGCTTCTCGTCGGCGGGCTCCTCGGCCTGGCAGCCGCAGTTGTCCTGCTGGTCGAGAAGATCGCCCTCATCGGGAACCCCGACTACATCCCTACCTGCTCGATCAACCCCATCCTCTCCTGTGGATCGGTCATGGAGACCCAGCAGGCCGAGGCGTTCGGCATCCCCAACCCGATCATCGGGGTTGCGGGTTTCACCGCCATTGCGATGGTTGGCGCCGTCCTGCTCGCTGGCGCAGAGTTCCGGCAGTGGTTCTGGCTCAGCCTCCAAGCCGGCGCGACCTTCGCGGTGCTGTTCGTGCACTGGCTGATCTACCAGAGCCTGTACGTCATCGGTGCCCTCTGCCCGTACTGCATGGTCGTTTGGGCAGTGACGATCCCGATCTTCCTGCACACGACTGTCTACATGCTCCAACGCCTCCGCAGCTCGGGGATCAGCGGCTCCAGAAGCTTGGTCGGACTGCTCACCGAGTACCGCGCAGCCATGCTCACCGTCTGGTACTTGGCCGTCCTCGCACTGATCGCCCACCGCTTCTGGGACTACTGGATCGCGCTCGTCTGACATAACCCGGCGCTCCATCCTGCGACGATACGAGTGGATGCCCCATTATCTGCAGTGTGTTAGGGCTTGGCCGTGAAGTGGAGGTGGTCGTAGTGGCCGCCGGTGATGCTGGCGGGGTCGTGCATGCCACCCCCGTCGTAGGGCCGCCACCCTTCGGCTGATCGGGCGACCGACCAGATCTTGCCCTGCCAGATGAGGTATTGGACGCCGAGCGTTTCGGCGTTGGCCTTCATCCAGTTGGTGACTTTCCAGCCAAGGTCGAGGGCCGGTCCTTGTGCGGCGACGCCGATGGAGTTGCCGAAGGTGCCGTCGCAGGCGCGGCCCAGGGAGTGCTCGGAGTGTTGGCCGGGGCGAGGGGAGAAGCACGACCAGGCAGTGGTGGGGAACTGCTGGCGGACTTGCGCCAGGATGTGCGCGGTCCGCTGTGTGATGTTGCCGGTGGTGGTCGGGTCGTCGACCATCCCGGTGGGGTTGTCTCCGTTGTACGTCGTCGGGTCGCCGTCGGGGCCGCAGTCGCCGGTGGCGCTCGGCGTGCCGGTGGCGAGGTCGACGGCTCCTTGCGCGTTGAGCCAGGGCACGGGGTCTGCGGTGGCGGCGTTCGCGCCGCCGGGGCGCAGTTCGAAGTGCAGGTGCGGCCCGGTGGCGTATCCGGTTGATCCGACGGAGGCAATCTGTTGGCCCGCGGTCACGCGATCGCCGGCTCGAACCATGATGCTGGCCTCGGTCATGTGCGCGTACCCAGTGGCCACAGGCTGCCCGGCGACGGTGTGCTCGATCAGGATCAGGTTCCCGTTACCCGCCGATGGGCCGGCGGATGCGACCCGGCCGTCGGCTGCAGCGAAGATCGGCGTTCCGGATGGGGCAGCGAAGTCAACACCGGAGTGCAGTTTGTAGATGCCGGTGATCGGATGGAGACGCATCCCGTAGTTGCTGGTCTTGACCCAGGTTCCAGCCGGCAGGGGGAACACCACCCGCGACGACTCACCGACCGGCACTGGTGTCGGGTTGTCGTTGTTACCGAAGAAGTTGATCGAGGTCAACGGCAGGCAGGATGCCTCGGCTGCCGGGTTGAGGATGGCGGTGAGTGACAGCAGGACCGTCGCAGGCCCGAGCATGAGCGCGACAAGTCCGCCGATGAGGGCCTTCTGCATGGGGCACCTCGCCTACTCCAGCGGTTCGTCGAGCAGGGAGAGCCGCAACAGACGGCACTGTTCGTACGTCGGCGCGCAGGTCATGAAGACGGTGAAGGCGACGTCGTGCTGGCTGGCGACCGGTTCGCCGTCCCACACGCCGTCGCGGTGCCGCACTCCGGTGATCGTGTAGGCGGTCGTCCCGGGCGCAAGGGCACTGCCGGCCTGGTCCAGAGCCGTGTCCCACTCTGCGGGGACCTCGACGGTCTCGACCTCGATCCACTGGCGCGTCTCGTACTCGCGCAGATCAACCCAGATCTTCTCCGGTGGCAGGTATGCGTCGACGTCACTGATCAGCCCAGGCGACGACTCGCCAGTCGGATCGGCCACGGTGGCGATGCGCTGCAGGTACCCCGCCCGCGGAGCCAACGACGAGGTATCCCAATCGAAGATCGCGTGAGCCACCAGCTCGGCGAAATCCTCCGGATCTGTGACGGGCGGCAACTCCGGCAGGGTGCCGTCGTCCGGCATGCCGGACGGAACCGCGTCCACCTCAGGCACGGTCGTGACCGGGGGAGTACTGGGCGGAACGCTGTGCGGCTCGTCGCGGCTCAGCAGCGCGTAAGCGAGCGTAGAGATGAGTAGCAGGGCCGTAACGATCGCCAGGACGATGAGACGACGCCGACGAAGGTCGGGATCGTAGCTGGGGGAGCGGAGCATGATCAGGTTCCTCCTCACGCGTCCACGAGCGCATCGCTCGGCTGGTTCTCGCGTGCCTCGCGCGCGGCGTCGGCGAAGGCCACCGACTCGGCGAGGGTCTTCTGGAAGGAGTCCCACTGGTCGTCGGTCAGTTCACGACCGACCTTGACCGGGTCGTACCGGTTGACCCATCCGGCCAGGTCGTCCCACATCAGCGTGAAGGAGTGCACCGAACGGCGGGCGGCCTCGGCAGCAGCTTCACGCTTGAGCCGGTTCTCCCGGATGCGCCGTGCTCGATCTGCTTTGGCATGGGCCAACGCCCGAGCGGCCAGTTCCTCAAGGTCCTCCGCCTCATCCTCGTCGTTGGGCGCCTGTTCGGCTGCGGCGACGGCGGCTCGGACCCGCTGATAGCTGGGGTCGACTGCCCCGCCTTCACGGATCCGCTCGAGTTCTTCTTCCGCGACCTTGCGCACGCTGCTGGGCGTCGACTCGTCGGCGGCGATGCTCTCCATCTTGCAGATCTGTTCCAGCCGCGTGTGCGACGCGGAGTTCGTCACCATCTGGGCCGCTTGGTTGCGCGACTTTCCCGGTTCGGTGTGCGGTGGTGCCGAATCGGCACCACCGTCGCCTTCTTCACCGTCGTCGGCGCCAAACCGGGTGGCCCGCTGCCGGCGGGCGGCGTCCTCGGCCAGGAGCGTCTTCAGTTCCCGATACAGCGCTGCAGCATCCAGCGGGGAGAGCGGCCGGTGCATCGTGTTCTCGTCCTGCTCGGCCAGAAGCTGGGTCAGGTGGTCTGAGACCCCTGTTCGGACCCAGACCCGCAGCGTGGGCCAGCCCAGCTGCTTCACGGCCACCAGCCGACGATGCCCGCACACCAGTACGCCGTCGGGAGTGATGGTGACCGGCTGCAACAGCCCGAGACGTTCGATCGACCGCATGAGGGGCGCCAGGTCCCGCTCGGCATCGGAGCGATGCCGCACCCCGACCTTGATGGAGTCCACACGACGCTCCAACTCGATGTGCCCGTGCGCATCAGACATGGGAGACCCCCTCATGACTGGGGGCGGTCGCCTCGAACACATCGGCGAAACACGGCACGCCACTGAGTTCGCCCGGCAGGTAGCCGAGCGCAAGCAGTTGCAGGAGTCCGCGGCCCTCGCGAGCGCGTTCATGCGTGGGGAGCTGGTTGCCCAGGAGCGCCTGCAAGACAGCGATCCAGTGATCGTGCGACAGGTCGAGCAACGCCTCGGCGTGGTGATCACGCGTCAGGCGGGCGTACGCCGTGGCGCGATTGCCCGAGCGGATCAACTGGCTGCACACGTACTCGACGCACCCCGTGGCCGTTGGTTGCGGCCATCCGTTGTCGACCATGATCGACGCGGCGTGCTCGGCTGCAACCCACGCGTTAGTCGGCTGGTCCGCGTCTGGTTCCTCACCTGCGTGGTCGTCGTACTCGTCATCGAGCTGGTCGGTGACGTGGAACGCCGGGTGATAGTCGGTCAGGTCGTTCTCGCGTTCACAGAATCGTTCCGCGTCGTGGTGAGCTGCAACCTCGGGACGGCGTGCCTGGTGGTTCGAGCACAGCAGTCCTTGGGCGCGGGCCTCGTAGATCAAGGTGACTTGGACGGCCCGGGTGACCACCGCCCACGGGTCGATAGCGGTCCGGACCGCGCGGGTCCGCATCGCTTCGAACGCGGCATAGGCAGCATCCTCGGCAGCCAAGTCGTACTTGCGTGCCAGCGCGGCGTACTTCTTAGTCGCGAACTGGATCAGTTCGTCCGCGTCCGGATCTTGCTGCCAGGTTCCGGTGGGCGAGTAGTGCAGCCGCACGAGCAGGAGACGCAAGCCCTGCGCGGTAGTGAACGATGGCGTCTTCACAACTCCACTCCTTCGTGCGCAGTGGTTGTCGCCGCTCGGGCGATAGCCGACCTGGTCGTGCGGTGCCCCGCCTTGGCGATGAAGGACGGGGCACGCCGAGCCCGAGTAGCCAGAGCTGTTTGCAGGTCGATGCCACGACCGACAACGGGCGATCCGACACGCATGGCGAGTTCGGTCGGGCGCACCCAGGCGATGCCTTGGGCGCCCTGCTGGCTGGGCATGACCGGCTGTTGGGAGGGATCGCGCCGGACTGCCAACGCGGGAGGATCAGCCGCTTGAGTGGCCTCGGGGCGAGGCCCGGCTTCATCGGCAAGTCGGTCGAGTCGACGGTCGTAGGGGTCAGGTCCGTTCATAGAAGGTTCCTCGTGAAGTCTGGGTGGGTCGGCAAGGTCGGGGGTGAGCGTCAAAGGCGCACCCCCCCAGCCGTTCGAGAAGGGCCCAGGCCCTCACCCGCCACAGACGGAGGTCCCAGACGGTTCGCGATTCGGTAAGCCGAACGGATCGTGGTCATCGCCTCGCGCTCGGTCAGACCAGCCGACTGGGCAGCCTCACCCAGCACAGTGGCGGCGACGTCGAACCGTTCGCCCGACTCGGCCACGCGGCACGACGCCCAGAAGAGCCCGCGGTTCCTTTCGCCCTCACCGCGGGTGGCGACCCAGGAAGCAAGCCGGTCCGGCCGCGCTCCGAGGTTCGGCAGGTCAACTGGGGGACGGCTCGGGCGAGGCGGCTCCAAGAATCGACGAAGTGCGTTCGCGTCGACAGCGTCGGGTTGACGACCGGCGACCTTGACGACCCGGTACGGGCGCGCCTCGCCATCGGACTGGACGACGGCAGACGGCGGTAGCACCACGTATCCGCCGTCGCCTCGGAAGTCGACGTGTCGCCCGGGGGCCTGCCACGACCGCTGCTCGACCGAACCCGTCCGGAGGAAGTACGCGTGCATCCCACCCGAGGGGGTCGAGACCACCCACGCAGGTGTTCCCAGGAGACCAGCCGATCGAGCCGGCTGCAGAGCATCGAAGCCGCTGCCGGAGACATGCACGTCGATGTCCACAACGTCGACGCCAGAGGCGAAGCCGGTCGGCATGGCCACGTTCGCGTCGGGCCACCGACGCCACCATTCGGTCACGACGGAGATATCGGTCGAGGCGTCGTGGAACCCGTGCTCGGTGAGCGGATTCTTCTGCAGAGGAACGCACGGGAACACCGGCACGCCCGCAGACGCGAGCACCGCCGCAGCGTCCGCGGGTGTCGCAGACTGCTCCAATTCAGCCACCAGCGCTGGTGACCAACGTGGTGAGCTGGTGGCGTGGAGTGTCGAGTCGGTCATAGGCTCGACGATCCTCAGAACCCGTATCCGACTTCGTACCCCTTACCGGCCGGTAGGCGTGGGGGTACACCCGTACCTCTACGCGTTTGCGCAGGTCAGGCGGCGTACCCCCAAATGAACGGCCGATGGCCAAAATTGTTCGCGGTGGCGCTTCGACGTGTCGAGCAGATGCCAGCAAATCTTGACAACTTGCGTCACGGTCAAGACCTACCAATCCGGTGGCTTCATCCGTCGCTGAGGAGTGAAGAAGGATCTCCCGCTCTGGTCCGACCTTCTCCACCCACGCGAAGTACCAGGGTCGAACTGGCCCGAACCACCTCAACGTGTCGGACGCAAGACCTAGACTGGTTCCCCGTGGGAGATGAGTTGAACCAGCCGTGGATCTTCGGCACTCAGATCGGCGGAGGCGGGTTCGCTCGCGTCGTGGAGGCAACCGACGGAGGCGGCGTGGTGCACGCAGCGAAGTTCGTTAAGAAGCAGCCGGGTGCATCACGAGAGATGTTGCTGGCCGAACTCGACGGCGTGCGCAACGTCGTTCCGGTCGTCGACTCCGGCGAAGTCGGAGACGAGTACGTCCTCGTCATGCCCCTGGCCGAGACATCCCTGCGCGATCACATCGATCAGGCCGGGCCGCTCTCACAAGCGGACGCGCTTGCCGTTCTGATCGATGTCGCAATCGCACTGACAGACCTGGACGGCGTGGTTGTTCACCGGGACATCAAGCCCGAGAACGTACTGCGTCTGAACGGGGCTTGGTGCCTCGCCGACTTCGGGATCTCTCGATACGCCGACGCAGCAACTGAGTCCGGAGAGACGCGAAAGCACTTCATGTCTGGCCCGTACGCCGCACCGGAACAATGGCTGGCCAAGCACGCGACGCCAGCTACCGACGTCTACGCCTTCGGCGTGCTGGCGTTCGAGTTGTTTGAGCAACACCTTCCCTTCGATGGGATGACGTGGGAGGACCTCCGCGAGGCGCATCTGCACTCGGATTCTCCCTCTATGACCGTCGGCCCGGCGCTCGCCGCGTTGGTTCAGGAATGCATGTTCAAGGCCCCCGAGGCGCGACCCACCGCTGCGAACCTACTGGCACGATTGAGAAAGGCGCAGGAGCGCGCTGCCGACTCTCGGTGGTCGCGTCTCGCGTCAGCCAACCATGCGGTGGTCCAGCGTCGAGCGGCGGCTGACGCGGAGACCGCCCGGGAGCAGACCGAGTTTGAACGCCGTCAAGACCTGTTCGCCGCAGCGACGGCATCGTGGTGGCGGATCAGCGACCAGTTCCACGAGATCGTCAACGAGTACCTGAGTGCTGCGACGGTGGTCGTTCGGCATGACAAGCACTGGTCGATCGAACTGAACGATGCAATGCTCGGTCTCTCCTACCCAGCGTTTCAGACTCCGTTCAGACCTGAGATCTCCTTCGACATCGTGGCGACGTCAACACTGAGCCTGCTCACGCCGAAGCGGACCGAAGGCGACCAACAGTGGATTGGGCGTAGCCACTCGCTCTACTTCGCTGATGCTTTCGTCGAGGGCGAGTACGCGTGGTTCGAAACGGCCTTCATGGACATACCAATGATGAACCGCACTGGCTTCCGCGATCAGGAACCCTTCGCGATGAACGACCTGGGCGAGAACGCCTTGCACCACGCTCTCGGATCCGTGATGGGCACGCGTCAGATCGCCTGGGGAATGACACGCATCGACGCTGGCGATTGCGACGACTTCCTCCAACGTTGGTTCGATTGGTTCGCATCCGCCGCCGAGGGGACGCTGCAGCGTCCGAACCGCATGCCTGAGAAGGACGTCCCTCGCAATTGGCGCCGCTAGTCGGAACTCAGCGAGGCGAGCAACTCGCCAAGGGGCAATTTTGACGACCGGCCGGTCAGGGCCCGTCTCGCCAAGGTGTCCCGCAGAAGTGGGTCAGTCTTCCATACCTCTCCTCGGTTGAAGGCGAGCAGCTGGTTCACCTAACGCCTCGTGGAGGTGTCAAGGGCTTCAATCCTTCGGTCTTTTCGTGCCCTGGCTCAACTCAACGGAGGTCCGTATGGAGACTTCTAATGGCCCAAGGGAGTCATCGCTCCGGTTGTGGACTGCGGCTGCGAGGAACTCTCGGGCTGCGTCCTCGTGCCCCTGCGCTACCAGCACCGCTGCACGATCGACGCGCGCGATCTCGTCATAGGGCGAGGCCACTGTCGCAGTCTCGACCGCCTGGGCAGCTCGATCGACGTCCTCTCTGCGCAGCGCAGCGGTGACGACGTCGTGTGCGACGTCGACGATCGAGCAAGCCAGGATCTCGTCGTCGCGAGAATCGGCATCGAGTAGCCAGCTCCAACCGGTTTCGCGGAGGTCGGCGAACGGCGGACCCTGGACGAGACGGAGGGCGGTGTCGAAGTCCTGTTGGCCGTCGTCGCCTCTGGATTGGCCGCGGGCTCGGAGGCGTCGGAACAGGTCCGCGTCGACGAGTACGTCGTCGACTTGGTAGGTCCAGACTCCCGCCTCGCCGGCGGCGCGAGATTGTGCTGCGGGCGGCAGGTAGGGGCGGCTGGTGCGAGGGTTCTCGCCTAGCCACTTGCGGACCACGCCGATGTCGATGCGGACACGATCCTTGCTCATCGAGAACGCCTCAGCGACCTGCTGGGATGAGACCCCTTCAGGGTGGAGTGCCAGGTAGGTGAGAAGTTCGACGTAGTGCGGCTTGCGCCGCGCGACTGCGGCTGGGTTGCCGTGTGCCGTGGCGCGCACCGGTCCCAGTAGGTGCAGCTTCGGGACCCGGCTGTCGGCGTCGAACCAGGCGGCGACGTCATGGTCGAGCGTGGGGTCGAGCGCCACAGATGATTTCTGATGCGAGGGGCCGGAGGTCTCATCCACGGTCTCGGGTTCAGGTGCAGTATCGGCGATGTCGTCAGCTGTGTGCACGACTTCCTGCACGGAGGGCGGGGCGTCGGCGTATGCCGTCACGAGATTCCCCGAGCGGTCCGTCGCCGCACGCCATGCTGGTTCTTGGGCGTCATGGACAGGCGTGGGTACGGGTGCAGCGTCGCGGGTGACGGCGACGATGGCTGCGGTCGCGGCAGCCTCGTCGGCCGTGAGTCCAGCGCTGGTGAGGTGGAGTCCGAGATCTTGGATGTGCAGGCGGCTGTCCCCGGTCAAATGGAACGAGACAGAATCGGTGACAGGGGAGTTGCTTGAGGTCACCACAGTGGCGCCGAGCCGGCCGGTGCTGTCGGCGATGACGCGGATCAGCGGCTCGGCCGCATCGACGTCGCTCGCGATGACGGCATGGAACATCTCAGGCTCGTTGTCACCTCGGGTCGCAAGCTCAGCCGAGAGGCGGTCGAGGAAGCCGACGTCGTCCGGCTCGTGGTGGTGGAGTCGCACCGGATCGAGGTCGGCGAGTTCGGTGGCGACGCCGACCGTGTCGATGTCGGTGAGAATGCCCCACGGGCTGAGCGTGAGTTCGGCCGTCATGGATCGCGCGAGCGCAGTTGCTGCTTCCTGGTCACCGGTGAGCGTGATGGTGCCGAGTTCTTCCAGGTTGGCCAGCACCGGGTACCCGTCGTCAGTGGCGCCGATGGTGCACAGCAGCGGCCAGGGCGCCGGACTTTCGGGGTCGGGGAGCGGTTGGTCGAGCTCGAAGGTCCACGCATCGTCCGTGCCACCCCATCCGGGCGGTGGCGCGGCCGGTCCGGCGAGGTGGAGAGTCACGCACCGGTCGGCGAGCTCGATGTGCTGGAGATGAGGTTGCGGCTGCCGAGTCAACTCCAGTCCGTCGGCGAGGTGCCGTAGCAGGCGGTCGAGGTCCTGGAGTCGGAGTACCGTGCCGGCGCTGAGGCGTGCGGTCTTTTCGACGGCAACCAGTTCCTGGGGAGGCGGCTCGATCACTTCGCCGGGGCTCCGGTAGCGCAGTTGGGTACGGCGGTGGGCACGCAGGACGAGGAAGAGGGATCCTGCGAGGACGGTGCCGGCACCGGTGAGTCCGGGAAGCAACCAGGTGGGTGTAGCGGAGTTCTCGTCGAGGTCGCTGGATTGTTCCTCGACAGCCGTGTTTGCCGGTGATTCGACGTCGGGGGGTGGGGGAGCCGGTGTGGATTCCGGAGGAACAGTCGGGGCAGTCTGCGGAGGTGGGTTCGGGGTCGAGTCCCTGGGGGTGGTCTCCTGCGGCGTCTCGTCGACGCGTGGCGCGTCGTCGGGGATCTCGAGTTCCCAGCCCGGGTAGATCAGGTCGGGATCGGTCAATGTGTGGCCATCGGGTTGGATGATGTCGTCGGAGGCTTCGAAGATCTCGTCGTAGCGGGTCGGGTCGCCGAGTTTCTCGTCGGCGATGTCCCACAACGTGTCGCCGGGCTCGACCACGTAGGGGCTGTCCTCGGGATCGACCGCCGTGGTGGCTTCGCTCGCGGGGAGTTGCAGCACCGTTCCTGCGGTGAGGAATCCCGGTCCGTCGGGGAACAGGTCGGGGTTGAGGTCGACGATCTCGGTGAATCGAGTGCCGTCGCCGAGGTGGGCTTCGGCGATCTTCCACAGGCTGTCATGTGCGCGGGTGGTGTACGAGTCCGTCGCAGGAGCGGACTTCGCAGGTAGGGCTGGAGGCGGGGTGGCCTCAGCGATTGGTTCTGCAAGTGATGCAGCAGGAGGGGTGGTCTGGACTTCGGTGATGTTGTCGGCATGAGCTGGCGCTGCGGCGAGGGTGAGGCTGAGCGGTTGTGCGACGGCGAACAGGACGGCGGCCGAAGCAACCAATTGGGACGCCAAATGCTGCCCGGCTCCGAGACCTCGCAGCCGTGGTGCGCGCACACCACGAACGGCAGCGACGATCTCGGTGAGCAGGCAGAAGGCCATCACAGCCCACGCGATCCATGCGGTGGCGCCGATGATGATGAGCGCGACGCTGCCGTCATCCGGGCTCAGCAGCCTGAGCCGCAGATCGGCCAGGTCGATAGTCCACGGCTTTGCACCGAGCGCGACGAGCAGCACCGGCACGCCGGCGAGCGCGGCCACGATCAGGAGGGCGGCAACAAGCCCTCGGGCACGGGAATGGGTGCGATTCATCGCTCGACTCCTCCAGTAGTTCTGATCAGGCGTGCTGACGCGTCACCGGTCACCGTGAGATCCCCGATGCCGACCATAGAGAGGAAAGTCGCTTCGTAGATGTCGGTGACGTGGACGACCAGGGTGGTGCCGCCGGTGATCATGACGGTTCCCTCGACCCCGGCTGCGGCCAGGTACTGCTCGGCGGCGCGTCGGGCAGCAGCGGTGTCGAGAGCGACGTACCGGCCTTCCACCGCCGGGGCTGCCTCCACCTGCTGTCCACCGGCGCGGGCTGCTTGGGCAGCGACGTCGTGAGCGCGCTGCTGCGCGTGGACCTGACCGCCGAGGTCGACGGCCAGGCCGACCAGCGTCATCATCACGATGGTCGCGGTGACGACCCAGATGCTGATCGAGCCGCGTTCATTGTGGCGTCGAGTCATGGTGACCGCTCCCGCCACGTGTCGATCGGGCTGGTCATCGTGGCCGAAATGGTCCGGGTGCCAGGCACTCCGGGCACGGACAGATCTGAGAGGTCGAGAAGGCACGACACGGTCACGTCGACCTGTGCTGGCGTGCCGACATCGCGGGAGAACTGCTGAGTGTCGATGTCGACGTCAACGCGCAGGCAGTTGATGCCCTGGTTCGCGAGGTTGGTGACGGCCGCGTCCTTCGCTGCCTTCTTGGCATCGGCCTCGACGCGCAGGATGGAGGCCGAACGCGCGGCATCAGCGGCGGCCGACTCCACGGAGTGACGGACGACAGCGGTGCGGCCGCCGAAGATGATGAGGCCCACGAACAGGGCGAAGGCCGGAACGGCGATGGCGGCCTCGACTGAAGCGGATCCGCGGTCATCTCGGCGCTTCATGGGGCGGTCACCCGTTCGACGGGGACGGTGGCGCTCTGTCGGATCACAGGGTTCCAGCCGGGGATCACGCTGAGGCTGCGCGCCTCGACAACCACGGTGGCCGTGGTCGCCGTACGTTCTGCTTGGGCGACGGCGTGTTGGAGGACGTCGTTGCCGATGTCATCGATGAACGCGTTGGCAGCGTCGACACCGCGAGATTCGCTTCCGGTCTCCGCCCCGGCTGCTCGCGCACCCTCCTGCGCGGCGGCAATCGCGACCGTTCGGGCGTGGTAGTAGAGCGCGGCCTGCATCCCCAGGAAGAGGACCGCGAACAGCGCCGGCAGCAGAATCACGAGTTCGATCGAGACCGAACCACGCTGATCCCGTCGTCGCTCAGTTGATCTTGCCGGCCTGGATCTCGACAAAGGTCTTCACCGCCGCGACCACGATCCCGACGATGGCGATCACCGCCACCGCCCACAAGACGTGCTCAGTGGTGACCGAGCCGCGCTCGTCACGTTTCAGTCGGTCTTCCCAGACGAGCATCAGCGTCGTGACCGCCGTCATCAGTCGCTTCATGGTTTCTTCCTTCCTTCTCACAATCAGGTGCCGCTGAACATGCGCAGCAGGGACGGCGCCACGAGCAGCGCCATGAAGATGACTCCGAGTAGAGAGCCGGGGATCGTCATCCGTTCGCCGACCGCGTTGGCCTGGGCGACTTCGGCGTTGAGCATCGCCGTGCGCATCGCGGCGGACCGGGCACGCAGGTTGCCGTAGACCGCGGCACCCTCCTCGCCGGAGAGCCGCATGATGTCGGCGAAGTCCTCCAACTCGGGCAGCCCAAGCTCCTCAGCCAACGCATGCAGCGCATCCCACGGTGGAAGCCCCGACCAGCGGGACCGACCGAGCTCCTCACTGAGCCGCCGGAACACCCACGAGTCCGCCACTTCAGCAGCGGACTCCATCGCTTGACGGACGCCGGAGCCGTTGTGGCGCTCCAGGGCCACCAGGTCGATGTAGGCGCCAAGCGCCCGCGCGAACTCCACCCGCGCTCGCTTCGCGTCGTCGATGGCGTTGTAGTTCGGGATGAAGAAGCACACCGCCGACAGCGCGACCGAGGCGAACGCCGGCACCATCAATGGCAGCCCGATGCCCAAGACCTCGAAGAAGGCGCCGAGCAGGGGCGGTGCCACCAGCCCGAGGGCGGCGAACGTGAGCTTGTCGCCGTAGAACTTGGCCAGGGGGATCCGCAGCAGCGCCAGTTCCCGAGTCGGCGTGCGCACCCACATCCCGGGAGGAAGCACCCGGATCGCCCACACGCCGAGGCGTTCCTTGCCCGAGGTTGACTCGGTGGTGGCAGCCAGATCGGCGTGCCGGGACGGTGTGAGCCGCCCGAGAGCCTCGGCGAGATCCACCTGAACCGGTAGCAACCGCGCGACCAGCAGCACGCCGCCGAGCATCAGCAGCGCCCCGGCCGCCATTGCCAAGGGCAGGCCCGCGATCACGATGCCCGCCCCAGAGGTCCCGTCGTGCCGACAAGGAAGCGTGCCAACGGTTTCCCGATCGCCATTCGCTTCATCCACACCAACGTCGCGACGTACGCGGCCAGCAACGTCACCAGGATGACCTGCCCCAGCGGGCTGCGGTACGGCTCGACGTACGTCCCGGAGATCGCAAGGATCACCAGGACTCCGACGCTGATGATCGTCACCCACCGGGCAGTGGCGCGAGGCTTGGTCCGATCGGCCTCGATCTGACGTCGAGCACGCACGTCGGCAGAGACCGACTCGGCCAGACTTTCCAGAACCTGCGCCAGCCCAGCGCCCCGACGTCTCGCCGCGAGGATCAGGTTCGCAGCCACCAGATCACCGGTCGCGTCATCGAGCTCGTCAGCGAACGCCCGGATCGTTTCCTCGGTGTTCCACCGCGAACGCAAACGCGCGACCAGGCGCTGCACCTCCGGCCGGATCGCACTCGGGGTCGATCGTTCAGTGGTCACCAACGCCTGCTCCAACCCGATGCCCACCGTGAGAACCCCAGACAGCGACCGCGTCCATTCCTCCATCGCCTCCAGACGGTCGATGCGAGCCGCCGCTCCGGAGGTGGACAGCAGCATCGGCACACCCACGCAAGCCATCGGCACGGCGACCAGCGCGAGCGCCCACCCCGTCACCAGCCACGCCAGGCACCCGCCGACCACGCCCACCAGCAGCAGGCGCTTCGTGGCACCGCTCATCGGCTTGCGCCGAACCGGACGAGACCGCGGCGGCCGCACCGGCGCCGGTTTCAGGCCGACGACCAACCCGATGATTCCGGCGACGATCAGCGCTCCCGCGACGGCCGGCACCAGGGCGATCACGACAGCACCTGCTGCTCGCTGAGGAAGCTGCCGAGGTCGAATCCGCAGGACGCCAGCGCTCGGTACTCCTCGGGAAGGATCGCGGGCCGCGCGGTTCCGGAGGCATCGGGGGAGAACAGGTGTGTCGTGGCGTAGCCGGTCTCGCGTTCGCCCGGAGCGACCGCGATCACCTCACGCACGCAGCGGCGCCGCTGGAAGCCGTCCGCTGCACGCTCGGTGGTGAGATCCAGCTGAACGATCAGGTCGATGGTCGATGCGAGCTTGCTCGTCGCCAGTTCGTGGGTGACGTGCGGTCCCGCCTCCATCGCGCACGTGACGAGCTTGCGAATCGCCGCAACGGCATCAGAGGCGTGGGTGGTTGAGATGGAACCGGTGCCGGACTCCATCGCCTTGATCATCGCCCAGATCTCCCGGCCGCGGACCTCGCCGACGATCTGGCGCGACAGGTTGAACCGGAACGAGTCGATCAGCGCCTCGTCGAGGTTGAACTCGCCGGCCAGGCGACCGTCAGCGCCACGCTCGCCGGAGCCGGGGCGTGCTTCCCAGGCGTGCACGATCTTGTGACGGCCCAGTTCGTTGAGGTGGAGTTCGTACTCGGTCTCGAACGTGCCGATCGCCTCATGCTCATCGATTTCGCTGCACAGAGCACGCACGAGAGTCGTCTTCCCGGCACCTTGGCAGCCCGACACCACGATGGACTTGCGGGCACGGACGGCGGCACGCAGGAACGAGGCAAGCAGCGGGGAGAGCATCCCGCGCTCGACAAGGTCGTCGAGGGTGACCTGCATCAGTCGGTGCCGTCGGATAACCACTGATGGCCGAGGTGTCACCCACGCTGCTGCCGCGAGTCGCGAGCCACCGTCGAGCCGCAGGTGCAGGCGAGGTTGTGCTTTGGAGAACCCGCGAGCGTTGACCTCGCTGCGCGAAGCGAGGAAGACCAGGAAGTCGATCAGTTCGGCATCGGAGTCGGCGACGGGTGGTCCCTCGATGAGAGATCCGTCGATGAGTTCGAGCATGACGTTGTCGTGCCCGGCGATGATGATGTTCTCGACCCGGTCGTCGTCGACCAGAGGCTGCAGCCGGCCAAGCCGGAACAGGGAGTCGAACACAGCCTGGGCCAGAGCCGCCTGGGCTGTTGAGCTCCAAGCGCCGCGCCCGTCGTTGACCCGGTCGGCCATCGTCGACTCGATCAGATCCAGCACGATGGCGCGACCCAACTCTGTCTGCGCTGTCTTGTCCAGGCGGGACGACTCGGCGCTCACCGCCTGACTCAACTGCTTCGAGGCGAGGGTGCGCAGCGAGGCGACGACGCCCCAGTCGATGTCTGCGGCGTCGTATGACGAAGCAACTGGCGGATCTGGCGGCTGCGGGGGAGTCGTAGCGGAGGTACTGGGCAGCGGTTGGCCGAACAGCGGCAGGTCGATCAGCCGCGGATCGGCGTTGGTGGGACGGACGAGGTGGTCACTGGACATCGGAGAGCACCTCCGCGCCGAGGCCATTGCGCCGCGCGTTCACAGCGGCGTGGATCGCGGAGATCGCGGCCTGAAGGCTGCGAACCAACGGCCTGCGATCGAACCGGTCAGGGATCCTCACGCCGCGGTGCAAGACCGCTGCGGACTCCGGATCGTCGGTGACCACTGCATGGACCGGCAGCCCGAGAACGTTGCTGACCTCCCTGGCCGAATACGGCTGCCCCTCGCCCACGAGCATCACGCCAGGGTTCGCCCACGCCGGATGACCACGCTGGACGGCTTCGGCCCATGACCGGGTGGCCGCGATGGCAGGCAGGTGCGTTCGACACAGGATCAAGGAGAGATCTGACTCGGCGAGCACGGGCTCTGGCCACCCGACCAGACCGAGGCGACCACAATCGACGATGACGTCCTGGCCAGTCGCTTCGAGATCCTGCAGCGCCGTCATCAGCGGGCCCCAGAGTCCGGTGAGTGCCGGTGCCTGGGTGTGGGCCCGTGGGCCGGGGATGAACGCAGCGGTCGAGGACCCGATCGGTTGTGCGATGCGGGGCAGCAGGTCGGCCACGTCGTCAGCCGAGAGGGCCAGTTCGACCAGGCCCCGGTCGTAGGACTTGATGCCGCGGAAGTAGCCCGCCAAGATGCCGGACCCTCCGGTGGCGTCCGCTTCGACCAGCAGCACCGGTCGTGGCCACAGCAACGCTATCCCGAGTGCGGTCGTCGTGACTCCCGGGGAGCCGGACGCAGAGCAGAGCGCAATGACAGCCATGACGTCACCGCGCCCTGGAGTCCAGCACGATCGCGACGTTCCCGGTCGCGATCTGGGCGGCCAGAGCGGCCGCCTCGGCGCGGGGGACCAAGAGATCCACGACGAGCTGACCGGTGTCATCAGAGACTCGAACGCCGACCACCTCGGCCTCGCTGAACGAGGGAACACCAGTCGGAGCCTCACTGCCCTCAGCAGGTGTTGCGACTACCCGCACCCGATCACCCGTCTGCAGATTCATCCCGGGTGCCTGCGACGACGTGAGCGCGACGCCGACGACCGACATCTCCTCGGCCGGCACTACCGAGTCGGCGTACGACGAGGGCGTCAGCAGCGAACCGGCCGCGATGTCGACGGCGGCGCGCTGCCCGACGACCGAGTCCAAAGAACTCGCACCGACCGGTTTTAAGGCGGGGTCGCTGTTGACCCGGACCCGGACCAGGTCGTCGGCCTCGATGATCGCCCCGCGCTCGATGTCGGCACGTGCGGCGAGGACTTCTTGGGTGTTGGTCGTGGCAGTCCATGCCCAACCGCCGAGGATCGCACCCAGGCAGATCGACACCACCGCAGCAGCGATGAGGGCTGGACGTCGTCGCAGCTTCGGAGGTGGAGGCAACGGTGGCTCGGCAGAGACCGGAGGGGGAACCTGCGATCGCTCATACCGTGTCGCGGTGCTGCTCATCTTCGTCTGCCCTCTCGCCGCTGCCCGCTACTCCACGAGCACCTGTGCCTCTCCGACGGTGATCTCGACCGACCTCTGCAGGCCGTCGAGACGGATGGTTCCGGTCTGACCGGCGCCCTCCCACGTGATCACCCACGACGACGTTGCCGTCACCGTGTAGGTGCCACCGGGCTCTCCGGCGCTCGACTTCGTGTAGACGTGACCGCAGTCCGGTGACGACTTCTTTCCGTAGGCGGCCGTGTACGGCGTCCCTGCCGTTCGGCACTCGATGGTGGTGCCGTCGCCCATCTGCCACGTCACCTTCTGCACGTTCGCCGTCGCGGTGATCGTGATCCCACCTGCGCTGGCGGTGGCGGTGATCGGTCCGTAGGTGTGGTCGTCAGGGTTGGCCGCCCACATCCACACCGGCATCCCGACCAACCCGACCCGATTCGCTCCTGGCTCTGGCGTGATCCCGACGTCGATCGCGCGTAGTGCCATATCGTCGATGGCCAACTGCGCGACGTCGCGCGGGCTCGGCCCTGTGCCCGAGTTCTCCGGAGGGCTATCAGCCCAGATGTGGATGAGCAGATGGACCTGCGGCTGGTAGCAGTCATACACCGCCCCATCGCCAGGCTCATGCCCCTCCCAAGCCGGGTCGCCGGCTGGCGGTTGAGGGTCGAGGAGGCGGATGTAGCAGCGATAGGTGTTCGACCAGTAGCCGTACTCCGAAGTGCAGGGGACCGGTCCTGGTGGTGGCTTGCTGATGCCCTGCTTCGTGCCGTCCCAGTAGCAGCTCTGGCCGGAGCCGGTGTCTTTTGGGCCGTCGTCGACGTTCTCGTTGCCTGGCACCTCGACGACCACCCACACCAGGCACTTGCCGGTGGTCGGGTGTGTCTGCTGGCAGACGGTCTTGGAATCTGCGGCAGCCGGGGAAGCAGCGATGCCGATCAGGCACCCGACGAGGAGGGGCAGTAGCGCGACGAGCCGCGTACTCACCCGGCGCACGGGGTCTTCTCCAGGTCTTCGCCGCCAGCAACGCGCCAGCCCGTGTCGGGATCGGTGTCCCAGGTGTAGTTCGCGACGGTCAGTCGAGTCCATCCGCGGTCAGGCCGGTCAGCGGGAACCATCGATTTGCCGGAGGCATCCACGACGTCGACGGCACTGACGTCCCAACAGACGTCGATCGTCACCGACGGGACGCGGCCGACCTTCGGGTCCGAGTTGTCCAAGCTGACCGACTGCACCGTGGTCTCGGCGATCTTCGTGTCACCGCGCTGCTGGGTTCCAGCAGCACGCTCGGTCGTCAGGAAGTTCTTCTGCGCCGAGAGCTGGGTGCTGATCGCGACCTCCTCCAGACGGTCGAGCGAGACAGTGTCGTCCTGGAGCAAGAGATCGGTGAGCGCGTAGTAGTCAGCGACGGCACCTTCGGCCGCGGTGGCTGCGGAGTCCTCTGGGGAACCCGCCGTCGAGGGAGTGGGGCTGGCCGGAGAGGAGGACGCGCTGGTGGACGGTTTCGGAGCTGGTTCGGCGTCGGAGTCCGAGCCGCAGGCGGCCATTGCGGCGAGCAGAAATACTGCCGTCGCGACCGAGAACGTTCCGGAGAGTTTCGTCATGGCCGAGTCCATCCGCCCCCGCGGGAAGTTCCCGAGAGAGCAGCCGACGGCACCCCGATAGCGGTCGCACCGAGCTCACCGCCTCCCCCCATTGAGCCAGTCAAATGTGATTTGCGCAACATTTGTTTCCTCCTGTGTGCACCTCATCGACCAGGTGCACAGCCACCGCCCACCGCCCGCGCTCGCTCGAAATCGACTGCTCCGCAGCCCCACCGCTCAATCCGGTCACACCTCTGGCACAGCGAGGTGGAACACCCGGCACACCTTGTGTTCGAGGAGGTGGGTGGTGACGGTTTCGCTGCGGAAGATGAGTCCCGGACACGGGTGCGACTATTTGCTCAAGAGCGTCGTCGTGGGCGACGGTAACCGGACGCTGCGCACCCCGATGACGCGCTACTACACCGAGGCCGGCACTCCACCCGGCGTCTGGTTGGGCTCTGGCGTCCGCGAGTTCGGCAGTGGCCAACTCACAGCTGGTGCAGAGGTGATGCCGTCGCAGCTCGAACTGCTCCTGGTGCACGGCCGCGACCCGATCACCGGCGAACGACTGGGGCGGGGCTATCCGACGTATCCGTCTATCCAGGAGCGGATCGACAACCGCATCGCCGGGCTCAACGCTACTCTGACGACAGAGGCACGCGCGGACGCGGTCGCTCGGATCACCCGCGAGGAGGAAGTGCGTGGTCCGAAAACTGCGGTGTCGGGGTTCGATCTGACGTTCAGTGTGCCGAAGTCGGTCTCCGTGCTGTGGGGGCTTGCGGACGCCGACCTGCAGGTGCAGCTGGTGCAGGCGCACCACGACGCGGTCGCTGAGGTGCTGGAGTTCTTCGAGCGCGAAGTGGCGGTCACCCGGGCAGGGGCGAACGCCCGGAACGGTGCGGTCGCGCAGCACGAGGTGGCCGGGGTGGCGGCGACGGCGTACGACCACTGGGATTCGCGTTGCGGTGATCCGCAACTGCACACCCACGTGGTGGTTTCCAACAAGGTCCGCACCGTGTACGACCAGAAGTGGCGCAGTCTGGACAGCGTCGCGATCCACCGCAGCATCGTCGCGATCTCCGAGCATTACAACGCAGTGCTCGCCGACCTGCTAACCCGGCGGCTCGGAGTCGCCTGGGACCGCCGCGGCCGCGGCGCCGACCGCAACGAAGCCTTGGAGATCACCGGCGTCAACGAAGGCCTGATCGCGGAGTTCTCGAACCGTTCCCGCGACGTCGATGTCGAGGCCGATCGGCTGATCGTGGAGTTCGCCGCAAAGCATGGCCGGCGGCCGTCGACGAAGACGATCATCGAACTCCGGGCGAGGGCGACGATTGCCACCCGCCCCGAGAAGGAACTGCACTCCCTGGCCGAGCTAACCGCTGGTTGGCACGACCGCGCCGAGGGCCTGCTGGGCTCGAACCCCACGGGCTGGTCCCGTTCGGTGGTCGGCCATGAGGCCAAGACAACACTGTGTGCCGAGAACGTGCAGTTCGACATGGTCACTGAGGTTGGACGTCAGGTGGTGGCGGTGGTGGGGGAGAGGCGATCGACCTGGCGGCACTGGAACCTGTGGGCCGAGGCATCGCGGCAGACGATGGAGTGGCGCTTCACCACCCCGCGAGACCGGGAAGCCGTCGTCGCGATGATCGTCGACGCCGCCACCGGGGCATCCATCCGTCTCACCCCGCCCGAACTCGCGGTGAGTCCGGAAGCGTTCCGATGGTCGGACGGCTCGAGTCGCTTCCGACCCCGCCAGTCCGCGGTCTTCAGCTCCGCTGACCTCCTCGCCGCCGAGGATCGCCTCCTGGTCCGCGCCAACACGAAGACCGCACCGGCGGCTTCCCTGTCCACGGTCGAAGACGCCACCAGCCGTGACGTGTGCGGGCATCACCTGTCTGACGGGCAAGCGAACGCGCTGGCCCAGATCGCCACCTCGGGCCGGCAGGTCGATCTCCTGGTCGGCCCAGCCGGTGCCGGGAAGACCACTGCGATGCGCGCCCTGCACGCCGCCTGGACCACCACCCACGGACCCGGCTCGGTGGTCGGACTGGCGCCGTCGGCCGCCGCAGCGCAGGTGCTGGCCGACGACCTGGGCATTGTGTGTGACAACACCGCGAAGTGGCTCCACGAGCACGACCACGGCCGCGCCCAGTTCACCCCCGGTCAGCTGGTGATCATCGACGAAGCCACGCTGGCCAGCACGAACACGCTGGACCGGATCACCGATCTGGCCGCCGACGCTGGCGCGAAGGTGCTCCTGGTGGGGGACTGGGCCCAACTGCAGTCGGTCGACGCCGGTGGTGCGTTCTCGATGCTCGCCGCCTCGCGTGACGACACCCCCGAGTTGGTGGAGATCCTTCGCTTCGACCACGACTGGGAAGCCACCGCCACCGCTGCGTTGCGGGTCGGCGACACCGACGTGATCGGCACCTACCTCCACCACGACCGCATCCGTAGTGGCAGCACCGAAGAGACGACCGACGCCGCGTACTACGCCTGGCGCACCGACAACCGGGCCGGACTGTCGAGTGTGCTGGTCACCGAAGCAACCGCCACCGTCACTCGACTCAACCAGCGGGCCCGTGCCGAACGCATCCTCACCGGCGAGACCGAAGCGAGCCGTGAGGTCGAGCTCGCTGACGGGAACCATGCGTCGGTCGGGGATGTGATCATCACCCGCCGCAACCAGCGCCATCTCCGATCTCTTCGCGGTGGGTGGGTCCGCAACGGCGACCGGTGGCGGATCACCGACGTCCTGCCCGACGGGTCCGTCCTGGCCACCCGCCTCGACCAGAAGAACGCGGGTGCAGTGGTGCTGCCCGCGGCATACGTCCGCGCGAGCGTGGACCTCGGCTACGCCACTACAGCTCACCGGGCCCAGGGCATGACAGTGGATACCGCCCACGTGGTCGCATCCGGTCGGACCAATCGGGAGAACCTGTATGTCTCGATGACCCGCGGCCGTCGGTCGAACACCGTCTACGTCGCGCTCGACGACCCCGACGACACCCACACTCCGCCCCAGGAGGGCGAGATCTCCGCACGGACGGTGCTGTACGGGATCCTCAAGCGCTCCGGTGCCGAGTTGTCTGCGCACCAGATGATCGAGGCCGAGCACGAACACTGGTCTTCCATCGCCCAACTTGCCGCTGAGTACGAGACCATCGCCGCCGACGCCCAACACGATCGATGGACGAAGTTGGTCCACGAGATCGGCCTGGACGACGCCGACGTCGAACGACTCCTGGCTTCCGACTCCTTTGCCCCGCTGACCGCAGAGTTCCGCCGCGCCGAAGCCCACGGCTACGACCTCGATGGTTTGCTGCCCAGACTCGTCGCGAACCGGGGGCTCGCCGACGCCCACGACATCGGGGCCGTGCTGATCAGCCGACTCCACCACGCCACCGCACAGCCACGCCGGTTCGGCAGTCGACGCGTCATCCCGAATCTGATCGTTGGTCTCATCCCACCAGCGGCCCAGGTGGCGGACCCCGAAAGGCGGCGAGCGCTTGAAGAGCGACAAGCCGAAATAGAGCGCCGGTCCGCCGACCTCGTCGAGCGCGCCATTAGCGTCAAGGAGCCTTGGCTGCTCAGCCTTGGGGACCGGCCGGAGTCAGAAGCTGACGTCCGCCGCTGGATTAGGGAAGTACGTACCGTGGCTGCGTACCGTGACCGCTACGGAATCAGCGGACCTCGGCCCTTGGGCCCGTCGCCGGAGAAGGACGCTCAGCGGCAAGACCGGGTCCGAGCCCGAGCGGCGATCCGACGTGTCGACGCGATCACTCGTGCAGCTGAGCAGAAGGCGACCCGGGTAGACGCAGTCACGGAATCGGGTGTCGGCCGGTGACTTTTGCACAGGCTGGTTCCACCGTGGAGTTGTCCACAGGACGGCGACAGAAGACCCGTGACCTGACCCAAGTCCGTTACATCTGATAGATCGACACGATCCACGCCCAACGCTCGAAGGGATGACCGTCATGATCCTCGCACTCTCGATCCGCCTCGCAGCAAGAGTCCAAGATGTCCTCTCTACCTACGCGCCCAGCAATGTGCGGATCCGCCACTTGAGGAGTCCAGGCGGCCGGCGATGGATGCTTTCGGTCTCGTCGGTTCTGGCGGCGGGGTATCTCGCAGCGACGGCTGGGCTCACCTCTCACGTCGACTCGGGCGCTTCGGGCTGGTTGAACCTGGTCACTCTCGTGTGCGCGTGGAATGCAATCAGATTCGCGTGGTTGGCGTTCGCTTCGGTTGCCGGCGTGATGACTCGGTCTGCGCAGCGACTTCTACGTCTCGCCAGGACCAGGTCGGCCGTGCGTGTATCGCCATGACTCTAGGTAGGCGGAGCCTGCCTGTTTCCTCGGACTCGATCAGTCCGCTCCTTCCTGAACGAGACGCTGTGGGCGGCACGCGGTGGTTCCACGGATCGGGCAATGCATAGACATCTATCGATCATTCATCGCAGAGTCCTCGGTCGTTCACCCATCGTTTACATAGACAGAGTTTGATCAATCAAGTTCATGTAACCGACTAGGCGGTTCCCAAATCGCCTGAAACCCAGAAGGACTTGCTATATGCGCAGATTCGGCAAGCGTGCCGCCGTTGTCATCGGTGCCGCTTCATTCCTCCTGTCGACCGCAGCCTGCGGTAGCGGCGGCGGTGACGGCACTTCTGGTGAAGTCGCTGTTGATGGTTCATCAACCGTCTACCCCATGAGCAACACCGCCGCAGAGCTCTTGGCCGAGGAGAACTCGAACATCGAGGTCTCGGTGGGATTCTCGGGCACTGGTGGCGGTTTCAAGGCCTTCTGTGAAGAGGGGCGCACCGACATCTCGAACGCGTCACGTCCGATCAAGGACGAAGAGGCCGCAGCCTGCGCTGACACCGGCACGGACTACACCGAACTGCTCGTCGCAACTGACGCGCTGACCGTCGTGGTCCATCCCGATCTCGACGTTCAGTGCATCACCGTTGATCAGCTCAAGCGGATCTTCGGCCCTGACGATTCGGCGACCAACTGGAGCGATCTCGATCCCAGCTTCCCGGACGTCAAGATCACCGGTTTCATCCCCGGAACTGACTCGGGCACCTACGACTACATGAACGCCGATGTTGTCGCATCCGAACAGGAGATCCTACGTGAAGACTTCGAGTCGTCCGAGGACGACAACGTCTTGGTCCAGGGTGTGGCCGGAACTCAAGGTGCGGTGGGCTTCTTCGGCTACTCCTACTACGAGGAGAATGCCGACAGCCTGAAGGCCCTGGAGATCGACAGCGGCGCCGGATGCGTCGCGCCATCGGCCGAGACGGCCCAGTCGGGTGACTACACACCGTTGGCCCGTCCGCTGTTCATCTACGTCAGCGACGCGGCCTACGCTGACAACACAGCGGTCAAAGAGTACGTCGACTTCTACATCGAGAATCTGGCGGAGATCGCCACGATCGCGCAGTTCATCCCACTGAACGACTCCGACTACGCCGCGACCAAATCGGCCGTCGAAGCCCTCGGCTGACGAGAACTCCCGTCAGCACATGAGCACACCCATGAAGTCGCCTGGTCCGCCCTCCGGGGCGGGCCAGGTGCCCGAGCTCGGCCATAAGCGCCGTCCCGGTGAAGCCTTGGCCAAGGCGCTCTTGCTGAGCTCGGCCGTCGCCTCGATCGCGATCACCTTCGGCATCATCGCCGCGCTCATCGAGCCGGTGACCCACTTCTTCGGTCAGGTCGAGATCGGGCAGTTCTTCGCCTGGCAAGACATCGGCCAGCAGAACATCCGACCCGCGGTGCTTCCCCTGGTTCTGGGTACGTTGATGGTGACCGTCATTGCGCTGGTCATCGCAGTACCGATCGGGCTGGGCGCGGCGATGTACCTGTCCGAGTACGCCTCCAAGCGCACACGCAAATGGCTCAAGCCGACCGTCGAACTCCTCGCCGGCGTTCCCTCGGTCGTGTACGGATTCTTTGCCGTTTTCTTCATCACCCCGGTGGTTCTCAACGGCTGGCTGGGGCTCAATGTGAGCTTCACCAACTCCTTAGCAGCTGGCATCATCCTGGGCGTCATGATCATCCCGACAATCGCGTCGATGTCCGAAGATGCGCTGTCAGCGGTGCCACTCGCCTTGCGGCAAGGTTCGCTGGCGCTGGGAGCAAACAGGATGCAGACGACACTGAGAGTTGTTATCCCCGCCGCTCTGTCCGGCATCGCCGGAGCCGTCGTGCTCGGCATGTCGCGAGCCATCGGCGAGACCATGATCGTGGCCATCGCCGGCGGCTCGGCCAAAAACAACTCACTCGATGTCGGCGAAGGACATCAGACGATGACGGCCTTCATTGCGCAGACAGCTCAGGGTGAGAACCCAGTCGGATCGGTCAGCTACAACATGCTGTTCGCGGTGGCGCTTCTGCTCTTCATCATGACGCTGATCATCAACAGCATCAGCATCGCAATCGTTCGGCGCTATAGGCAGGCCTACTGATGAACATCACTGCGACAACTGCCGCCAACGTCACGGCGAGCACCCTGGCAACCGGCAAGAGGAAGGACCGCAACACGTCCTCGTTGATCTTCATGGGTGCCCTGTGGTTCTCGATGTTCTTCGGGGTCGCGGTGCTGGCTGCGCTCATCCTTGACACGGCTCTCTCTGGAGCCGGCCG
Source organism: Aeromicrobium piscarium (assembly GCF_007421815.1). Taxonomy (GTDB): domain Bacteria; phylum Actinomycetota; class Actinomycetes; order Propionibacteriales; family Nocardioidaceae; genus Aeromicrobium; species Aeromicrobium piscarium. The sequence continues at coordinate 363,794 of NZ_VLNT01000002.1, read as the reverse complement.
GTTCGACAGCCAGCTCCTCTTCGACTACGAATCGACGGTCCGCAAAGAGGAAACGGGGTTCCGCGCCGGAATCCTGGGCACGATTTGGTTGATGCTGGCCACGGCGCTGTTGGCGATTCCGGTTGGCATCGCCACCGCGGTGCACCTGGAGGAATTCGCTGACCGCACCGCTTGGTACAGCAAGGTCATCGAGGTCAACCTGCAGAACCTCGCGGCCGTACCCTCGATCATCTACGGCATGTTGGCTGCGGCGATCATGGGCCTGCTCGGTTTCACTTACAAGGGCATTGTCTTGGGTGGTGCGATCGCATTGGGACTGCTGATCTTGCCGGTGATCATCATCGCTACCCGTGAGGCTCTTCGAGCGGTTCCCCAAGACATTAGACAAGGTTCCTTGGCACTGGGTGCCACCACCTGGCAGACGACCTGGCGCCAGACCCTGCCGTCGGCGATCCCAGGTATCGCAACTGGAACGATCCTCGGCCTGTCGCGTGCAGTAGGAGAGGCAGCGCCGCTGCTGATGCTGGGCGTGGCCACGGTCCGGTTTGATCCCACCTCAGTGCTGGACAAGGTCACTGCTCTGCCCCTTCAGATCTATTCCCTTGCCTCAGCACCGCAGGAAGCCCTCCAAGAAGCTGCGTCGGCCGCCATCATCCTGCTGCTTGCGTTGATCATCGGCATGAATGCGGTGGCCATCTTCATTCGTAACAAGTTCCAGAGATCCTGGTAGGAGACCCATGACCAACTTGCGCGCTTCGTCCCACTTTCCGGTGGGCGCACCGGCGGATTCCGCTCACCGTTTTCATGCTGGCAACGGATCTGAACTGCCCGAAGTCCCGCCTCTGCCGGTGATGCGAGTCGATAACCTCAACGTCTACTACAACGACTTCCATGCGGTGTATGACGTCAATCTGGCCTTTGGTCGACACGAGATCACCGCGATGATCGGACCATCTGGCTGCGGAAAGTCGACCGTATTGCGGTGCCTCAATCGGATGAACGACTTGGTGCCTGGTGCACGGGTCGAAGGTGAGGTCACCTACCATGACCAGGACATCTACGCCGCCAAAGTCGACCCAATTGCCGTACGGCAGCACATTGGCATGGTCTTCCAGAAGCCGAATCCGTTCCCCAAGTCGATCTACGACAACATCGCCTACGGGCCGCGGGTGACCGGGATGAAGGTCGAGAGCATGGATGACCTCGTCGAAGAGTCGCTGCGGAGCGCGGCACTGTGGGATGAGGTCAAAGACAAGCTCAAGCAGTCAGCCTTCGGTCTGTCCGGCGGCCAGCAGCAGCGTTTGTGCATCGCCCGAACGATTGCCACCAAGCCTGACGTGATCTTGATGGATGAGCCGTGCTCATCGCTCGACCCGATCGCGACCTCGAAAATCGAGGACCTGATGCAGCAGTTGCGCAGCGACTACACGATCATCATCGTCACTCACAACATGCAGCAAGCCGCGCGTGTTTCTGATCGCACCGCCTTCTTCACGGCTCGACCGGATGAGACAACAGGCAACAGGACAGGCCTCCTGGTGGAGTTTGATCGCACCACGGTGATCTTCGAGAACCCAACTGACCCCCGCACGAATGACTACATCACAGGAAGGTTCGGTTGATGGCACGCGTCCACTTCCAGCAAGATCTGGACAACCTCGTCGCGCAGGTGATTGAGACCATCAAACTCGTTGAAAACTCCATGAGTCTGGCCACCCGGGCGCTCCTCGACGCAGACCAGGCGCTCGCTGAGAAGGCGATCGACACCGATGCCGCGATCGATGGGCGTTGCCGTGAGATCGAAGGGGTGCTGATCGAACTCCAGATGCGACAGCAACCGGTTGCCTCGGACTTGAGGCTACTACTCGCCACGCAGCGTATCCTCGGCGACCTTGAACGCTCTGGTGCTCTGGCTAAGAATGTCGCCAAGCAGGTACGGCGCCGCTATCCCGATCACGTGGTCCCCGAGCGGATGCGCGAAACGGTCGCTGAGATGGGCGATACCGCAGTGTCCCTGCTCAACAAGGCAGGGCTGGTTTTCGCCGAGCAGGACGCGGCGCTCGCTCGCGAACTCGAGGCGGACGACGATCACATGGACACCTTGCACCGTGCGCTGCTTCAACAGGTGATCGCCGGAACAGGGACCGACCCGGTCGCGACCACCGTCGACCTCACACTGTGCGGTCGTTATTACGAACGCTTCGCCGATCACGCAGTGGCGATCGCACGGCAGGTCATTTACCGGTCCACCGGTGAGCTTGCCTGATGTCCGGGGAGCTTCACGAGCTGTCGCCGACGGAACGGATCAGCGTCCGCAGCGATGTACGGACCTGGCGGGCGCGCTCGGATGCCAGCGAGGTGCTGATCCTCGTCGAACCCGATATCGCCGAGGCCGATAGAATCGGACGGGAACTGACCCAGAGAGGCGTCCGGTTCCTGAATTTCGTCAGTCCCTGGCGGGCTCTGGCGCACCTCGGTAGCGAGTCGTCAGCAGTGGTGGTCGTGAGCTCCGGTCTAGGGCAGGGGCCACTTGAGGTGATCGTTGAAGCCGTGAGGGCAGAAACCAGCCTTCCTGTCCTGATCGCCTATCGGCCTGATGAGACGGACGTGATCGGACCCGCAGTCGCCGCCGGTGGACGACCCCTGATCATTCACCCGTACGAGGCCTCGGACATGATCCGCATCGTCTGCGAGGTCCTTCCCGCACCAGCCCCACCGGCCTGCGTGGAGTTCGGCCGCCTGTCCCTCGTGCCGGAATGGCAAGATGCCCAGCTGGACGAGAAGGGGATCGATCTCAGTCCCCTGGAGTTTCACGTCCTTTCCGAGCTTGTGCGTCGGGCAGGCCGAGCCGCTTCCAAGGAAGCTCTGATTGCGGCCGCATGGTCCGGCACCTCTCCGGACCCCAATGCGCTATTGGCTGCGGCTATCAAACGCATCCGCCACAAGTTCATGGCTCGCGGCGTGTGTGAGGCGATCGAAACCGTCAGGGGAGTGGGGTATCGGCTCAGCGCCGCGGCCCTCGGAGGTGCCCCTCAGATGGGGGTCTCTCACGGAGTAGCGACGCCCATCTCGCCGATGAGTCGATCTACCCGCGCCGAAATGTCATCCACGATTCGGCGGACTTCTTGATGACTCTTTCCTACGGGATCATCGACCTTCCAATCGATGTAGCGCCGCCCGGGCACGATCGGACAGGCGTCGCCACAGCCCATCGTCACCACAACGCCTGACGCTCGGACCACCTCCGAAGTGAGCGGTCGTGGAAACTCAGTGGCAACATTGAGTCCGCGACGGACGAGTTCCTGCTGTACAACAGGGTCGACGTGCGTCACCGGAGCTGACCCAGCGGTGCGGATTCGTATGGAATCACCCGCACGATCTCGCATGAAGGCTGCAGCTATCTGGGATCGTCCGGCATTCCGAACACAGACGAACAGGACATCATCGACATATCTACCCTTGTCCTCGATCGAGGCGAGTGCTTCTAAACGTTCAGCGGCGAACCTCTCCGTGAGCTGTGGGAGGAATCGGCGGACGGTTGCTCGCCTTGCTAGCAGGTCGTAGGTCTCGACCACGAACTCGCGAACGGTCTCAGGCGCCAGAACGTTCTCGAATCTCTGGACCAGCGTCCGTGACACGCGTTCAAGCGGCTTGGCATGGTCATCAGCCGGCAGCGGGCTCGTGAAGGGAGAGCTCGTCAGCGAGCCGAAACGAGCGAGGGCATCGTGCGAGGGTCGAAATGTGATGGTGCCCGCGGGCGCTGTTTCCACCACAAGCAGTCCGACACTGGCGAGCTCTGCCAGGTTGCTGCGTACCCAGTGCACATCAGTTGGGCTGCGTGTGACGCCCGCGATCATCTCGGCCGTCAACTCACCCGTGCGATCTGTGAGGATCAGATTGAGCAGTTGCACGCGCTCCGGATCGGCCATTGCGGCTACTTGCGCGGCCCGCCGGTCACGATAGCTGGGCATTCGGGCGCCTCAGCGCAGTAGATCGCCGATCGCTGCTAGGCGTTGGGGAACAATCGAGTACCAGACTTCGCGACCCACTGGATCGCGGCTCAAAACCCCTGCCTCGTGCATGACCTTCATGTGATGCGACACCGTAGGTTGCCGCAATTCCAGTGCGCTGGTCAGATCGACCACCCGGGCCTGGCCGCCGGGACTGTGGTGGATCAGGCTGAGAATCTGCAAGCGGGTGGGATTGGAAACCACGCTGAGCAGGTGCGCCGTATCCTCGGCCTGTTCCTTGGTCAAGGCTGGACGCAGCGCATGCGCGGGTGCCCGAGGAAGATCGCGCTCGGGCGTATGACGTTGCGGGGCGGCAGGCACCCGTAAAGGATAGCCGAGAGTCGATGGATTTCATGGCCAGCGCTCGGTGGCTGGTGCGATGTCAGGTGTTCTATCACTGGGTTCGACGTGGACGAACCCATCGCGGGCTGACTTTTGTGTGCAGACGAGTAACTCCGTGGGCTTGTCGGTGCTCATGAGGTTGATCTTCCGACCAGATCCTCATTCCTGGTGGGGGTCCCTGCGTGGTCGAGATTGGCGAGGTAGCGCTCGGCGTCGAGCGAGGCCGAGCACCCGGTGCCAGCCGCGGTGATGGCCTGTCGATACGTGTGGTCGACGAGGTCGCCCGCGGCGAAGACACCGGCGATGTTGGTCGCGGTGGAGCCGGGCTGCACCAGGACGTAACCCTCGTCGTCAAGGTCGACTTGGCCGCGGAGCAGTTCTGAGCGTGGATCGTGGCCGATGGCGATGAACAGGCCGGTGACGTCGATGGCCCGCGTCTGGCCGGTGACGGTGTCGCGCAACGTAACGGACTCGAGGGCGCCCGAGCCGTGCAGCTCGCCGATCTCGGAGTTCCACGCGACCTCGATCTTGTCGTTGGCAAGAGCACGCTCCTGCATGATCTTGGAGCCGCGTAGCGAGTCGCGGCGGTGAACGAGCGTGACCTTGCTGGCGAAACGGGTCAGGAACGTGGCCTCCTCGAGTGCGGAGTCACCCCCGCCAACCACGAGGATGTGTTGCTCACGGAAGAAGAAGCCATCACACGTGGCACACCAGCTGACGCCGTGTCCGGACAACTCGTCCTCGCGGTCGATACCGAGCTTGCGATAACCCGAACCCATCGCCAGGATCACCGCACGGGCGGTGTGCTCGGTGCCGTCGCCGAGGGTCACTTTCTTGATGTCGCCGGTCAGATCAACCTCGGTGACGTCGTCGGTGATGAGTTCGGCGCCGAATCGCTCAGCCTGACCACGGAGGTTGTCCATCAGGACCGGACCCATGATTCCTTCGGGAAATCCGGGGAAGTTCTCCACATCGGTCGTGTTCATCAGGGCTCCGCCGGCCGCCACTGAACCCTCGAAGACGAGAGGCTCCAGATTGGCTCGGGCGGCATAGATCGCTGCGGTGTAGCCCGCGGGTCCGGAGCCGATGATGATGAGGTTGCGCACGTCGCTCATAGCCGGTGTCCTCACTGGCCGGCAGGAACGAGTGAGTCAATAAGGGCCTCGATGCGGGACCGGATGTCGTCGCGCACCTCGCGGACGGTTTCGATGCCCTGTCCGGCGGGGTCCGTGAGGACCCAGTCCTCGTATCGCTTGCCAGGGAAGTAGGGGCATTCGTCGCCGCAGCCCATGGTGATCACGACGTCGGAGGCGGCGACGGCGTCATCGGTCAGCTTCTTAGGCTGCTCGCCCGCAATGTCAATGCCGACTTCGTTCATTGCCTGAACAGCCACGGGGTTGATCTGGTTGCCGGGCATCGAGCCTGCGGAACGGACGTCAATTTTGTCTCCGGCGAGATGGGTCAGGAACCCAGCTGCCATCTGCGAGCGGCCTGCGTTGTGTACGCAGACGAACAGGACGCTGGGCCGACTGGTGTTGGGCATGTGCTTTTCCTTCGTAGTCAGAGGTTGAGGTCGCGCAGGAGGCTGGTGATTCGACCCTGGAGGTCGTCGCGAATGTCGCGGACCTGGTCGAGGCTGGCGCCGTCGGGATCAGCGACGTCCCAGTCGAGGTACTGCTTGCCTGCGAAGATCGGACAGGTGTCGCCGCAGCCCATCGTCACGATGATGTCGGCCGCATGCAGGACCGTGTCTGTCAGCGGCTTCGGGTAAGCGGTGGTCAGGTCGATTCCGCGCTCGGCGAGAACCGTGATGGCTTGGGGGTTGATCTCGCCTGTCGGAGTAGATCCAGCCGAGCGGACATGGACGCGTCCAGGTGCGAGATGCTCGGCTATCGCCGCGGCCATCTGCGAGCGGCCAGCATTGTGCACGCACACGAACAGGATTTCCGGAACAGATTTGAGCCTGATTCCGGCGGCCTGTGCTTCGGCGGTCAAGAGCTCTGTGGCATAGCGGCGCACCAGGATCGGCAGGAAGGTACGGATGGATGCGTTCGGCTCGAGCGAGGCGCGCGCGGTCGCCACCGCTCGTTCGATGTGCGCCCGGTCAAAGACATCATCGAAGGCATACGCCAGGTCATCGACGGTGGCCTCGTGTGCGGTGGAGGCGGGGATGCTCATGTGCGGTCTCCTGCGGGTGTGAAGAAGCGACGTGACCAGAGGGCCACGTAGATGAGGCCGACGAGGACGGGCACCTCGATGAGGGGGCCGACGACACCGGCGAGCGCTTGGCCCGAGGTGGCGCCGAAGGTGCCGATGGCCACGGCGATGGCGAGCTCGAAGTTGTTGCCTGCTGCGGTGAAAGCGAGAGTGGCGGTCTTGGCGTAGCCAAGGCGCAAAGCGTGGCCGACGAACATGCCGACGACGAAGGTGATGGAGAAGTACAGCAGGAGCGGCAGTGCGATGCGCACGACATCGAGCGGGTTGCTCGTGATCGCATCCCCCTGCAGCGCAAACAGCAGCACGATCGTGAACAACAGGCCGTAGAGCGCCCACGGGCTGATCCGGGGAATGAACGTCTCCTCGTACCAGTCACGTCCCTTGGTCCGTTCGCCGATCACGCGGGTAAGGAAGCCCGCTACGAGAGGGATCCCCAGAAACACGAGCACACTCGCGGTGATGGCACCGATCGAGAACTCGGCGCTCGTCGTGGAGAGACCCAGCCAGCCGGGCAGCGTCTGGAGGTAGAACCAGCCGAGGGCTGCGAACGCGAAGACCTGGAAGACGGAGTTGATCGCCACCAACACGGCGGCAGCCTCACGGTCGCCGCACGCGAGGTCGTTCCAGATCATCACCATCGCAATGCAGCGCGCGAGCCCGACGATGATCAGGCCGGTGCGGTACTCCGGCAGGTCGGGCAGTAACAACCACGCGAGGGCGAACATCAGGGCAGGGCCGATCAACCAGTTCAAAGCGAGCGACGCTGCGAGCAGTCGGCGGTCACTGGTGACGCGGCGGGTCTCGTCGTAGCGGACCTTGGCTAGAACGGGGTACATCATCACGAGCAGGCCGATGGCGATAGGCACCGAGATCGACCCGACGGTGAACGACTCGAGTGCATCCACCAGGCCCTGCCACGTGCGGCCGAGGAGGAGGCCGGCTGCCATCGCGACGGCGATCCACACGGCCAAGAACCTGTCGAGCGTCGAGAGCTTGGCGATGACGTCGGCGTCGTTGCTTGGCGTCTGCGTCTGTTGAGTCACTGTGTTCCTTTGGCGGCTGGGCGTTCGCGGGGTTGTTCACCTCGCGTTCATATCCATCGATGAACGTCTATTAAGATAAACAGTAGCGGTCCATCGACGTTTGTCAATGCGTGGGTCATACTGGGGTCATGGCCACTGAAATGATCGAGACTCTTGACCCGTGCTGCGTGCCGATCGTCGGTGAGGCAATGGGCGTGGAGGTCGCGGTGACTCTGGCTGCGAAGTTCAAGGCCCTCGGCGACCCGACCCGGTTGCGGTTGCTGTCACTGGTTGCCGCGCAGGAGGACCGTGAGGCTTGCGTCTGCGATCTGACCGAGCCAGTGGCCTTGTCGCAGCCGACTGTGTCGCATCACCTCAAGATCCTCGTCGATGCGGGACTGCTCACGCGAAGCAAGCGGGGCACCTGGTCGTTCTATGCGCTGGTGCCCGGTGCACTCGACCATCTCGCGGATGTGCTCCAAACGCCCGTGACTGTTTGAAGGATTCGGCGGCAACCGAGATCGGCGCAGGCCTTACTCGCGCAGCTGGTCCAGCACGACGCGGGTCACCTCGCGTGCTGTCCGCCCGGCTCCGATGAGGGTTGCTGATGCTGGGCCGGCCCAGTCGCCGTACCCGATCAGGTGCAGTCGCGGTTCATCCAGAGCCTGGGTGTCCGCTGGTCCGCCGAGTCGATAGTGTCCGTCCGTGGTTCCGAGACGTAGGGACCTGAGGTGGCCGAGGGCGGGCCGGAAGCCGGTGCACCAGATGATGGCGTCGACGTCGAGGTGCGTGCCGTCTGCCCATGCCACACCGGTCGGTGTCAGCCGACTGAACATCGGGCGCGCATGGAGGTCGCCGCGCTCCCGAGCAGCACGGACACTGGGAATCATGACGATGTCGCCCAGGCCCCCGACGCCAGGGTGATCAGTTCCGTCGCGCAATGCCTGGACGCGCTGGGTTGCCGCAGCAAACAAAGCGCGTCCGTCAACATCGTCGAGAAGGAAGCGTGGTGTTCGGTTGGTCAGCCATACGGTGTCGGTGACCGCTGAGACTTCGGCCAGCACCTGTGCTCCGGAGTTACCCCCGCCGACAACAGCCACCCGTCGTCCGGTGAAATCCTCGGGGCGGCGGTATTGCACGGTGTGCAGTTGCTGTCCGGTGAACGTGTCCGCGCCCGCGTAGTGCGGCCAGAAGGGACGTGTCCACGTGCCGGTGGCTGAGACGACCACGCGGGCCGCGACATTGTTCTGCTTTGTGCGCACGACGAGTGGACCCGTCGGGTCGTCGTTGGCTGCCCGATCGACCGACGTGACTTGGTAGGGGCGTCGCACTCGGAGGTCGTAGCGTTCTTCGTAGCGCTTCAGATAATTGACGACGTGGTCGCGGGGTGGAAAGCCCCGGGTGGCGTCGTCCCATGGCGGCATCATCCACCCCGGAAGCGAGGAATGCGTCGCGGGGGAGAAGAGCCGTAGGCCGTCCCACATGCGTGGCCACGCGCCGCCGGGTTGTTCGGCTGCGTCAAGGATGACGAAGTCCTCGCCAGACACCAGGCCTGCCCGTTGCAGGTAGTAGCCGGTGGCCAGGCCTGCTTGTCCGCCGCCAATGACGGCAACAGCCACATCGCCGGGGAGAGAGGTTGTCGTCATGTGGCGGGTCAGTTGATCTCGCTGCGACGTTCCAGCATGACGGTGTCGCGCCAGACGCCGTCCAGTTGAGCGAGGCGAGGCCGAACCGCCAGGGTGCGATACCCAGCGGAGCGGTGCAGCGCGAGACTGGCTCTGTTCTCTGGAAAGATCGAGGTCTGCAGCGTCCATAGGCCAGTTCGGTCGGCTTCCGTGACCTGAGTGAACAACAACGCCTTCCCGACACCGCGACCACGAGCGGTCTCGGTCACGTAGACCGAGGACTCGCCCACGCCGGCATAACAGGCACGTTCCGAGGTGGCCTGGATTGCCGTCCAACCCACGACCCGTCCGTCGAGTACGGCGACCCAGGCCATCGCTGGGAGCCACTTGGCGCGCAACTGCGCGGCGGTCGGCACCTGGGTCTCGAAGGTCGCATTGCGAGTAGCGAGACCTTCCTCGTAAATGGCGAGCACGGCGACCATGTCCTTGTCGACCAGCGGCCGTGTGGACACATCGGCAGGTAGATCTGATGGACAACACGGTGGGGCGGCCAGTGTGCCCATGACGACGTCGGCAGCGTGAGGCAATCCTGTGCAACAAGCCGGGTTGACCGAGACCATGCTGGAGGTGCCAACCTTGTCGACCACCACGAAGCCGACTTTCTTCAGCACCTGGCAGTGGTGGGAACAGGTCGACTGGCTGATCCCAAGTGCTTCGGATAGGTCGCCGATCCGCATGGCGCCTGACGGGGAGGTCGACAGGGTGTGGAGCAGTTGTACCCGCGTGGGGTCGGCAAGCAGTGCGAACCATTCAGCGAAGTGTTCCGCGCTCGTGCGGTCGAGACTGAGCGCTGCGGGGCCCGATGTGGTCATGACAGAAGAATAGCTTGCGTCCATCGATCTAGATCGATACTGTCTCTCTATCGACATCCGTCGATGCAAGACGACTGAGGAGTCATCAGATGGAACTACCCGTGATCATCATCGGCGCCGGACCCATCGGGCTGGCTGCAGCAGCGAACGCTGCCGAGCGCGAAATGGACTTCGTCGTCGTGGAAGCCGGTGCTGATGCCGGAGCGACCGTAGGGGAGTGGAGCCACGTTCGACTGTTCTCATCCTGGCTCGAGCTCATCGACCCCGCCGCCCGGCGGCTCCTCGAAGCCAGCGGTGACTGGACTGCCCCAGAGGACGGCGCCTACCCCACAGGTGCAGAGTGGCGAGAGGCCTATCTGCAGCCGCTGGCCAACCTTCTGGAGTCTTCCGCGAGCGGAACTGTGCGCTACGACGCACGGGTCACTGGTGTGAGCCGCGCCGGTCGTGACCTGCTGGTCGACTCCGGACGGGAGAACGACCCCTTCGCAGTGCACGTGCACGGGCCAGCCGGCGAGGAGTGTCTGTTGGGCAGTGCGGTCGTGGATGCTTCTGGGACCTGGGCCAGCCCCAACCCGTTGGGTGCCGACGGCTATCCCGCCCTAGGGGAGCGCGAGCATGCGGACCACATCGCCTACGGGATTCCTGACTTCACTGACACTACGGTCGCTGCGCGGTACGCCGGCAAACACGTCGCGGTCGCAGGCAAAGGTGCATCGGCTCAAGGCGTCTTGATTGGGCTGGCCCAGCTCGCCCAACGGGACCCCGCCACTCGCGTCTCCTGGCTGTTGCGACGCCCCAGCGTCGGAGATGCCTTCGGTGGAGGCGATAACGACCAGCTTGAACAGCGTGGGAAACTCGGGCAGGACGCGAAGGCGGCCGCCACCAGCGGGTTGGTCACCAACGTGACCCAGTTCCGCACCGAAGCGGTCAGCATCCAGCCCGATGGGCGGCTTACGCTCCGTTCCATAGACGGTCGACAGGTGACAGACGTCGATGAAGTCATCGTCGTCACGGGCTTCCGTCCCGACTTCAGTTTCCTGTCCGAGGTACGCCTCGATCTCGACCCCGCCCTCGGGTCGGCACGGTTCCTGGCTGAACTGGTTCACCCTGACCACCACAGTTGCGGCGATGTGCCGGGGCACGGATACCAAGAGCTCGCCCAGCCGGAACAGGGCTTCTACGTGGTCGGCATGAAGTCCTACGGTCGCGCCCCCTCATTCCTGGCCATGACCGGGTTCGAGCAAGTTCGCTCCGTCATCGCCGCACTTGCTGGCGACCTCGAGGCAGCAGGGCGCGTCGACCTAGTGCTCCCGGATACCGGCGTCTGCAACGGCGCCGGCGCGTTCGATTCTCCTGATGCCGTAGCCACCGGCGGCGGTTGCTGCGGAGCGCCGGTCGCCGCAGAACCAGAGTTGATCAGCCTGGGCCGCCCTGGTCAGTGAGACTTACAGAAGTCGCCCTGTGCGAGAGCACCGTGGGGTGACTAAAACTAGGACTGACGCTCAGCCGGTCGACCGGCAGCCCGGCGTCCTCGACGACGCCGGGCTGCGGCGCGTGGTCGCGGTGCTCAGCACCGTTCAGATCGTCTCCTGGGGCGTGCTGTACTACGCGTTCGCGGCACTCCAGGGGGCGATCACCGCTGACACCGGATGGTCCAGCGTCGCGGTAACCGGCGCCTTCTCACTGTCACAGTTTGTCGCCGGTGGCGTAGGGATCTGGGTCGGTCGACACCTCGACGCCTTCGGACCCCGCAGGATCATGACGGGCGCTTCACTGGTGGCGATCCCTGGCGTTGCGATGGTCGCACTCGCACCCAACCTGCTGCTGTTCTACCTCGGTTGGGTGCTGACCGGGGTCGCCATGGCAGGCACCCTGTATCCACCGGCATTCGCTGCCCTGACTCACTGGGGTGGCGCAAACCGAGTCCGCGCGCTGACGACCCTGACGCTGGTCGCCGGATTAGCCAGCACGGTGTTCGCGCCGCTCGCCTCGGGCTTGGAGGACTGGCTGGGGTGGCGCCAGGCCTATCTGATCCTGCTGGCCGGCCTGGTCGCCATCACCGTCCCGCTGCACTGGTGGGGTCTGAACCGCCCATGGCGAACCACCATCGATAGACCGGCGGGCGCCATGGAAGAACCAGCGGCCGGCAATACACAGGTTGGAGCTGTGCCGCGAAGCGCGCCCTTCCTTCTGCTTACGATCGCCAACGCCCTGACCGCTCTGACAGTCTTTGCCGTGGTCATCAACATGATCCCGATGCTGGTCGAGCAGGGCATGAGCCGCAACCTCGCCGCCGTCACGCTGGGCTTGGGCGGAGTGGGACAGGTGATTGGACGCCTCGGATACGCCAGGTTCGCTGCAGCCACGTCGGTGACCTCGCGCGGAGTCATCGTGCTTGCCGCCGTCGCCCTCGCCACGGGCGCACTCGCGTTGGTGCCCTACTCCGTCGGGTTGCTCATCACGCTCGGCATGCTGCTCGGTTTGGCGCGGGGCATCTATACCCTCGTGCAGGCCACCGCCGTCACCGACCGATGGGGCCCTGCTGGCTACGGCAGACTCAACGGTATCCTCACCGCGCCCGCGTTAGCTGCGTCTGCTGTTGCGCCGTTCGCGGGCGCCTCACTGGCGCAACTCCTGGGCTCCTACACCAACGCGTTTCTTGTGCTCGCTGGCTTGGCCGGGGTAGCGGCGGTACTGATGTTCGGGGCGACGCCAAGACAGCAGGGCCGGCTAACGGTGCCGTGAACTCTGCCAAGGACTCAGGTCCAAGGTCGGTGGATGGACGAAATCGACCGGGGATCGCTGCGAGTGACGATGCACGTATGCCTGCACGACTCGCATCATCAGGGACTCCATACGGGCGCCTTGTTGGCGTCGGTAGTTGGTTTCCATCGCGACGTCCTCAGATTCCGTGTGTTGGTGAGATCGAATCGTGCCCTGCGACAGTTCGTCGATTGGTGAAGTCGGACGAACGATCCGTGCCGAATACCGCGGCTCTCCTGGTGGCTTCTTCCCACTCACGCGGGTGCACGCCTCCCTGCACGGCGGCTTCAACTAGGTCAGCAAGGGCGTATGGCTTGCCTCCCGGAATTTGGTCAAGTGCACACCACGCCATCGCTCCGTCCCCGTCGAGCCAGCTGGCGAAACCCAGCAACGCGGCGGGTGCGGTCCGGACCTCGTCCGGGGCTCTTCGCGTCATGTCGCGCCACAGGGCGACATGTGAAGGGGCGGTGCTGCGGGTGATGCCTTCCCATAGGCAATCGCGGGCGGCAATGGACTCGATCCCGACCAACAATCTCGCTGCGTCGTTGTCGTTGAGCCGGACTCCGTTGCGGTGGAATAACTGGGCCCTGGCTTGCGCCCACGCGGTCTCCGCGCGGGGTGTGCTCGTCTTGATGGCTGCTCGCGCGTGGGCAAGGAGTCTTGTGATCGGTTCGCGGTCGCCGACCAGGGATGCGGCAAGTGACGAGCGGCTGGTTGCTGGTCGTGGCTGTCCGTTCAGCACGGTGGCCGCCGCGATCCGGTTGCGAGTGTCGTCGCTCTGGAGGCCGGACTGCCCGGTGACTAAGTCGCACCAGTGGCTGTCGTCGGCCCACAGTCGCAGGGGCGCGTCGATACCGATGTTGCTGAGCCGGGCGGTGAACTCCTGACTGAGTTGCTTGGAGTAGTGGCGGTCGTGAGTGACGCAGACGATGGCCGTACCTGCGCCAGGCTGGGCATGACGTCGGAAGGCATCGCAAACTGCACCCCACACCCCTTCACGTGCCCGCGCGGTGGTCGGAAGGTCGACTCGTACAAGGGGCAGGTCCGGGCGCATTGGAACGAAGATCAGAGACTCCTCGGGCTTGAAGCCGAGCAGGTGAGGGAGAGCTGCGATCAGCTCGTCGGGGGAATGAATGGAGAGACTCATATCCCTCAGGTGTGGTGCCACGTACGCGCGTGTGCTGCCCCGACGGCGACCACCCCACACGCAGGTCGGAGATACCCGGCATCACACGGTGGGACGAGGAACAGCCTCTCAGCCGGCCACGGGCCAACTGTGGTCCATTACAGAGAGACCCTGTCTGTCCCAGGGCGCCATGGCCGTCCTCATGTCTCTGAGCCCCACAGCTCGGGTTCGAATTCGCCGCGCCGATGTGGCGACAGATGCAGGCCTCCGCATGAGATAGGAGGGCCTCCTCGTGTACAGCACTGGTCCCGATGCCACACCCGTGCCAGACGATGGCATACCCATCCGCGAGACGCGGTGGGCAATGGCGCAGCCAACCTTGGTGGAGCGACTCGTCGAACCAGTTCGCGAGTCCCGCGTCGTACGGCGACCCGCATAAGGCAGGATTGCTGCCATGCTTCCCGGCGACTCTTCTGATCTGCGCAAAGCTAGAGGAGCGTTCTTCACACCCCCAGCCGTCGCCCGCTTCATTAATTCATGGGCGATCCGCGATGCGTCCGATGCGATTCTCGAACCGTCCTGCGGTGAGGCGGTCTTTCTGCACGAGGCTGGCCGAGACGGCAACCACGCTGGACCGCTCGTAGGGGTCGAACTACACGGACCCTCAGCAGTCGAGGCTGAACGGTTGTTGCACCTCGAAGGGATCAACGCATCGATTCACGCTGGCGACTTCTTCTTCCACGAGGAGTTCGGATCGTACGACGCGGTCGTCGGTAATCCGCCGTACGTCCGGTATCAGGGCTGGACGGGCGAGGCTAGGGCAAAGTCGCGCGAGGCTGCGCTTCGAGCCGGCGTCAACCTCACGAGCCTTGCGTCTTCCTGGGCCGCGTTCACCGTCCATTCTGCCCTCCACTTGCGCGACGGGGGGCGCCTCGGGCTCGTGCTCCCTGCAGAACTCTTGACCGTGAACTACGCGGCGCCGGTACGCCGGTTCCTGCTGGAGCACTTCTCTGACATCACGCTGATCCTTTTCGAGGAGCGCGTGTTTCCAGGCGTCGAAGTCGAGGCCATACTGCTCCTCGCCGACGGCTACGACCCCCAAGGTCAAGCGCGAACCGGTCACATGAATTTGCACCAGGTTCGTGATGCCGCCGGACTCACCGACTTGGCTGAAGCGCGGCGCTGGACACCCCCAGCACTAGGTGGTCGCTGGTCGGCGGGACTGATGTCGACCGATGGCCTTACGGCGTACATCAAGGCCCTCGACAGCCCTAAGTTCACGACATTGAGTACATGGGGCGACACAACACTCGGCATGGTGACCGGTAACAACCGGTTCTTCGCCTTGAGCCCAGGGAAAGTCGCTGGACTCGGCCTCGCGGATACCGACGTGATCCGGTTATCCCCACCCGGATCGCGGCACCTACGAGGACTCTCACTGACCCACGATGCGCTGCGTCAGCTGGGCGAGGCGGGGCAAGCCACGTACTTGTTCCGTCCTGCGGATGACCCCTCTCCTGCAGCGTGGTCGTATATCGCCAGTGGAGAGGATCTTGACGTCCATACGGCCTACAAGTGCCGCGTGCGCTCGCCGTGGTGGAGAGTGCCGTACCTTCGCCCGGCTGACCTGTTCTTGACCTACATGAATGCTGACACTCCGCGCCTGTCCACGAACCGTGTTCGGGGTCACCACCTGAACTCCGTGCATGGCGTCTACCTGCACGCGGAGCACCGCGAGAACGGAGTCAACCTTCTGCCAATCGCCTCCCTGAACTCCGTTACTTTGCTGGGAGCTGAGACAGTCGGTCGGGCATACGGTGGCGGGATGTTGAAGGTCGAGCCACGCGAGGCCGATGCCCTGCCGATGCCGTCGCCATCGCTCGTGAATCGCCACCGAGAGCCATTGACGGCACTGCGGGCATCAGTCTCTGGCCTACTACGTGCGGGGCGCCTGCTTGACGCGGTGGCTGCCGTCGACGACGTTCTCCTGGTCAAAGGATTACGGCTGTCGAAGAAGGATCTGGCGGCTGTACGGACTGAGCACGCTGGCCTCATGGCCCGTCGAGTGGCACGCGGAAAGGGCAACTGAAGTGGCCGAGAAGCCGACGGCCAAAGCTGAGGCGTGGCCGCTGTTCGACGCGGTCGTCGCGACGGCGCCATTTCGCGAGCTCAACCCGTGGGAGGGTGGACGGTTCATCCCTGATCTCGACACTCTTCGTGCCCTGCTCGGCGTTCCCCTTCACCTTGGTGCGCCCACCAGGTCGGGGGTTCCGGCGCTTGCCCTCGACGTATGGGTGGCATACGAACTGCGACGTGCGGGCTTCGACCCCGATGCTGTCTGGCCGCGCGCCGAGCCTCCCCGCGTTGTGGCGCGAGACGTGCTCGAATTCATTCGTGGCGTCACTCCGGCTGCTGCACGTGCCGATCTTCTGGCGCGCCTTCAGAAGGGAAGTGGACCCGGGAGAGTGGCGGGAGCATCAGCGAACATTCTGGGGAAGAACTATCTGAAGCAGGTTGATGTCATCCTCTCCGGATGGCAAACAGGCCCCGAACTGCTGATCTCGACCAAGCGGATGGACTCCTCGTTTGGGAAGAACGCCGCCAACCGTGTGGAGGAGTCGTACGGCGACGCGAAGAATCTTGCGCTTCGCCATCCGATGGCTGCCATGGGTTTTCTTTACTCCATGCGTTCGACCGCCTACACGGAGGAACGTCGGCAGTTCGACTGGATCGTGGATCTCTTGGCGAAGCTCGGACGGGAAGAGGATGCCTACGACGCCTGCTGTCTTGTGGTGCCCGAATGGGACGGTGCCGGACCTGCCGACGGCGGCGGTGACGTGGAGCCGCCAGCTCCGATCGAATCGGACGCGGTCGAGGTAGACGACACTGAGGCCGAACCTCCGGTCGATGATATCGATGCGATCATCGGGACGCTGCCGATAGTCGCACTGCGCCAGGATCTTGTTCCGGACGAACTCGGCCCTGCGCGCTTCTTTACCAGACTGGTCAACCAGGTGATCGACTCAACACCGGTGACGATGCATGAGCGGGCTCGTTTCCTCCGGAACGCTTAAATCTGTCGTGGGAAACGTGCCGTGATGAGCTCGGCTGCGGTTTGCCGAGCGACTGCTTGAGGATGGCGAGCAGGTCGTCCCCGTTGTCGTGATGCCCAGACTCGGAAGGTGTCGTGCGCCTCGCGAAACTAGCGAAGCGCTCGCGAGGGCCAGGCGACCTGTTGACTCCGATACCCTAGGGCAGGGTAAGCTGGCAACTCGAACACATGTTCGAATAATTGAGGTGAGGGCTGATATGTCCACCAACTCCACGATCGAATGGACCGAGGTCACCTGGAACCCGGTCACCGGCTGCGACCGCATCGCGGCCGGCTGCGACAACTGCTACGCCCTCGCACTAGCGAAGCGCCTCCAGGCGATGGGGTCGGAAAAATATCAGAACGACGGCGATCCGCGCACGTCCGGTCCGGGTTTCGGGGTGACGATCCACCCGCGCGCGCTCACGCAGCCGCTGAAGTGGCGCGCGCCGAAGACCGTATTCGTAAACTCGATGTCAGACCTCTTTCACGCGAAGGTCCCAGTCTCGTTTATCCAGGACGTCTTCGACGTCATGGAGCAGACACCGCAACATACCTATCAGGCCCTCACTAAGCGTGCACACCGGATGAACCGAATCGCCGACAAGCTGCGCTGGCCCGACAACCTCTGGATGGGTGTCTCTGTCGAGTCGGAGGACGTCGTCGACCGCATCGGCCACCTTCGCGAGACGCCGGCTGCGACCCGCTTTCTCTCTTGCGAGCCGCTGCTCTCCCCACTGCCTCAGCTCGCGCTCGACGACATCGATTGGGTTATTGTCGGCGGCGAGTCGGGCAAGAACGCTCGACCGATGGAAGCCGAGTGGGCCCGCGAGATCCGCGACCAGTGCCTCGACGCAGAGATCGCGTTTTTCTTCAAGCAATGGGGTGGGATCCGTCCGAAGAGCAATGGTCGTGAGCTCGACGGCCGCACCTGGGATCAGTATCCGACTCGCCTAGCCGCAGTCGGCTAGGGAAACACGACCGACGTGCCGGCCGGAAACTGGCCGACAGTCTTCTGGTTAGCACCGCCGATGACTCCAGCGCGGTTCATCGGCGCGAGGGTCTTCGTCTTCACTTGGCCGCTGTAGTACGGGGTTTCAGCGATGACGGTGTCGATCACGACTTGGATCGGAACAGTCTGGCCCGCGAAGCGCTCGAGGAGCCACTCCTTCAGCGGTTCGGTCGAGCCGCCGGCCTCGAAGAGGACGAGCACGTCGGCGAGCCGGTCCTCGAAGCGGTACGACCCTGATGGGTCGAGCTTCCACATCTGCGCCTTCATCTTGTCGAACGCCTGGAGGTCGCGAGTACAGAAGAAGAGGTAGTAGCCAACGTGGCCGGTGCCGCGGACCATCGCGAAGCTCCGTACGTAGGTGAACCGACCAACGTCGCGGAGCTGCTGCTCGTACAAGTCGCGCAAGTACTCGTGGCGGGCCGGGCCCGACGCCGGCGCCTCGGTGAATGCGTGGGTCCCGAATAGAGCCTCGAAATGCTCGTCTACGTTACCGGCCGTGGCGAATCGGTTCACACTGTTGAAGTCAAAGTAGATCAGCATCTCGCACGCTCTGTAAGCGAGCAGTTTCTGCATCAATTCGAGCGGCACGTCCTTGTAGCCGAACGGGTCGACGAAAAAGAACGTCGGCGCGAGCACTTCGGTTTCTTTCATCGAGCCGAGGATGTCTTGGCCGAGGTCGTGAAAGTTTCGATTCTCGAAGCGGAGGTTGACGTTGGGTGGGAACTCTCCGAGCTCGTAGCGAAGCCGTTCGACCATGGCTTTCAGTGCGTCGAGCCGCTGAGGGTCGTGCTCGTTGAAAAGGAAGTTGAACTGGGTGCCAGCGAACTTGTCGACAGCGCTGTGCTCAAGGAGCGCCCTCAGCGCGACGATGGGCGAACCCTCCTCGCCGGCCGCATAGACCCCAGGGCCAGCAAACCCGTCAACAAAGTTCACCTTGTCGTGGTTCGATGACTGACCAAAGATCGCGAACCACGCGCCCAAGTAGTTACGAAGCAGGTCGTGCTTCGCCGCGGTGTGCGGCGAGATGGGCCAGATGGTATCCATGCTGTCGGTCTTCTTCGAGCCCATCGCCGCAGCCTAGCGATCTCGTGCCTCGTCCACGGCATAACCGGCACACATAGGGCGTGTCGCCAGCAACCTGTTCCTATGTGATCTAGCGAGACTACGACGCCGACTGGCGTCCTGATCTCGGTGCCGGGCAATCGAGATTTGTCGAGTGCCTGCGGCAACCTGGGTGGTTTGACGCGGCTCCGTATGCGACCCGATTGCCACTTGCTTAGTCGACGTCGGGAGGCGCAACCCGGGCCTCCGGGTCGTAGACGCCTCGGTTTTTCCTGCACAACCCTCCGGCAACAACAGTGCCCCGACACAGGCTGCGGCATGGATCGCCGCAGACATGATCCTGGAAGACGCGAAGAGCATGTCCACCGCAGGCGCATAGTGGTGTAACCCGGGCCGAGCATGTCGGTGACCTTAAAGATCACGGGTTGGGGTGACACCCGGCCTGCCGACGGTCAGTTGCGGTCGAACGCCCTCAGCCCGTCAGCCGTTACGAGGAAGACCCTGGGGGTCATGGTGACGAGCACCCACAGGTGCGTCACGGTGCCGGGCAGTGTCGGCGCGGTCGGCGGCGTCACCGTGCCGCGCATCAGTCCGTAGATCACGTCGAAGGGCAGCGCGGTGTCGTCGGCAAGGATGAACAAGTGCTGCTCATCGAGGCCTGACCGCCCGAGCTTCTTGACCCGCTTCTGCACGTGGCCCTGGGCGACCACGTCGTCGATCGCCCCCGCGAACTTGCTCAGTGACTCGTTGACCCCACCGCCGCGACCGCCGGGTGTCAGGAACAGCGGGCGCTCACGGTTCTTCTCGGCGTCCCACTTGGGCAGGTCGGGCGACCCGTGCATGGCGGCGGTCGAGCCGATCAGCCAGGCGACGTCGGGGTTCATGAAGCGGTGGTCGTAGGCGTAGCTTGGCCACTCGATTCCGTTGGCCTCGCAGTACTCGATGATCCGGCCACACCGCTCGATGAGGTCCGGCAGGTCGCGTGGGTGGTCGATCGTCGCGCTCCAGGTCCACTCGCCGGGGTTGGGGAGCGTTTGGGTGGCGTCGAGCAACGAATAGAGCTGACGCATGCCCTCGGCCGCTGCGGACGTGACCTCCATCGCGGCGTCACCCCCGTCCGGGTAGTGCAGGAGGAAGTCGACGGCTCCCTGCCGTCCGCTGTGGTCGTTGGGCTCGGCGGTCACCCCGCCACCGAGCAGGCGCGCGACGACGTCGAAGGCCACCTGCTCGGGCTTGTCAAGCTCGGGTGTCTCGGGTGTCTCGGTCATGCCCTCGATGTTCACACGTGGCGCCGACAGCAGCCCAAGCGGTTTCGGTCAGAGCCGGACGAAGGTGTGCCCGTCGAGCGCGTAGAGCCCGATCTCGCCGGCAGGCCAGTAGTCGATGCCGTAGCCGAGTTCGGCGACGTCGACCTCGAAGAGCAGGCCGAGCCCCCTCAAGCATGTCAGGTACCTACCTTGAGCGCCACCGGGCTGTCGGAAGATGTCAAGCAGTCTGAGACACGTCTCGTTACGCGTCTGTATGAGGGCCTCCAGTGATGGCTGGTTGATCCAGGCCGCCTCGGGCAGCTTGGGCGCGAGGGGGCGGCGGTTGCCGAACCGTTCGGGGTGAGTGGTGTGCGCGGCGTCGAGCGTTGCCTGGCGTTGGGTGCGGATCTCGGTCGCGGTGCCGTGGTGGACCGATGCTGGGGTGTGTAGCCCGATCCCGGAGTGGCGGTGCTCGTGGTGGTAGTAGTTGAAGAACGCCTCGCAGAACGCCCTGGCATCTGCCAGGGACCCGAAGCTCTCGGGGGACGCCGGCGCGTACTTCAGGGTCTTGAATGCTGCTTCGCTGAACGGGTTGTCGTTGCTGACCCGTGGCCGGGAGTGGGATCTGTCGACGCCGAGATCGAGGAGCAGTTGCGCCACGGGCTTCGATGTCATCGAGGTGCCCCGGTCGGCGTGGACCGCCTCTGGGATGCCGTGCACGCCCATCGCTTCCTCGAGCATCGTCTTGGCGATCTCGGAGTCCTCGACCGCACGACCACACCCTCATCTGTGAAGAGCCCCTTTCTGTCGCCGTCTGGATCTTTTCGGTGATCCCGTTCGCAGTGGCGCTTGGTGGAAGATATACCCATGGGGGGTATATCTTCATGGTATGAGTATGCATCGCGACCATCAGCACGAACACCGTAGGGATGAGGCGGGCCATCATGCTGGCCACCAGGGAGCCAGCGCAGACCTTCGGGACGCCCCTGGGGATCACGAGCATGGCTCCTCTGCGCACGAGGGCCACGGTGAGCACCACGAACACGGCGGCCACTCCGGGCACGGCGACCACGTGGGCCAGTTCCGACGACTGTTCTGGATCATGCTGGTCCTAGCGGTCCCCGTGGTGGCATTCAACGCGATGTTCGCCCATCTGGTCGGTTATCACCTACCAGATGGTGAATGGGTCCAGTGGGTCTCGCCGATCCTGGGCACATTGCTCTACGTCTGGGGCGGCTGGCCGTTCCTGACGGGCGCGGTCTCGGAGATTAGGTCGCGCAAGCCCGGAATGATGTTGCTCATCGGGTTGGCAATCACAGTCGCGTTCGTGTCCTCATGGGGCTCCACGCTGGATGTGTTGGACGACCAACTGGACTTCTGGTGGGAGCTGGCCCTGCTGGTCGTGATCATGCTCCTTGGGCACTGGATCGAGATGCGCTCACTGGCCCAGACCACCTCCGCGTTGGACTCCCTGGCCGCGCTGTTGCCCGATGAGGCCGAGAAGGTCGACGGCGACGCCGTCGTGAAGGTTGCTCCCTCGGACCTGGCAGTGGGCGACGTGGTCATCGTTCGCCCCGGGGCAGCGGTCCCTGCCGACGGCAAAATCGTGGACGGCAGCGCGAGCATGGACGAGTCCATGGTCACCGGCGAGTCCAAGACCGTACGCCGAGAGGTGGGAGAGTCGGTGGTCGCTGGAACGGTCGCCACCGACTCCGGCTTGCGGGTGGAAGTCACCGCCATCGGCGATGACACCGCGTTGGCTGGCATCCAGAAGCTTGTCGCGGATGCGCAGGCTTCCTCCTCGCGTGCGCAACGGATCGCCGACACCGCAGCCGGCTGGCTGTTCTGGTTCGCGCTGGGCTCCGCGGTCATCACCGCCATCGTGTGGGCACTCGTCGGGCTGCCCGATGACGGCGTCGTACGCACGATCACCGTGCTGGTGATCGCGTGCCCGCATGCACTGGGCCTGGCGATCCCACTCGTGGTGTCGATCGCGACCGAACGCGCGGCTCGCGGTGGCGTGCTGATCAAGGATCGCCTGGCGTTGGAATCCATGCGCACGGTGGACGCCGTGCTCTTCGACAAGACCGGAACATTGACCAAGGGCGAGCCGACCGTCACCGGCATCGAGCCAATCGATGGGTACTCCGAAGACGCGGTCCTGTCACTTGCTGCCGCAGCCGAGAGCGACAGCGAGCACCCGCTCGCAAGAGCGGTGACCGGCGCTGCGAAGCACCGGAGCCTCGACGTTCCGGCGTACGCGGAATTCTCGTCCTCACCGGCAGTTGGCGTCCGCGCGAGGGTCGATGGCTCCGTGATTGAGGTCGGAGGACCGTATCTGCTGGAGCACCACGGCCTGTCGGAGTTGCCGATCGCCGACAAGTGGCGCACTGAGGGCGCCATCATCTTGCACGTCGTCGCCGACGGTGAGGTGATCGGCGCCCTGCGCCTGGCCGATGAAATCCGCCCCGAGTCACACGACGCAGTGGACGCGCTCCATGCAGTGGGCGCTCAGGTCGTGATGATCACCGGTGATGCCCAGGCGGTCGCTGAAACAGTCGCTGCTGAACTCGGCATCGACCGGGTGTTCGCCGGTGTGCGGCCCGAAGACAAGGCAGCCAAGGTTGCCGAACTCCAGCGTGAAGGCCGGAAGGTGGCCATGGTCGGCGACGGCGTCAACGACGCTCCAGCTCTGGCGCAGGCCGATGTTGGTATCGCTATCGGCGCAGGCACAGATGTGGCGATCGGCTCGGCCGGGGTGATCCTGGCCAGTTCGGATCCGCGATCGGTGCTGTCGATCTTCGAACTGTCGAATGCGGCATACCGCAAAATGAAACAGAACCTCTGGTGGGCAGCTGGATACAACCTCATCAGCGTCCCCCTCGCCGCAGGTGTCCTGGCACCGGTCGGGTTCGTGTTGCCGATGAGCGTCGGAGCGATCTTGATGTCCGCCTCCACCGTCGTCGTGGCCCTGAACGCGCAACTCCTACGCAGATTGGACCTGACGCCTGAACAGAGCGCGGCGAGGACACTGAACCGCACGGCGTCCAACTGAACGCCCACCCCCGTCCATCTGACCCACATCCAGTGAAGTCACCTACTGTCCCCAAAGGCAGGCCAACTAGACTGCTGGCGATGACCCGAAACGCTCGCTGGAGCGCCCCGCACCGACCTGCAGCACGCCTGCTGGTCCTTGTGGGCGTGTTCTTGGGACTGTTCGCCATGCATGGCCTCGGCGGCCACGGCACCGCGGGACACGCGGTGAGTGACGCAGGCGCAACGCAGATGACGCTCATGGCTCACGCAGGAGACGTGAGCCACGCGAGCGAGACCGCTCCAGAGCAGGCCACGCTGAGTAGTGCCGCCCAGCCGGATGACGACGGCGACGGGGCCATGACGATGGTGGGCCTGTGCCTGGCTGTCCTGCTCGTGGGGCTCTTGCTGCTGCGGCTCCTGCGCGGGCCACCCCGCGGATTGGTCTTCCTTCGAGGACGTGCTCCAAGGTCGGCCCCGATCCCGCAATCCGCCGCGCGCGATCCAGATCCTCCTTGCATCTACAAACTGTCGGTCCTACGGAACTGATGGGCGCCCGACTCGACTGTGCCCCAGGTGCGGTCGAGTCCTTGGCATGCCCATCACGTTTCGCAACAGACCAACAAGGAGCATCAATGATCAAGAAGCTTGCAGCATTATTTACAGTCGTATTCGCCCTGGCTCTGCTCACCGCATGTGGCAGTGACGACGAACCCACACCCGAGACTCGCACTGCTTCTGACGGAAGCAAGTTCAACGACGCTGACGTCACGTTCGCCACCGACATGATGCAGCACCACGCCCAGGCACTGTCGATGGTTGACATGACTCAGGGCCGCGAGCTGGATCCTGAGGTCGCCGAGCTCGTCGAGGGCATCCGTGCGGCACAGGCCCCCGAGATTGAGCAGATGGTCGACTGGCTTACCCAGTGGGACAAGCCCATTCCCGAGACTTCGCGCGACCACGCGAACGCGCACGGCGACATGGAAATGGACGCTGACATGCCCGGAATGATGTCGGCCGACGACATGGCCAAGCTCGAGGCTGCCAGCGGCGCTGACTTCCAGCGGATGTGGCTGGAAATGATGATCGAACACCACGAAGGTGCCATCGAGATGGCCAAAACAGAACAAGAACAAGGCGTCTTTGGGCCCGCGGTCGAACTCGCAGAGTCGATCGCGACATCGCAAGACACCGAGATCACGACCATGAAGGACCTGCTCGGGTCCTGATCGCCCCTTGGGGTCGACCACCTATGTGGTCGGCCCAACCCTTCATGCCTTGATCGACAGGAACAATCATGCTTGCCCGCAATCTGCTCGCCAGTTTCGCGATCGGCGCGCTCATCCTGACCACCGGTTGCGCCGCTGAGGAGGAACCCGCCGCGCCCGCCACATCGGAGGTCCAGTCGCTGGGTCACGTCCACGGCCTCGGAGTCAACCCAGGTGACCAGATGCTCTATGCCGCGACCCACTTCGGAGTCATCCGCATTGGTGATGACGGTTCCCTGGCCAGGATCGCCGATCGATGGCAGGACACCATGGCGTTCACCATCATCGGACCCGACCACTTCCTGGGGAGCGGCCACCCCGACATGAGGGAAGACCTTCCACCTCATCTCGGAATGATCGAATCGACTGACGCAGCCAGCACGTGGTCGAGCGTTTCGTTGAAGGGCGAGGCTGACTTCCACGCCCTCGACGTGGTGGGAGACCGTATCTATGCCTTCGACTCGGTGACTGGCAGGCTGCTGACTGCGACAGATCGCAGGAACTGGTCGGTCGTGGCCGAGGAACCGGTCATTGATCTCGTCATCAACCCCTCAAACACACAAGAGGTCCTCACTTCATCGCCTGAAGGGAAACTGCAACTGCGTGGAGTCGACTCGACCTCGATCACTCTCGACTCTGCACCTCCGCTGGTCTTCCTGGGATGGCCCACGTCCGATCAGCTTGCCGGACTCGCCGCAGACGGATCGGTCTACTCCAGCACCGACCAAGGGGAGACCTGGGATCGTGTTGGCCGAGTTCCGGGGGATCCGGAGGCATTCGACGTAACGGGGCAGCAGTGGCACGCCGCCACGGATCAGGGGATCTACCGATCCGAGGACGTCGGACGCACCTGGGTGCCCTTGATCCAGGTCATCTCGTGAACCGACAGCCAGGAGCACGCCGCGCACGCGGCGCGCGAGCCGATCTCGGCCGGCGCCGAGCGAACAGGCCACGCGCTGTTGGCAGGCGTCGAGCAGACAGTGCGCGGCCACACCACCGAACGACCCGAATCCTGCTCGGCCTCGCAGTTGCAACTGGCGTCATCGCGCTCACCGGCGTGCTCACGTTCTGGAACTCGTCGCAACCAGCACCCGCCAACACGACGAAATCGTCATTGGCCGACACGCCGCCATCGCCGGCGACGTCGCCTTCGCGGCTCTCGCCCATTGCGCCACCGGTCACGCTGACACCTCAAGTGCCGCAAGCAGGGACAGGAGAGTTCATGCTCGCCCCAAGCGCAGGGGCCAGCACTGGACCTGCACCATTGCGTTACTCCGTAGCCGTGGAAGAAGGGCTCGACGTTGACCCGGCCGAGTTCGCCAAAGTCGTCGACCAGACGCTTGCGGACGACAGGGGATGGCGAAGCGTCGGCGACCACGAGTTCGAACGCGTTGCCAGCGGCGAAGAGATACGCATACTGCTCGCCACACCTGACACCGTCGATCAACTGTGCGCGCCCCTCGACACAAAGGGAGAAGTCTCGTGCCGAAACGAGGACCGGGTCGTGATCAACGCCAAGCGGTGGTTCTTCGGCGCAGAGCCGTTCCAGCGGCCCCTTCGTGAATATCGCCAGTACGTCATCAACCATGAGACAGGACACGCGCTCGGATACCCCCACCAGTCCTGCCCGCAACCCGGGACGCCCGCCCCCGTCATGCTGCAGCAGACCCTCAGGATGGAGGGTTGCTCCCCGAACCCCTGGCCCGCAGATGGCCCGCCCCACTAGCCAGCTCCCCATCAAAGGAACACGTACGTGAGAAGAAGCATCAGAAACATCGTCAGCACCTTCGGCCTTGTAGCCGCGTTGGGCCTGACCGCCTGCTCGACTACCGACGACAACTCTGACACCACCGCAACCGGCGCGGCCGGGTCCGCAACAGGGGCAACAGCCGCAGACGCAGATCAATTGCTCAGCGCGCATGGAATGAGCGGGATGGATGACGTAGTCGAAATCATCGACCACCTCGACCGGCTTGGTGGATCAGAGCGGCCACAAGACCTGATCGCATCTGTGCGCCCTGATCAACTGGTGCTGTCGTCCGGTGGCGACGAGGTCACCATCGCAACTCCAAGCGACGCCTTCTACCTCTCGGTCGCGCCATACGTCCATCAAACCCACGAGTGCTACAACCACTCGCTGACCACCTGCACGGGAGAGCTCGCCTCCACTGAGGTCGAGGTGCAGATCGTCGACGAAACCAACGACGAGGTCCTGGTAGAGAAGACAGTCACGACGTTCGAAAATGGGTTCGTTGGCTTCTGGCTGCCCCGCGACATCAAAGGCACCATAAAGATCACCTATGACGGCAGGAGTGGCGAAGCGGACATCGCGACAGGCACAGACGATCCCACCTGCCTCACCACAGTGAGATTGGCCTGACCCAAACTTGGGCCGACCCGCTGCGCTGTCGGCGGTCCCATCGTCCGATGCCTTGCTCACGAATCGATCACCCTCCTCTTACCCTCCGGATTCAGCCAGCCTGAGTACGAACTGATCGGGTATAGTCGGAGGTGTTCGAGACAGCAGACACCGCATCAATACAAGCGATTCGGCTGTTTCCCGCAACGTTCGGTAGCAGCCGGAATCGCTCTGTGTGATTCCAGAGGTCGCAGGTTCAAATCCTGCCCCCGCTACCAATCGAAGCCGGGATTCCAGTAAGACTGGGATCCCGGCTTCTTTGTCATCAGTCGAAGAGATCCGGGCGGATGCCTTTCTCGGCGATGTCGGCGGCGACGAGGTGCAGTTTGATGTTGCGGTCCTGGGAGATGCGGACGAGCGCGGCGAAGGCCTGGTCGGCGGAGATGTCGAATCGTTGCATGAGCATGCCTTCGGCGCGGCCGATGATGGTGCGGTTGACCAGGGCGGAGTTCAGATCCTGGTGGTTCTGCTCCGCGGCCATCGCGACGGCGACGTGTGACGCCAGTGCGAGGGCGGAGACGCGCTGGTCGGCCTGGAACGCCTCGGGGCTGTCGGAGAACAGATTCAGACATCCCAGGGACGTCGGGCCGACGAACAGCTGGAGCCCGAGAACACTGCGGATGCCGAGTTCGGCGCGGGCGCGCCGCGCCCATGAGGGCCAGCGTTGCTCATGGCTCAGGTCGGGCGAGTAGACGGTCTCTTGTTCGTGGATGCTCTGCAGGCAGGGACCTTCGTGGTGCTCGTACTGCAGTTCATCGGCGCGTCGGACGACATCGTCGGTCTGGGCGATGGTCTCGATCTTGGTCGGTCCAGCCCCTGGCCTTACCGAGTCCTCGTGCAGGTCGATCAGGCGATGATGGGGCACGAGTAGACCGGTGGCGTCGAGAAGATCGCTCATCGGCTGCCGGTCGGGCTCAGCGAATGACGTCGAGTACGGGATCGCGCGGGCAGCCGCATCTCCTCCGGGCGGCTACCGGGCGCGCTCGGCCCACGCGCGTGCGGTCTCGGCCAGCAAGGGCTCCCACGGGCTCGGCGTGACCCCGAACAGCTCCGCGGTCTCCGATCCGTCTGCGATGAACGGCGCGTCGAACTGATACAGGATGCCGTCGACCTCGCACAGCATCGGGATCCCCAGACCTCCGGCTCGAAGAAGCCAGCGAGGTATCTGCCGCATACGGGGTGCATCCGCCCCGATCTGCTCGGCCAGGCTTCGCAGCACCTCTCGCACAGTCGAGGGTGGGTTCGAGGGCACGATCCACGCCGAGCCCCAGGCGCGCTCGTCCCGTCCCAAGGCCGCGAGCGTATCGGCGACATCATCGACCGCGGTCCAGGAGTGAGGCTGGTCCGGATCGGCGAACACCGTAGCGGTCCGCCCGCTCAGCGTCGCGTCAGCGTAGCGCGGCAGCAGCCCATTGCCGGTCGGCAATGTGGGGCCGATGTAGTCCGAGGCCCGCGCCTCGGTGGCGCGGACGCGGCCCGCCTCGTGCATGGCCAGTGCTTCGGTCCACATGTGCGCGCGTAGCACTCCCTTGTGGTCCGACGGGCGCAGCGGTGTCTGTCTGACCATCGGTGCGTCCGGGGGTCCGTATCCGTAGAGATTGCTCGCCGTCACCAGCACCGCACCGGTGCGCTCGGCAGCGTGCAGGATCGCCGTCGCCAGCGGTGGCCACCGCTTCTCCCAGAGCGGGTAGGCGCCGGGATTCGCACAGTTGTAGAGCACCGCCGCGCCCTTCGCACAGTCGCTGAGAGCCGACTCCTCCGAGGCGTCCACGGCGACCGACTCCACACCGGGCAGGCCAAGATCATGGCCCGAACGAGTGAGGACACGTACACGGTGGCCGTCGCGGGCCAGCCTGCCGGCCAGGCTCGCACCCACCGGGCCGGCTCCGACGATCACGTGCACGTCACTCGGCATCGTCATGTGGCGATCTTCTCAGGGACCGGGGGTCGCTCCCCATCGGTCGCCAGGTCTCACGAGGCGACCCGTTGACAGTCCGTGTGACGTGTGCCACGGTAAAGTGGTCAAAGGATGCACAGCCTGTTTGCATATTGAACACAATCCGAAGGGGCAGCAGGATGACACACCTCACCGATGTCGGGAGTGCGACGCTCGGCAGCGTCGGAGAACCCGCCTCCGGCAGCGACGGTTCGATCTACATCGACCAGCTGGCCAAGACCTACGAACGTCCCAAGCAGGACTCCGTGCAGGCGCTCCTGCCCGTCGATCTGTCGATCACGTCGGGGGAGTTCGTCAGCCTCGTCGGCCCCAGCGGCTGCGGGAAGACGACCCTGCTGATGATGATCGGCGGGCTGCTGGACGCCACACAGGGCGAAGTCTCGGTCGCCGGAGAGCCGGCTCGCGCGGCGCACCCGGCGGTGAGCATCGCCTTCCAGAAGTCGACCCTGCTGCGTTGGCGCACCGTGATGGACAACGTGCTCCTGCCGGCGCAGATCGCGGGGACGCTCAATGCGCAGACCAAGCAGTATGCGCGCGACCTGCTCGAGATGATCGGCCTCAGCCAGTTCGAGAACCGCTACCCGCACGAGCTCTCCGGCGGTATGCAGCAGCGCGCCGCGATCGTCCGCTCGCTCATCATGAAGCCCTCGGTGCTGCTGATGGACGAGCCCTTCGCCGCCCTCGACGAGTTCACCCGCGAGATGCTCAACGACGAGCTGCTGCGCATCTGGCAGGAGAAGTCCACGACCATCGTCTTCGTCACCCACCACATCCCCGAGGCGGTCTACCTGGCCGATCGGGTCGCCGTGATGGCCGCCCGTCCCGGACGGCTGCTCGAGATGGTCGACGTGGACCTGCCCCGGCCCCGGAACGAGGACATGCGACAGTCGCCGCGGTTCAACGAGCTGGTCGGCAGGATCCGCGCGGTGCTGCAGCCCGAGGTGAACGGAGCCGCCGAATGAGCACCTCCACCGCGACCCCCCGCAGCGCTCCGCCCGCCCCGCGGACCGGCACCGCCCCGCGGCGCCGGGGATGGCAGGTCTCGACGCGCATCCAGGCCGCCGTCCTGGCCGCAGTCTTCCTGATCGCCGCCGTGGCCGCCTGGCAGCTGGCCGTCACCCTCGAGGTCACCTCGAGTCTCATCCTCCCCGCCCCACTCGACGTGGCCGACAGCCTGCGCGCCGGGCTCACGCCCGGAGCAGGCTCCTGGTGGGGCGATATCGGCGTCACCCTGCAGACCACCACCATCGGCTTCTTCATCGGCATCGCCGTCGCCTTCGTGCTGGGCACCCTGCTCGCCTATGTGGAAGTGCTGCGCATGGCGATCTACCCGTATGTGATCTTCTTCCAGACCTTCCCCAAAGTCGCCATCGCACCGCTCCTGGTCTCCTGGCTCGGCTACGGCCTGACGCCGAAGGCGGTCATCGGTGCCCTGCTGGCCTTCTTCCCGATGTTCACCAACACGCTGGCCGGCATGTCCGAGATCGACAAGGACGAGCTGCGCCTGATGCGGTCGCTGGGCGCGAGCCGCATGCAGGAGATGCGATTGCTCCGCCTGCCCAACACGATGCCCTACATCTTTGCCGCCATGGACGTCGCGCTCGTGATGTCGCTGCTCGGCGTGATCGTCGGCGAGTTCGTCGGCGCCGACGCGGGCCTCGGCTTCCGGATCCAGGACCGGACCGCCTTCGGTGACACCGCGAGTGTCTACGCCGTGCTGCTGATCCTCGGCGTCCTCGGCACCACCCTGCATCTGTTGATGGTCGGTGTGAAGAAGGCGGTGCTGTTCCGTGAATGACCTGTCACGACCCTCGACCCCATCCCTGCGCAGGTGCTGCCAGGACGTCCCTAGGAGGACCGGAGATGTCTGAACGAACCAAGATTCTCGCCGCTGCTGCGGTCGCCGCCAGCGCTATCGCGCTCGCCGCCTGCGGGGGAGGGTCGGGCACCGAGAGCGGATCGGTCCGCTTCGGCGTCGGTGACCCGCAACTGCAGGTGGGCACAGCGCCTTATACGTCGGTGCCTCAGGAGATGGGCTACTTCGAGGACCACGGGATCGACGTCAAGATCCAGGGGACCGAAGGGGCGGTCGCCAGCGTTCAAGGACTGTTGACGGGCAATTTCGACATCGTCAACGGCGGATCGACGGCCTTCTACCAGGCCGCGGCCTCCGACGACCGGATCAAGGTCATCAGCCTCGGCGCCGACAATGTCTGGCGCACCGTGGTGCCGGAGGACTCCGATATCCAGACCGTCGACGATCTCGTGGGCAAGACCGTGGGCAGCCAGAGCAAGTCCTCGGCCTCCTATCTGTTCGGCCGGGCCGCTTTGTCCTCCTCGGGTATCGACCCCGAGAACGAGGTCAAGTGGCTCGAGGTCGGTATCGGCGCGCAGGCGGCGCAAGCGCTCCAGGCGGGGCAGATCGACGCCTACGCCACCTACGACGGCCCCTTGGGAGTCGTCGAGCAGCTCTACGGTGAGCCGCTCCGTTCCCTGGCCTCACCGTTGGACGATCTGAGCGGCACGCTCGGCATCGCCACGACGACGGAGTTCCTCGAGGAGCATCCTGAGGAGGTCGCCGCCTTCCTCCGTGCCTTCAACGAGGGCAAGGTCTTCGCCGATGCCAACCCCGAGGCGGCCATCCGCATGCACTGGAAGGCCTACCCGTCGCAGGCGCCGAAGGGAGATGAGGAACAGGCGGTCCAGGACACCCTGCCGATCGTCGAGACCCGCTGGGCCGCCGACGCCGCACCGGGGTCCGACGACCTCGTGGGCTACCTGGACGAGCAGGCCTTGGAGGACTCGATCGCCTTCTTCGTCGAGCACGGGCTCATCGACCAGGCAGTCCCGGTCGAGCAGATCGACGGGATGGAGGCCGCCAAGGAGGCCGCCGAGGACCTCGACATCGATGCGATCGTCGAACAGGCGCAGGGATGGACGCCATGACCACGCTCGAAGACGCGGCACCGGTGAAGGTGCGGATGACCGGCGAGGGATCGGCGGTGCATCTGGAACTCGATTCCCCGGCGACCAGGAACGCGCTCTCGCCCGAGACCGTCCGAGCTCTCCGTCGGGCCGTGGAGAGCGCCGTCGCCGAGGAGCGAGCCGCGCTGGTGATGACCTCCACCGGTCCGGCCTTCGCCGCGGGGATGGACCTGCGGCAGATCGACCACGCCGATGACGAGACACTGCGCAGGCAGTTCCGTGAGATCCAGGGTCTGCTCACCGATCTCTACCAGGCACCCCTGGTGACGGTCGCGGTCCTGGACGGTGACGCGGTGGGAGCGGGGGCCGATCTGGCGCTGGCCTGCGACCACCGGATCGGCAGTCCGCGTACCACATTCCGTTTCCCGGGCCCGCAGTTCGGCCTCCTGCTGGGGACGCGCCGACTCGCCCAGGAGACGTCTCCGGCGATCGCTCAGGGTCTCGCGCTGACCGGAGCGAAGCTGTCCGCGCGACGCGCCCTCGACGTCGGTCTCCTCACTCAGCTCGTCGAGTCCGACCAGCTGGAGTCGACCGCAGGGGCCGTCGTCGGTGCCGCCGGTAGCTCGGTCGTGGGCATCGCCGGGCTGACCCGGGCCGTCCGCCGGGACCGGCCCGCCCAGAGCGACCTGGAGTTGCTGGAGGAGTCGATGACCCCGGGACTCGCGCAGCGGATGACGGCATTTCGAGATCGAACAGGAAGGCGGCGATGATGGTGGAGACGAACGGAACGGGAGAGACGGTCGAGGGCCCCTACGCGCAGACGCTGGGGCGCGGCATCGAGGTGCTGGAGCTCCTCGCCGCGCGACCGCGCAGCGCTCGCGCGGTCGGTGACGCGCTCGGACTGAACCGATCGACGGCCTATCGACTGGTCCAGACGCTGCTCGCACATGGTCTGATCCAACGGGACGGCCTCGACGACAAGGTCTATCGGCTCACGCCCCGCCTCTGGGAGCTCGGAGTCGGCACCTTGGCTCCCTCGGAGATCCGGATGGCGGCCGGCCGCGAGGTACGCGCTCTCGCCGACAAGTACGGCGAGAGCGTCCACCTGGCCATCTACCATGATCGCGAGGCGGTCTACATCGACAAGGCTGACGGCTGGCAGCCGATCGGCTCGTACACGAGACTCGGCGGACGGGCCCCCGCGTACTGCGTGGCCACCGGCAAGGCACTACTGGCGTACCAGACATCCGATGAGGTCCAGAACGTCATCGAGGCGGGGCTCGAACCGCACACGCCGACCACCGTGTCGCAGGGTGAGCGACTCATGGAGGCCCTCACCGAGATCCGTTCGCAGGGCTTCGCGGTCAACCGCGGCGAATGGCGGTCAGATGTCTCGGGTATGGCCGTTCCGCTCTTTGATGCCAACATGCTCCCGGTGGCCGCCCTCGGCTTCTCCGGTCCCACCGAACGCACGCTGGCGCGACAGGACGAGCTGCTCCCGGCCCTGCAGGAGGCGGCGCTACGGATCGCGGGGCACCCGTCGTGAACCAGCTGCTGACACACCTCGCCGTCCTCGAAACGGGGCAGTCTCCCGCGATCCGCTACTGCGGCCGGCTCCTGTCGCTCGCGGGGGCGAGGGTCGACTACGCACCGGCCGCGCGAGGGGAGGAGCTCGCGGACGCCGTGGAGGACTATCTCGACCACGGCAAGCGGCCGAGCGGCGCGCCCTCGCGCGACTACGACATCGTCATCGGCGACCCCGACTCCCCCTGGGAGGACATCGCACCGCAGGTCGTCACCGGGACCGTCGACCCGTTCACGCACACCGGCTCCCGCGCCGACTGGAGTCCCTCGGAGATGGTGCTGGCGTCGGTCGGTGGCAGCACGAACTACACGAGGACCTCCGACGGAACACCGGTCTACGGCTTCGGCCGCCGCTTCCAGTACCTGGCCGGCACCTACCTGTATACGGCGATCGTCTCGATGCTGGGGGTCGAGCCCCCCGCGGCGCCGACGCATCCGCGGGTCCGCGTCGCCAACGACGAGGTGGTCACGGCCCTCCTGCCCTACGGCACCACGCAGTACGCATACAACGGGACCGCCACGACGGTCGAGCAGTCCGGACCCCGGTTCGTCGCCGCGTGCGTGGACGGCTACCTGTGCGTCTACGCGGGGGGCTCCTGGGCGGACCAGGCGAAGCTGCTGGGCGACCTCGTCGATCCCGATGACCCGCGCTTCACCGCCATCGGGTCGCGCTTCGCCCACGCCGACGAGCTCGGCCGGCTCATCCAGACGTGGACCGAGAACCGCACCGTCAGCGAGGCCGTGCGGGCAGCGGACGCCGCCTCGGTGGCGGTCGCTCCCTGTTACGAGCTCGCCGACGCCCTGGCCGACGCCAGCCTCTTCGACAACGAGGTGCTGACCCGTCAGGTCGTCGACGGCCGCGAGGTCGCCCTGGCCGGCCTCGCCTATCACGTGAGGGAGACACCATGACCGATGCACAGCGTTCGCTGCCGCTCAGCGGCATCCGGGTGCTTGACCTGACCCACGTGTGGTCCGGTCCGAGCGCCACCCGCCTCCTCGCCGGACTCGGCGCCGAGGTGATCAAGATCGAAGGCGCGCATCGCCGCGACTTCCTGCGGGGAACGGGCACCGCCGACGCCCGCAGCCGCTATCCCGACCAGGACTACGGTCCTGATCCGTGGAACCGCAATGCCTGGTTCAACACCGTCAACACCGACAAGCGCGATATCGTGCTCGATCTCAAAGACCCCGAGGGACTGGAACTGGCGTTGCTGCTGGCCGAGCGATCCCACCTCGTCATGGCCAACTTCCGCCCCGGCGTGCTCGACCGGATGGGCCTGGGATACGCAGCCCTCTGCGAGCGGCGTCCCGACATCAGCCTCATCGAGATGACCGGATACGGGCGCAGCGGTCCCATGGCCGGGCTCCAGGCGTACGGCGCCCAGTTCGATGCCATGAGCGGTTCGGCCTTCCTCACCGGAGACGGGAAGGAGCCGCTGCTCACCGGCTTCGCCCTGAGCGACCCCATCGCCGGTCTGGCCGCGGCCACCGCCGCGACCTCGGCGATCGCGCACTGGCGGCGAACCGGACGGGGCAGCTGCATCGAGGTCATCCAGCGCGATGCGATGATCCCGCTGCACGGCGAGTACCTCCTCGCCGCCTCACGCGGTGAGGAGGTGGCCGAGGAGCTCAACGCCGATGCCCGGATCCCCGTGCAGGGCATGTTCGTCGCCCAGGACGGGCGTTGGCTGGCGCTGTCGGTCCACGACCAGGAGGCGTGGGAGCGCCTGTGTGCGCTGCTCGATGACCAAGCCGGTGACGCGCTCGGTGCCTACCGGACCGTCGAGCAGGCGAGGGACTCCTCCTCACGGGTCCTCGACATCATCGCGACCTGGGTGTTGCGCCAGGAGGCGGACGTCGCAGAGCTGGCCCATCGGATGCAGGAGAACGGTGTGGCCGCGGCGCCCGTGAACACGGCGGCCGAGGTCTACGAGGATCCCGATCTGCATCGCGGCTTCCTCGTCGAGCTCGATCACCCCCGTGTGGGCCGCCACCACTATCCGGGGCTTCCCCTGACGATCGACGGCCGACGATGCGCTCCCCGCGCGGCAGCCCCCGTCCTGGACGCCGATACCGACGATGTCCTGCGCGAACGGCTCGGCATGTCCGAGGCCGAGGTGCGCCGATGTCGCGAACGCGGCGTCATCGGCGTACCGGAGGACCTCGCCGTGGCCACGAGACCTGCAAGCACTCAAGTGATGGAGAGAACACGATGAGCAACACCGTCAGCTACACGTCCGACGAGGGCGTCGCGATCATCACCCTCAACCGCCCCGAGAAGCTCAACGCCCTCAACACGGCCCTGGTCGCCGATCTCGAACAGGCGCTGATCCGATTCCGGGACTCCTCGGACCGGGCGGCCGTGCTCACGGGGGCAGGTGAGCGCGCCTTCTCGGCGGGCGCGGATCTCGACGACAATCCCATGGATCTCTTCCGCGCCGTGCCCCATGTCGGCTTCGAGCTCGACAAGCCGCTCGTCGCCGCGGTGCACGGACATGTGATCGGCGGTGGCTATGTCCTCGCCCAGCATTGCGACCTGATCGTCGCCGCCGACACGACCCGGTTCCTGTATCCGGAGGCGATGATCGGCTTCACCGGTGGCATCTCGGCCGGCCTGGCGGCCCGGGTCCCGCTCAAGCACGCGATGGAGTTCCTGCTGCTGGGCGAGCCGATGTCCGGCGAGCGTGCCTATGAGATCGGCATGGTCAACCGCTGCGTGCCCTATGGCGAGCATCTCGAGCTGGCCACGGCGTGGGCACGCCGCCTCGCCGACAGCGCTCCGCTCGTCGTGCAGCGCTTGCGGCAGGACTGCGAGGACTCCGTCCTGCGTTCGCCCTCCGAGCGCGCCGCGCGTACGCGCTACAACCTGTCCACTGTCAACGACAGCAAGGACTACGCCGAGGCCCTCGCGGCGCGGGCGGAGAAGCGCCAGCCGAACTGGGTGGGCGCGTGACCTCCCCGAACGCGAGGGAGTCGCCCCCGGACTCCTCGCGAGATGACGGCGGCGGGCCCTTGGAGGGCCTCACCGTGCTGGACCTGTCGCGCGTGCTCACCGGCCCCTACGCGGCGATGCTGCTGGGGGATCTCGGGGCCCGGGTCATCAAGGTCGAACGGCCCGGGATCGGGGACGAGACGCGTGGTTGGGGGCCCCCCTTCGTCGGCACCGGGGAGGGGCGCACCAGCACCTACTTCCTGTCCGTCAACCGCAACAAGGAGTCGATCGGGCTCGATCTGCGCGATGCCGATGACCGTGAGGTCTTACAGGGCCTGGTCCGCAAGGCGGACATCCTGGTGGAGAACTTCCGTCCCGGTGTGCTCGACCGGCTCGGCCTGGGGCATCGGATCTTCCAGGACGCGAATCCCCGGCTGATCGTCGTCTCGATCAGTGGCTTCGGGCATGACGGTCCCTCGGCGCAGCGCGCCGGATACGACCAGATCATCCAGGGCGAGGCCGGCCTGATGAGCATGACCGGCCCCGATGCGGGGCAACCCACTAAGGTCGGCGTGCCGATCGCGGATCTGTCCGCCGGCATGTTCGGCGTCATCGGTGCGCTCGCGGCGCTCGACGAGCGGCATCGCACCGGGCGCGGCCGGGTCGTCCATACATC
The DNA here is from genome assembly GCF_007421815.1 of Aeromicrobium piscarium. Classification (GTDB taxonomy): domain Bacteria; phylum Actinomycetota; class Actinomycetes; order Propionibacteriales; family Nocardioidaceae; genus Aeromicrobium; species Aeromicrobium piscarium. Next base: position 326,608 of record NZ_VLNT01000002.1, on the reverse strand, counting down.
CTTGCTCGGCAGCCTGATCGGTATGCACACCTTCCAGGGCACCCGGTGGCTGCTCGGCAAGGACCTCCCGGAGGCCTCCGGGAACAGCCATCCGACGGTGTCCCCGTACGGCGCCTACCGCTGCTCCGACGGGGAGCTGGTGCAGATCGCCGTCGGCAATCAGAGCCTATGGAACCGCTTCGCGCCCGCGGTCGGGATCGACGCCGATGACCCGCGGTTCGCGACCAATGAGGCGCGGCGCGAGCACGAAGGCGAACTCGATGCCCTCGTCGAGGCGGCATTCGGCACCCGCCCCGCCCAGGAGTGGACCGACGAGCTGGAGGGCGTCGGCGTCCCCACCGGCGTGATCCGCACGCTCGAGGACGTCTATGCCGACCCTCAGGTCATCTCACAGGGGCTCGTCGCCGATCTGGACGACCCCCGGCTGGGCCCCCTGAAGGTGCCCGGCAGTCCGATCCGCTGGGACGACGAGGCACCAGGACAACGACACCGTCCCGCGCCGCTGCTCGACGAGCACGGAGAGCAATTGCGCCGCTGGGCGACCCACGATCACTGAGCCAGAGGAGAGACCCATGGACGAGCGAACATCCGTCGCGAACCCGACGACGACCGCGACCGAGATCGGCGCACTGCCGCCGGTGGGCGAGATCCCCGCGACGATGCATGCCCAGGTGGTACGCCCGGAGAGATACGGCGATCCGGCCACGGCCTTCGTGCCCGAGACGGTGCCCACACCCGCGATCGGTCCCGACGAGGTCCTCGTCGGTGTGATGGCGGCGGGCGTCAACTACAACAATGTCTGGGCGGCGCGCGGATATCCCGTCGACCAGGTGGCGGTGCGCGGCAAGCGTGGCGAGTCGGAGGACTTCCACATCGGCGGCTCCGACGCGTCCGGCATCGTCTATGCCGTTGGTGACGCGGTGACCGACTGGCAGATCGGCGACCATGTCGTCGTCCATCCGGGCGTCTGGGACGCCGACGATCCGTGGATCGCCGCCGGACGTGACCCGATGATCGCGCCCTCGGCCAAGATCTGGGGATACGACACCAACTACGGCTCCTTCGGCCAGTTCGCCCGCGTGCAGTCGCACCAGCTGATGCCGAAGGCCGACCATCTCTCCTGGGCCGAGGCGGCGGCTCCGACGCTGGTCGGCACCACCGCCTACCGCATGCTCCACGGCTGGGCCGGCAATGAGGTGCTCGACGGTGACCTCGTGCTGGTCTGGGGCGGCTCGGGGGGTCTGGGCACCCAGGCCTCCCAGCTGGTCCGGGCGGCCGGCGGACGGGCGGTCGCGGTGGTGTCGGACGACGAGCGCGGCGCCTTCGCCATGAAGTACGGAGCCATCGGCTATATCAACCGCTCGGAGTTCACCCACTGGGGTGTTCCGCCGCGGGTCGACGATGCGGAGGGGCAGAAGGCATGGTCCTCCGAGGCGCGCAGATTCGGCAAGAAGCTGTGGGAGATCGCCGGTAGTCGCGAAGACCCGGCCATCGTCTTCGAGCATCCCGGAGCCGCCACCATTCCGACCAGCGTCTTCCTCTGCCGCCCCGGCGGCATGATCGTCATCTGCGCCGGGACCACGGGCTTCGACGCCATGGTCGACCTGCGCTACCACTGGACCCGCCAGAAGCGACTGCAGGGATCCCACGGCACCAACGACACGCAGGCGTACGCCTACAACGAGCTGGTCCGCGCAGGGGTGGTGGACCCATGCGTCGGCAGGGTCGTGCCCTTCACCGACCTGCCCGCCGTTCACGCCCAGATGGGACGTGGTGAGGAGGTGTTCGGCAACACCGTCGTGCTGGTGGGAGCCACCACACCCGACGAGGGCCGCGCCTGACCGCTGACCACTACCGAAAGCGAAGGAGAAGCAGGACACATGCTTGCCACACAATGCCCACCCGAGATCGCCGAGTTCGCTGAACGCTGCCGCGAACGCATCCGGAACACCGATGACGAGCAGCGGCTGACCCAGGAGATCGCCCGCGACCTGACCCAGGTGCTCGATGCCGGGTTCGACCTGCCCGAGGAGCTGCGCCGTCCCCAGGAGGAGCGCTACATCATGTACCCGCTCTATGTGAGCGAGGACGACGATCTCAGCATCGCCAGCGCGGTCTGGAATGTCGCCCAGGGTACGCCGGTGCACGGACACGAGACCTGGGGTGTCGTCGGCATCTACTCCGGTCAGGAGACCGAACGCCAGTACGAGAAGCCACAGCGAGAGGGCGTGCCGTTGAGCGCACTCGACCAGGCCGTCTGGTCGCCGGGACAGGTGACCGTCTGCTGCACGATCGACGACGACGTCCACCAGGTCTGGAACGACGGGGACGTCCCGTGCGTCGGCATCCACGTCTACGGACGTGACATCGGTCGGCTGGAGCGCCGTTCCTACGACCCCGAGACGGGCGACCAGTCCTGGTTCGTCTCGACCTGGCCCACCGACAACGACGAGGAGAAGTGACCATGTACGAGCTCACCGACCGCCAGTACGCCAAGGACATCCGCAAGGCCGATCCCGATGCGTTCGCCGCCTACTCGGCCTACCACGAGGAGGTGCTGCGAGGCGACAGCTCGCCGCTGGACGCGCGCACGACGGAGATGATCGCCCTCGGTGTGGCCTTCACGACGCAGTGCCCGCACTGCATCCACAGCCATAGTGTCGCCGCGCGATCGGCCGGCGTGACCGAGGAGGAACTGGCCCGGGTGATCCACATCGCCAGCGCGTTGCGATCGGGCGGTGCGATGACCCACGGGATGGTCGCCTGGAAGTTCTTCGACGAGGACGCCGGCTGAGCACTCGGTCCATGGTGCATGGGTCGCCGGGCTTCACCGCGACGGAGCAGCGGGTGCCGCTGTTCCGTCGCGGTGTCGTCCTCGGGCGCCGCCGCCTGCCGTGAGCGTCGTCGGTTCGGCCGTCGTGCCGGTGGTGCTCGCCATCGCCTTGGGCGCGGGGGCGCGGCGGGTCGTCGGGCCGGTGTCCGCGTGGCGTGGCTTGGAATGGCTCACGTACTACTGCTTCACTCCGGCGATGATCGCCTCGGCGATCGGCGCGGCCGAGCTGCGGGCGGGGGCGTTCCCGCCGATCCTGCTGGCGCTGGGGCTTCCGACGGTCGTCGTGGCGGCGGCCCTCGTGTTGCTGCGGGCACCGATGCGGCAGGACGAGCCGGCCACTGGAGCGGTACTCCAGGGCTCGATCCGGTTCAACGCCTATCTCGGGCTGGCCTACTCCAGCGCTCTGCACGGTGCCGCAGGAACGGCGGGCTTCGCCGTGACCGCCGCGGTGATGGTGCCCGTGGTCAACGCCTTGTCGGTCGGGACTCTGGCCGCCTATCAAGCGCGCAGTGGGGCGAGCGCGATCCGTGCGGTGGCGCGCGAGATGGCGGGCAATCCGCTGATCCTCGGGTGTCTGGGAGGCGTGGCGTTGAACCTCGCCGGGGGAGTGCCGAGCCTCGCTGAGCCGGTGTTCTCGATGCTCGCCGGACCGGCCGTGGTGTGCGGCGCGATCCTGACCGGCACGGCGCTGCAGTGGCAGCTGCGAGGCCCGGATCTGGTGGCCATCGCGATCGCCTCGACCCTCAAGCTCCTAGTGTTGCCCACCATCGCGATCATCGTGACGCTTCATCTCGATGTCGACACGGTGGTGCGTGACTGCCTCGTGCTGGTGAGCGCCCTGCCTGCTGCTCCCTCCGCCTATGTGCTGGCGGTTCGGCTGGGCGGCGATGGCCGGCTGACGGCCTCCATCACGGGCGTGCAGACGCTGCTCTCGGTCATCACGATGCCGTGCATGCTGGCTCTCGTCGCGCTCACCTGAGTCTCGGCCCTGCCCCGGGTCGGGGCATCAAGCGATAGAGTTCCTCCTCGATGAGCCTGATCGATCCCTCCAGCCGCTGGTGGAACCGCGGTTCGACGCGCCGCGGTGCCGCGTATCTCTGTTGGACCGTCGCAGTCCTTTCCGCCGGCTTCGGTGCCTGGGATCTGGGTGGGGCCGTCGGCTCGACGCCGGCCGCGCTCTCGCTCGTCGCCAGCACCGTGTCGATCCCGCTCCTGATCCTCGGTGTATTCCTGTACCAGTTCGGTGTCGACTCCGAGGAGTTCGAGGGTCGATCCCTGTTCATGCCGCTCGCGGGATACTTCATCGCCTTGGGGGCGGGGATGACCGGCGGGCAGTGGCAGCGCGCCGGCGATCTCTCGGTTCTCGGATTGGTCTTCGTCATCGCCGGTGTCGTCGCGTTGCTGTCGACCGAGGTCATCGCCCGGAAGGTGCGCGACGGGGCTCGCCTACGTGCGCGAGTCCAGCGCAGCGGCGTGCTCGCCGAGGGCCGCGTGACACGTACGCACCGCTATTCGCTGAATTATCAGGACGTGACGCGCGTGACGATCCGTTTCACGGACTCAGCGGGGCAGACCCGCTGGACCAGCCAGACCGTCTCGGGGAACCTGAAGACGGGCGATGCCGTCCGGCTCAAGTACTTGCAGGCCGATCTGGGGCACCGGCCCGCGGTGGTCATCATCGGGCGCTGACGAGGGTCGCCGTCGTCGATGCGTCGGGGACTCGGGTCCGAGGGGCAGGTGACCGATCAGCGCCAGTCGGCGCGGCGGACCATCGCATAGCGGAAGGCACCGCTCAGATGATGCTCGGTGGTCCAGTAGCAGACCCCGCGGGTCGGTGACATGCCGCTGACTTCCAAGGTCAGCACCGGTTCGCCGGCGGGGCGCGAGGCGTGGGCCGCGTCGGCCTCGTCGAGTGCCGTGGCGGTGGGCCAGACCACCTCCCACTCGGCCCGGGCTCCCGCGAGGGTCACGGCGATGTCGACCATCGGCTGCTCCGGGTCGATCGTCTCGGGGTCGACGGCCCCGGTGATCGGGACCGAGTCGTGGGCGAGCAGTGCGGGGACGCCATCGGCGGTCCAGCGCTTGTGCACCCGCAGCACCTCGGTGCCGGGCCTCAGGTCGTAGGCCTCGGCCTCGTCGAGGGTGATCCGCGTCCGCTGCACGTCCAGCACATCCAGCTGTGGGGTCTGACCCATGGCACGGATCAACGCGGACTCCTCCACCCGTCGATCGAATCGGGCGGGAATGTCCAGGAGTGAGGCGTTGACCGTGGTGTCGGCTCCCTTGCGGCGATGGATGTACCCGCGTTCCTCGAGGCGGATCAGCGCCTCGCGCACGGCCGGTCGGCTGCTGGACAGCGCGGCGGCGAGCGCGGGCTCGCCGGGAAGACGACGTCCGTCTCGGGCGGCCTCCGCCCACAACTCCTCCAGCCGCTCGTCGAGTGGAGGCTGTCGATCCCGCGCGGTCTCACTGGTCACTCGGTCACCTTATCGCTCTGGCCAACCTGTCAGATAGGTAGTACGTTACCTGTCAGACAGGTTGTCGTCAGCGAGGAGGGATCATGACCGATACCGACCAGAACGCCGCCTCGGCCAACCGCGATGTCGTCGTCCAGAGCCTCGACGGCTTCGCCTCGATGGCCGTGATCGGGGGCGAGCATTCCGTGGTGATCGACGAGCCCCGGGAGTTCGAGGGTGAGGGCATCGGTCCCAATCCCTTCGGGCTGATCCTCTCCGCCCTCGGCGGCTGCATCGCCGGGACGCTGCGCGGCGTGGCCCGTCAGCACGGCTTCGACTACGACCGTGCCGCGATCCGTCTCTCGCTGCGCGTCAACCGTCCCACCTCCGGTCCGCTCGACCCGGGGGAGCGGGAGCTGCGGATCTCCCGGATCATCGCCGCGATCACCATCCACGGCGATCTCACCGAGGAACAGCGCACCCTCCTGACCCACGGCGTGGAGACCTGCCCGGTCGGCAACACCCTGCGCCGCGGCCTCAGGCTCACCGAGACCGTCGAGTTCGCCCGATGAACGGAGACATCATGACCGAGATCGACCTGCTGATCCAGAACGCCCGCCTGCTCGACGGCCGCGTCGTCACCATCGGCATCGGCGGCGGCCGCTACCGCTTCATCCAGGAGGCGGAAGAGCCGTTCTCCGGTGACGCCGCACGCACCATCGATGCCGGCGGAGCCCTCGTCACGCCCTCCTTCGTCAACGGTCACCTGCACCTGGAGAAGGTCTACACGCTGCCGCTGGCCGGCGACGGTGCGTTGTCGGCCTATACCTCGGGGGCCATGGATCAGGCGCTCAGCTCGATCGTGGGGGACGCCTCGGCCGTCAAGCGGCACTACGACAGGTCGTGGATCATGCCGAACGTGCGCCGCGCCCTCGATGAGGCGGTCCGCCACGGCACGTTGCACCTGCAGGCCTTCGTGGACGTCGACACCGCCGCCGGCCTGGAGGGCATCGAGTCCGTGCTCGCGGTGCGCGAGGAGTATCGCGATCTCCTGGATCTTCAGGTCGTGGCCTTCCCGCAGGACGGGCTCCTCCGGGACCCCGGAGCGGCCGAGCTCTGTGAGGAGGCCATGCGGCTCGGCGCCGATGTCGTCGGCGGCATCCCCTGGATCGAGAGCACCGACCGAGATGCGCGAGCCCACGTCGAGTGGGCGTGCCGTCTCGCCGCCAGCGGCGGCCATCGGGTGGCGATGCTGGTCGACGATGCCGGCGACCCCGCGCTCCGCACGACCGAGATGCTCGCCGAGGCGATGATCGATCACGGGCTGCAAGGCCGCGGCGTGGCCTGTCATGCCCGAGCGCTCGGGGTGTACCCGACGCCGTCGGTGCAGCGCCTCACGGAGCTGGCGAGGCGTGCAGGCCTCGGTTTCGTCTCCGACCCGCACACCGGGCCGCTGCACCTGCCGGTACGGGAGTTCCTCGACGACAGCCTCGCGGTGGCGCTCGGACAGGACGACATCGAGGACGCGTACTACCCCTTCGGCCGCAACAACATGCTCGAGGTGGCCTTCCTCGCCGCGCACCTGCTGCGGTTCCTTTCCGGTCCCGACCAGATCCGCCTGATCGAGCTGATCACCGACCGCGCGGCCACCGTGCTCGGCATCGAGCAGCACCGCATCGAGACCGGTGCCCCGGCGGATCTCTGCGTGCACACCGCCGAACGGGTGGTGGATCTGCTGCGCGACCACGCGGCACCGCGCTGGGTGGTGCGCGACGGACGGATCATCGCCGAGACAGAGACGCACACCGTCATCCACCGCTGAAGATCTCCGCGGGGGCCCCTCAGATGTCGATCTCGGCCTCGGACCGCAGGATGCAGAACTCGTTGCCCTCCGGATCGGCCAGGATGACCCACCCGGTACCCGGGCCGTACTGGCCTCGATGATCGGCGACCTGCGTGGCGCCGATCTCGAGGAGCCGTTCGAGCTCGGCATCGCGAGTCCCCTCGCGCGGGCGCAGGTCGAAGTGGATGCGGTTCTTGACGGACTTCGGCTCCGGGACCTCGATGAAGAGGATCTGATGTCCCGTCTCGGGATCGACGATCAGGCATTCGTCGTCATCGGGCCGCAGTGGCTCGTCGGGCAGTTCGGTGTAGCCGAGCACGCGTTGCCAGAAGATGGCGAGGGTATAGGCGTCGGCACAGTCGACCGACGTGTGGGAGACGTAGCTGGTCATGGGCTCAGCCTGCCGCATCCCTCCGACGTCATCGCTCGGCGCGAGGGATTGTGCTGGACGGCCGGGACGAGGACGATGGCACGATGACAGAAGTCCCCGGCCGCTGGAGCCGCGCCACCACCTATGAGGACATGTGGGTCGACCCGGACGATGATCCCCGCGACAAGGACGGGGCGAGCCCCGACGGCGAGCTGGCCACCCTGCGCGACTTCCTCGACGGCTACCGGCTGACACTCGTGATGAAGTGCGACGGACTCGATGCCGAGCAGCTCGCGCGTCGCTCGGTGCCTCCGTCGACGATGTCGTTGCTCGGCCTGCTGCGCCACCTCGCCGAGGTGGAGCGCGACTGGCTCGGCTGGTTCACCACCCCGCAGGAGCGGCTCTACGGGCCCAAGGACGGGGACTTCGACGGGGCCGTCGCCGACCCGGCGGTGGTCGAGGCGGCCTATGTCGATCTCGCCCGCGAGCAGGAGGCGACGGATGCGGCGCTGCTGGCACTCACGGACCTCGGCGAGCGGTTCGGCGACGATGGGACCTCGGTGCGTGAGCTGTGGGTCCACCGGGTCGAGGAATACGCCCGGCACTGCGGCCACGCGGACCTGCTCCGCGAGTGCATCGACGGCCGGGTCGGACAGTGAGGACGTCCCCGGCGTCGCCCGAGCGGAGGTCGTCGTTTCGGTTACGATGAAGGCGTCCGTAACGATGTGGCCCGTCGGCCGCCGACGGCACAGGATCGGAGGCGCAGGATGGTCATGATCGAGGCGCACACCGACATCGAGGTTCCCCGGCGCACCGCCTATGACCAGTGGACGCAGTTCGAGAGCTTTCCCCGGTTCATGTCCGCGGTGCGGGCGGTCGACCATGTGAGCCCCACGGTCACCCGCTGGCGCATCGGCGTCGGCCCGCTGCACCGGGACTTCCACGCTGAGATCCTCGAACAGCATCCCGACGAGAGCCTGCGCTGGCGGAGTCTCGACGCGTACCCGACCCACGAGGGCGAGGTGGTCTTCTCCGAGGTCACGGAGGGCCGCACGCGGGTCTCGGTGCGGATCCGTCTCATCTCGGGGAGGAGCGGACCGTTCCGGGGCATCGTCGAGCGCGCTCTGCGACAGGAGCTCGGGGCCTTCAAGGACTTCATCGAAGGCATCGGCGAGGCCGGTGGGGCCTGGCGCGGCACGATCCACGAGGGCCGTGTGCAGCAGCCCGAGGCGACTGCGCCGCGTGCGCCCACATGGCCGCACGGGTGAGCGGCCCGTCCGGGTATCAGACGACGTACGAGAGGCGATGGTGATGAGCACGACCCCGAACGGCGACTCCGACGAGCAGCTGAAGGTCAGCGAGCCCAAGACCTGGGCCGCCGGCGTTCCCGCCGTCGCCCACGCGCTGCAGTACTCGCTGGAGCAGACGTCCCCGCGACGCACTGCGCTGACACTCCTGAACATGAACCAGGTCGACGGGATCGACTGCCCCGGCTGCGCCTGGCCCGACCCGGCTCCGGGGCACCGGCACAAGAACGAGTACTGCGAGAACGGCGCGAAGCACATCAACGACGAGGCCACGTCGAGCCGTGTCACCGCCGAGTTCTTCGCGCAGCATCCGGTCTCGGAGCTGGCGCAGCAGTCCGATGAGTGGCTGAACCGGCAGGGCCGGCTCACCGAGCCCATGGTCAAGCGTCCCGGCTCGGATCACTACGAGCCGATCAGCTGGCACGATGCACTGGACCTGGTGGCCACGGAGCTGCGCGCCCTGGACTCGCCCGACGAGGCGGCCTTCTACACCTCCGGACGCGTCAGCAACGAGGCTGCCTTCGTGCTGCAGCTGTTCGCTCGGGCCTTCGGCACCAATAACCTGCCCGATTGCAGCAACCTGTGCCATGAGTCCAGTGGCACCGCGCTGAGCGAGACCCTCGGCACGGGCAAGGGCACGGTGAGCCTGCTGGACCTGCACCACGCCGACCTGATCTTCGTCGTCGGCCAGAACCCGGGAACGAACCATCCTCGCCAGCTGTCGGCTCTCGAGGAGGCGAAGCGCAACGGCGCGCGCATCATCGCGATCAATCCGCTGCCCGAGGCCGGCCTGTTCCGCTTCAAGAACCCTCAGAAACCCCGTGGTGTCATCGGCTCGGGCGTGCCGATCGCCGACCAGTACCTCCCGATCCGGCTCGGGGGAGACCTCTCCTTCTTCCGTGCCCTCAACCGGCTGCTCCTCGAGGCCGAGGACGCCCGTCCCGGTGAGGTGCTCGATCGCGACTTCATCGACGCCAGCACCAGCGGTTTCGAGGAGTTCGCGGAGCACGCCCGGTCGACGGACTGGGACACGGTGCTCGCTGAGACAGGGCTGAGCCGTGCGGAGATCGAGGTGGCCCGCGATGAGGTGATGCGGGCCGATCGCATCGTCGTGTGCTGGGCGATGGGGATCACCCAGCACCGTCACGCCGTGCCCACCATCCGCGAGATGGTGAACTTCCTGCTGTTGCGCGGGAATGTGGGGCGTGCCGGCTCGGGAGCCTGCCCGGTGCGCGGCCACAGCAATGTCCAGGGTGATCGCACGATGGGCATCTGGGAGCAGATGCCCGATCACTTCCTCGACGCTCTGCAGCAGGAGTTCGGATTCGACCCTCCGCGCGTGCACGGCCTCGACGCGGTCAACACCATCCGCGCCATGCACGAGGGCCGGATCAAGGTCTTCCTGGGCATGGCAGGCAACTTCGTCCGGGCGACCCCGGACAGCGCGGTCACCGAGGAAGCGATGCGACGGTGCCGCCTCACCGCGCATGTGTCGACCAAGCTCAACCGGTCCCACACGGTCTGCGGTGAGACCGCCCTCATCCTCCCCACCCTCGGCCGCACGGAGATCGACGTCCAGGCTGGCGGCGAGCAGTTCGTCACCGTCGAGGACTCGATGAGCGAGGTGCACGCGTCGCATGGGCGGTTGGAGCCCGCGTCGCGAGTGTTGCTGAGCGAGGTCGCGATCCTCGCGCGGCTGGCGAACAAGACCGTGCACGACAAGGTCGATATCCCGTGGCAGGAGTTCGAGGACGACTACGGGACGATCCGCGACCGGATCTCGCGCGTCGTCCCGGGCTTCCACGACTTCAATGCGCGGGTAGCGCGTCCCGGTGGTCTGAAGCTGCCCAATCCGGTCAACGAGGGGATGTTTCCCACGCGGACCGGTACGGCGATCTTCACCAGCAACGATGCCTCGGCGCCGACCGCCCCGCCCCGCCATCTGCTGCTGCAGACGCTGCGCTCGCACGACCAGTGGAACACCATCCCGTACACGAATAACGACCGCTACCGGGGCATCCACGGCAGTCGCCGCGTAGTGCTGGTGAATGCCGCCGATATGGACGAGCTGGGGCTGGCCGAGCGCGACCGTGTCGACCTGGTCAGCGTGTGGTCCGATGATGTCGAGCGACGTGCACCCGGCTTCGAGGTCGTCGCCTATCCGACCCCGAGGGGCTGTGCCGCCGCGTACTATCCGGAGACCAATGTCCTGGTTCCCCTCGACAGCGTCGCCGACGTCAGCAACCAACCAGCGTCCAAGAGCGTCGTGGTGCGGCTGGAGCCGGTCGGCGCGCCGACCGCCGCCGGTCGCGGCTGATCGTCGTGGGCTCGATCACGAGGCGGTGGCGGACGACGAAGCTGACCGTCGGTGGTGAGCCTCGGGTCCGTCCGGACTCGCTGGCGGTGGAGGAGCCGCTGGAAATCCGGGTGGGCGGGACACCGCTGGCGGTGACGATGCGCACGCCCGGCCACGATGTCGAGCTCGCCGCCGGGTTCCTCGTCTCCGAGGGAGTGGTTTCCGCCGGCGAGCAGTTCCGCTCGGCCATCCACTGCGGTGGGCCGGGAAGCGGCGGCGTCGAGAACACGTACAACGTGCTCGACATCGCTCTCGCGCCGGGGGTCGAGCCACCGGATCCCGACATCGCACGGGCCTTCTACACCACGAGTTCGTGCGGCGTGTGCGGCAAGGCGAGCATCGACGCGGTCGCGACGGAATCGGACTTCGAGATCGCCGACGACCCTGCCCCGTTGGACGTGCATCGACTCGTGCGATTCCCCGACGAGCTCAGGGCGCGACAGGCGGTGTTCGACAAGACCGGGGGTCTGCACGCGGCCGCGCTGTTCGAGGCGGGGACCGGCGAGCTGTTGGTGGTGCGCGAGGACGTCGGCCGTCACAATGCCGTCGACAAGGTCATCGGGTGGGCACTGCTGAACGACCGGGTTCCGTTGCGAGGGGCGGTGCTGCAGGTCTCGGGACGGGCGAGCTTCGAGCTCGTGCAGAAGTGCGTCATGGCGGGCGTGCCCATCCTCGCCGCCGTCTCGGCACCCTCGTCGCTCGCGGTCGAACTGGCCGAGGACGCGGGGTTGACGCTGGTCGGCTTCCTGCGCGGGGACTCGATGAACGTCTACACCCGATCCGACCGCATCCTCGAGCTGTCCGCTCCAACATGAGGAGAGGGAGTCGTCACCCGTAGGTGGCGCCCACAGGAGCGGGCACGGCGATCTCGGCATACCGGACCGTAACACCTTCCCCCGCTCCCGCGGTCCGATGAGCTGCGAACCACCGCGAGTGGTGCGGATTCGCCCTCGATCGGCCCGGATGAGGGTGAATATGCACCACTCGACGGACACGGGCTTCCCTAGGGATCCCGTCGAGCGGGACCAGGGTCACTCAGCGTCCTCATCGCTCCGGTCCCAGAAGGGGTGTCCGTAGGGGACAGCCGGCCTTACGTCTGCCTGCTCGTGGTCCTAGAGGCCAACCTTGCGATGATGTTTCCATACGTCACTTGCATATAGTTGCAGATTTCTTTCGTTCACGATCTTGTCAATGGTGATTTCATGCAGTAGAACTGAGTGCTATGCACAACAGCGGGGAGCTCTCCAGCCTGGATCGCGCCATCGTCGCGGCCCTGCAGCTCAACGGCCGCGCCACCTGGAAGGCCGTGGCGGTCGCCGTGGACTCCACCGAGACGACGGTGGCGCGGCGCGCTCAGCGTCTGCTGGACTCCGGCATCGTGCGGGTGGTCGGCGTCGTCGACGTCCTCCTGTGCGGCCTGGGAACGCCGGCCCTCGTGGGCATCCGCTGCCGCCCCGGCAGGACGGCCGAGGTCGGTGCGGCGATGGCCGCCCGCGACGATGTCCGGTTCGTCACCACCGTCAGTGGTGGCACCGATGTCGTCGCGGAGTTCGTCGTCGACGGCCGTGCCGGGCTGCTCGACATCGGAGGCCCGGTGCTGGCCGATCCGACCCTCGTCGACCGCGTCGATCACTATCCGGTGCTGCGCACGTTCCGCGGCATCCACGACTGGGACCCGGGCGCGTTGCCCGCGGAGGCGAGCGCGGTGCTGCGCCCTCGGAAGGTGCCGACCTTCGAGGCGACGGCCTCGACCGCCGATCAGGGCGGACTGGACGACCTCGACCACGCGATCATGGGCCAGCTGTCACAGGACGGCCGACGCAATTACGGCGAGGTTGCCTCCGCCCTCGACACCAGTCAAGCCACCGTCTCGCGTCGGATGGATGCCCTCTTGAGCACGGGCCGGATACGGTTCCGCACCCTCGTCCAGCCCTCGGCCCTCGGCCTGCCCGAGGAGATCATGCTGTGGTGCAAGGTGTCCCCGGCCGGGCTGACCGCGGCCGCGACGCGCCTCGCCGAGCACCCGGCCGTCAAGTACCTCGTCGCCGCGTCCGGTGAGCACCAGCTCATCGGACGAGCGGCCCTGCGCGACTACGAGTCGATCTACCCGTTCTTGACCGAGGACATCGCCGGCATCGAGGACATCACCGACGCCAGCATCACCCCCGAGATCCAGGTCCTCAAGCGGTCCTGGCAGCTGACCCTTAAAGGAGCACGGCAATGACCACTCGCCCTCCCCACGAAGCCATGCCCTCGCGCCGCCTCTTCCTCGGCGGTGTCCTCGGCAGTCTCGCGCTCGCCGCATGCTCGGTGCCCGGTAGCCGGGACTCTTCGAGCGGCAGCGGTTCCGGTGGCTCCGAGGGAATGGCCGGAGCCCTCGCGGTGACCGCCTTCGGCGGCACGACCCAGGAGATCTACAACAAGATCGTCTACGGACCGTTCGGCCAGGAGCACGGCACGCGCGTCACCGAGGTGACGCTCCAGTCTGACGATGCCCTGGCCCGGATGCTCGCGCAGAAGGGCAGTCCCGAGATCGACATGTTCCAGTTCTCCGGCGGTCAGGAGAGCAGCGCGAAGGCACAGGGGCTGAGCACCGATATCGGCGACCTCGGCGTGGACGTCGACAGCCAGTTCGTCGACCCCGACGGCCAGTGGGCCGCGGTCGCCGTGATCCCCGAGGGGATCGTCTACGACACCGAGCAGATCTCCGAGGCGCCCACCAGCTACCGGGACTTCCTGCGGCCCGAGTACCGCGGACACATCGCCTTCCCCAATATCACCAGCGGCTACGGCGTCGACTTCCTCGTGATGCTGGCCTACGCGTACGGTGGCTCCGAGACCGACATCGATCCCGGCTTCGAGGCGCTCGCCGAGATCGCCGCCCACGCCCAGATCTTCCAGTCCGCCGCCGAGATGCAGACCCTGTTCTCCCAGGGCGGGGTGTGGCTCATGCCCTACGACTCGTCCAATGCCTTCCGCACCGCCGAGGCCGGGCTGCCGGTGGCGTTCGCCACGCCGGAGGAGGGCAGCCCCGCCAACCTCATCACCCATGTGATCGCCGACGGCTCACCCAATGTCTCGACGGCCCAGGCGGTCGTCCAGGCCGCGCTGCAGCCGGACGCCCAGGCGCAGCTCGCCGAGCAGCTGCGCTGGATCCCGGTCAACCCGGATACCGAGCTGTCCGGCGAGGTGGCCGACGAGGTGCCGGTGGGACAGGAGGCGCTCGACGGGCTGAACATGCTCGATCGTGAGGCGATCGCCGAACAGCGTCCCGAGTGGACCGAACGCTTCAATCGCGAGATCGCCACCCTCTGAGGCGCCCGTGAGCACCCCGACCTCCACGAGCCCACCCGAGTCCGCGCGCGGCGGACCGGTGACCTCGACCAAGCGACGCCGGATCTCACCGACCCCGTGGCTGCTGTTGATCCCCGGCGCGGTGCTGTACCTGCTCGTCTTCGTCGTCCCGCAGGCCGGGCTCCTCGCGCAGTCCATCTCGCCCGACGGCGTGGCGGTGACCACCGAGCACTATGAGGCCGTCCTGGGGGACCGGTTCGCGCTCGGCATCATTTGGCGCTCGATCTGGATCGCCGCGCTCGTCGCCGCCGCCTGCGCCGTCCTGGGCTTCCCGCTGGCCTACCAGCTGAGCCGGTCGACCTCGCGGTTCAAGGGGCTGCTCGTCGCGCTGACCCTCTTCCCGTTGCTGACCAGCGCGGTCATCCGGACCTTCGGATGGCAGGTCATTTTCTACGAGACCGGGCCGATATCGACCTTCTTCTCCTGGTTCGGGGCCGATGTCACCCTGATCGGGAGTCAGGCCGGTGTCATCATCGCCCTCACCCAGGTGCTGCTCCCGTTCATGGTGCTGACCCTGCAAGGCGTGATCCGCAACATCCCGGTGGCATTGGAGGAGGCGGCACAGGATCTTGGCGACGGACCCATCGCGGTTTTCACCCGGGTCCTGCTGCCCCTGTCCAAGGGAGGCCTGCTGGGCGGCTCGCTGCTGGTGTTCTCGCTGGCCATCTCCACCTACGTGACGCCCGCGCTGATCGGCGGGGCACGTGTCCAGGTGGTCGCCACCACCATCTACCAGCAAGCGATCTCCCTGGTGAACTACCCGCGCGCTGCCGCGTTCGCGGTCGTGCTGCTGGTCATCACCGGGATCGTCGTGCTCGTCCAGACCCGGCTGTTGTCCGGGGAGTCGGCGGCGGCACGAGGGAGCGAACGATGAACCGTTCCGTCCGCACCACCCTGCGGGTCACCAACACCGCCATCTACGTCTTCCTGCTCGCCCCGCTGGTCATCGTCGCCATCGCGAGCTTCGGCGCCACCAGCTACCTGCGGTTCCCGCCCCAGGGCTTCACCTTCGAATGGTTCGGCCGGGCGCTGTCCGATGGCGTGTACTGGTCGACCTTCTACACCAGCCTGTGGGTCGGCGTGGTGTCGGCGCTGGCGGCGACCGTCATCGGACTCCTCGCGGCCTATGCCCTGGGGCGCTACCGACTGCGTGGATCGGGTCTCATCGGCGCCTTCTTCCTGTCCCCGCTCATCATGCCGACCCTCGTCTTCGCCGTGGCCCTGCTCATCTTCTTCGCCACCGTTTGGGGCCCGCCGGGCATCTGGCGACTGGTCGCCGGGCATCTGGTGATCACCATCCCCTATGTCATCCGCACCGCTCTGCCGGTGATCGAACAGCTCGACGCGTCGCTGAACGAGGCCGCCGCGGACCTCGGAGCGTCCGCCCTGACGACGGCCCGGACCATCACCGTGCCGATCCTGGCACCGACGGTCCTGGTCAGCTTCGGCCTCGCGTTCCTCATCTCCTTCGACGAGCTCGTCCTCGCGCTGTTCCTGGCACCGCCGTCGGCGCCGACCCTGCCGATGCAGATCTACAGCAATGTCCAGTTCGGCCTGGACCCCACCGTCGGAGCGGTGTCCACCATGCTGCTGGTCCTCACCGCCGCCTTCATGGTCGTGGGACAGCTGATCACGGCCCGCTTCACCCCGACCGTTCCCAGCACCACACCCCAGGAGGACTGAGTGTCTGCCATCGACCCGGCCGCCCCTGCCGCAGCGCAGGGCGAGTCCCCCGAGACCGAGCTGTCGATCCGGGGCGTCACGAAGCGCTATGGACAGGTGAAGGCCGTCGACGACCTCACCCTCGACATACCGCGCGGCAGCCTCACGGCGCTGCTGGGCCCGTCGGGCTGTGGCAAGACCACGACCTTGCGGATGCTCGGCGGATTCGTCGACAGCACCGAGGGGCAGATCCACCTGCGCGGGCACGACATCGCCGGGGTGCCGCCGCACCGGCGCGACACCGCCATGGTGTTCCAGCACTACGCCCTGTTCCCGCACATGACGGTGGCCGGCAACCTCGCCTACGGGCTGCGCAGACGCAAGATCGGCAAACGCGACCGGGCCGACCGGGTAGGGGAGATGCTCGAACTGCTCGGGTTGAGCCATCTGGCCGATCGGCGTCCGGCCGCGCTGTCCGGAGGACAGGCGCAGCGCGTGGCCGTCGGTCGTGCCCTCATCCTCAATCCCTCGGTGCTGCTGCTCGACGAGCCGTTCTCGGCCCTCGACGCGCAACTGCGCACCTCCACCCGCACCGAGCTGCGACGGCTCCAACAGGAGCTCGCGATCACGGCCGTCTTCGTCACCCACGATCAGGAGGAGGCGATGGCAATCGCCGACCAGGTCGCGGTCATGAACGACGGCCGCCTGGAGCAGGTTGGCACACCCCAGGAAATCTATGAGAATCCCGCGACCAGGTTCGTCGCCGGCTTCATCGGCGCGGCGAATCTCTTGGAGGGCACGGTCGCGGAGACGAGGCGCGACGCCGTCATCGTGACCCTGAGCTCGGGCATCGCCGTATCGGGGACCGCGGGCCCGGGAGCGGTCCTCGCGCTCGGCGCGGAGGCCGTGGTCATCGTCCGTCCCGAGGACACCACCATGTCCGAGCCGGGTACCGGGATCCTCGACGCCACGGTGGAGACGGTCTCGTTCCTCGGCTCGGCCTCGGAACTGCGGCTGCGCACCGACGACGGCACCGCTCTGTCGGTCCGCGGCCCGCGCTCCCTCGCGACCGATCATCCACGCGGCAGTGTCCGTGCCGTCTCCTGGCCGACGGCCGCGACACGGATCCTGCCTTGAGAACCCACCCAGGTCACCCCGTTCCCGACTGGGAGCGGACCATCACCGATATCGAGGAGACCACTTGCTGACCCGACTGACCGGAGCCGACGCCCTGCTGCTGGACACCACGGAGGCGGTGACCGGCCACGACCTCCTCATCGAGGACGGGACGGTGGTCGCGGTGGAGCCGACCGCGACGGCGAGTCCTCGCGAGAACGAGCGGCGGGTGAGCGTCGACGGTGGGTGGGTGGTCCCCGGACTGATCGACGCCCACAGTCATCTGACGCTGCACGTGGAGGCTCCCGAGGTCGACGCGTTCTACCCGCCGAGCCCGTTCCTGTCGGCGCGCGCCGCTCAGCAGACCCTCGCAGGTGGTGTCACCACGTGTCGTGACCTCGGCGGACACCAGCATGTCGACCTCGAACTGCGCGACGCGATCGAACGCGGCGACGTGCCCGGCCCGCGGATCCTCGCCGCGGGCAAGCCCATCGTCGCCACCGGCGGTCACATCCACTACTTCGGCCGCCCGGTCGACGGCCCCTATGAGGCGCGTAAGGCGGTGCGCGAGCAGATCGGCGCTGGTGCCGACCTCATCAAGATCATGTTGACGGGAGGATCGGCCAATGTCGACGAGCGTCCCGACGCGATGCAGCTACGGCCGGATGAGATCGAGGCCCTCGTCACCGAGGCGCAGGCCGTCGACGTCCCCGTGGCCGTCCACGCCCATTCGTCCGCGGCTGTCGTGCTGGCGGTCGGGCTGGGAGTGACTTCGGTGGAGCACGCCGCCCTTCTGGACGACGACGGCATCGAGGCGCTGCGGAACAGCGACACGGTCCTGGTGCCCACTCAAGCGGTGTACCGGCGGATTGCCGACAATGTCGACGGCTGGGATGCCCGCATCGCCGAGAATGCGACGCGGCTCTACCAGTCCAAGATCGACTCCCTCGCCCGCGCGTTGCGGGCCGGCGTGCGGATCGGCGTCGGCAGTGACTCAGGGCGCCACTTTCCCCACGGTCAGATCCTGCCCGAGCTGCTGGCGTTGACCGAGGCCGGCCTGGACAACACCGCGGCTCTCCGTGCCGCGACAGTGGCCAATGCCGATCTGCTGGGCCTAGGCGGAACGGTCGGTGTGCTGCACCCCGGCGCCTCCGCGGATCTGCTCTTGGCCACTGGCGATCCCCGGGACGACCTGCGTCACCTGCGTTCGCCGAGCCTGGTCCTGGCGCGGGGCCGGCAGGTGCACGCCGAGCCGGATCCACGAGCCTGATGAGCGCGCAGAGAGCGGTGAGACGGCGTCGTTTCGCGAGGAGGATGGATGGTGGCCCGCCTCTTTAATCTGGGGATGGACGCTGACTCAACGCCTCAGGCCCGAAGGACCTTCTCGAGGGCTTTGCCCTTGGCCAGCTCGTCGACCAGCTTGTCGAGGTAGCGGATCTTCTGCATCAGGGGATCCTCGATCTCCTCGACGCGCACGCCGCACACCACGCCCGTGATGAGCGAGACAGCAGAGTTCAGCCGCGCGTCGGCGAAGAACTCCTCGAAGGTCGTCTCGGCGTCGAGATGATGCTGCAGCTCGCCCTCGTCGAATCCCGTCAGCCACTCGATCACCGCGTCGAGCTCGGCCTTCGTGCGGCCCTTCCGCTCGACCTTGGCGAGGTAGAGCGGATAGACGGAGGCGAAGCTCATGGTGAAGATCCTGCTCACAGGTTTACGGTACCGCGCGTCTCGCCCGCCGTGCTCAGAACGGCGGCCAGGGGACCGGCGGCATCTCTCCCACGGGGGACGGGAACCGGCCGGCTTGGCACAGGCTGTCGACACGGTGCCGCAAGGCGTCGATCTCCGGCTCAGCGAGCAGCTCGCGGATGCGGGCTCCGAGTTCGCCGTCGAGGGCGGCGAGCACCCGGGCGGCACCGGCTCGCTCGTCATCGGTCAGCGGTTCGCCGATCCACCCCCACAACACCGTGCGCAGCTTCGGTTCCGTGTGGAAGGTGAGTCCGTGGTCGACGCCGTGACGGTGCCCGCCGGGCATCGCGAGGACGTGGCCCCCCTTGCGGTCGGCATTGTTGACGAGCACATCGAAGACCGCCATGCGCCGTAGCGCCGCGGAGTCCTCGTGGATGACGGAGACCGGCTGCTCGTCGGCGTCCACCCCGTCGAGCACGTGCTTCCACCCGGACTCGGGAACCTCGCCGGCCGGCACGATGGTGACCGGTTCCTGTGCCGGATCCGTCTCCTGCCAGATCTGGATCATCCCTTCGCCGTGCGGACCGTCACCGAGCCAGGTCGGCGGCACGATGTCCCATCCGAGGGTCTCGGACACGAGTCGCGCGGCGATCTCCCGATGTGCCAGCACGGCGCCGGGGAAATCCCACAACGGCCGCTCGCCCGCCACCGGCTTGTAGACGACGGGGGTGTCGCCGAGATGCCCGTAGAAGGTGGCATTCGAGGCGGGCAGGATGCGCCCTTCGAGGACCAGCTCAGGAGCGACATCGGACGACTCGACCATGGCGCCCATGGTAGGACTCCCCGGCCGCGGCACGGTGACCCGCGCACCTCTCACGGCTGGCGAAAGGTGCGCAGGTCACCGCCCAGCGATGAATGGGTCAGAGCCAGGCGGCGACGCCTCCGTGGCCCGAACAGGTCCCGCGGCGGCTCTGGCTATGGCTGTAGGTCCCGTCCTGGCAGCGGGCGGTGGCACCCGCCGGCGCCTGGTCGCTCTCGTGGGGGCGGCAGACCGAATTGCCCGCAGAGTTGACGTAGGTCCCATTCGGGCAGGTGGCCGGCGCCGGTGCCGCGGGCTCCGGCGGCGGAGGCGGGGCCGGTTGGCGAGTGCCGTGTGCGATAACCTCGTGCACCGGCTCGGTGACGACCCGTTCGGATACCTGCTCGCGGGCCGTCTCTTCGCCATCGGTGTGCGTGACGCGGAAGGTACGTTCGAGCTGTCCCGGCACGCCTGCGGTCTGAACGCGGGTCTGTCCGACCTCGAGATCACTGTCCTCGACGGTGCTGCTGTCGAAGGAGATCTCCTCGGTGATCGTCTCGGTGCGGTGGAGGACTACCGGTTTCGGCGCGGTGGGCGACGGGCTGGCCGATGCGGTCGCCCTGGTGGGTGATGGTTCGGTCTCCTGGGGCGCGATCGCTCCCGCGCCGGCGGCCAGGGTCACCAGAGCGATGAGCGCGGCACCCGCGCTCAATCCCATCCGCTGACCGACGGTATGGGACAAGAACCACTGCTTCACGTCATCTCCTCGATCGATCCCGGACGATGGTCTCGCGGTGTAACTCGCAGTGACAATGGCGCTTTCGGAGCGGACTTACTAGTCCGAAAGGCTCAGTCGGGCGGGGCCCTGAACAACGTCTCACCTTTCCCCGTGGGCGGTGATTTACGCACCCCTCACGTCCCGGGGCGGTGACCTGCGCACCTCTCACGGGCGGCGAGAGGTGCGTAAATCACCGCCCATTCGGGCGGAAGGCGGCCGTGCCTCTTACTCGAACTCCCCGACCTGGGGGCATTCGTGGCCCTCCGGGTCGATGGGGCCGAGGCACAGCGGGCAGAACGGCCGTCCGGCGAGCACGATCTCGCGCGTGCGCTTGCTGAAGGATCGGGCTGCTCCCACGGGGATGCGCACCTGGAGCACCTCGGGGGAGTCCTCGGGATCGGGGGCGGGCATGGCCGCGGGATCCCCCTCGATCTCGACGAGAGGATGGGCCTCGATCACCACCTGGGCCGTGCTCGGGTCCCATCCCAGCGTCATCAGACCCACGCGGAACTGCTCCTCGACCGGCTCCTCGAGGGGAGCGTGATCGTCGAGGCCGTCCGGAGCGGTGGCCGGGATGCTGGCGGGATTGCCGTCCATCGACATGAGCTCGTCGAGCAGTTCGTCGAGACGATCGGCGAGTACGGCCGACTGCTCCTTCTCCAGGCCGACGCTCATCAGTCGTTCACCGTCGCGAGCCTGCAGGTAGAACGTGCGATGCCCGGGAGGCCCGACTGTTCCCACCACGAGCCGGTCCGGCCAATCGAAGTCGTGCACCACCGTCGCCATGTCTCCAGCCTAGAGCGTGGCCGGGGAAACTCGCGAGGTCCGAGTCGGGGCCGAGGGCCGCTAGCGGCCCGCACCGCCGCCGACCGGTGCGTCCCCCGCCTCACCGGCACCTCGCAGCCATCCCAGGTCGCCCGCCGAGGAGTTGCTGCAGACGACATCGGGACGTTGTCGGCCGTACCGGACGATCGAGACGGAGGCCGGATCGACATGCAGTCGCTGGAACAGGTCCAGGTGCATGCCGAGGGCGTCGGCGAGGACCGACTTGATGATGTCGCCGTGCGAGACGGCCGCCCAGACCGCGCCGGGGCCGTGCTCGGCCTCCACGGCGGCGTCGATGCGGCGCACTGCCGCGACCGCGCGTGCCTGCATCGCGGCCAGCGACTCTCCCTCGGGGAATACCGCCGCCGAGGGCTGTGCCTGCACGGTCGACCACAGCGGTTCGCCGGCCAGCTCCTTCAGCGCCCGTCCCTGCCATCGTCCGTAGTCGCATTCGGTGATCGCCTCGTCCGCGATCAGGTCCACGGCGATCTCCTGGTGATCGAGGATCGCCTGCGATGTCTCACGGCACCGTTCCAAGGGGCTCGTCACCACGCGGACGAGCGGGGCGTCGGCGAGCCGCTGCCCCATCCGGGTCGCCTGATCGTGCCCGGTCTCGTCGAGGAGGACGCCGGGGGAGCGGCCCGCCAGGATGCCCGCGGAGTTGGCGGTGGTCCGGCCGTGCCGGACGAGCAGAACGATGGCCATGCGGCGAGCCTAGAGGTTGGTGATCATCGGTTCAGCCCTCGAGGGGCACCTGCGTGACGAGTGCGTCACGGATCAACGACACCGCGTCCTGGCTGAGGCGCCGCTCCCACCGCGTTCCCGCCCACGGACCGACATTCCCGACGCAGTCCCAGAGGGTGTTGCGAACGGCGATCACGTCGCTCGCGAGGACGGGACGGCCACCCGCATGCGCCCACCCCAGGGCCGTGAGTATGTGGGAGATGTCCTGGGAGTCGATGGCGAAGCGGGGTGTGGTGGCCAGGTGGAGAGCCACGATGGCCCCGGCGGCCACGTCGAAAGCCGGGGCGGTGGGGAGGAGTCGTTGCCGCAGGCGGTCCCAAAGGAGACGCGGGTCGTTGCGGGCATCCCGCCCGGCTCGGGTGAGCGACAGCGATCCCTGCCGACGACGGACCAGTCCCAGCCTTTCGGCGGAGACCCGGAATCCGTGGACCGGGAGCACGTTCACTTCTCGGGTGATGGGAAAGATCCACTCGGCCATCGAGGGCAGTCCGTCCGCGATCACCCGAACATCTGAGGGCTTGAGGTAGTTCGCGCCGGTCAGGGTGAGTCCGCCGTCGCCGACGTGCTCGAGGAGGTGCTGGTAGGCGCTGACAGCCACGGTCAGATGCTTACCAGCGGGAGAGGGGGAAGCGGTCTCGACCAGTGATCTCAGCCGCTCCATAAGGTCTTGCCCGGCCGGTTCGGAGGCGATCGGTCCTATAGCTCCCGCCAGGCGGGGATCCATGCGAAAGCGTTGGTACTCCATCACCCGCAGTCTCCCATGCCCCGCTGATGATGCCACGACGTGATAGATGCAAGATGTATCTATGCAGGTTGAGACAGTGCCGGTGACCGAGCGTGCCTATCGGGTCGTGAAGGAGAGGCTGCTGAGCGGAGAGCTCGTGGGCGGCAGCATGACCAGCGAGGGCGAGATCTCGGCGCAGCTGGGCATCAGCCGGACCCCGGTGCGCGAGGCCTTCTTGAGATTGGAGGCCGAGGGACTGTTGCGCCTCTTCCCGAAACGTGGCGCGCTCGTGGTGCCGGTCAGCGCGGTGGAGGCCGATGACGTGCTCGAGGCGCGACTGCTCGTCGAGACCCACGCGGGTCGGACGGCCACAGAGCTGCCTCCCGCCGCCCACCGGCGTCTCGTGGAGCTGTTGAGCGAGCTGCTCGCCGCCCAGGAAGGGGCAGTGCTGGACGGCGACCTGGCCGGCTACGCGGCCCTCGACGCACGCTTCCACCAGGAGATCGTGGAGGCGGGCGGCAACGAGGTGCTGCGGCGATTCTCAGTCGGTCTGCGCGAGCGGCAGCAGCGCATGATCGCCCACAGCGTTCGCTGGGATGCCAGCCGTGTCACCGTCTTCGTGCAAGGGCATCGGGCACTGCTCGATGCGATAGAGCAGCGCGACCCCGCCGCCTTCGAGCGGCTCATCGGCGAGCATCTCGACGACGCGAGGGCGGGCCTGTGAGCAGGACGGCCGAGGTGACCGTCCAGCAGCCGGCGTCGACCGTCGGGTCCCGCTCGTGGTGGCCGGTAGCGGCGGTCATGCTCGTGGTCGCCTGGGGCGGCAACGAGTTCACCCCGCTGCTCGTCATGTATCGCGAGGTCAGCGATTTCTCGACCGTGACGGTCGACGCCCTCCTGGCCGCCTATGTGCTCGGCATCGTCCCGGCGCTGCTGCTCGGTGGCCCGCTGTCGGATCGCTACGGTCGCCGCCCGATGCTCCTGCCGGCGGCCCCGATCGCGGTCGCGGGTTCCCTCGTGCTCGCACTCGGAGAGACATCGGCAGTCGTGCTCGCGCTGGGACGCGTGCTGTGCGGCGTGGCGCTCGGCCTGGTGATGGCGATCGGGACGACCTGGGTCAAGGAGCTGACCGATAGCGCCGCACGACAGGGCGCGAACATCGATTCCTCCGCCGGTGCGCGCCGTGCGGGCCTCTCCCTGACCCTCGGGTTCCTGCTGGGCGCGGGGGTCGCCGCCGGCCTGGCGCAGTGGGCGCCGTGGCCGACCCATCTGGCCTATGTCCTGCACGCCCTGCTCGCTCTCGGCGGCGGACTCTGGCTCTTGGTCGTTCCGGAGACCCGGCCGCGGGAGACGGTGTCACCCAGTCGCCTGATCGATGATCTGAAGGTCCCTGCCGCGGCGCACCGGCGCTTCTGGCGGGTCGTCGTCCCCGTCGCCCCCTGGGTCTTCGGATGCGCGGCCTCGGCCTACGCGGTGCTGCCGGCGCTCATGATGGATCAGGTCACCGGGCGAGCCGTCGCCTTCGCCGGGGCTCTGACGGTGCTCGGGCTCGGCTGCGGCGTCGGGATCCAGGTGCTCGGCCGGCTCATCGACACCAGCGACAGCGCACGGGCCTCGGTGATCGCGATGACCATCGTCGCGGTCGGCATGGCGCTCGGAGCGGTGGCAGCGGCCCGGCTGGATCTGGTGACGACGATCGCGGCGGCCGCCGTACTGGGTGCGGGCTACGGACTCGCGCTCGTCGCGAGCCTGAGCGAGGTCCAGCGCATCGCGCGCCCCGACGACCTCGCCGGGCTAACGGCCGTGTACTACTCGTTGACCTATCTCGGCTTCTTCGCCCCCGTGGTGCTCGCCGCGCTCGCCGTGCAGTGGAGCTACCCCCAGATGTTCGGTGCGGGTGCGCTCGTGGCCACCGGCTGCCTGTTGATCGTGGCCTTCGCCTGGCGGGCCCATCTGCCCTCGGCCGAGCCCCGATCCTCCGAGGGCGTACGGCGAGGCTGAACCGTCAGCGTCGCTGGTGCGTGTGCGCGATGTAGACATCGCACGGGGCGTGGGCGGCCACGTCGCGCGCGATGCTGCCCAGCACGCGCGCGATGCCCTGGACCCGCTTGTTGCCCACGACGATCACGTCGGCATCGAGCCGTTCGGCCGCCTGCACGAGTGCCTCACCGGGCTTTCCTTCGAGGGGCGAGTAGGACAGGGTCAGCCCAGGGAAGTCGCGGCGGAGCTCTGCCACGACCGAGGACGCGACGTCGCTGGCATCCTTCTCGGTGGTGAAGTGGATCTCCTCGCTACCGCTGCGGAAGGTCTCGGCCTCGAACTTGCCGTAGGCGGACAGGACGTGCAGCTCGCCGCCGAAGGCGAGTGCGAGTTCGGCTGCCTTTCGGGCGGCGGCGGATGCGCTCTCGCTGTCGTCGACGCCCACCACGATCGTCTTGGTCACTGGAATCTCCTCGTTGCCGATGCTGCCCGGATGAGCCCTCTTCCGGGCAGCATAGCGCGCTCGAGCGCCCGTCTGCTTGCCTCCGTCGGTCGCGATGCGCGGCCTCGTCAGACGGCTGTCAGGACCTGTTCCTCGAGTCGTGCATAGCTGGCTTCCATGCCGTCGGTCATCCCGGTGGCGAGGATCTGGTCGCGGAGCTCCGCGTTCGGGTAGGTGATGAGGATTGACAGCAGGGTGCCGTCCTCGACTGGCGTGAGGGTGAGCTCGTTGGTGGTGCTCGGTCCGTCCACGCCGATCATCTGCTCGGTCGTGACCTCGCGGTAGGGGGAGGCCGATGCGAGGAGTTCACCGGTGAAGCCGAACCGATGCTCACCCTCGAGCGTCTCCCACTCGTACACGTAGGTGTCGCCCACGTTCGCGGCGACCTCGCAGGTGGCCATGCGCCAGCCGTCGGGGCCGAGGAGCCACCGCCGCAGCAGCTCGGGGTCGTGATGGGCTCGCCACACCTGCTCGACCGAGCCGCGGATCACCCGGCTCACCCGCACGAGGGTATCGCTGATGATCTGGGTTCGCGTGCCGTCGCCCGCGGTGAAGGAGGTGAGGTCGGCGAGCACCTCGTCCATCTGTCCCATGGCCAGGCGCATGCCCTCATCCATGCCCATCGCGAGGAGCTGCTCGAGCTCGTCGGCGGAGCCGAAGTGGGTGGTGGTCGTGACGCGAGAACCGGTGGGTGTCTCATCGAAGGAGAAGACCATGCGCATGCTGGGCATGGACGGATCCGGAGTGCCGTCGTCGGCTGAGAAGCCGTCGCGTACTTCGAAGGACGTCAGCTCATCGACGCTGAGGAACTCCCAGAATCCCGCCGACTTGTCGCCCTCCGGGCCGGTCATGTAGTAGTCCGAGCGGCCTCCCTCGGCGAAGTCGTGGCGCACGAAGGTCGCCGGATAGGTCGGAGGTCCCCAGAAGCGCTCGAGCTGGCGCGGATCGGCGTAGGCATCCCAGAGTCGGCGGAGGGGCACCTCGAACTCGGCGGTGACGGTGATGGTGAGGGCGCCGGGATCCTTCTCGACGGAGGTGATGGGCATGATGGGCCTTTCTCTGTGGTCAGTCGTCCTCGAGGAGGGCGTCGAGGCGAGCGATCCGGCCGCGCCAGATCCGCTCATAGGAGTCCAGGAGCCGCTGAGCGTGGTGAAGTGTCTCGGGATTGGCGCGCACGAGTCGTGTGCGTCCTTGGGGCTCTTTGGTCACGAGACCGGCCCCTTCGAGAACGGCCACGTGCTTCTGCACGGCGGCGAAGGACATGTCATAGGTGGCGGCGAGGTGCGACACGCTCGCCGGGCCGGTGAGGGTCCGGCGGACGATGTCGCGTCGGGTCGCGTCGGCGAGGGCCCGGAAGATCCGGTCCACCTCGTCA
The DNA here is from genome assembly GCF_007421815.1 of Aeromicrobium piscarium. Lineage (GTDB taxonomy): Bacteria > Actinomycetota > Actinomycetes > Propionibacteriales > Nocardioidaceae > Aeromicrobium > Aeromicrobium piscarium. The sequence goes on along the minus strand of NZ_VLNT01000002.1, from coordinate 299,898 downwards.
TCGGTCAGCCCAATACGTACAACCATTTGGTTGTATATTACTCGATCGCCGGGCCCCGTCAAGGTCCGGTCGTGCGACCATGGGGGGATGGAGGACACGGACGTGTCGGCGGTGCTGCGGCGATGGGAGCAGTTCGGCGGAACCTGGAGCGTGCTCGACGACGGTCAGCTCAGCGGCGAGATGGTCATCGCGCTCCTGCGCTGCGATGGGGGAGAGCAGGTCGACGAATTGCGGTGCAGCCCCCGGCGGTTGTGACACCTGCGACGATGGAACGATGACCAGCAGGCGACGACTGGCGGCCGTGATCGCGACGATCGTCGCTGCTGCCGGTGGGGCGGTGGCGCTCGCCTGGGCCTTGCAGCGGTCCCTGGTCTTCGTGCCCGATACGACGCCGGTCGGCCCGGCAGCCCAAGCGGTCGAGGGCGGTCGCGATCTCGCCTTCACCGCGAGCGATGGCGTGAAGCTTGATGCCTGGCTCATCCCTCCCGACGCGGCAGCCGACCGTGAGGCGGCAGTGCTCTATGCCCCCGGCAACGGCGGCAACCGTGAGGGACGCCTCGGCATCGCACGCCACCTGGCCGGGGAGGGCTTCACCGTCCTGCTCCTGGATTACCGCGGCTACGGCGGCAACGAGGGGAGCCCCTCGCAGGACGGGCTCGCCCGCGATGCGGTCGCCGCCGTGGAGGCGCTCGCGAACGAGGGCTTCGTTCCCGAGCGGACGCTCTATCTGGGGGAGTCGATCGGCACCGGGGTCGTGGCCCGCTTGCAGAGCACGCATCCGCCGGCGGGAGTCCTGTTGCGCTCGCCGTTCACCGATTTCGCGGCGGTCGCCCGGGAACACTACGGATGGCCGGGCGCCGCACTGCTGCGCGATCGGTTCCCCGTCGCGGAGTACCTGGCAGAGTCCGATGTTCCCGTCACGGTCGTCCACGGGACCGATGACGATATCGTTCCGTCCGCGCTGAGCGTCGAGGTCGCCGCATCGACGGCCAACCTGCATGAGGAGCTCGTGCTCGACGGCGTGGGACACAATGACGCGGTGATGTTCGGACGCCCGATCGCAGAAGCGATGTCCCGCCTCGCCGACGCCGCCGCCCCTCGGTAGCCGCGGCGTCCAGCGCGCGTGATGGTGGTACCGCGAGTGGTGCAGATTCGCCCTCGGCGGATTCGGGGCGAATGTGCACCACTCGCGGTATCTGGACCGGGTGGTGGGCTGGCTGGGGTCCGTGTGCTCAGCGTTCGGGAGGCCTCGGCTTGTCGACCCAGGTGACCATCACCACCGAGATGATCATCAGCAGGAACCACGACACCATCTTGTTGAGCGACACAAGGTGCCAGTCGTCGACCTGCGTCGGGTAGAGCCAGGCGCCCGAGGCCGTGCCGATGTTCTCGGCGACCCAGATGAAGAAGGCAACGCCCACGAAGGCCACGAGCACGGGCATCCTGTGCACGCCTCGGAACACCCGGAAGTGCATTACCGTGGGGGCGTACAGCGCCAAGACGGCCGCGACCAGGAACCAACGGAGGTCGTAGACGTAGTGGTGGGTGAAGAAGTTGGCGTAGATCAGCACGGCCAGCACCGAGGTGATCCAGCGAGGCGGGTAGCGATCGAAGCGCAGATCCGAGAGACGGTAGACGCGCACGAGATAGGAGCCCACGGCCGCGTACATGAATCCCGTGTAGAGGGGAACGGCGCCCAGGTGCAGCGCGCCCTCCCCGGGGTACTCCCACGAGCCGACATCGGTCTTGAACAGCTCCATCGCCGTGCCGACGACATGGAACATGATGATGACGATGAGCTCGCGTCCGGTCTCGAGCTTCGTCGCGATCATCGTCACCTGGATCGCCACCGCGGTGATGACGAGGAAGTCATTGCGAGCGAGCGCGGCGTCATCGGGATACCACAGCCGCGCGGCCATGATGAGGACCAGCATCGCGGCGCCGAAGACGCAGGCCCAGGCCTGTTTGGCGCCGAAGACGAGGAACTCGACCAGCTTCGCCCGGGCGCCGTCCGCTGGTGCGTCGGCCAGTAGCGCGTTAGCCCACTGATGGAGGCGTCGTTCGACGGCTGTCAGATCGTCGGACGGGTGGTCGTCGCGCATCGGCCCAGGCTAGCCGGACCGGCATCGGACCGAGGATGATGCGTTACGGCGGCCGGAGCGACCACGGCGCATCATCATCGGTCCGCCACGCTACGAGGGTTCAGCGTGCGAGGAAGCCCACGAGCGCGGCGTTGAAATCGTCCGCATGGCTCACGGTGAAGCCGTGCGGGCCACCGTCGATCACCTGAAGTTCGGCGTCATCGACCAGTTCGGCGGTCCGCTTGCCCGAGACCTCGAAGGGCACGATGGCATCCGCGTCGCCGTGGATCACGAGTGCCGGGACGTCGATCCGCTCCAAGTCCGCCCGGAAGTCGGTGCGGCCGAAGGCATCGATGCATCCCTGGATGGCCGCGTCGCTCGCCGGCGCGGAGAGCGCGAAGGCCTGTTTGCGCTGGTCGTCGCTGACCTTGAGCTCGTCATCGGCGGAGAAGAAGGTCACGCTGAAGTCGTTCAGAAAGCCCTCGCGGTCCTCCGCGATGCCGTCGATCATCTCCTGGACGTCGCTGTCCTGGAGGCCGCCGTGGGGATTGTCGCCGGTGATCAGTAGGTACGGGGGCACGGCACCGGCGAACACCGCCGAGCGGACCCTCTGCGATCCGTGGCGCCCGAGGTAGCGAGCCACCTCGCCGCCACCCATCGAGAAGCCGACGAGAGTCGCGTCGGTGAGATCGAGTGAGTCCAGCAGGGCGGCAAGATCGGCGGCGAAGGTGTCGTAGTCGTAGCCGTCATCGGGCTTGCTGGAGGCACCGAAACCGCGGCGATCGTAGGTGATGACGCGGTAGCCGGCGTCGGTGAGGGCGGGCACCTGGCCGGACCAGGACGCGCCGCTCAGCGGCCAGCCGTGGATCAGGACGACGGGACGCCCGTCGCCGCCGGTGTCCTCATAGGCCAGGGTGGTGCCCGCCGCGTCGATGGTCGCCATAGGGAGTCCTCCTCAGGATCGGTGATGGCTCTCTTCGACCGTAGGGCCACACCGCCCGCTTCGCAGGACGGTGCGTCAGCCTGCGGCGCCCGTGGGCGTCTGCTGATACAGCGCCAGCCGCCAGCGGTCGCCCTCGTGGACGTAGACGCTCGACATCCGCGCGACGAAGGTGGTGTCACCGCGCCGGGCTTCCGCGGCATAGACGAGGGCAGCCTCGTCGCCCACCCGGACCAATCGGGGATCGTCGATCGTGTACTCGTCCCACGCCGGGGCGCCGTCGAGCGAGGTCACGACGGCCGCACGGTCGAACACCGAACCGTCCGCGAGGACCATCACGCCGTCCTCGGTCATCAGGTCCCCGTAGAAGCCGGCTCCAGAGCTCGAACACAGGGCGTCCCAGCCCACGCGTTCGAGGGTCAGCAGTTCCTCCAGCGTCGCGTCCATAGATCGACCGTAGCGCGGTTGCGCGGCGCTCTCAGGTCTGATGATGTTGCTGCATGCGAGTCGGCGTCGTCACGGAGTTGAAGAATCACGAGGACCGTGTGGCGCTGACGCCGGCGGGTGCTGCCACGCTGGTGGCTGACGGCCATGAGGTGATCGTGGAGGCCGGGGCAGGAGAGGGCTCGCACTTCGCCGATGACGAGTACCGCGCGAGTGGTGCCCGGCTGTACGAGACGGCCACGGATGTCTGGGAAGAGGCCGAGCTGCTGCTCAAGGTCAAGGAGCCGGTGGCCGCCGAGTACGACCGGCTGCGGGCCGGCCAGGTGCTGTTCACCTACCTGCATCTGGCCGCGGATCGCGATACCGCTGAGGCGCTCATGGCGAGCGGCACGACCGCCATCGCCTACGAGACGGTCGAGGGGCCGGACGGCGGCCTGCCGCTGCTGGCGCCGATGTCCGAGGTGGCCGGACGCCTCGCCGCGCAGGTCGGCGCCTACCACCTGATGGCTCCCGCCGGCGGCCGAGGTGTGCTGCTCGGTGGTGTCCCCGGGGTCCAGCCGGCGGAGGTCGTCGTTCTCGGAGGAGGCGTCTCCGGTACCCATGCGGCGACCATAGCCCTCGGGATGGGCGCCAGGGTGACGGTGCTCGATCTGTCGCTGCCGCGGCTGCGGGAGCTCGACGAGCAGTTCGGTGGTCGTCTCACGACCCTCGCGTCCAATCCCCAGGTGATCGAGGAGCGGCTGCTCGACGCCGATCTCGTCATCGGGGCGGTGCTCGTGCCCGGTGCCAAGGCGCCGACGCTGGTCAGCAACGAGCTGGTGGCCCGGCTTCGGTCCGGCACGGTACTGGTGGACATCTCGATCGACCAGGGTGGCTGCTTCGAGGACTCGCGGCCCACCACGCACGACGATCCGACGTTCCGCGTCCACGATTCCGTCTTCTATTGTGTGGCCAACATGCCGGGCTCGGTGCCCCGCACGTCGACCATGGCTCTCACCAACGTCACGCTGCCGTATGTCCAGCGGCTCGCGCGCGACGGATGGCTCGCCGCCCTCGAAGCCGACAAGGGATTCGCCGCGGGGTTGAACGTGCATGCCGGCGAGCTCACGCAACCGGCTGTGGGTGAGGCGCTCGGGGTCGACGCGGTGGCGCCCGAGAGCGTTCTACGGGGAGCCGGGCGGTCTCGTTGACGGGCGATCTCCGGATGTGACACAGATCAAATCGCGCCGATGACGGGTTCTGGCGGCCGATGCCTCATCATGGATGACATCACGTCAATTTGTTCTCGTATCGGAGGAAAAATGCCCGTCGCAGTGCGGTTGGTCCTGTTGCTCGCTGTGGGGATCGCCACCCTCGTGATCGGGCGCCGCAAGCATAAGGACGGACTGGTGTTCGCCGGGGGAGCACTCACCGCTCTGACGGGCTCGGCGTTCATCGCGTTCACGGCCGTCACGATCCTCTGACGAGCCGGCGAAGACGGCAACGACCGGGCACGCTTCACCCCCGCTGAGCTCGTTCGCGTCGTCGGACGCGAGCGGTGAGCCGTCCCGCAGGTGGGGGCACGAAGCGCGGGACAGCTCACCGCCTGCGGGGGAGCGGCTCAGCTCTCGGGTTCGTCGAGGGGGACAGGGCGCTCTTCGTCGGGGAGCACGACCTGATCGGGCTCCTCGTCCTCCCAGACGTCCTCATGCTGTTCGGCGACGTCCTCGGCCGCCGCGGGCTCGATCAACGGATCGGTCATGATGGAACCTCCTCAGTGAATGGCCGTAGGTCCAGGAGACCACGGTGGCCAAGCGCTCGCAGGCCGGTCGGACTACTGCTTCTTCAGCCCGCGTCCGATGACGAGGCGTTGGATCTGATTGGTGCCTTCGAAAATCTGCATGATCTTGGTCTCGCGCATGTAGCGCTCGACGGGGAAGTCGCGCGTGTAACCGGCTCCGCCGAGGACCTGGACGGCGTCGGTGGTCACCTTCATCGCGTTGTCGGTCGCGACGAGCTTGGCGATCGAGGCCTGCTGTCCGAAGGGGAGTCCCGCGTCGCGTCGCCGGGCGGCCGCGAGATAGGTCGCCCGGGCCGACTCCACCGCGGCGGCCATGTCGGCGAGGACGAAGGTGAGTCCCTGGTGGTCGATGATCGGCTTGCCGAAGGTCTCGCGTTCCTTGGCGTAGGAGATGGCGACGTCCAGTGCGCCCTGGGCCACTCCGGTCGCGACTGCCGCGATTCCCAGGCGTCCGGCGTCCAGGCCGGCCAGCGCGATGGACAGCCCCTGTCCCTCGTCGCCGAGGCGGCGCTCGACGGGGATCCTCACGCCGTCGAACAGCATCGTCGCCGTGGTCGAGCCCATCAGGCCCATCTTGTCCTCGGGCGGGTCCGCGTTGAGTCCGTCGGCGTCGGCAGGCACGAGGAAGCAGGTGATGCCTGCGTCGGTCTTGGCCATCACCTTGTAGAAGTCGGCCTGGCCGCCGTGCGTGGTCCAGGCCTTGGCGCCATCGATGACGTACTCGTCTCCCGCGCGCCGGGCCGTGGTGCGCATGGCTGCGGGGTCCGAGCCGGCGTGGGCCTCCGAGAGGCAGTAGGCGCCGAGCAGTTCGCCGCCGAGCATGTCGGGAAGCCAGCGCTCCCGCTGGTCCTGCGTGCCCGCGGTGAACAGGCCGAAGCACGACAGTGCGTGCACGCTCGTTCCCACCCCGACCGAGGCCCACGCGGTGCCGATCTCCTCGAGCACCTGGAGGTAGACCTCATAGGGCTGGCCGCCACCGCCGTACTCCTCGGGATAGGGGAGTCCGAGCAGGCCCGCTCGGCCGAGGGTTCGGAAGGTGTCGCGCGGAAAGGTGCCCTGGCGCTCGTGGGAGTCGACGACGGGGCGCAGCTGCTCGTCGACGATACGACGGGTGAGGCCGATCAGGTCCTCTGCTTCTGTCGTGGGCAGCATCCGTTCGGCGGGCACGGCGACCCCTTTCGATACCGGGAACAGTACTCCGGAACTGTATCGGGTACTCTCGCCGACGTGAACAGCGAGACGGTGTCGCGAGGTCGAGGCGAGAGCGCTCGCCAGGCACTCGTCGAGGACCTCATCGCTCTCTACCTCGCCGAGGGCTTCCTCCGTTTCGGCATGGCGGATCTCGCCGCCCGCCTGCGCTGCTCCAAGTCGACGCTCTACGCCATCGCGGGGAGCAAGGAGCGCATCATCGTCACCGCAGTCCGCGCCTTCTTCCGCCGCGCGACCGAAAGGGTCGAGGACGCCATTGCCGGCCGGGAGGAGAGCCCGCAGGCGGTGAGCCTCTACCTGGAGGCGATCGCGGCACAGCTGCGCCCTGCCTCCCCGCGGTTCTTCGCCGATCTCGATGCTTTCGACCCGGCGGGGGACATCTATCGGCAGAACACCCAGTACGCCGCGCGGCGGGTTCAGCAGCTCGTGCGGGCGATCGACGACGCGCCCGGCCCGCTGACCTCGGCCTTCGCCGGTGCCGTGGCGGGCCAGCTCATGGAAGCCATCCATCGCGGGGAGATCGAGGCACTGACCGGCCTCGACGATGCCTCGGCCTATCACCAACTCGCCGCCCTCTTGACGGCCGGCGCCCAGGAAGGACGACACCGATGAACGATGACCGACCGACAGTGACGACGACCGTGGAGGGGGCCGTTGGTTACGTAACCTTCGACCGCCCCACGGATGCCAATGCCCTCGATCTGCCGACGTCGCGCGCCCTGGAGGCCGCGGTGGAGGCGATGGGCGCCGACGAGCGCGTGCGTGCCGTGGTGCTGCGGGGCAACGGCCGGGTGTTCTGTGCCGGCGGCGACCTCGCGGCGATGGTGGGCGAGGACGATCGCAGTGCCTATCTGCGTGAGCTGGTGGACTCCGCGCACCGTGCGGTCGAGGCGATGCAGGTTCTACCGAAGCCGCTGATCGTCGCCGTCCAGGGAGCCGCGGCGGGGATCGGCTTCTCCTTCGCGCTGGGGGCCGACCTCGTGGTGGCCACCGAGTCGGCGAAGTTCGTCACCGCCTACACGTCGGTCGGTCTGACTCCCGATGGCGGGATGTCCTGGCTGCTGCCGCGGGCGGTCGGTCAGCAGCGGGCTCTCGACCTGATCGTGTCGGGGCGGCCGCTCCCGGCGACGGAAGCGCGGGACTGGGGGATCGTCGGCCGCCTCTGCGCCGACGACGCGCTGGACGCGACGGTGGCCGAGGTGGCGGGATCGTTGGCCGATCGTCCGATGACGGCGATCGGCCAGGCCCGCCGATTGGTGCGGTCGTCGTGGGAGCGCCCGCTCTCCGCGCATCTCGAGGCCGAGGCCGAGTCGATCTCCTCGATCGTCGCGACCGAGGAGGCCGGAGACCACATCGCCCGCTTCCTCAAACGCTGACGGCCCGCATGGTGTGTGCCGGGCGACGGCGGATGTGACTCGGTTGCTACAGCCGCCACGAAGACACATCCTCCGTCAGGCTGCCTCGGGGACGAGGCCGCGCGTGGGGAGGGCAGGACCGCCCTGGGTCAAGCGAGACCGCGGCGTGGGCGGGCGACAGGGCGTTCACCGCGCAGCGTCGCGATCATCTCGAGGACTCGCCGGGTCGCGACGATGTCATGGGCCCGGAAGACCGCCGCGCCCTTCCACGCCGCGATCGCCGTCGCCGCCAGGGTGCCCTCGAGCCGGTCCCCGACGCCGAGGTCGAGGGTCTCGCCGACGAAGTCCTTACGGCTCAACGCCATGAGCACGGGCCAGCCCGTCGCGGCCAGCTCGTCGGTCCTGCGCAGGAGCTCGAGCCCGTGGAACGTGTTCTTGCCGAAGTCATGGGTCGGGTCGATGAGGATGCCCTCGCGCGGGACGCCGAGTCCCGCGAGACGCTCCGCTGCCGCCGTGGTCTCGTCGATCACGTCGGCGACGACATCGTCGTACCGGGCACGGATCGGATCGGTGCGAGGGCGGACGCCGCCGGTATGGGAGCACACATAGCCGCAGCCGTGGTCGGCCGCGACCACTCCCAGAGCCGGGTCGACACCCGCCCAGGTGTCGTTGAGCAGATCCGCCCCGGCCTGTGCGGCGGCATCGCCGACCTCGGCCCGCCAGGTGTCGATGCTGATCGCCACCTCGGGGAAGCGTTCGCGCACCGTCGCGATGAAGGGCACGGTGCGGCTGATCTCCTCGGCGACCGTGACCTCGTCGCCTGTGCCCGCCTTGACGCCGCCGATGTCCACGATGTCGGCGCCCTCGTCGATCGCCCGGGCGACCGCGTCGATGGCGCGTGACGGCTCGAAGGTGGCGCCGCGATCGAAGAACGAATCCGGTGTGCGGTTGACGATCGCCATGACCAGAGCGCGATCGCGCTCGACCTCGCGACCGCGCAAGCGAAGGGCTGGCATGGGACTCAGGGTTCCATACGGCGCTGACGCTTGATGTCGCCGCGGCGCCGTTTGGCATCGAGCCGGCGTTGATCGGCGGCCTTGGAGACCCGTGTCGGGCGACGGCGCTTGGCCGGTGTGATCGCCGCTTCCACGAGCGCGATCAGGCGAGCTCGGGCTGCCTCGCGGTTACGGTGCTGCGAACGGTACTGGGAGGACACGACCGTGATGGCACCGTCCCGCAGACGGGAGCGCAGCCGCTCGCGCACGCGGTCCTTCTCGGCCTCGTCGAGGGCCGTGCTGTCCTCCAGCGACCAGCGCAACTCGACCCGGGTGTCGCTGGTGTTGACATGCTGGCCGCCGGGCCCCGACGAGCGAGTGAACTTCCAGTTCAGCTCGTCGTCGGGGATCCGGACGCGTCGCGCCGTCATGCGTCGGCGAGGACGCGGTACAGCGACTTGCGGGCATCCGCGAGGATCTCGGAGGCCTGCTGGCGCTGCTCGTCCGTTCCTGCCTGCATGACCTGCGTCCAGGCGCCGATTAGCGACCGCAGGGACTCGGCGGACTCGCGTGCGGGCTGCCCGCCCCGTTCCTCGGCCACCTGCCACGGCGTACCGAAGGTCTCGCGATGCTCCTCGAGGTAGGCGCGGCCGGCCTCGGTGAGCTGCGCGCTCTTGCGACCCTCCACGCGTTCGAAGGTGATGAGTCCTTCGTCCTCGAGCTGTTGGAGGACCGGATAGACCGAGCCGGGGCTGGGTGTCCATTCGCCCTCGCTGCGTTCGCCGATCTCGGTGATGAGCTGGTAGCCGTGCATGGGCGACTCCTCGAGGAGTAACAGGACGGCCGCGCGGACATCGCCCCCGCGTCCTCTCCGGCCCCCGCGTCCTCGGCGGCCTCGCGGACCTCCGAATCCGAAGCGGGCGAGGTGTTCGAGATGTTGGTCCATCTCGTGGGGATTGAACGGACGGCGTGGTGCGCGTCCAGGGGTGTCGTGGGGTCCCATGGGGGGACCTCCTTTCGTATCGTCGTTACGTTAACGATATATCGAAATAGTGTCGACGACAAGAGAAGTGATCGAGAACACGGGATTCAGCCCTGGACGTACTGTTCGAGCTGGTCGCGCTCGAACTGCAACTGGTCCATGCGGTACTTCACGGCATCGCCGATGCTCACCAGCCCCACCAGTCGCCCGTCGTCGACGACGGGGACGTGGCGGACCCGGTACTCGGTCATCGTGGCGGTGAGCTCGGCCAGCGGGGTCTCCGGTGAGCAGACCTGGATCTGCTCGGACATGATCGTGGCCACGGTCGCGGTGCGCGGATCCTCCACGCCCCGCAGCTTGCGCACGATATCGCGCTCGGACACGATACCGGCGATCGCGTCATCGTCATCGCGGCGGACGACCAGCGCGCCGATATTGAGCTCGGCGAGCACGTCGAGCAGTTGCGACACGCTGGCATCGGGACTGATGGTGAAGACCTCGTCGCTTCCCTTCGAGGTCAGGACATCGTTGACTCGCATGGAACACCTCCGGGTGCAGCGAGTGTAGCTCAGATCACATGATGGAGTTAGAGGTTCCGCCAGTAGGGGTGGCTACTGCGCGCCACCCCGTGGGCGCTCCGCTACGGTGCAGTCTCTCGGAAGGCGTCCAAGCCTGCCAGCGAGCCTGCGCCTTGCGGAGCATCCCACGGCTGCGGCGCTCGCAACACCACCCCTACTGGGGGAACCTCTTAGTGTCGACCGAAGTCGAGGTGGCGCACGTTGTCCTCCGGGTCGGGCTCGTCATCGGGGAAGTAGCCGACGAACGCCATCGAGGCGTCGTGCAGGCGACCGTTCGTGGCCAGTGCGTTTCCGCCCCAGGGCCCCGGGTGGCCGTCCAGCCCGGTGAAGGTGCCGCCGGCCTCTCGCACGATGACGTCGAGTGCGGCCATGTCCCACAGGTTCAGCTCGGGCTCGGCGGCGACGTCGACGGCGCCCTCGGCGAGCAGCATGTACGACCAGAAGTCGCCGTAGGCCCGCGTGCGCCACGCCCGCGAGAGGAGTTCGAGGAACTCGACCTGCTTGCCGATATCGGCCCAACCGCCTAGCGAGGAGTAGGAGATCGAGGAGTTCGCGAGGTCGGTCACCTGCGAGACCTCGATCTGACGCGAGCTCAACAGTGACTTGCCTGTGTGCGCGCCGCCGGCCTTCGAAGCCCACCAGCGGCGGCCGAGGGCGGGTGCGGAGACGCAGCCCACGACGATCTCGCCCGCCTCTTCCAGCGCGATGAGGGTCGCCCACACCGGCACGCCTCGCACGAAGTTCGAGGTGCCGTCGATCGGGTCGATGATCCAGCGCCGCTCGGAGGAGGAAGCGGTGCCCTCGGTCTCGCCTTCCTCCTCACCCAGCACGATATCGCGGCTGCGGGCAGAGGCGAGGGTGCGTCGAATCGTCGCCTCGACCGCTCGGTCGGACTCCGTCACATAGGTCAGGTCGGGCTTGGTTGAGACGCTGAGATCGACCGCGCCGAAACGGTCCATGCTGAGGTTGTCGGCCGAGTCGGCCAGCACGTGCGCGAGACGCAGGTCGTCCAAGTACGGGGTGGCCATGGGCTCAGCGTAACGAAACGCCCGGGCGGCCCGCGCGAAGGCAGGTGGGCGGTGCGTCAGCACGCAGATCAGGCCCTCGGGTGCGGGATGACGCACCGCCCAATGGCGTCAGGCGTCAGTAGTCGGTGGCGAGCGATCGACTGGACAGGATGCGGCGGAAGGACTCCACCCGGGCACGAGGCAGCTCGCCGGCGGCGATCGCCACGTCGAGTGCGCACTCGGGCTCCTCGGCCAGATGCGTGCATCCTCGTGGACAGTCGCGCGCCACGGCATCGAGATCGTCGAAGGCACGGATGATGTGATCGGTCTCCACATGCCGCAGCCCGAACGAGCGGATCCCGGGCGTGTCGATGATCGACCCCGGGAACGGCAGCCGCAGCAGTTGCGCGGAGGTGGAGGTGTGGCGCCCCCGGCCGGTGACCTCGTTGACATGGCTGGTCGCGCGGGCCGCCTGGGGCACGAGGGCGTTGACCAGCGTGGACTTGCCGACGCCGCTGTGCCCGACGAGCACGCTCGTGCGATCGCGCAACAGGGTTCGCAGCTCATCGAGATCGCCACCACGATGGGTCACGACGACCCGGACGTCGAGCGGGTCGAGCAGCGTGAGCATCTCCTCGGGGGAGCCGAGGTCGGCCTTGGTGAAGCAGACCAGGGGCTCGATCCCGGCATCGTAGGCGGCGACCAGGCATCGATCGATGAGCCCGGCGCGCGGGGGAGGGTCGGCGAGGGCCTGGACGATCACCAGCTGGTCGGCATTCGCGACGACCACCCGCTCGAGGGCTTCGTCGTCGTCCGCCGTACGGCGCAGCACGGTGCGGCGAGGGAGGACCTCGACGATCCGCGCGAGCGTACCGTCACGTCCGGAGAGATCGCCCACCACTCGCACCTCGTCTCCGACGACAACGCCCTGCCTGCCCAGCGGCCGTGACTTCATCGCCGTGACGGGGCCGCCGTCGAGGTCGAGGGTGTAGCGGCCACGATCGATCGTGACCACCTGGGCCACCGCGGCATCGTCGTAGTCCGGGCGCTCCTTGGTGCGCGGGCGGCTCCCACGCCGCCGGGGGCGGTCATAGGCCTCGTGCTCGTCGCGCTCGCGACGAGTCATCGGCACAGCTCCGTCCAGTCGGCGGGGAAGTCCGGGTACGTCTTCGCCGTGGTCTCGATGTCCGCCACCACCAGACCGGGGACCGCGAGCCCCAGCACCGCCGCGGCGTGGGCCATGCGGTGATCGTGGTAGGTGCCGAAGACCCCTGCGTGCAGCGGCCGCGGCACGATGCGCAGGCCGTCGGCGGTCTCGGTGACCTCACCTCCGAGGGCGTTGATCTCGGTGGCGAGCGCGGCGAGTCGGTCGGTCTCGTGCCCCCGGAGATGGGCGATCCCTCGTAGCGTCGAGGGGCCGTCGGCCAGGGCCGCGAGCGCCGCGACCACCGGCGTCAGCTCGCCGACATCGTGGAGATCCAGATCCACGCCTGTGAGTGCGGTGTCGCTCGAGAACACCAGGGCGTCGTCGTCGCGATGCACCGAGCCTCCGAAGGCGGGAACGATCCACCGCCAGGCATCGCCGGCCTGGTCGGTGTCCTCGGGCCACTGGTGGACGCGAACCCTCCCGCCCGTGACCAGGGCCGCTGCGACGAAGGGCCCGGCATTCGACAGGTCGGGCTCGATCGTCACGTCCCGTGCGGCGATCAGACCGGGATGGACGGTCCAGCTGGAGGTCTCGGCATCGACCCGCACGCCGCGCTCGCGCAGCTGGGTGATGGTCATCTCGATATGAGGCTGCGAGGGGAGGGCATCGCCGATATGCCGGATCCGCAGCCCGTCGGGAAACCGTGCGCCGACGAGAAGCAGTGCCGAGACGAACTGACTCGATGCCGATGCATCGATCGCGATCTCGCCGCCTCGGGCATCCGGCTGCGGACGCACGGTGAAGGGGAGGCTGGCTCGGTCGTGGTCATCGACCTCCGCGCCGAGGGCTCGCACGCCGGCGATGGTGCCTGTCATCGGCCGTTCGCGCGCCCGAGGGTCGCCGTCGAAGGTCACCGGGGCGTGTCCGAGGGCCGCGACGGGAGGAACGAAGCGCATGACGGTACCGGCCAGGCCGCAATCGATCTCGACTGGGGCATCCCCGAACTCGATGGGACGGATGGTCCACTGCTGTGCCTGGCGCTCGATCTGGGCCCCGAGCGATTCAAGTGCCGCGGCCATGAGGTCGGTGTCGCGCGAGACGAGAGGTCGCTCGACACGCGACTCGTCCTCGCCGAGCGCGGCGAGGACGAGTACGCGGTTGGTGAGCGACTTCGAGCCCGGGATGGTGACATCGGCCTCGAGGGGCCGGCTGCGAACGGGAGCGGGCCAGTCGGTCACGCCTCAGCTCCGCAGGTCATCGACCTGATCGGCGATGGCGTGCCCGGTGTCGACCACCTTCTTCTTGGCACGGGCGCCGATCCAGCGCTTCTTGGGGTCAGGGTCGAGGGTCGACAACAGCAGACCACCGGTCATCGAGACGTTCTTGGCGAAGTGGATCGCCTGGTTGCGTCGCGCATCCGGATCCGTCTCGTTCCAGAACTGGTGTCCCACTGCTGTGGTGGCGGGCATCGTCGCCGCGAGCGCCAGGGCGCTCGCGCGCGGGAAGCGCCCGGTGGCCAAGGCCAGTCCGGCGGCGACGTGCACGGCGGCATTGAGCCGGACGAGGTTCGTGGCCGAGATGGGGGCGGCAGGGGCGATCGAGCGCGCCGCGTCCGCGATCGGCTCGACCTTGGGAGCCATCGCGGAGGCGTTGCGCAGCGCCATCGTGCCGCCGTAGACGAACATAGTGGCGAGCATGGGCCGGGCTACGGTGCGCAGAAGCGTCATAGGTCATTCTTACCGCACCCGGACGAGCCCGGCATCCGCGACCTGAGTCGCTCATCCGTCGCCGTGGCGGGGTCACTCCGTGGTTGGACGACGCGTGTCGTCATCACCCGAGGTCGGGGCGTCGCCGCCGCTGGGCCCGGGGGTGTCCTCGGGGACGGGCCCGGGCTTGGGCGGTGGGGTCTCCCCGCCGGCCCACGGGCCGAAGGAGAAGGAGTGGCCGCGCGGCGATCCCGACGTATCGCTCGACCACACGTGGGCCCGGCCACGGACCTCATCGGCGACCACCGTCACCGAGGCCCGAGCGGTCTCACCGGGCCGCAGCGTCCGGGTGCAGGTCACTGCACTCGAGGACGGGGCGCAGGAGAGGCCGGAGGCGCCGGAGAACCTGAAGGTCGTGTCGATATCGAAGCGCACCGTGACCTGTCGGGCGCCCGGCGAGGCCTGCTCGCCGACCAACTGCAGATTCATGCGGACGAGGCGCTGGCCGCCTTCGGCGAGCCGGTCCGGATCGCCGAAGGCGAAGCCGACGCCCATGGCGGCGGGCGGCGCGCTCGGTGGAGGAGCATCGGGTGGCTGTGTCGAGGGCGCAGGGGCTTCGGTCGAGGGTTCGGGCGTGTCCTCGTCGTCCGGCGAGGGCTCGGCCGTGGTGGGTTCGGTGCTCTCCGGCGTGGGCTCCTCAGGGGTCTCGGGATCCGGTGTGGGAGAGGCGCTGGCGCTCGGCACGGACGGAAGACCACCCCACGCGGTGGGGACGCTGGAAGGACCCCACTGGGCGACTGCGAGCGCGCCCGCGCTCGTGGCCGCCAGGAGGGTGGCGGCGGTGGCGATGAGAACCGCGGGCACCCAGCGCGGACGCACAGGAGCGGCGCGCCGTGAGGTGGGCTCGCGCAGGTAGCGTCCCGCCACGGGCCCGAGGGTCGCTGCGGCCAGCTCGTGGGCATGGGTGAGGTCCTCGACGGCCCACCACAGGCCGAGGCACGTGGCGCACGCGTCGGCGTGGGCCGAGAGATCGTCCAGATGGGTGCGCGCATGCAGGGCGGCGGCATCCTCGCGCTGGCGAGTGAGATAGGCCGTCCGCAGGGCGGTCTCCGCTCCGGCCCGGAGCGCGGGGATCTCTTGGGGCCGGACGCCGGCCACGAGGGCCGTCTCGGCGGCCGGAGCCTCCTCGACGACCGTGTGCCAGAGGACCGTGCGATGAACCGGTGTCAGGCTCTGCCAGGCACGCGACGCCGCGGAGTCGGGAGACGCCGCGCCGTGGGCATCGAGCGTGAGTCCGAGCAGCCATGGGCGGATCGCCGCATCGTCGGCCTCTCCGGCGAGCACGCGGGACAGCCCTTCGGCGAACACGGTGCCGACGAGCGCCTCGGAGGCTCGCTCACGGGTCAGGCAGACCGCGAGATGCTCGACAGCCGGGCGGTGACGATCGAAGAGCGCTGAGTAAGCGGTGGCGTCCCCCGCCTGGGCAGCACTGACCAACGCCTCATCGCTGCGCTGCGAAGTGCGCTGGGCGTCGTCGGCTCTCATACTGTCCCCGGGGTCGGCGTCGTCTGCCTCTCATCCTAGGCAAGGACTCCACATCCGTCAGGCGACTCGCTGGATGGGGCTGGCACCATGACGACATGTGCGGCCGATACGCGACGTCACGAACGTCGTCGCAACTGGAACGGGACTTCGAGGCGAGACTGGGCGACCTGCACGTCGAGGCCGAGGCGGACTACAACGCCGCGCCCACCAAGCCTGAGCCTCTCATCGTGGGCCGGCGGGACGAGTCGGGATCCTGGCGAGAGGTCGTGACGGCGCGCTGGGGACTGATCCCCTCCTGGGCCAAGGACCCCTCTATCGGCAACAAGCTCATCAACGCCCGCTCTGAGACCGTCGCGGAGAAGCCGTCCTTCCGGAGGGCCTTCGCCTCTCGTCGTGCCGTGGTGCCCGCCGACGGGTTCTACGAGTGGTATCAGCCCCAGGCCGGTGCCGATGGAGCGAAACCGCGCAAGCAGCCCTTCTACCTCACCGGCCGGGAAGGTGCAGGACTCGGGCTCGCCGGGATCTACGAGTTCTGGAAGGACCCGGAGGGCACCTGGGTGCTCAGCTACAGCATCCTGACCACGTCGGCGGAGGGTGACGACGGACGGCTGCACGACCGCGCTCCGCTGCTGGTTCCCTCCGGCATCGGTGACGACTGGCTGGATCGCGACGTGCCCGGCGCACAGCTGCTGCCGGAACTCGTCCCCGCCACGCCCGGGGTGCTCGACGCCTGGCCGGTCTCGCTCGCGGTCAACAACGTGCGCAACAACGGTCCCGAACTGGTCGAGCCGGTCGCGGCGGAATAGGCCGGCGGGTCCGCGCGTTGTTGCTGCAGAGGAGGTAGTCGATGCTCGCGTGTCCTGAGAGGCCGATCCCCGTAGACTTCGAGGAGATGGCCACCGACGACGTCGTACTCAACGAGGAAACCCCCGAACAGCGCCAAGCGCGGTTCGAGGCCGATGCTCTGCCGTTCCTGGATCAGCTGTACTCGGCGGCGCTGCGCATGACGCGCAATCCCGCCGATGCCGAGGACATCGTCCAGGAGACCTACGCCAAGGCGTTCAGCTCGTTCCACCAGTTCAAGCCCGGCACCAATCTCAAGGCCTGGCTGTACCGGATCCTGACCAATACCTACATCAACTCGTACCGCAAGAAGCAGCGTCAGCCGCAGCAGGTCACCGAGGAGATCGAGGACTGGCAGGTAGCCGCCGCGGAGGCGCACACGTCGAGCGGACTGAAGTCCGCGGAGATGGAGGCCCTCGAGCGGATGCCTGACAGCGACGTCAAGGAGGCGCTCCAGGCGCTGCCGGAGGACTTCCGTTACGCGGTCTATCTCGCCGATGTCGAGGGTTTCCCGTACAAGGAGATCGCCGAGATCATGGACACGCCCATCGGCACCGTGATGTCGCGCCTGCACCGTGGCCGTCGCCAGTTGCGCGAGATGCTGACCGACTACGCCCGGGGCCGCGGCATGGCCGTCGCGAAGGCGGGTGACGACGCATGAGCGAGCGAACGATGGGTACTGAGGAATGCCGCCATCGGCCTAGTGTTCTTTCCCGTGAGGCGGTGGCGGCATGAGCCAGTGCGACGGACCCGAGTGCACGGAAGCGCTCCAGAAGCTCTACCTGTTCATCGACCATGAACTCGAGGACGCCAGCTGCGAGCAGATCCAGGCGCATATCGACAACTGCCGCGACTGCCTGACCGAGTACGAGATCGATGTGCTCGTCAAGGCGTTGCTCTCGCGCTCGTGCAGCGAGACGGCGCCGCCGCCCCTGCGCGAGCGTGTCCTGCTGTCGATCCGCACCGTCCACGTCGAGTTCCGCGAACAAGCCGACTGACCGTCTTCTCGTTGAGCGTGAGTCCTCGGTGAGTGTGACGTTTGGACGGTCGAACGCCCGATGTCACCGTCCAAACGTTCCCCCTACTCGCTGCGCTCGTGGGAGGTACCCCCACACTCAGCGGGTGAGGGTGTAGAGGCGCACGCCCCAGCCCGCGTCGCGTTCGTCGACGATCGTGTACGGCGAGTCCGCGACGAGGGCGCGCAGTGACGCCTCGTCGCGCAGACCCGTTCCGTGAGCGCACCAGTGCAGGAGCTGTGCGGCGGCCTCCTCGTGATCGTGGGGGTCGTCGGCCACTCGTTCGACGAGCACGATCCGCGGCGCCGTGAACTGGCCGAGCGCCAACGCCGCGTCCGCATCGGCGAGAGTCTTCAGGAGATCCACCGTCAGGACCACGTCGCCGGTGACCGAGAGCGGGGCGAGCGGATGCGCGCGATGGGCCGTCACTCGCCCGGCCTGAGTCAGCGATTCGGCGAAGACGACCTCGAGCTCGGACGGCAGGCCCACGAGCGTCGCCGTGATGTCCGGCGCCTGCCGCAGCACCGCTTCGAGCACGTGACCCGCCCCCGGGCCGAGCGCGACGACGTGCTCATAGCGAGTCCAGTCATGGCGTTGAGCGATCGACGGTGCCACCCACTGGGTGTTCTCCTCGCCCAACCGCCGCAGGGACGCGACGAGGTCGGGGGCGTCCGCGGTGCGCTCGGCCACCGTGCGGGTCGGTCGGCCGTTCACGATGACATCGGGGAGATCGGCGATGCTCAGGTGGAGCATCGCCTCGATGCCGTCGAGGCGGTACTCCTCGAGGGAATGCCCGTCCCCGGCCATCTCGGACCCCATCAGGTCGAGTCCGTAGACTCCCGCCTCGAACGTGGCGATCTGCTCGGCGACCAGTACGTCGAGCAGGGCTCGCAGTGAAGGGGCGTGGAGACCCAGCCGGGAGGCGAGGGTCTCGGCCGACCGCGGCTCGGCGTCGAGCGCCTCGATCACGCCGGTGGTGACGGCGACCCGGATCGCGAACGGTGTCGTCAGATCGGTGAGCTCGTGGAGGCGCTCGTGGCGGGCGATGCGTTCGTCATCGGCGACATCGTCGGTCGGGACGCCGGAGTCGTCGGTGGTCACCTCGGTACGGCGCCAGTACCCGGTCAGATCGAGGCAGTCGCGCGGGACCTGACGCTCGTGGACCAGGTGGGCACGGATCGGCTTGAGCGTCGCGGCCTCGCCGGCCACCCAGCAGTAGGCATCGCCCGGGCGCCAGTCCAGCTCGCGGATCGCCTTCTCCAACAGATCGGTGGTGCCGGGCTCCGCGCCGTCGCGATGCAGCCAGGTGAGCTCCGTGTTGGGCCCCACCCGCAGTTCCTGCTCATGGCCTGCCTCGGCGACTTCGACGAACACCGTCGCCGGCACAGAGGGGTCCAGTTCCTCCAGCAGTCGTCCGATGGCCGGAAGGGCCGTCTCGTCGCCGGCGATGAGCAGCCAGTCGACATCGTGGGGGACTGCGGAGGACATCTTCGGACCCGCGATCCAGGCCGAGTCGCCGACGCGGACGTTCTCGGCCCAGCGAGTGGCGAAGCCGGCCTCGTGGCGGACGAAATCCAGGTCGAGCTCCCCGGCCTCGGGATCCCAGCGTCGCGGAGTGTAGTCCTTGGCGATCGGCCGGGTGTCAGGTGCCTTCCAGTCCAGGTGGCCCTCGACCTGTACCGGGAGCACCGGCCGCTCCTCGCCCGCGCCGGGAACGAAGACCTTGACGTGATCATCGAAGCCGTCGTTGCGCAGCTCCGGGACGTCGATGCCGTCGGGCGTGGTGAAGGCGCGCAGCTGCTCGCCGCGCAAGGTGATGCGCCGCATGCCCGGCGTCACGTCGTGGACGGCGGCCACCTCCAGCTCGCGCAGGCTGATGGGGAACATCTCGACATCGCGGCGTAGTCGTGGCATGCGAGTAAGGCTACCCTCACATGCCGAGAGCCCCACCGGGGGTGGGGCTCTCGGACGTCAGTGACGACTCACGCGTTGGGGCGCTTGCCGTGGTTCGCGTTCTTCTTGCGACGCGCGCGGCGCTTGCGGCCGGTCTTACCCATGAGGTCCTCCTGATCTCGACGCTTCGGTGTCCTAGTTTCCCACATCGGGGACACGGGCGTTGAATCGCTCCCGGTCCACGACGATGCGCCGGATCTCGCCGGCGGCCACGAGGGTGCCGTGCTCGTCGTGGGCGGCGACCTGGAAGCGGTGGAGCCGGCCGTCCTGATGGGCGAGGGAGGCGGTGGCCGTGATGGTCGCTCCGACCGCGCTCGGAGCACGGTGGTCGACCTCGATCCGCGTGCCGACGCTCGTCTGCCGCTCGTCGATATCGAGGACCGCGCAGGTCGCCTCCTCCAGCCAGGCGATCACGACGGGGGTCCCGAGGACCTCCAGATCCCCGCTGCCGACCGCCCGGGCGGTGTGCTCGGCGGTCACGACATGGGTCACGGTGCTGGCCATGGTGCGACCTTAGTGGTCTGAGGACGCCCCGGCGAACTCGGTGGCGGTGCGTGCTCAACCCTTCCTCGCCAGCGGCGGTACGCGGTCAACCTCATCGAGTCGTCATGAGGTTGCCGATGTACCGCCAACGGTGGCGAGAGGTTGACCACCTACCGCCACCGGCCGAGGCGAGTCGGGCTGTCAGTCGGCGAGGGTGGGGGCGCTCCAGGCCTCCCAGAGCTCGGCGTAGTGGCCGCCGGCGGCGACGAGAGCGTCGTGGGTCCCGGCCTCCACGATGCGGCCGTGCTCCATGACGAGGATGCGGTCGGCCTCCCGGGCCTGGCTGAGTCGGTGGGCGACGATGAGCGCGGAACGTCCCGCGATCACCGCGTGGGCGGCATCGTCGAGGAGCCGGGCGCCCGACGAACCCGCCTCGGCCGTCGCCTCGTCGAGCACCACGATCTGCGGGTCGTGCGCCGCCAACCGGGCCAGAGCGAGCTGTTGCCCCTGTGCGGTGGTGAGCGGATGCCCGAGGTGGCCGACGCGGGTGTCGAGGCCGTTGGGGAGCCCGCCGACCCATTCCGCGCACCGAGCGGTGCGCATCGCCGCCCAGACGCCGTCATCGTCGAGGCCCGCCGCGGCGAGGGTGATGTTGTCGCGGACGGTCGCGGCGAACACATGCACGTCCTGGGACACGAGGGTCAAGCGACCACGCACGTCGCGTTCGCCCGAGCACGGCTCCACGTGCCCGGCGACGATCGCCGCCAGCGTCGACTTGCCGGCACCGGTCGAACCGACGAGCGCCACGTGCTCACCCGGTGCGATCTCCAGGTCGACATCACGGACGACCTCGGGACCGTCTCCATAGCGGTGGGAGACACCGTCCAGCCGCACCACGGGAGATCCCTCGTGCGGCTGCTCGGGTGTCGGTGACGGTAGCTCGAGCACACCGACGAGTCGGGCCAGCGATGCGCCCGAGGACTGGATCTGGTCGAAGATCATCAAGACGGCGCCGATGGGATTGAACAGCCGGTGGAAGTACAGCGCGGCTGCCGTCGCCGCGCCGATCGTGATGGCATCGGCGCGGACGAGGAGGAATCCGGTCGTCAGCACGGCGGTCAGGCCGACCCATTCGGCGAAGTTGATGCGGCCGAAGAGGCGCGTGAGCAGCGCGAAGACCTGCACGGCCTGGCTGAGCGTCGCGCGCGAATGATGGTGGATGCGGCCGCGAGCGCCCGCCTCGCGGCCGAGCGCACGCAATGTGGCGGCGCCGTGCACACCGGCGACGAGCGCCTCGGCCCGCTCGCCCTGGGCGATCCGCTCACGCCGGTAGAAGGGTGCCGAACGGGGCAGGTACCACCGCAGCGCGAACACATAGAACGGTGCTGCCAGCAGTCCGGCGAGCGCTAGTCGCCAGTCGAGCGCGAACAGCCCGATCGCGGTGAAGGCGATAGCGACACCCGCGCGGACGAACTCGGGGATGGCGTTGTCGAGCGACTCGCTGATCTGTCGGACATCGTCGCCCACCCGGGACATGAGGTCGCCTGTGCCCGCGGCCTCCAATCGCTCGGTGTCCTGGTGCAGCGCTCGGTCCAGCACCTCCTCGCGCAGGCGCGCCAGTGCGGGATTCGCCGCTTGAGCGAGAAGCACGGCGGACCCCGTGGTGGCCACTGCCCCGACGATCGCGGCGCCGACGATGATCGCGCTGCGCGTCAGCACCTCGCGGGCGGTGCCGTCGCCGGAGTTGACGACATCGACGATCGAGCCCAAGACGAAGGGCGGCACGATCCCGGCGAAGCCGACGACGGCGAACAACAGGACGCTCACGGTCAACGGTCCCCGATGGGAACGCAGCAGCGCCCACGCGTGGCGCGTGGTCGTGCGTCGGTCCGCGATCGGCAGGATCGCGCGGCTCATCGGATGACCGCCTCACGGTAGGTGTCGTCGCGCGCGAGCAGGTCGCGGTGGGTGCCGCGATCGGCGACGCGACCGGCCCGCACGACGACCACATGGTCGCTGGCGTCGAGGAGGGCCGGGCTTGAGCTCAGCACGAGGGTCGCGCGTCCCGCTCGCACGGAGCGGAGCCCGGCGGCGATCCGCTGCTCCGTGACGGCGTCGACCGCGCTGGTCGGGTCGTGCAGCACGAGCACGGGCCGGTCCGCCGCGAGCGAGCGCGCCAGGACGAGCCGCTGGCGTTGTCCACCGGACAGCGTGCCGCCACTGGCGCGGAGGTGGTGGTCGAGCCCGTCCTCGTGGGCCGCGATGACATCGTGTGCCGCGGAGGCATCGAGCACGACGTCGAGCTGCTCGCTCGACAGCGCGCGGTCGGGATCCATCGCGTCGAGCACGGTGCCCTCGAAGAGATCGGCGCCGTGGTCCACGACGAGCATCGAGGTGCGGCGCGACGCGATGCTCAGCGCCGACAGCTCGTGCTCGCCGAGGAGGACCCGTCCGCCGCCCGGCCGTGTCCCGTGCAGCGTGTCGATGAGCGCGGCGTCGAAGGCGGGATCGTCGCTGACGATCGTGACGAGATCGCCGCCCTTCACCGTGAGGTCCAGCTCCTCGACGGTCAGCCGGTCAGCCGGCGTGTTGAGCTCGACAGGACCTTCGGGGACGAGCGGGGGTGTGTGCAGGAAGCGGCTGATCCGCGCCCCGGATGCGAGCGAGGCCGCCGCCTGAGCGGTCAGCTCGCCGAGGGCGACGATCGGCTCGGCGAGATATTGCGCGACGCCCACGACGGCGATGAACTGTCCGAGGGTGATCGCATCGTCGAGCGCCCGTATCCCGGCGACGGCCGCGACGATACCGAGGAAGAGCGTGCTGAGGCCTGAGCTCACACCCGACAGGACGCCCCATGAGCGCGCCATCGTGATGCTCGCGCGCTGGGCGTCGAGGCTCGCCCGCGCGTAGCGCCCGGCGGCGACGTCCTCGCCGTGCACGCCCTTGAGGGGGCGGAGGCCGGCCATCAGGTCGCTGGCAACGCCGGCCGCACGGGCGATCGTCGCCTGCTGTGACGTGGTGCGCCGCGCGACAGCGGGAGCGAGGAGCTGAGTGAGGGCCACGGTCAGCGGCATGCCGAGCATGACGAGCACGCCGATCACCCAGTCGGTCCACAGCAGCCAGACCCCGATCACGACGACCGCGGTCAGCGAGCCGAGGGCGAAGCCGAACTGCCGGACCACGATGCCGGTCATGTTCGCATCGGCGGTGGCGAGGGAGAGCACCTCGCCGGGCAGCTGATCCGTGTCGGCCCCGCGAGGATCGAGCACATGGCCGCCGATCTCCTCGCGGAGCGTGTGCGATTCCTCCTGCACGCTGCGGAAGCCCAGCCGTCCGCCGAAGCGGTACGCGAGGCTGAACCCGGCCATGAGCGCTGCCAGCACGCCGAGCCAGAGCAGGAACGGGCCCAGATCGTCGCCGGCGATGCCGTGATCGACGACGAGTCCGATGACGACCGGGGTGAGGGCCTCGCCGAGCTGCCACGCGATGATGAGCGGATAGGCGAGCAGCAGCCGTCGCCCCTGCCGGCGGATCGTCTGCCGCAGCATTCCGGCGCCGGTGCGCGGCGCGGCCGACGGTTCAGGCATGGCTCGTCGGCACGACGGTGGGCAGTCCGTCGACGGGGTCGGCGAAGACGTGGGCCTGCAGGCCGAAGACCTCCCGCAGCAGCTCCGGCCGCAGCAGCGACAGGGGATCGCCCTCGGTGACGATCGTGCCCTCCTTCATCACCACGATGTGGTCGCTGTAGCGGGCGGCGAGGCCGAGATCGTGCAGGACGAGGACGATCGTCTTGCCGCGCTCGCGCAGTCGGACCACGAGGTCGAGCACGTCGACGGCATGGGCCAGGTCGAGATGCGTCGTGGGCTCGTCGAGCAGGAGCAGCGGGGTCTCCTGGGCGAGCGTCATCGCGATCCAGGCGCGCTGGCGCTGGCCGCCGGAGAGCTCGTCGAGCGGACGGTCCGCGAGATCGAGGACGCCGGTCGCCTCCATCGCCTCGGCCGCGATCGCCTCGTCGGCCGCCGACCACTGCCGGTACCAGGGCTGGTGCGGTTGTCGCCCTCGCGCGGCGAGGTCCGCGACGGTGAGCCCCTCGGGAGCCACCGGACTCTGCGGCAGGATCGCCAGGCGCTGGGCGATCTGTCTGGTGCGCAGAGACCCGACCGCGTCGCCGAACAGCGTCACGTCCCCGGTTGTGGGGCGCAGCAGACGACCCATGGTGCGCAGCAGGGTGGACTTGCCGCAGCCGTTCGGACCGATGATCGTGGTGATCTTGCCGCTGTCGATCGTCAGATCGACGTCGCGGAGCACGGTTCGCGACGTGTAGCCGGCGGTCACCCCGCGGACGTGCAAGGGAACGTCAGACACTGGTCCTCCGCAGATGTCGGGTCATGAGGTACAGCAGGACCGGGGCTCCCAGCACCGAGGTGACGATACCGACCGGCAGCTCGAGCGGTAGACGCGCGGCGAGGAAGTCCGCTCCGACGAGCAGCAGGGCGCCGACGAGGCCGGAGGCGAGGGGCGGGGGACCGGCGGTGCCGAACAGTCGCATGGCGACCTGAGGCGCGACGAAGGCCACGAAGGCGATCGGTCCCGCAGCGGCGGTGGCGACCGACACGAGGGCGACCGCCGTGATGAGCGCGCCGGCCTCGGTGCGGCCGGCGGAGACTCCCAGCGCCTGGCCGATGTCTCTGCCGAGCCTCAGGGCGCCGAGGCCGCCGGCGAGCCGCAGGCAGACGAGGACGGCGAGCACCACCATCGGAGCGAGGTAGACGACGTCACCCATGCGCACCCCGCCGAGGGATCCGACCAGCCATCGCACGGCGACGCTTGCCTCCTCGACCTCCGCGCGGGTGAGTAGCCACGAGGTGAGGGCCAGGGCCAGGGCGTTGATGCCCAGACCGACGAGCACCAGTCGGTAGCCGTCGAATCCACCGCGCCATCCGAGGGTCAGGATCACCCCGGTCGTGATCAGGCCGCCGAGGATCGCGACGGGGACCAGCGCGACGGTGGTGGAGACCCCGAGCAGTCGTTCGGTCGTCTCCGGCCGCACGAGGGCAAGGACCGCGAAGGTGCCGGCACCGGCTGAGACGCCCAGGATGTCGGGGGTGGCGATCGGATTGCGCGTGATCGTCTGCGTGAGCGCGCCGCTCGTGCCCAGGCAGAAGCCGATGAGGGACCCGGCCAGCAGCCGCGAGAGGCGCCGGTCGATGATGACGAGGTTCTCGATCCGGGTTCCGCCGCCGGTGAGCGTCGCGACGACCCGGCCGGGACTGATCGCCAGGGCGCCGGTCGTCATGGTCAGCCACCACATCGCCAGCAGCAGCAGGATGCTGACGAGGGTGGCGATCGCGGTGCGCCGCCGCCAGCGGGTCCCGACCGGCCCGATGGCCCATCCCGTACGCGTCTCGGTGCTCACAGAGCCACCATCCTGCGGCGTCGGGTGATCGCGATCAGCACTGGCGCACCCACGATGGACATGACGATGCCCACCTGCAGTTCGCCGGGAGAGGCGATGACGCGCCCGATCGTGTCGGCGATCAGCAGTAGCGCCGCGCCGATCAGGCCGGCCTGTGGCACGAGCCAGCGGTAGTCGTGGCCGCTGATCAGCCGGGCCGCGTGCGGAGCGACGAGTCCGACGAAGAGGACGGGACCGCAGGCCGCCGTCGCGGCACCGGCCAGCAGGGTGATGCCGATGATGCCGAGCACCCGGGCCGCGATGATGCTGACGCCGAGCGAGCGGGCGACGTCCTCACCGAGTCCGAGGGAGTTGATGGAGAATCCGTTGGCGATCGCGACGACGGCTCCGGTCACGATGAGCACGGCGAGCAGCGGCACATAGGAGGTATCGCGCCCGGCGAGAGAGCCGACCTCCCAGAAGCGCATGACATCGAGGCTCTGCCGGTCCAGCAGCACGATTCCCGAGGTCAACGAGCTGAGGAGCGCTGAGACCGTCGTGCCGATGACGGCCAGCATCACCAGGGCTCCGCCGCGCAGATGGCCGAGTCCGAGGAAGAAGACGAGGAAGGACGCGAGGGCCGCGCCGATGAGGGCCGCGCCGATGATGCCGATCGGCGTGCTGACACCGAACGCGAAGGCCATGATCGCCACCGCGAAACCGGCACCGGCGTTCACGCCGAACAGTCCGGGTTCGGCCAGCGGGTTGCGCGTATGCCCTTGCATGAGGGCTCCGGCCATGCCGAAGGCCAGCCCCGCCAGGAGCCCCAGCAGGGTGCGTGGCAATCGCTGGCTCGTGATGACGACCGCGTCGGCCGTGCTGGCGGAGCCGCGGAGGGCGTCCAGCACGGTCGAGAGTGGGATCGACCGTGCGCCGATGGACAGGCTCAGCGCGATCGCGACGGCTAGGAGCACCGCGAGAACGACCGTGGCACCGGCCTGGCGACGGGTACGCGAACGCCCGACAGGGGGTGCATGCACGGCGCTCACGGATTTAGGTTAGCCTCACCGTTGTCTCTGTCGATGAACACCCCGGAAGAAGGCACCCATGAGACCGAGTTGGAAGGCCGGCGCCGTGACACTGGCGGCGGCGATCGCCCTGAGCGCATGCGGTGACGGCGGCGGAGAGTCGCAGGACGCGTCGTCCGATGACACCCGCACCGTCGAGTCGACCTTCACCGGCGAGCAGGTCGAGGTACCGGCCGAGCCGCAGCGGGTCATCGCCCTGTGGCGGACCGGCTCGGAGCTCGCGGATCTCGGCGTCGTTCCCGTGGCACAGCTGGAGGGTGAGCTCATCGACTCCGAGCTCGAGCCCGAGGTCTTCGACAAGGTCGCCGATGTCCCGGTGGTCGGCTCCTATGAGGGTGTCGACATCGAGAAGGTCATCGAAGCCGATCCCGATCTCATCATCGGCATGGACCACGGCAGCCTCTCGATCGACTACGACGAGCTGTCCGAGATCGCGCCGACCGTCATCTTCAAGATCGCCGAGCCCACGGACGTCTGGGCGAACTACCCGCTGGTCGCCGAGGCCGTCGGCAGGAGCACCGACTACGAGGACGAGCAGGCTGAGCTCGAGAAGTCTCTCGCGGCCATCCAGAACGAGTACGGCGAGGGTCTCGCCGACCTGCAGGTCACCTCGCTCGGCATCATGGACGGCACCATCTGGGTCGATACGTCGAAGGCTCTGCTCTACGACCGCATCACGGCGGCGGGCTTCGGATACAACCCGGCGTACACCGACAACCCCGAGCGCTATGTCACCGAGTTGGCGATGGAGAATCTGCCCGATCTGGCCGATCAGGACGCGATCTTCTACGATGTCGGCATCGACGGCACGCCTGATCCCGCGGTGCAGCAGCTGATCGACTCGCCGTCCTTCCAGGCGCTGCCCGCCGTCAAGGCCGGTCACGCCTTCCCGATCACCTCGGGAACCAACTACACCTTCGCCGGGGCGAACAAGCAGGTCGAGGATCTGCGTGCCGCCGCCGAGGAGCTCACCGGCAACTGAACCCGACGGTCCCTTCGACGGAAGGTGATCTCGATACGGCACGTGCTCACAGAGTTCGCTGCGCCTACTCGATCACCGCTCGTACGCCGGACCTGGGGCGTCGCCGCGCTGGATCGAGGTCACCTCAGGCGATCTCGCGGACGAAGGCCCACAGGGAGATGCCACGGGGGTCCGGTGGCGACCAGTCGCGCTCGGGCACGCGGCGAAAGCCCATCGACTCGTAGAGCCGGTGGGCTTTCGTCTGCGTCGGCATCGAGCAGAGCCACATCCGTGACAGGCCGAGTTCCGCGGCCTCGTCGAGGCAGCGGCCGACCAACGCGCGGGCGGCTCCGCGACCACGATGAGCCGGGTCGACCGCGAGGGCGCGGAACTCTCCCTCGTCATCGCTCGTCGCCAGCTCCCGATACGGTGACCCCGGCGGGCACCAGGTGATCGATCCGATGACGGCGCCGTCGTGCACGGCGACGATGACGTCGTCGGCACGTCCGGCCGCATCGGCCAGCCAGCTACCGTACTCATCGCCGGTGGTGAGATGCCCGTCGGTCGTGTAGCCGTCGACCACCACCCGTCCGGCCGCGACGAGCTCGTCGCCGGACGGACGGCGGATCTCCAGTGTCATACCGCGGCCCCGGGTCAGACGCCCATGGTCGCGCGGGGGTACTGCGCGTTGACATCGGTCATGACGTTGACCAGATAGGGGACGCCGGAGGTGAAAGCCCGGTCGATGGCAGGGCCGATCTGGCGCGGATCGGTGACCATCTCACCCCCGCCTCCCAGCGCCGTCACCACCTGGTCGTAGCGAGTGCTCGGTGCGAGGTCGGCGGCGACGTCGTAGCCGTAGAGCATCTGCATCGGGGCCTTCTCCAACCCCCAAGCGGAGTTGTTGCCGACGATCATCACGACCGGGAGATTGTGTCGTACCAGGGTGTCGACATCGATGAGCGACATGCCGGCGGCCCCATCGCCCAGCAGCAAGACGACCTGACTGCTCGGACGGGCGATGCGCGCCGCCATCGCGGCACCGAGTCCTGCACCGAGGCAGCCGTACGGACCCGGGTCCAGCCAGCCACCGGGGCGACGCGGCTCGACGAACTTGCCGGCGAAGGACACGAAGTCGCCGCCGTCTCCGATCACGACGGCATCGTCGTCGAGCCGGGGGAGCAGCTCGCCGTAGATGCGGGCCGGGTGGATCGGATCGGCCTCGGCGCCGAGTAGCGCCTTGTCCCGTTCGACCGCGCCGGCGACCGTCTGCCGGAGCTGATCGGTCCAGGTGCTCCAGTCCGGTCGGCGCTGCTGCGACTGCAATGCCTCGAGCAGGGCGTCGAAGAGGGTGCAGAGGTCTCCGGCGGCAGAGGCACCTAGCTCGGCGTGGGAGGACACCTGCCCGGGGGAGTCGGCCAGGTGCACGGTCGTGGCGGCCGGGGCGCCGTCCTTGCCCCCGAAGCGTCCGAACCCGAGCCGGAAGTCCAGGGGTGTGCCGGCCACGATCGCCAGATCACAGGTGCCCAGTGCTGGTGAACGTGCCTTCGTGACCAGGAGCGGATGGCCGCCGGGCACGACACCGCGACCCATGCCATTGGCGACGACGGGGATTCCCGAGCCTTCGACGAAGCGTAGGGCCGCCTCGTCGGCGTGATCGGACCAGACATCCGAACCCAGGACGAGGACGGGGCGGTGGGACTGGGCGAGCAGGGCCGCGACCCGCGCGATGTCATCGGGATCTGGTTCGACCACGGTGGCCTCTCCGCTGGCGATGTGCTCGACGGGGCCGTTGGAGAAGAACACGTCCATCGGGATGTCGACGAAGGTCGGTCCGCGGTGTGAGGCGCGGGCCGCGGTGAACGCCTCGTCGACGGCGGGCGCGATCTCGGTGAGCGATCCGGCGGTCCGCGCGGACTTGGTGACCGACTCCACGATTGGGGGATGGTCGAGCTCCTGCAGCGTGCCGCTGCCCCAGGTGGCCGCGGGCGCGCGGCCGCCGACGACGACGAGCGGCGCGCCCGAGAAGTGCGCCTGGGCGATCGGACTCACGCCATTGGTGACGCCCGGCCCGGCGGTCAGGACGGCGAGCCCGGGAGTGCGGGTCAGCTTGCCGATCGCCTCGGCGGCGAAGACGGCCGAGGGTTCGTGCCGCACGTCGATGATCGGCATCGGATCGTCGGTCGTCACCGCGGCGTCGTACATCGGGAAGACGTGGGCGCCGGAAAGGGTGAACATGGTGGTCACGCCGTGCGCGCGTGCCACGTCCAGGGCGTGGTGGCCGCCGTGCGGACCCGTCGGCTCGGGCATCTCCTGCTCGCTCATGCCGCCACCTGTACCGAGATGTGCTCCCGATTCGTCGATGGGAACCGCCTCTGGTCGACGAGTGCGGAGCAGATCGTGGTCATGGGTGCGCTGTGCTCGCTCATGTGACGTAGGTTACTGGCCGGTTGGGCGCAGTAGGCTGACGACGTGCCGACGCTGGAGGACATCGCCGACTCGCAGAGCTCGCTCTCCGCCGCTGAGACCGGGCGACTCCAGGCGCTTGTGGCGCGATGGCAGATGATCGCCGATCTCGCCTTCTGTGACCTGGTGCTCTGGGTCGCCGACGTGGAGGGCAAGGGCTGGTGGGCCGCGGCCCAGATCCGCCCCGCGACCGGGCCCACGACCCTGCTGGAGGACATCGTCGGCTCCTTCGTGCCGCGTGAGGAGCCACCGGGCGAGGAGCAGCTGCCCGACGGTGTCCTGGTGCAGGTCGAGACCATCCCGGTGCGCTATGAGGGGTGCACCATCGCGCTGCTCGGACAACGCCGCTATCGCGAGGCACGTCGTTTCCCCGGCGCGCTCGAGCAGTCCTACGCGCAGACGAGCGATGTGCTGTTGCAGATGGTCCGCGAGGGGCGATTCCCCGTCGCGGGCACGGAGGAGCTCGCCGATACCTTGCGGGTCGGCGACGGGCTGATCCGCGCCGATGCGTCCGGGCGGGTCGGTTTCGTGAGTCCCAATGCGATGTCGGCCTACCGGCGGCTCGGACTGCGCAGCGATCTCGTGGGAGCCGATCTCGTGGCGGTCACGAGCGAGCTGCTGCACCACCGCCCGACGGACCGCGGCTTCGCCGCGTTGTTCGGCGACACCGAGTCGGTCGCCGATGTCGAAGGCGTGGACGCCTCGTTGCGGATGCAGATCGTGCCGCTGACCTGCGGGGGTCACCGCGAGGGCTACCTGGTGCTCCTGCGCGATGTGACCGAGCTGCGCCTGCGCGAGCGGGAGTTGGTCTCCAAGGAGGCGACCATCCGCGAGATCCACCACCGGGTGAAGAACAACCTGCAGACGGTGGCCGCGCTCCTGCGCCTGCAGAGCCGGCGGGTCGTCGCCGATGAGGCCAAGGAGGCCCTGCGGGAGGCGGAGCGGCGGGTGGGCTCGATCGCGCTCGTGCACGAGACGCTGAGCCAGTCCTTCGATGAGATGGTGCCCTTCGACGATGTCGCGGACACGTTGCTGCGCACCATCCCGGAGTTCGCCGACCAGGTGACCGTGCGGGCCGAGCGGATCGGGAGTTTCGGACTGCTGCCCGGGGAGGTGGCGACCTCGCTCGCCATGGTGCTCTCGGAGCTCTTGCAGAACGCGGTCGAGCACGCGTTCACGAGCCCGGAGGGCCGGGTGACCGTCGCTGTCAACCGGATTCGGGGGCGGTTGCGGCTGCGAGTGAGTGACGATGGCCGCGGATTCGATGATGATTTCGACGCTGGCGCCAGTCTGGGACTGTCGATCGCGACGACGCTGGTGGAGAGCGAACTCGGTGGATCGCTCTCCTTCGAGCGCTCGCCGCTGGGCGGTGCGATGGTCACGATCAACGTCGACCTCGCCTGACTGTGAGGGTTCCCTTCGCAGCCTGATGGTGCTGGGCCGTGGTCGACGCCGCGACCGGCGGAGTGCTCGATGAGATCACCGTCGAGGCCACCATTGATGGCTACGCCCAGCTGGTGGAGTTCACCGACCAGCACGCAGCACTGCGGGCGTGGGCGATCGAAGGGACCGGCGGGCACGGCGCCGGCCTCACCCGACACCTCGAGCGTCGTGGGGAGGTCGTGATCGAGCTCGACCGACCCGGCCGGGCCAAGCGGCGCAACGGCGCGAAGTCCGACCCGCTCGACGCCATCCGCGCCGCCCGGGAAGCACTCTCACGGGCCAAGCTCGGTACCCCACGTGGCAGGAGGCGGGGACCGCCAGGCGCTGTCGGTGCTGCTGGCTGCCCGCAGTTCAGCTGTCAACGCCTCCACCGACGCCCAACGGCAGCTGTTCAGCCTGGTCATCACCGCACCGGAGTCGATCCGCGAGCGATTCCGCGGCCAGAAGCTCCCCGCGACGATCCGCACCGCCGCGTCCATGCGCCTGAACGCGGCGTGGGACGTGGAGACCGCCACGACCGTCGTCGCCCGGCCGTCCCTGGCGCGCCGCGCCCGGACGCTGGCTGATGAGGCTGCTGAGCATGAGAAGGCCATCTGGGTCATCATGCGGTCCTGGCGACCCGATCTCCTCGCCCAACCGGGCGTCGGGCCGATCGTGGCCGCGACCTGTGCGCCTGGTCCCACCCCGGGCCGGATCCACTCCGAGGCCGCATTCGCAATGCTCGCCGGCGCTGCTCCAATCCCGGCCAACAGCGGGACGGTCACCACCCGCCACCGGCTCAACCGCTACGGCGACCGCCAGCTCAACCGAGCGCTGCACACCATCGTGCTATCCCGCATCCGTTACGACGACGCCACCCGCCACTACGTGGCGCGACGCACTAGCGAGGGCAAGACCAACCGCGAGATCAAACGCTGCCTCAAGCGCTACATCGCTCGCGACCTCTACCGGATCCTTGAATCAGCCCCCGCCAGGGCTTGACGATCCATAGGAGCGTCCTGCGCGTTCGCGGTCAGGGTGACCTGAGAGGTCGCACCATCGAAGAACCCCGGTGCCCATCAGGGCCCCGGGGTTCGACATGCTAGCGTGAGGTCACGCAGTACGGATCCTGGCTCGTGCGTTGCGACGCTTCAGTGCACGGCGCTCGTCTTCGCTCATGCCTCCCCACACTCCGTGGTCTTGACCGCTTTCGAGTGCCCACTGGAGGCACAGTTCGCGGACGTCGCAACGGCGGCAGACCACCTTGGCCTCTTCGATCTGCATGATCGCGGGACCGGTGGTTCCGATGGGGAAGAAGAGCTCGGGATCCTCGTCGAGGCAGGCGGAACGGTGGCGCCAGTCCATGAGGACGCTCCTTCCCAAATTGGCGGCTTTCTGGATGAGAATGAGGCAGGCTCGTATCGCACAGCCCGGCGGCATTCGAGGACTACTCTCGCAAGGTTTCGAATACATGACAAGAGTGATACGCCTGTGAGAGGTGTCGGTTATCTCACACGTGTCGAGGTGGCTCGTCGGCGGGACCCGTTGTAACGCGTTTCGGTCTCGTCGGGGCGCCCTCGCGCGAGGCGCCACACTCTAGGCTGAGTGGCGTGTCCACCACCGCTGACCCGACCGGGCGTCGGCTGCTCGTCGCGGCCGGGGCGATCGCCCTCGTGCAGGCGACGGCGCTGCTGGGGCTCGCCGTCCTCGACCTCACTCACCTCGTGGCCGAACGGGTCGGCCTCGGCGTCGGTATCGCCCTCATGCTCCTGGTCTTCGGCGGTGGCCTGGCGGTCGCGGCGATCGCGGTGATGCGGGGCCGGCACGGGGGTCGTGGGCCGGTCCTGGTCGCCCAGCTCATCTCGCTGGGGTTGGCCTGGAACCTTCGCGATGCCGGCGACGATGTCGTCCGTGGCGTCTCGCCGGTGTTGGCGCTCGCGGCGCTGGTGGTGTTGGCGTGCCTGTTCTCAGGCCCGGGACGCCGGGCGATGAGCCGCGACGAGCCGGCCTGATCCGGTGTGAGAGACTGTCCGAGGCACACCCACGCCCTTGCGGACATCTCCGCTTCTGGCCGCCAGACCGGTGACCTCTCCACGCCCCGCCCCACGCGTTCAAGGACACCCGCATGGTCGCCTATGACATCTCAGCCTCCCCGGATATCGACATGACCCTTCCCGACGAGACCGATCCGGTCTTCGCCCTTCATCGCCAAGGCAAGATGGCGATCGGTTCCACCGTCGAGCTGCGTGACGCCGACGACCTCTCGCTGGCGTACACGCCCGGTGTCGCGCGGGTGTGCGAGGCGATCGCCGCCGACCCCGAGCTGGCACACGAGTACACCTGGGTGTCCAACACGGTGGCGGTGGTCACCGACGGCACGGCGGTGCTCGGTCTGGGCGATATCGGCGCTCCGGCGTCCATGCCGGTCATGGAGGGCAAGGCCGTGCTGTTCAAGCAGTTCGGCGGGGTCGACGCGATCCCGATCGCCCTCGACACCACCGATGTCGACGAGATCGTCGACACGGTGGCCCGGCTCGCGCCCTCGTTCGGCGGCATCAATCTGGAGGACATCTCCGCGCCCCGGTGCTTCGAGGTCGAACGGCGACTCATCGAGCGACTGGACATCCCCGTCTTCCACGACGACCAGCACGGCACCGCCGTGGTGACGCTCGCGGCGCTCATCAACGCTGCCCGCTTGACCGACCGCGAGCTGGACGAGCTCAAGGTCGTCATCTCCGGCGCCGGCGCCGCGGGCGTGGCGATCGCCAAGATCCTGCGCGCCGCGGGGATCCGCAAGATCAGCGTCGTCGACCGCACCGGCGTTCTCGTGCCCGAGCGCGAGGATCTCACCGAGATCAAGCGGTGGCTCGCGGAGTTCTGCTCGCCGTGGGCGTCGGCGGGCTCGATCGAGGACGCCCTGGTCGATGCTGACGTGTTCGTGGGTGTCTCCGGCGGCACCGTCCCCGAGGATGCGGTCGCGCAGATGGCGCCGAATGCGATCGTCTTCGCGATGGCCAATCCGCATCCGGAGGTGCATCCCGATGTGGCCCGCCGGCACGCCCGTGTCGTCGCGACGGGGCGGTCGGATTTCCCGAACCAGATCAACAACGTGCTGGTCTTCCCGGGGATCTTCCGCGGCGCGTTGGACGTGCGGGCCACCGAGATCTCCGAGAGCATGAAGCTCGCCGCGGCGTCGGCACTGGCCGACCTCGTCGGCGACGATCTGCGCGAGGACTATGTGATCCCCTCGCCCTTCGACCCGCGGGTGGCGCAGGTGGTGGCGCGGGCCGTGACCGACACGGCACGTCGCGACGGACTTGCCCGCCGACCGTACTGACCGACATCAGGAGAAGCATGTTCGCCGTCTACGCCGGATCCATCAACCCCGATAGCCCGCTCGAGGGCCTCGTCATCGGTGACCGTCCCGAGCCCGAGGTGCCCGAGGGCTGGACCACCGTGACCGTCAAGGCCGCCTCGATCAACCATCACGATGTGTGGAGCCTGCGCGGTGTCGGCCTGCGCGAGGAGTCGCTGCCCATGATCCTGGGCTGCGACGCCGCGGGCCTCGACGAAGACGGCAACGAGGTCATCGTGCATGCCGTGATCTCCGATCCCTCGTGGCGCGATGACGAGACCCTCGACCCGCGCCGCTCGCTGCTGTCGGAGCGGTACCAGGGCACCTTCGCCGAGCGGGTCGCCGTGCCGCGCCGCAACGTGGTGCCCAAGCCCGAGGGTCTCTCGATGGCCGAAGCGGCATGTCTGCCGACCGCCTGGCTGACCGCCTACCGGATGCTGTTCACCCAGTCGGGACTGCGACCGGGTGACGCGGTGCTGGTGCAGGGTGCGGGCGGTGGCGTGGCGACCGCCGCGATCGCGCTCGGACGTGCCGCCGGCTTCCGGGTCTTCGCGACGAGCCGCGATGCCGACAAGCGCGAGCGGGCGATCGAGCTCGGTGCGCACGAGGCCTTCGAGTCCGGTGCCCGGCTGCCGCAGAAGGTCGACGCGGTCATCGAGACCGTCGGCGCGGCGACCTGGTCGCACTCGATCAAGTCGATGCGCCCGGGTGGCACGATCGTCATCGCCGGTGCGACATCAGGCGATGCGCCGAAGGCCGCCGAGCTGACGAGGATCTTCTTCCAGCAGATGCGCGTCCACGGTTCGACCATGGGCACGCGCGACGAGCTCGCCCGGCTGGCGGAGTTCCTCGATGTCACGGGTGTGCGTCCGGTGATCGAGGCGGAGATCGCGATGGAGGATGCCGCGCAGGGCCTGCAGAAGGTCATCGACGGCGATCTTTTCGGCAAGATCGTCCTCACCCGCTGACCCCACCTGTGTCGGCCCCGCTCCCGAGCGCGGGGTCCCCCGGCGGAGTGGTGCATATCCGCCCTCTTCTGGTGGATCCAGGGGCGAATCCGCACCACTCGCGGGCCGGATTGCACCACTCGCGGAGGCTCCGCGGGCGGTGAGTTACGCACCCGTCCAGCCCCTGTCGAGAGGTGCGTAGCCCACCGCCGCGGCGGGCGAGGGGTGGCTAAGTCACCGCTCCGGGCGGGCATCACGCGAGGGCGGCTCTCACGCAGGCGGCGGCGAGAGACGGCAGCTCGCCGGGCTCCACGAGCTTCGCAAGCCGCTCCGGCTTGTCGGGCAGGCCGGCCTCGCGCGCGCCGTCCAGGACCTTCTGATCCATCGAGGGGACCAATTCGTGCCAGATCCCTTGGGCCTCGCGGCAGAAGATCGCCGCCCCTGTCGGACCGATACCGGGGAACTCCTGCAAGCGTCGTCCGATCTCCTCAGCATCGGCGGATGCGTCGCGCAGCCGGCGCAGGTCCCCGCGATAGCGGTCCAGCAACAACCGGGCCGCGTCGCCGAGCTGGGTCGAGGTGCGCTCGTCGTAGCGACGATAGTGGCCCCGTCCGAGAGCGTCGACCCGCTGCTGCCAGGTCGCGTCGGCCATCCGGCGCGGCGTGCGGAAACCGGCCCTGCTCAGCTCCCGTGCCGCGGCCACCGCGATATCGCTGTCGATACGCGCCGAGAGCAGCGTGGACAGGACGAGCAGCCGGTACAGGGGCGAAGGCTTGTCGCGCAGCGTGATACCTGCTTGTTCGGCGAAGGTGGTGCCGTGGCGCTCCATCAACGAGCGCGCCGTCTCGCGTTGAGTGCTCATGGCCCGACCCTACGCTCGTATCAGTCGACCATCACGTGGCGAAGATAGCGATCTGGATGGTCCAGGAATCCGCGCCAGTGCCGCACCAGCTCGAGATCCTGCCACGCCGATTCACGCAGACCCCAGGGACCGACCTCCAGGATCCTGGCACCGGACAGGGCGGCGAGCACGGGGGAGTGGGTCGCGCAGAGGACCTGACCGCCCTCGCGGACGACCTCGCCGAGTGCCGCGACCAACGCCAGCGTGGAGGAGAACGACAGCGCCGCCTCCGGCTCGTCGAGCACGTAGAAGCCCGCCGAGGTGAATCGGGTGCGGACGACCTCCAGGAAGGACTCGCCGTGACTCATCGCGTGATAGTCCGGTGTCGTCGGCGCCGCGTGGTTCTCGCTGTACGTGTACCACCCGTGCATGGTCTCCGCGCGCAGGAAGAAACCCCACCGAGGCGCCCCGATGCCCCGCTGCAATGTCAGCACCTCACCGAGTCCCGATTCGCTGGTCCGGGTGGTATGGGCACCTTGAGTACTGCCGCCCTCAGGCGACAGGCCGTAGGCGCCGGCGACGGCTTCCACGAGCGTGCTCTTGCCCGACCCGTTCTCACCCACCAGGAAGGTCACTCCCGGGCCGAGCTCCAGCCCTTCGTTGAGCAGCTGCCGTACCGCGGGGATCGCTGAAGACCAGTCGCTGGGCGGGAGCGCGCCGGGGAGCACTCGCACGACCGGCTGCTCCTCGAAGGCCACCGGATCACTCGTCCTCGTCGTCGAGCCGGGCCAGCCAGGTGGCCAGCCGCTCGACCGGCACCTCGAACTCCGGGTTGAGGTCGACGAAGGCCGAGAACTGCTCCGCGAGCCACGCCAGGGAGACCTCCTCGTCTCCCCGGCGCGACGCGAGCTCCTCGATGCCGCGATCGGTGAAGTACACGCCTGCTACCCGCCGCTCAGGCGAAGGCCTGGTCCATCAGATCGCGCGCCTCAGTGACGTGGACCGCGTGCGAGCCGACCGCCGTCGTGCTGGACTCCGGGCGCGAGACGACCGTGAAGGGCAGACCGAGCAGGTCGCGCAGGTGCAGCGCGTAGTACGGCCACGGTCCCTGGTTCTCCGGCTCGTCCTGCACCCAGCGCACCTCGGCGGCGTTCGGGTACTTCGCGATCTCGGCGAGGATCTCGTTCTCGGGGCGCGGGTACAGCTGCTCCACGCGGACGATCGCCGTGCGGGAGTCCTCGCGCTTCTTGCGCTCATCGAGCAGGTCGTACGCGACACGACCAGAGGTGAGGATCACGCGCTCGACGGTCGAGGCCTCGACCACGTCATCGGCGATCACCGGACGGAACTCGCCGCGGGTGAAGTCATCGGGCATGCTCGTCGCTGCCTTGCGCCGCAGCAGCTGTTTGGGCGTGAAGACGATGAGCGGACGGTGGTCGGCTTCCATCGCCTGCTTGCGCAGCAGGTGGAAGTACGACGCGGGCGTGGACGGCTGGGCGATGCGCATCTCGTCGTTCGCGGCGAGCTGCAAGAAGCGCTCGATGCGACCGGACGAGTGGTCAGGGCCCTGACCCTCGTAGCCGTGCGGCAGCAGCAGCACCACACCGGACTTCTGGCCCCACTTGGTCTCGCCGGAGGAGATGTACTCGTCGATCACCGACTGGGCGCCGTTGACGAAGTCGCCGAACTGCGCCTCCCACATCACCAGTGCCTCGGGACGAGCCACCGAATAGCCGTATTCGAAGCCGAGCGCGGCGTACTCGCTCAGCAGGGAGTCGTAGATGTAGAACGTGCCCTGGTCCCCGCCGACGTGCGACAGCGGGGTCCACTCGGCCGCATTGTGCCGGTCGATGATGACGGCGAAGCGCGAGGAGAAGGTGCCACGACGCGAGTCCTGGCCCGCGAGGCGTACCGGACGGCCCTCGAGGAGCAGCGAGCCCATGGCGATGATCTCGCCGGTGCCCCAGTCGATGGGACCGGCCGTGATCGACTGGGCCCGGCGCTGCAGCTGTGGCATCACCTTCGGGTGCACCGTGAAGTCCTCGGGCGCCGTCGTGTAGGCGTCCGCCACGGCCTTGAGGACCTCGGGGGAGACCGCGGTGACGTAGCCGCTCTCGAAGGGCTTGGCCGGGTACTCGGGGATCCGCGTGTAGTCGGGGATCTCGGTGGCGTCCTTGACCTTGGCGAAGTTCGACTCCAGACGCTTCTGGTAGTCCGCCAGGGCTTCCTCGGCTTCCTCCATCGTGATGTCGCCGCGACCGACCAAGGCCTCGGTGTAGAGCTTGCGCACCGACTTCTTGTTCTCGATCGTGTCGTACATCAGCGGCTGCGTGAAGCTCGGGTCGTCGCCCTCGTTGTGGCCTCGGCGGCGGTAGCACACCAGGTCGATGACGACGTCCTTGTGGAAGGTCTGGCGGTACTCATAGGCGAGCTGTGCCACCCGGATGCAGGCCTCGGGATCGTCGCCGTTGACGTGGAAGACCGGCGCCTGGATCATGCGCGCGACATCGGTGGAGTACGTCGAGGAGCGCGATGACGACGGGCTGGTGGTGAACCCGACCTGGTTGTTGACGATCAGGTGGATCGTGCCGCCGGTGCGGTAGCCGCGCAGTTGCGAGAGGTTGAGGGTCTCGGCCACCACGCCCTGACCGGCGAAGGCGGCGTCACCGTGGACGAGGACCGGCAGCACCGGGAACTCCTCGCCGCGGTTGAGCCGGTCCTGCTTGGCCCGCGTGATGCCCTCGAGCACCGGGTCGACGACCTCGAGGTGCGAGGGATTCGACGCGACGGAGACCTTGACCTTGTCGCCCTTGGACGAGGTGAACTCGCCCTCGACGCCCAGGTGGTACTTGACGTCGCCGGAACCCTGGACGGTACGCGGGTCGATATTGCCCTCGAACTCGCGGAAGACCTGACTCGGGTCCTTGCCGGCGATGTTGACCAGGACGTTCAGCCGGCCGCGGTGGGCCATGCCGATGCACACCTCGGAGAGGCCGTCGGCGGCGGCACCGGAGGCGATCTCGTCGAGCACCGGGATGGTGGTCTCGCCGCCCTCGAGGCTGAAGCGCTTCTGTCCGACGAACTTGGTCTGCAGGAAGGTCTCGAAGGCCTCGGCCTGGTTGAGCTTCTGCAGGATGCGCAACTGCTCGCTGCGCGGGGGCTTGACGTGCGGACGCTCCAGGCGGTCCTGGAACCATTCGCGCTCGCCCGGGTCCTGGATGTGCATGTACTCCACACCGATGGTGCGGACGTACGAGTCGCGCAGGATGCCCAGGATCTCGCGCAGCTTCATGAGCGGCTTGCCCGAGGCGTTGCCGAACGAGCCGGTGGCGAACTCCCGGTCCAGATCCCACAGCGTCAGACCGTGCGAGGCCGTGTCGAGATCGGGATGCGTGCGCATCTTGTACTCGATCGGGTTGGTGTCGGCGATGAGATGGCCGCGAACCCGGAAGGCGTGGATGAGCTCGAGCACCCGCGACTGGCGGGGGAGCTGGTCATCGTGGCTGACCGCGATGTCCTGAGCCCAGCGGATCGGCTCGTAGGGGATGCGCAGGGACCGGAAGACGTCCTCGTAGAACCCGTCGGCACCGAGCAGCAGCTGGTGCACGCGCTTCAGGAACTCACCGGACTGGGCGCCCTGGATGACGCGGTGGTCGTAGGTGGAGGTCAGGGTCATCATCTTGGAGATCGCCATCTGCGCGATGGTGTGCTCCGAGGCGCCCTGGAACTCCGGGGGGTACTCCATCGAGCCGACGCCGATGATCGCTCCCTGGCCGGCCATCAGGCGCGGCACCGAGTGATTGGTGCCGATGCCGCCGGGGTTGGTGAGGCTGACGGTGGTGCCCTGGAAATCCGAGACCTCGAGCTTGCCGTCGCGAGCCTTCTTGACCATCGTCTCGTAGGCGGACCAGAACTGGGCGAAGTCCATGGTCTCGGCGGCCTTGATGCTCGGCACGAGCAGCTGGCGGGTGCCGTCGGGCTTGGGCAGATCGATGGCCAGGCCGAAGTTGATGTGCTCGGGCTTGAGCTGGACGGGCTTGCCCTTGTCGTTGTGCTCGAAGCCGATGTTCATCTCCGGCATCGCCTTGATCGCCTGCACGACCGCGAAGCCGATGAGATGCGTGAACGAGACCTTGCCGCCGCGCGCCCGGGCGAGGTGATTGTTGATGACGATGCGATTGTCGAACAGCAGCTTGACCGGAACCGAGCGCACGCTGGTGGCGGTGGGGACCGACAGGCTCTGGTCCATATTGGTGGCGGTGCGGGCGGCAGCGCCCTTCAGCACGACCTTCTCCACCTCGCCGGGGCCCTGCGGCTGCTGGGCGGTA
Organism: Aeromicrobium piscarium; assembly: GCF_007421815.1. GTDB lineage: Bacteria > Actinomycetota > Actinomycetes > Propionibacteriales > Nocardioidaceae > Aeromicrobium > Aeromicrobium piscarium. The sequence goes on along the minus strand of NZ_VLNT01000002.1, from coordinate 259,031 downwards.
GCAGGCGCGGCCTTGGGCGTGCCGCTCTTCTTGGTCGGAGTGGCCTTCGGCTCGGTGCTCTTGGCAGCCGGGGGAGTCGCGGCGGTGTCCTTATCGGGCACGCGCGTCTGCGCGCGCTCGCCGCTGGCTGTCTTGTCGGCCGGCTGCGTGGTGGGGGTCGGGGAGGCTGCGGCCTTCTCGGCGACCGAGTCGGGCTTGGCCGCCGCGCCGTTCGACGCGGCCCCGTTCTGCTCGCCCGCGTAGTTGCCCTGGCGGAAGAAGTCCGCCCATTGGGAGTCGACCGACGACGGGTCGCTGGCGAACCGCTCGTACATCTCCTCGACGAGCCACTCATTGGCTCCGAAGTCGGGGGACTGGGCGTCGGAATTGGACGTTGTGGTGGAGGACTCGGCCACGGCCTGAATCGCCTCTTCCGGAGTGTGCTGAGGAGTGGGTGAAGTCCCGACAACTCTAGCGCGGAAGACCAATGGTCTGCAGGCAGGGCCGCAGGGCGGGTCGGTGAGCGGTAGGCGCCTCGCGACGAGCCGTCACTTGATCCGTGCGACGGCCTCGCTGATGGGGCCGTCGAAGACCTTCTTGCCCTTGTGCAGGACGATGCCGCGGGTACAGAGCTTCTGCACCATGCCGAGGCTGTGGCTCACCACGAGCATCGTGACGCCCTCCGCCGTGAGCTCGGCGATCTTCTTCTCGCACTTGGCCCGGAACGGTGCATCGCCGACCGAGAGGACCTCGTCCACGAGCAGGATGTCCAGATCGACGTGGATCGCGACGGAGAACGCGAGACGCATGAACATGCCCGAGGAGTAGTGCTTGACCTCCTGGTCGATGTGATCGCCGATCTCGGAGAACTCGACGATGTCGTCGAAGCGCTCCTCGATCTGCTGGCGGTTCATCCCGAGGATCGCGGCGTTGAGGTAGACATTCTCGCGACCGGAGAGATCCGGATGGAAGCCCGCGCCGACCTCGATGAGTCCGGCGACCCGGCCGCGGGTGTAGACATGGCCCTCGTCCGGCTCCAGGACGCCGGAGATGAGCTTGAGCGTCGTCGACTTGCCCGAGCCGTTGAGTCCGAGGACGGCGACGGCCTCGCCCTCCGGGACGGAGAAGCTCACCCCGTCGAGGGCGATGAAGCGATCGGCGCGGACCGGCTTGCGCTTGGCCCACGTCACGAAGGCCTCCTTCAGCGAGTGGGTCTTGCGCTTCAGGAAGTGCTTGGTGACATCGTCGACGATGATGCTGGGCAGGGCGGGGTCGGACATCGGCCTCACAGATCCTGGGCGAAGGAACGCTCGAAGTGACGGAACATCAGCTGGCCGACGACGACGGTGAGCAGGGAGAGGGTCACGGCGGCAACTATGTTCCAGAGGGCATTGGGTGGCCAGACGGCGGTTCCATCAATGACCGGCGCCCAGAAGGCCTCGTGATACATCTCGACACCGATCGCCAGTGGGTTGGAGAAGTAGATGTTGAAGGCCCACTGAGGCAGCACATCACGCATCAGGCCCCAGGTGTAGATCGTCGGGGTGGACCAGATCGCTACCATGCGGATGATCTCGACGAAGTTCTGCGCGTCCCGGAAACGGACGTTGACGGCACCGAACATCATCCCGAGACCGAGCGCGAAGGTCGCCATCAAGGCGAGCCCGGCGACGGCGATCGCGACCGACGTGAGAGTGGGTACCCAGCCCAGGATCACTACGATCACCAGCAGGATTGCTGCCTGCGGCAGGAAATGGATGAGGGCGACGATGATCGCCGAAACGGGAAACAGCTCGCGGGGGAGGTAGATCTTGCGTACGAGCGCACGATTCTCCACGATCGCCGTCGTCGCATTGCCGAAGGCCTCGTTGAAGAAGTTGACAAGGATCAGGCCGGAGAACAGGTAGACCGGGAAGTACTGGACATCGCGGTGGGCGTTGAGGACGATGCCGATGATGAAGAAGTAGACGAAGAACTGCACGCCGGGCTTGACGTACGACCACGTCCAGCCGAGGACGGAGTTGCGGTAGCGCGTGGCGGTGCCCTTGCGTACCAGTAGTCGCAACAGATAGCGGCGGCGGAACACATCGAGCAGGCCGCGCCCCCGGCCAGGGGTGTCGAACGCGCTCAGGTCCACGTCGGTGACCGACATGCCCTCTCCTTAGAAACGAGAACTCAGGGCCCACGAGTGGGCCCTGAGCATCGTACTCGTCTCCTCCTCGCGGCCCATGGAGCCACGAGTGGAGTGCGTCACGCGGTCTCGAGCGCGGCGTCCAAGGTGATGGTGTCGACGCCCTCGAGGGCCTTGCTGACCGGGCAGCCGGCTTTGGCCTCCTCGGCCGCCTCGGCGAAGCCGGCCTCGTCGATGCCGTCGACCTCGCCGCGGACCGTGAGGTCGATACGACTGATCTTGAAACCGCCCTCGGGGTCAGGGCCGAGGGTGACGGCTGCCGAGGTCTCGATGCTGATCGGCGTCGCACCGCGCTGGCCGAGCAGCGCGGTCAGCTGCATGGTGTAGCAGGAGGAGTGAGCCGCGGCGATCAGCTCCTCGGGATTGGTCGCTCCGCCGCCATCCTCGGACGAGCGCTTCGGGAAGGACATCTCGAAGGTGCCGAGACCGGAGTCGGTGAGCTCGACTTGTCCGGATCCGTCCTCGAATCCGCCGTCCCAAGCGGTGCGTGCGTGGCGTGTGGGCATGGTTGCCTCCCAGATGAGTTGGACGTCTGATATCGACGCTAACCACCTCGCGCCATCGCACAAGTCGACGGACCACTAGAGCCGGTGGAGTTCGACGTCGCGCAGTTGTCCGTCGGCGACGGTCGCGGTCATGTAGGTGCAGTGCGGCTGGCGTCGGCGGTCCGTGGGAGAGCCGGGGTTGAGCAGTCGCAGGCCGTTGTCGGCGACCGTGTCCCACGGGATGTGGCTGTGGCCGAAGACCAGTACGTCGGTGTCCGGGTACAGCACGGCCATACGTTTCTCGCGGCCCTTCGACGCCCCGGTCTCGTGCACCACCGTGAAGCGGATGCCGTCGAGCTCGACATCGGCTCGTTCGGGCATCCGCGTCCGCAGATCGTCACCGTCGTTGTTGCCCCAGCAAGCGACGAGGCGGGCGGATCTCTCCTCGAGACGCTCGAACAGTGCGAGATCCATCCAGTCGCCGGCATGGAACACCACATCGGCTGCATCGACCTCGGCCCATAGGCGGTCGGGCAGATCGCGCGCTCGTGTCGGCACGTGCGTGTCGGACATCAACAGCAGCCTCATGTCTCGCAGTGTGCCTGTCGTGCAGCTCGACCGCAGGTGCGGCCCATGAGCTGCTCTCAGGCGAGTCCGTACTCGCGTGCCGAGCTCTCCCGCATCTCGGCCTTGCGGATCTTGCCGGTGACCGTCATCGGGAAGTCGTCGACGATCTTGACGTAGCGCGGGATCTTGTAGTGCGCCAGCTTGCCCTCGGCGTACTCGCGGACCGATACTTCGTCGAGAGGCTCCGTGCCCTCCCGCATGCGGATCCAGGCGCACAGTTCCTCACCGAGGCGCTCATCGGGGACGCCGATGACCTGGACATCCTCGATATCGGGGTGCGCGTAGAAGAACTCCTCGATCTCGCGGGGGTAGATGTTCTCGCCTCCGCGGATCACCATGTCCTTGATCCGGCCGACGACGACGCAGTAACCGTCGTCGCGCATCTGCGCCAGATCCCCGGTGTGCATCCAGCCCTCGTGGTCGATGGCCTCGGCGGTCTTCGCTTCGTCTTCCCAGTATCCGAGCATCACCGAGTACCCGCGGGTGCAGAACTCGCCGGTCTCTCCGCGAGGGAGCGTCTCATCGGTCAACGGGTCCACGATCTTGATCTCGAGATGCGGTCCCACTCGGCCGATGGTGGCAGTACGTCGCTCCAGATCGTCATCGCCCCGGGTCTGTGTCGATACCGGCGAGGTCTCCGTCATGCCGTAGGCGATGGACACCTCGTCCATATGCATATCGGTGATGCACCGCTTCATCACCTCGACCGGACAGGGCGCGCCGGCCATGATCCCGGTGCGCAGGCTCGACAGGTCGAAGGAGGCGAAGTCCGGATGAGCGAGCATCGCGATGAACATCGTGGGTACGCCGTACACCCCGGTGCACCGCTCGTCCTGGATGGTCTGCAGTGTGACCGCGGGATCGAATCCTGGTGCCGGGATGACCATCGTCGAGCCGTGGGTCACACACCCCAGATTGCCCATCACCATGCCGAAGCAGTGGTAGAAGGGCACCGGGATGCACAGCCGGTCCTGTTCGGTGAAGTCGATCGTGTCAGTGACGAAGTAGCCGTTGTTGAGGATATTGCGATGGCTGAGGGTCGCGCCCTTGGGGAAGCCCGTGGTTCCGCTCGTGTACTGGATGTTGATCGGATCGGTCGCGGACAGCGTGGACATCCGTTCGGCGATCGCGGGGGAGGGGAGCGAGCGTCCTTCGTCGATGAGCGCTGCCCAGTCCTCGGAGTCGAGGTAGACCACGCGCTCGAGCGTGGGGCAGTCGGCACGTGTGCTGTCGACCATGGCTCGGTAGTCACTCGTCTTGAAATGCGTCGCGCTCACGAGGAGACGCATGCCGGACTGATGGACCGCATAGGCGAACTCGTGGGTCCGATAAGCAGGGTTGACCGTGACCAGGATCGCTCCGATCTTGGCGGTCGCGAACTGCGTCATCGTCCACTCGGGACAGTTGGGAGCCCAGATCCCGACTCGATCGCCCTTCTTGATACCGGACGCGAGGAGGCCCCGGGCGATGTCATCGACGGCGGCGTCCAGCTGGGCCCAGGTCCATCGATGTCCACTCGCGATATCGACCAGCGCCTCGCGGTCGGCGTGGAGATCGGCGATGCGCTCGAAGGCGGCCCCTATGGTCTCCTCGAGCAGGGGAGTATCGGTGGGACCAGCGGCGTACGACAGCTCAACGGACATGCGTTCGCACCTCTCATCGGTTCCAGGCCCGCCGGGAATGTCGACCCGAGCGAGCGGGGTGTGACCTACGGCACCATCGTCGCGCGTCCCGGCTGAATCGGCTGGTTGTGGCAGCCGGCGCGGCAGAACCCGGGCTCCTCAGTCACACGGAAGGACCTGCGCGGCCGCTCGGCGGCGGCGGTCTGGGCCGAGAAATGAGAGAGGCCCCGATCAGCGTCTCAGCTGATCAGAGGCCTGATGCGACGGCGCCCCCGCTAGGATTCGAACCTAGGCTCCCGCCTCCGGAGGGCGGTGCTCTATCCCCTGAGCTACGGGGGCCGTGCGAATGCGAGCCTACCGCATGCCTCCTCCGTTACGGTGGGCCGGTGGCCACCGTCCTCGTCGTCGACGACACCCCGTCGATCAGGTTCCTCATCCGCACCAATCTGGAGCTGGCGGGCCACGATGTCGTCGAGGCCTTCGACGGCCTGGACTCCCTGGAGATGCTCTCGGTCACCGATCCGCCGCCCGACGCGGTGACGATGGACATGATGATGCCGCGCATGGACGGGCTCGCGGCCGTGCAGCAGATCCGCTCCGATCCGCGATGGGATCGGCTGGCCATCGTCATGGTCACGACTCAGGGCCAGCACTATGACGTGACGGCCGCCGACCGGGCCGGTGTGGACGCCTATGTCACCAAGCCTTTCGAGCCCGACGCCCTCGTCGCCACGATCGAGCGGACGATCGCCGCCCGACAGGCGGGCCGCGGCTGACCCGTCGGTAGGCTGGGGCGGTGACTCCCGAGCAGCTTTCCGCGGCGATCGTCGCCGCATTGCAGTCCCTGGTCGACGACGGCTCCCTGGCGCTGAGCGCCGGAGTGCCGGAGTCTGTCCGCGTCGAGCGACCCAAGGTCAAGGAGCACGGCGATTACGCGACGAATGTCGCGATGCAGCTCACCAAGCAGGCCGGCCGACCACCCCGCGAGATCGCCGAATTGATCGCCGCCCGTCTCGGTGCGGCGGAGGGGATCGCGGGGGTCGAGGTCGCGGGGCCCGGCTTCCTCAACGTGCGGGTCGCGGCCGCCGCGCAGGGTGAGATCGCCCGGCAGGTCCTCGAGGCGGGGGAGTCCTATGGGCATGCACCGTCGACCGGCGCCCGCGTCAACCTCGAATTCATCAGCGCCAACCCGACCGGCCCCCTGCACCTCGGCCACACCCGTTGGGCTGCCGTCGGTGACGCGCTCTCGCGCGTGCTGCGCGCCGCCGGCAATGAGGTGACCAATGAGTTCTACATCAACGACCGCGGTAACCAGATGGACAAGTTCGGTGCCTCGCTGAAGGCGCGCGCGCACGGTCAGCAGCCCCCCGAGGACGGCTACCACGGCGACTATGTCGCCGACCTCGCCGCCAAGGTCGTCGCCGCGCATCCGGGCATCCTCGAACTCCCCGAGGACGAGCAGCTCCTCGCCTTCCGGGAGGAGGGCTATGCGATGCAGCTGGCCGAGCAGCGCAGCGAGCTGGAGGAGTTCCACACGCACTTCGATGTCTGGTTCTCCGAGCGGTCCCTGCACGACTCGGACGCCGTCGAGCGCGGGCTCGATCGGCTCCGCGAGGAGGGCCGCCTGTTCGAGTCCGATGGCGCCACCTGGATGCGCACCACCGACTTCGGCGACGACAAGGATCGGGTCCTGCTGCGCTCCAATGGCGAGCTCACGTACTTCGCCTCCGACACTGCCTACTATGTTGACAAGCGCGATCGCGGTTTCGATCCCTGCATCTATCTGCTCGGAGCCGATCACCACGGCTATGTCGGACGGCTGCAGGCGATGGCCGCGTGCGTCGGCGACACCCCCGGCGAGCAGATCCAGATCCTCATCGGCCAGCTGGTCAAGATCCTGCAGGACGGTCGCGAGCTGAAGCTCAGCAAGCGCGCCGGCACGATCGTCACGCTGCGCGAGCTCATCGACCTCATCGGCGTCGACGCGCTGCGGTACACGCTCATCCGTTACCCGGCCGACTCGCCGCTTACCCTTGATGTCGCCGAGATGACGCGCAAGAGCAATGACAACCCCGTGTACTACGTCCAGTACGCGCATGCGCGACTGTCCTCGATCCTGCGCAATGCCGCCGATTTGGGTCTCACGCCCGCCCTGGAGACCTTCGATCCGGCGCTGGTGTCGACCGACCGCGAGGGCGACCTGCTGCGCTCGCTCGCGGAGTTCCCGCGTCTGGTGGCGCAGGCGGCCGAGCTGCGCGAGCCGCACCGGGTCGCTCGCTACCTGGAGGACACCGCCGGGACCTTCCACCGTTTCTACGATGTGTGCCGGGTCCTTCCGCAGGGTGACGAGGAGCCCGGCGACGTGCACCGGGCCCGGCTGGTGCTCGTGGCCGCCACGCGTCAGGTCTTCGCGAATGGTCTGGCTCTGCTCGGGGTCGACGCTCCGGAGAGGATGTGATGTGATGCGCGCGCATGAGGCCGGTGCTCTGCACGGCCAGGCCGGCGACCGGGGTCCCGCGTGGCTGCGCCACCCCGACGACGTCAACGGGCTGGTCACGCCGCTGTGGGCGGAGAATGTCAGCAAGGTCGACGGTGTCCTGACCGTCGCCGGGCTGGGTGTCGATGAGCTGGCGGGTGAGTTCGGCACGCCGCTCTACGTCCTCGACGAGGACGATTTCCGTTCGCGCGCCCGTGCCTTCCGCGACGCCTTCCCCGAGGCGGATGTCTACTACGCGGGCAAGGCCTTCCTGTGCGTGGCGGCTGCTCGCTGGATCGCCGACGAGGGATTGTCCCTGGACGTCTGCACCGGTGGCGAGCTCGCGGTCGCGCTGCGGGCCGAGTTCCCGCCCGAGCGCATCGGACTGCACGGCAACAACAAGTCCTCGGCCGAGTTGCGGCGTGCCCTCGAGGCCGGTGTCGGTCGCATCATCATCGACTCCTTCGAGGAGATCGATCGGCTGGCGGCGCTGACGGCCGAGCTCGGTGTCACGGCATCGGTCATGGTGCGGGTCACGGCCGGTGTCGAGGCGCACACCCACGAGTACATCTCCACCTCGCATGAGGATCAGAAGTTCGGCTTCTCGATCGCGGGTGGCGACGCTTTCGAGGCGGTGCGGCGCTTGCTCGCGGTCCCGGGGATCGACTTCCGGGGCCTGCACTCGCATATCGGCTCGCAGATCTTCGTGACCGACGGCTTCGAGGTCGCGGCGCGGCGCGTGCTGCGTCTGCACGCCGAGATCGCGCGTGAGCTCGGGGTCGTGGGTGAGGAGTTCGACCTCGGCGGCGGTTTCGGCATCGCCTACACCACCCAGGATGATCCGCTGCCGCCCGCTGATCTCGCGCGGGGCATGCTCAAGATCATCGACGAGGAGTGCGCGGCTCTCGGTATCGACGTGCCCCATCTGTCCATCGAGCCCGGGCGCGCGATCGCCGGTCCCTCGACGTTCACCCTGTACGAGGTCGGTACCGCCAAGACGGTCGCCCTCGACGGCGGCAGCTCGCGGCGCTATGTGGCAGTCGACGGCGGCATGAGCGACAACATCCGTCCCGCGCTCTACAGTGCCGACTACTCCTGCACGCTCGCCTCGCGCGACTCCGATGCGGGACCCGCCTTGAGCCGGGTCGTCGGCAAGCACTGCGAGAGCGGCGACATCGTCGTCAAGGACGAGTACCTGCCGTCCGACGTGGGTGCGGGGGACCTGATCGCGGTTCCGGGGACCGGCGCGTACTGCCGCTCGCTCGCGAGCAACTACAACCACGTCCCCCGCCCGGCCGTCGTTGCCGTGCGGGAGGGCGAGGCCCGGTTGCTGCTGCGGCGTGAGGTCGAGGACGACCTCCTCGCCCTCGACCTCGGCTGACCCACCACACTCGGGCCTCCGCCAAGGATCTGGCCGGTTGTGGCCCGCTTGACCGCTCCCGAACGGGCCACAACCGGCCAAATCCTGGACGAGGCGGAGGGGGCGTTCGCCCTTGACTTCAAGCGCGCTTCAGGTTGTTCGATCGGGGGCATGAGAACGCAGGCACCGCGATGACGACGCCGGCGATCCGTCCCCGATGGCGGGAGAGCGGACATCTGCCGCAGGCGGTCGGGCTCTTCAGCGTCGCATTCCTCGTCGCCTTCGAGACCTTCGCGGTGGCGACAGCCCTTCCGGTCGTCGCGATCGAACTCGATGGATTATCCCTGTTCGCGGTGTCCTTCGCCGCCCCGGCGGCGACGGCGATCGGTGCGATGACCTGCGCCGCCTGGTGGTGCGATCGGTACGGCCATGCCCGCCCGATCCTCATGGGCATGGCGGTCTTCGGCATCGGGCTGGTGCTCTCGGGAGCGGCTCCGTCGATGGAATGGTTCGTGGCCGGACGCGCCGTTCAGGGGCTTGGGGCCGGCCTCGTCTCGGTGGCGTTGTACGTCCTGGTCGCCCGCGCCTTCCCCGATCACCTCCGACCGCGGGCCTTCGTCGTCTTGACGAGCGCCTGGGTGCTCCCCGCGGTCGTCGGGCCCCTGATCTCCGGGACCATCGCCGAGCATCTCGGTTGGCGCTGGGTATTCCTGGGTGTTCCGTCGGTCGCCATCGGGGCGCTCGCACTGTTGCGTCCTGCGCTGCGTTCATCGCACGGGGATGCGACCGCTCCGATGCCATGGGCGCGGGTCCTCTGCTCCCTGGCGGTGGCGGTCGCGATCTTCGCCGTGATGATCGGCGGCCAGCGCGATGTGCCGGGATGGCGCGCGCTCGTGGCGGTCGGAGTCGTCCTCGCGGTGGTGGCGGCGGTGCCGCTCGTGCCGAGGGGCACGGTGCGGGCTGCTCGCGGGCTCCCCGCGGTGATCGCCACCCGCAGTCTGATGGGGACGGGGTTGGCGACCGCGGAATCCTTCGTGCCGCTCGCCCTCGTCCGCTTGCGCGAACTCACTCCGACGCACGCAGGCCTGTTCCTCACCTCGACGGCACTGCTCTGGTTCGCCGGCGCGTGGGCATCGGACCGTTGGCTGTCGCCGGCTCCTCGCATCGCACTCGGCGCCGTCAGCGTGTCGGCGGCCCTCTGCTCGACACTCCTCATCCCCGTGCCCGGAGTTCCGGTGGTCGCGCTCGCGATCGGCTGGGCCTTCGCGGGATGGGGGATGGGGCTGGCGATGCCGGCGCTGAGCGTTCTGCTGCTGGAGCACTCGGTCGTGGGGGAGGAAGGCCGCAACAGTGCCTCGATGCAGACGAGCGATGCGGTCGCCGACGCGCTCGTACTCGCAGTGTGCAGCGGGTTGTTCGGCTGGCTACTCGCGAAGGGCCCCGCGACCCCGTTCATCGCGGTATTCGCCGTCGCCGTTGGGATCGCCCTCCTCGCCCTCCCCGCTTCCCGGCGGGTGTCAGCGGCCGAGGCCCGGTGATCGGTGCGGGGTGTGCGTCCCAGATTCGGGGCATCGCGTCCGGCCGACGAGACGCGCCGATAGGCTGTGGTGGTGACCACCTTGCCTGACCCCAGACGTCCTTTGCGCATCGCTCTGCTCGGTTGCGGTGTCGTCGGCACAGAGGTCGCACGAGTCCTCACCGGCGATGCCGACGAGCTCGCCCAGCGGGTCGGCGCGCCGATCGAGCTCGTGGGCATCGCGGTCCGCCGCGAGGGCAGACGCCGGGACCTCGACGTCCCCGACGACCTCTTCACCACCGATGCGATGGCCCTGGTCGCCCGCGGTGACCTGGATGTCGTCATCGAGGTCATCGGCGGCATCGAGCCGGCGCGCGGGCTCATCCTGGCGGCCCTGGAGAACGGCGCCTCGGTCGTGACCGCCAACAAGGCCCTGCTCGCCGAGGACGGCGCCACGCTCTACGAGGCTGCCGAGAAGGCCGAACGCGATCTGTACTACGAGGCCGCTGTCGCCGGTGCCATCCCGATCGTCCGGCCGTTGAGTGACTCGCTCGCGGGGGACCGTGTCACGCGCGTGCTCGGCATCGTCAACGGCACCACCAATTTCATCCTCGATGCGATGTCCACCACCGGGGCGGGCTTCAACGATGCGCTCGACGAAGCGCAGCGTCTCGGCTACGCCGAGGCCGACCCGACGGCCGATGTCGAAGGCTTCGACGCTGCCGCGAAGGCCGCCATCCTTGCCGGCCTCGCCTTCCACACCCGGGTCCACATCTCCGATGTGCATCGCGAGGGCATCACCGATGTCACCGCCGCCGATGTCCGCTCCGCCGCGGAGATCGGCTCGGTCGTCAAGCTCCTCGCGATCTGCGAGCTCGGGCCCTCCGGTGAGGTGTCGGCCCGCGTGCATCCAGCGATGATTCCCGATTCGCATCCGCTCGCGAGCGTCCGCGGCGCCTACAACGCCGTCTTCGTCGAGAGCGAGGGCGCCGGCCAGCTCATGTTCTACGGACCCGGTGCCGGTGGCGCACCGACCGCCAGCGCCGTGCTCGGCGACGTCGTGAGCGTCGCCCGGCACCGGCTCGCCGGGGTGCGCGGGGCGGGGGAGACGGTGCATGCCCAGCACGAGATCGTGCCGATCGGGCGTGCCCGCACCCGTTACCACGTCGCGATCGATGTCGACGACCGTCCGGGCGTGCTCTCGGCGGTCGCCCAGGCCTTCGCCGCGAACGACGTCTCGATCAAGACCGTGCGCCAGGAGGGCCACGGCGATGACGCCCAGCTCGTTGTCGTCACCCACGAGGCCGAAGACGCCGCGTTGTCGGCGACCATCGACCGGCTGCGCGATCTCGACATGGTGCGCGGTGTCTCCTCGGTCATGCGCGTGGAAGGAGTGGCCTGATGGCGCAGCCCTGGCGCGGGGTCATCGCCGAGTACCGGGACTGGCTTCCCCTCGGCGAGGAGACTCCCACCGTCACCCTCGGTGAGGGCGGCACACCGCTCATTCACTCGGCCTGGCTCTCCGAGATCGTTCGTGGCGAGGTGTTCGTCAAGGTCGAGGGCGACAACCCGACCGGTTCGTTCAAGGACCGCGGCATGACGGTCGCGATCTCCGCTGCCAAGGGTGAAGGCGCAGAGGCGGTCGTCTGCGCGTCGACCGGCAACACGTCGGCCTCGATGACCGCCTATGCCGCTCGCGCGGGGCTGACGCCGATCGTGCTGGTCCCGCACGGCAAGATCTCCGCGGGCAAGATGGCGCAGGCGGTCATGCACGGAGGCGAGATCATCCAGGTCCGCGGTGGCTTCGACGAGTGTCTGAATATCAGTCGTGGACTCGCCAAGGACTACCCGGTCGCGCTCGTCAACTCGGTCAATCCGATGCGGCTTGAGGGCCAGAAGACCGGGGCCTTCGAGATCGTCGACGTTCTCGGCCGGGCCCCGGACCTGCACGTGCTGCCCGTCGGCAACGCGGGCAATATCTCGGCCTACTGGATGGGGTACCGGCAGTACGCCGATGCGGGCATCGCGAGCACTCGCCCCGCGATGTGGGGCTTTCAGGCGGCCGGCGCCGCACCGATCGTGCGCGGAGAGATCGTGCGCGAGCCCGAGACCCTCGCGACGGCGATCCGCATCGGCAATCCCGCCTCCTGGCAGCTCGCCGAGAACGCCCGGGACGAGTCCGGCGGACGGATCGACGCGGTCACCGATGACCAGATCCTCGACGCCCAGCGTCGTCTCGGCGCCGAAGAAGGCATCTTCGTCGAGCCCGGGTCCGCAGCCGGGATCGCGGGTCTCCTCGCGGCCGCGGAGGCCGGTGAGGTGCCGTCAGGGCAGGTGATCGCCGTGACGGTCACCGGCCACGGGCTCAAGGACATCGACACCCCCCTCTCGCGGATCGACTCCATCGTGGACGAGGTCATCGAACCGACGGTCGAGGCTGCGGCCGAGGTGGCGGGCCTGCGATGAGCATCGCCCGAGGGCCGGTGCGTGTGCACGCACCGGCCACCAGCGCCAACCTGGGCCCGGGATTCGACGCGCTCGGTCTCGCCCTGACGATGGGCGACCTGGTGACCGCCGAGGCCACCGCTGGCGGTGTGGAGATCCAGGTCAGCGGCGAAGGTGCCGCCGACGTCCCGCGCGACGAGTCGCATCTGATCGTGCGGGCGATGGACGCGACCTTCGATCTGCTCGGAGAGCGTCCCGAGGGTCTCCGGCTGGTCTGCGAGAACACGATCCCGCACGGCCGCGGGCTCGGTTCGTCGGCAGCGGCGATCAGCGCTGGGATCGTGTTGGCGAGGGCTCTGGTGGTCGGCGGCGAGGAGCGTCTGGACGCGCGGACGATGCTCCAGCTGGCGACCGATCTGGAGGGCCATCCCGACAATGTCGCCGCGGCCCTCCTCGGCGGTCTCGCGATCGCGTGGATCGACGGCGCTGCCGCCGAGAGCCTGCGTCTGGACGTCGATGTCCCGGTCACTGTCTTCGTGCCGGGTGAGGCGGTGTCCACCGAGAAGGCTCGGGGGCTGCTCCCTGACGTCGTTCCGCACGGGGACGCCGCGTTCAACGCCGGTCGTGCCGCACTGCTGGTCGCGGCGCTCACCGCAGCGCCGGAGCGGCTGATCTCTGCGACCGAGGACCGGTTGCATCAGTCCTTCCGTGCACAGGCGATGCCGGACTCCTATAGGTTGGTCCGCCAGCTGCGGGTCGAGGGGATCCCCGCCGTGATCTCCGGTGCGGGCCCAACCGTGTTGGCCTTCGCCGACGGTATCGCCGGGGCCGTTCCGGAGGGCTGGTGGGCTGCTGAGCTCGGCGTGGACCCTCGCGGCACACGGCTGCTCTGAGCCCGGCACGACCAAAAACCACCCCGAACGAAATACCGTGAGGGCATCGGGTGTTACAGTGGTGAATGTCGGAGTCGAGACGACGATCTCCCCGGCGCAATGCCACTTCATATGCCCGTCAGATGCGGGCAGGCCCATGTCAATATTCTTCCCGCCTCTGCGTGTGATCACCGGGTGGGTCCGTGGGCTCGTGGCTGTCCAGAAGGATTGAACCGAGTGACTGAAACCAGCACCACCGAGACCACCGCGGCGCCCAAGAAGACAGCCCGCAAGTCCGGCGGCTCCCTCGGCGGCAAGGTGCTCGCCGAGTTGCAGGAGATCGCCGCAGGCCTGGGGATCGACGGCACCAAGATGCGCAAGGGCCAGCTCATCGACGCCATCAAGGAGGCGCGGGGCGAGGCTCCGAAGGCCGAGGCGCCCACAACTCAGGCTCCCAAGGCGAAGGCCGCGAATGAGTCGGGCGATACGACCGCTGAGGCGCCGGCCGCGGCCGAGAGCAAGCCGGCACGCCGCCGCGCCACGCGCCGGAGCGATGCCGAGTCGGCCGCCGAGAGCGAGCACAAGCAGGATGCTCCGGCGAAGGACGACACGGTCGATAAGGGCGATCAGAAGAAGGACGCCCAGAACAGGAACGACCAGCCCAAGAACGACCAGCCTCAGGCCGATCAGAACAAGGGTGGCCAGGGCAAGGGCGGTCAGAAGATCGACCAGTCCAAGGGCGACCAGAATAAGAACGACCAGTCCGGCGACCAGGGCAAGGGCGGCCAGAAGAACGACCAGTCGCGCGGTGGCCAGGGCAAGAACGACAACCGTGGTAACGACAACCGCGGCAACCGTGGTAACGACAACCGCGGCAACCGTGGCAATGACAACCGCGGCAACCGTGGCAATGACAACGACGACGACGGCGGACGCCGCCGCAACCGTCGTGGGCGCGGCCGTGGCGGCCGCGGGCTCGAGGCCGAGCCGACCTACACCGAGGACGACGTCCTGGTGCCGGCAGCGGGCATCCTCGACATCCTCGACAACTACGCCTTCGTCCGCACCACCGGCTACCTGCCGAGCGAGAACGACGTCTACGTCGCGATGTCCCTCGTGCGCCGTCTCGGCCTGCGCCGTGGCGACGCCGTCGTGGGTCAGGTGCGCCAGCCCCGCGAGGGCGAGCGCAAGGAGAAGTTCAACCCGATGGTGAAGATCGACTCGGTCAACGGGCTCGAGGTCGACGACGCCAAGCGCCGGGTCGAGTTCTCCAAGCTCACGCCGCTGTACCCCTCCGAGCGCCTGCGCTTGGAGGGCGAGGCCGGCGGCCTGACCGGTCGCGTCATCGACCTGGTCTCGCCGATCGGCAAGGGCCAGCGCGGTCTCATCGTCTCCCCGCCCAAGGCAGGCAAGACGATGGTGATGCAGCAGGTCGCCAACGCCATCACCGAGAACAACCCCGAATGCCACCTGATGATCGTCCTCGTGGACGAGCGTCCCGAGGAGGTCACCGACTTCCAGCGCACGGTCAAGGGCGAGGTCATCTCCTCGACCTTCGATCGTCCCGCGGGCGATCACACGACGGTCGCCGAGCTGGCGATCGAGCGCGCCAAGCGCCTGGTCGAGCTGGGCCACGATGTGGTCGTGCTGCTCGACGGCATCACCCGCCTGGGCCGTGCCTACAACCTCGCCGCTCCGGCGTCGGGCCGCATCATGTCCGGCGGCGTCGACTCCTCGGCGCTGTACCCGCCGAAGAAGTTCTTCGGTGCTGCACGCAATATCGAGGACGGCGGCTCGCTGACGATCCTCGCCACGGCGCTGATCGAGACCGGATCCCGCATGGACGAGGTCATCTTCGAGGAGTTCAAGGGCACCGGTAACTGGGAGCTGCGTCTGCGCCGCGAGTTCGCGGACAAGCGCATCTTCCCGGCCATCGACGTCGATGCGTCGAGCACCCGTCGCGAGGAGCTGCTGATGGCACGCGACGAGCTCTCGATCATCTGGAAGCTCCGCCGGGTGCTGTCGGGCCTGGAGGGCCAGCAGGGACTGGAGCTCGTCCTCGGCAAGCTGAAGAAGACCTCCAACAACGTCGAGTTCCTCATGGAGATCAACAAGACGATGCCCGGGGGCGTCAACAACGGCGACTCCTGATCGTCCTCATCGAAGGGCCGCACCCAGTACGGGTGCGGCCCTTCGGTCATCTCCCGCCCCGTGGCGGTAGCTGGTCAACCCTTCGTCCTCGGGCGCGGTAGCCCTGCAACCTCATCGACTCCGGATGGGGTTGATGAGGCACCGCGGCGGGGAGGGGACAGTAACCTGGGCCCCATGACGACTGCCTATGACTTCACGGCGACGGGGATCGACGGCGCCGAGCGCCAGCTCGCGGACTACCGAGGCCAGGTCGCGCTCGTGGTCAATACCGCCTCGCAGTGCGGCTTCACGCCGCAATACGCCGGACTGGAAGAGCTGTACGAGACCTACCGCGAGCGAGGATTCGTCGTGCTGGGCTTCCCCTGCGACCAGTTCGGCCACCAGGAGCCCGGCACGGAGGACGAGATCGCCACCTTCTGCGAGTCCAGCTTCGGCGTCCAGTTCCCGATGTTCGCCAAGATCGATGTCAACGGTGAGGACGCGCATCCGCTCTACGGGTGGCTCAAGGACGAGAAGTCCGGTGTGCTCGGGGGTGCCATCAAGTGGAACTTCACCAAGTTCCTGGTCAATCGCGAGGGCGAGGTGGTCAAGCGTTACGCGCCGCAGACCAAGCCCGAGTCGATCGCGCCGGATATCGAGAAGCTGCTCTGACCGCGGGCGGTGCTGAGGCGTCCGTTCTCGATCATGAGCGGTGGATGAGACACCTCTCCGCGCTTCTGAGACGTGCGTAGCTCACCGCCCCCCGCGGGGAGACGTGCCTAGCTCACCGCCCCAGGCGGGGGAGGTCGGGGCCCCTGGCCGCCGGTGGGGAACAAAGCCGCCCCGGGTGTCGTTGACAAGGGGGCAACTGGCAGAATCGTTCCTTGGTTCTGGTTCACGAGGCGCGCCGCGGCTCGACCCAGCGACCTGCAGAGAGGACTCATCATGAAGCAAGGCATCCACCCCGAGTACGTGGAGACCCAGGTCACCTGCACCTGCGGCAACACGTTCACCACGCGCAGCACCGCCACCGAGGGCAACATCCGTGCCGACGTCTGCTCGGCCTGCCACCCGTTCTACACGGGCAAGCAGAAGATCCTCGACACCGGTGGACGCGTCGCGCGCTTCGAGAAGCGTTACGGCAAGAAGTAAGTCCGTCCGAACGCCGGTCCTGCACGACAGGGCCGGCGTTCTGGTGTTTCCAGACCCGTCGTGACGTGAGGAGTCGATGTGTTCGAGGCGGTCGATCAGCTCGTTCGTGAGCATCACGAGCTGGAGACGGCGATGGCCGACCCTGCCGTCCACAGCGACCCCGCCCGCGCCAAGCGGCTCGGGCAGCGCTACGCCGAGCTCGGTGCCATCGTGCGCACCTATCGCGCATGGCAGGAGGCGACCGCCGACCTCGGCGCCGCCCGTGAACTCGGCCTCGACGACGAGATCGACGAGATGGAACAGCAGGCGAACCAGCTGGCTGAGCGGCTCCAGCAGCTGCTCGTCCCGCGCGATCCCTCCGATGGCAAGGACATCATCGTCGAGATCAAGGGTGGCGAGGGCGGCGAGGAATCGGCCCTGTTCGCCGGCGACCTCCTGCGCATGTACACCCGTTTCGCCGAGCAGCACGGATGGCGCACCGAGATCCTCGATGCCACCGAGTCCGCCCTCGGCGGCTATAAGTCGGTGACGATGGCGGTGAAGGCGAAGGGCACGCCCGATCCAGGCGAGGCGCCGTACGCCAAGCTGAAGTTCGAGGGCGGCGTGCACCGGGTCCAACGGGTGCCGGTGACCGAGTCGCAGGGGCGCATCCACACGTCTGCCGCCGGTGTGCTGGTGCTGCCCGAGGCGGAGGAGATCGATGTCGAGATCAACGACAACGATCTGCGCATCGACGTCTTCCGCAGCTCCGGGCCCGGCGGTCAGAGCGTCAACACGACCGACTCGGCCGTGCGGATCACGCACCTGCCGACCGGCATCGTCGTGAGCATGCAGAACGAGAAGAGCCAGCTGCAGAACAAGGAGCAGGCATTGCGCGTGCTGCGGTCGCGGCTGCTGGATGCCGCGCAGGCTGCCGCGGACGCGGAGGCCGCCGATGTCCGCAAGTCGCAGGTTCGCACCGTCGACCGCTCCGAGCGCGTACGCACGTACAACTTCCCGGAGAATCGCATCTCCGACCACCGCACGGGCTACAAGTCCTACAACCTCGACCAGGTCATGGACGGGGCACTCGACGGCGTCATCGCCTCCTTGGTCGAGGCCGACCTCGCCGAACGGCTCGCCTCCCTCGAGGACCGCGCATGAACGCACCCTGTACCGAGATGTGCTCCCCATTCGTCAACCCCAGTGGGCTCCGGTCGACTCATGGCGAGCACATCTCGGTACAGGTGGGACAGCGATGAGTACGCGGGCAGAGCTCGAGCGGGCCGAGGGCGAGCTGGCGGCCGCCGGGGTCGCGTCCCCGCGGGCCGATGCCGAGCTGCTGATGTCCTATGTCACCGGTGTGCCGCGCGCGCTGCTGATCGTGTCCGCGCGCCTCGACGACGTGCAACGACGTTCCTATCGCGAGCTGGTCGAGGCACGCAGCCGACGGGTGCCGCTACAGCACCTCACCGGGTCGGCTGCCTTCCGCTATGTCGAGCTGGACGTCGGACCCGGCGTCTTCGTGCCGCGGCCCGAGACCGAGCTGCTGGCCGGCTGGGCCGTCGAGCAGGCATCGACTCGGGACGATCCCGTCGTCGTCGACCTGTGCACCGGCTCGGGCGCGATCGCACTGTCGCTCGTGCACGAGGTGCCGAAGGCCCGCGTCCATGCCGTCGAGCTCGACGAACGGGCGTTCGGCTGGGCCCAGCGGAATCTCGACGGCACGGGCGTGGACCTGCGTCACGGCGATATGGCCGATGCCTTCGAGGACCTCACCGGGCAGGTGGACGTCGTCGTCTCGAATCCGCCCTATATCCCCCTCGAGGCATGGGAGAGCGTGGCGGCCGAGGTCCGCGACCACGATCCGTCGCTGGCGCTCTGGTCCGGCGAGGACGGCCTGGACGCCATGCGGGTGCTGGAACAGACCGCCTGGCGTCTGTTGCGTCCCGGGGGAGTGGTCGGCGCGGAGCACGCCGACGCGCAGGCAGTCAGCGCGCCGGAGGTGTTCGCGCGGCGGTGGACCGATGTCCAGGATCATCGTGACCTCGCCGAACGGCCGAGATTCCTGACAGCCCGCAAGCCACAGCTTCGGTGACTGCGGCACCCGTCCACGGTCGTTCTCTGCGGCATCGTAGGGTTTGACCGTGAGTACGCACCTGCCCGGTCCGGGCCCGTTTCGCACGGTTCCGAACCTCGTCACGATCGTGCGGACGGTTGCCGCGACCGCGCTGGCGCTCGTGGCGCTCAGCGCCGATGACCGGGTGCCGTGGCTCATCGCCGGCTATCTCACCTACTGGCTGGGGGACAGCCTCGACGGCCTGCTCGCCCGTATCCTGGACCAGGAGACGCGTGCCGGTGCCGTGTTCGACATCTGCAGCGACCGTCTGTGCACCGCCCTCCTCGCGTGCGGCCTGATCCTCGAGCAGCCGCACCTGGTGGTGCCGATCGCCATCTTCCTGCTCAATTTCATGGTGGTCGACAATGTGCTCTCGCTGTCCTTCCTACTGTGGCCCCTGGTGAGCCCCAACTACTTCGCGCAGGTGGATCAGAAGGTCTTCCGGTACAACTGGTCGCATCCGGCCAAGGCGCTCAACAATGTCGGCATCGTCGTGGCCGTCGTCATCGGCAACCTGTGGGTGGCGCTGATCATCGTGTTGGCACAGATTGCCGTCAAGATCGCCAGCGCAGTGCGGGTGGCGAGACTGGCATCGGCGCGGGAAATCGCGGCGTGACGGCCACGCCGGTCTGCGGCCTTCGGAGGGCCGAGTGTGAATGATCTGCTGACGGTGATCAGCGCACTCGGTTTCGGTGTGCTGTCCTCGATCATCCCGATCTTCAATTCCGAGCTCTACGTCGGTGTCGTCGCCGCGGCGGCCCAGCCCAGCACCACGGTGCTCGCGGTGATCGCCATGGCGCTCGGCACCGTGGCCGGCAAGGTCGTGCTCTTCGTCCTCGCCCGCGGTGGTTCGCAGAAGCTCGGCGTGGGCAAGGCCCAGTCCCGTGACAGCCTCCCGCCGCCGACATCGCGGATCCGGCTGTGGATTCGGCAGACCGGTGACCTGCTCCTCACCTGGCTCGGGGACCCGCGCCTCGGCCCCTTGACCATCCTGGCCGCTGCCATCTTCGGGATACCGCCGCTGTTCATCGTCGCGGTGATGGCCGGTGTCGCCCGGCAGAACATCGTGCTGTTCAGTGTGGCGGTGTTCGTCGGCCGACTGGCGCGCTTCGCGATGGTGGCGCTCCCGATCGCCTACGCCGCGCACTGATGATGATGCGTAGCGGTCGCCAGGGCGACCCCGGTGCATCAACTTTCGTGCGCGCCCGGACGGACGACGATGCGTTGCGGCTGCCATAGCGACCGCAACACATCATCATCGGTCTCCGGGCGCCGGCGCTGACGCACGAGGGCGCGGTGGGTGGCCGGGAAGCGGCGGCTACGCTGGCGGGCGTGACGACGCGCGACCTCACCACCGATCTCGAAGGCGGCATCGCGGCGGCCAGTCAGGCCGTTCGCGCCGGACAGCTGATCGTGGTGCCGACCGACACGGTGTACGGCGTGGGGGCCGATGCCTTCTCGCCCACCGCTGTGCGCCGTCTGCTCGACGCCAAGGGCCGAACGCGAAGTCAGCCCCCTCCGGTCCTGATCGGCCGTCCCGAGACCCTCGATGCACTCGTCGCGGATGTCCCGGGATGGTTGCGCCGCCTGCTGGGCGAGGTGTGGCCGGGCGCCTTGACCGTCGTCCTGCAGGCCCAGCCCTCGCTCACGTGGGATCTCGGAGAGACGCACGGGACGGTCGCCGTGCGCGTCCCCGCCGATGAACGGACCCGGCGACTGCTCGATGTCACCGGCCCTCTCGCGGTGAGCAGCGCGAATCGCACGGGGGAGCCTCCCGCCACGACGGTCGGCGAGGCGGAGGAGATGCTCGGCGACAACGTGACGGTCTACCTCGACGGGGGGTCGACGGCCGACGCGGTGCCCTCCACGATCCTCGACGCCACCGGCTCGAGTCCGCGTGTGCTGCGCCATGGCGCGGTGGCGCTGGAGACGCTCCACGCCTTCAACAACACCATCGAGCCCGCGCAGGACGCTCCCTAGTGCGCGAATACCTCGTCGTGTTCGGCATCGCCCTCGCGGTCACCTATCTGCTCGCGTCGGTGGCGCGTCAGTCGGCGCACTCGCTCGGGGCCGTCGCCAAGGTACGCGACCGTGACGTGCACGCGGTGCCGATGCCGTACTTCGGCGGACCGGCCATGCTGCTCGGACTCATCGCCGCCTTCGTGGTCGCCACGCAGCTGCCGTTCCTGTCGCGAGCGGGGACGACCGTCTTCGAGGACGCACGCGCCGTGCTGATCGGCGGGGCGATCATCTGCGCGGTCGGGATCATCGACGATGTCTTCGAGCTCGACGCCCTGAGCAAGCTGGCCGGGCAGGTCTTCGCCGGAGTCGTCGTCGTGGCGATGGGCGTCCAGTTCATCTATCTGCCGCTGCCGGGCACCTACTTCGGGCTCGATCAGATCCAGGCGATGATCCTGACCGTCTTCGTCATCGTCGCCACGGTCAACGCCGTCAACTTCGTGGACGGTCTCGACGGTCTGGCGGCGGGAATCGTCGGCATCGGCGCGATCGCGTTCTTCCTGTACGCCTTCGTGCTGGCGGTCGAGAACGGCGAGTCCCGCGCGATGTCGTCGGCGCTGCTGACCGCCGGGCTGGCAGGTGCCTGTCTCGGGATCCTCCCGCACAACTTCTTCCCGGCCAAGATGTTCATCGGCGACTCCGGATCGATGCTGATCGGCTTCGTGCTCGCCTGCTCGGCGATCAGCCTGACCGGACAGTTCCCGGCCACCAGCATCTCCGAGGGCATCGGGGGAGCGGACGCGAGCTTCCTGGCCGCCTACCTGCCGCTCATCCTGCCGTTCGCGATCCTGCTCATCCCCTTCCTCGACATGGTGCTCGCCGTCGTGCGCCGGACGCGCGCCGGTCAGTCGCCCTGGGCCCCGGACAAGATGCACCTGCATCATCGGCTGCTCGAGATCGGCCACTCACATCGCCGCGCCGTCCTGTTGATGTACGCGTCCGCCGCGCTCGTCGCCTTCGGCGTCGTCATCGTCAGCCTCTTCAGCGGCTGGCAGCTCGTGGTGGTGTTCGGGGTGCTCGCCGCTCTGACGGCCGCGGCCATGCTTCTCCTGCCCCGAATCGAGGAGCGCGTATGGAAGTGAGGCAGCCCCGGCGTTTCACCGGTGCCGCCGCGTTCATCGCCATCGTCGTCTGTGCCGCCGTGGCCGCAGCCGAGTACGGAGCATCCGGGGCCGGCAGCGCGGCGGTCGGCGGAGCTCTGGTGATCGTGTTCTTCGGCTCGACGAAGGCCTTCCTCGGTCCGATCGTCGCGGTGCTGCCACATGCCTCGCTGGCGACCGCCATGCTGTTCTACTTCACCAAGGTCGTCGCGCTGCTGGCCTTCTTCGTGGTCGTGGACCGGTTCGCCGAGCCCGCGGGCCCCCTGCACCGTGCGGCGGTCGCGGGCACCGTCATCGTCGTGACGCTCGTCTGGATGGCCGTGAGCACCGTCGATGCGACTCGCGCCAGGATTCCGATGTTCGACCTGCCTGACGACGAGGACAAGGGCCCTGATAGCTTAGGTACGAGCAAGTGACGGATTTCCCGAGCACTGCATCGTGACGCACGCCCAGGCGGTTCAGCACCCGACCGCGCCACATGAAGGAATGACGACTTGACGATCGCGACCGTGATCAGCACTGCCGGAGGCAATGGATTCCAGCCGCCCGGCCCAGCCGACTTCCAGTTGCCGCCGGTCTTCGGCGAGGTCACGAAGCCCATGATGCTCGTGGTGCTCGCGGCGGTCCTCGTCTTCGCCTTCAGCTATTTCGCTGCGCGCCCGGCCGCCGTTGTGCCCGGGCGCTTGCAGTATGCGGGGGAGGCCGTCTACGGCTTCGTGCGCAATGGCATCGCCCGCGACGCGATCGGCTCCGAGAAGTTCATGAAGTTCGTGCCCTTCTTGTTCAGCCTCTTCCTGTTCATCGCGGTCAACAACTACTTCGGCCTGATCCCGGTCGTCCAGTACCCCCCGATGGCGCACTTCGGCTTCCCGCTCGCCCTCGCGCTGCTGGTCTGGATCCTCTACATCGGCGTCGGCATCGGCAAGCACGGCTTCGGTGGCTACCTCAAGCACGTCACGATCCCCAGCGGCGTCAAGGGCCCGGTGCTGATCATCATCATCCCGCTGGAGTTCCTCTCCAATATCCTCGTGCGCCCCGCGACGCTCTCGCTGCGTCTGTTCGCCAATATGTTCGCCGGCCACCTGCTGCTCATGCTGTTCGCCTTCGGCGCGGAGTACCTGCTCTTCGAGTCGCAGAGCCTCATCAACGGCTTCGCGGGCATCCTGTCGGCCGTCATGTTCGGGGCCGTCACCGTCCTGGAGCTGCTGATCATGTTCCTCCAGGCCTATGTCTTCACGCTGCTCGCCGCCACCTACCTGGGCGAGTCGCTCGCTGACGAGCACTGAGCTCATCTGGCTTCGTCTCGGGGAAACCCGGGACGGCACAACTGAATACGACCGAGAACAACGGACCGATCCGGTCCAGAAGAGACGCTTGGTGCGTCACGACGAAAGGAAAAGCCCGTGGGCTCCCTTAACATGATTGGCTACGGCCTGGCGACCATCGGCCCGGCCATCGCCGTGGGTCTGATCTTCGCCGCGTACATCAACGGCGTCGCCCGTCAGCCCGAGTCGCAGTCGCGTCTGCAGCCGATCGCGATCCTGGGCTTCGCCCTGGCCGAGGCGCTCGCCATCATCGGCATCGCGCTCGCATTCGTCATTTGATCGCCGGCCTCTGAACTGGCGTACGAGACCCAAGGAGCATCATGTCCGAATCGCTTATGGCGGCCAGCGGTGAACCCAATCCGCTGATTCCGCACCTCAGCGAGATCGTTCTGGGCGCGGTCGTCTTCCTTCTGCTCGTCGCTGCGATCGCCAAGTTCGTGGTTCCGCGCTTCGAGAAGGCGTACGCCGACCGGACGGCCGCGATCGAGGGCGGCATCGCCGACGCCGAGCAGGCGCAGGCCGAGGCCAAGGCTGCGCTCGAGCAGTACACCGCACAGCTGGCCGATGCCCGTCATGAGGCAGCGGCCATCCGCGAGGAGGCCAAGGAGCAGGGCGCGCAGATCGTCGCCGAGATGCGCGGCCAGGCTCAGGCCGAGGCCGAACGCATCACCTCGACCGCCCACGCGCAGATCGAGGCGGAGCGCTCGCAGGTCCTCGCTCAGCTCAAGAGCGAGGTCGGCGCGCTCGCGACCGAGCTCGCCGAGCGGATCGTCGGCGAGTCGCTGGCCGACGATGAACGGCAGAAGCGCACGGTCGCTCGCTTCATCGACGAGCTCGAGGGGTCTGCCAACTGATGCGCGGAACGTCAGCGAAGTCTCGCGACGAGGTCCTGGCCGCGGTCGACGCGGTCCAGGGCGATGTCGCCGAGCTCGGCACCCAGCTGTTGGCCGCGGTCGACGTCCTCGACGCCAACCCCGCATTGCGTCGTGTGCTGACGGACCCCTCGACGGATACGGAGGCCAAGCAGGATCTGGCGTCCTCCGTCTTCGGGGGCACGTTCTCGGCCGACACCGTCGGCGTGCTGCGCACAGCTGTGGGCGGCCGGTGGGCGGCCGGGCGTGACCTCGCCGATGGGCTCGAGCAAGCCGGTATCGCCGCCTACGTGCGCTCGGCTCAGGACGCTGGCGAAGGCCAGCGCTTCGAGACCGGCCTCTTCGAGGCCGGGCAGGCCGTCTTGGGCGATGTCGACCTTCGTCGCGCGGTGAGCGACAAGTCCGCTCCGGTGGCGGCCCGCAAGCAGCTCCTGGCCGATGTGCTGGGCGACAAGGTCGTCCCCACCGCCCTGGCGGTGCTCCAGCAGGCCACCGTGGCTCGGACCGGGTCCTTCGAGAAGGTGCTCGAAGGCTTCAACGTCCTCGTCGCCCAGCGCCGCGGACGTCTGGCGGCCACTGTGCGGGCCGCCTACGACCTCGATGACGCCGAACGCGAGCGACTGGCGTCGGTGCTGCAGCGCAAGTACGGCGCCGAGGTCCAGCTCAATGTGATCGTCGATCCGGCCGTCGTCGGCGGCGTCGCGGTCACGGTGGGCGATGAAGTCGTCGACGCCACGATGTCCACCCGCCTCGAGTCCGCCCGCCGGGCCCTCGCAGGCTGACCCCGATCTCTCTACCTCAAGAAGGCAGGCACCACACATGACGGAACTCTCGATCCGTCCGGACGAGATCCGCGACGCGTTGCAGAAGTTCGTGTCGGACTACAAGCCGACCGCGGACAAGGCCGAGGAGGTCGGCATCGTCTCCGATGCCTCCGACGGCATCGCCCACGTCGAGGGTCTCCCCTCGGCGATGGCCAATGAGCTCTTGGAGTTCGAGGACGGCACGCTCGGCCTCGCGCTGAACCTGGACGTGCGCGAGATCGGTGTCGTCATCCTCGGTGACTTCGCCGGGATCGAGGAGGGCCAGAAGGTCCGCCGCACGGGCGAGGTGCTCTCCGTCCCGGTCGGCGACGGCTACCTCGGCCGCGTCGTCGACCCGCTGGGCAATCCCATCGACGGCCTCGGCGAGGTCGAGACGGTCGGCCGCCGCGCGCTTGAGCTGCAGGCACCCACGGTCATGCAGCGCAAGAGCGTGCACGAGCCGCTGATGACCGGCATCAAGGCGATCGACTCGCTCACCCCGATCGGCCGCGGTCAGCGCCA
Organism: Aeromicrobium piscarium; assembly: GCF_007421815.1. Lineage (GTDB taxonomy): Bacteria > Actinomycetota > Actinomycetes > Propionibacteriales > Nocardioidaceae > Aeromicrobium > Aeromicrobium piscarium. Next base: position 233,437 of record NZ_VLNT01000002.1, on the reverse strand, counting down.
GTTGATCATCGGCGACCGGCAGACCGGCAAGACCGCCATCGCGATCGACACGATCATCAACCAGAAGCAGTTCTGGGAGACGGGCGATCCGGAGAAGCAGGTGCGCTGCATCTACGTCGGCATCGGCCAGAAGGGCTCGACCATCGCCTCGGTGCGTGGCGCTCTGGAGGAGTCCGGCGCGCTGGAGTACACCACGATCGTCGCGGCCCCGGCCTCGGACTCGGCCGGCTTCAAGTACCTGGCCCCGTACACCGGCTCGGCCATCGGCCAGCACTGGATGTACGAGGGCAAGCACGTCCTCATCGTCTTCGACGACCTCTCGAAGCAGGCGGAGGCCTACCGCGCCGTCTCGCTGCTGCTGCGCCGTCCGCCGGGCCGTGAGGCGTACCCCGGTGACGTCTTCTACCTGCACAGCCGCCTGCTGGAGCGTTGCGCGAAGCTGAGCGACGATCTCGGCGCCGGCTCGATGACGGGTCTGCCCATCATCGAGACCAAGGCCAACGACGTGTCGGCGTACATCCCGACCAATGTCATCTCGATCACCGACGGTCAGATCTTCCTGCAGTCGGATCTCTTCAACGCCGACCAGCGTCCCGCGGTCGACGTCGGCATCTCGGTGTCGCGCGTCGGCGGCGCCGCGATGACCAAGGCGATGAAGGCCGTGACCGGCTCGCTGAAGGTCGAGCTCGCGCAGTACCGCGCGATGGAAGCCTTCGCGATGTTCGCCTCGGATCTCGACGCGGCGTCCAAGGCGCAGCTCGCTCGCGGTCAGCGGATCATGGAGGTCTTCAAGCAGGGCCAGTACGCTCCGTATCCGATGGAGCAGCAGGTGGTTTCGCTCTGGGCGATCCAGAACGGCAAGCTCGATCCGGTTCCGGTCAGCGATGTCCGTCGCTTCGAGTCCGAGTTCCTCGACTACGTCAAGCGCTCGCACAGCGGCATCCTCGACGCGATCCGTGAGAGCGGACGGTTCGAGGATGACAACGGCTCGGCGCTGGAGTCCGCCTACGACTCGTTCCTCGACCAGTTCGAGACCAGCGAAGGTCAGTCGATCAAGGCCGGTCACGAAGAGTTCGAGGCGCTCGAGGACGAGGACGTCGAGCAGGAGCAGATCGTCAAGCAGAAGCGAGGCTGAGCATGGCCGTCTCGCTCCGCGAATACCGCGCGAAGATCAGGTCGACGCAGTCGCTCAAGAAGATCACGCGTGCCATGGAGCTGATCGCCGCCTCGCGCATCATCAAGGCGCAGCAGTACGCGGCGGCGGCGGCGCCGTATGCCCGTGAGCTGACCCGAGCGGTCTCCGCGGTGGCCACCTTCTCCGATGTCGACCATCCGTTGACGACGGAAAAGGAGAACCCCACCAAGGCGGCCGTGCTGGTCATCTCCAGCGACCGCGGTCTGGCCGGAGCGTATTCCTCGAATGCGCTCAAGGAGGCCGAGCGGCTGGCTGAGAAGCTGCGCGGCGAGGGCAAGGAGGTCGACTTCTACCTCGCCGGCCGCAAGGCCGAGGCGTACTTCACGTTCCGTCAGCGCGATTTCGTCCGCGCGTGGACCGGTTTCTCGGACAGGCCCTCCTATGAGGAGGCACGAGAGATCGGCAACACGCTGGTCGAGGCCTTCAATGCCGATGAGTCGGCAGAGGAGGCGGTCGATCCGGCGCGCGCGGTCGACGAGCTGCACATCGTGTTCACGCGTTTCCGCTCGATGTTGACGCAGGAGCCGACCACGATCCGGTTGCTTCCGCTGGAGGTCGTCGAGGGCACCGAGCCGCCCGAGGAGGGTGAGCTGCTGCCGCTGTACGAGTTCGAGCCCAGCACCCACGAGGTGCTGGACGCGTTGCTGCCCAAGTACGTGCACAGCCGCATCTACTACTGCCTGCTGCAGGCGGCAGCCTCCGAGCTCGCCGCCCGTCAGAAGGCCATGAAGTCCGCGACGGACAACGCCGAGGACCTCATCGACAAGTACACCCGCATTGCCAACCAGGCCCGCCAGGCCGGCATTACCCAGGAGATCAGCGAGGTCGTGGGTGGCGCTAACGCGCTTGCCGACGCCGCTGGGAGTGAGTGAGAGACATGACTGCCACCGTCGAAGAGAAGAAGACCGCCACGGGTCGCGTGGCCCGGGTGACCGGTCCGGTGCTCGATATCGAGTTCCCGTCCGATGCGATGCCCGACATCTACAACGCCCTGACCGTCGAGACCCAGATCGAGGGCGCGCAGGAGACCCTGACCCTCGAGGTCGCCCAGCACATCGGTGACGGTCTGGTCCGCGCGATCAGCCTCCGCCCGACCGATGGCGTCGTGCGCGGCAGCACCGTGACCAACACGGGCGGCCCGATCTCGGTGCCCGTGGGCGAGGTGACCCTGGGCAAGGTGTTCAACACCACTGGCCACGTCATGAACCTGGCCGAGGGTGAGACCTTCGAGCCCGAGGAGCGGTGGGGCATCCACCGCAAGGCCCCGGCCTTCGATCAGCTCGAGTCCAAGACCGAGATGTTCGAGACGGGCATCAAGGTCATCGACCTGCTGACCCCCTACGTGCTGGGCGGCAAGATCGGCCTGTTCGGCGGCGCCGGCGTCGGCAAGACCGTGCTGATCCAGGAGATGATCGCCCGCGTCGCCAAGGACCACGACGGCGTCTCGGTGTTCGCCGGTGTCGGTGAGCGCACGCGTGAGGGCAACGACCTCATCGACGAGATGCAGGAGTCCGGCGTCTTCGACAAGGTGGCGCTCGTCTTCGGCCAGATGGACGAGCCGCCGGGAGCGCGCCTGCGCGTGGCCCTGTCGGCGCTGACGATGGCCGAGTACTTCCGCGATGTGCAGAAGCAGGACGTGCTGTTGTTCATCGACAACATCTTCCGCTTCACGCAGGCCGGCCAGGAGGTCTCGACGCTGCTGGGCCGCATGCCCTCGGCCGTGGGCTACCAGCCGACGCTCGCCGATGAGATGGGCGTGCTGCAGGAGCGGATCACCTCGACGCGTGGCCACTCGATCACCTCGATGCAGGCGATCTACGTGCCGGCCGATGACTACACCGACCCGGCTCCGGCCACGACCTTCGCGCACCTGGACGCCACGACCGAGCTCAACCGTGAGATCGCGTCGATGGGCATCTATCCGGCGGTCGACCCGCTGACCTCCACGTCGCGGATCCTCGATCCCCGCTACATCAGCGCGGATCACTACAACACCGCCACCCGGGTCAAGTCGATCCTGCAGCGCAATAAGGAGCTGCAGGACATCATCGCGATCCTCGGTGTCGACGAGCTCAGCGAAGAGGACAAGACGATCGTCTCGCGCGCCCGTCGTATCCAGCGCTTCCTCAGCCAGAACACCTACGTGGCCAAGCAGTTCACCGGCATCGAGGGCTCGACGGTCCCGCTGTCGGAGACGATCGAGGCGTTCACCAAGATCTGCGACGGCGACTACGACCACGTGGCCGAACAGGCCTTCTTCATGTGCGGCGGTCTGGACGACGTCGATCAGAAGTGGGCCGAGATCCAGAAGAACTCCTGATGGCGGGCGCACTGCAGATCGAGCTCGTCGCGGCCGATCGCGTGGTCTGGTCCGGTGAGGCCTCGGAGGTCATCGCCCGCACGTCCGAGGGCGACCTCGGCGTGCTCGTCGATCACGCTCCGCTGCTGTCGCTGCTGGTGCCCGGTGTCGTGATGATCAAGCCGGTCGACGGCGCGATCGTCCAGGCCGCGGTGGGCGACGGCTTCCTCTCGGTGGCCGACAATCACGTGTCGATCCTCAGCGAGGACACCTGGCTGCTGGAGGAGATCGACGAGGCGCAGGTCCGCCATGAGCTGTCCGAGGCCGAGGCGAACAACGACGACGAGGCACGCCATCGTGCCGAGGTGAAGCTGCGCCTGCTGGGCAAGGCAGCCTGAGTTGGCCGGGGAGTAGATCGTGCCGCTGTGGCTGTGGCTGGTCGACTCCCTGGCGCTGCTCGTCGCCCTCTCAGCGTTCTTGCTGGTCGCTCTCGTGGTGCGTCGCCGCTGGCTGACGCGCCGCGGGGGCGCCTTCGAGATGAGCGTCAACCGCCACCCTGAGGCATCGGCACGCGGGTGGATGCTCGGTATCGCGGTGTACCGGTCGACGGAGATCGAGTGGTTCCGCGGATTCTCTCTCTCGCCGCGACCCAAGTACCGGCTCCCGCGCGGTGCGGTCCAGATCGATGGACGACGTGTCCCGCAGGGCGCCGAGGCCTACGCCCTGCACGACAGTCACGTCATCGTCGACGCACAGAGCCCCACGCCCATCCGGCAGCTGGCCCTGAGCCCTTCGTCGCTCACGGGCCTGCTGGCGTGGCTCGAATCCTCCCCGCCGGGCCAGGGCGTCAACAATGTGCTGTAAGCACTACCGACCGGGGGTCACTTTGTGTCACGATGAGCAGGTGAAGAAGATCATCGCCTCGACGTTCGTGGCAGCCGCGATGGTGATTGCCATCCCGGCTCCCTCGAATGCTGCCCCCGCCGACACCTCCACCAAGAGCTCGGTCACGACGTCGTCCAAGACGGCGCCTGTCACCTCGTTCGCGCCGTTCCGGATCGATTGGTACTGATCACCGGTACGAGACGACGAGTCGACGACGGGGCCGCTCCTTCGGGGCGGCCCCGTCGTCGTGTCCGGGCTCAGGGCTGCTGGCCGCCGCGCTCGCCCCCCGGCACCCAGAGCACGTCTCCGTGCTCGAGATTGGCGTGGCGCGCGAGGATGAACAGCAGATCGCTCAGTCGGTTGAGGTACTTCGCGGTGAGGACGTTCATGCTGTCGCCGTGCTCGTCGAGCGCAGCCCAGGCCGATCGTTCGGCGCGTCGTGCGACGGTGCGCGCGACGTGCAGCTGCGCGGCGGCCGGGGTCCCGCCGGGCAGGATGAACGAGCGGAGCTTCGGAGTCAGGGCGTTGTACTCGTCGCACCATCCCTCCAGCCGCTCGACGTAGTCCGGTTCGATCCGCAGGGGAGGGAACTCGGGGTCGTCCACGACGGGGGCGCCCAGGTCGGCACCCACGTCGAACAGATCGTTCTGGATGTGCGTGAGGATGGCGCTGACGGCGTCGTCCAATCCGCCGATGGCCAGGGCCACGCCGATGTGACTGTTCGCCTCGTCGACATCGGCATACGCCACGAGCCGCGTATCGTTCTTCGAGGTCCGGCTCATGTCGACGAGCGCCGTCGTGCCGTCGTCGCCCGTACGGGTGTAGATGCGCGTCAGGTTCACCATGCCCCGAGTCTAGGGCTTCAGTTACGCGCCCCCAGGGTCAACGGGGTTGGGCGCGGGCGACGAGGGCGGTGGTGTCGACGCCGTCGGGCAGGCCGCCGTACTCGAAGGAACGATCGTCACCGAGACGGCCGGCGACGAAGGCATCGGCCACCGCCGTCGGTGCCTCGCGGAGCAGCACCGAACCCTGCAGTGCGAGTGCCATCGACTCGACCACCCGGCGGGCGAAGGCGGGCGCGGCAGCCGGGTCCTGGGCCGCATGACCGAGCAGTGCGCCCATGCGGTCCAGATGCGCGTCGAAGCCCGCGGAGGCGCCGCGCGCCCGGCTCACCTCGTCGACGAAGGCCTCGACCGCGTGCGGCTCGCGCGCCATGGCGCGCAGGACGTCGAGGGCGATGACATTGCCCGATCCCTCCCAGATCGCCATCACAGGCTGCTCGCGGTAGCGGCGGGCCAGCGGGAAGTCCTCCGTGTAGCCATTGCCGCCCAGGCACTCCATCGCCTCATAGGCATGGTGCGGGCCGCGCTTGCAGATCCAGTACTTCGCGACGGCGGTGCCGAGCCGGGCGAAGGCGGTCGACTGCTCGTCGGCGGCGTCGAAGGCCGCCGCCATGCGCATCGCCGTCCAGGTCGCCGCCTCGGCCTCGAGGTGCAGGTCGGCGATGACCTGCTCCATCGCCGGCTGGTCGATGAGCGTCGCACCGAAGGCGCGCCGGTGCGCGGCGTGCCAGGCGGCCTCGGCGACCGACTGACGCATGCCCGAGGCTGAGCCGAAGATGCAGTCGAGCCGGGTCTGGTTGACCATCTCGATGATGGTGCGCACGCCGCGTCCCTCGTCGCCGACGAGCCATCCGGTGGCCTCGTCCACCTCGATCTCCGAGGACGCATTGGACTTGTTGCCGAGCTTGTTCTTGAGTCGCTGGACGAAGAACCGGTTCAGCTCGCCGCCGGGCAGCACGCGGGGGACCAGGAAACAGGACAGTCCGGACTCGGTCCGAGCCAGCATCAAGAATGCGTCCGACTGCGGCGCCGAGCAGAACCACTTGTGACCGGTGATGCGCCAGGTGCCATCGGCCGCCGGCACGGCGCGCGTCGTATTGGCGCGCACGTCCGAGCCACCCTGCTTCTCCGTCATGGCCATGCCGAACACGGCGCTGGCCTTGGTGGCCGGATCGCGCAGCTCGGGGTCGTAGGAGGTGGCGAAGACCTTGGGCAGCCAGAACTCGCGGAGGGGCGCCTCGGCGAGCTGCAGAGAGGGCACGACGGCATGGGTCATGCTCACCGGGCACGAGTGACCGGACTCGATCTGCCCGAACTGCATGAACATCGCGGCGCGGGCGACGTGTGCGCCCTTGCGATCCTCGGTCCAGCAGGAGGTGTGAGCGCCACGTGCGATCGCCTCGCCGAAGATACGGTGGTACGCGGGATGGAACTCGATCTCGTCGACGCGGTGCCCCCAGCGATCGTGGCTGTGGTGCACCGGGGTGATCGTGTTGGCGATCTCGGCATCGTGCTGGAAGTCCGCGCGCCCGACGAGCGCGCCGGCCTCGACGAGCGCATCGTGCGCCCAGTCCGCGTCATAGCGGGCCACGGCCTCGACAAGCGCGGTGTTGGCCGTGTACTCGTTGACGTCCACGCGAGGCGGCGACTGGTTGAGGACCTCATGGGTGCGGCTCATCGTGATGTCTCCTTCGGTTCGATGACAGACGCGCCGAGAGCGCGATGGCAGTAGAGGACGATGTCGTCCACGATGGTCTCGTCGGGCAGGCCGTCGAGGCTGTCGTGGCCGAGCGGATTGAGGCGGCCGATGAGCGATTCGCTGATCGCGCCGATCGTGGCCGCACCGCTGACTCCCGGATGCTGGGGCGCGAAGGCCCCGGTGTCGATGCCGTCGCGCACCAGGTGCTCCGCGATGTCGATATAGGCACGCCGATAGACGAGTCGTTCGGCCTCGACGAGCGCCGACACCGGCTCGAAGAGAAGGGCCCAGGCCAGTTGACGGCCCCGGAGGGCGCGACCGGCGAAGGTGCGGATGAAGGCCTCGAGGCGGCCGGCCACGTCCGGGCCCGAGGTCGTCGTGGCGTGTCGCGTCATGGCCAGCTCATGTGAGGCGGACTCGCGGAACACCGTGGCGAGCAGCTCGTCGCGATTGTCGAAGTAGGAGTAGACGAGACCGGTGCTGGTCCCGGCGGCGTCGGCGATCGCCGAGACCTTGGCCCCCGCGAATCCGTGCCGGGCGACGAGGGCGCGCGCCGCTGTGAGCAGGGAGGAGCGGCGTTCCTCGGCGCGTCGCCGGGTGGCGTCCGTCTCGCGGTACGGCATGACCGACCCCCTACTGAAGAATTGAAGCGTGGTTCAATACTACCGTCACCCCTCGGACTTGGAGAAGCCCCATGCACCTGACAGCGGTCCTCGAACGCGCCGCCCGTTCCGCGCCCGACACCGAGGCGATCGTCTACGGCGACGAGACCCTCACCTATGCGGAGCTGCTCGAGAGGTCGCGCCGCGGTGCGACTGCCCTGGTCGAGCGCGGAGTGCGGCCGGGTGACCGTGTGGCCATCATGTCGTTCAACACCCCCGGGTTCACCGTGGCGGCCTTCGCGGCCTGGTTCGCGGGAGCCGTTCTCGTGCCGGTCAATCACAAGCTCGCCGTGCCCGAGGTCCGTCACGCGGCCGGGCACAGCGGCGCGGTTCTCGGCATCGTGGCCGGTGAGCTGGCCCGTACGGCGACCGAGGCCGCCCCGGGCGTCAGCTGGCTGTCGACCGAGGCTCCGGCGGAGGGGCTGGAGGACTTCGATGAGCTCTCGCGCTCCTGCGAGCCGATCGCGGCCCCCGTCGACGACGACCTGGACACCCCGGCGCAGCTGCTCTTCACCTCGGGCACCACGAGTGCGCCGAAGGCCTGCGTGCACACCCACCGCACCATCAGCAGCGCCGCGCCTCTTCTCGCCGCGACCCTCGGGTTCACCTCGCGCGAGCGCTTCCTGCTGGCGATGCCCATCTGGCACGCCGCGCCGCTCAACTGCTGGTTCCTCACCATGATGTTCCTCGGCGCGACCGTCGTGCTGCAGCGCGAGTATCACCCGGTCGAGATGCTTCAGAACGTCCAACGGCACCGGATCACGGCCTTCTTCGGCGCGCCGATCGCCTACACGATGCCGCTGCAGCTCGCGCGGACCGGCGCGATCGATCTGGAGTCCTTCGACCTGTCGAGCGTCGACACGTGGCTGTACGGCGGAGCACCCCTCGGTCGAGAGGTCGCGACCTCGCTCATCGATGCCTACAGGACCGATCGCTTCTTCCAGGTCTACGGCATGAGCGAGATGGGTCCGGTGGGGACGGCGCTCTATCCCGAGGAGCAGATCGCCAAGGCCGGATCGATCGGGCGGGGCGGGCACGTCGGCGTAGACCTGCGTGTCGTCGACCTGGACGGCCGCGATGTCGGACCGGGCGGCACCGGGGAGATCTGGCTGCGAGCCGACACCCGGATGATCGGCTACCACGAGAATCCCGAGGCGACCGACGCGGTGTTCGCGGGCCCGTGGTTCCGCACCGGCGATGTCGCCCGCATGGACGAGGACGGCTATCTGTTCATCGTCGACCGCCTGAAGGACATCATCATCGTCGGGGGCGAGAACGTGCACTCTCAGGAGGTCGAGGAGGTGCTGCGCGGTCATCCGCGGCTGACCGATGTCGCCGTCGTCGGCCGGCCGGATCCCGAGTGGGGCGAGGTCGTCGTCGCCGTGTACGTCAGCGGGGACGACGAAGAGATCACGGTGGAGGAACTACGGGAGTACCTCGGCGACAAGCTCGCCCGCTACAAGCTCCCGCGAGAGGTGGTCCGCGTGCCCGAGCTCCCGCGCAATCCCTCGGGGAAGATCACCAAGCACGTGATTCGCCGCGACCTGCTCGCACCACGCCTCTGAGCGGGGTGACCTGCATCACCCGACCATGGGTGACGGGGTGCTTTACCTGGCGGTAACGTGTGGCCATGCCTGACAAGCCCTGGGTGATGCGCACCTATGCCGGCCACAGCTCCGCCGCGGAGTCGAACGCGCTGTACCGCCGCAACCTCGCGAAGGGGCAGACCGGTCTCTCGGTCGCCTTCGATTTGCCGACGCAGACCGGCTACGACCCCGACCACGTGCTGTCGCGCGGCGAGGTCGGCAAGGTCGGCGTGCCGATCCCGCACCTGGGCGCCATGCGGCGGCTCTTCCAGGACATCCCGCTCGACGAGATGAACACGTCGATGACGATCAACGCGACGGCGATGTGGCTCCTGGCGATGTACCAAGTGGCGGCCGAGGAGCAGGGCGTGGACGCGGCGGCGCTCGCGGGCACCACGCAGAACGACATCATCAAGGAGTACCTCTCGCGCGGGACCTATGTGTTCCCGCCGGAGGCGTCGATGCGGTTGACCACCGACATGATCGCCTACACGGTCAACAACATCCCGAAGTGGAATCCGCTCAATATCTCCAGCTATCACCTCCAGGAGGCCGGTGCCACGCCGGTGCAGGAGCTGGCCTTCTCGCTGTCGACGGCGATCGCGGTGCTCGACGCGGTCAAGGACTCCGGTCAGGTGCCCGAGGACAAGTTCGAGAAGGTCGTCGGACGTATCTCCTTCTTCGTGAACGCCGGTGTGCGCTTCATCGAGGAGATGTGCAAGATGCGCGCCTTCACGCAGCTGTGGGAGGAGATCGCCCGCGAGCGTTACGGCGTCACCGAGGAGAAGATGCGGCGCTTCCGCTACGGCGTGCAGGTCAACTCCCTCGGACTCACCGAGGCGCAGCCGGAGAACAATGTCCAGCGCATCGTGCTGGAGATGCTCGGCGTGACGCTGAGCAAGCGGGCCCGGGCGCGCGCCGTCCAGCTGCCGGCGTGGAATGAGGCGCTCGGGCTGCCGCGTCCCTGGGACCAGCAGTGGTCGCTGAGGTTGCAGCAGGTCCTGGCCTTCGAGTCCGATCTGCTCGAATACGAGGACATCTTCGACGGGTCGCATGTCATTGAGGCGAAGGTGAACGAGCTCGTCGAGGGCGCCAAGGCGGAGATCGACCGCGTCCAGGCGATGGGCGGTGCCGTCCCGGCGGTCGAGTCCGGGTACATGAAGCAGGCCCTCGTGTCGTCGCACGCGGAGCGGCGCGCCAGGATCGAGAACGGCGAGCTCAAGGTGGTCGGCGTCAACTCCTATACCGAGACCGAGCCCTCCCCGCTGACGGAGGACCTCGATGCCGCGATCATGGTCGCCGACCCGCAGGCCGAGGCCAATGCGGTCGCCGACGTGCAGCAGTGGCGCGAGCAGCGCGACCAGGCCGTGGTGGACGACGCGCTCGCGCGGGTCCAGTCCGTGGCCAAGACCGATGAGAACCTGATGGAGGCGACGCTCGCCGCGGTGCGCGCCGGGGCCACCGTGGGGGAGTGGGCCGGGGCGCTGCGCGAGGTCTTCGGCGAGTACCGCGCACCCACCGGGGTCGGTGGCGTCGTGGGCGTCACCGAGGCGGGTGCCGAGCTCACGGCCGTCCGCGAGCAGGTCCGGCGTACGGGCGAGGAGCTCGGCGGACGTCGGTTGCGCTTCCTGGTCGGCAAGCCCGGCCTCGATGGCCACTCCAACGGTGCCGAGCAGGTGGCGGTGCGCGCCCGCGATGCCGGTTTCGAGGTCATCTACCAGGGCATCCGGCTGACCCCCGATCAGATCGTCTCCGCCGCGGTGGCCGAGGACGTCGACGTCGTGGGTCTGTCCATCCTCTCGGGCTCCCATATGGAGTTGGTGCCGGACGTGCAGCGAGGACTCTCTGAGGCCGGCCTGGACAATGTGCCGATCATCGTGGGCGGCATCATCCCCGACTCGGACGGTCGCAAGCTCGAAGCCGCAGGCATCGCCGCGGTCTTCACGCCGAAGGACTTCGGCATGACCGACATCATGGGTCGTGTGGTCGAGGAGATCCGCAAGGCGAACGGCCTGGACTGACCGACGGCAGGCGGTGAGTGATCCCGCACCCGGTGCCTGGGCGGTGCGCCAGCACGCACTAGTGGCCTTCAGATACGTGTTGGCTCACCGCCGACGGCAGAGGCGTTAAAGACGAGGGCGGCCGATGCCTTCGCGGCCTTCTTCTCCGCGCGCGCCTTCTTCTTTTTCTTCTTGCCCTTTTTCTTCTTGTCCTTCTTGGGCAGCGGTGAGCCGTCCGCCATCACCAGCCGTCGCTTCTTGACGGTGTACTCTGCGGGGAGCGTGCCCTCCTTGAGCATGCGCAGCGGGCACCGCTGACAGCGCGGTGTGCTCTCGCAGCACTTGCGTTTCGGGGGCTTGGGCACGAGGTGAACGGTACCAGCGACAGGTGAGCCTGACCTCACCTCGAGACAGGAGACATGCACATGGCGGCACCCGCATTCGTCGAGAAGCTGCAAGAGCAGATCGGTCACGAGTTCGCGGCACACCAGCAGTATGTGGCGATCGCGACGTACTACGACGCCCTGACGATGCCGCAGATGGCGGCGCTGTTCTACGCACAGGCGCTCGAGGAGCGCGACCACGCGATGATGATGGTGCAGTACCTGCTCGATGCCGACGAGCAGGTCGTCATCCCGGCCCTCGACGCGCCCCGGATGGACTTCGCCGATGTGGTGTCTCCCGTGGAGCTCGCGCTGGCTCAGGAGAAGCGGGTCACCGAGCAGATCAACGAGCTGACGCGGGTGGCGCGAGAGGCCTCGGATTTCGCCTCGGACCAGTTCATGCAGTGGTTCATCAAGGAGCAGGTCGAGGAGGTCGCCACGATGAGCGATCTGCTGGCGGTCGTGACCCGCTCCAAGGATGATCTGGAGCGTATCGAGGACTGGGTCGCCCGCGAGGACTCCGGGCCGGACTCCGACCCGATGGCCCCGCCCGTCGCCGGCGCCTGACCACTCTCGCTTCGGTGAGCGGTGGGTTACGCACCTCTCGCTTCGGTGAGCGGTGGGTTACGCACCTCTCGCTTCGGTGAGCGGTGGGTTACGCACGCCTCAGCTCGGTCGAGAGGTGCGTAACCCACCGCCCTCTGGTCAGGCGCTAGAACAGGCGCAGGCTCGGGTCGTCGATGCCGCGCAGCTCGTCGTAGTTCACCACGACGCAGCGGATACCGCGGTCCTCGGCGAGCACACGTGCCTGGGGCTTGATCTCCTGGGCCGCGAAAACGCCGCGCACGGGACGTAGCTGCGGATCGCGATTCATGAGCTCCAGGTACCGGGTCAGCTGCTCCACGCCGTCGATCTCGCCGCGACGCTTGATCTCCACGGCCACGGCCGCCCCGGCGGCGTCCCGGCACAGCAGGTCGACCGGGCCGATCGCCGTCATGTACTCGCGGCGCACCAGCGACATGCCCTCGCCGAGGGTCGTCGTGTGCTCGGCCAGCAGCTCCTGCAGGTGCTTCTCCACGCCGTCCTTGCGCAGCCCCGGGTCGACGCCGAGGTCGTGCGAGGTGTCGTGCAAGACCTTCTCGATCCGGATCCTCAGGGTGTCATCGGATTTGGCCGCCGACACCGTCCATTCGGTGACTCCGTCTTCGGCGACCTCCTCGCGCAGCGTGCACGGAGGGCTCATCCAGTTCAGTGGCTTATACGAGCCACCGTCGGAGTGAACGAGGACCGAACCGTCGGCCTTGACCATGATGACGCGCGTGGCCATGGGCAGGTGAGCGGTCAGCCGACCGGCGTAGTCGACCTGGCAGCGGGCGATGACGACCCTCAACGTGGAGTCTCCCTCTCAGTCGGGTGTGGCGTGGGCTACTGTTTGCTACCAGTCGGTAACCGACTCGTGCACAAACCGCCTAAGGAGACTAAAGCATGCAGGACATCGTGGACCGCATCGTGGCCGACGATCAGGGCGGGCGCATTGCCCGGGCGCTGCTCTATCCCTATCTGAATCATGCCGCCACGATGTTCGGCAGCGGCTATGCCACGGCCGCCGATATCGACGCTGGGATGATCTTCGGCTGCGGTTACCCCGTCGGGCCGCTGACCCTGATCGACGCTCTCGGTGCCGAGACCGTCGTCTCCGGGCTGATCGAGCAGCACGGCCGCACCGGTGATCCGCTGCACCAGCCGGCCGACGTCCTGACCCGGCACGCCGCCGGTGACGGCTCGTTCTCCGAGGACCCCAATGCCGACACCTCCGCGGCACCGTCCTTCGCGCGCCCGATCGCGACCGTGGGCGTCGTCGGCACCGGGACGATGGCCTCGGGGATCGTCGAGGTGTTCGCCAAGTCCGGTTACGACGTCGTCTACGTCGGGCGTGGGCAGGACAAGGTGGACGGCGTCCTCGCGCGGATCACCAAGAGCCTCGACAAGGCGATCAGCCGTGGCAAGCTCGACGAGGACGGCAAGTCCGATGTGCTGGGCCGCCTGACCGGTTCGACGGAGCGAGAGGCCCTCGGCGATGCCGACATCGTGGTCGAGGCCATCGCCGAGGACCTGGACATCAAGCTCGAGCTCTTCCGCGACCTGGACCGCATCTGCAAGCCCGGCGCGATCCTCGCCACCACCACGTCCTCGCTGTCGATCGCGCAGTGCGCGGCGGTCACCTCGCGGCCCGCCGATGTCATCGGCATGCACTTCTTCAACCCCGCGCCGGTCATGAAGCTCGTCGAGGTGGTGACGACCGACGAGACCGCCGCCGATGTCGACGAGACCGTGCGCGCCCTGTGTCTCGCCGTCGGCAAGCACCCGGTCTCCTGCGGGGATCGAGCGGGATTCATCGTCAACGCCCTGCTCTTCCCCTATCTCAACGACGCGATCCGCCTCCACGAGGCCGAGGGACTCTCGCTCGCGGAGATCGACGACGCGATGAAGGCGACCGGGCTGCCGATGGGACCGTTCGAGCTGCTCGACGTCGTCGGCAACGATGTGTCGCTCGCGATCCAGCAGACCCTGATCGGCGCTTTCGGTCACCAGGGCTGGCAGCCCGCCCGGACGCTGGAGAAGGTCGTCGCGGACGGCAAGCTCGGCCGCAAGACCAAGGAAGGCTTCCACACCTACTGAGCCCTCCTCGTGGCGGTAGGTCATCAACCCTACGCACGGCACGGCGGTAGCCGGTCAACCTCATGGCGGTTCGATGGGGTTGACCAGCTACCGCCGTTCGGTCGTCATGGACTCGTACGATGGGGTCATGTCCCGACGCAAGGCCGCCGCCGCCCGTGCGCAGCGCCGCGTCGGTCCGCCGGGCGCGAGGCCGGGCACGGAGCGACTGGAGACCAAGCGCGACGGCGGTTGGTGGGTGCGTTCGCTCACCGGGTCGTCGTCGACGAAGGTCTACACGTGCCCCGGCTGTCTCCAGCCGATTCGTCCGGCCACGCCGCATGTCGTCGTCTGGCCCGAGATCAAGCCCCTGCTGAGCGCCGACGCGCTCGACGAGCGCCGGCACTGGCACACCGACTGCTGGCGTCGTCACGCCTGATCCCTCGGTCTCGCCCCGGAAGGTACTGGTGACCGCGAGTGGTGCCTATTCGCCCTCGATCCGGTCGATGAAGGGCGAATGTGCACCACTTGGCGGTCCCGGAGCGGTGAGGTGGCCTGGCGCGGACGGGGGAGCGTGAGACGGCACGAGGCCCGGTTCCGCGACGGAACCGGGCCTCGTGTCAGGCGGAGATGATCAGATGCCGCGGAAGCGGTTGATCGCGTCAAGGTGCTTCGCACGCTTCTCGGCGTCGCGGACACCGAGCCCCTCCTCCGGGGCGAGGGTCAGCACGCCGACCTTGCCCTGATGCTTGTTGTGGTGGACATCGAGCGCGGCCTGACCGGTCTCCTCGATCGAGTACACCTTGGACACCGTCGGGTGGATGAGACCCTTGTCGATGAGCCGGTTGGCCTCGTAGGCCTCGCGGTAGTTCGCGAAGTGCGAGCTCTTGATCTGCTTGAGGTTCATCCACAGGAAGCGGTTGTCGTACTCGTGCATGTAGCCCGAGGTCGACGCACAGGTGATGATCGTGCCTCCCTTGCGCGCCACGTAGACCGAGGCGCCGAAGGTCTCACGACCCGGATGCTCGAAGACGATATCGGGATCCTCGCCGCCGGTGAGCTCGCGGATCTTCTTACCGAACCGGCGCCACTCGGCCGGGTCCTGGGTGGACTCGTCCTTCCAGAACTTGTACCCCTCCGCCGAGCGGTCGATGACGAGCTCGGCACCGAGCGAGCGCACGATCTCGGCCTTCTCCGGGCTGGAGACCACACAGACGGGGATCGCACCGCCGTTGAGGGCCATCTGCGTCGCATAGGAGCCGAGGCCGCCCGAGGCGCCCCAGATCAGCACGACATCGCCCTGCTTCATGTTGGCGCCGTTGTGGCTCACCAGCTGACGGTAGGCGGTCGAGTTGACCAGGCCGGGGCTCGCGGCCTCCTCCCACGACAGGTGGTCGGGCTTGGGCATGAGCTGGTTGGCCTTGACGATCGCCAGCTCGGCGAGGCCGCCGAAGTTGGTCTCGAAGCCCCAGATGCGCTGTTCGGGGTCCATCATCGTGTCGTCGTGGCCGTCCGGGCTCTCCAGCTCGACCGAGAGGCAGTGTGCGACGACCTCCGCGCCCGGCTTCCAGGCGTTGACACCCGGCCCGGTGCGCAGGACAACGCCGGCGAGGTCGGATCCGACGACGTGGTAGGGGAGGTCGTGCCGCTTGGTGTACTCCGAGAGCTTGCCGTAGCGCTCGAGGAAACGGAAGGTCGATACCGGCTCGAAGATCGACGTCCAGACGGTGTTGTAGTTGATGGCACTCGCCATGACGGCCACCAATGCCTCACCGGGGGCGAGCTCGGGCAGGGCGACGTCGTCGAGGTGAAGGCTCTTGCGAGGGTCCTTCTCCTTGGTCGCGACGCCCTCGAACATCGTCTCCTCGTCCTTGTGCACGGTGATCGCGCGGTAGGACTCGGGAAGCTCGATCGTCGCGAACTCGTCGCTGGTCGTGTCGCCCGCCATGATGGCGTCGAGAATGTTCTGCACGGGTGTCCTCCGGGGTCGGGGTGTTGCCAGGATGTTACCGAGGGGAAACTTGTGAGGCTACGGTCTCACCGTGTGACGCAGGTCTCGCGTCAGTGTGCGGTCGCCGGCTCGACGAGCTCGACCAGGACGCCGCCCGCGTCCTTGGGGTGCACGAAGTTGACGCGGCTGTCGGAGGTGCCGCGCTTGGGAGCGTCGTACAGCAGGCGAACGCCGCGGTCACGCAGGGTCGCCGAGACGGCATCGATATCGCTCACGCGGTAGGCGAGCTGCTGGAGGCCGGGGCCGTTGCGATCGAGGAACTTGGCGATCGTCGAGTCATCGCTGAGCGGCGCGAGCAGCTGGATGCACGAGCCGGAATCGCCGACGGCGAGCATCGCCTCGCGGACGCCCTGCTCCTCGTTCACCTCCTCGTGGACGGACTCGAGGCCGAAGACGCGCGCATAGAACTCGATGGCGTCATCGAGATCCGCGACGGCGATGCCGACGTGATCGATGGCGGTGAGCAGGTGACCGGGAACAAGGGATTCGCTGGACATGGACGCAGCGTAATGCAGCCCATATCGCTGAGCCCGATGGTGGAGGACAATAGAGACATGAACGATGCCCCGATCACCGAGCTGAGCATCGATGAGGCCTGGGAGTTCCTGGCGGCGCAGTCGCTGGGGCGCCTGGCGGTGTCGACCCTCGGCCGTCCCGACATCTTCCCGGTCAACTACATCGTCACCGGCGAGACCGTCCTCTTCCGCACGGCCGAGGGCACCAAGCTGATGGCCCTCATCCTGGACGGCCACGTGGCCTTCGAGGCCGACGAGGTAGGGGAGGAGGGAGCGGTGAGCGTCGTCGTCCGCGGTCGCGCCCGGCAGGTCGAGTCCGAGGACGAGAAGGAGCGCCTCGACGTCGACCGACTCCATCCGCAGCTGCCCACCTTCAAGTACAACGTCATCGCGATCGAGGCCGATGAGATCACCGGTCGCCGCGTGCGCTTCGGGGACGAGCCCGTGCACATCCCGATCATGTGACCCTGTGAACCCCGCCACACGCGGCCACCGTAAGTTGACTCTGCAGTAATGTGATCGCAACGTCACGCGAAGGAGCTGTGCCATGACCCAGTCCGTCATCGTCGCCGGGGCCCGGACCCCGATCGGACGACTTCTCGGCGGCCTCAAGACGCTGTCCGGATCCGATCTCGGCGGCATCGCCATCAAGGGCGCCCTGGAGAGGGCCGGTATCGCCGGCGACCAGGTCGACTACGTGATCATGGGCCAGGTGCTCGGAGCCGGAGCCGGACAGGTCCCCGCTCGTCAGGCGGCGTTCAAGGGCGGCATTCCGCTCGACGTTCCGGCCATCACCATCAACAAGGTCTGCCTGTCGGGCCTCAATGCCATCGCCCTGGCCGACCAGCTGGTGCGCGCCGGTGAATACGACATCGTTGTCGCCGGTGGCCAGGAGTCGATGACTCAGGCCCCGCATCTGCTCAAGGGCTCGCGTGAGGGCTACAAGTACGGTGCCGCGACGATGCTCGACCACATGGAGTACGACGGCCTCTGGGACGCGCTGACCGATCAGGCCATGGGCTCGCTCACCGAGCAGCGCAATGCCCAGGTCGACCGGCTGACCCGTGAGGAACAGGACGCCTTCGGTGCCCGGTCCCACCAGCTGGCGGCCACGGCGCAGAAGAACGGTGCCTTCGACGACGAGATCGTGCCTGTGGAGATCCCCCAGCGCAAGGGCGATCCCGTCGTGGTCTCCGCCGACGAGGGCGTGCGTGGCGACACCACCGCCGAGTCCCTCGGCAAGCTGCGCCCGGCCTTCTCCAAGGAGGGCACGATCACGGCCGGAACCGCCAGCCAGATCTCCGACGGCGCGTGTGCCGTGGTGGTCATGAGCAAGGCCAAGGCCGAGGAGCTGGGAGTCGAGTGGATCGCCGAGATCGGCGCCCACGGCAATGTGTCCGGCCCTGACTCCACGCTGCAGGAGCAGCCGGCCAATGCCATCGAGAAGGCTCTCTCCAAGGAGGGGCTGACCGCCGCCGACCTCGACCTCGTCGAGATCAACGAGGCCTTCGCGGCTGTCGGTGTCGCCTCCACCAAGAAGCTCGGCATCAGCGAGGACATCGTCAATGTCAACGGCGGTGCCATCGCTCTGGGCCACCCGATCGGCATGAGCGGCGCTCGCGTGGTCCTGCACCTCGTCCACGAGCTCAAGCGCCGCGGCGGTGGCGTCGGTGCCGCCGCGCTCTGCGGTGGCGGCGGCCAGGGCGATGCGCTCATCGTCCGCGTCCCGCAGGGCTGAGCGCTGCCTCCTCGTCACGACGTCGCCGACCTGGTCTCCCGCGCTCGCGCCGGTGAGGCCAGGTCGGTCGCACGTCTGATCTCGCTCGTCGAGGCGGAATCGCCAGCGCTGCGCGAGGTGAGCGCTGCGCTCGCCGGTCACACGGGGCGGGCACAGGTGATCGGGCTGACGGGCGCGCCGGGGGTCGGCAAGTCGACCACCACCTCGGCGCTGGTCACCGCGATGCGTCGCCAGGGCAGGACCGTGGGAGTCCTGGCGGTCGATCCCAGCTCTCCCTTCACCGGGGGAGCGCTGCTGGGCGATCGCATCCGCATGGAGGAGCACGCCACCGACCGCGGGGTGTACGTGCGCTCGATGGCGAGCCGCGGCCACCTGGGCGGACTGTCGTGGGCGGCACCGCACGCGATCCGCGTGCTGGATGCCGCCGGCTGCGATGTGGTGCTCGTCGAGACCGTCGGAGTCGGCCAGTCCGAGGTCGAGGTCGCCGGGCTCGCCGATACCGCGGTGGTGCTGCTCGCGCCCGGCATGGGCGACGGTATCCAGGCCGCCAAGGCAGGCATCCTGGAGATCGGCGATGTCTTCTGCGTCAACAAGGCCGACCGCGACGGAGCAGCCACCACGCGGCGCGAACTGCGCACGATGCTCTCGATGACCCAGCGCACGGACGACGCCTGGACGCCGCCGATCGTGCTCACGGTCGCGACGACAGGGGAGGGCGTCGACGATCTCGTCTCGGCTCTCGACGAGCATCACGCGCACCAGCAGGCCTCGGGTGCCCTGGAGCGGCGGCGACGTGCACGCCTGCGCCGTGAGGTGGAGCAGATCGCCCTCGCCGAGGTGAGCCGCCGCTTCGAGCTCGGACGCCGGGACCGGCTCGAGGAGCTCGCCGAGGACGTTCTCGCCGGACGGACCGATCCGTTCACCGCGGCCGACGAACTGCTGGCCGCCACGCCGGACGGGCAGGGCGGCACCCTCGGGCGCGCCTTCACCGATCGCGCTGCCGACTCCGGTACAACGGAACCGTGCTGAAGAAGCTCGTCGTTCTCGTCATCGCTGGGTTCGTGCTGTACTACCTGCTCACGGCCCCGGAAGGCGCTGCCCGTGCGGTGGGTGACGCCTGGGACGCGACCCTCGGTGCCTTCGCGCAGGTCGGCGTCTTCATCGACTCGCTCTTCGGGACGTGACCGGCCGGTGTTCGCCTGGCTGCTGCGGATGCTCGAGCAGGAGGTCGAGCACCATCTGCTCGACGACGAAGGCGAGCACGTCATCGACCTCGTCCGCAAGCACTGGGTGGTGTATGTCCTGCCATCGATCGGCGGACTCTTCGCGGTCTTCCTGATCTACGTCGCCGTCGCGGTCGTCCCGGTCGGCGCCGGATGGTTCTTCCTCCTGCTCTCGCTCGGCGTCGCCGGCTGGGCGGGCTATATCGCCGCTCGCGAGTATCGCGACATCTTCGTCGTCACCAATATGCGGGTCTTTCGCGCCTCCGGGGTCTTCACCGTCAAGATCGCCACGATGCCCATCACGCGCATCCTCGACATCACGGTCGAGAAGCCCGTCATCGGTCGCGTGCTCGGTTACGGGCACTTCGTCTTCGAGTCCGCAGCCCGGTCGCAGGGGCTCCGCAAGATCCGCTACATCTCCGACCCGGACGGCCGCGACCTCACGATCCAGCGCGTCGTCCAGCGCTCGGGCTTGCGCGGTCCGCGCAACCCGACGGCCTTCCACTAGCCCGGCGGGCCCCGCGATCCCGGGCGGTGACCTACGCACGTCTCACTCGATCGAGCGGTGAGTCAGGCACGTCTCGCCGGCCGTGACAGGTGCGTACGTCACCGCCCCGGCGCGGAACGAGCCCGCGAGAGGTGTGTAGGTCACCGCCCGGGGAGTGTCGAGGTGGTTCCTACAATGGGTCCATGACGTTCTCGCGCCCCGGTGCCTTCGATCTGTCCGCTCTGTCGAACCCGGCCCCGTCCGGTCCTCCCGGCGGAGGAGCCGGTGGCGGTGGCGTCTACGTCATCGACGCGACCGAGCAGAACTTCCAGGCAGTGGTCGAGTCCTCGATGCAGCATCTCGTGGTCCTGAGTCTGTGGTCGCCGCGATCGCCGCAGAGCGAGGAGTTCAATGAGGTGCTCGTGGCCGCCACCGCGCGCCATCAAGGGGCGATCCAGGTGGCACGGGTCGATGTCGACGCCAGTCCCGGTGTCGCCCAGGCTCTCGGTGCCCAGGGTGTGCCCTTCGTGGTCGGTCTGGTCAAGGGTCAGCCGGTCCCGCTCTTCCAAGGCACGGTGGACGCCGCCGAGGTCGACCGCTACTTCGACGAGCTGGTCCGTCTCGCCGCCCAGCACGGTCTGACCGGCCGGGCCCAGCCCAGCGGCGAGGCCCCGGTCGACGAGAGTGCCGACGACGAGCCGGCCGACGACCCGCGGTTCGCGGCCGCCGACGAGGCCTTCGCCGCCGGAGACTTCACGACCGCGATCGCCGAGTACGAGAAGCTCGCGGCGCAGCATCCGGGGGAGAGCGAGATCGGCGAGCGCCTCGCCGGTGTCAAGCTGATGGCACGCACTCAGGGAGCCGACTTGTCATCCGCGCGGCAGGCCGCTGCCGATCGTCCCGAGGACGTCGAGGCGCAGCTGTTGGTGGCGGATCTGGATGTCTCGGGCGGACATGTCGACGATGCCTTCGACCGGCTCATCGATCTGATCCGGCGCACGGGTGGCGATGAGCGCGAACGGATCCGACAGCGCCTGCTCGAACTGTTCACGGTCGTCGGCGTCACCGATCCCCGCGTGGCGACGGCGCGGCGTTCACTCGCCACCGCCCTCTTCTGACCCCGGCGCCCTGGACCGAGATGTGCTCCCGATTCGTCGACCCAGGGATGTCCCGGTTGACGAATCGGGAGCACATTTCGGTCCAGGCCGGGTGAGTGGTGCGGCCGAAGGCGTCACTGTCGGTTACGGTTCATGCCGTGCGGATCATCGGGTGGCGGCTGCTTCAAGGCGCCGGGGTGGTGGCGCTGCTCGTCGGCGTCGCCGGCATCGTCGTGTTCGGCCCGGACAGCCGTTTCGTCTCCGGCCCGCATCCGATCGACACCGAGGGGTCCGCCGTCGTCACCCGCCCGGGGGTGATCGCGTGGAAGGACGTCCAGATCGAGGTCCTCGCCGAGGTGCCGGGCGACAAGCCCGTCTTCATCGGTCTCGGCAACAGCGTCGATGTCATGAGCTATGTCGAGGGCACCGAACGCCTGGAGGTCACCGCCTTCGAGCCGCCCTGGCGCATGGAGGCCTCAGCTGCCGAGGGCGGGCCCGCACTGCCCGCTTCCCCTACCGCCATGGACTGGTGGATCGCCGGCGAGGGAGGCCTGGGCGGCGCGCTGCTCCAGGCCAGGCTCCCCGATGAATCGGTCTCGGTGGCGGTCCTGTCGGTGGGAGACGCGAATCTGCGGGGTCTCACCCTGTCGACGGCCTACGGGATCGAGGGCATCTTCGCCCGCTCGATCGGCCTGATCGTGGCCGGGGGTGCCGTGGCGGTCCTGGTCCACCTGCTGCTGCGCCGGCGACCGGTCGAGGACGAGCAGGAGGTCGTCTACGTCGTCGTCGAGGAGGACGGATCCGAGCGCGAGATCTCGGCCGAGGAGGTCGAGGCCCTCGGCGAGGTGGAGATCGTCGAGGAGACCGAGCTGCCGCCGGGGGAGAGCCGATGAGGGCCGCTACCCTGTGCCTGGCGGCGCTGATGCTCCTTGCCGGCTGCGCTCTGCCCGGCGAACGGGACCCGGAGGCCCCGATCGTCAAGCACGTGCTGACGGCCGAGGAGGTCGACGATGTCGTCCGCGAGTACCGGACCGTTCGCGGTGCCGCCGCCGATGCGCTGGACCCTCAGCCGTTGTCGACGGTCGAGACGGGATCGGCGCTCGCCATCGACACCGGCATGTTCTCGATCGCCGAGGAGCTCGAACGCGAGGAGTTCGCCTTCGACGGCCCCTTCACGATCGAGGAGACTTATCTGCCGCGCTTCTCGCGCTATCCGCTGTGGTTCGCGGCGGTGGTGGCCGACGACGCCACGGGACGCCGTCAGGTCCAGGTCTTCGAGCGCGGTACGGCGAGCGAACCGTGGCTCGTGACGCTGACTGCCGAGATCACCGAGAAGACGCGCCTTCCCGGTGTGAGGTCCGTCGGCGATGCGGCCCGCCGGGTGGCAGCCGATGACGCCACCGCCATGACCGGGGCGCCCGAGGGGGTGCTGGCCTCGCTCGCCGCGAGCCTCGATGACGACGAGGGGGCGGCGGCATCATGGCGCGGCGACCCTTTCGTCGAACAGATGACCCGCACGCTGAGCGCCAATGAACAGCTCGAAGGCGTGAGCTTCGAGCAGGCGTGGTCGGCCGATCCGCAGGTCTACGCGTTGCGTACCGAGGACGGCGGCGCGCTGGTGTTCGGGACGTTGTTGCGCCAGGACACCTTCACGGTGGACGGAGGTCTGCGGGTGACCTGGCCGGAGGATTCACCTCAACGGGCCTTCTGGCCCGACGGGGTCGTCGGCACCGGATCGCTGCGGTACGCCCATCAGCTCGTCGTCTACATCCCGCCCGAGGGGGCCGATGAGCTTCCGCGGACTCTCGGAGCGTCCGGCGGGGTGGTGGACTCGTCCTCGCAGGAGGGCGGGCCCGGCTGAGCGGAATCGGCCGCGTCGATGATCTCGTCGGCCAGTGCCCGTGCCCGGTCGAGGATGAGGTCGTCGCCGAGCAGTTCGCGGCGGGTCGCGGCGGCGCTGAGATAGGCGTCGATCTTGAAGGCATCGGTCTCGGCATCGGCCGAGCCCGCGATGCGCAGGTCATCGCGCAGGAGTTCCAGCCATTCGGTCTTGAGCTCTCGCACGGCCTCGGCGACGGGGCCGTCGCGATGGCCGTACTCGGCCGAGGTGGTGGTCACGAAGCAGCCGCCGGCGAAAACTCTCGCGCGGAGGTAGTCCTGCCACGCCTCGATCCATCCGCGGAGCCTCTCGCGGCCGGGCGGTCGTCGCCAGGCTGGGCCGATGACGTGCTCGCGGTAGAGCTTGCGGGCATGGGCGACGGCGGCGAGCTGGATCGCCTCGCGGGACTCGAACACGGTCAGGATGCCGCTCTTGCTCACCCCGGTCGAGGCCGCGAGCGTGCCGACGGTGATCGCGTCGAGGCCGCGCACGGTGGCGCTCTGAGACGCGGCGTGGGCGACCAGGCGCCGGGTGCGGTCCCCGCGGACTCGCCGCCCGTCTCGGTGTGAGCTCTCCTGCATGCCCACATGGTAGACGACCGAGTGGACGTCAAGTTGGCGATGGCCTACGGTCGTCCTAGACGACCGATCGGACGCATAAGGAGATGTCGATGGACGCCACACTGCTCGAACGAGAGCTCGTGATCGCCGCGCCACCGGGACGGGTGTGGCCGGTCGTGAGCGATCCGGAGGATGCCGGAGTGGAGCCCCCAGGTGGTCTCCACCCGCCTGCGCGCCGGCTTCGAGCGCGTGGAGGCGGGTACCCGGTTCACCAATCGCAACAGCCACGGGGAGATGGAGTGGATCACCCACGGCGAGATCGTGCGTTTCGAGGTCGACCGCGAGATCGCCTTTCGGATCGAGGAGAATTGGGTGATCTGGTCTTTCCTGCTCGAGCCCCATGAGGAGGGGACGACCCTCGTGCAGCGCCGCGAGGCGCCCGAGGGCATCTCGCCCTTCTCGGGGGAGCTCACCGAGACCTATATGGGCGGTCGCGAGACCTTCGACGCGCTGATGCTGGAGGGGATGTCGCAGACCTTGGCGGGGATCGCCGGCGCCGTGCTCGACCCCGCTGAGGTCGCGCGAGGTCACTCGGGCTGGAGCGGAGCCTCGCGATAGGCGGGGAGCTCACCGGCCTCGAGTGCCTCCAGGAGCTCGACCGTGGCGCCCGTGGCGTGAGCCCGCGCCGCCTCGAGATCGCACCAGTGGACCCCGGCGATCTCGGTGCGTTGCAGTTCCATGTCTTCGACGGTCGCGGCATCGATCCGTCCCAGGTCGAAGACGAAGAGGCAGGCGTCGTCCCACTCACGCCACGGCGGCAGCCAGTTCATCGTCACGAGCGCGCCGAGATCGACCGTGATGCCGAGCTCCTCGTGCAGCTCGCGCACGAGTCCCGTGCCGGGAGACTCCCCGACCTCGATCACGCCGCCGGGCAGGTCCCACTCCCGCTTGTAGGTCAGCTCGCACAGCAGCACCCGATCGTGCTCATCGCGGAGCAGACCCTGGGCGATGACGCGCTTGCGCGGCAGGCCCGCGTTGAGGATCGAGACGAAGCCCTCGCGACTCAGCGCGGGGGGATCGTCGATCAGCCGGCCGACCAGCACGCGATCCGGCGCCCCGCTGCGACGGGTGACTCCCTCGCGACGAAGGCCGGCGAGGGACGCGCTGCGCAGGTCGGTGGTGTCGTCGACATCGACCTGGGCCCAGACGCGTTCCCAACCGAGCTCGGTGAACGCGTGCTGGATGCCCAGTCGCAGCGCACGGCTGGCGGCGAAGGAACCATGGTCTCCCAGGTTCCAGCGGATGGAGCCTTCGCGCCGGCCGTCCGGACGCAACGCCACCGTGCCCACGCGCTCCTCGTCGATGAGGACCGCGAAGCCGTGGAACTCCGCGGACCCCGAGGTCGGTTCGAGCGACAGCTCCCCGTCTCGCAGCGCCTCATCAGTCACATCGCCGAGGCTACCGCGTCGGGACCCGCCACCTCCCGGCCCATGTGATGGAATCGGGGTCATGGCCGAGCCCCAGATCCGTGTCGCGCGCCCCGACGACGTTCCCGCACTCGTGCGGCTTGTCCACGAACTGGCCGCCTACGAGAAGGCCCCCGAGCAGTGCCGGCTCACTGAGGAGCATCTCCGGGAGCGGCTGTTCGGTGAGTCGCCGGCGGTGTTCGCGCACGTGGCGGAGGTGGGGGGCGAGGTCGTCGGAACCGCGATCTGGTTCCTCAACTTCTCGACCTGGGACGGCGTGCACGGCATCTATCTCGAGGACCTCTACGTCACGCCCGAGCATCGGGGAGCGGGACTCGGCGGTGCGCTGCTGGCGACGCTCGCACAGGTCTGCGTCGAGCGCGGCTACTCCCGGCTCGTCTGGCAGGTGCTCGACTGGAATGCCCCGTCGATCGCCTTCTACGAGTCCCTCGGCGCGGTCCATCAGCGCGAGTGGTTCACGTACCGGCTCTCCGGTGATCCGCTCCAGCGTCTCGGTACGAGCTCGTGAGCTCTCGATGGCCGCTGCCGGACCTGGCGCGCGGCGTGGCCATCGTGGCGATGCTGGTCGCGCACGCCCAGGTGCTGGTGCCGGATCGGCCCGACTGGGCCGACGAGCTGCTGAGCCGCGTCAACGACGTCGCCTCGCCGCTCTTCGCGCTGGTGATGGGGATCTCCGCGGGTGTGATGATCCAGCGGTCCGCGTCGCGACCGCGATCCGTGCTCGTGCACAACCTGGTGCGTGGTGTCGTGCTGATCGCGCTCGGCATCTGGCTGGAGACGTGGGGGAGCTGGGTGGCGATCGTGCTCGCGATGCTCGGCTGCCTCCTGATCATCGGCATGCCATTGGTGCTGCTCGGCCGGCGGAGCGTCGCGGTCATCGCGCTGGCCTTCTTCGTCTTCTCGCCGCTGCTCAACACGGCGGTGCAGCGCGCCGTCGACTGGCCGGGCGGCTACTACGCGGACATCGCCAACGATCCCTCCGTGGGCGAGCTGCTGGTCCGCTGGTTCGTGGCCGACCCGCACTATCGGGTGACCTCGCTGCTGCCGTTCTTCCTGGTCGGGTCGCTGCTGGTCGGTTACGCGCGGCGTCCCGACCCGTGGTGGTCTGCCGTGAGCCTCATCGGTGGAGCCGGGATGCAGCTCGTCGTCACGGCGCTGCGGACGCGACCCGGTGCGGACACGGTCTCCGGCTCGACCCTCGATCTGCTGCACGACGCCTCGCTCGTCGCAGTGGTTCTCGGTCTGTGCGGCCTGGCGGTGCGGATGCGGTGGGCACGGGCTCTGCGCCCGATCGAGGAGGTCGGGACGGTCGCGCTGTCGCTCTACGTGTTGCAGATCGCGGTGATCGCCTGGTTGAACCGCGACGATGCGATACGGGCGACGAACGACTGGGGCGGCTTCCTGATCATCGTGCTCGGCGTCGGCGCCGCTGGATGGGCCTGGGCTCGCTGGGTCGGTCGTGGACCGATCGAGTGGCTCACCGGAGTCCTCACCCGCCGTTACCGCCCCACCTCGCACCCCCTCTGACGACTTTTGCCGGGTTGTGGCCCTCACAACGGCGTGGGAAGGGGCACACCCCCGCCCAAAAGGGCGCCGGGGGG
>NZ_VLNT01000002.1:0-206623 GCF_007421815.1 Aeromicrobium piscarium | reverse complement strand
TTGGCTGGTTGGTCCCCCCCCCTCGGGTGTCCCTCGCCCCCCCCCCCTCCAACCCCCGCGCCCGGAGGGCGAAGGTGAGGCCGGTCAGGCGTCGAGGTCGGCCTCGACCAGTCCGGCGATCTTGTCGACGACGGCCGAGTCCTCGCTCTCGACGGTGACCTCGTCGCCCTTCTTCGCGCCCAGCGTCATGATGAGCAGGGCCGAGCCGGCGTCGACGGGGTCTCCGCCGCCGGTCGCGAGGGTCACGGGGACACCCGCTTCGCTGGCCGCCTGGGCGATCGTGGCGGCGGGACGGGCGTGCAGGCCGACGGACGATCCGACGGTCACGGTCTTGCTGGGCATGTTCGGTCCTCTCGGGAGATTGCTGGGCCTCAGGCCCCGATGGGCGCGGTGGGCTTGCGACCGATCTGCTTGGCCAGGGTCACCGCGAGGGCACTCACGAGAGTACCGACGATGATGGCGACGAAGAACCAGAGCACGTTGCCGACCGCGAAGAACACGAAGATACCGCCGTGCGGGGCCGCGAGCGTCACCCCGGTGCCCATCGCGATCGCTCCCGCAGCGGCCGAGCCGAGCATCATCGAGGGGATGACCCGCAGCGGATCGGCAGCGGCGAACGGGATCGCGCCCTCGGAGATGAAGGCGGCTCCCAGCAACCAGGCCGCCTTGCCGTTCTCCCGCTCCTCCTGCGTATAGAGCCGCGGGCGCAGCAACGTCGAGAGCGCGAGCGCGAGCGGCGGCGTCATGCCGCCGATCATCACCGCGGCCATGATCATCATCTGCGGCGAGTCCGGGTCTCCGAGATTGGCCTCGGCGAGGCCTGCGGTCGCGAAGAGATAGGCCGACTTGTTGATCGGGCCGCCGAGATCGGTGGCCATCATCAGTCCGAGGACCGCACCCAGGATGAAGGTCGATCCGTCCGACATGCCGGTCAGCCAGTCCTCCAGGCCGTTCATGATCCAGGCGATCGGCTTGCCGAGCACGATGACCATGATCAGTCCGGCGACGAGCGTGGTGACGAGCGGGATGATCACGACCGGCATCAGCCCCGCGAGCCAGCGGGGAGGTTGTAGGCGACTGAAGGACATCGCGATCGCGCCGGCGAGCAGGCCTCCGACGATGCCGCCGAGGAAGCCGGTGTCGGACTGCGTGGCCAGATAGCCCATGACAAAGCCAGGGGCGATGCCGGGCCGATCGGCCATCGCGTAGGCGATGTAGCCGGCCAGCGCCGGGACGAGGAACATCATCGCGTAGCCACCGACGACGGAGAACACAGCACCGAGATAGGTGAGCCAGCCGACCGAGACGGCGGCGTTCTCCGCACCCGGCGGCGGGTTGAAGAGGGTGTAGTCGCCGAGGATCGCCTCGCCATCGATGTCGTAGCCGCCGAGCAGGAAGCCGAGCGCGATCAATAGGCCGCCCGCGGCGACGAACGGGATCATGTAGCTGACGCCGGTGAGCAGCCATTGGCGAAGTCGCAGGCCGAAGGAGGTGCCCTCCGCGGTCGAGCTGGACGACGAGGAGGATCCACCCGCCGCGACGCGACGCGCGTTCGGATCGTCGGCAGCCGCGAGCGCATCGCGGATCATGCCGGGACCGTCGTCGATGCCTCGCTTCACGCCGCTCTCGATGACCGGCTTGCCCGCGAACCGGCTCTTGTCCTTGACGCCGACATCGGTCGCGAAGATCACCGCCCTGGCCCGGTCGATCACGGCCGGGTCGAGGCGCTTGCCGCCGGAGGAGCCCTGGGGCTCGATGTGCAGCTCGACACCGGCCTCGGCCGCGGCGCGTTCGAGGGACTCCGCGGCCATGTAGGTATGGGCGATCCCGGTAGGGCACGCGGTGACCGCGACGAGCGAGACGGTCTCGTCCTCCGTTGCCGTGTCCTCGTCAGGCTGTCCGGATTCCTCGGCGGCTGCCTCAGGGGCAGGGGAGGGGGCGGCGGGCGCGACCGCCTCGTCGACGAGCTCGACGATCTCCTCAGGACTGGTCGCGGCGCGCAGGGCGGCGGTGAAGTCGGGGCGCACGAGTGCTCGGGCGAGGGCCGAGAGCAGGGCGAGGTGATCGGCATCTCCCTCGGCGGGTGCCGCGATGAGGAAGGCCAGATCGGCCGGGCCGTCGGGTGCGCCGAAATCGGCGGCGGGTGAGAGCCGGGCGAAGGCGAGCGAGGCCTTCGACACGGCCGCGGACCGGCAGTGCGGGATCGCGATCCCTCCGGGCAAGCCGGTCGCGGACTGACCTTCGCGGGTCAGGGCATCGCGCGCGAGCCCCTCGGCCTCGGCGCGCCCCGCGTCCGCCACACGCTGGGCGAGAGCGGGGATGACGGCACGTGCGTCCGTGCCGAGATCGATGTCGAGCCCGACCAGTTCGGGGACGATGAGATCGGTCATGGTCTTCTTCTCTCTACCGCAGGTGTGGATATGCGTGCATTTATGTGACTTTATGTGATTTTGCGATGTGGGTCACGTGCCTGTCAACCCTGGGTGCCACGATCATGCGACGATGCCTTCGGTACTGCACGAGATGGCGCGGTGGCGTCGAGAGGGAGGTAGTGACGTGGCAGAGTTCGCACGGCTCGACGTGGCAGAGGGTATCGGCACCCTGCGCCTGGACCGGCCCAAGATGAATGCCCTGGACGCGCAGATGCAACGCGAGATCCTTGCTGCCGCGCGCGAGGCCGATGAGCGCGATGATGTCGCGGCCGTGGTCCTCTACGGCGGCGAGCGGGTCTTCGCCGCGGGGGCGGACATCAAAGAGATGGCCTCGATGGACTACGCGCAGATGCTGACCCACGGTCAACTGCTGCAGGAGTTCACCCGGGCCGTCGCCTCGATCGGCAAGCCGACCGTCGCCGCGATCACCGGTTTCGCCCTCGGCGGCGGCTGCGAGGTCGCCCTCGCCGCGGACGTCAGGTTCTGCGCGGCGAATGCCAAGCTAGGGCAGCCCGAGATCCTGCTGGGAATCATCCCCGGCGCCGGCGGCACACAGCGGCTCGCCAGGCTCGTCGGACCGGCCACGGCCAAGGAGCTGATCTACTCGGGTCGCTTCGTCGACGCGGACGAGGCGTTGCGGATCGGGCTGGTCGATGCGGTCCATCCGGCCGAGGCGGTCTACGACGAGGCCGTCGCCTGGGCTCGTCAGTTCGTGGGCGGTCCCGCGCTGGCGCTCCGGGTCGCCAAGGATGTGATCGACCGTGGCCTCGAGGTCGACCTGCAGACGGGGTTGGAGATCGAGCGCGCAGGGTTCACCGGGCTGTTCGCGACGCAGGACCAGAAGGCCGGCATGACCTCCTTCATCGACAACGGGCCCGGTCAGGCGTCCTTCTCCGGGCGGTGACGATGGCCGCCGACGACAAGGAGCGCGCGCGTCAGCTGCGTGCCGAGGCGCGACGCCGTCGCCGGGACGAGGCGCTGCGCCGGTATCGGGAGCGCACCGCCTCGGACGAGCCGTCGCCCGAGGCCGCGGGCAAGCGTCGTCGTGCTGCTGTCGAGGCGGACGAGGGCCCGGCGTACGAGATCGGCTCTTCCGAGGCGGACGATTCGGCCCCGACCGGGCTGCGTCGCCGCGAATCGGAGGAGTCGACACCGGACGAGTCGGAGCGCGCCGCGGAGTATGAAGCCGTCGAGCGCGAAGCGCGTGAAGCGGAAGTGCACGAGGCCGCGGAGCGTGAAGCGCGTGAGGTGGCGGAGCGTGAAGCGGAAGCGCGTGAGGCTGCGGAGCGTGAGGCGCGAGAACGTCGCAAGCCCTTGACCGCCGCCGAGATCGCCGGGGCGGCTTCCACGGCCGATCCCGAGGAGCCCTCGGGCGAGCTCCCGGGTCGTGGTGGCGAGTCCGAGCACCCGCTCGAGGCGTCGCCGGAAGAGGCGGGTGAGGATCAGACGGTCAGCATGACCGACGGGCTGCCCGCGGCCCCGCGAGACCTCGCCGCGCGCGACCTCTCCGTGGTCGCGCCCGCCGGCACCACCTCCGATGTACCCGCTCCGACGAGCCCTCGGCGCTCGGTGGGCGTGCGTGGGCTGCGCGCGTTGGGAACCGTCGCCGTCGCACTCGGCAGCATCGCATCGCTCCTGCTGGCTCTCGGGGCGCTGACGCTCGCGCTCGGCGAGAGGCCGGCGGGCCTGTTCGACCTCCTCGAGCCCGTGTGCCGCACCCTCGCCTTCGGGACCGGCGACGACACCGCGGCCGTCGACCTGCTGGTCACCTGGATCATCGCGGGCCTGGCGTATCTCGTGATCGGCTTCGCCGTGCAGTCCTTCACCCGGCGCGTCACCCGCCGCCGATCACGAGGGTGACCCACGCCACTGTCGAGCCGCTCGCCGCGGAGTTAACTTGCGGGTAACATCGCCGGAGCAAGGGTCACCTCACCGCGTGAATATTTCACAAGGCTAAGGTGATACCCGAATCAGTCGTCAGACTGCCGTGGGCCCGTCCCGGGTCCGCGCCCCGATTTCACAGGAGGGTCCTTGTGACCAAGATCGTTGTCGCTGTGAAGTACGTGCCGGACGCGACCGCGGACCGCACGTTCGACGAAGCCGATAACACCGTTGATCGTGAGAACGTCGACGGTCTGCTGTCCGAGCTCGACGAGTACGCCGTGGAACAGGCCTTGCAGGTCGTCGAGGCCGGCGAGGGTGAGGTGACGGTGCTGACCGTCGGCCCCGCCGATGCCTCCGATGCGGTGCGTAAGGCGCTGCAGATGGGCGCCGACGCCGGTGTCCACGTCGAGGATGACGCGATCGCGGGTTCTGATGCCTTCGCGACCTCGCTGGTGCTCGCCAAGGCGATCGAGAAGCTCGAGTACGACATGGTGTTCTTCGGTATGGCCTCCACTGACGGCGGCCTCGGTGTCGTGCCGACGCTTGTCGCCGAGCGGCTCGGGCTCCCGGCCGTCACGTTCGCTTCGGAGGTCACCGTCGAGGGTGACACCGTCAAGATCCGCCGCGACGGCGATGCTGCCACGCAGGAGATCGAGGCGTCCGGCAAGCTCGTCGTCAGCGTGACCGATCAGACCGGTGAGGCCCGCTACCCGTCCTTCAAGGGCATCATGGCGGCCAAGAAGAAGCCCGTCGAGGAGTGGACGCTGTCCGATATCGGCGTCGACGCCGGCGAGGTCGGCCTCGATAACGCCTGGACCAAGGTCGAGTCGTTCACGCCGCGTCCGCCGCGCACGGCCGGCGAGATCGTCACCGACGAGGGAGACGGCGGAGCCAAGCTCGTCGAGTTCCTCGCCTCCAAGAAGTTCGTGTGAGTAGGAGCCTGAATCATGAGTGAAGTTCTCGTTCTGATCGATGCCCCCGAGGGCAAGGTCGCGAAGCCCTCGCTGGAGCTCCTGACCATCGCTCGCCGCATCGGCGAGCCCTCGGCCGTCGTGTTCGGCTCGGCCGACAACGGCGTCCTCGCCGAGTACGGCGCGGAGAAGATCTACACGCTCGACGATGCCGCGTACGAGGAGTTCCTCGTCGGGCCGAAGGCCGATGCGTTGACGCA
The DNA here is from genome assembly GCF_007421815.1 of Aeromicrobium piscarium. Classification (GTDB taxonomy): domain Bacteria; phylum Actinomycetota; class Actinomycetes; order Propionibacteriales; family Nocardioidaceae; genus Aeromicrobium; species Aeromicrobium piscarium. Next base: position 201,136 of record NZ_VLNT01000002.1, on the reverse strand, counting down.
GCTGGCCAAGGATGCCTCGCCGGCCGCGATCCTGGTGACCTCCTCCACGGAGGGCAAGGAGATCGCCGCACGCGTGGCGCTGCGTACCGAGTCCGGTCTGATCACCGACGCGGTCGACGTGACCGCCGACGGCGGCACTGTGACCACCACCCAGTCGGCCTTCGCCGGCAACTTCACGGTGACCGCGCAGGTCACCCAGGGTGCTCCGGTCATCGCGGTCAAGCCGAACTCCACCTCGCCGGAGCAGGCCTCCGGCGCCGGTGCGGTCGAGTCGGTCACGGTCGAGATCGCCGACGCGTCCAAGACGGCCAAGATCACCTCCAGCAAGCCCAAGGAGTCCACCGGTCGTCCCGAGCTCACCGAGGCGGCCATCGTCGTCTCCGGTGGCCGCGGCACGGGCGGCGACTTCTCCCAGGTCGAGGCCTTCGCGGACTCGCTGGGTGCCGCCGTCGGCGCTTCGCGCGCCGCGGTCGACTCCGGCTGGTACCCGCACTCGTTCCAGGTGGGCCAGACCGGCAAGACGGTCTCGCCGCAGCTGTACGTGGCGAACGGCATCTCCGGTGCCATCCAGCACCGGGCCGGCATGCAGACGTCCAAGACGATCGTCGCGGTCAACAAGGACGACGAGGCGCCGATCTTCGAGCTCGTCGACTTCGGTGTCGTGGGCGACCTCAAGGAGGTCCTCCCGCAGGCCACCGAGGAGATCACCAAGCGCAAGGGCTGACACGGCTCGCGTGTGACGACGGCCCCCGGCTTACCGCCGGGGGCCGTCGTCATGCCATCGTCCGTTCGGGTGGTTTGTCATGGCTCATCGGTTCGGTGACACTTTGATTAAGGTCCCTTTCTGCCTCTGTCCTCCGAACGGCTCGGAGTGATAGCAATGAGAATGCGCCTGATCTGGCGTACCCATGTACAGGAGGAATTCCATGCGACTCACTCGGCGGACACGCCTGGCGGGCATCGCGCTGGTCGCCGTCGGCAGCCTGACCCTGGCTGCCTGCGGTGGTGATGGCGGCGGAGACAGCTCCGACAATGTCATCACCTCGTTCAGCACTGAGCCCCAGAACCCGCTCGTCCCCACGAACACGAACGAGACCGGCGGCGGCAATATCGTCGACCTGATCTTCGCCGGCCTCGTCTCGTACACCGCCGAGGGTGACACCGAGATGGAGGTCGCGGAGTCCATCGAGTCCGACGACAACCAGACCTGGACCATCACGCTCAAGGACGGGTGGACGTTCTCCGACGGCAGCCCCGTCACCGCGCAGTCCTTCGTCGACGCATGGAACTACGGTGCGGACCCGGACAACGCTCAGCTCGGCGCGTACTTCTTCAACCCCTTCGAGGGCACCGACGAGGAAGGCGTCTCGACCGGCGGCGACACCATCTCCGGCCTCGAGGTCACCGATGACCTCACCTTCACGGCGACGCTGAAGGCCCCCGAGGCGGAGTTCCCCAAGCGCCTCGGCTACTCGGCGTACTTCCCGCTCCCGGAATCGGCCTTCGACGACATGGAGGCCTTCGGCGAGGCGCCGATCGGCAACGGTCCGTACACGCTCGAGAGCTGGGACCACGATGTCGAGGCCGCCCTCGTCCCGAATGGCGACTATGACGGCAACCGCACACCCCAGAACGAGGGCGTGACCTTCAAGTTCTACACCGATCCGGATGCCGCCTACACCGACGTCCAGTCCGGCAACCTCGACATCCTCGACCGAGTGCCGCCGAGCGCGCTGTCGTCCTATGAGGATGACGACCAGGTGCAGCCGATCACCGAGCCCGGCTCGGTCTTCATGAGCTTCACCATCCCGTCCTCGCTCGCGCACTTCGGCGAGGACGAGGAGGGCCAGCTGCGTCGCCAGGCGCTGTCGATGGCCATCGACCGCGAGCAGATCGGCGACAAGATCTTCGACGGCGCGAACTCCGCGGCGACCGACTTCAGCTCCCCGCTGATGCCCGGCTACACCGAGGACATCCCGGGCAGCGAGGTGCTCGAGTACGACGTCGACCAGGCCAAGGACCTGTGGGCCCAGGCCGAGGAGATCGCTCCCTTCGAGGGCACCTTCGAGCTGTCCTACAACGGTGACGGGCCCGGCAACAAGGAGTGGGTCGAGGCGGTCGTCAACCAGATCCGCACCAACCTGGAGATCGAGGCCGAGCCCAAGGCCTTCGCGACCTTCGGCGAGTTCCGTGAGCTGGTCACCAACCGCAGCATCGGCACCGCCTTCCGTACCAGCTGGCAGCCCGACTACCCGTCGGTCTACAACTACCTCGCGCCGCTGTACGGCACGGGTGCCGGCTCGAACGACGGCGACTACAGCAATGCCGACTTCGACGGCCTGCTCGGTCAGTCCGCCGCGGCGGACTCGGAGGAAGAGCGAGCACAGTTCCTCGCTCAGGCCCAGGAGATCCTCTTCCAGGACCTTCCGGCCATCCCGCTGTGGAACCAGAACATCTCCGCGGTCGGCGCCCAGGGCGTCAACAACCTGGAGTTCAACTGGCAGAACAAGCCGGAGTATCACGACGTCACGAAGTGATCGCACGAGGTGGGGCGGTGCCTACGGGCACCGCCCCACCGGTGTGCGCTCCACCCGCCCCCGCGGTGCGATCCGCCGTAGGGGAGTAGATTGATCCCTCGATCAGGAGGTCCGTGCCGATGTGGTGGTATGTCGGAAAGCGCCTACTCCAGGCGATCCCCGTGGTGCTCGGCGCCACATTGCTCATCTATGCGATGGTCTTCTTGCAGCCCGGTGACCCGATCACTGCGCTGTTCGGCGAAAAGCCCGTCTCCGAGACGGCTCGAGCCAATCTCGAGGCCCAGTACAACCTCGACAAGCCCTTCCTCGTGCAGTGGCTGCTGTTCCTCGGCGGCGCGCTCACCGGCGATCTGGGTACCTCGTACTCCGGTCAGCCGGTAGCCGACCTGATCGGTAGGACCTTCCCGGTCACGGTCAAGCTCGCCCTGATGGCCCTCATCATCGAGGCCGTGCTCGGCATCATCGCCGGCTTCTGGGCGGGCCTGCGACGCGGCAAGATCTTCGACTCCACCATGCTCGTGGTCTCGCTGCTGGTCATCGCCGTCCCGATCTTCGTGCTCGGCTTCATGCTCCAGCTGGTGTTCGGCGTCAAACTCCACTGGGCGCCCGCCACCGTCGGCGGTGACGCCTCCATCGGCAAACTGATCCTTCCGGCGATCGTCCTCGGCCTGGTCTCCTTCGCCTATGTCTTACGTCTCACCCGCACCTCGGTGATCGAGAACCTCAGCGCCGACCATGTCCGCACGGCCCGCGCCAAGGGGTTGTCCGAGGGGACCGTCAACCGCAAGCATGTGCTGCGCAACTCCCTGATCCCCGTCGTGACCTTCCTCGGCGCGGACCTGGGCACACTCATGGCCGGTGCGATCGTCACCGAGGGCATCTTCAATGTCCCGGGCATCGGCAACCTGGCCTATCAGGCCGTCCAGCGCGGGGAGAGCCCGACGGTCGTGTCCGTCGTGACCGTCATGGTGCTCGTCTATGTGCTCATGAGCCTGCTCGTCGACCTGCTGTACGCCGCACTCGATCCGAGGATCCGCTATGCCTGAGATCGCCCGACCTGGACAGGAACGCTTCGTCGCGCCCCTCGCGGAGACCCCGCTGGAGGAGACCGGAACGGTCGACACCTCGGCACCGCCGGAGGGCCAGTGGAAGGAGGCGTGGAAGCAGCTGCGGGGCAACTGGATCTTCTGGATCTCGGCCGTGCTGTTGCTGTTCATCCTCATCGTGTGCCTCTTCCCGGGGCTCTTCACCGACATCAACCCCCGTGCGGCCGATCTGAGCCGGAGCAAGGAGGGACCGCAGTCGGGGCATCCGTTCGGCTTCGACGCCCAGGGCTATGACGTCTACTCGCGCGTTATCCACGGTGCTCGCGCCTCGGTGACCGTCGGCATCCTGACCACGCTCTTCGTCACCTTCGTCGGCCTGCTGACGGGAGCCTTCGCCGGCTTCTACGGCAAGTGGACCGACATGCTCATCTCGCGCATCGCCGATGTCTTCTTCGCCATCCCGCTCATCCTCGGCGCGATCGTGCTGCTGTCGGCGCTCAACAATGTCTGGTCCGGTCGCGGTTATTGGGGTGGTGTCATCGCCGTCGTGCTGGTGCTCGCGGTCTTCGGCTGGCCCCAGATGACGCGTATCGCCCGCGGCGCCGTGCTGGAGGTCAAGAACCTCGAGTTCATCGACGCCGCTCGCGCGATCGGCTCCAACAAGTGGAGCAACCTGCGCCGGCATGTCATCCCGAACGCCCTCGCCCCGGTGATCGTGACGGCCACCGTCTCCCTCGGCGTCTACATCGTGGCCGAGGCGACGCTGTCCTTCCTGGGCATCGGGCTCCCGGCGAGCGTCGTCTCCTGGGGCAATGACATCGCAGCCGCGCAGTCCGAGGTCCGATCGGGCCGTAACCTGCACGTGCTGTTCTTCCCGGCCGGCGCACTGGCGGTCACCGTGCTGAGCTTCATGCTGCTCGGCGATGCTGTGCGCGATGCCCTCGATCCGAAGGCGAAGAAGTCATGAGCGAGCGAAGCGAGCGAAGAATGAACATCCACGAATGCCGTCATCGGCCTATTGTGTTGTTCCTTCAGGCGGTGGCGGCATGAGCGAGCGAATTGAGCGGACCACCGAACCGCTGTTGGAGATCACCGATCTGCACGTGGCGTTCCGATCGGGCAAGAGGGACATCCCGGCGGTCCGTGGCGCGAATCTGACGGTCTATCCCGGTCAGACCGTCGCGATCGTCGGCGAGTCCGGGTCGGGCAAGTCCACCACGGCGCATGCGATCATCGATCTGTTGCCCGGCACCGGCCATGTCACCAGCGGGACGATCCGTTTCGACGGACGCGACATCACGCATCTGAAGCGTCGTCAGCGTGAGGCCATCCGGGGCAGCCAGATCGGTCTCGTGCCGCAGGATCCGATGTCGAATCTCAATCCGCTGGTGCGGGTCGGGACGCAGATCAAGGAGGCGCTCGAAGCCAACGACATCGCCAAGGGCAAGGCCGCGGACAAACGAGTCGTGGAGCTGTTGGAGGAGGCCGGGCTTCCCGACGCCCAGGCTCGCGCCCGGCAGTTCCCGCACGAGTACTCCGGCGGCATGCGTCAGCGAGCGCTCATCGCGATGGGGCTGGCCGCACGGCCCAAGCTCTTGATCGCCGATGAGCCCACCTCGGCACTCGATGTCACGGTCCAGCAGCAGATCCTCGATCATCTAGACTCGCTGACCGATGACCTGGGCGTCGCCGTCCTGCTCATCACCCACGACCTCGGCCTCGCGGCCGAGCGCGCCGATCATCTGGTGGTGATGTACAAGGGGCAGGTCGTCGAGTCGGGTCCGGCGCTGGAGATCCTGCAGTACCCGCAGCATCCCTACTCGCAGCGGCTCATCGCTTCAGCCCCGTCGCTCGCCTCGCAGCGACTCACCGCGCAGACGCGCGCTGAGGTGCGTGAGAGCGCAGTCAAGACCGCGGGGGAGATCGTGGCCGAGCACGAGGGCGACGAGTTCGGGGGAGAGGCGACGCGGATCGCCGTCGAGGCCAAGGATCTCACCAAGGTCTTCAAGCTGCCCGCCGGTGGGCTGGGCCGCACGGTCGACTTCACAGCGGTCGACGAGGTCTCGTTCTCGTTGCGACGCGGTACCACCACGGCGATCGTGGGAGAGTCCGGCTCCGGCAAGTCGACCGTGGCGCGCATGGTCCTCGATCTGCTCGAGCCCACCAGCGGGACGGTCCAGTTCGACGGCGTCGATATCTCGACGCTGCGCGGCAAGTCCGAGCAGTTGGCCTTCCGGCGTCGTGTGCAGCCGGTGTTCCAGAACCCCTATGCCTCGCTGGACCCGATGTACTCGATCTACCGCTCCATCGAGGAGCCGCTGCGTACGCACGAGATCGGCAGTGGCAAGGAGCGGGAGGCGACGATCCGCGATCTGCTGGACAAGGTCTCGCTGCCCTCGGCGGTCATGCGGCGGTTCCCCAACGAGTTGTCCGGCGGACAGCGGCAACGAGTCGCGATCGCGCGTGCCCTTGCCCTGCAGCCCGAGGTCATCATTCTCGACGAGGCGGTCTCGGCCCTCGACGTGCTGGTGCAGGCGCAGATCCTCAACCTGCTCAATGACCTGCAGGCCGAGCTCGGTCTCAGCTATCTGTTCATCACCCACGATCTCGCAGTGGTCCGCCAGATTGCCGATGAGGTGGTGGTGATGCAGAAGGGCAAGGCCGTCGAGCAGGCATCGGTCATCCAGGTCTTCGACCATCCGCGTGAGGAGTACACCCGCAAGCTCCTCGATGCGATCCCCGGTGGTTCCATCGACCTCGCCAGCTGACCTCGCTCGGCTCACGTGGGCGGTGAGTTACGCACCTCTCTCGCGCGTGGAGAGGTGCCTAGGCCACCGCCCGCTCCGGGCGGTGAGCTGCGCACCTCTCAACGGCGACGAGAGGTGCCTAGCTCACCGCTCTCAGTATCGGTCGCGAGGGTCCTCCCGGATTGACTCGTTCGAACGTATGTTCGATACTTGAGGAGTGTCCCAGGCTGCTCTGATCGACGACCTCCGCGCCAAGATGCGCGAGCTCGAAGGCCGCCCTCAGGTGTCCTCGATGCGGGTCCATCCGGTGCTGGAGGGACTCCTAGAGGTGCAGCCGGGGCAGGTCTATACCGTCGGAGCGGCATCGCTGGCGATGTTGCTCATGGCCGGCCCGTCGGTGCAGGGGCAGTGGGCGGCGGTCATCGGCGCCACGGATTTCGGCATGCAAGCGGCACAGGCCTTCGGCGTGGCCCTGGAGCGCACCGTCCTGGTGCCCGATCCGGGAGCCGACTGGCTGTCTGTCACCGCGGCGCTGATCGATGTCGTCCCCGTAGTGGTGGTGGCGGGTCGCGCGATGGCCTCGCGCGATGCCCAACGGATCGCTGCCCGGCTGCATGAGCACCAGGGCATCGTCATCGCCTGGGACACCGCCTGGCCGCGGGCTCGTGCCCATCTGCGGCTGACCGATGTCCAGTGGGAGGGCACCGACCGAGGTGCTGGGCATCTGCGTGCCCGCCGGGCCACGATCGAGGTTCAGCATCCCGGCCGTCCCTCGCGGCGGCGAGAGCTCTGGCTGCCGGACGACCACGGCCAGGTCCGTGTGGCCGATGAGCCACCGCTGCTGCGCAGGGTCGGCTGATGACACGGGTGATGGTGCTGTGGTGCCCGGACTGGCCCGTCGTCAGCCACCTCGGACCCGACACCCCGGCCGATGCTCCGGTGGCGGTCATCGACGGCCAGGTCGTCGTCGCCTGCTCGGCCGCGGCACGACAGGAGGGGGTGCGCCGCGGGATGCGCCGGCGCGATGCCCAGGCGCGATGCCCCGATGTCATCCTGTGCGCCCACGATCCCGCCGCCGATGCCCGGGCTTTCGAGGCGGTTCTCGATCTCGTCGAGGAGCTCTCCGCACAGGTCGCGCCTCTGCGGCCGGGGTTGTGCGGGGTGACGGTGCCGGCGCGCTACTACGGTGGCGAGGCCGAGGCGGCGGCCGTGCTCGCCGAGCAGCTCGTCGAGCACGGGATCTGGGACGTCCGATGCGGGATCGCCGATGATCTCTTCGCGGCCGAGCAGGCGGCCCGCCAGGCTCCACCGCAGGACTCCGTGGTCGTGGGCCCCGGCGGTTCGGCGGACTTCGTGCGGGACCTGCCGGTAGCGGTGCTCGGCGATCCGGAGATGGCCGATCTGCTGCGTCGTCTGGGCATCCGCACGCTGGGTGATTACGCGCGGCTGGAGATCGCCGACGTGCGCACGCGGTTCGGCCCGAGCGGGGTGCTCGCCCATCGCTGGGCACGAGGTGAGGATCCGAGGCTCCTCAGCCGACGGGAGATCCCCCCGGACCTGGTCGGGCGGGTGTCGTTCGAGCCGCCGCTCGATCGTGTCGAGGCGATCGCCTTCAGCATGCGCAGAGCGGCCGAGTCGTTCGTGTCCGCACTGGCCGATCGCGGTGCGGTGGCCACGGCGATACGCATCGAGATCGACAGCGACGGTGTGCTGTCCCACGCTCGTACCTGGCGGCACCCACGGTGGTTCTCCTCGGCCGACATCGTCGACCGGGTCCGCTGGCAGGCGCAGGTGCCCGGGGCGATCACCGCGCCGGTCGATGAGGTCCGGGTGGTGCCCGAGGCCGTCGAGCAGGTGGGTGATCACGCCGAGAGCCTGTTCGGCGACGGAGTGGATGAGGGAGTCGAGAGGGTGGTGGCACGTGTGCAGAGTCTGGTAGGGCCGGAGGCGGTACGGACGGCAGGGGTTCAGGGCGGATCGAGCCCCGGGGAGCGTCAACTCGCCAGCACGTGGGGGGACAGGCCCGCCGAGGTCCGCGATCTCGCGCGGCCGTGGCCGGGGTCGATCCCCGAGCCGGCTCCGGCGCGGGTGTTCGCGGCGCCCGAGCCGGCGCAAGTGGTGGGAGCCGAGGGGCAGCCGGTCATCGTGACCTCTCGCGGCGGGCTGACGGGAGAACCCGCGCGTTTTCGTCTCGGAGCGGATCAACCGTGGCAGCCGGTCGCGGGCTGGGCAGGCCCCTGGCCGCTCGACGACCTGTGGTGGGACGAGCATGCGGCCCGTCGGATCGCGCGCTTCCAGGTCGTCGGCGTCGACGGCAGCGCCTGGCTGATGTGTGTCGAGGACGGACGATGGTGGACCGAGGCCCGCTATGACTGACCGGCACACCCCTCCGGGGCCAACTTTTGCCGGGTTATGGCCCTTATTCGTGTCCCCGAAGGGCCACAACCCGGCAAAAGTTGTCCGAAGGGAGTGAATGATGGGCTGGAACAATCCCGGTATCTCCTGGCGTGAGCTGGAGTCCCGTCTCTCCGGTCGTGTCACTCCACCCACCGACCCGCCCGACGGCGGTGACGGTCCCGCCTGGTCGCGCAAACGCGGTGCCTATCGCCCCGACGAGCCCGTCGAGCGCCCGGTCGATGTAGTGCCCTATGCGGAGCTGCACTGCCACAGCAACTACAGCTTCCTCGACGGCGCGAACGCTCCCGATGCCCTCGTCGAGCAGGCGGTCCGGCTGGGGCTCTCCGCTCTCGCCCTCACCGACCACGACGGCTTCTACGGGGCCGCGCGTTTCTCCGAGGCCGCCACCTTGCACGGCCTGGACACCGTCTACGGGGCCGAGCTCTCCCTGGGACTCACCGGCCCGCAGAACGGTCGCCCCGACCCGGAGGGAGAACATCTGCTCGTCCTCGCCCGCGGCGTCGAGGGTTACCACGCGCTCTCGGGGGCGATCACCGAGGCGCAGCTGGCGGGCGACGAGAAGGGCCGCCCGGTCTACCACCTCGATTCCCTCGCCGAACGACTGCGCGACCGTACCCTCGTGCTCACCGGATGCCGCAAGGGGGCGGTCCGCCGGGCCTTGAGCGAGGGTGGCAGGTCGGCCGCGGAGGCTGAGCTGCGCGGCCTCGTCGAGCGCTTCGGACCCGACAACGTCGTGGTCGAGCTCCTCGACCACGGGTACCCGCAGGACTCCGATGTCAACGACGCTCTCGCCGAGCTGGCGCGGGAGGCGGGGCTCCCCATCGTGGCCACCGGCAATGTGCACGCGGCTGCCCCGGGGGACGCCCGGCTCTCCCAGGCCTTCGCCGCCGTGCGGGCCCGCCGCAGCCTCGCCGAGATGCGTGGCTGGCTGGGACAACCGGGGTACCTGCGGTCCGGTGAGGAGATGACGCACCGTTTCGCTCGCTATCCGGGGGCTGTCGAGCATTCGGTGCGGATCGCCGAGGAGGTCGGCTTCGACCTGCGCAAGGCCTCTCCGGCGCTCCCGCGGTTCCCCGTCGGCGACGGGCATACGCCGATGTCCTGGTTGCGCGAACTCGTCCGAGAGGGAGCCGACCGCGTCTACGCCCACCGCCGGGAGGAGGCCGAGGAGCGGCTGCAGCGTGAGCTGGCGGTGATCGAGGACAAGGACTTCCCCGGCTACTTCCTCATCGTCCACCGCATCGTCACAGAGGCCAAGGATCGCGGCATCCTGTGCCAGGGGCGGGGATCGGCGGCCAACTCCGCGGTCTGTTACGCCCTCGGCATCACCGCCGTCGACTCGATCAAGTACCACCTTCCCTTCGAGCGGTTCCTGTCGGCCACCCGCGACGAGGAGCCCGATATCGATGTCGACTTCGACTCCGACCGGCGCGAGGAGATCATCCAGTGGGTCTACGACGAGTACGGCCGCCACAATGCCGCCCAGGTCGCCAATGTCATCAGCTACCGGCCCAAGTCGGCCGTGCGCGACATGGCCAAGGCGCTCGGCTACTCGCCGGGACAGCAGGACGCTTGGAGCAAGCGCATCGACTCGTGGTCGCGTGTCGAGGTCGACGATCCCGATGCTCCCGGTAGCCCACCGCAGGCGGTCATCGACCTGGCCACGCGTGCCGCCGGGGCCCCTCGGCATCTGGGCATCCACTCCGGCGGCATGGTGCTCACCGCGCGGCCGGTGGGCGAGGTGGTGCCCATCGAACGTGCCCGCATGGACAAGCGCACGGTGCTGCAGTGGGACAAGGACGACTGTGCCTGGATGGGGCTGGTCAAGTTCGACCTGCTGGGGCTGGGCATGCTCGGCGCCCTCCAGCACACCTTCGACCTCGTCGCTGAGCACACGGGGGAGAGGTGGGAGCTCGAGACGATCCCCAAGGAGGAGGCGGGGGTCTACGACATGCTGTGCCGGGCGGACTCGATCGGGGTCTTCCAGGTGGAGAGCAGGGCGCAGATCGGCACCCTGCCCCGGCTGCGACCCCGTAAGTTCTACGACCTCGTCATCGAGATCGCGCTGATCCGTCCCGGGCCGATCCAGGGCGGCGCGGTGCATCCGTACATCCGGCGCAAGCTCGAGCGGGAGCCGGTCGACTATCTGCACCCCTCGTTGGAGCCGATCTTGAAACGCACCCTGGGTGTGCCGCTGTTTCAGGAGCAGCTCATGCAGATCGCCACCGAGATCGGCGGATGCACGGGCGACGAGGCCGATCTGCTGCGCCGCGCGATGGGCTCCAAGCGGGGGATCGAGAAGATCGAGCGGCTGCGCGCCAAGCTCTATGAGGGCATGAAGTCCAAGGGCATCAGCGACGAGGTCGCCGACATCCTCTACGCCCGGATCGAGGCCTTCGCCAACTTCGGCTTCGCCGAGAGCCACTCGATCAGCTTCGCGCTCCTGGTCTATGCGAGCTCCTGGCTCAAGCTGCACTATCCGGCGGCCTTCCTCGCCGGACTGCTGCGCTCGCAGCCGATGGGGTTCTACTCGCCCCAGTCGCTGGTGACCGATGCCAGACGACACGGGGTCGAGGTGCTCCGGCCCGATATCGAGGCATCGGCCGTGCATGCCGACCTGGAACCACTCGCCGGGAGCAGCGAGGCGACGGGGATGGACTCGTGTCTGCTGACCGAGCAGCCACCGGTGCCCGACTTCGCTCCCGGTGCCGACCATCGGCTCGGTGCCCATCGCCGCGACGGCCACCACGGGGTACGGCTCGGTCTGACGAGTGTGCAGCAGATCGGTCAGGCGGACGCCGAGCGGATCGTCGCGGCCCGGAACGAGCGGCCCTTCCGCGACATGGCCGATGTGGCCCGGCGGGCGCGGCTGTCGATCGCCCAGATGGAGTCGCTGGCCACCGCGGGAGCGTTCGACGGCTTCGGGATGTCGCGCCGCGAGGCGCTGTGGAATGCCGGATATATCGACCGGCTCGAGCAGCTGGAGGGTACAGCCGTCACCTCGCCGCCACCGATGCTGCCCGGGATGAGCGAGGTCGAGCTGACCACCGCCGATCTGTGGGCGACGGGCATCTCGCCGCGTGAGCACCCGATGCAGCACCTGCGTTCTCTCATGAGAGAACACGGGGTGCTCTCGGTGACCGATCTGGCGGTCTATGAGACGGGACGCCGGGTACGGGTGGCCGGGCTCATCACGCATCGCCAGCGACCCTCTACCGCGGGTGGGGTCACCTTCCTCAATCTCGAGGACGAGACCGGCATGCTCAATGTCGTCGTCTTCGGCTCGGTGTGGCAGCAGCATCGCCGGGTGGCGCGCAATGCGGCGGGAGTGGTGGTGCGCGGCGTCCTGGAGCACAGCGACGGCGCGGTCAACCTCAAGGCCGAGGCCCTCGAGCGCATCGAGTCGCTGTACCCCGCTGCCGCCTCCGCGCTCCCCGCCAAGCACCGCGCCCGCGACTTCCGCTAGCCCTCCGGCCGAGTTTTGCCGGGTTGTGGCCGTTTTTCGAAGGCGCGAGGGGCCAGAACCCGGCAAAAGTTGGACGGAGTCAGAAGGAGTCTCGGGTGGCGAGACGGCGGCCGCTGGTGAAGACGAGGTCCCAGAGGGCGTCGTCGCGATCGTCTCCTGCGAGCAGGCCGACCTCGCGTTGGGCCGAGCTCGTCAGCACTCCGGCGAAGCTCACCGCGAGCGCCCCCGGATCCAGTCGGCGGCCCGAGGACGCCGCCATCGGATCTGGTTCGACGCGCATCTCGCCGTCCGCGACGTGCAACACCCAGCCGTCGTCGCCGACCGCGAACGGCAGAGTGGCGGTGACGCCCGGGGGAGCGGGCAGTAGATCGAAGGCCGATGGATCGAGGACGCGCAGCATGTACGGCTCGGTGTCGGCGAGCGGGGTCCAGGAGTTCGACGGCAGGATCCAGCGCATCGTGTCGACATCACCGGCGCTGAACAGCCGCACTCGAGAGGCGACCGAGTCGTAGCTGGCCAGCGAGGCCAGGGCCGTGCGCATGGCATCGGCGTCGAGGGCGATCAGCTCGGGAACCTCGACGACCGAGTCGGCCCAGTCGCCGGACGGCCCGCGCTTCCACCGCAGATAACCGCGGGGTTCGCCGTCACGTTCGATGATCGTGGTGCCCGTGAGGTCCTTGAAGCGATGGTCGGGGCGCTCGTGGGCCGGACCACGCCGGGTCAGCGGGCCGTCGTGCCGCCGGGCCCAGGTGTCGTAGATCGTCCGTAGCACATCCTGGTCGTCGTCGGTGGCCCGGCGCAGGTCCAGGCTGCCGCGAATCCGCCCGAGCGAGGCTACCGGGAGTTCCACGCTGCCGACCTGCAGGATGCGGCTGAACCCGAAGCCCCGATAGATGCCGGTTGCCGTGGCGAAGAGCGTGGCGATCCGCTCGCCTCGTGATCGGGCGTGCGCCGTCAGCTCTTCCATGAGCGGGCGCAGTAGACGCTGTCCACGGTATTCGGCCGCGATCGATACCCCGGTCACGCCGGCCGTCGGCACCTCGACGCCCCGGAACCAGGACGTGTACTCGAGATGGTTGATGGTCGCGGCGAGACGACCGTCGACGAACGCGCCCCACCGGGTCCGCCCAGGAGCCCGGAGGCCCTCCCAGTCTCCTTCGTTCGTTCCGAAAGCCTCGGTGAGCAGCACCTTCAGCTGGTCGTGATCGTCCGGTGTGATCGGTCGGATCTGTGTCGGCATGCGGACAAGTCTTCCGCAACGATCGAGAATTGCCGGGTTGCGGCCCCTGTGCCGCCGGCCACGGGGCCACAACCCGGCAAAAGTCGCACCGGAGGTGCTTAGGGTTGACGCGACCAAAAGTCGGGGGCATAGTGTCACTTGCACCTTAAGGAGGGTCGCGCATGGAGAGCACCACGCAGCAGTGCCTGTCGCTCGCCGTGTCCACCGTCGTGTTCGCGCTGCGCCCGCATCCGAGCACCGGGCGCACGACCCCCTGGCTTCCGCTGGTCCGCCGCATCCGCGAGCCCTATGAGGGGCTCTGGGCATTGCCGGGCGGGCCGCTGGAGGACGATCAGGATCTCGCCGATTCCGCCGGCGCCACCCTGCTGCGCACGACCGGCCTCGCGCCGCGTCACCTCGAACAGCTCTACGCCTTCGGAAACGTCGATCGCTCCCCGGGCGAGCGCGTCGTGTCGATCGTCTACTGGGCCCTCGTGCGGCGCGACGAGGACGCCCGGGCGATCGATGGCGACAACGTGGAGTGGTTCGTCGCGGACGATGTCCACGGCCTCGCCTTCGACCACGATGTCATCGTGCGGTACGCCCTCGACCGGCTGCGCGCCAAGATCACCTACTCGCCGATCGCGCACGCCTTCGTGACCGACGAGTTCACCCTCGCTCAACTGCGAGAGGTCTACGAGGCCGTGCTGGGTCGTGCGCTCGACCCCGCCAACTTCCGTCGCCAGATCCTCGCGCAGGGGGCCGTGGAACCGACCGGTCGCCATGTGACCGGCACGAGCCATCGGCCCCCCGCGCTCTATCGATCCAACCCGGCGCATTCGCGTCACAGCCTCACCATCGAGGAGACGTCATGACACTGTCCGTCACCGATCGCATCGAGTCCCAGCCGAATCAGAGCTGCGATGTGGAGCTCGCCAAGGGGCCGTGGGAGTTCGACCGGATGCCCGGGTACGGGCCCGGCGCCTCCGAGGCCGACGCGATCCCTGAACCCGTCGTGCGACCCGGCCAGCTGCCGGTCGCCTACCAGCAGATGAGCGAAGAGGAGCTGCACGAGCGCATCCGCCGGGCCAAGAGCGCCCTCGGTGACCGTCTCGTCATCCTCGGGCACTTCTACCAACGGGACGAGGTCGTGCAGTACGCCGACTTCGTCGGGGACTCCTTCCAGCTCGCCAATGCCGCGCTGACCCGACCGGAGGCCGAGGCGATCGTGTTCTGCGGCGTGCACTTCATGGCCGAGACCGCGGACACCCTCGCGAGGGACGAGCAGACGGTGATCCTGCCGAACCTCGCCGCGGGCTGCTCGATGGCCGACATGGCCGATGAGGACTCGGTCGAGGAGGCCTGGGAGCAGCTGACCGAGGTGTACGGCACCGAGCCGGATGCCGAGGGCCGTCTTCCGGTCATCCCCGTCACCTATATGAACTCCTCGGCGGCGCTCAAGGCCTTCTGCGGACGCCACGGCGGCATCGTGTGCACGTCGTCCAATGCGCAGACGGTGCTGGAGTGGGCCTTCGAGCGCGGCCAGCGCGTGCTGTTCTTCCCCGACCAGCATCTCGGCCGCAACACCGCCAAGGCGATGGGCATCTCCGTGGAGCAGATGCCCATGTGGAATCCGCGTAAGGACCTCGGCGGCAACTCGCTCGAACAGCTGGAGGAGGCCAAGGTGCTGCTGTGGCACGGCTTCTGCTCGGTGCACAAGCGCTTCACCACGGCACAGATCGAGCAGGCGCGCGCCGATCACCCGGGCTGCAAGGTCATCGTGCACCCCGAGTGCCCCATGCCGGTCGTCGATGCGGCCGACGCGGCGGGATCGACCGACGTGATCAGGAAGTTCGTCGCTGCCAGTGCGCCCGGTGACACGATCGCGATCGGCACCGAGATCAACCTCGTCAACCGTCTCGCCGCCGAGTACCCGGATCGCACCATCTTCTGCCTCGACCCGGTCGTCTGCCCGTGCTCGACGATGTACCGCATCCATCCCGGGTATCTTGCCTGGGTGCTCGACGGTCTGGTCGAGGGCGAGATCCGCAATCAGATCGTCGTGTCCGACGAGGTCGCGGCCGATGCCAAGGTCGCGCTCGAGCGGATGCTGGCGGCCAAGCCGCGCTGACGAGGTCGCCATGTCCATCGAACACGTTCTGGTCGTCGGCAGCGGTGTCGCGGGGCTGACCGCGGCCCTCGCCGCGCGGAGCCGCGGGCTCGACGTCACCGTCGTCACCAAGTCGTATCTCACCGAGAGCGCGACGCGCTACGCCCAGGGCGGCATCGCCGCGGTGACGAGCGATGACGACTCGGTCGAGGCCCATGTGAGGGACACCCTCGATGCCGGCGCCGGGCTGAGCGAGCGTTCTGCGGCCGAGGTGGTGTGCGGTGCGGGGGCGGAGACGGTCGCCGATCTGCTCGCCGCGGGGGTGCGCTTCGATGTCTCCGAAGGGCGTCTCGCGCGAGGGCTGGAGGCGGCGCACAGCCGCGCACGCATTCTGCACGCCGACGGTGACGCCACCGGCGCCGCGATCGCGAAGGCCCTCGCGGGTCGCCTGCTCGACTCGGGCGCCCGGGTCCACGAGAACACCTTCGTCTCCGGTCTCGTCCTGCGGGACGGCGGGGTTCGCGGGGGGCGCCTCCTGGATGATTCCACGATCGACGCCGATGCCGTGATCCTGGCGACCGGGGGCGCTGGACAACTCTTCGCCCACACCACCAACCCCGCCGTGGCCACCGGCGACGGTCTCGCGCTGGCGTTGCGGGCAGGGGCCGTGCTCGCCGATCTGGAGTTCGTGCAGTTCCACCCGACCTCGTTGGCGGTCGGTGGCAACGCTCTGATCTCCGAGGCGGTCCGAGGGGAGGGCGCCGTGCTGCGCGAGGCCGAGGGCCGGCGCTTCATGACCGAGGTCCACCCCGATGCCGAACTGGCTCCGCGCGATGTCGTGGCGCGTGCCATCGCTCGGCGGATGCGCGAGCAGAACGGTGCACCCGTCGGACTGGACGCCACCGCGCTCGGAAGCGAGTTCCTCGCTCGGCGGTTCCCCGGGATCGATGCCACGGTCCGAGCGCATGGGTGGGATTGGGCCGCGGCGCCGGTGCCGGTCACTCCCGCGGCTCACTATCTGATGGGCGGCATCGTCACCGATGGCCATGCGCGCACCACGGTCCCGGGCCTCTACGCCGCGGGGGAGGTCGCCTGCACCGGACTGCACGGCGCCAACCGGCTCGCGTCGAACTCGCTGCTCGAGGGCGCCGTCATGGGGCGGCGCGCGGTGGAGGCGCTGAACCTGCCGTGGCAGATGGAACCGCCCTTCGACGGCGAGGTCGTCACGGTGTCTTCCGGCCGATCTCGTGAACACGCCGGACGCGACGATCTGCAACGGTTGATGTGGCAGAACGTCGGCCTCGAGCGGGATCGTGACCTCCTCGAACACGCGATAGGGACGCTCGACGGTTGGTCCGTCGGCCCGGCCAGCGATGTCAAGAGCGCCGAGGACGATCACCTGCTGCTGGTGGCCCGCGCGGTCGCCCACTCCGCCCTCGCCCGGCAGGAGTCCCGAGGCGCTCACTGGCGAGCCGACGCACCCGGATCTGACACGACCGCGCGGCACTCGGCCGTGCGATGGGAGGCCTGATGCTCACTCCACGACAGATCGATCAGATCGTGCTGGCCGCCCTCGACGAGGACGCTCCCTTCGGCGATCTGACCTCCGAGGTCTTCGTTCCGAGCACCTCGGTGGCCACCGCCGATCTCGTCGCACGCGAGCCGGGCGTCTACAGCGGCGGGGAGGTCTTCGCGCGGGCCATGACCGCGCTGGACGACACGGTCACCGTGACAGCGCAGGTCGCCGAGGGCGCTCGATTCGACACCGGCGAGGTGCTCGCATCGGTCGACGGCCCTGCACGGTCGGTGCTGCGGGGTGAACGTGTCGCTCTGAACCTCGTCCAACGGATGTGCGGTATCGCCACGCTGACGGCGCGGTACGTCGCCGCGGTGGAGGGCACGCGTGCGCGGGTGGTCGACACGCGCAAGACCACCCCGGGGCTGCGTGCGCTCGAACGACACGCCGTGCGGTGCGGCGGGGGCCACAACCACCGTTACTCGCTGTCGGACGCGGTGATGGCCAAGGACAACCATCTGGCGCTGGTCGGCGACATCACCGCCGCGATCCGCCGCGCTCGCGCTCAGCTCCCGCATACGACCCATATCGAGGTCGAGGTCGACCGACTGGAACAGATCGAGCCGGTGCTCGCCGGTGGTGTCGGCACGATCATGCTCGACAACTTCTCCCTCGACGACCTGCGGCGCGGTGTCGATCTCGTCGCCGGTCGCGCGCTCGTCGAGGCGAGTGGGGGAGTGACGCTCGAGACCATCGGCGACATCGCCAGCACGGGTGTCGATGTCATCAGCGTCGGAGCGCTGACCCACGGCGTGGCCGCCCTCGACCTCGGTCTCGACGTGCGGAGCTGACCGTGCAGGTCTACCTCGACGAAGCGGCGACGGCACCGGTCCGGCGTGAGGTGCTGGAGGCGATGTGGCCGCATCTGACCGGAGGCTTCGCGAATCCGGCCAGTAGCCACGAGCTCGGGCAGTCGGCTGCCCGAGCTCTGGAGGAGGCCCGCGCACGGGTCGCCGAGCATCTCGGAGCACGACCCGCCGAGATCCTGTTCACCTCAGGCGGGACCGAGTCCGACAACGCCGCGGTCAAGGGCATCGCGCTCGCTTCGCCTCGGGGGAGGCACGTGCTGGTGAGCGAGATCGAGCATCCAGCGGTCCTGGAGTCCGCCGGATGGCTGGAGCGGCTGGGCTTCGAGGTCGAACGGATCCCGGTCGACTCCGAGGGGATCGTGGCGGCGGACGCGCTCGCGGCGCGGTTACGCCCGGACACGACCTTGGTCAGCGTCCAGCACGCCAACAACGAGGTGGGCACGGTGCAGGACATCGCCGTGTTGAGCGACCTGGCAGCCGAGTACGACGTCCCCTTCCACACCGATGCCGTGCAGGCCGCCGGCACTCTCGATCTGGACGTGACCCGGCTCGGGGTGCGGGCCTTGAGCCTGGCGGGGCACAAGCTCGGCGCACCGAAGGGGATCGGAGTGCTCTACCTGCGCCGCCGGACTCCCTTCGAGCCGTTGATCCACGGCGGCGGTCAGCAACGCGATCGTCGCTCGGGGACGGAGAACGTGGCCGCCGCGGTGGGGATGGCCACCGCCCTCGATCTCGCCGCGAGCGACGACATCGAGACCTTGGTCGCACTGCGAGATCGCTTCATCGGGGAGGTCCTCGCCCAGGTTCCGGAGTCGCGGCTGACCGGGCACGCCACCCGTCGGCTGGCCGGCAACGCGTCCTTCGTGTTCCCCGGCCGCAGCGGCGAGTCCATCCTGCTCGATCTCGAGCGTCGCGGCGTCTACTGTTCGAGCGGATCGGCGTGTGCCGCCGGGAGCGATGAGCCGAGCCACGTGCTGACGGCCATGGGCTACGACGCGGCGACCGCTCAGACGGCAGTGCGCTTCACCTTCGGCGCTCGCACCGCTCCGGCGGAGGTGATGTCGACGGCCCGCGAGCTGGCCTCCGTCCTGCGTCGCTGATCCTGACGAAGGCGGGGAATATCGTAAACTGCGACGGACGACCATCCATGACAGGGGGATTGCGGTGCGCAAGGTCATCGCCGGCGTGGCGCTTCTGCTCACGCTGTCCGCGTGTGGCGAGGACGGAACGGACACGGCGCCCACGGCGCCGGCCTCGTCCGAGCCGGCAGCGGTCGAACAGCCGTCGGACCCCGCGGAGAAGCCGACTCGGCCCGAACCGGAGCAGACGGCGGAGGGCGCCGAGGCCTACACCGACTACGTCATCCGCATGCTCGCGTACACCTTGGCCACGCCGGACCGCGAGAGCATCCTGGACGAGGCGCGCGGTGAGTGTGCCCCATGCGCGACGGTCGCACAGACGGGGATGGGGCTCGGCGACGAGGTCTATGCGTACTCCGGACCCCTCACGATCGACATCGAGGATGCCGAGGTCACGGACGACACCGCGACCGTCCGGGCGAGCTTCCGCGCGCCCTCCGCCCAGATCCTCGATCCGCAGACCAACGTGGTGAGCGGGGAGTTCCCGGCCGAGTCCAGCGAGTTCGACTACCACCTGCAATGGGTCGACGGCTCCTGGAAGGTCCGCACCTGGACGCTGCCGGGGCAGGCACCATGATCCGGCGCCTGATTCTCGCGCTGGCGCTCGTAGCGACCTCTCTCGCCACGGTCGTCGTCACCTCCGTCGATTCCGCGTCGGCCGCCGACTGCGATACCGGAGGTATCGGCGGCGGAGTCAGCGTCGGCTGTGAGGAGGGTGGCGGTGGCGGTGACCGCGGGCCGGACCCCATCGGCGGAACGCCGATCTGGGTCGACCCGAAAGAGTACCGATGGGTCGTCGCCTGTGATGTGAACGGCCCGGAGAATCCCGACGATGCCCTCTGCGGCAGCGCGATCGCCCCGTGCCCGGACAGGCAGATCCAGTACCGGCTGTACTCTCGCGAACGCGGCTCGGACGAGCCCTGGCAGTTCGAGCGCTTGCAATGTCGAGGGGCCGACACCCCGGACCCGAACGAGCCGATCACCATCGACGACATCCTCGACGAGATCGTCCAGTTGGCGCCTAAGCCGGAGATCACCGTCGAACCCGAGGCGCGTACCTACGTCAACATCCCCACCAATGTGGCCACCGGCGACGAGACCTACGGACCCTTCGTCGTGCCGATGGAGGACCTGCCGATCGAGGTGAGCGTGTCCTTCACCCCCAGCGACATCACCTGGAGCTTCGGGGACGGGTCAGGCGGTTCGGGTGCGGGCATCGTCGGCGCCGCGATCGGCGAGGCGGGCGCCGTAGAGCACGAGTACCGCCGCGCCGGCGCCTACTCGATCACCGTCACCCGCGACTACACAGCCACGGTCACCGTCGACGGCGAGTCCATCGACGCCGATGTGCCGATCACCAACACCAGCGACCCCTATCCGATCACGGTCGGCGAGGTCCAGTCCCTCGTCAAGCGCGTCCGCTGAGTTCAGCTCTCGCCGTCGTAACAGCCGACCTCGGCGACGACGTCGGCGAGCGCAGCGCGCATGGTGGTTTCGTCATAGGGTGCCTCGAGTTCGTCATCGAACACGAGGCGGGTGTCGACTCGTCCGCAGAGGTAGCCCCCGACGTGATCCCCGACGACGCCGAGTCCCTCGTCATCGGAGAAGGCATGGGGCGACGCGGCGTACGTCTTGCTGAGACTCTCGGCATCCTGCGCGGTGAGGACGACCGATACGACGGTGATGGTGTGGTCGCCGACGCCGATATCGCAGGAGGCGTCGACCTTCTGCTCGCCGAGTGGGAGGTCGCTGCCGATCTCGGCGTCGTCCGCGGAGAACTCCGCGGTGCCGGCCAGGTTCTCCACGGTCGCACCGTCGATGGAGCAGGCACGGTCGGGTGCGGCTGGCGTCGACCCGCAGGCCGTGACGGCGCCGCAGATGCCGACCGTCGCCGCGAGGGAGCCCAGCCAGGAGGCGCGTCGCATCAACTCACGCCGTACCGGTCGAGATGGCGTTCCATCTGGGCAGCCGCCTCCGACAGCGCGGTGGAGGCATAGCCGCCGTCACCGTCTTGGATCGCGAGGATGAGGTTCAGCACCTCTTGGTCCGAGAGATCCTCGGTCGGGATGGGATTACCGGCGGCATTGGTGGGCCACTGGTCCCGAGCGTCGCCCAGATCGAGCTGGTCGCCGCCTTCGGCCGTGAGCATGGTCTCGAAGGTCTGCAACCAGGTCTGGCGGGACAGCTGGGTGAAGACATCATTCGCTCCGGTGATGGCCTCGTTGACACCGTCGCCGACGAACTCATTGGTGAGGTGCTTCTTGATCTCTCCCACCACATAGGTGCCCACCGGACCTCCAGGAACGTCGATCGCGTTCGTCGGGAGCAGGAGGAGCTCGGCCATACGACGCCGCTGAGCGGCGTCGTCCTCAGCGGAGCTGATGCCGCCCTCGAGCAGTCCGTCGTACAGGAAGCCGAGGTTGGCGGCATTGGTGCCGGTGGTCATGGTGATGGGATCGTCGCCCCCGACCTGGCCGCCGTTGGCGATCGCCGACTGGACGGCATCGTCGATACGCACCTGGTTGTAGTTGTTCGCGGCCGAACCGATGATGGACACGGCACTGTCGTTATCGCCGATATCGCCGAGGATTCCCCGCAGATCCTCGTTATTGATCGTGATTCCGTGAACTGGCCAACCGTCACCGCGGTCATCGGGAGGCCGGACATAGGTTCCCGGCTCGATATCCAGGCCGCGGCCGGGGATCGCCTCGTAGACGTCGTAGATGTAGACCCCGAGAATGCCCCCGAGCTCCTCCTTGATGCCGTCCGGGGGCTCGGCGTCGCCGCCGAAGTGTTCGATGGCCCACGAGGAGATGGCGGCGGCGTCGCGCCCGTGATTGCCCGGATCGAGGGCCTGGTCGACTGTGGCGGTTTGCAGGACCTTGCCGGCCGCCTCACCGTTGACATCCTCCATCGGGCTGAATCTCTCCAGTAGGTAGGCGGCCCGGTCGGTGTCGAGCAGCACTTCTTGTGAGCCGTCCGTGCTGAGCGAGAGCGCCTCCATCCACGCCACCGTGGGGTCGCGCAGGGCATCGAGATCGGCGGTGCCGTACTGCTGGTCCCCGCCCGGGAAGTTGCTCCAGTACATCCCGCCTTCGCCGTTCTCCCATTCCAGGAGAGCGTCTCCGGCGGAGACCAGGAACTCCGAGCCGAACTCGTGTCCGCCCCGGGCCGCGTAGTCGAAGAGGATGGCGGCGGACCGCGGGTCTCCGCCGCGGACGAACTCCTCACCGAAGTCGTCGGGCAGCTTGCCGGCGAGGGAGGCCGTGGCGACACTCTGGCTCAACGTCTCGGCCAGCGTGTCCTGCATGGCGACGACGCGTTCGAACTCCTCGCCGTACGAGGAGTCCTCGTAGATGCCGTTCGGGTTCGGGTAGTCGGCGTACGGGCCGGTCATCGAACCCGCCTGCTGGATCAGCCGGTTGAGGCCCTCGGGACCGATCGCGTTGACGAAGGCCCCGGTGACATCGGGATCGTCGGCGTACGTGTCGAGCAGTTCCAGCGTCTCGAGGAACTCGTCGAGATCCTCAGAGGACTCGACATCCTCCAGATCCTCGGCGCGCGCCGCGATCTGACGACCGAGCTCCTCCTTGATGTCCTGGATGGAGCCGTCGGTGGATCCCGTCCACACGACCTCGCCCTCGCCATCGGTGTCGAGGAGACGGGCGAGATCGAGCACGACACCCAGCGGGTCGGTCTTCTGCTCCCTGAGCCACTCCGGCGCGGTCACGGTGACCGAATTCCCGGTCAGGCTCGACAGCGACGGCCCGCGGTACGGCACGGCGTTGATGCAGGCGGTACGGGCATTGGCGATGTCATTGGCAAGCTCCTCGACCGCGGAGATCGCGGAATCGAGGGCGTCGACGTTCATGCGCACGGTCATGTCAGTACGCCTGCAGGATCAGGGGGCCTTGGAGCGTGTAGTACGCCCGTCCGCGCCAGTCACCCTCGTCGACCTTGTCGGGTTGGGCTTCGTGGGCCGAGTTGATGTCGTTCCATGCCTGATCGAAGGCCTCGCGCAGCCCGCTGACCTGATGCGAGAGGTCCTCCAGCCAGCCATCGGCCTCGCTGCAGTCCCATCCGCCGTCGGTCGCGATGGCCCGGGTGACCGCCGATGTGGGATCGCCCCCGATATCGAAGGCATCGCGTTCCTGGCCGATCCGCGTCCGTGCGCGCCCGAGCGCGGCCTTGTACTGGTTGTCCTCTTGGTCGGTCACCGATCCACCCCTCGACAGTGAAGCTGGAAAGACACTGAAGCTGAGAAAGAAGGTACCAGGACTCGCCTCGATCGCTCTCTGAGTGGGCGGGACTAGGGGAGAGATCGTAGAGTTCGGTACTGTCTTGTCAACGCAGTGGTCCTTCGGCGGGGTTCGGGGGACGGACCAACGTACTGAGGAGAAATCAGATGGCCGGAGCACGGATCGAAGACCTGCACGCTCTCTACACGACGCTTCAGCGTTCGATGCAGGAGACCGACACGATGATCACCAATGTGGATGCATCGCTGACGCAGGCCAATGAGGAGTGGCAGTCGGCTGGCGCCGCCCAGTTCAACGAGTCCTGGGTGCAGTTCAAGCAGACGCTGACGAACCTGTGCCAGGCCTTCGCCGGTGCGGGCACCGATGTCGCCTTCCAGCACAACAAGTTCGCCGAGGGCGCCAAGGAGCAGGACAAGCATCCCGTGCTCTCGCCGCTCACCTCGCCGCGCTGATCGACGGTGTGGCCTGACGACACGGCCCGCGACCCCGGCACCTCGTTCGTCTCACGGCGACGTGGTGCCGGGGTTGTCGCTGTGCTGTTGGCGCTCACGCTGGCGGCCTGCTCCGGCGGGGAGGACTCCGACTTGCCCGAGGCAGGGACGGAGAGTACGCCGGCGCAGGAGCAGGACTGGGAATGGAGCGCCACAGAGGCGCCCCCAGCTCCGGGGGATCAGGAGAACTCGTCGGAGAGCGCCGAGGAGTTCGCGCAGTACGCGATGGACCTGATCTTCTATGCCTACGCGACCGGCGACGCCGATCCGGTCCTCGACATCGCCGACCAGACCACCTGCGAGGGGTGCGCCTCACTGGAGCGCTTCGCTGCGGCGGAGAGTAAGAAGTTGCAGGTCGCCGGGAAAGAACCTACCTTCATCGTCCAGGACCACGAGACCAGCGACGACGTGCACAATTTTTCGCTGACCATGGACATTCCCGGGGGTGAGCGCATCAACAGCGAGGACCCTGAGGACGTCGAAGTGTTGCCTGCGGAGCAGGATGTCCCGGCGTCGTTGAATCTCCGATGGACCGGTGACGTATGGTCACTGCTGAACTTCAACCTGGGGGAGTGAGACCGTGAGACAAGGACTTCGAGTCGCCGCCATCGGACTGGCGGCTGTTCTCATCGGTACTGTCAGCCCTGCGTTCGCCGGTTGGGACTGGGACGACGATGATCTCGTCGGTACCGACCCCGGTGGTTCGGTCACCGACCCGGGTGGAGGCGGCGGAGGCGACCGGCCGATCTTCACCGACCCTGAACCGTGGATGGAACACGCCTACGCGCCGTACTGTCCAGAAGCCGGAATCAGGCACGACCCCGAGACCAATCGTCCCATGCAGATCAACGATGCACTGTGTCACGAGATGTATCAGTACGCCGAGACCCACTGCGCCGATGGAGAGAACGGGTACTGGGACTTCGGTCGGCTCGTCAATCCCGATGGCACATTCCCCAACGGTCCGGAGTTCGAGCGGCTCGGCGTCATCTGCCGCGGTGCGAACGATCCGCCGCCGCAGGAGGGGCCCCGCCAGATCACCATCGACGACATCATCGACAGCGCACGAGCCGTCGCCCCTGGGGTGGAGATCACTACTGAGCCCGGCGCGCGCAGCTACGTCAACTTCCCGACGAATATGTACGTCGACGACGCGGACCAGCAGGTGAATGTCGACGTCCTCGGCTTCGACATCCCGCTGACCTTCTCACCCGAGGACGTCACCTGGAACTTCGGCGACGGTGCCTCCGCCACCGGTGCCGGCATCGCCGATGCGGAGGTCGGCCAGGAGGGTGCCGTCGAGCATGCGTACCGACGCTCCGGGTCGTACGCGATCGGCGTCACCGTCGACTACACGGTCGAGGCGACTTTGCCGAACGGCGAGACGCTCCAGATGCCCGGGACCATCTCCGGTTCGGGAGGCCCCTACGACCTGGGCGTCGGTGAGCTGCAGTCGATCGTCAAGAAGGTGCGTTAAGAGATCGCGCCAGTAGGCCCCGGCTACGCCGCGCCGCCCCGTGGGCGCTCCGCAGTGGGGGCACCTCCCTGGACGGAGCCCTTGGCGATGGCGGAGCATCCCCAAGGATGCGCCGTTCGCAACGCCGCGCCTACTGGCGCGACGGTCTAGGCGATGAGTGGTCGGTAGCGGGTGTTGCGGATGGGCGTGGTGGATCCGGGTGGGTAGAAGTCGGGGAGTCGGTCGCGGGGGTTGATGATGACTCGCCACCTGCTGTGATGAATTTTGCGATGGTGATGCGCGCAGAGCAGGACTCCGTCGTCGACACTGGTCGGTCCGCCCTCGGACCACGGCCTCACATGGTGGGCTTCACACCAACTGGGCGGTCGGTCGCAGCCCGGGAACGCGCACCCTCCGTCCCTGAGCGCGAGTGCGCGTCGTTGTTTCTCGGTGTGGAGCCGGTTGCTGCGGCCGAGGTCGAGGGGTACCGAGTCGCCGTCCATGACCGCGGGGATGATGCCCGCGCCGCAGGCGATCATCCGCAGCTGCCCGGCGGAGACATGCGTGCCATGGTCGGTGACGCCGGCCTGGTCGGTGCGACCACGCAGGGCGTCCTCGGTGACGGTGACCATGAGCGTGGCGGCGACACCGCCGTGGTTGCCGTAGCCGTCCTTGGGCAGGTGCCGCAGGACATCGCAGAAGGCGCGACCGAGCTTCTCCGGATAGGCCGGCTGGTCGCCGACCGACGTCGATTCGGGTACCTCAGCGTCAGCGCCGCGGTAGCGCGGTGAGGTCTTGGATTCGAGGACGGAGCGCAGCATGTCGCCGGTGAACGCGTCGATCTCGAATCCGCCCTTGACCATGCCAGCATCATCGGGCCGGGTCATCCAGAAGCTGACCTTGCGCTGTGCCGCCTCCTCCTGGCGGGTGAGAGCGCGGTCTTCGATCGCGTCGGCGCGGGGCTTGTCGACGATCTCGACCGCCCGACGGGCCTTGCGCCGCAACTGTTCAAGGCTCATGCCTGGTGCCGCCTCAGCGAGATCACGTTCGACGATGCCGCGGTCGGCCGCGGACAGGTCGCGGGGAAGATCATCCATGGCGCGGGCGACCACCTGAGCCTTGTCGGTGGACATGCCGGGCTTGGTCAGCTGTCCGGCCAGCACAGGCGCCGTCTCGAGGCGTTCGGCGCGCTGGCGCTGCCGGGCGGCGTCGCGCCGGGTGATACCCGAGGTCTCGGCGATCAACGCATCCATGGACGGTGCGGAGGTCTGCTCGTGCGCCTTCTTGCGCGCCCCTTCAGCGGTCACGGCGAGAAGGAACGCCTGCACCTCACGCAGAATCTCCTGCCCCACCCGATGCGCCTCCACCAACTCACCCGCATCCAGTCCGGCGAGCCCCTCACGCGCGGCAGCGATCGCCGCCGGACCACCGGCCAGACGATCCACCACCACACCCATCGGAACCCCCACATGCGTCGAACTGATGTTCCCATCATCGCAGGTCCCACTGACACGTCCAGCGACTATCCACAGGGAGAATTTGCCCCGTCGTCTCAGACACGACGGCCGGCCCGTCGATGACATCGAACACCTCACGCGCAACCCAGTAGTAACGCCGAGCGCCTTCTCCTAGGCCGGGGCTCAGGGCTGCGGCACCTGGACCCACCGGAATCCGGTGGGGGTGGCCAGCAGCCCTCGCCCGATCGGCACCGAGGCACCGACCGAACGAGGGAAGCGTGCATTCACGACATCGCCGTCATTTGCCGCCCGCGGGGCGAGCACCAAGCCGGTGCGGCCCCGTTTGAGATCGGCCGGCAGGCCCCGGTACGAGCTCGCCAGCTCATCGATGCCGCCGGCGACGATCATGGCATTGGGGGAGTCGCGCATGCCCGTCAGCGTCTCGGAGAGGAACTGCGCCAAGGGTGAGTCGGCGCCGAGCACGTCGAGATCGTCCACGACGATGAGGTGATGGGTTCTGAGCCCGCCGATCACCTGTCGGATCTCGTCGATCGGCTCCTGACCGGTCATGAGCCGGTAGCGCTTCCCCTCGACCTCGCGCAGGGCCGAGATGCGAGGTGCGAAGGCCACGACCTCGCGTCGTCGGGAGAGATGATGCTCCACCGCGACGCGCAGGGACGTGCTGCGCCCAGAGCGCGGGGGTCCGGCCACGAGGAATCCCGGACCGGTGACGAGCGGGTCGAACCCGACGAGGGCGAGCGTGTCCCCGCCGACGCCGATGGGGACGAAGGTCGGGCTGTCCTGGGCCGATGTGCGCTCGAGCTGGCGCGCCTCCTCCAGGCTGATCGTGACAGGCAGCTCGTCGATACGCTGCGGCCGCTGCGGCCGCGGGATATCGGGGTGACGTTCAGCCGCCAGCCGACCGATCTCGTGCAGCGCCCGGACCTGTGCGGTGCCCTCGCCGCTCGCATCGAGCATCGCGAACTGCAGCTCCTCGGGGCGCTCGCCGCCCCGGAAACCACGACCCGGCGGCATGGAGGCCGGCACCGAGCGGGCCGACAATCCGATCGCCGAGAAGTCGCTCGCATCGCTCATCGAGAGCATGATCCGATCCTCGACGAGCAGAGCGATCCGCCCGAGCACGCCGCTGCGGTCCGCGCCGATCACGAACCTGATGCCGGCCCCGACACCCTCCTGGAGCAAGCCGACGAGACGCTCGACCAGCACACCGCCGTCGAGGGAGTCGAAGGCGCTCACATAGCCCTCGAGCCGGTCGAGCACCACGACGAGATAGGGCAGCCGCTCCTCTGGCGGTACCGCTGCGCGCTGCTCGGTGACATCGGCGAATCCCTGGCTCGCGAGCGACTGCTGGCGGCGGGTGAGCTCACGACCGAGGAAGTCGAAGAGCCGGTACAGGCGATCGGTCTGCGTGCGGGTGACGACAGCGCCCACGTGCGGCAGCGAGACGAGTGGCAGCAGCGCGTTGTTGCCGGCATCGATGCCGTAGACGTGGACATCGGCCGGTGAGTGTGTCCGCACGATCGAGGCGGCGATGGTCCGCAGCGCCCAAGAACGGCCCGAGCGCGACTGCCCGGCGATCATCAGGTGACCGCCGCGGACCAGATCCCAGGTGGCCACGCGCTGCTCCTGGCGATGGGGGACATCGGCAAGCCCGAACACGATCGCGTCGGAGTCCGCGGGCGCGGCGTCGTCGAGATCGTCGAGGGTCAGCGTCTGCGGGAGGGGCGGCAGCCACGGTTTGCGCATCTCGGGCAGGCCGAGCAGATCGTTCGCCGCGTTGACGGCGCGCACGAGGGTGGTGAGATCGGTCGGGGTCGACGTGTCCTCCTCCGCCTCGGCCGACAGAGGCGCCAGGGCGCGCAGGTCGCCCAGCCCGAAGGCCCGCGAGACGAGCTCGGGGCGTTCGTCGCCAGCCGGGCGTCCTCCGACCCGCGAGCTCTGGAAGGCGACCAGCGAGGAATGCCCGAGCCTGGCATAGGCACGGCCGGGGAAGGACTTGGGGATCTCGGCGGCGACCTTCGACTCGATGACGTCCTCGGAGTCGTTGGCATCGGTGACGCGTAGGGCGATGCGGAGATTGGTGTTGGACTTGATCTCGGCGTTGACCACACCGGCGGGCCGCTGGGTGGCCAAGATGAGATGCACGCCGAGGGAGCGGCCGCGTCGAGCCACGTCCACCAGGCCGTTCACGAAGTCGGGCAGCTCGGCCACGAGGGCGGCGAACTCGTCGATGATGATGAGCAGGCGCGGCATCGGCTCGTCATCGGGGCCCTTGGCGGCCAGATAGTCCTCGATGTCCTTGGCATCGGCGCGGGCCAGCTGATGCTCGCGCCGCCGCAGCTCCGCGCCGAGCGACTCCAACGCCCGGGACGTCAGGTGGCCGTCGAGATCGGTCACCATGCCGACGGTGTGGGGCAGATGCTGGCAGTCCTTGAACGCCGCGCCGCCCTTGTAGTCGATGAGCACGAAGTTGAACTCATCGGGCCGGTTGCCGACGCTGAGCGAGGCGATGATCGTCTGCAGCAGCTCGGACTTGCCCGATCCGGTGGTGCCGGCGACCAGCCCGTGCGGGCCGTCGGCGCGGACGTCGACGGTGAAGGGTCCGTCGAGGCCTTCGCCGATGACCGCCCGCGTCGTGCGACCGCCTCCGGACCAGCGGCGGGTGAGCGCCTCGCCGTCCGGTACGGGCAGTCCGAGCACGTCGAGCAGCCGGCTTGCGGCTGGTAGCGACGAGCTGAGGTCCTCGGTGCTGACATCGCGGATCGGCGCGAGGGCACGCCCGAGCCGGTCGAGCCAGGCATCGTCCACCACATCGCGGCGGACGCCGTCCAGGTGCCGTTCCGCGGTGGTCTGCAGGTTGGCCAGCGGTCCGTCGATCTCCACGACCGAGCGACACTCCTCGGGCAGCTCGCGCGAGGTGCGATCCAGGCAGATGAAGTAGACGTTGACGAAGGCGCCGGACTTCAACAGCGAGGTCATGCCCGGCGCCATGCGCAGCTCACGCGCGCCGTCGAGCACGACCACGATGGAGGGCAGCCCCTCGCGTTCGTCCGTGTCCAGCTCCTTGCGACGCTCGACCTCGGCGGTGAGCTCGCCGATCATGGCGGCACGGTCGTCCTCATCGTGTGCGAGTCGCACCGGACGGGGGTGATCGTCGCCGGCCCGCTCATGCGGGAGCCACTTGGTCCATTCCCAGGACGCCGCCCCGCGCGACGAACTGAAGATCCAGAGACGGGTGTCGGTGGGGGAGTGCAGCGTCGCGATCTGGGCCAGTAGCCAGGAGGTGGTGCGATGCACGTCGGCCGTCTCACCGGCGATGCCGAGGACCGCCGTCGTGGCGAGTGGCACGGCGACGGGGACGTCCGGCGCGGTCCAACGCAGTGGTCCCTCGTGCTGTTCGCGGGTGGAGTCCTTGACGATCACATCCGAGGCCACGTCCGAGGTGCCTACCCGCAAGACGAGGAAGTCCGGGTCCCAGCGGCGCCGTTCCCAGAGACGGGCCCGCGGACCGGTGGCGAAGAGCAGCACCGAGGCGGGATCGGGGTAGAGGCCGCGCCGCTGGGAGCGCTCGTCGAGCAGCGAGGCGACCGCGGCCTCTTCCACGTCGGCGCGGCGCCGATGGAACTCGGCCAGCTGGTCGAGGTAGCGCCGCTTCTGCTGCCGACGCGACCCCGTCATGTTCAGCAGCATCATCATCGGCATCATCACCATGAACATGAGCGAGTACATCGATCGCGTGACGAAGAACATCGTGCCGCTCATGAGGAGTGGCGACAGCACCATGAAGATCGGGATCGGCATCTTGTCCGGGCGGCGCGGCTCGGTGGGGAGCTTGAACTCGCGGACGCGCTCGGCCGGGTGCAGGCGCGGCGGACGGTTGTAGTCGAGCTCGGGCGATGCGACGGCCGGCGACAGCGAGGCGTCGGCCGTCGTGACCGGCACATGCTCGAGCAGGATGTCTCCGATGCCGAGGACGGCGCCGGGCTCCCAGACCGTGCCGTCGATGAGGGGGCGCCGTTCCAACCGTACCAGCGGCAGTGGCGCCGTCGGGTCGATGCTCTCACCCTGCTCGAGAATGCTCTCGACATTCTTCTTGCGGCCGAATCGTCGCCGTTTACGGGTCGTGACGGTGCTGGCGCTGAGCATGATCGGTTCGGTCGCCGGCTCGCGCCGGAAGGGAGCCGCCATCTCCTCGCCGATCGTCGATGGATCGGGGGTGACGATGATGTCCCCGCGCGGTCCGACCTCGAGTCGGGCCGCGGTCTCGGGCCCTTGCGCGAGCCGGATCGTGCAGTGAGCGGCGTTGCCGATGGTCGAGGTGCCGATACCGAGCCGATAGACCCGCCCGGCTCCCACCCCCGAGCTGATGCGGATCTCGACGACGCCGTCCGGCTCTTCTCCGCGATGCGAACTCGGCCCGCCGAGGCCCACGACCGCCCCATGGCGCACACCCGAGGTGGTGATCGGCTCGTCGGGGTCGAGACGGCGGTCGCCGAGGTAGAGACCTCCCTGCGGCGACGATGGCCACCCTGGACGCTTGGACGTGAGCTCCACGACATTGCTGAGATCGGCATGGCGTCGGCCCTCGAGCACCTCGTGCAGCTGGGTTTCCAGATCTGCGACGGTGCTGGAGGGGGTGTAACCCACGATGACGTCGCGCCGCTTCCGGCTCGACGCGGACTCCGCCGTGATGAGCAGGCGCATGGCGCACAGCCTACGCGGGCGGCCGGTGTGACGAACGTCGATGTGCTCGCGCCATCGCACGCCATTACACTCGCGATTGCGGTTGCGCTTCGCAACCAGCGCATGTTCATGTCTGAGGGGGAGCACCTGCGTGGCTACTGACACCCGGTCCACGGGGACGTCTGTCGACGATCGTCAGCGCGAACGGGCCCAGCGCGGCATCGGGTCGCGCGCCCAGGCCAAGGGCGATGGCCGCCCTGCCCCGCCCAAACGGCGGCGGCCGGCCATCGCCGTCATCGGCGTGCTGCTCATCGTGGGTGGCGCGGCCCTCGCCGGTCTGCTCGCCTTGCGGATGGACTCCCGAGATCCGGTCGTGGTGTTGAGCACGGATGTTCCCGCGGGGACGCAGATCACCGACGACATGCTCGCGCAGACCAATGTGGCCAGTGATTCGAGTCTCCTGGTGCCCGCCGGTCAGGTCGACGAGATCATCGGCACGTACGCCAAGACGGCTCTGTCGGAGGGGCAGCTGCTCGATACGACGATGCTGGTCCAGTCCTCGCCGTTCACCGGCGATGTGGCTCAGGTGGGTGTCACGCTCTCGCCGGGGCGGGTGCCGGCTGGTCTGCGATCGGGTGATCTGGTCCGCGTCGCGCGGCTCGGCGACGGGCAGAGCCCTGTGCGGCCGCTGGCCACGGCGATCGTGCTGCAGACCTCGTCGGATGACGGTGGAGGCGGAGGCCTGGCGGGAGGCGGCGAGGCGGGAGCCACGGCCAGCCTGCTCGTTCCGGGAGGAGCCGCGGACGCGGTCGTCGATGCCGCCGGCAACGATGTCCTCGGTCTCTCGCTGATCGAGCGCGGACTCAGCCCCGAGGAGGACGCCGACCGCCTCACCACCTTCGGTGGTGATGACGAATGAGCGAGCGCAGCGAGCGAACGATGGGGGTCTTCTCATGCCGCCATCGGCCTAGTTTGTGTCTTTTCCGGGCGGTGGCGATATGAGCGTTGTGACGCTGGTGTCGGCGAAG
Source organism: Aeromicrobium piscarium (assembly GCF_007421815.1). Taxonomy (GTDB): domain Bacteria; phylum Actinomycetota; class Actinomycetes; order Propionibacteriales; family Nocardioidaceae; genus Aeromicrobium; species Aeromicrobium piscarium. The sequence goes on along the minus strand of NZ_VLNT01000002.1, from coordinate 168,674 downwards.
GGGTCGCCCGGTGTGACGACACTGGCGTTGTCCCTGGCGCAGGCTTGGGAGGGCCCCGCGATCGTGGCCGACCTCGATCCCGTGGGCGGCGATGTCGCGTTGCTCGCCCGCACGCTCGAAGGCCGAGCACTCGACGACTCGATCGGCCTGGTCTCCCTCGGCGCAGCGCTGCGCCGAGGCACCGATCTCGATCTGGGCGAACACCTCGTGCCCACCTCGATGGGCGTCGACGTGCTGCTCGGAGCGACCGGCCCGGCGCAGGCGCAGAGCCTCGGGCCGGCCTGGCCCCATCTGCACACGCCCCTGCAACGCTTCGAGGGCACGGTGATCGCCGATGGCGGCCGGTTCACCGCCGGCTCGCCGGTGGCCAGTGTCCTGGCCAATTCGGCCGCCACCGTTTTCGTCGCCCGCGCCGACGTGCCGGGCATCGCCCACGTGCGCGAGCGCCTCGTCCGGATGCAGCGTTCGGCGGGAATCGACGAGGGGCCGCGAGCGCCGACCGGCGTGGTGCTGGTGGGCGACGCGCGCGACCGGCACGGTGAGGAGGACGTCGCCCGTCTGCTCGACTCCGAGGGGGTACGAGCCACCGTGCTCGGAACGGTCTCCGACGAGCCCAAGTCCGTCGCCATGATCGCTCAGGGCCTGTCGCGGCGGCTGGCACGCACTGAGTACTTCCGATCGGTGCGGGCCGTCGCCGGTCGTCTGCTCGAGCTGACCGGCGACCGGCCCCAGCAGTTGCAGGAGGCGTGATGGATCAGCAGCTTCTCCGCCGCCTTCGCGAGGAGGTCGCCGACGCACTGTCCAAGCAGCGTCGCGAGGACGCCGCCTCCGGTCTCCCGCCCATGACGAGCGAGGACGAACGCCAGTTCGCGCGCGCCCTCATCTCGCGGGTCCTCGAGGCGCATGCACGCACCGAGATCGCCGCCGGGCGTTCCCCGATGTCATCGGCCGACGAGGCGGAGCTGGCCGACGGCATCCACGCCGCGCTGTACGGCGTGGGTCGTCTCCAACCGCTGCTCGACGACCCCGAGGTCGAGAACATCGACATCAACGGCTACGACAATGTCTTCGTCGGCTACGCCAACGGAGACGAGCGCCGGATGCCCCCGGTGGCGGACAGCGACGACGAGCTGGTCGAGCTGGTACAGGTGCTCGGTGCCTACTCGGGCCTGACGAGCCGTCCCTTCGACACCGCCAATCCGCAGCTCGACCTGAGGCTCCCCGACGGCAGCCGCCTATCGGCCGTCATGGGTGTCACCCAGCGGCCGGCGCTCTCTATCCGCCGGGCGCGCATCGGTCGGGCCAGCCTGGACATGCTCGTCGACAACGGCACCATGACCCCGCACCTCGCGTCCTTCCTCTCCTCCGCCGTGGCGGCGCGCAAGAACATCATGATCGCCGGCGCCACCAATGCCGGTAAGACGACCCTGCTGCGGGCCCTCGCCAATGAGATCCCGGCACAGGAGCGCCTCATCACGGTCGAGCGCGCCCTGGAGCTCGGACTCGGCGAGTTCGCGGATCTCCACCCCAATGTGGTGGCCTTCGAGGAGCGGCTGCCCAACTCCGAGGGTCTCGGCGCGATCGGCATGGCCGAGCTCGTCCGCCGCTCGCTGCGCATGAATCCCAGCCGCGTCATCGTGGGCGAGGTGCTCGGCGACGAGATCGTCACGATGCTCAACGCGATGAGCCAGGGCAATGACGGCTCACTCTCGACGATCCACGCCAACTCCTCGCTCGAGGTCTTCAACCGCATCTGCACCTACGCGATCCAGTCCGCGGAGCGGCTCCCGGCCGATGCCACGATGATGCTGATCGCAGGCGCGATCGACTTCGTGATCTTCGTCGAGCGGCGCAATGAGTATGCGACCGGCGGAGGGCTGCGACGCCTGATCACCTCGGTGCGCGAGGTGAACGGTGTCGACGGGCGTGTGCTGTCGAGCGAGGTGTTCGCCGAGGGGCCCGACGGTCTCGCCGTGCCCGCCGCCGCCGTCAGCTGCGTCGACGAGCTGGAGCTGCACGGCTACCGGCCCGCGTACTACGAGGAGCAGGCGCTGTGAGCTGGCTCCCGGTGCAGCTGCTGGCCATCGTCGCGCTCGGCGCGGTGATCGGTCTCGGCGGGCTGCTCGTCTGGTGGGGCATGCAGGAGCGCGACGAGGACCGTGTGGTCAAGGCACCGTCTTCGCTCGGTCCGCGGCTCAAGGCCCTCGGCACCCGTGGACCGATCGCGATCGGAGCGGGCCTGCTCGCCCTGGTGCTGACCCGCTGGCCGGTGATGGCGGTCGCGGTCGGTCTGCTCGCCTTCTTCGCACCGCTGCTGTTCGGCGGCTTGAGGGCTGAGCGACGGGCGATCGCCCGGTTGGAGGGACTCGCCGGCTGGACCGAGTCGTTGCGCGACACGATCGCGGGTGCGGTGGGCCTGGAACAGGCGATCCCCGCCACCGCCTATGCCGCCGCGCCGTCGATCGCCCCGCAGCTGCGGACGCTCTCGGACCGGCTGCGGGTCCGTACGCCGCTGCCCGTAGCCCTGCAGGAGTTCGCCGACGACCTCGACGATCCCAGCGCCGACATCATCGTCGCGGCGCTGATGCTCAACTCGCGACTGCGTGGCCCGGGCCTGCGCGAGGTGCTGACGTCGCTCGCGGCGTCGGCTCGCGAGGAACTGGAGATGCGTCGTCGCATCACCTCGGGTCGCGCCTCCACACGCCGCAGCGTGCAGATCGTGGTGGGCGTCTCAGTCGCCTTCGTGCTCGGCCTCGCGGTCTTCAACCGCACCTATGTCGAGCCGTACTCCTCGCCGATCGGCCAGATGGTGCTGGCCGTGGTGGTCGGGCTCTTCGCCATCGGCTTCGCGTGGATGCGCCGGCTCTCGGACTTCCAGCTGCCGGACCGCTTCCTGCTCGGCAAGGCAGGAGCCGGCCGATGACCCTCATCCTGCTGTGCGGCGCGCTCATCGGTCTCGGCGTACTGCTGCTGGTCGGCCGTCGGCCGGCGTTCTCGACCTCGGCGGCCGTCCAGCTGGCGCGTCTGGACGCCGATCGCAGTCGGTCGCGCCGCGACGCGGTCGCCGAGAAGCTCGCCGACCGCCAGTCCGAGCGCGCCCGGCGTATCGGTGTGCGGATCAACGCCTGGATGGCCACCCGGGGTTACGAGCTGCCCAAGGGCATGCGCGCCGACCTCGCGGTCACCGGTCGCACCCTGGAGACCCACCTCGGCATGACGGTCCTGGCGGGTGTCGCCGGGATCTTCGCCCCGGCGGTCGCGCTGTCGCCGGTGATCCTCCTCGGCGGCATGGACCTCTCCATCCCGCTGTGGGGTGCGCTCTTCGGCTTCGTGCTCGGCGTCGTGGTCAACCAGTTCCAGCTCTCGTCGACGGCCAAGGAGCGGCGCCAGGACTTCCGGCATGTGCTCAGCTCCTTCCTCGACCTCGTCTCGATGAGCCTCGCAGGAGGCCGCGGTGTGCCCGAGGCACTGAAGGGCGCATCGGAGCTCAGCGACAGCTGGGCGATGGTGCTCATCCGTGACACGATGGGACGCGCCCGGCTGCAGGGCATGACGCCATGGGCCGCGCTCGGAGACCTGGGTGACGAGCTCGGTGTCGAGGAGCTCCGCGACCTCGCCGCGGCGCTGGCCCTCGTTGCGGAGGACGGTGCCAAGGTGCGCGAGTCGCTCACCGCCCGGGCTGCCTCGATGCGGCAGCGCGAACTCGCCGATGCCGAGAGCCAGGCATCGGCCAAGTCCCAGTCCATGCTCGTCGCTCAACTGTTGCTGTGCGCGGGCTTCCTCGTCTTCCTGATATACCCCGCGCTCGCGGGCATTCTCGGGCTGTAACCCCCTCAAGGAGAGACCATGATTCAGCACCGGATCATCCTGCAATTCCTCACCACGCTGCTCGGCCTGCACTACGACCGCGCACGGACCAAGGAGCGAGGCGCCTCGGCCGTCGAATGGGTCATCATCGCCGCGATCGTCGTCGGTCTCGTCGGCATCATCGCCGCTATCCTCGTGCCCGCCATCAGAGGCAAGGCGTCGGAGGTCGGCAGCGAGATCGAGGGCACCTGATCTCATGACGGGGCAGCGGCGTCGGGAGGACGAACGGGGGGTCAGCGCGATCGAGCTGGTCCTCTACATGCCGCTGCTCATGCTCGTGATCGTGCTGGCCGTGCAGTTCTCGCTCGTGTACCTCGCGCAGTCCGCGGCCTCCTCGGCGGCCCGTGAGGCCGCCCGGGTGGCGCGCGTGACCGGCGACCCCGAACAGGGGATACGGCGCGGCAATGAGTTCGCCGCCGACCTCGGCGGAGGCACGCTGCGCGATATCGAGGTGACGGTCGAGGTCGTCGACGGCACCAGCATGCGGGCGACCGTCAGCGGGCGCGCCAACCAGCTGTTGCCCTATGAGATCGCTCCGCGGGTCTCGGAATCCTCCGAGGGCCGGATCGAGCAGTTCGAACAGGACACGCCGTGAGAAGGCGCGAGGGGGGTTCGATGTCGGTCGAGGTGGTGCTGGCCATCCCGATCCTCGTCATGCTCATGCTGCTCGTCGTCGCCGGTGGGCGCTATGTCTCGGTCAAGGCCGATATCGAGTCCGCCGCTCGCGACGCCGCTCGCGCGGCCTCGTTCGAGCGTGACGCCTACGCGGCGCGCAGTGCCGCCGTCGCCGCCGCCGAGCGCGCGGACGGCAATCTCTCGCGCTGCCAGCTCGAGCGCTTCGGCGGCAGCTTCGTCGCCGGGGGACAGGTCGACATCACCATCTCGTGTCTGGTCAGCAACACCGGGCTCGGGATGATCGGGCTCTCGGGTGAACGCCGCTTCACGGGCCAGTCGAGTGCGCCGATCGACCAGTACAGGAGGACCGGATGACCTCTCACGAACGCGGTGCCGCCTCGGTCTTCGTGGTGGGCATGTCCGTCGTCCTGCTGTTGTGCGCCGGCCTGGCGATCGATGGCGGCGTCGGCATCAATACGCGGATGCGCGTGGCCGACGATGCCGAGCAGGCGGCCCGAGCGGGTGCGAATGCCGTCGACGTGGGTCGCCTGAGATCCTCGGGTGTCGTCGCGATCGACCCGGTGCAGGCCCGCCAGGCGGCCGCCGGCTTCCTCGCGGGTCGTGGCTACAGCGCCGGCCAGTACAGCGTCTCCGTCGACGGCACGGAGGTCTCCGTCGACGTGCGAGACTCGACCGACACGATCATCCTCTCGATCATCAACATCGACTCCTACCCGGTGAGCGCCGGAGCGACCGCCGTCGCCGCCATGAACTGATGGGTTACCCGATGGACGACAACACGACACACGACAATGCCCCCGACGCGTCGCGATTCGAGCGGCTCGTCGACGATCGACCGGTGCATGAGCCGTCCCCGCGCGAGAAGGCCTTCTCCGCGGTCGGTCTGCTCGCGCTCGTCATCGGGCTGCCGGTGGTCCTGCTCGCGCTGGGCGCGCCGCCGCCGATCCCCACGAGTGTGCCGTCGCTGGGAGATTTCGCCCGGCAGCTCGGCGTCGAAGACCTCATCACGGTGCTCGTCGCGGTGGTCTGGCTGGTCTGGCTGCTGTTCCTCGTATGCGTCGTCATGGAGATCGTCGCGGCCCGGCGCGGGGGGCTCGCCTCCCGCGTTCCCGGTGCCGGACCGTTGCAGCATCTGGCCCGGATCCTCGTCGGCGGGCTCCTGGTGACGGGCCTCGTCGCGGGGCCGGCCCAAGCGGCCACCGCGGCCGATGCCGGCGCTCAACCCACCGTCGCCGCAAGTGTGATGGCCGAGCAGCAGCTCGACCTCGTCGAGGACGTGCCGGAGGCGCCGTCGGCCTCGACCGACGACAGCATGGTCGGCAAGAAGGTCTACACCGTCCAGGCCCCCGTCAACGGCTATCACGACAATCTCTGGGATATCGCGGAGCGACACCTCGGAGACGGCTTCCGCTACAAGGAGATCTACGAGCTCAACAAGGACCGGCTCCAGCCCGACGGCGGTCGCCTGGAGCTCGCGCGGCTGATCCAGCCGGGGTGGGACTTCATCATGCCCGAGGACGCGTCGGGACTGGAGCGCGTGGCCGCTCCGTCCGCGCCGAGCACGGCACCGCCGACCGGAGATGCACGAGGGACGGATCAGGGGTCCGCGACCATCGCCGACACCGCCGAGACCTCGACCGCCTGGTGGACCGGTGCCGGCCTGCTCGCCGCCGGGGTGCTCGGTGTCGTGGCGGTGGCCCGGCGCTCGGGCATCGGCCGCCGTCCGGACGACGATGCGCTCGACACCGAGGCGCTGCTGCGGGTCGCCGCGAGCCAGGTGCGCACGGAGCTGCTCGAGGCCGCCCTCGCACAGCTCGCCCGGGTCGCGGAGGGCCAAGGGAGCGCGCTGCCGCCCGTCTACTCCGCCACCGTCGACGACGAGCACGTCGACCTGCATCTCGCTCCGGCCACGCCCGAGGCGTTGCCCGGCTGGGAGGCCCACGACGGGGGTGAGCGGTGGCGGTACGTCGCTGAGGATCGCCGGGAGCTCGAATCCGGCACCAGTCCCTATCCGGCGCTCGTCTCGCTCGGACTGGACGATCTGGGCCGTGACATCCTCATCGATCTCGAGGCGGCGGGCGGCATCGTGTCGGTCGGAGGCGACGATGCGCTCGCGGCGCAGGTCACCAATGCGATCGCGGTTCAGGCCGCCACGTCGCCCTGGTCAGGGTCGATGGTGGTCGTCGGAGCGGGCCTCCCGGACGGTCTGCAGTCCCTCGACGACGAGCGTGTGACCCTCACCGACGATCTCGCAGCGGTGGTCGACGAGGTCGCGCACGTGGTCGGCGCCGAGGGTGAGCCGCTCGTGGGCCGCACCTCCCGTCGTCCGCTCGGATCCTCGTATCTCATCGCGTCGTCGTACCCGCTCTCGGAGGATGTCGCCGCCACGATGGGGCGGCTGACCGGCGGAGAGCGTCGGGCGGTGTCGATGGTGACCGTCGGGGACCATCCGGCGGCTCGCTGGCGCCTGAGCATCGACGAGAACGGCACGCTGAGTGCGCCGCAGCTGGGCATCACGGTGAGCGCGCATCGTCTCTCCGAGCGCGAGGTGGCCGGAGTGCTGGAGCTCGTGTCGGCCGCGCGGGAGACCGATGGCGGGCCGGGCGGCGATGACGACCGGCTGCCCGTCTCGGAGCCCGCGCTTCGCGTGGATGCTGCTGCCTGGGCCGCGGCTCAGCAGCGCGTCATGGTGCTGGGTGCGGTCGAGGTGGCCGGGGCGGAGGGTCCGACCGACGGACGCAGTGAGCTGCTCGCCGAGATCCTCTCCTATCTCGCGCTTCACCCGGGGGGTGTTCACCCGACGGTGCTGGCGGGCGCGGTGTGGCCACGTGGCGTCTCTGCCGATGTGCGCGATGCCAATATCGAGCGAGCGCGGCGCTGGCTGGGCACGGATGCACAGGGTGCGCCCATGTTGGGCGAGGACGCCGAGGGTCGTCTGTTGCTGGCGCCGGAGGTCGTGCTGGACTGGGACGCCTTCCGCACGCTGGTGCGCGACACGCGTCGCGCCTCGACCATGCGCGATGAGATCGGCGGTCTGAAGCGGGCACTCCACATCGTGCGGGGTATGCCGCTGCGCCACGCGGGCCCCGGCACCTATGCCTGGGCGCATCGCGAGGGCACGGTGCACGAGATGACGGCGCTCATCGTTGACTCGGCTGAGCGGCTGGTCGAGCTCCTCGGCGACGATGGCGATCCCGATGGTGCCGTCGCCGCAGCCGAGATCGGACTGCGCATCGCCCCGACACATCAGGGCCTGTGGCGCGATGTGATCCGCCAACGGCATGCCCGCGACGGGGCCGCCGGTGTGGCAGCCGCGGTGACGGCGCTGCGTCAGGCGCTGGGAACCGAGCCGATGGAGGCACCGACCGAGGAGCTCATCGCCGAGCTCAGCCCGGACCAGCACCTCGATCTCGCCTAGCCCCGCGCGCAGCCCGGAAGCAGCGGTAGGCCATCAACCTTTCGTTTCGGGCAGCGGTACCTCATCAACCCCATCGTCCCTCGGTAACGTTGACCAGCTACCGCCACCGGGGGCGAAAGGTTGCTCAGGTACCGCCATCGGGAGGGTTCACCGTCCGGGCGACGGGAGGGAGCTCAGACGTCGTCGTACCTCGTCGAGCACATGCGGCGGGAACTCCGAGGTGCGCCGGCAGCGCTCGACGAGATAGGCGATCTTGTTCAGACGCGTGCCCGGCAGCTCGGCACCGCGCGCCTCGACGGCCGGCCGGAGGACATTGCGGTCGAAGGAGCCCACACTCGGCTCGGCGATGCCGCGCCAGGCCGCGAAGGCCGACTTCAGCTCGCCGTGCGGCACCACGCCGTGCTCGGGGGACAGTGCCACGGCGAGGGCGGCGACCAGCCACGAGTCATCGTGCTCCAAGGTGCTCAGCCCCAGCTGGACGGTGCCGGAGCCGGACTCGGGTGATGAGGACGCCCGGAATCGCGTCGCGATCGCGAGCTCCAACTCCGGCACGCGGAAGCTCACCCGCGTGCCGCTGGCCGTGAGCGTGATCCGTTGCCCCGGCTCGGGGGTGATGGCCACTCCGCTCGGCGTGGTCACCTCGACGATCGCTCCGTTCGCGCGCTGCCGCCGGTAGAGCACCGGTTCGCCCTCGGTGGAGGTCAGCACGAGCGCGGGATCGCTGACATAGGGCAGCCGGACGAGAACGTAGAGGGAGCCCGCGATCTCCTCGACGACCATCGGCTGCTGCTCGGGCAGCTCCATCCGGCGCGCCAGCACGAGCTTGTTACCGGCATCGAGGTCGGTCGCACCGGAGTGTCCATCGGCGGTCGACCACTCGACGTGCAGCACCGGTCTCTCCTCTCGTGGAACGTGTTCCGCCGCGGTTCGACGTGGGCGGGTCTCAGCGTCAATGATGCCGTCATGAGCTCGACCATCGCCTCCCTCACCACGAATCTGCTGATCCTGGCGGCGTTCGCCGGAGTCATCGCCCTGGGGCTGAGGGCGGCGCAGAGCGTGTTCAAGACCGACACCAAGCGTGCGGCGGCCACAGAGGTGGCGGCGAAGCTCGTCGCCTATCCGACCGGCTCGTCCGGCGTGCTCCGGCGCAGATTCGTGCGTGCGCTGACCGGTCAGCACCTCATCATGCCCAGCGGTGAGCGACTCGCCTTCGCCGAACTCACCGTGCGGATCGCCCCGGAGGATCTCGAGAGGCTCGACCCCGATGGCGACGTGGAGCGGCTCGGCGCGGACGGCGCCAAGCTGTACGCCGCCCACGCACGCCGGTCCGGATGGGGCGTGCCCGCCGACGTCACGGTGAACGTCGAGATCGATCCCGGGCTACGGTCGGGATGGATCCCACCGGCGCGCGCCATCGCGCGGGCGGGGGCCTTCGAGCCGGTCGAGACCGGCTCGGTCGAGATACCTCGGGCCGATCGCCGCAAACCGCTCGGCTGGGACGTCGTCACCGAGGATCCGGAGCCGGCGACGGCCGATCCGATCCCGCTGCGGCCGGTGCCCTCGGGGCCCGAACTCGATCCGGCTGCTACGGCCCTGTTCTCAGCGATCGAGGACGACGATGTCCTCACCGTGAATGTTGTCCCCACCCTGCGGCTGCGGTACGGCGGTCGTCTCGTCGAGGTCCCGAGGGAGGGTACCGCCGTGCTCGGGCGAGTCGGACGCAGCGTCGTGCCGTTCACCGAGCCAGAAGTCTCCGGACGCCACGCGGCGATCCGTCTGCGGGCCGGCCGGTGGGAGGTCGCCGATCTCGGCAGTACCAATGGCACGACCCTCGACGGCGAGCCGGTCGAATGCGAGCGGTGGATGCCGCTGCGCAGTGGAGCGGTCCTCGCCGTGGCAGGGGTGCCTGTCGAGGTCACGATCGATGCCACCGGCACGGTGAACCTCGCCGATGTCACGAGCCGTTAGCGCGGTGCGTGACAATGGGAGGGCGCGACTGACCGTCGTGCCCGAGACCGCGCAGGCGACGAGGGGAGGCGATGGGATGTCCGAGGCCCGCCCCTTGCGCACCACCACTCCCGTCGCGCCGGCCGCCGGTCGCTTCGAGCTGATCTCGCGGATCGGCGCGGGCAACCATGGCGTGGTGTTCCGCGCCCGCGATCGCCAGCTCGGCCGTGAGGTGGCGATCAAACGCTTCTCGCACTTCCTGGCCGACGACCCGCGGGCCATGCGCCGCATCACCCGGGAGGTCGAGACCTTGGCACGGGTCTCGCACCCCAATGTGGTCACCGTCCACGACCTGGTCCATCTTCCCGATGGCGACGGCGAGATCACGCCACACCTCGTGATGGAGCTCGCCGAGGGCACGTCGTTGCGCGACATCCTGGCCGCCTACGGCCCGAGCACGCGGTCGGTGCTGGTCGTCCGCGGCGTGCTGCAAGGCCTCGCGGCGTGCCATGCGGCCGGGATCCTGCACCTGGACATCAAACCCGCCAATGTCCTGGTGACCGAGCGCGGCGGGGTCAAGATCGTCGACTTCGGCATCGCGCGGGCTGCCTCCGACGCCACGGCCACGATCGCGGGAACCCCGCACTACATGGCGCCCGAACAGGCCGAGGGCCGGGTCGACGAGCGCAGCGACGTCTACTCGGTCGGCTGCCTGCTGTACGAATGCCTCACCGGGCGGCCGCCCTTCGAGGGCACGATGGCCGCGCAGTTGATGGCCCACCGCCACCAGCCGCGGCCGGACCCGCGGCACGTCGTCCCCGGCCTCCCGGACGGGTTGGCGCAGGTCGTGATGCGGGCGATGGCGGTCGACCCCCATCAGCGGTTCTCGGGCGTACCGGAGATGCTCGGTGCACTGGCCGCCGAGCCCGTGCCCTCCACCGAGGCGGTGACGCCGGCCCCGCAGGCGACGATCGGCACCCCCGCCGCACGCTCCGCGTCGTCGCGGCCCCAGTCACCGGCTGCCCACCCGCCGGAGCATGCCCGTGGGTCCGGTGTGACCTCATGGAGCCGGCTGACGACCTTCACCTCAGGTCTGGTCATGAGCGCTTTCGCGGTCGTCGCGATCACCACGGCGGCCGGCCTGGTGGGCGATCTCGCTCCTGCCGAGTACCGGCCGGCGTCGATGGCCTCCGCCGGACCCGTGTGGTGGATGGCCGCCGTGACGATCGCCCTGCTGTGCCTGCTGGTGCGACGCCGTGACTTCTTCGCGCGGCTGGCGGGACCCGAGATCGGTGCGGAGCGGCCCGAGACGCTCGTGGGCCCGTCGACCCGTTCGGGGGTGTGGATGGCGGCCCGGGCCGGTCTGCGGGGCGGCTCGATCCTGCTCCTCGGCTGGTACGTGGCCGGGCTCGCCGAGCTGGCGCGGGCCATCGACCTGTCCTGGCCCGCCGATGTCTTCTCGTCCGCCTGGTCGACCATCTGGGTGCTGCTGCCACTGCTCGCGCTCGTCCTCCTCTGGCGGTCGATCAGCGGGCTGCGGGCCAGCTTCGGTGCCGTCGCCCTCTCGTTCCTGTGCGTGTGCGGTGCGGGGCTCGCGATCCTGGTCTTCCTGGCGGTGCCCGAGGTTGCCGGATCGAGCCTATGGTTGATCGGGTGACCTCGGTTCATCGGTTTCTGCCCCTCGTGGCCGCCGCGATGACGATCGGACTCGGCGGGTGCGCGTTGTTCGGCGTGCCGACCGAGGACACCTATCCCGATGACTACGAGCAGGCGATCATCGATCTGCTGGACGACTCGGCGATCGTCGTCGACCATGGCGCGCAGGTGGACGGCTGGGAACGGGCTGCCAATGTCCCGGACCGCGTCGCCGTGGTCGACCTCGCGGAGGAGACCGACCCCGAGCAGCTGCACGGTCTGCTGAGCGAGCTTGCCGCCCTCGCCGATCAGCACAGCGAGGAGGTGCCGCCGATGGCGTACGGCGCCCCCTTCGCCAGCGTGACCATCGCCGGAACGTACCGGCCCGACGAGGTGGAGCAGGTGCTGGAGACGGTCGCCGGCGGAGCGTGGTCGTCGATCGCCGTGTGGGCTCGCGGGGACGACCCCGTGATCCAGCTGCGCGGGAAAGCTCAGAGCGCGGAGGAAGGGGAGAGGCTCGCGACATCGGTGCTGCCCGACTACGTGGCCGACCATCTGACGAGCGAGCGCATCGAGCTCCCCGAGGGACAGGTCGTGTCCAGGCTCGAGGGCGTGGACGGACCGGTCGCGCCGCGAGCGGTCGCGCTCGCCTTCGAGCTGGGCCCTGTCGCCGAGGACCTGCCGTCACCCGAGGACCGGCTGGGTATCGCATTATCGACGGAGCACGAGGGCGGACGGCCGGCCGTCATGGTCCGGACCTCGGTGGAGTCCGATGAGCTGCGATCCGCCGACCCCGATGACCGCCCCGCTCTCGCCGAGCGGCTCGGCCACCGTGAGGTGTGTGATCGGATCGCCCGGCTGGCCGAACGGCACCTAGCCTCAGTCGACCACCGGACGAGTTGTACGGCGATGCACGTCGAGATCGGTCGCAAGCCCTAGGCCATCGCACGATGTCGGCGGAGGCGGCGTCGCCGGGGCGAGTACCCTGGAACGGCCATGTCCGCTGTCACCCCTCGCGCCTACTTCGACCACGCCGCGACGACGCCCATGTACCCCGAGGCCCTCGAGGTCATGACGCGCGAGCTCGCTCGCGTGGGCAATGCGTCGTCCCTGCATGCCTCGGGGCGGGAGGCCCGCCGTGTCGTGGAGGAGTCACGGGAACGCATCGCCGAGCGGCTCGGCGGACGACCCTCGGAGGTCGTGTTCACCTCCGGCGGAACCGAGGCCAACAATCTCGCGATCAAGGGCCTCTACTGGGCCCGACGCACTGAGGCCCGCCGACGGGTGCTGTTCAGCTCGATCGAGCATCACGCGCTCCTCGATCCGGTCACATGGCTCGCGGCCCACGAGGGAGCGCGCATCGAGGTCACCCCGGTGGATCGCGAGGGACGCGTGCGGTTGGACGAGCTGCGGGCGGCGATCGAGGCCGACCCGAGCGACATCACGGCCGTCACCACGATGTGGGCCAACAACGAGATGGGCACGATCCAGCCGATCGGCGAGGTCGTCGAGCTCGCCGCCCAGTACGACATCCCCGTGCACTCCGATGCGGTACAGGCTGCCGGCTACGTGCCGCTCGACTTCGGGGCGAGCGGACTGGACGCGATGACGGTGACCGCGCACAAGCTGGGCGGTCCGGTCGGCGTCGGCGCCCTGCTGATGAAGCGCGAACTGACGCCGACGCCGCTGCTGCACGGCGGGGGACAGGAGCGCGACGTGCGCTCCGGCACGATCGGCGTCGCCCTCATCGCCGCCTTCGCCACTGCGCTCGATCTCACCGTCGAGCACCAGGCCGAGCAGGCCGCGCGCATCGAGCGGCTGCGGGCGCGGCTCGTCGAGGGCATCACCCGACTCGTCCCCGATGCCGTGGTCAACGGCGATCCGCTCGCCGGGGACGACCATCGTCTGCCCACTATCGTCCACGTCACCTTCCCCGGATGCGAGGGAGACGCGCTCCTCATGCTGCTCGACGCCCAGGGGGTCGAGGTCTCGACCGGCTCCGCGTGCGCCGCGGGGGTGCCGCAGCCGAGCCACGTCCTGCTCGCGATGGGCTTCGACGAGGCCGCGGCCCGTGGCTCCCTGCGGTTCAGCCTCGGTCACACCAGCACCGATGCCGATGTCGATCGACTGCTCGAGGTGCTGCCGGCGGCGCACGAACGAGCGCGCGCCGCACGACTGGTCAGAGGCGGTGCTCGATGAGGGTCATCGCCGCGATGTCCGGCGGCGTCGACTCGGCAGTCGCCGCCGCGCGTGCCGTCGAGGCCGGACATGACGTTACGGGCGTCCATCTCGCGCTGAGCCGCAATCCGCGCTCCTACCGCTCCGGAGCCCGCGGCTGCTGCTCGATCGAGGACGCCGGCGATGCGCGCCGCGCCGCCGATGCCATCGGCATCCCCTTCTACACCTGGGACATGAGCGACGAGTTCGCCGACGAGGTCGTCGAGGACTTCATCGCCGAGTACACCGCGGGTCGCACCCCCAACCCTTGCCTGCGCTGCAACGAGAAGATCAAGTTCGCCGCCGTGCTCGACCGGGCGATGGCCCTCGGCTTCGACGCGGTCGCCACCGGACACTACGCGCAGCTGCATACCGCTGCCGACGGCACCATCGAGATGCATCGCGCCGTCGACCAGGGCAAGGACCAGTCCTATGTGCTGGGTGTGCTGACCCAGGAGCAGCTGCGGCACTCGATCTTCCCGCTCGGCGGTGACACCAAGGATGTCGTGCGCGCCGAGGCCGAGCGGCGCGGCCTTCAGGTCGCGCACAAGCCCGACAGCCATGACATCTGCTTCATCGCCGACGGCGACAACGCCGGCTGGCTGAGCGAGAAGCTCGGCCCCAAGCCCGGCGCGATCGTCGACGAGTCCGGTGCGGTGCTGCGTGAGCACGAGGGCGCCTATCAGTTCACGATCGGCCAGCGTCGCGGCCTCCGCCTCGGGATGCCGGCGGACGACGGCAAGCCGCGTTTCGTGCTCGACATCGAGCCGGTGAGCGGCACGGTCACGGTCGGTCCGCGTGAGCATCTGCTCGTCGACGGACTCGAATGCCTCAAGCCGTTGTGGTGCGGGACCGCGCCAGGGGGGGAGCTGGAGTGCACGGTGCAGCTGCGCGCCCACGGCTCAGAGCATCGTGCCCGGGTACGGGTCGGTGCCGACGGCTCGTCGATCGAGGTCGCGCTACTCGACGCGGCCGAGGGCATCGCTCCCGGTCAGGCCTGCGTGATCTACGACGGCACCCGGGTGGTCGGGTCGGGCACGATCGCCCGGACTCATCGTTCGACGACCGAGGTCTCGGCGTGACCGAGCTGCGGGTACCGCCCGAGGAAGCTCGTCGCATCGTCCGCCTGAACACCGTCTACATCCTCTGTCTGGGGCCGTTGTTCGTCCTGCCTTTGATTCCCTCGGGCCTGTTGTTGCCCGGCGGTTCGATCGCCCTGGTCCTGGCGTCCGTCGGACTCCTCTACGTCTCGGCGGTCCTCGCCACCCGATGGCTCGCCTTCCGTTTCGTGAGACGTAGCGGCGTGTGCTTCGGCGACGGCAGCTATCGGATCGGCAGGCTCGTCGGCGCCGACCGTGTCTACCGCGCGGACGAGCTGAGCCTGGCTGTGCTTGCCGAGCAGTTCAGCCTGGGCGTGATGCGACCGGCTCTCCACCTGATCGTCGCGGGGCAGAAAGGTCCTGCGCTCCTTCTGGTGAGTCAGATGTTCACCGTCGACCAGCTCGAGGAGCTCGCCGCCGACCTCTGGCGGAATGGAGTCGCCGTGGAGCGGGCCAGTCAGCCCCTCACCGCGGCGGCTCTGCGGCGACGAGACCCGCGGCTCATCCACTGGTGGCGCGCCCACCCGGTGATCTTCGCTCTGCTGCTCATGGTGGCGGCGGTCTTCATCCTGTTCTTCGCGCTGTTCGTGGTCATTCTCGCGTTCATCTGAACACGTCAGGACAGCGGCCGTTCCAGGACGAGGTCGTCCTCGATGCGCGCGCCGACCGCGAAGCGTCGCGTTCCGATCGCCTCGAATCCCTGCCTGGCGTAGAAGCGCTGTGCGCGGAGGTTGAGGCCGTTGACGCCCAGCCAGATGCTGGCGGCGCCGTGCTCGCGAGCCCAGGACACCGTGTGCTCGATCAGCTGCGCCGAGACTCCCGATCCGTGGAACTCCGGTGCGGCATAGCACTTGCTGAGCTCGACCGTCGGTCGGTGACGGACGAGGGCGGCGATAGCGGCATCGTAGGGATCCCCGGACACGATCATGACGTATCCCGCCAGTTCACCGGCCTCGTCGGCGACGAAGACCGTGCGGGCCGGATCGGCGAGGTGGTCCCCGAAGCGGTCGGCGGTGAGGTGCGCGGCGATGAAGGCGTCGATGTCTTCGGCCGGCAGATGCGGGGGGCAGGCCAGGGGGAAGGTTCGTGCCGCCAGGGCGGCGAGGCGGTCGAGGTCGGCCGGTACGGCGGTCCGGATCGTCACGCGCCGAGCGTAGCCAGTCCGCCGTCGGGGACAATGGGCGCATGCGTGCCACGGGAGTCGGATCGATGCCGGGAGAGGACTATCGCGAGGCCATCAAGATGGTCACCGGTGTGCTCGACGACCTCGTGTTCGTTCCTGAGCTCCCCGATCGGGGGGCTCAGGCCGGGATGATCGGCCGGACGCTCGGACTCGTCACGGAACTGGCGGTCGACCTGCAGCCCGCCGGGTGGCGGCTCGCGTCCGGCGGCGGAGTCGATCATCGCCGCGCCGCATCGCTGCTGAACCATGACCTCGATCTCCTGGAAGAGGAGCTGCAGGAGCACGAGGGCACGCTCAAACAGCAGATCACCGGCCCGCTGACCTTGGCCGCGACGGTCGCGCTGCCGCGCGGCGAGCGCGTGCTGGCCGACCACGGAGCCCGGCGCGACCTGGCCGGGGCGCTCGCTGCCGGCGTCGGTGAACATCTGGCCGGGCTGCGGCGCCGATTCCCCCGCCATGATCTGGTCGTGCAGATCGACGAGCCCGGAATCACCTCGGTCCTGCGAGGCGCGGTGCCGACCACGAGCGGATTCGGCAGGTACCGCACGGTCCACCCGCCCGAGGCCGATGCGCTGCTGCGTCTCCTGGTCGAGGTCATCGAGGATGCAGGCGCCCGGCCAGTGGTGCACTGCTGTGCGGACGACCTCCCCGTGGCACTGCTCGCCGGAACCGGCGCCGGGGCCATCGCCTTCGATCTCGCGCTCGCCGGCGCGGACGATGCGTGGGCCGAGGCCTTCGAGTCGGGGGTGGATCTGTGGCCCGGAGGGCTCGATCCGAGGGCCGTCGAGGACTTCATGCGTCGCCTCGGCTACGAGCCCGCCTCCTATACCGATCGCATGGTGGTGACGCCGTCGTGCGGCCTCGCCGGCCAGACCCCGGGTGAGGCTCGCCGTTCCCTCGAGCGCGTCCAGACGATCGCCACCAGCCTCTCCTGACCTGCAGTGGGGCGGTAGGCCATCGCCCCTTCGTCATCGACGGCGGTAGCTGGTCAACCTCATGGCGGCACGATGAGGTTGCTGGTGTACCCCCACAGGCGGGGGAACGCGGTGTAGTGGATATCTGCTCCGGTGACCGTCGGTGCGCGGCGCTACTGTCGTGCCATGGCCTCCGACGCAGCGGACCTTCCCGACCTCAGCCTGGACGAAGCTCGCGACGAAGCTCGTACCCTCGCCGAACGTATCGACGAGGCGCGCGACGCGTACTACAGCCGCGACACGTCCCTCGTCGACGACGCCACCTTCGACGGCTGGATGCGCCGCCTCGAGGAGATCGAGCGCATGCACCCGGAGTTGCAAGGTCAGGACTCGCCCACGCAGCGGGTGGGCGCCCCGACCGACTCCGCGCTCGCCCCGGTCGAGCACGCGGAGCGCATGCTCAGCCTCGACAATGTCTTCACCACAGATGAACTGCGCGACTGGTGCGTCAAGACCCAACAGGCCGCCGGCCGTGCGGTGGCCTGGCTGACCGAGGTCAAGATCGACGGTCTGGCCATCTCGCTGCGCTACGAGAACGGGGCGCTCACGTCCGCGGCGACGCGTGGCGACGGCCGTATCGGCGAGGACGTCACGATCAACGCGCTGCGCGTCGCCGGGATCCCCGAGTATCTCGACGGCGAGGGGCACCCGCCCATCGTGGAGGTACGCGGCGAGGTCTTCATCAAGGTCGCGGCATTCGAGCGGCTCAATGCGTTGCAGGCCGAACTCCGCGAACGTGCCTACGTCGAGTCGCGCGACCGCTGGGAGGCCCGTCCCGCCGCCAGCCGCAAGCCCTTCGACGAGGAGCGGGTCCGCACGAGCGCGGCGCGTCGTTTCCCCGCCTTCGCCAATCCCCGCAACGCCGCCAGCGGAGGCCTGCGTCAGCAGCTCGACAAGAAGACCGGTCTGGAGCACGAGGCCGGGGTGGAGAGGATCGCCGCGCTCTCGCTGTACGTGCACGGCATCGGCGCGTGGGAGACGCCGCCGGTCGCCGCGCAGAGCGAGGTCTACGATCTGCTCGCCGCATGGGGCCTGCCCACCAGCCCGCACTCGCGGGTGTACACCTCGATCGACGACGTCCTAGCCCGAGTCGAGGAGCTGGGCGAGAACCGGCACTCGATCGAGCACGAGATCGACGGTCTCGTGGTCAAGGTCGATGAGCTGGCTCTGCATCCCGAGTTGGGTGAGACGAGTCGCGCCCCGCGGTGGGCGATCGCCTACAAGTACCCGCCGGAGGAGGTGCAGACCAGGCTGCTCGACATCGTCGTCTCGGTCGGCCGCACCGGCCGGGCGACGCCCTTCGCGGTGATGGAGCCGGTGCGCGTCGCGGGCAGCGTCGTGCGTCAGGCGACCTTGCACAATCAGGAGGTCGTCAAGTCCAAGGGCGTGCTGATCGGCGACATGGTCGTGCTGCGCAAGGCCGGCGATGTGATCCCCGAGGTGCTCGGTCCGGTCGTCGAACGCCGCGACGGCAGTGAGTACGCCTTCGAGATGCCCGCCGACTGTCCCGAGTGCGGCACCGCGCTGCGGCCGATGAAGGAGGGCGATATCGACCTGCGGTGCCCCAATGCGCGCTCCTGCCCCGCACAGGTGCGCGGCAGGGTGGAGCATGTCGGATCCCGTGGTGCGCTCGATATCGAGGCGCTCGGGGAGGTGACGGCCGCGGCGCTCACTCAGCCGTCGGTGCCCGCCGAGCCGCCGCTGGTCACCGAGGCGGCGTTGTTCGAGCTGACGATGGACCAGCTGGTCCCCATCGAGGTGGTCGTCCGCGATGCCGAGACCGGCGAGCCTCGGGTCGACGACCGCACCGGTCAGCCGGTACGCCGAGCGCCGTTCCAGCGGGTCGAGCTGACCTATCCGCCCGGATATGAGGAGAGTTCGGCCGCCGAGCGCCGCAAGGCCGGCGTGCGCAAGGACTACCGCAAGGTGCTGCCCTCGGCGCAGGCCGAGAAGCTGCTCGATGAGCTCGAGAAGGCCAAGGCCAAGGACTTCTGGCGCCAGCTCGTCGCCTTGAGCATTCGCCATGTCGGGCCTGTCGCGGCCCGGGCGCTGGCGCAGCACTTCGGTTCGATCGAGGCGATCCGGGAGGCCACGCGTGAGGACCTGGCCGCGGTCGACGGCGTGGGCGGCATCATCGCCGATGCGGTGATCGATTGGTTCGAGGTCGACTGGCACCGCGAGATCGTCGAACGCTGGAAGACCGCCGGTGTCCAGTTCGCGATCCCGGGGCATCCCGGTCCCGGAGCCGCGGCCGAGGGCGGGGGAGTGCTCGACGGCGTCACGGTGGTCGCCACCGGGTCGCTGGAGGGCTTCAGCCGTGACGGCGCCAAGGAGGCGATCATTGCGGCGGGCGGTAAGGCGGCCTCGAGCGTCAGCAAGAAGACCGACTTCGTGGCAGCCGGACCGGGTGCGGGCTCCAAGCTGGCCAAGGCCGAGGAACTCGGCGTGCGCATCATCGACGCCGAGCAGTTCGCCCTCCTCGTGGCCGAAGGCCCCGATGCCCTCGGCCCCGCTCCCGAGCCCGAGGCCCCCACCGACTGACCGGCTGGTGCGGGAGGGGCTGCCTCTAGGATGGAGGGCATGTCGTCTTCTGCGATCTCTCGTGACGACGTCGCCCACCTCGCGAGCCTGGCTCGCATCGACCTGTCCGATGACGAACTCGACCGTCTGGGCGCTGAACTGCCCGCGATCCTCGAGCACGTCAAGGTCGTTCAGCAGGTGGCCGGCGACGACGTCCCCGCGATGAGCCACCCCATTCCCGTGACCAATGTGCTGCGCGCCGACGAGGTGTGCGCCGGGCTCACTCCCGAGCAGGCCCTGTCCGGCGCCCCCGATGCCGATGAGCAGCGCTTCAGCGTCCCGCAGATCCTGGGAGAAGAATGACCACCGATCTCACCACTGCCTCGGCGGCGGCCATCGCCGACGCGCTCGCCGGCGGCGAGGCGACCTCCGTCGAGGTCACTCAGGCCCACCTGGATCGGATCGCAGCCGTCGACGACCGGCTGAACGCGTTCCTGCACGTCGACGCCGAGGGCGCGCTCGCCACGGCCGCCGAGGTCGACGCGCGCCGCGCGGACGGTGCCGAGCTACCGGCCCTCGCGGGCGTCCCGATCGCCGTCAAGGACCTCATCAACACCACCGGTCAGCCCACGACGGCCGGGTCGAAGATGCTCGAGGGCTGGATCCCTCCGTACGACGCTACTGTCGTCGGACGTCTGCGCGCCGCCGGTCTGCCGATCCTCGGCAAGACCAATCTCGACGAGTTCGCGATGGGCTCGTCCAATGAGCACTCCGCCTACGGGCCGGCTCGCAACCCGTGGGACACCTCGCGCATCCCGGGCGGTTCCAGCGGCGGTTCGGCCGCCGCGGTCGCCGGCTATGAGGCCCCACTCGCCCTCGGCACCGACACCGGCGGCTCGATCCGTCAGCCGGGCGCCATGACCGGCATCGTCGGCGTCAAGCCGACCTACGGCGGGGTGTCGCGCTACGGCGTCATCGCGATGGCGAGCAGCCTCGATCAGGTCGGCCCGATGGCCCGCACCGTGCTCGATGCGGCGCTGTTGCACGAGGTCGTCGCGGGTCACGACCCGATGGACTCCACCAGCATCGAGCGTCCCGTCCCGCCCGTCGTCGAGGCAGCACGTCGTGGCGACGTGGCGGGGCTTCGTGTCGGCGTGATCCGCGAACTGGGCGGCGAGGGCTTCCAGCCTGGTGTCCAGGCCGCCTTCGATCGCGCCGTCGAGCAGCTGTCCCAGGCGGGTGCCGAGATCGTCGAGGTGAGCTGCCCCAGCTTCGCGCATGGCATCGCCGCGTACTACCTCGTGATGCCCAGCGAGGTCAGCAGCAACCTCGCCCGCTTCGACGCGATGCGTTACGGCCTGCGCACCGTCCCGCATGAGGGCGCGAGTGCCGAGCAGGTCATGGCGGCGAGCCGCGATGCCGGTTTCGGCGATGAGGTCAAGCGTCGCATCATCCTGGGCACGTACGCGCTGTCCAGCGGTTATTACGACGCCTACTACGGCTCGGCGCAGAAGGTGCGCACGCTCATCGCCCGCGACTTCGAGTCCGCCTTCGAGCAGGTCGACGTCCTGGTCTCGCCGACCACGCCCACCACGGCCTGGAAGCTCGGTGAGAAGTCCGATGACCCGCTCTCGATGTACCTCGAGGACATCGCGACGATCCCCGCCAACCTCGCCGGTGTGCCGGGCCTGAGCCTGCCCGTCGGGCTGGCCGACGACTCGGGTCTTCCGGTCGGTGTGCAGTTCCTGGCGCCGGCCATGGCCGATGACCGTCTGTACAACGCCGCGGCCGCGCTGGAGCGCCTCGTCGACACCCCGAAGCTGGAGGAGGTCCGATGACCACGATGGTTGCCTTCGAGGATGCCCTCACGCGCTACGAGCCCGTCATGGGCCTCGAGGTCCATGTCGAGCTCAACACCGCGACCAAGATGTTCTGTGGCTGCGCGACGACCTTCGGTGCCGAGCCCAACACACAGGTGTGCCCGGTGTGCCTCGGTCTGCCCGGTGCACTGCCGGTCGTCAACGCCAAGGGGGTCGAGTCGGCCATCCGCATCGGCCTCGCGCTGAACTGCGAGATCGCCGAGTGGTGCCGCTTCGCGCGGAAGAACTACTTCTATCCGGACATGCCGAAGAACTTCCAGACCTCGCAGTACGACGAGCCGATCGCCTTCGACGGCTATGTCGACCTGGAGGTCGAGGGCGAGGTCTATCGGATCGAGATCGAGCGCGCGCACATGGAGGAGGACACTGGCAAGTCGCTGCACGTCGGTGGCGCTACCGGTCGCATCCACGGTGCCTCGCACTCGCTGCTGGACTACAACCGCGCGGGCATCCCGCTGATCGAAATCGTCACCAAGACCATCGAGGTGCCCGGCGACAAGGCACCCGCCGTGGCGCGCGCGTATGTCAACTACCTGCGCGACCTGATGGTGGCTCTCGATGTCTCCGACGCCCGCATGGACCAGGGCTCGCTGCGCGCCGATGTCAACCTGTCGCTCAAGCCCACCGGCTCGGACGTGCTCGGCACTCGTAGCGAGACCAAGAACGTCAACTCGTTCCGTTCCGTCGAGCGCGCTGTGCGGTACGAGGTCGGTCGTCACGCGGGCATCCTCGACGCCGGGGAGAAGGTCGTACAGGAGACGCGGCACTTCCACGAGGCCGACGGCAGCACCTCTGCCGGCCGCGAGAAGTCCGATGCCGAGGACTACCGGTACTTCCCGGAGCCCGATCTCGCGCCGGTCGCGCCCTCGCGCGAGTGGGTCGAGGAGCTGCGTCAGACCCTGCCGGAGCCGCCGGCCGAGCGTCGCAAGCGCCTCCAGACCGAATGGGGCTTCTCCGATCTCGACATGCGCGACACGGTAGGTGCGGGCGCGCTCGACCTCGTCGCGGCCACGATCGAGGCCGGCACGAGCCCCGCGGCGGCCAAGAAGTGGTGGCTCGGCGAGCTCGCCCGTCGCTCGAACGAGACCGGCACCGAGATCGCCGACTTGGGCATCTCTCCCCAGCAGGTCGCCGAGATCCAGGGGCTCATCGACGCGGGCCGCATCAATGACAAGCTGGCTCGGTCGGTCTTCGACGGGGTGCTGGCGGGGGAGGGGACTCCCGAGGAGGTCGTGGCCGGCCGAGGTCTGGAGGTCGTCTCCGATGAGGGCGCGCTGAGCGAGGCCGTCGACCAGGCGATCTCCGACAATCCGGACGTGGCGGACAAGATCCGCGGCGGCAAGGTGCAGGCGGCCGGTGCTCTGATCGGGGCGGTCATGAAGCAGATGCGCGGCCAGGCCGACGCGGGCCGCGTTCGCGAGCTCATCCTGGAGAAGCTCTCCTAGGCCGACGCACGATGTGATTCTGTGGTTGCCCCAGCGACCACAGAATCACATCGTGCGTCAGGGGCGGACGAAGGATGTGTTTCCGCGGCAGTCATAGCGACCACAGATGCACATCCTCCGTCGGTCACCCTCGCCTGAGATCGGCGAGGAAGTCGTGCAGGGACTCGGTGACGTAGTCGGGGAACTCCACACCGATGAAGTGCGTCGCGTTGATCTCGTCGTAGGCGGCGTGCGCGATCCGGTCCGCGGCCGTCTTGACGTAGCGCGCGCCGACCAGCAGATCGCGTCGGCCGGCGAGGAACCGCACCGGATAGTCGATCGCCGAGAGCGAGATGCGTTGGTGGTCCTTCACGCTCAGGGCCAGATGGGCGTACCAGCGCGGATGGGTCGTGCGGAACTCGTGCAGGAGCGCCTGAAGCTCCTCCAGGTCCGCGGCGGGATCGATGAGTCGGGTCCGGCGCAGAACCCGTGAGGCCAGGGGCACGACAGGCAGGTCGCGGGTCAGCGGCTCGACGAGCGGCCCGAATCGGCGGGCGGTGTGGCTCAAGGCCACCACCATGCGACGGGCGATGAAAGGCGGCACGCGCAGCGGCGCGAGGGTGGTCGAGAAGGTGTCGCCGGGAACGCCGGCGATCGCGTAGATGCCCTCGACCCGATCGGGGAAGCGCCGGGCGAGCTCGAAGGCGACGGTCACCCCGGCCGACCAGGCCAGCACCGGGGCTCGTTCGAGGCCGAAAGCGTCCAGGGTCGCCACGGCGTCCTCGACGAAGGCGTCCAGATTCACCCGGCGCTTGGCGACGCGTCCGCCTCCGCCCGTGCCGCGGTGATTCCATGACACCACGTGGACCCCGCAGTCCTCGCGCAACAGTCCCGGCCAGGCGAAGGGATTGGTGCCCAGGCCGTTCGAGAGCAGCACCGAGGGGCCGGCGACATCATTGGTCCACGCTCGGATCCGGGTCCCGTCCTGGCTGTCGATGTCGACATAGCGCAGGGTCTCGTGAGAGATCACGGCCCTGAGTGTAGTCCTGGTTTACAGCCCGGAGTGGACTTCTGGGAACGGGGTGGTCCGCCAAGTGGTGCAATCTTGACCACTCGCGGATCTGGCCATGCGCTGTCGCATCGGCGCGAGCGACGTAGGTTGTCCCCATGGCGAGCGAACGTGTCACCGATCTGGTGCTCGAGGGAGGCGGGGTCAAGGGCATCGCTCTGGTGGGGGCGGCCGTTGCGCTCTCCGACCACGAGTACCGCTTCGCCCGGGTCGCCGGGTCATCGGCGGGGGCGGTGGTGGGCGCGATCATCGTCGCGATGCAGCAGCGCGGCGAGTCGATGAGTCGGGTCGACGATGTCATGCGCACGGTGAACTATCGCGCGATGCTCGACCGACGGGCGATCGGCCGAGGACTGGCCTGGTGGCCCAATGCCGCGAACGCCTGGGGTGTGCTGTTCCATCTCGGGGCGCACCGCGGCGCGTACCTGCAGCAGTGGCTCGCCGGAGTGCTCGGCGACCTGGGGGTGCGCTCCTTCGGCGATCTGCGGCTGGACGATCCCGAGTCCTGTCTTCCGCCGGAGCGCGCCTACCGGTTGGTCGTCACCGCCAGCGATCTCTCACGTCAGCGCGTGATGTACCTGCCCTGGGACCTTCCGCGCTACGGACGAAGCGCCGACTCCTATCCGGTGGCGCGAGCGGTGCGCGCCTCATCGGCCATCCCCTTCCTCTTCGAGCCCGTGCGGGTCAAGTCGCGTTTCGGCACGGTCACGCTCGCCGATGGATCGCTGCTGCGCAGCTACCCCATCGATGCCTTCGACCGTACCGACGGCCGTCCGAGCCGCTGGCCGACGATCGGCGTCCGGCTCAGCTCACCGGCGGGGGAGCGGGCGAAGGCCAAGCCGGTGACCGGACCGTTGTCGCTGCTCACGAACCTGGTCTTCACCACCGTCGACTCCACGCAGGTACGACACGTGAGCGACCCGGTCGACGCCGATCGGAGCATCTTCGCCAAGCCCAAGGGAGTGCGCTGGACCGACTTCGACCTCACCGCTGTTCAGCAGCAGTCGCTCTACGAGGCGGGGTACGCAGCGGCCGAGCGCTGGATGCGCCAGCATCCCGGAGGCTGGCCGCGCGTGGAGAAGAGCGCGGACTGACCGTCGCGCGTCACCCGGCCACCCGACGGAGAACGGCGTCGGCGAGACGGTCGGCGGCGCCGCCGGCATGCGGCAGGAAGAGCGATGGTTCGGTCAGCTCGAGCTCGAGAAGCAGTTGGCGGCCCGATGCGTCCTCGACGAGGTCGATCCGCGCGTACAACGGGTCGAGACCGCGATCCCGACAGATGCCGAGGACGCGCTCGGCGGCGTCGTGGTGCGCGGGCTCCGGTGTCGTCGCCACGACGCTCTCCGCACGTGTCGGCTCTGTGCCGGCGGCGGAGTCCTGGGTCAGGCGCGGCCCCTTGACGATCGCGTGCGAGAACCTGCCTTCGATATAGATCATCGCGGTCTCGCCCTGAGCGTCGACCGACGCGATGTAGGGCTGGACCATGGCGGTCCGGCCCGCATCCTGCAAGGCACGACTGTGGGCGACGGCATCATCGGGCATCGCCCACCGCGCCGTGTCGGCGGAGCCCGCTGAGACCGATGGCTTCACCACCCATTCCAAGGCTGCGGGCAGCTCCTCCGTGGTGCGGACATCCCAGTGCGTCGGCACTACGTCGATGCCGGCATCGGCCAGATCGCGCAGATACGTCTTGTCGGTGTTCCACCGCAGGATGTCGGCAGTATTCTGCAGGTGCGGAATCCGTTCGGCCCAGGCCAGGAACGCCTCCCGTCGTTCGATGTAGTTCCAGCACGAGCGCACCAGCGTGACGGCGACATCGTCCCAGCGGGCCTGGGGATCGTCCCAGTAGCGGATCACCGTCTCCACGCCATGCTGGGAGAGCGCATCGACGAGTAGCGGCAGGTCGGCATCGATGGTGTCGTAGGGGTGGGCAGAGGCCAGCGCGACGATCATGGTCGACACGGTAACGCTGATATGCGTCAAAAAGAAGCGGATAGCTGATTCTATGGCATTATCAGCATATGGCTGTTGCAATCATCGGCGATCTCGTCGAGTCCCGCGCCTGGGACGATCGCGGTGCCCTGCACCGCGCCGTGCTGCAGGCGTGTGCCGTCACGGCCGAGCTGGTGCCCGGGGCGGTGCAAGCTCTCGAGCCCACGATAGGCGACGAGCTCCAGGCGGTCTATCCCGATGTCGCGACCGCGCTGGACGCGGCGATGATCCTTCGGCTGAGTCTGCCCCATCCGGCCGACTGTCGCGCCGGGATCGGCGTCGGTGACGTCGAGATCGTCGGACCCGGCGCCTATGGTCTGATCCAGGACGGCTCGGCCTGGTGGGCCGCCCGCGAGGCGCTCGAGGATGTCGAGCGTCAGGAGCGCCGCATCCGGGGCCTGCGCACACGTGTGTGGGCGGCCGACGGATACGAGAAGGGGGAGTTCGTGAACGCCTACGCCGTCTGTCGCGATCACATCGTGAGCGACCTCGACGAACGGCAGCGCCGGTTGGTGCTCGGGCTCCTGCGTGGCCACACGCAGGAGGAGCTGGCCGAGCAGGAGGGCATCACCCAGTCGGCCGTGTCGCAGAGCCTGCGTCGCAGTGGAGCGCTCGCCCTCAAGGACGCCTGGGGCCGGCCGTGATCGTCGTCGCCCTGCTCCTGGCCTCCGTGGGTGCGGCCGATCTCGTCCGCCGGCCCGCCGGAGGCCGGTTGCGGACCGTGGAGCTTCCTTTCCTCATGGCTTTGGCCGTCTACGTGCTCGGTGGTGCGATGCTCGGCCTGGAGCGGTCCGGCATCTGGACGCTGCTCCCCGCGATGGCCATCGTCATGCTCTGGCTCACGTCCCAACGTCGCCAGGGTGTCTGGGGCCCTCTGGCCCTGGCCGCGGGACTCGCTGTCGCCCTCCTCTTCGGACAGCACGTACCGCGCACGGAGGCACCCATCGGTTCCTGGTACGCCGATCTGGAGATACCGGCGATCGAGACCCTGGACCTCGACACCGCGGTGCTGGGGCTGGGCGTCGTGCTCTTCCTGCTGCAATCGGCCAATGTGGTCGTACGAGCGGTGCTGCGCCGGGCCGGGCCCGCGGTCCTGGACGAGGAGCGCGAGCTCCAGGGCGGTCGAATCCTCGGCCCGATCGAGCGCGTGTTCATCTTCGCGATGGCGCTCGCGGGGCAATACGCGGCCGTCGCCGCCGTCATGGCGGCCAAAGGGGTGCTGCGGTTCCCCGAGATCTCGCGCGACCCGGGCGACGGCACACGTGCCGAGTACGTGCTGGTCGGCAGCTTCGTCAGCTGGGCGCTCGCCTTCGCGACCGTCCCGTTCTTCTGACTCCGCGATAACCCCGCGCCGTTCTGCCGGAGGCGAGTCGTACGCTTTTCCCATGACCTCTTCCGACTCCACTCCCGCGGACCAGATCGACATCAAGCCCCGTAGCCGGACGGTTACCGACGGTATCGAGGCGACCGCCTCGCGCGGCATGCTCCGCGCGGTAGGGATGGGCGACGACGACTGGGTCAAGCCGCAGATCGGCGTGGCGTCGAGCTGGAATGAGATCACCCCCTGCAATCTGTCGCTCGACCGCCTCGCGAAGGCGTCCAAGGAGGGCGTGCACGCCGGCGGCGGCTACCCGCTCGAGTTCGGCACGATCAGCGTCTCCGACGGCATCTCGATGGGCCACGAGGGTATGCACTTCTCGCTCGTGAGTCGCGAGGTCATCGCCGACTCGGTCGAGACCGTGATGATGGCCGAGCGGCTCGACGGATCGGTGCTGCTGGCCGGCTGCGACAAGAGTCTGCCGGGCATGTTGATGGCCGCTGCCCGTCTCGATCTCGCGAGTGTCTTCCTCTACGCCGGGTCGATCATGCCGGGCAAGGTCGACGGCGAGGATGTCACGCTGATCGACGGTTTCGAGGGTGTCGGCGCCTGTATGAAGGGTCTGATCTCCCGCGAGCAGCTGGACAAGATCGAGCGCAACATCTGCCCCGGCGAGGGTGCCTGTGGCGGCATGTACACCGCCAATACGATGGCCTCGGTCGCCGAGGCGCTCGGCATGAGCCTGCCGGGTTCGGCCGCGCCGCCGGCGATCGACCGCCGCCGCGACGGCTTCGCACAGGAGTCCGGCAAGGCCGTCGTGGAGCTGCTCCGCAAGGGCATCACGGCTCGCCAGATCATGACCCGCGAGGCCTTTGAGAACGCCATCGCCATCGTCATGGCCCTCGGTGGCTCCACCAATGCCGTGCTGCACCTGCTGGCGATCGCGCGTGAGGCCGAGGTCGACCTCACGCTCGAGGACTTCAACCGCATCGGCGACAAGGTCCCGCATCTCGGCGATCTCAAGCCCTTCGGCAAGTACGTCATGTACGACGTCGATCAGAAGGGCGGTATCCCGGTCGTCATGAAGGCGCTGCTGGACGCGGGCCTGATGAACGGCGACACCCTCACGGTCACCGGCAAGACGATGGCCGAGAACCTCAGCGACCTCGGCCTCGATGGCAAGGTCGACGGCAGCGTCATCCGCCCGCTCTCCGAGCCCATCCACCGCACCGGCGGCATCACGGTGCTCAAGGGCTCGCTGGCCCCCGAGGGCGCGGTCGTCAAGAGCGCCGGCTTCGACTCCGATGTCTTCCGTGGCACCGCCCGCGTCTTCGACGGCGAGCGCGCGGCCATGGATGCGCTGGAGGACGGCACGATCGTGGCGGGCGACGTGGTCGTCATCCGCTACGAGGGTCCCAAGGGCGGTCCCGGCATGCGTGAGATGCTCGCGATCACGGGTGCCATCAAGGGCGCCGGCCTCGGCAAGGACGTGCTGCTGCTGACCGATGGACGCTTCTCCGGCGGCACCACCGGCCTGTGTGTCGGCCACGTGGCGCCCGAGGCGGTCGACGGTGGTCCGATCGCGTTCGTCCGCGATGGCGACATCGTCGAGCTCGACATGGCCAATCGCACGCTCGAGGTCGAGATCGACGCCGACGAGTTCGAG
Organism: Aeromicrobium piscarium; assembly: GCF_007421815.1. Classification (GTDB taxonomy): domain Bacteria; phylum Actinomycetota; class Actinomycetes; order Propionibacteriales; family Nocardioidaceae; genus Aeromicrobium; species Aeromicrobium piscarium. The sequence goes on along the minus strand of NZ_VLNT01000002.1, from coordinate 139,828 downwards.
CGTCGCCAGCAGGGCTGGGAGCCCAACCCGCCGCGGTACACCACGGGCGTGCTCGCCAAGTACGCGAAGCTCGTCTCCTCGGCAGCCGACGGCGCCGTCTGCGGATAGCTCGTTCGAGTCGCCTGACATGGCGGGGTCCTCACCCGCTTCTGACAGCACCACCAGGTCCGTCCTGGTGGTGCTGTCTTTTTTGCTGCCATTCCGAGCCGTACGAGCGACTCAAGGCCACCTCTTCTAGGGCAGGTCGACGCCGAAGGCTTGACTTTGAAACTGTGTTCCAGTTCACTGTGTGACATGAAACATAGTTCCGAACCAGTGTTGTTGGTCACTCGCACACTCGACATCCTGGAAGCTCTGGCCCGATCAGGAGCCCCGACGGCGCTGACAGAGCTGTCGGAACAGGTGGCGTCCCCGAAGGCCACCACGCACCGGATCCTCGCCTCACTGCAAGCGCGCGGCTACGTGAGCCAAGATGCGTCCACAGGGCGGTACTCGGCGGGGGTGCGATGCTTCGAGCTGGGAAGCCTCTGGGCACAGAATCTGGACCTGCGCGCGGTCACCGCGCCGTACCTGAAGGCGCTCAACGAGCAGTCGCGCGAGACCGTGCATCTGGGGGTGTACGAACACGGCGATGTCATCTACATCGACCGCCTGGAAAGCCCGCAACAGGTCGTCGCCAAGTCGTATGTCGGACGTCGCTGTCCGGCCACCTGCGTTGCCACCGGCCGCGTCCTGCTGGCCTACAGTGATCACGACGAGATCGACCGGGTCCTCTCGGAGCCTCTGCCCGCGTACACCGACCGTTCCATCACCGATCCCGCCGAGCTCGGCGAGATGCTCACCGACGTGCGTGAACGCGGCTACGGCATCAACCAATGCAGCTACCGCGACGATGTCAGCGGCATCGCTGCTCCCATCCGGGATCACACCGGCCGTGTGGTCGCCTCGGTCGGTCTGTGCATGCCCGACCACCGCATGAGCCCGGACCGTATGGACGCTCTGCGTGACATGACGCTCGCGACGGCCGCCGACATCTCGCGTGCCCTGGGGGACCGGCGGTACTTCTCGACGCAGCTGACCACCGTTGGAGGGGAGTCCTGATGGCCATCCCGGAGGCGACGAAGCCCGACGAGGGGCTGGCTCCCGTGACCCGCAAGCCCGTGTGGCAGCGGCTCGCGGATCCCAAGATCGCGATCCTGCTCGTCCTCTTCCTGGTGGTCTGGCAGATCGCGGCCACCCTGGTCTCTGGCTATAACGTCCCGCCCATTCTCGACGTCGCCGAGCATCTGTGGGCGACCGTGACGAGCGCCGAAGGCCTGGAGAACCTGTTCACGACGCTGGCACGCGTCGGTTTCGGCCTCGTGTGCTCGTTCATCGTCGGCGTCGCCATCGGTCTGCTTACCGGCGCGAACGCTCTCGCGGCGGGCTACCTGCTGCCGATCGTCCGATTCGTGCAGGGGATCCCTTCGCTGTCCTGGGTCATCATCGCCGTCATCTGGTTCTCCAATGTCGAGCTGCGTGTCTGGTTCGTCATGCTGCTGGTGACGCTGCCCGGCTTCGCCCTGCAGACCTACGACTCCTATCGCGCCATTCCGGCGGAGCTGCGCGATATGGCGCGGTCATTCCGCCCGACGCGCTGGGCGCTCTTCCGCGAGGTGACCCTGCCGTCCATCACGCCGGGACTGTTCACCGCCTGGAAGGTGAACCTCGGACTCGGCATTCGCATGGTGCTGATCGCGGAGCTGGTCGGCGCCACCGTCGGAGTCGGTTCGCAGCTCCTGACCGCTCAGCAGCTCTTCGATATGGCCGCAGTCGTCTCATGGACCCTTCTCCTGGCCGTCTGCATGCTGATCCTGCAAGCGGCCATCGACGCCGTCGAGTCCTATGTGCTGCGCTATCGCGCCATTCCACAGGCGCCGGCCGCCAAGCTCTCCGCCCCCTCGGCCGAAGAGCCCGTCACGACGAAGGGATGACCATGACCACCTACGCTCCAGAGAACGACGCCATCATCGAGTTCGACCGCGTCGAGAAGACATTCCCGGGTCATCGTGCGGTCGAGAACCTGGACTTCACGATCAGCCGTGGCGAGCTGGTCTCCGTCGTCGGTGTCACCGGTTGCGGCAAGTCCACGATGTTCAACCTGACCCTCGGTCTGTTCGCGCCGACGCGAGGGACCGTCCAGGTGCAGGGGCACGACCCCTATACCGAATTCGACTGGTTCCGTCGCAAGGTCGCCGTCGTCTTCCAGGACGCCCGACTGCTGCCCTGGCGTACCGCGTTGCAGAACGTCTGCGTGGGGATGAAGTTCGCCGGCATCGAGAAGGAGCGCTGGGAACCGGTGGCCCGCGACTGGCTCGAACGGCTCGGACTGGCCGGCCGCGAGAATTCCTACCCGCACCAGCTTTCGGGCGGCCAGCGTCAGCGTGTGTCGCTCGCACGGGCCTTCGCGGTCGACCCCGAGCTGATCCTGTGCGACGAGTCCTTCTCGGCGCTGGACGAGATCACAGCGAAGGCGTTGCGCGCGGAGTTCGTGGAGTTGGTCCGCGCCGGCAACAAGACGGGGGTCGTCATCACCCACAACATCGCCGAGGCGCTCTCGCTGGGCAACCGTGTTCTGGTGATGCGTCCGCCCGGACATCTTGCCGACGATGTCCACCTCGATCCAGATGCCACTCAGGAGGACGTCGACGCGTTGCGGCAGCGGGTGCTGCGGGCGATGGACCCGGGCGGCGGTGACACCGTAGTGGGCACCCCGTCGGCGAAGGCGTCGAGCGCATGACCGACCGATTTGCTCGGTCACCCGACGGCACGATGCTCGGGTACGAGGTCGCCGGCGACCCCGCCCTGCCCACGCTGCTCCTGTTGCACAGCCTCGGCGCCGACCGTGGCATGTGGGGGCGATGCCGCGCCTTGCTGCAGGAGCAGTATCGGCTGATCCTGCCCGATACGCGGGGCCACGGATCGTCCGAAGCAGCCACGGAGCAGTCGGTGACGTCGTGGACCGAGGATCTCGTGGCGATCCTGGATGACGCGGACGCGGACCGGTGCACGGTGGTGGGAGTCTCGCTGGGCGGCATACAGGCGATCGTTCTCGCCGCACACCGTCCCGAGCGCGTACGAGGCATGGTCGTGGCCGACAGCTTTGTCGGTCTCGATGCCGATGTGGCTGTCGCGAAGATCGCGAGCTCGGTCGAGCAGGCCAGGACTCTGTCGATGCCGGCAGTCGCCGATCGGTACCTCGCGGACACGTTCCGCGAACCGTATCCGCCCGACGCCGAGGCCGTGCGTCGCGCGATCGCGCAGATGGACAGGGACAGCTACATCGCTGCCGTCGAGGCGTGTTTCGGGATCGACATCCGCGACCTCCTCGGCAGGATCGCCGCCCCGGCTCGCGTCGTGTGGGGAGATCGCGATCAGAAGACCCCGAGACCGCTTTCGGAGGAGATCGTCGCCGGTCTAGCGCGAGCCGATCTGGTGGTGCTGCCCGACGCCGGTCACCTGTCCAATGCCGACAATCCCGGCGATTTCGCCGCCGAAGTCCATGCATTCTGCGAGCAGCTCGATGCTGCCGCCGCGAAGGAGTAGAGGATGACCACGGATCAGTATGTCGGCCTCGAGGTCAACGGGGAGTGGCGGAACTGCGCGACATCTGCGCGCACCAGCTTGGCGGACTTCCTGCGTGACCAGCTGGGTCTCACCGGTACCCACCTGGGCTGTGAGCACGGTGTCTGCGGGGCCTGCACGGTATTGCTCAACGGCACGCCGATTCGCTCGTGCATCATGCTCGCCGCGCAGGCCGAGGGGCAGTCGGTCACGACGATCGAGGGACTGTCCGGTCCGCGGGGCGAGCTCAATGCCGTCCAAGATGCGTTCTGTGAGACCCACGCGCTGCAGTGCGGCTTCTGCACGCCGGGCATGGTCCTGGCCGTGCAGGCCTTGATCGACAGCAATCCCACCCCCAGCACCGAGGACATCGATGAGGCCATCGGCGGCAATATCTGCCGCTGCACCGGCTATGTGCAGATCCGCGAGGCCGTGGCCACTGTCGTCGCCGGTATCGCGGAGGAGGACAAGGTGAGCACGTCATGACGACGATCGATGAGCAAGCGCCCGACATGACGGTCACTCAGGAGAGTGTGGCCTCCGGGGTGCATGACGAACCCGGTCATCGATACCTGTCACAGCCCGGCCGTATCCGCGAGGACCGACGATTCGTCACCGGCAGCGGATGCTACGTCGCCGACATCACGCCGCCGGGCACGCTGCAGGTCGGCCTGGTGACCAGTCCGCATCCCCATGCCCGGATCGTGTCGATCGACACCGAGGAGGCCCTGAAGATCCCCGGCGTCGTCGCGGTGGTGACGGGCGCCGAGCTGGCGGCCGAGACGAACCCGTTGCGGCAGTATCTCGATGTTCCCGAGGTCCAATGGCGCCCGCTGGCTGTCGAGTCGACGCGGTACGCGGGCGAGTGGATCGCCGCCGTGGTGGCCGACTCCCGCGCCATCGCGGAGGACGGCGCCGAAGTGGTCGTGGTCGACTACGAACCTCTGCCGTTCGTCATGGACCCCGAGCATGCGGCGCAAGACGAGGCTCCACTCGTGCATCCCTCGCATGGCACCAATGTCATGGCGCAGCGTCGTTTCGTCTGGGGCGATGTCGATGCGGACCGCGCCCGTGCTGGTCGCTCCACCACCGTGACGACGCGCTGGAACCGCAACTCGACCGTGCCGCTGGAGACCTTCGGCGCCGTCGCGCAGTGGGACCAGCACCGGGATGTGCTCGATGTCTGGGCCTCGATCCAGATGCCGCAATTCCCCGACCAGGTGGCCGAGGCGCTGCGGATACCCAGCAACAGTGTGCGTGTCCACTTCGACGTCGACGTCGGCGGCAGCTATGGCGTCAAGCGAGGCATCAAACACGGCGTCCTCGCCGGATTCCTGGCCCGCCGGCTCGGCGTACCGGTCAAACTGATCGAGGACCGCAGCGAGAACATGCACGGCGGTGACTTCCACGGCCCGGACCGGTTGTTCGAGGTCGAGCTCTGGTACACCGCCGACGGCGAGTTCACCACGATCCGCATCGACGTGCTGGACGACGAGGGGGCCTACCCGGGCCGCTCGCCACTGCAGCTCGCGAAGCCGATCGGCGCGATCGTCGGCCCGTATCGGATACCGAGCGCGGCATACAACGCCACCGCGGTCACGACCAACAAGACCGGACAGGTCGCGGTTCGAGGCTTCGGCCAGTCGCCGACCAATTACGCGATCGAGGCTGCGGTCGACGCCGTCGCCCGGGATCTGGGCGTGGATCGGCTGGAGTTGAGGCGCCGGAACTTCATCGGACCCGACGAGTTCCCGTACCGGATCCCCAGCGGCACTGAGTACGACTCGGGCGATTACCCGGGCGTGCTCGACAAGGCCATCGAGATCTCGGACCTCACGTCGCTGCTGGCTGAACGCGACGACCTGCGCGCGCAAGGCCGTCTCGCAGGTATCGGCTTCGCTGCCTGCCTCGAGTATCAAGGCACAGCCAGCTTTCGTGAGCGCGATGACGTCGCCCATCGAGCCGTGATCGACGCCCGCGGCCGTGAGCAGAAAGGCAGCGGTTCGGCAAACGCTCTGATCACTGCCGAGCTCAAGCCGGCGGAGGGCGGCACGCTCGTCGACGTCGCCACCGAGCTGAATGTCTCGGGCCGGGCCGCCCAGTTCGGCCGCAGCCTGCTCGCCGAGGTCAGCAACACGATGGTCGATGAGTTCGTCCGTCGTCTCGAGGTCATGATCGGTGGCGGCGACGACAGCCCCTCTGTCTCCGGTCCGGAACCGTCGGCGGGGGGTTCGGGCAGCGGCGTGACGGGATCGGCCGCGCTCGCCCAGGACGACCTCGACGTCGTGCGCACGATCGCGCTGCCGATGCTGCGCAAGGGCCTCCCGGCGATCGCCGCCGCGTTGATCGCCGGTCTCATCGGGATGGTGGTCGGCCGCCGCCAGCGCCGCGTGGCCGGGCCAGGGCGAATTCCCGTGACCTACGTGTTGCCGTATCCCGAGGGACGGGAGCGAGCGAGCTTCCTGCCGTAGAGCCCATTCCCCGCCTTCCCCGAGCCCGAAGTTGATCCCATCGATAGAAACGAGAGCAGCATGTCCTGGAACCCCGCACCGCGGAGAAACGTGCTACGCCGTACCGCCGCGATCGGCGCTTCGACGCTTCTAGCCCTCGCCGGAGTGACGGCCTGTGGCTCAGATGGCGGTGGTGACAGCACCACGGTCAAGATCGTCGCCTTCCAAGCTCCGTCATTGGGCGCCTTCCTGCCTGCCGTCATCGAGGAACGTGAACTGGACGCGGAGCACGGACTCGACCTGCAGTTCACGTACGCCACACCGGACAACTACAACTCGGAGTTCGGGGCTGGGCACTATGACGTCGGTGGGAGCGCGGCTCTGCTGTCAGAGGGCTTGCGAACCGAACGAGGCGCGGATGTCACCTATCTGTTCAACCTGTTCGACTTCTACGGCACAGTGGTGACCTCGGACCCCGATATCGAGAGCCTGACCGATCTCCCCGGCCACACCCTCGCCGCCGCGACGGGCACGACGAACTATGCGATGTTCGCTTGGTTCGCCCAAGACATCGGACTCGATCTCAACGAGGTTGAGACGCAGAATCAGACGACGGCCGGATTGTCGACGATGGCACAGACCGGCCGTGCCGATGCCACACAGCTGTGGGAGCCGGCCTATTCGTCGTTGCTGGCCTCGGTCTCGGACATCCGCACCGTCGATCTCGACTACGACGCGTGGGAGTCCGAGTTCGGTACCGGTGACATTCCTTATCTGGGCGTGGCCGCTCAGACTGCCTGGGTCGACGAACATCCCGATGAGGTGCAGTCCCTCTACGACACGTACAAGGCGGCCGCCGACTGGGTGTTGGACAACCCTGAGGAGGCGGGCGCATTGATCGCCAAGACGATCCCCGGTGGAGACGCGGAGGTCATCCAGAAGCTCATCGAGGACAACGACGAGAGGTTGCGACTGCGGGTAGCGCCGGCGAGCGACGTGACCGAAGGTATCCGGGCGGTGTTCGAGGCCGGTATCCAGACGGGCTATCTCGCCGATCAGCCGCCGGATTCGGTGATCTTCGACGGCCTGCAGTGAGCGGGAGGCCGTGCGGTGCTGCCCGGAGGCGACGTGGTCGGGGCACCGGGCGCGCCGCCGGTGATGAAGAGAGCGGTGTGTAGGTGGGCTGGAGCCGTGGTGCCCTGAGCGCGTACCTCGCGCTCGTGATGGCGGTGGGGCCGTTGCTCCACTACTCCGTCAGCGCCCTCGGACCGCTGATCGTGGAGTCGCTCGGTCTGACCGCGACGCAGTTCGGCTCGCTGTGGCTCTTCACTTTCGGAGCGGCGAGCGTGTGCACCATCACGGCTGGTGTCGTCGCAGACATCCTCAATGAACGTGTCGTGCTGATCGGGATCTTCGTCCTGGCCTTCGCTGCCGTGATGATCGGGGGAGTGGCGGGAAGCTACGGGTGGCTTCTGGTGGCGTTGTCGATCTCCGGCGCGGTCCAGTCGCTGTCCAACCCAGTGAGCAATCGTCTGGTAGCGGCGCAGGTCGAGCGCAGTGGTCAAGGCGTCGTCCTCGGCACCAAGCAGTCGGGCGTTCAGGGCGCGCAGCTCTTCGCCGGCCTGGTTTTGCCGTCCGTTGCCGTCATCGTCGGGTGGCGGTACGCGATCATCGGCAGCGGGCTTATCGTCGCGGCCGGGCTCCTGCCGACGTTGCGCCTTGTTCCGCTATCGATGCCTGACTCCAGCCGGCACGATCCGTTGTCTCCCGGACAGGTACCCGCGGCGGTCTGGTGGCTCAGCGGCTACGCCTTCTTGCTCGGGATCGTGGTTCAGGCGACGAATGTCTACCTGCCGTTGTACCTATATGAGGAGTTGGAAGCATCGGTGACACGAGCCGGGCTGGTCGCAGCAGTGCTGGGTGGCTTCGGTGTCCTCGCGAGGCTCCTCTGGGGCGGTCTTGCCGGTCGGGTCACCGATCTGCGGCGGTTGCTCAGCGGACTGGCCGTCGTGGCTTTGGTCGCCGTCGCCGCCGTCTTCGCGGCTCACCGCTGCGGTGAGCCGCTGGTATGGGTGGGCGCGTCGATGTTCAGCTTCAGTGCGTTGGCGGCCAACGCCATCATCATGCTGGCTGTCGTCCGAGTGGTCCCCTCCGGATCGGTCGGACGCGGTACCGGGCGGGTATCGCTCGGTCTGTTCCTCGGTTTCATGGTCGGTCCGCTCCTAGCCGGAATCGTGGTGGACCGATGGGGATTCCTGTCGGCGTGGGCTGCCGTCGCCGGTGTCGCGGCGCTGATGATCGCGCTCGTCGCGATGTGGCGTCGGGATTGAGCTCCGAGGTACCGCGGCAGGCCGGCTTCTGCGAACGGCTTCTCCGGTGAAGCGGCCGCCGACGGCGCTCACTGTGGATAGACGTTCGACCTGACGCCACGTCCACGCGGCCATCGCCTCATGTGGTGGTCGCGTGGAATAGTGGCATCAGGAGGTGCGTCATGTCGATGCTCGGCGATTTCTCGCGGCGGTACACCGTCGAGGAGATGCCCGACCACGAGGGCAAGCTCGAACTGGTCGACGGGCGGCTGGAAGTGAGCCCTCCGCCCCTCTGGGGGCACACACGGGTCGCCTCTCGACTGGTAGCGGTCCTTCAACGCTCACTCGGCGATGACTATCTCGTCGGTGCCGAATTAGGCATCCAGCTCGGTGAGAGCAACTTTCGTCAGCCCGGCGTGGCCGTGGTTCCGCGCGATGTCCGCCCGGTCGGTCTCTGGCTGGCCCCGACCGATGTGCTGCTCGCGGTTGAGGTGGTGTCGCCGTCGTCGGTGACCACCGACCGCATCACCAAGCCGGCCCAGTACGCGATGTGGGGGATCGAGGGCTTCTGGCGGGTCGAGACCGATCCCGAGCTGAGCCTCACCGCCTATGCGCTGCATTCCGGCGACGCCGTCTACACCGAGCTGGGCAGCTGGACGCCGGGCGAGACGGCGACCGTCGAGCGCCCCTTCACCGTCTCCTTCGCGATGGACGACCTGGCGCGCTGACTCCGCCGGGGTGTCGCCCGGTAGGATCGCGCGGTGTCAACGATCGATCCCGACGAGCTCGCCATCGCGCTGAAGGTCCTCGGCGAGGCCCAGTTCCTCGGCGAGGAGGACGACGCCTATATCGCGCTGCGCCGCGCGTGCGGCAAGTTCTACAAGGACGTCAAGAAGCAGCGTCGCAGGGCGAAGCGGGCCGAGATCGCCGCCGCCGATCGCGCCGTCGTCGAGGCGACCGCCACTGGGTCGGCGCGGCGGATCGATGACGAGACCGCCGGTCTGCCGCTTGTCTCGCAGGCCAAGGGCGCCACTGCGGGAACGTTGAAGGTCGCCCGCCCGTGCTACATCTGCAAGACCGACTACACGGTCGTCGATGCCTTCTACCACCAGCTCTGCCCCGACTGCGCCGCGATGAGCCACGCCAAACGGGATGCCCGCACCGATCTCACGGGCAAGAGGGCGCTGCTCACCGGCGGGCGCGCGAAGATCGGGATGTACATCGCCTTGCGGCTGCTGCGCGACGGGGCCCACACCACCATCACGACCCGTTTCCCACGCGATGCGGTGCGCCGGTTCCGCCAGCTGCCCGACAGCGACCAGTGGATCGGCCGGCTGAAGATCGTCGGCATCGACCTGCGCGACCCCGCCCAGGTCATCGGTCTCGCCGACGATGTCGCTGCCGCTGGGCCTCTGGACATCCTCATCAACAATGCCGCGCAGACCGTCAAGCGTTCGCCGGGCGCCTACCAGCACCTGGCCGATGCCGAGACCACCGAGCTCTCAGCCGGCCCGATGCCCGAACTGATCACCTTCGGTCACACCAGTGACGCGCATCCGGCTTCGCTCGTCGGGTCGGTCGCCTCGCATCCGGTGCTGGCTGGAGACGCGAACACCGCCGATGCGCTGACCGCGATGGCGCTGACGGCCGGGTCGGCGGATCTGGAGCGCATCGATGCCGGGGGACTGGTGCCCGATGTCGTGGACACGAACAGCTGGGTGCAGCACGTGGGAGAGGTCGACGCGCTGGAGCTCCTCGAGGTGCAGCTGTGCAACAGCGTGGCGCCGTTCATCCTGACCAGTCGCCTGCGGCCGGCGATGGCCGCCGCGGTGGAGGCGGGAGCGCGGCGGGCCTATGTGGTCAACGTGTCGGCGATGGAAGGCCAGTTCGCTCGCGCGTACAAGGGGCCGGGTCATCCCCATACGAATATGGCCAAGGCCGCGCTCAACATGCTGACCCGCACGAGTGCGGGGGAGATGCTCGAGAGCGAGGGCATTCTCATGACCGCCGTCGACACCGGCTGGATCACCGACGAGCGGCCGCACATCACCAAGGTCCGGCTGGCCGAGGAGGGCTTCAAGGCGCCCCTCGACCTCGTCGACGGCGCGGCACGGGTCTACGACCCGATCGTGCGAGGAGAAGCGGGCGAGGATCTCTACGGCGTCTTCCTCAAGGACTTCCGCGCCTCACCCTGGTGAGGTGGTTCGGCCCCGATCGGGGCCGAACCACAGGCTCACTGAGTCACAGAGTCCTGGCACTCGTCGATCAGGGTCGTCTGCAGGTCCTCGGCCGCCTCCTTGTCCTCATCGGAGGCGTCGTAGTTCTCCTCGCCGTCGACCATCGCCTGAAGCGCGTCATCGGAGAGGTCGGACTCGTGGATGACCTTCGCGAAGCAGTCGGCAGCCTCTTCCGGGATCGCGGAGCCGAGCGCCGAGTCCCCGGAGCTGATCGAGTCGGCGAGCTCCTGCTGGCTGGGGCGGTCGGATCCGCCGCAGGCGGCGAGCGAGCCGACGAGCACGGCGGTGGAGACCGCGGCGGCGGTCTTGGTGAACAGCTTCATGGCGTACCTTTCCTAGCGGCGCCCCCGGTGAAGCGCTCCGAAGCCATTCAACACGGCTCGTGTCGGGATGCGCACAACGGGGCGGTCCACATCGTGGAAGAAGCCGTCTCAGAACTTGACCGGCCGACCTGCAGGGCGCACACTGGACGCGTGCGTGCACAGCTTCTCGTAGTTTCCTAGGCGGTCGTCTCCGACGATCGCCTCCCTCCACTGCCCCAACGGGCCGGAGGGTTTTTTTATGTGAGCTGCACGCCCGAAGTACCGACCACTGAGCAGAGATGGACCGCGAGATGACCGAACCGCCGGCCGAGATCATCACCGGGGCGCAGAGCCTCGTCCGCGCCCTGGAGCGCGTGGGCGTCGACACGATCTTCGGCATTCCCGGAGGCGCGATCCTCCCCGCCTACGATCCGCTGTTCGACTCCTCGATCCGGCACGTCCTCGTCCGCCATGAGCAGGGCGCGGGACATGCCGCCGAGGGCTACGCGATGGAGACCGGCAAGGTCGGCGTCTGCATGGCCACGTCCGGCCCGGGTGCCACCAACCTGGTGACCGCCATCGCCGACGCCTACCTGGACTCGGTGCCGATCGTCGCGATCACGGGCCAGGTGGCCAGCGGGGTCATCGGCTCGGATGCCTTCCAGGAGGCCGATATCCGCGGCATCACCATGCCGATCACCAAGCACAGCTTCCTCGTGACCGATCCGGCTGACATCCCGAGCGCGATCGCCGAGGCCTTCCACATCGCCTCGACCGGCCGCCCGGGACCGGTCCTGGTCGACATCAGCAAGGACGCGCTGCAGGGGCCCACCAGCTTCCGCTGGCCGCACGAGCTGGCGCTGCCGGGCTACCGTCCCACGTCGCGACCGCACAACAAGCAGATCCGCGAGGCGGCGAAGCTGATCGCCGAGGCTCGCAAGCCCGTCTTGTACGTCGGCGGCGGCGTCATCAAGGCGAATGCGGCGGCCGAGCTCAAGGTGCTCGCCGAGCTGACCCAGATCCCCGTCGTCACCACGCTGATGGCACGCGGGGCCTTCCCCGACTCGCACGAGTTGAATCTCGGCATGCCCGGCATGCACGGCACGGTGGCGGCCGTCGGTGCCCTGCAGCGGTCGGACCTGCTCATCACCCTCGGTGCCCGCTTCGACGACCGGGTGACCGGGAACCTGGAGTCCTTCGCCCCGAACGCCAAGGTCGTCCACGCCGACATCGATCCCGCGGAGATCTCCAAGAACCGCACCGCCGACGTGCCGATCGTGGGTGACGCCCGTGAGGTGATCGCCGACCTCGTCCGCGCATTGCAGAAGCAGGCCGAGGAGGACGCCCTGGTCGGGGAGTACTCGGCCTGGCGTTCCTTCGTGCAGGGACTGAAGTCCAGGTTCGCGCCCTCCTATGACAAGCCCGCGGAGGGCCTGGCCCCGCAGACGGTCGTCGAGCGCATCAGCGCCCTGTCGGGACCGGACGCCACCTATGTCGCCGGCGTGGGTCAGCACCAGATGTGGTCCGCCCAGTTCATCGACTTCGAACGCCCGCGTCAGTGGCTCAACTCCGGCGGCGCCGGGACCATGGGCTATGCCGTGCCTGCCGCGATGGGCGCCAAGGCCGGCGCCCCGGATCGTGTCGTGTGGGCGATCGACGGCGACGGCTGCTTCCAGATGACCAACCAGGAGCTCGCCACCTGCGCGCTCGAGGGCATCCCGGTCAAGATCGCCGTCATCAACAACTCCTCGCTGGGCATGGTGCGCCAGTGGCAGACGCTGTTCTACGAGGGGCGCTACTCCAATACCGACCTCAATACCGGTCCGGAGTCGATCGGCGCACGCCGGATCCCCGACTTCGTCAAGCTGGCGGAGGCGTACGGTTGTGTCGGGCTGCGCTGCGAGAACGAGGACGACCTCGACGATGTCATCGCCAAGGCGCTCAGCATCAACGACGTGCCGGTCGTGATCGACTTCGTGGTCGAACGCGATGCGATGGTGTGGCCCATGGTGGCCGCCGGCACCAGCAATGACGACATCAAGATCGCGCGGGACCTCGCGCCGGACTGGGAAGAGGACGACCTGTGAGCGAGCGCAGCGAGCGAACGATGAGTGCTGACGAATGCCGCCGTCGACCTATTGTGCTTCTTCTTTCAGGCGGTGGCGGCATGAGCGAGCGCAGCGAGCGAACGATGAGTGCTGACGAATGCCGCCGTCGACCTACTGTGCTTCTTCTTTCAGGCGGTGGCGGCATGAGCGAGCGCAGCGAGCGAACGATGAGTGCTGACGAATGCCGCCGTCGACCTATCGTGCTTCTTCTTTCAGGCGATGGCGGCATGAGCGAGCGTAGAAGCGAGGTGGCGGCATGAGCACGCATACCCTGAGCGTCCTGGTCGAGAACAGCCCCGGCGTGCTCGCCCGCGTCTCCAGCCTGTTCATGCGGCGCGGCTTCAATATCGAGAGCCTCGCGGTCGGACCGACGGAGATCCCGGAGATCTCGCGCATGACGATCGTCGTCAATGTCGACAAGCTGCCGCTCGAGCAGGTCACCAAGCAGCTCAACAAGCTCGTGCAGGTGCTCAAGATCGTCGAGCTCGAACCGAGCGCCGCCGTCGAGCGTGAGCTCATGCTGATCAAGGTGAAGACCGATCAGCAGACCCGCGGGCAGGTGCTCGAGACCGTTCAGCTGTTCCGCGCCAAGGTCGTCGACGTTGCCCAGGACTCGGTCACGATCGAGGCCACCGGCGACGCCGGTAAGCTCGCCGCGATGCTCAACGTCCTCGAGCCCTTCGGCATCCGTGAGATCGCGCAGTCCGGTCGCGTGGCGATCGGCCGCGGCTCACGATCCATCACCGACCGCACCCTTCGGGCAGTGCCAGGCGCGCAGAGCGCCGTCTAGCGGTCGACCCCAGAAACTGACGTCCATCACACAACGCAAGGAGAATCACCCGTGGCTGAGTTGTTCTATGACGACGATGCAGATCTGTCCATCATCCAGGGCAAGCAGGTGGCCGTCATCGGCTACGGCAGCCAGGGCCACGCCCACGCGCTCAACCTGCGCGACTCGGGCGTCGACGTGCGGGTCGGTCTGCCGGAGGGCTCCAAGAGCCGTGCCAAGGCCGAGGCCGAGGGACTGCGCGTCCTGACTCCCGCCGAGGCGGCGGAGGAGGCCGACGTCGTCGTGATCCTCGCGCCGGATCAGGTGCAGCGCACGCTCTACGCCGAGTCGATCGAGCCCAACCTCGTCGAGGGCGATGCCCTCGTGTTCGGCCACGGCTTCAACATCCGCTACGGCTTCATCAAGCCGCCCGCGGGCGTCGACGTCGTGCTCGTGGCTCCCAAGGCCCCCGGTCACACCGTGCGCCGTGAGTTCGTCGCCGGTCGCGGCATCCCGGACATCCTCGGTGTGGAGCAGGATGCCACCGGCAATGCCTGGCCACTGGCGCTGTCCTACGCCAAGGCGATCGGCGGCACGCGCGCGGGCGTCATCAAGACGACGTTCACCGAGGAGACCGAGACCGACCTGTTCGGCGAGCAGACGGTGCTCTGCGGCGGCGTCTCGCACCTGATCCAGGCGGGCTTCGAGACGCTGACCGAGGCCGGCTACCAGCCCGAGATCGCCTACTTCGAGGTGCTGCACGAGCTCAAGCTCATCGTCGACCTCATCCATGAGGGCGGCATCGCCAAGCAGCGCTGGAGCGTCTCGGACACCGCCGAGTACGGCGACTACGTCTCCGGGCCGCGGATCATCGACTCCTCGGTCAAGGACCGGATGAAGGATGTCCTGTCCGAGATCCAGGACGGTTCGTTCGCCAAGCGCTTCATCGACGATCAGGACAACGGAGCCAAGGAGTTCAACGAGCTTCGCGAGAAGGAGGCCGGCCACTCGATCGAGGCGACCGGCAAGGAGCTGCGGGCGCACTTCGCCTGGCAGCAGGTCGATGACGACTACACCGAGGGCACTGCCGCGCGCTGACCCTCGCCGTCACCACTGAGCGTGGTGCCCGGCCGCATCCTCGGATGCGCTTGGGCACCACGCTCGATGTGTTTCAGGTGATGATGTCGATGGTCCGTGGATCGCGGACCGCGTGCGCGTCCGGCGGGCCGAGATCGCTCCACGCCCGGCCGAGACGCTCGATCGCTCGCTCCATGATCTCCGGCGGCTGTGTGTAGGGGATGCGGATCCACTGCTCGCCCGCGTGGGGTTGCGCGCCGAAGAATCGCGGCCCCGGCGTCAGGAGGAGACCATGTTCCTCGGCGGCGAGGGCGAGGGCGCTTGCCCTGCGCCCGGGCAGCCGAGCCCATAAGGTCAGCCCTCCTGCCGGAATATCGATCCTCCAGTCGGGGAGTCGATCGGCGATCATGGCGGAGGCCGCATCGCGCGTCCGTCGCGCGGTGTCGAGGTGGGGTGAGCGGTCCAGCAGTCCCGCGGCGACGGCCTCGGCGACGATGAGCTGATCGAGTGCCGATGCGCCCAGATCCTGGTGCAGGCGGGCTTGGACCAGGCCCGGGACTGCCGAGCGGGGCGCGCGGATCCACCCGACGCGCAGCCCGCCCCATATCGACTTGGACGCCGAGCCGATGGTGAAGGCATCGGAGCACCAGGTCGCCAGATGGGGGAGGGAGTCACCGTCGAGTCGCAGGTCTCGGGTGGTCTCGTCGATGATCGTGGCGACGTCATGGCGGCGCAGCGTCGCGCCGACCCGGGCTCGCCGCTCGGCGTCCATCACCGCCCCGGTCGGATTGTGGAAGTCGGGGATCAGATAGGCGACCTGTGCGGAAGGTGCGGCGCGTTCGATATCGGCGAGGGGCCAGGGGTCGTCACCGATGGGCAGCGGGACGAGGCGTGCTCCGGCTCCGCCGAAGGCGTCGAAGGCATGCGGATAACTGCAGGCCTCTGTCAGCGCGCGGCCCCCGGGCCGGCAGAGGGTGCGAGTCAGGAGCGCGAGCGCTCCCTGGGCGCCGGTGGTCACGATGATCTGCTCGGGTTCGGTGGCCAGACCGTGTTCGGTGTAACGCTGCGCGAGTCGTTCGCGCAGGAGCGGCAGTCCGTCGGGGAGGTAGCCGTGGGTCGCCATCAGGCTGGGGAGTCCCTCGGTGGCGCGGTGCACGAGATGCGCGAGCTCGGGCGGTGCTGGCATCGCGGCTGTGGTGAGGGCGATGTCGTCGGGGTCGGCGGACCTGGCGAGCAGGCTCGTCGCGTTCTGTTCGGTGAGCGGGAGCCGGATGACGGTTCCGGAGCCCTGTCGCGCGCTTGCGAGTCCCCGGTCGCGCAGGACGCCGTAGGCACGCGTCGCGGTGGTGCGGCTGATGCCCGCCGCGTCGGCCAGCGTGCGTTCGCTGGGCAGCCGGGTGCCGTCGGGAATGCGACCGTCCATGACGGCGGCGGAGATGGCGGAGGCCCAGGCCTGGTAGGCGGGGCCTCCGCGTCCATGGGCCGCCGGGTCCACCACGGCCACCAGGCTCGCAGCGCTCAGCTGGTGAGAGCTCATAACGCCACTCTGCGGCAATTGGCTATCGAATACAAGGCCACTGGCTGCCAGTATCGGGGCATGTTCTGGGTGATTCTGGGAAGTGGACTGCTTCTGGTGGCCGCGGCGGTTACCGTGCGTGATCTGCTCCGCGACGGGTACCGGCGGGAAAGGGCCCGCTGACACACGTTCACGGCCGGACGAGCACGGGTTCGGCGGCGCGCACGGTGACGGTCGTGGGAGGTCCCGAGGCGACGATGAGACCGTCGAGTCGGGTCCACGACCCGTCGTCCACTGCGTAGTCGACCTGGTAGCCGGCGTCCAGGCGTACATCGATCGAGGCGGCGGCCCTGGTGTAGCGGTGCGTCACCGCCAGGTTGGGATAGGGAGCGCCCGGGTGCGAGGTGGTCTGCTGAGTACCGTCTCCGTGACGCCATGTGAACGACACCGGGGTCGCACGGATCCGCACGGCGACGCCGAGGATGTCGACAGTCTGGTCGACCTCGGGGGCTGTGGTGTACAGATTGGTCGGCAGGTTGACGAGGGTGGTGTCTCGTGGTTCGACGGCGACGCTGAGCGGGGGCAGGTCGATCTCGCGGATGGCTCGTTCGATCTCCTCCGGCGATGGAGGCTCCGGCGTCGATCCCTGCGGAGGGTCCTCGGGGCCGGCGGTGTCCGGGGGAGGCGGGGAACACAGGAATCCGATGAGACTGCTCGGGGGACAGCGGCGCTGGATCTCGTCCTGTATGCGTTCGCGCGTGGTCGGAGGCCGGGCCTCCGGTGCCCCACCCGGCCCCACCACCGGCCCAGAAGGAGCACCGGGATGGGGTGGTCGGCCGGGTGTGATTCGCTCGCCTCCGATTACGACGCCCGGGGCACCCGGATCGGGTCTGACATCGATGCCAGTATCCACAGTCGGCCAGGCAAAGAGAACGGTCAGGATGAGGGTGAGGCTGCTTTCAGTCATCCGATTCCGCCTAGGCCGAGTTGGCTGACACTCCAGTGGTCAGATCGCATAAGTTCCATGGAGACGGTGTCGCGTGATGGTTCGGTCTTGAACGGGTCGCTCTCAGCGGATTCCCGATGGATTCCTTCAGTGATGTGGGTTTCGAGCGTCACATATTGCAGATCTGACCCAGGTGCGAAGTCGGTTGTTATCGAGTCGACACGCCACGTGCTGTCGATGATGCGCCCACCATTTTCGTATGTATTTCGGTAGAAATCGACATACTTCGCGCAGCCGGTGCAGTCGTCGGCGGACAGTTCTTCCAGGTCCGCGGTGTCACCGGTCAGCGCGGCATAGTTCAGCACCTCGATGTAGTGGCGGGCGAAGGCCTCGGCGCCGGCAGGGGAGTCGTCGCCGGCCAGCTCCGGCATCGCGGGCGCGGTGATCTCCGGCGACGGCGAGACCGTCTCCTCTGGCGGGTCGGGGCCACCCGAACACCCCATGAGTGTCATCGCCAGCACCGGCAGGACCATCCGCCGCATCTCATCACCCCCGAAGTCGATGACACGAAAGTAGTGGTGAACGGTCCGTTTGTCACCTGCCGTCGGATCGCCGTGTGGACAACCCTGGCCGCGATGGTTCCGCGGAGGCTGCTACGGTCGGGCACGACACGACCACGCCGGGGTGCCCATGAGGGCTGAGAACACACCCGCCGAACCTGATCCGGTTAACACCGGCGCTAGGGAGCCGTATGACGTCCGATCTGTCCGTCGACGCCGTCGTCGACACCGCCCGTGTGGTGCGCCAGCGCACTCCTCTCGTGCAGTGCATCACCAACTACGTCTCGATGGACGTTGCTGCCAATCTGCTCAACGCCGCACACGCCTCCCCGGCGATGGTGCACGACGTGAACGAGGCCGCCGAGATGGCCACGATCGCCTCGGCGGTCACCGTGAACATCGGCACCCTGAGCCCGCCTTGGGTCGAGGGGATGCACGCCGCCGCGAGCACGGCGCACGATCGCGGCATACCGTGGGTCCTCGACCCGGTCGCGGTCGGCGCCACCGCCTACCGTCGCGAGACGGTCACCGCGTTGCTCGCCCATCGCCCCACCGTCATTCGTGCCAACGCCAGTGAGATCCTCGCCATCGCGACCTCCCAAGGCGCCGGTCGCGGTGTCGACAGCACCGACGACTCCATCGCCATCCGCCACGAGGCGGAGAAGCTCGCCGAAGCGCTCGGATCGGTCGTCGTCGTCAGCGGCGCCACCGATGTCGTCACCGACGGTGAACGCACGGTGCTCGTCGAGGGTGGCGATCCGCGGATGCCGCTGATCTCGGCCCTCGGTTGCGCGGCGTCGGCTTTGGTCGCGGCAACCTGCGCGTGTGCGCCCGATCCCTGGGTGGGCGCCGTCACCGCGATGGCGGCACTGGCCGACGCGGGCGAGGTCGCGGGCCGTTCGGCCTCGGGCCCCGGCACGCTCCGCCCGGCGCTGCTGGACGCTCTCTATCTGCAGCAGCCCGACGATCTGCGAAAGGTCGTCCGACGATGAACTTCACCCATGGTGTGTATCTGGTGACCGAACCGGTCGACGGGATCACGGACATCGCCGTCGCCGCGTCGCGAGGCGGACTCGACCTGATCCAGGTCCGCGACAAGACGGCCTCCACCGCACAGCTCGTCGAGATCGCCGGGATGATCCGGTCCAGGGCGGGCGTGCCGGTCATCGCGAACGACGATCTCGATGCAGCCGCGAAAGTCGACGGTATCCACGTCGGCGTCACGGACATTCCGCCGACGCGGGCACGAGAGGCCCTTGGGGCCGAGGCGATCATCGGCTGGTCCGTCAACGACATCGCGCAGCTCGACGATGTCGAGCAGGTCCGCGCGTGCGACTACCTGGCCGTCAGTCCCGTGTGGGCGACGCCGACCAAACCCGATCACGAGGCACCGCTCGGGCTCGAGGGTGTGCGGGCGATCGCGGGACGGTCGCCGGTGCCCGTGGTCGCGATCGGAGGCATCGACCTCGAGCGTGCGGCGGAGGCGGTGGCGGCAGGCGCGGACGCCGTGGCGGCGGTCTCGGCCGTCACCCGGGCGTCCGATCCGCACCAGGTCGTACGAGCTCTCGGCGCCGCTGTGAGCCGAGGGAGGATCCGATGAGTGAACCGGTCATGTTGACGATCGCCGGGTCCGATCCGTCCGGCGGGGCCGGTGTGCAGGCCGACCTCAAGACCGCGACGGCTCTCGGGGTCTACGGCGCGAGCGTCCTCACTGCGCTGACGGCGCAGAACACCATCGGTGTCCGCGGCATCCACCCGGTCCCCGCGCGGTTCGTCGGCGAGCAGCTCGATGCCGTGCTGGAGGATCTGGACGTACGGGCTGTCAAGATCGGCATGCTCGGCGATGCCGACGTGATCGAGGCGATCGCTTCGCGGCTGCGGGAGCGCCCCGAGATCCCGTTGGTGCTCGACCCCGTCATGGTCGCCACCTCGGGGGACCGACTGATCCCCGAGACCGCGGTCGCGGCGATCGTCGAGTCGCTGCTGCCGATCACCGACCTGGCGACTCCGAACCTGCCTGAGACGGCAGTGCTCGCCGGTCTCGATGTCCGTTCGCCCGATGATTTCGAGGCCGCCGGCCGAGCGGTGTTGGCCCGCGGCGCGCGCAACGTCCTCGTCAAGGGCGGGCATCTCGACGGCGATGAGGTGATCGACGTGCTCGTCTCGGCGGACGGCGCGGGTCGCCTGATCAACGCGCGGATCGAGACCCCCAACACCCACGGCACCGGATGCACCCTGTCCGCGGCGGTCGCGGCGCGGCTCGCGCTCGGTGATCTGATGGCCGACGCGGTGGTGACCGCGCGCGCGTATCTTCAGCGTGCGCTCATCGCCTCGGTCGATCGCCGGATCGGCGCCGGACACGGGCCCGTGGACCATCTGGTCGACCTGAGGGGTGAGGGATGAGCTTCAGCGAACGCGCGTGGCACGAGGTCGCCGACGTGGTCGCGCAGATCATGGACCATCCCTTCGTCCGCGGTCTCGCGGACGGCACACTGCCGTCCGCGACCTTCGAGCGCTACCTGCGCGATGACGCGCACTATCTCGATCGATACGGACGAGTGCTGGCGACGCTCGCGGCGCGCGCCCCGATGACTGCCGATGTCGGGGCGATGGCGGAGTTCGCCGCCGGAGCGGCGGTGGCCGAGCGTGAGCTGCACGAGACGGTGGTGGGCACTGCGCTGGCCACATCGCCGCCGAGTGCGGCCTGCGACGCCTACACCGGCTTCCTCATCTCGACGGCGACGCGGCAACCCGCGAGCGTCGGGCTTGCGGCGGTTCTCCCGTGCTTCCGCGTCTATGCGCACGTGGGGGAGACGCTCGCCGCCGCGGCACATCCGGACCATCCGTACCTGCCCTGGCTCGAGCAGTACGGCGATCCCGGCTTCGCGGAGGCGACACGGCGCTGCGAGGCCATCGCCGACCGGTGGGCCGAGCTCGATCCCTCGACGATCCCGGACATGCACGACGCGTACAGCCGGGCGACGCGCTACGAGCTTGCGTTCTGGGAGAGTGCCTGGCGCTGACGGTTCAGCGGCGGGTGGCGATGATGAGGCTCGCGTCGGGGTCGATGAGCATCTCGACGGCGGCGAAACGCTCGTCGGTGAGCCATTGTTCGCGGATGGAGTCGACCTGCCCGTCGACGATGGGAGGCCAGAAGGAGGACGGCACGAAGTCATCGAGCACGGCGATGCCGCCGGCCTCCAGCATGTCGGCGAGGACGTCGATATCGGCCATGACATCGCGGACGTCGACGAACAGCAGAGAGAACGGCGTGAACTCCTCCAGCGCCGACCAGTCACCGGCGAGCACCCGGACGTTCTCGGCGTCGCCGAAGATCTCCTGGACGTCCTCGGCGAGATCGGGATCGAGCTCGGCGCTGACGATCGAGGCCTCCTTCGGCGCACCGCTGTGCAGCCAAGCCGAGCCCACACCGCATCCGGTACCCAGCTCCGCCAGGGTTCCGCTGCGGGAGGCCGCGAGCGCGGCGAGGAGGCGTCCGGTCTCGTGGCGCGTGGACGTGATGAACCCCCGTCGCCGGGACAGGTCCAGGGTCCGGGCGACGAGATCGGGGACATCGGTGGGTGCGCTCACTCGCTCAGTGTGGCACGGACACTGCATCTGTCCGTCGGAACAGACCGGCTCGTGAGACACGCGGCACAGTGTCTCGCGAAATGCTTCACAAAGCCGAACGTGACAGTTAGAGTGTGAACATGCGGAAGCAGCTCGTACTCATCGCTTGCCGCGGCAGGACCTCTTAGGGCCACACCTGCCGCGGAGTTTCGGCGTTGGCCCGGCGACTCCGCAGCAGATGTCCTGACCATGACCTGGTCTCCCCCTCTGTCAGAGCTCGACCACCTTCGAGCATGTGGCCTGGCGAGTCGCCGGATCGATCCGGATCCCGCTGACTCCCAGCACCCATCCACTCATCGAAGGACACGCCATCATGAACCAGCCATTGATCGAATGGGGACCGGCTCACCTGCGCGACGAGGACGTCGCCGAGGTCAATGACCGCCCCGACGATAACTGATCGCCAGGTGAGATGCCGGTTTCGCATCATGAGACCGGCTCCCGTAGGATCACGCCCATGACCACGTTCTCGCTCGCTGTCGTGCCCGGCGACGGCATCGGCCCCGAAGTCACTGCCCAAGCACTGCGCGTGCTCGACGTCATCGCCGAGCACCACGATGTCGCCTTCACCTCGACCGAGTACGACCTCGGCGCGCGGCGGTGGCATGCGACGGGCGAGACCTTGCCCGATTCGGTGCTGCAGGAGATCCGTCAGCACGACGCCATCCTGCTCGGTGCGGTCGGCGATCCATCGGTGCCGTCGGGCGTCCTCGAGCGCGGTCTGCTGCTGCGGCTGCGTTTCGAGCTCGACCACTACGTTAACCTGCGGCCGAGCAAGCTGTTCCCTGGTGTGCCCACGCCCCTGGGCGATCCCGGCGAGATCGACTTCATCGTCGTCCGCGAGGGCACCGAGGGTCCGTACGTCGGCAACGGCGGAGCGATCCGCGTCGGCACGCCGCAGGAGGTCGCCACCGAGGTCAGCCTCAACACGGCCTTCGGCGTCGAACGGGTCGTCCGCGATGCCTTCGAGCGCGCCCAGGCACGTCCGCGTAAGAAGCTCACGCTCGTGCACAAGAACAACGTGCTCGTGCATGCCGGCCACCTCTGGTCGCGCACCGTCGAGAAGGTCGCCGCCGAGTACCCCGAGATCACGGTGGACTACCTCCACGTCGATGCCGCCACGATCTTCCTCACCACCGACCCCGGGCGCTTCGACGTCATCGTCACCGACAACCTCTTCGGCGACATCCTGACCGATCTGGCCGCTGCCGTCACCGGTGGCATCGGCCTGGCGGCCAGCGGTAATGTCAACCCCGATCGCACGGCTCCCAGCATGTTCGAGCCCGTCCACGGATCGGCCCCCGATATCGCGGGCCAGGGCAAGGCCGACCCGACCGCCGCCATCCTCTCGGCGGCGCTCCTGCTGGAGCACCTGGGACTCCCCGAGGCGGCCGCCGCCGTGACCTCCGCGGTCGAGGCCGATATCGCCGAGCGCAGCGGTACCCGCAGCACCGAGGAGGTGGGAGAGGCCATCGCGTCACGCGTGGCCGCAGCGGTATCGGTGGTCGCCTGACCCCGTACCGTTCGACCACCAGAAAGCAGTACCGTGACCTCTATGACCTCGCCCACGTTCGCCCCCCGCATCGAGCTCTCCGATCACGCGCGCGGGGAAGCCGAACGTGTCGGCATCCTCGCCAACCCCGGATTCGGCAATCACTTCACCGATCACATGTTCCTGGCCGAGTGGACCCCGGCCGAGGACTGGCACGACCCCCGCGTCGTGCCCTACGGGCCCTTGCAGCTCGATCCCGCCACCGCCGTCCTGCACTACGCCCAGGAGATCTTCGAAGGTCTCAAGGCCTACAGCCACGCCGACGGGTCGGTGTGGCTGTTCCGCCCCGAGGCCAATGGCGAGCGCCTCCAGCGGTCGGCGCACCGGCTCGCGCTGCCCGAGCTCCCGCTCGACTGGTTCCTCGGCTCGATCCGCTCGTTGGTCGAGACCGATCGCGCATGGGTGCCCTCGGGAGAGGAGAAGAGCCTCTACCTGCGTCCGTTCATGTTCGCCTCGGAGGTCTTCCTCGGGGTGCGGCCCAGCCAGCACGTCACCTACTCGGTGATCGCCTCGCCGGCGGGCGCCTACTTCACCGGAGGCATCAAGCCCGTCTCGATCTGGCTCTCCGAGGAGTTCAGCCGCGCCGGCGTGGGCGGAACCGGCGCCGCCAAGTGCGGCGGCAACTATGCCGCCAGCCTCTTGCCCCAGCAGGAGGCCGCCGCCCACGGCTGCGCTCAGGTCGCCTTCCTCGATGCTGTCGAGCATCGCTGGATCGAGGAGCTCGGCGGCATGAACCTGTACTTCGTGCACGCCGATGGTTCGATCGTCACCCCGGAGCTGAACGGCTCGATCCTCGAGGGCGTGACCCGCGACTCGATCCTGCAGCTCGCCCGCGACCTCGGCCACGAGGTCGTCGAGCGCAAGGTCAGCATCGACGAATGGCGTGAGGGCGTCGCCGACGGCACGATCACCGAGGTCTTCGCCTGCGGCACCGCCGCGGTCATCACCCCCGTGGGCACCCTGAAGTGGAACGGCGGCGAGGTCACTTCCGGGGACGGCGAACTCGGCAAGGTGACGGGGGCGATCCGCCAGGCCCTGGTGGATATCCAGTACGGCCGCGCCCGCGACGAGCACGGCTGGATGACCCGTCTGATCTGATCGCGCGCGCCGCGGTGGCCCTTCTGTGGGACGGTCGCCGCGACGCCGCGGACACGCCTCTGGTTACCCGCCAGTCGGCCACGTCCGGGTGGTTGGATGGAGGTCATGGACTCCTCCACGCGCAGCGAGCACGATCTCATCGGTGACCGCGAGGTGCCGGCCGACGTCTACTGGGGAGTGCACACACTTCGTGCGCTGGAGAACTTCCCGATCACGGGCATTCCGATCGAGGGCAGTCCCTATCTGGTGGAGGCGCTCGTCGGCGTCAAGCAGGCGGCCGCGACGGCCAATCATGAGCTCGGACTGCTCGACGACGAGCGATTCGAGGCGATCCGCGATGCCTGTGAGCAGATCAGGGCCGGCGCGCTGCACGACCAGTTCATCGTCGACGTCATCCAGGGCGGGGCCGGCACCTCGACCAATATGAACGCCAACGAGGTGATCGCCAATCTGGCACTCGAGAACCTCGGCCATCCCAAGGGCGACTACACGCGCCTGCATCCCAACGAGCACGTCAATCTGAGCCAGTCGACCAACGACGTCTATCCGACCGCGATCAAGATCGCGATCATCATGGCCACGAAGTCGCTGCTGGAGGCGATGGCCGTGCTCGAGGAGTCGTTCGCCCGCAAGGCCGATGAGTTCCACGACGTGCTCAAGATGGGAAGGACCCAGCTTCAGGACGCGGTACCCATGACCCTGGGGCAGGAGTTCCGCACCTACAGCCTGATGATCGGCGAGGACCGGGCTCGGCTCGGTGAGGCGGTCATGCTGCTGCACGAGATCAACCTCGGCGCCACCGCGATCGGCACGCAGCTCAATGCCCCGGCGGGCTATGTCCAGTCCGCGTGCACGCACCTGGCCGAGATCACCGACCTGCCGCTCGTGCCGGCCGTCGATCTCATCGAGGCCACACAGGACTGCGGCGCCTTCGTCCAGCTGTCGGGGACGCTGAAGCGCGTGGCCGTCAAGCTGTCCAAGATCTGCAACGACCTGCGGCTGCTCTCGTCGGGACCGCGCGCTGGCCTGAACGAGATCAATCTGCCCGCCGTCCAGGCCGGATCGAGCATCATGCCGGGCAAGGTCAACCCGGTGATCCCCGAGGTGGTCAACCAGGTCGCCTTCCAGATCATAGGGCACGATGTCACGGTGTCGATGGCGGCCGAGGCCGGCCAGCTCCAGCTGAACGCCTTCGAGCCGGTCATCTGCTACTCGCTGTCGGCCGGGCTCTCACGGCTGCGCGAGGCGATCCTGGTGCTCGCGTCGCGCTGTGTCGACGGCATCACCGCCAACCGCGAGCTACTGCGCTCGGAGGTCGCGAACTCCATCGGGCTCGTGACCGCGCTCAACCCATACATCGGCTATGCGGCGGCCACCGAGGTCGCCAAGGAGGCACTTGCGACCGGCCGGGGGGTGGCGGAGCTGATCCTCGAACGCGAGCTGCTCCCCGCTGCGACGCTCGACGAGATCCTGCGCCCGGAGTCGCTGGCGAACCTCGCCCCACGCCCCGAGCCGCCGCACGTCACCGACGACATCAGCACCGTCTGATCCCACAGCCTCGGTGGCGGTAGCTGGTCAACGTTATGAGGTGCCGGTGAGGTTGATGGCCTAGCGCCACAGCCTGAGGAGGGGAGTCAGGCGAAGAGGAGCGCCGGGTCGTCGAGGAGGGTGACGTCGAGCTCGTGCGCGATGTCGTCGTAGCCGATCTCGATCCGGATCCGGCGCTCGGTGCCGATCTCGGCGGCCTGCGGATCGCCCAGTCCGAAGGCGATATCGCGCAACGTGATGACCGCCGGCCCGACGGGGTCCATCTGCGGCCACTCGTCGAGGAGACGATGGGTGAGCCCGCTGGTGACCGCGCCGCACATCGCCGGATCGGCGCCGTCGGGCACCGTGACGCACAGTTCGGGCAGGCCGAAGGACTCCAGTCCCCGGCTGCCGATCGCGCCGCGGTCGGCGACCTCGTAGTGCACCATGACCCAGGCATCGGAGTACGCGAGGCTCAGCTCTCCCGAGGGAGGCTCCACCAGCCGCGGAATCGCGAGATCGACCACGACCCCGTCGTTCTCCGCAGCTAGCGCCAGCGCGGCCGCGCGGGTGCGCAGATGGGTCTCGCCCGCATCGGCCAGCGGTACCGAGCGCAGCAGCACCTGCGCGTGCTCGCGTTCGCGCCACATCGCCAACAGCTGCTCATTGGTGCCGTTGCGCCGTAGGAGGGGCTCAAGGCCGGTCGGCAAGGGATCGTCGCGCTCGAGCGGCGAGGTCGTGACGACGGCATACATGACGTCGACCTGTCCGGGGCGTGGGACTGCTGTGGTGCTCATCGTCGCGCCAGTCTATGCTGGTGCCCGTGACCAACGTCTCGATCATCATCGCCTAGCGCGTCGACACCACCCCGTCGACGCGCCGCCTCCCGTATCGGGGGGCTTTTTTGTTGGCCGCGCACCAGTCAGAAGCGAAGGACCGAAGGAACGATGAGCAGCAGCGACACCCCGGCGCACGGCACCATGGCCCGCGCGGACTTCCACGTGTACGACACGACGATGCGCGACGGCGCCCAGCAGGAGGGGCTCAACCTCTCCGTGCAGGACAAGCTGACGATCGCACAGCACCTCGACGACCTGGGGGTGGGGTACATCGAGGGAGGTTGGCCCGGATCGAATCCGAAGGACACCGAGTTCTTCGCTCTCGCCGCCAAGGAGCTCGACCTCGAGCACGCGACGCTCGCGGCCTTCGGTGCCACGCGGCGCGCGGGTGTCGCCGCCGCGGATGATCCGCTGGTAGCGGCCCTGCGCGATAGCGGCGCCTCGGTGGTCACCCTCGTCGCCAAGAGCCACGACAAGCACGTCGAGCTCGCGCTGCGCACCACCTTGGAGGAGAACCTCGCCATGGTGCGCGACACCGTGGAGCACCTGCGTCGCGAAGGGCAGCGCGTGTTCTTGGACTGCGAACACTTCTTCAACGGCTTCCTGGACAACAAGGCATACGCCTTGGAGGTCGTCCGCACGGCGATCGAGGCCGGCGCCGAGGTCGCGGTCCTGTGCGATACCAACGGCGGCATGCTGCCGCACTGGGTCGGCGATATCGTCGCCGAGGTCAAGGAGACGACCGGGGCGCGCCTCGGCATCCACGCCCACAACGACACCGGCTGTGCCGTGGCGAACTCGTTGGCCGCCGTGCGCGCGGGTGCGACCCACCTACAGGGCTGCATCAACGGGTACGGCGAGCGCACCGGCAATGCCGACCTCATCACCAGCGTCGCCAACCTCGAG
This sequence comes from Aeromicrobium piscarium, assembly GCF_007421815.1. Lineage (GTDB taxonomy): Bacteria > Actinomycetota > Actinomycetes > Propionibacteriales > Nocardioidaceae > Aeromicrobium > Aeromicrobium piscarium. The sequence goes on along the minus strand of NZ_VLNT01000002.1, from coordinate 112,399 downwards.
TTCAAGCTCGGCATGTCGGTCATGCCCGAGGGGGCGCTACGCGACGCGACCCGGATCGCCCACGCGATCAGCGAGATCACCAACTACCCGCCATCGGCCCGGCAGCCGTACACGGGAGTCTCGGCCTTCGCGCACAAGGCGGGTCTGCACGCCAGCGCCATCCGCGTCGACCCCGATCTCTATCAGCACATGGACCCTGCGCTCGTCGGCAACGACATGCGCCTGCTCGTCTCGGAGATGGCGGGCCGCGCCACCATCGAGCTGAAGGGGCGCGAGCTGGGCTTCGATCTCTCCGGGGACGCGGAGACCCTCTCGCGCGTGACCGACCGGGTCAAGCGCATGGAACAGGAGGGTTACACCTTCGAGGCGGCCGACGCCTCCTTCGAACTGTTGCTCATGGAGGAGGTCGAGGGGGGCCGCCCGAGCTACTTCGATATCGAGTCCTGGCGGGTCATCGCCGAGTCGGCCGGGGCCGGCGAGGCCCTCGCGGAGGCGACCGTCAAGCTGCGGGCGGGCGGTCACCGTCTCGCGGTCATCGGCGAGGGTAACGGTCCCGTCAACGCGCTCGACCACGCGCTGCGCCAGGCGATCGAGCAGGTATACCCCGATGTGGCGCGTTTCCATCTCACCGACTTCCGGGTCCGCATCCTCGATCAGGGGCACGGGACCGATGCGATCACCCGGGTGCTCATCGACACGACCGACGGGGTGGCCACGTGGGTCACGGTCGGTGTCGGCGCCAATATGGTCGAGGCCTCCTGGAAGGCGCTCGTCGATGCCGTCACGTACGGACTGCGACGACACGAGGTTGCGCCGCTGCGATGAGGATCCGCCCGACCCTCGGCCTGCTGACGGTGCTGTTGCTGCTCGTCGGCGGCACCGGCATCTATCTGGTCGATCGCCATCAGAAGAACGAGGCGGTCGAGCGAGCTGAGGCCGAGGCGGCGCGCCTGAACGGTGCCCTGGATTCCTTCCAGATCGAGCTCACCGAGCGGTTGAGCACGGTCGATCTGCAGGCCGAGCCCCACCACGGGATCGAGTTGGCCGAAGACCTGCGTGCGGGACTCCCCGCTGCGCAGGACGTTCCCGAGTACGGCAGTGACCGATCCGTGGACTTCCGCGATGCTCTGCAGCGCCGGGCGGCGTTGCAGGAACGACTCGACGTCGCTGCGGATGTCGTCGAGGAATGGGCGGTGGGTGCGCCTTTCGTGGCCGCTGCGCAGGAGGCCCTCGATGCCGACCTGCCTCAACGGGTGGTTGGTGGACCGGTGGCCAGTGGCGCGCCGGTCCGCGATGAGCTGATTCCGCTCATGAATCAGACGCGGGCGGATTTCGACGCTGTCGAGGTCCCGCCAGGCCAGGAGGAGCTCGCGGCGGGGGTCGACGCCGCCTTGCAGCACGTGATCGACGAAGCCACCGCGGCTGCCACCGAGCTCGACGCCGGGGGCAGCGCATCGTTCACCTACGGCACTCAGTACCGCGACGCGCTCCAGCCGATCATCGAGTACGAGGCTTCGTTGCGTCAGCGGATCGAGTCGGCTCTCGCAGCGCTGGCGCTGCCTTCGGCGGAGCAGGGTGACGCCGCTCCTGAGCAGGTCCCGGTCGAACCGGCCTGACCTCCACCATCGGGCGGTGAGTTACGCACCCCTCGTTGTCGTGGGCGGTGAGTTACGCACCTCTCAACATTCGCGAGAGGTGCCTGCCGGACCGCCAGCAGGCTCGAGGGGTGCGTAACTCACCGCTCCCCCCGGCGCGCCGGGGGTCAGGAGCCTAGACGGATCATCGGCACGTGGGGGATACCGGCCTCGACGTAGCCGTCGCCGGATCGTTCGTAGCCGAAGGAGCCGTACCACTCTTCCAGATAGGCCTGCGCGCCGATGCGGATCTCCTCGGCGCCCCAGCGATCGTGGACGCAGCGCAGTAGCCTGCTGGAGAGCCCTCGGCCCCGGGCGTCCTTGCGCGTCGCGACCCGGCCGATTCGACGCGTACCGTCTTCGGTGACATAGGTGCGCAGGTAGCTGGTCAGACCGTTCGCATCGGCGCACCACAGATGCGTGGTCGTGGGCAGTAGGTCGATGCCGTCGACATCGGGCTCGTCGCACTGCTGCTCGACGGCGAACACCGCGTCGCGGATCTGCCAGATCGCGTAGACGTCGCGGGCGGTGAGGTCATCGCCGTCCTTCGCCACCGGGTCGTCGTCGGTCATGCCGCGTCCTCCTGTGCGTTCTCGATGAGGCGATGCGTCGCCCGCAACAGCCGCTCGCGCAGCGGCTCGGCCCGAGCGGCGACGTCACGTTGCCGCCGGACGTACTCCGCCTTGCCCTCCGCCGTCTCGACCGCGATCGGATCGAAGCCGTGGGCGCGGAGATCATAGGGCGAGGCGCGCATATCGACCTCGCGGATCTCGGCGGCCAGCTCGAAGGCATCGGCGACGGTGTCCGAGTCGAGGAAAGGCAGCATCCGGAACGCGATGCGGTACAGATCCATGTTCGCGTGTAAACAGCCGGGTTGCTCCAACTCGAGCTGGTTGTCGCGCGTGGGTGCCGGTCGATTGAGGGGACGTGCGTCGGCGGTGTAGAAGCGGTAGGCGTCGGCGTGGGTGCATGCCAGACGGTGGGACTCCACGACCGCGTCTGTCGCCGAAGGTCCGAGCCGCAGGCGGGCGGCATGGCGCCGGTCGCCGGGCTGGCGATACACCATGGCCCATTCGTGCAGGCCGAAGCAGCCCCAGCGCGCCGGACGCCCGGCGGTACGCGACAGCAGCTCACGCGTCCAGGTCAATCCCGGCAACCGGGCCGGCAGCCGCGACGGATCTGCGGTCACGGTGCGATCGTCGAGGCGGGCGTACGATGCGAGCCGGACGTATTCGGGTGCCTCGGCCAGGGCGTGGCCCAGACCGGGATGCCAGCGCTCGAGGCCACCGGGGGAGAGGTTGTAGTACTCGAAGAGGAAGTCCCACACGGGATGCTTCTCGCCGACCTCACGGCGCCTTACACGCTCTCGGGTCCAGGGCTCGACGCGTGCGCGGTGCTCCTCCGCCCGCGCGGACCACTCGGTTCGGCTCAGGACGCGCAGTCGGCGCATGTGCCGAAGATCTCCAGAGTGTGCTCGACGTTGCGGAAACCGTGCTTCTCGGCGGTCGCATCCGCCCACCGTTCGACGGCTGGGCCCTCCACTTCGACGGTGCGTCCGCACTCGCGGCAAACCAGGTGGTGGTGATGCCCCGAGGAGCAACGGCGGTAGAGCGTCTCGCCGTCGTCATTGCGCAGGGCATCGAGGAGGTCGGCATCGGCGAGCGCCTGCAGGTTGCGGTAGACCGTCGACAGGCCGACGGACTCGCCCCGTTGTTTCAAGATGTCGTGGATCTGCTGAGCGCTGGCGAAACCCTCGAGGTCGGCCATGACCGATTGGACAGCGCGACGCTGCCGAGTGTTGCGCTGGGGGGTCTCGCTGGTGGTGCTCATCGCAGCCAGTCTACGGGGCCGAACGTCGCAACGACACGACCCCGCGAGTCACGGCCGCCACCGCGAACACCGCGAGGGCCAACATGACGATCGTCGGGCCGGGCTGCGTGTCGATCTCGTAGCTCGCCACGACCCCGCCGACGGCGGCGAGGAGGCCGAGCACCATCGCGACCAGATGCGTGCTCCGGAACGAGCGAGTCAGCTGCTGTGCCGCTGCGACGGGCACGACCATCAGTGCGGACACGAGGAGGAGTCCGACGGTGCGCATCGCGACCGTGATGGTGACGGCCGCCAGCACGGCGATGAACATGGTGTAGAGCCGCACCGGCACACCGCTCACGCGCGCGTGATCCTCGTCCTGGCAGACCGCGAACAGCTGCGGTGACAACCCGATCGAGAGCAGGACCACGACGAGCCCCAGGATCGCGACCGTGACCAGATCGGCCGCGTCGATCGTGGTGATCGAGCCGAACAGGAAGGAGTTGAGCGTCGATGCCGACTCTCCGGCCAGGTTGACCAGCATGACGCCACCGGCGATGCCTCCGTAGAAGAGCATCGCGAGCGCGACGTCCCCGCTTGTCTTGGCGTAGGTGCGCAACAGTTCGATCGCCACCGCGCCGAGCACCGCGACCGCCACGGCCGTCAGCGTCGGGGCGACATTGGTCAAGAGGCCGAGCGCCACGCCGGTCAGCGCGACGTGGCCGAGCCCGTCGCCGAGCAGGGCGAGACGCCGCTGCACGATATACGTGCCGACCGCCGGTGCCGCGAGCCCGGTGACGATGGCGGCGATGAGCGCGTAGCGCATGAAGTCGTAGGCGAGCAGGTCGGTCATCCGAGCGGACCCTCCTCGGGAACCGGGCGGACCCGCTCGGGCGCACCGATATGGGGATGGTCGTGCGCGTGGTCGTGCCTGACGCCGTCGACCGGGCCCTCGTAGGAGACACGTCCCGCGTCGATCACGACCGCACGGTCCACGAGCGCACGCATGGGGCCGAGCTCGTGCGCCACCATGAGCACCGCCATGCCGTGATCATCGACGAGGTGGCCGATGAGCGAAGCCAGTACCGAGGCGCTCTCGGCGTCGACTCCGGCGGTGGGCTCGTCCATGACCAGCAGTTGCGGATCGCCGACCAGCGCCCGCGCGATATAGGCGCGCTGCTGCTGACCACCGGAGAGCTCGGTGATCGGCTGGTCCGCCTTCGCGCCCAGCCGGACGTGGGAGATGGCCTCATCGACCGCGGCCCGGTCCGACCGGGAGGCGAAGCCGAGCAAGGGGCGATGGGCGAGGCGTCCGCTCGTGACGACTTCGCGCACAGTCGCCGGCACGCCGCTCGAGCTGCCGGGCCGTTGAGGAACGTAACCCAAGCGCCAGCGGTCGCGGAAACGTGCGAGCGGTGTGCCGAACAGCTCGATCGAGCCGCGCGCCGGGATCAGCCCCACGAGGGCGCGGACCAGGGTGGACTTGCCCGACCCGTTCGCGCCGAGCAGTGTCACGAACTCGCCGGTGCCGACCGTGAGGTCGACGCCGCGGACGACGGGACCGCCCGCGAGGTCGACTTCGACCCCGCGGGCGGTGAGCGGTGATGTCATCGGCAGGTGTTGGCCTCTTGCAGTGCGGCGAGGTTGTCTCGCATGAGCGACAGGTAATCGGCATCGGCGGTCTCGTCGGTGAGGCCCTCGATCGGGTCTAGCGTAGCCGTCCGTGCCCCGGTCTCGCGGGCGATGGTCTCAGCGAGGGCGGGGGACACCAGCGTCTCGGTGAAGATCGTGGTGATGCCCTCCTCCTGGACCAGGTCGGTGATCTCGGCGAGCTGCGCCGACGAGGGCTCGGTGCCCGGGTCGATGCCGGCGATCGGCACCTGGGTGAGGTCGTAGGCGTGCGCGAGGTAGGAGAATGCGGTGTGGCTGGTGACGAACTCGCGGCGCTCGCACTGCGCCAGGCCGGTCTCGAACTCCTCGTCGAGGGTCGTGAGGTCCTCGACGAGTTCGTCGGCATTGGCTCGGTACGTGTCGGCATTGCCCGGATCGGCGTCGCTCAGGGCATCGGCGATCGCGGTGGCCGCGGGCTCCAGGTTGGCGGGATCGAGCCACAGGTGCGGATCGACGCCGCCGTGGTCGTGGCCGTCCTCCTCGTGGGCGTGGTCCTCCTCATGGCCTTCCTCGCCGTGGTCGTGGTCCTCGTGCCCTTCTTCCTCGTGGGCATGGTCGTGGCCGCCGTCGGACTCCTCCAGGAGCTCGACACCCGCGGCCAGGTCGACCGTGGTGCCAGCATCCCGGTCGGCCTGCTCGACCGCGTGGTCGACCGCCGCCTGGAAGTGCTCGAGGTACACCAGGACGTCGGCATCGCGCAGCTCGCCGATCTGGCGTGCGGTGAGCTCGAGGTCGTGGGCCTCTACGCCCGGCGAGGTGAGGGTGGAGACCTCGACGAGATCGCCGCCGACACGTTCGGCGAGATATTGCGCGGGATAGAAGGACGCGACGACGGACACGCCGTCGTCACCGGAGTCGTCGGTGCCGCCGCATGCCGCGAGGGTCAGTGCGGATGCGGTGAGCAGGGCGGGAAGGACAGACCTGTGCATGGGAACCATTCTCATAAGTCGCCGGAATGGTTGTCAAATCCGGGTGACCTGAGTGATGGCGGTCACCTGGGTTCTGCCATCCAGGAGGAAGTCTCGGGTGGGAGCCCGGCAAACGTCCGGGCCGAGTAGGCTGAGGCGACCCTGGGCGCAGAGCGTTACGACGCACTGCGAAAGCCCACCGACACCCAGCCGGATTGGAAGTCTGCGATGCCCGCCTCCGTTCTCGATACCGTCATCAGCCTCTGCAAGCGCCGAGGATTCGTCTACCAGTGCGGGGAGATCTACGGAGGTACCCGTTCAGCCTGGGACTACGGGCCGATGGGCACCGAGCTGAAGGAGAACATCAAGCGCCAGTGGTGGAAGACCATGGTGCAGGGCCGCGACGATGTCGTGGGCCTCGACTCTTCGGTCATCCTGCCGACTCCGGTGTGGCAGGCCTCAGGGCATCTGTCGGCCTTCGTCGACCCGCTCGTGGAGTGCCTGTCCTGCCACAAGCGCTTCCGCCAGGACCACCTGCAGGAGGCCTACGCGGAGAAGAAGGGGCTCGACGACCCCGATGCCGTCCCGATGACCGATATCGTCTGCGCCAATTGCGGTACGCGCGGCGAGTGGACCGAGCCGCGCATGTTCAACGGCCTGCTCAAGACCTTCCTCGGCCCTGTCGAGTCCGATGAGGGACTGCACTACCTGCGTCCCGAGACCGCCCAGGGCATCTTCATCAACTTCGCCCAGGTCATGACCACCTCGCGTAAGAAGCCGCCGTTCGGCATCGGTCAGATCGGCAAGAGCTTCCGCAACGAGATCACGCCGGGCAACTTCATCTTCCGCACGCGCGAGTTCGAGCAGATGGAGATGGAGTTCTTCGTCGCCCCGGGCTCGGACGAGGAGTGGCACGACTACTGGATCGACGAGCGGATGTCCTGGTACACCGGCCTCGGCGTCGATCCGGAGAACCTGCGGCTGTACGAGCATCCGGCCGAGAAGCTCTCGCACTACTCCAAGCGCACCGTCGACATCGAGTACCGCTTCGGTTTCACCGGCTCGGAGTGGGGCGAGCTGGAGGGCGTGGCCAATCGCACGGACTTCGACCTCAAGACCCACAGCGAGCACTCGGGCCAGGATCTCTCGTACTTCGATCAGCAGAACAACGAGCGGTGGATCCCCTATGTCATCGAGCCCGCGGCCGGGCTCAACCGGTCCATGATGGCCTTCCTGGTCGATGCCTACACCGAGGACGAGGCCCCGAACGCCAAGGGCGGGGTCGACAAGCGCACGGTGCTCAAGCTCGATCCGCGGCTCTCCCCGGTCAAGGCCGCGGTGCTGCCGCTCTCGCGCAACGAGGCTCTCTCGCCGAAGGCGCGCGACCTCGCCGCGCAGCTGCGCCGTAACTGGAATGTCGACTTCGACGACGCCCAGGCGATCGGCAAGCGCTACCGCCGGCAGGACGAGATCGGCACGCCGTTCTGTATCACGGTCGACTTCGACACCCTCGACGATCAGGCGGTGACGATCCGCGAGCGGGACACCATGAATCAGGAGCGCGTGGCTCTCGATCAGGTCGAGGGTTACCTCGCGGCGCGCCTCATCGGCGCCTGACCGGCCGTCCGGCACGCTGACTCTCGTGAGCAGGACACCGTGGTACGTCGGCACCATGCTGGCGCTCGCCCTCGTGGCGAGCGGTTGCTCCGGCGGCGATGACGAGGAGGAGCCGACCGGCCTGGAGGTACCGGACGGCGTGACCTTGAACGAGGGCGGCACGGAGCTGGACCTCGGTGAGAGCGCGACCGTCGCCTACCCCGAGGATGCCGAGGACGCGACCGCGCTGACGGTCACTGTCACGGCGGTCGACACCGGCGATATCGCCGACTTCTCGCTGTTCTCGCTGTCTGAGGAGGACGCCGCCTCCTCCCCGCGATATGTGCGGGTGACGGTGGTCAACGAGGGGCCCGGCACGCCGGGAACCACCTCGCTGCCGATCTTCGCGCACACCGATGACCGCACGCTGCTGACCGCCAACTCGATCGTCGGTTCCTTCGAGCCGTGCCCGCCCACGCCTGTGCCCGCCGATCTGGAGGCCGGCGAGGAGATCGAGCAGTGTCTCGTCTACCTCCTCCCCGCGGACCGCCAGGTGGAGTCGATCGACCTGCAGGTCACCGACGCGGCCTCCGCGATCCGCTGGACGGTCCCCGCCCCCGAGGACACCCCTGCCCCTGAGGAGTAGGTTCGTGAGCTTCTGGTTGCGGGGGCTGGGAGACTGGATGCCATGCCCACTGCCACGCTGCCCGGACCTCTGCGCCTGGGTGACTCCATCGAGGTCGCGACACCGGTCGTGCTCGCGCCGATGGCCGGTGTCACGAACGCGGCCTTCCGCCAACTGTGCGCCGAGCAGGGGGCCGGTCTCTACGTCTGCGAGATGATCACCTCGCGGGGGCTCGTCGAACGGGACCGGGTCAGCCTGTCGATGCTGACCTTCGCCCCCAACGAGTCGGTCAAGTCCGTGCAGCTCTACGGCGTCGATCCCGCCACGATGGGCGAGGCCGTCCGGGTGCTGTGCGGCGAGCACGGGGTCGACCACGTCGATCTCAACTTCGGTTGTCCCGTTCCCAAGATCACACGCAAGGGCGGGGGAGCGGCGCTGCCCTGGAAGGCGACGCTCCTCGGACAGATCCTCACCGAGGCCGTCGAAGCGGCGCGTCCGTACGGCGTCCCCGTCACGATGAAGACCCGCAAGGGCATCGACGACGACCACCTGACCTATCTGGATGCCGGACGCATCGCCGAGGACACGGGCGCGGCGGCGATCGCGCTGCACGGGCGCACGGCGTCCCAGCACTACTCGGGCCGCGCCGACTGGGACTCGATCGGCGAGCTGAAGGCGGCCGTCTCCTCGATACCCGTCCTCGGCAACGGCGACATCTGGGAGGCCGCCGACGCCATCGCCATGGTCGAGCGGACCGGTTGCGATGGCGTGGTCGTGGGCCGCGGCTGTCTAGGCCGGCCGTGGCTGTTCCGCGATCTGTCCGCGGCTTTCGCGGGGGAGACGGCGCAGGAACTGCCCCGCCTCGGTGAGGTGATGGGCGTGATGCGTCGCCACGCTGAGCTGCTCGGCGAATGGCTGGGTGAGGAGCGCGGGTGCGTGGAGTTCCGCAAGCACGTCTCCTGGTATCTCAAGGGGTTCCCGGCCGGAGGCCGCATCCGCGAGGACCTCGGCATGGTGTCGTCGTACGCCGCCCTCGACTCCCTGCTCGTCGAACTCGATCCCGACGAGCCGTATCCGGTCTCCGAGCTCGGGACGCCACGTGGCCGACAGGGATCGCCCAAACGTGTTCACCTGCCGGACGGCTGGCTCGACTCGCGCGAGCTGGCCGGAGCCATCGATATCGCCGCCGAGGACGCCACCTCCGGGGGCTAGTGCGGGGCGCGGGCGATCTGCTGGTCGGCGATGTCGCGGGCGACCGAGGCATCCAGGTGGCGGCCTTCAGCGTTCACCGGGCCCGGAGGGGTGTGCACCTCGACCGTGGCCACCTTGCGCCAGCGCTGCAAGGGACCCTGACGGAGCGCGACCGACTGCGTCTTGTGGTGCGGGACCAGATCCGCGTGCCGCGATATCCAGCCCTCGCGGGCGATGAAGGTCCGGTCCGAAGCACCCACCCAGCGGAAGCGATAGCCGATCGGGGCGAAGATCCAGGACCGGCGAGAGACCGGAGTGCGCTCGACGGCGTCGGGATCGGATCCGGCGATGAGCTCCTCGGCGACCGCTCGGGCGAGCGGCGGATCGCTGATCGGCAGCAGCGTGGTGTCCGAGACACCGTTCTCCTCGTCGGACGACGCCCCGTATCCGGCGATGTCGACCGACAGGCGCTGCCACCCGAGCTTGCGCCAGATGAACGGCTCCACCACCGCGATGCCCTGCACACGCTCGTACGGGATCGTCTGCGAACTGCGTGAGAGCAGGCCCCGCTCGATCCGCAGGCCCCGAGATCCGCGCGACAGCGTGAAGTTCCACTGCGCGATCACGCGACTGCCGATGATCTGGACCAACCAGAAGCCGGTGGGGATGATGCCGCCCAGCACGGCCCACGCATCGGGCACCGCGAAGCCGACGATCAACAGGGTTACGATCGCGGCGACGGCGAAGAGGAAGTCCAGGGACAGCAGCGTGCCGATGATGATGCGATCGGGGCCGACGACGGTGATGACCTCTCGCTGCTCCTCGGCCACCCCCACGGCCTCGTCGGCACCCGCCCCGTGGGCGCGCGCGAGCAGGACGCGACGTAGCTGGCGCGACTCGTCGAGGGGGAGGAAGCGCAGCGTCGACCGCGATTCGCCCCCGCCGGCCATCTCCATGTGCAGCTCGGAGAGCTTGACCAGGCGAGCGAGGAAGGGCTCGTCGATGTCGACGGACTGGAGGCGCTCGTAGGGGATGCGCCGCGAGGTGCGGAAGATGACTCCCGACTCGATGCGTAACTCGGTTCCGTCGATGAAGTATCGGGTGAAGTACCACCGGAGGAAGCCCGCGACCAGTCCGATCAGCAGACCGCCGGCCACCGCCGCCGCCACGGCGATGGCGCCGCTGAACAGGCTGAAGGTGTCGCCGTTGACGAAGGCGTTGAACAGGCCCACGATGCCGAGACCCGCCCAGATGCCGCCCTGGACGAGGGCGGTCAGCGGATGGGTGCGGCGTCCATCGGTCTGGGCGCCGGCGGGGACGGCCGGGGTACCCGGCTCCTCGGGCGACTCGAGGTCGTCCGGTGGCAGCTCAGACACCGGCGCCCCCGGAGTCGCCGAGTTCCGTCAGACGGTTGCGCAGTCGGTTCGCCTCGTCGATCGGCACACCCGGGATGCCCGCGGCGGTCTTGGTGCTGGCCGTGTGCAGGGTGACCGTCGCGAAGCCGAACTGGCGCGCGATCGGGCCTGCCTCGACGTCGACGAACTGCATGCGTCCGTAGGGCACGGCGACGAGCCGGCGGAACATGATGCCGCCGCGCACGACGAAGTCCTCCTCGCCCTCCGCATACCCCCAACTGCGCCGGTTGCGGGGCGCCCACCACCACACCCAGCCGGCGATGACGAGGCCGATGAGGGCGACGGGAAGGCCCAGCCACCACCACAGGACGATCGCCAGGATGATCCCGATGAGCAGCAGCACTCCGCCGCAGACGGCGCCGATGAGTCGACGGGCCGTCGCGAGTCGTGGGGAGACTGCGGTCCAGTCGCCGGTCGGTGAGGTGAAGAGATCGGACACGGCCTCCACCCTAGTAGTCGACGGCCGGTGGTGAGGGCAAGCCTGTGGTCGGGTGATTTGACCCTCTCGATGTGCCGGTGAGACACTGGACGATGGCAGTCATGGCTGCCAACACCCGTCTGAACTCTTGTGAAGGACACTCATGGCCAAAGCGCTCGTCGGTTATCTGGCAGGCCCGTCGTACGATCACGCCGCCGGTGAACTGGCTCGTCTGCGCCGCCGGGTCGCCGACCTCGAGGCCGAGGTGCTGCGACTCAAGGTCGAGAACGACGGCCTGGTCGAGGCGCTCGGATCGCGCGTCGACGACGTCGCCGAATTGTTCGAGCCCGCCTCGCGCTGATTCCGGTCCCGTGCCCAGGCATGGGACCGTTCGCCGTCGCGCGGCGCGGGTTGCGCGAGCCGCCCGCCACCATCAACTAGGGTGAGCCAGTAGTCCTTCTGCCGGCCGCTTCGGGAGACGTGGTGTATCTCAAGACCCTCACGCTGCGAGGCTTCAAGTCCTTCGCGTCCTCGACGACGCTGCAGCTGGAGCCCGGCATCACCGCTGTGGTGGGCCCGAACGGCTCCGGCAAGTCCAATGTCGTCGACGCGTTGTCGTGGGTCATGGGCGAGCAGGGCGTCAAGTCGCTGCGCGGCGGCAAGATGGAGGATGTCATCTTCGCCGGCACTGCCGGCCGGCCGCCGCTCGGGCGCGCCGAGGTCGTCCTCACCATCGACAACACCGACGGCGCGCTGCCGATCGACTACACCGAGGTCACCATCTCGCGGACCATGTTCCGCAGCGGCGGCTCGGAGTACGCGATCAACGGCAACACCTGCCGGTTGCTCGATGTGCAGGAGCTGCTGAGCGACTCGGGCATCGGCCGCGAGATGCATGTGATCGTCGGGCAGGGACAGCTCGACACGATCCTGCGCGCGACGCCCGAGGAGCGCCGCGGATTCGTCGAGGAGGCGGCCGGCGTCCTGAAGCACCGCAAGCGCAAAGAGAAGGCCCTGCGCAAGCTGGAGGCCACGCAGGGCAATCTCACCCGGCTGAACGACGTGCTCACCGAGCTGCGCCGGCAGCTCAAACCCCTCGGACGTCAGGCCGAGGTGGCCCGCAAAGCCGCCGTCATCCAGGCCGACGTCCGCGACGCCCGTGCGCGGCTGCTGGCCGATGAGATCGTGACTGCCACCAGCACGATGGAGACCGAGCTGGCCGACGAGCAGGTGCTCAAGCAGCGCCAGAGCGATGCCGAGATCGCGTTGCGGGAGACTCGCGCCGCCGAGGTCGAGCTGGAGCAGGCGCTCGCGGCCGATGCGCCGCAGCTCGCCGCTGCCAATGAGACCTGGTACGCGCTGACCAGCGTGCGCGAGCGCTTCAACGGCATGGCTGGTCTTGCGCGCGAGCGCATCCGGCTGGCTCAGGCCGAGGCCGACGACGATCGGGTCCCCGGCCGCGACCCCGAGGAGCTGGAGGCCGACGCCCGCCGCGCCCGTGACGAGCACGCCGAGCTGGAGCGCACGGTCGAGCAGGCTCAGCAGTCGCTCGCCGAGATCATCGAGCGTCGAGGCGCGGCGGAGGAGGAGTACACCGCCGAGGAGAAACGGATCGCGGGCCTGCTCCGGGCCGCCGCCGATCGACGCGAGGGTCTCGCCCGATTGCATGGTCAACTTAGCACGGTCAAGAGCCGTGCCGCCGGGGCGGACGACGAGATCGGCCGGCTCACCACCGCTGCCCAAGCCGCGCGGGAGCGCGCCGAACAGGCTCAGCGCGAGTTCACCACGCTGGAGAGCCAGATCGCGGGCCTCAACGCGGGGGAGACCGGCCTTGACGAGGAGCTGGAGACCGCCGAGGAGCGACTGGCGGCCGCCGAGGAGACGGCCAAGTCCCTCGAGCAGCGCCGGCACGAGGCCGAGCGTCGCCAGGATGCGTTGCGCGCCCGCAAGGAGGCGCTGGAGCTCGGCCTCGCGCGCAAGGACGGCGCGGGGGCTCTGCTCGCGGTCCCCGAGGAGGTCGACGGCCTCCTCGGTTCGGTGGCCACTCTCATCAGCGTGCATCCAGGACACGAAGCCGCACTCGCGGCGGCGCTCGGTGCCGCCGCCGATGCGCTCGCGGTGTCCGGCGCCCCGGCGGCCGTCGGGGCCATCGAGAGGCTCAAGGAGGAGGATCTCGGCCGCGCGGGCATCGTCCTGGGCGGGGCGCCCGACCTCGGCGGTGGTTGGCCGGATCTGCCGTCCGGAGCCTCGTACGCGATCGACCTGATCGACGCGCCGGCCGAGCTGCGACCGGCCCTGCGGCGACTGCTCGACAAGGTCGCGGTCGTCGACGACCTAGCCGCCGCGCGGGCACTCGTGGCCTCCGTGCCGGAGGTCGTGGCCGTCACCGGCGAGGGCGACCGGCTCGGCGCGCACTTCGCCGAGGGTGGCTCGTCGGCGAGCCAGAGCCTGCTAGAGGTGACCGCCGCGATCGAGGAGGCGGACACCCAGCTCTCCCAGGTCGGTGCCGAGCTCGATCGGCTCCGCTTCGAGACCGAGAAGGCGGCCGCAGAGCACGAGGAGGCACAGAGCCTGGTCGACGCCGCCCTCAGCCGCCTGCACGAGTCGGACGCCGCGATGTCCGCGGTCGCCGAGAAGCTCGGCGAGCTCGGCACCGCCTCGCGCGCCTCCACGGCGGAGGCTGAACGGCTGGAGGCCTCGATCGAGCAGGCTAAGGTCGCGCGTGAGGAGGCCCTGGCGGGTCTCGCCGAGCTGGAGGAGCGGGTCGAGCAGGCCGAGTCCGCGCCCGAGGAGGAGCCGGACACCAGCCATCTGGAGGAGCTGGCCGACGCCGCGTCGGCCGCCCGCCGCGGTGAGACCGACGCCCGTCTCGCGCTGCGTACCGCAGAGGAGCGCGCCCGCGCCCTCGCGACCCAGGTCGAGAACATGCTGCGAGCGGCTGCCGCCGAGCGTGAGGCCAGGGAGCGCGCTGCCCAGCGACGCGAGCAGCGCCGCCGCGAGGCTGAGACGGCCACGGCCGTGCTCGGGGGCATCGACACCGCACTGCAACGCCTCGAGACCTCCGCCGGTCGGGCCTCCGAACGTCGCACGCAGATCGAGCAGGCCCGAGCCGGTCGCGAACAGCAGGTGCGCGAGGTGCGCACGAGCGTGCGCGATCTGGAGAACGAGCTCAAGCAGCTGACCGACTCCGTGCACCGCGACGAGATGGCGCGCTCCCAGCTGGTGCTGCGGTTGGAGCAGCTCCATGAGCGTGCGCTCTCCGAGGTCGGCATCGACCCGGAGACCTTGGTGGCCGAGTACGGTCCCGAGCAGCTTGTGCCGGCGCTGGGGGAGGAGGACGCCGAGCCGGTGCCATTCGTGCGCGAGGAGCAGGCCAAACGGCTCAAGACGGCCGAGAAGTCGCTCGCGATGCTCGGCAAGGTCAATCCACTCGCCCTCGAGGAGTTCACCGCCCTGGAGGAGCGGCACCAGTTCCTCTCCGAACAGCTCGACGACCTGAAGAAGACCCGCCAGGACCTGCTGGAGATCGTCGAGGAGGTCGACCGGCGGGTGGAGCAGGTCTTCACCGAGGCGTGGGAGGACGTCGAGCGCGAGTTCGCGCACGTCTTCAGCCGGCTCTTCCCCGGCGGCGAGGGCAAGATCGTGCTGACCGATCCGTCGAACATGCTGACCACCGGCATCGACGTCGAGGCCCGTCCGCCGGGCAAGAAGGTCAAGCGCCTCTCGTTGTTGTCCGGGGGTGAGCGGTCGCTGGTGGCCGTGGCCTTCCTGGTGTCGCTGTTCAAGGCCCGGCCGAGCCCCTTCTACATCCTCGACGAGGTCGAGGCCGCGCTCGACGACACCAACCTCGGGCGGCTGCTGGAGATCTACGAGGAGCTGCGCGCCAACAGCCAGCTCATCGTCATCACCCACCAGAAGCGCACGATGGAGGTCGCCGACGCGCTGTACGGCGTCTCGATGCGCGGCGACGGCGTGTCCGCCGTCATCAGCCAGCGACTGCGTGACGACGAGGAAGAAGCATCGTGACCGAACGGCTCCGCTCGGACTATCCGGTCCTGCGTCCCATCGGCACCCGCTGGGAGGACGAGGATGTCTACGGGCACGTCAACAACGTCAAGTACTACTCGTACTTCGACACGGCGGTGAACGGGTACCTGATCGAGGCGAGCGGCACCGACATCCGCAGGCTGGACGCCTACGGCATCGTCGCGGAGACCGGCTGCCGGTTCTTGCGCGAGCTGCGCTTCCCGTTGCCGGTCGAGGCGGGGCTCGCGGTCACCAGGCTCGGGCGGTCCAGCGTCGTCTACGAGATCGGGCTCTTCCAGGGCGACGAGCAGCCGGCGGCGGTCGGTCGCTTCGTGCACGTCTACGTGACGGGGGAGGGCCGCGAGGTGACCCCGGTGCCCGAGCAGCTCCGCGCCGTCCTCGAACCCCTCGTCGTCTGACGGTTCCGTGGGCGGTGACCTACACACCCCTCGCGAGCGTGGGCGGTGACCTACACACCCCTCGTGGGTCGCGAGAGGTGCGTAACCCACCGCCCTGCTGGGCGAGAGGTGCGTAGGTCACCGCTCCCACCGGCCGCCACGCACCACTCGCGGGGCCCTGGAGAAGGGGAGCGGAACCGGCTCCGGAGGCTCGCTTGTGAAGATCATCACAAAGCCTTGTGAAAAATGGAACTTGACCCTCGCGCGGGCGTAGTCTGATCCAGTCGGCACAGGGTCGTGTCGATTGTGGCGAAAGGACGATGGCGATGGAGGCACTGGACCTCGCGCGCTGGCAATTCGGTATCACCACGGTGTACCACTTCTTCTTCGTGCCGATGACCATCTCGCTGGCCTTCCTCGTGGCCATCATGCAGACGGCGTGGCGGCGCACCGGGGACGAGAAGTGGCTCCGGCTCACCCGCTTCTTCGGCAAGCTCTTCCTCATCAACTTCGCGATGGGCATCGTCACCGGCATCGTGCAGGAGTTCCAGTTCGGCATGAACTGGTCGTCCTACTCGAGGTTCGTGGGCGATATCTTCGGCGCCCCCCTCGCGATCGAGGGCCTCCTCGCGTTCTTCCTCGAGTCGACCTTCCTCGGCCTGTGGATCTTCGGCTGGGACCGGCTCAAGCCGAGCCTGCACCTCGCGTGCATCTGGATCGCCGCCATCGGCACCGCGGTCAGTGCCTACTTCATCCTGGCAGCCAACTCGTTCATGCAGAACCCGGTCGGCTACACCTACAACGCCGAGCGCGGACGCGCCGAGCTCGAGAGCTTCGCCGATGTGCTCACCAACAAGGTCGTGCTCATCACCCTGCCGCACACCCTGTTCGCCGCCTTCATGGTCGGCGGCGGCTTCGTGGCCGGTGTCGCCTTCTGGAAGCTCGTCCGCAAGCCGGGCGAGGACGCCAGCGCCTACCGCAGCGGCGTCAAGCTCGGCGCGATCGCCCTCTTGATCGCCGGCCTCGGCACCATCGTCACGGGCGATATCCAGGGCAAGGTCATGACCGAGGTCCAGCCGATGAAGATGGCCGCCGCCGAGGGACTCTACGAGGATGCGCAGCCCGCGCCGTTCTCGCTGCTCACGATCGGCACCCTCGACGGCAGCGAGCCGATCTTCCAACTGGAGATCCCGCACCTGTTGTCCTACCTCGGCACCGGGTCGTTCGACGGGGAGGTGCGCGGCATCGACTCCCTCAACGAGGAATACCGCGAGACCTACAGCGAGACCGGACTCGACGACTTCTCGCCGAACATCCCGGTCACCTACTGGAGCTTCCGAATGATGATCACCGCCGGCGCGCTGGCGATGATCGGCGGTGCCTGGCTGCTCTGGTCGATCCGCGGGGGCCGTACGCCACAGGTCGGCACCCGGCGCACCAAACTGCTGCTGTTCACCGCCGTCATGCTGCCGCTGTTGCCGATCGCGGCCAACTCCTTCGGCTGGATCTTCACCGAGATGGGACGCCAGCCGTGGGTCGTCTTCGGACTGATGCCGACAGCGACAGGCGTCTCGCCGTCGGTATCCGCAGCGCAGGTCTGGACGTCGATGATCGGCTTCACGCTGCTCTACGGCATCCTCGCGGTGATCGAGGTCAAACTGCTCCTGCGCTTCATCGGCAAGGGGCTGCCCGATGCCAACCCGCCCGCCGAAGAACCCGATGACGACCCCAACGCCCCGTTGGCGTTCGCGTACTGAGCGAGGACGGACTCATGGAACTCACCACACTCTGGTTCATCTTCATCGCCTTCTTGTTCGTCGGCTACTTCGTGCTCGAGGGATTCGACTTCGGGGTCGGCATGCTGGTCGGCATCTTCGCCAAGAACGACAAGGAACGCCGGGTCCTCATCAACACCATCGGCCCGGTCTGGGACGGCAACGAGGTCTGGCTCATCGTCGCCGGCGGTGCGATGTTCGCCGCCTTCCCCGAGTGGTACGCGACGCTGTTCAGCGGCTT
This sequence comes from Aeromicrobium piscarium, assembly GCF_007421815.1. Classification (GTDB taxonomy): domain Bacteria; phylum Actinomycetota; class Actinomycetes; order Propionibacteriales; family Nocardioidaceae; genus Aeromicrobium; species Aeromicrobium piscarium. The sequence goes on along the minus strand of NZ_VLNT01000002.1, from coordinate 94,692 downwards.
CTATCTGCCCCTGTTCCTCATCTTGATCGCGTTGATCGTGCGGGGTGTCGCCTTCGAGTACCGCGGTACCCGCGACGAGCAGCAGTGGAAGGACCGCTGGGACTGGATGATCATCATCGGGTCCTTCGTGCCGGCGCTGCTGTGGGGTGTCGCCTTCGCCAATATCGTCCGCGGCGTCCCGATCGACGCTAGCGGGGAGTATGTCGGCGGATTCTTCAACCTGCTCAACCCCTATGCGCTGCTCGGCGGGCTGGTCACGCTGTCGGTCTTCCTGGTTCACGGCGCGCTGTTCGTGGCGCTCAAGACCGCGGGCGACATCCGCGAGCGCGCCCACGTCTTCGCTCAGCGCTGTGGCCTCGTGGCAGGCGTGCTGGCCGTCGCCTTCATCGTGTGGACCGGTCTCTCGCATGGGGACGCGGTCGTGTGGGTGATCGGCGTCCTCGGCGCCGCCGCCTTCGTGGCGGCGATGCTCGCCTCGTACGCCCAGCGCGACGGGTGGGCCTTCACCGGCACCTTCCTCGCGATCGGGCTGGTCGTGACGATGCTGTTCGTGGCGCTGTTCCCCGAGGTCATGCCGTCCACGGTCGACCCGGCGTACGGGCTGACGGTCGAGGGCGCCTCCTCGACGCCCTACACGCTGAAGATCATGACCTGGTCCGCGGTGGTCTTCCTGCCGATCGTCATCGGCTACCAGATCTGGTCGTACTGGGTCTTCCGTAAGCGCATCAGCACCGAGAACATGCCCGCCGATGCCCACTAGGCCGCTCGATCCACGCCTGGTGCGGCGGTCCGCGACGGTCCGCCGGCACCTGGCGTGGAGCGTGGTCCTCGGCACGGCCACCGCGGTGCTCGTCATCGTGGTCGCCTGGATGGTGGCCGAGGTCGTGGCGCGACGCTTCGACGGTCAGGCCGTCGTGGCGCTGCCGCTCGGCATCGTGTCCGCCTTCGTCCTGCGCGCTGTGGTGGCCTGGCTCCACTCGGTGGTGGCCGAGCGCGCATCGGTGCGTGTCAAGGCCGAGCTGCGGGCGGAGGTTGTCGGCGACCTGCTCGATCCCCGTCGGCTGGGGCCGCGCCCCGAGAGCTCGCGGGTGATCGCGCTGCTCGGTCCTGGCATGGACGCCTTCGACGGTTATATCGGCCGCTTCCTGCCGCAGCTGGCACTGGCTGCGATCGTTCCCGCCGCGGTGATCGCGGTCATCGCCTGGGTCGATCTGCTGTCTGCTGCCATCATCATCCTGACGTTGCCGTTGATCGGCGTGTTCATGGCGCTGGTCGGTCTGCTCACGCGGGACAAGGTCCAGCGCCGATGGGCCGCGATGGAACGGCTGGGGCGGCACTTCGCGGACGTGCTGGACGGACTCGTCGTGCTCAAGATCTTCGGCCGCCCGCAGGAGAGGGGCCTTCGCGAGGTGGGGGACAAGCATCGCGCCGAGTCGATGCGGGCGCTGCGGCTGGCCTTCCTCTCCTCGCTGGTGCTGGAGCTGTTCTCCACGATCTCGGTCGCGCTCGTCGCGGTGAGCGTGGGCCTGCGGGTCGTCGAGGGCGATATGGAGCTCGGTCCGGCGATGCTGGTGCTGCTCCTGGCCCCAGAGGCCTATCTGCCGGTCCGGCGTGTCGGGACGCTGTTCCACGACTCCACCGAGGGCGCCGAGGCCACCGTCGAGATCCTCGAGCTGCTCGATCACGAGCGGCATCGAGGTGAGAGGCCCCCGCCGAAGGAGGCTTCAGCCGTGATCGTCGAGGACCTGGAGGTCGACTACGGCGATCGGGGGCGGCCATCGCTCTTCCTCGACCGGCTCGCGATCCATCCGGGCGAGTTCGTCGCCGTCACCGGTCCCTCCGGCGGTGGCAAGTCGACGCTGCTGGCGGTGCTGCTCGGCATGATTGAGCCGAAGGCGGGCGCGGTCCGCGTCGGCGGCACCGATCTCGCCGAGCTCGACATCGCCGCGTGGCGCGAGCAGATCGCGTGGGTCCCGCAGGTGCCGGGACTGATCGAGGGCACGATCGGCGAGAACATCGCGCTCGGCTGTCCTGGCGCCGCGCGCACCGCGGTTGAGCGAGCCTTGGCGGACGCGGGGCTGCCTCTGGCCGTCGATCGTCCCGTCCGAGAGGATGCGGCCGATCTGTCGGCGGGGGAGCGCCGCCGCCTCGCGGTGGCCCGTGCACTGCTGCGAGTGCGTGAGACCGGTGCGTGGCTGGTGCTCCTGGATGAGCCGACGGCAGGCCTGGATGCCGCCCACGAGGCGGCCCTGATCGCCGCGATCCGCGGCCTGGGTGCCACGGTGCTCGCGGTCGCTCATCGTCCCGAGACCATCGCGGCCGCCGACCGCGTCGTCACCATCACCCCGGCCGAGGCGGTGGCCGCATGACCGGGCGCGCGGGCCGGCTCGGGCTGGGTGTCCTCATGGGGGTGCTCGCCCAGCTCTCGGCGATCGGGCTGCTGCTGGCTGCCGCATGGCTCATCGTCCGTGCCGCCCAGCAGCCCCCGGTGCTCTATCTCATGGTGGCGATCGTCTCCGTCCGCGCCTTCGGCATCGCTCGTGCCGTGTTCCGTTATGTCGAACGGCTGATGACCCACGATGTCGCCCTCCGGGATGCGACGACGGACCGAGTGGAGGTCTACCGCCAGCTGAACCGGATCGCTCCGGCGGGGCTGACCGGGCAGCGGCGTGGCGATGTAGTGAGCCGCGTGGTCAGCGATGTCCAGACCCGTCAGGATCGGCTGCTGAGAGTCCGGCTGCCCTGGTGGACCGGGTTGCTCGCCTCGATGGTCGTCATCGGCGTGGTCGCCGCCCTCGACCTGCGCTCCGGCCTGGTGGTCGCGGGCGGGGTCGTGGTGAGCGCGGTGGCGATCAGGTCCACGGTCGCCCGCATCGCCGCTCGACGCGACGGGCGGCGGGCGGCCGCGGCCCGGGGGCGGCTGGCCGCCGATGTGTCGCAGATCGTGCTCGCCGGCCCGGACCTCGTGGCCTTCGGCGCCGGTGACCGATTCCGCGCGGAGACGGGCCGGTCGGTGACCGAGCTCGCCGGTGCGCAACGGCATGGGGCCGGTGCGGTGGGTCTCGCCTCGGCCATCGTGCTCGCGGTGACCGGCGCCGCCGTCGCACTCGTCGCCGCTTGGTCGGCCGGTGCTCCCGTCGTGGTCGTGGGAGTCCTCGTCCTCGCGCCGATCGCGCTGTCCGAGCCGCTCGAGGCATGGGGCGATGCCGAACGTCACCGCCCCGCTGTCGACGACGCCGACGCCCGCATCGCCGCGCTCACTGCTCTCCCTGCCCCGATCACGGAGCCCGACCAGTCCACAGCCCTTCCGTCCGCTTGGTCGCTGCGGCTGCGGGGACTCGCGGTGGGCTGGGAGAGCACCCTGGTCGACGGCATCGACCTCGACGTCGACGAGGGCGAGATCGTCGCGATCACCGGACCGAGCGGTATCGGCAAGTCGACCCTCGCGTACACGCTGCTGCGCCTCATCGAGCCCCGCGCCGGGAACATCCAGCTGGGCGACGTCGATGTCCGTGAGCTCGGATCGGACGATGTCCGCGGCCGGATCGGGTATCTGGGCCAGGACGAGATCATCTTCGACACCACGATCCGTGAGAATCTACGGATCGCCGATCCCGAGGTCGAGGACGAGTCCGCGATGACGGCCCTCGACCGGGCGGGGCTCGGCGAATTCGTGCGCTCGCTCCCGCGCGGCCTCGACACTCCGGTGGGGGAGCACGGCAGCAGGCTGTCCGGTGGGGAGCGTCAGCGGTTGGCGTTGGCGAGACTGCTGCTGGGCGATCACCGGATCGTCGTGCTCGACGAGCCGACCGAGCATCTCGATGCTCCGACCGCGCGGGCGCTGCTGGACGACCTGCTGGCCCTCGCGCCGGACCGCAGCGTGATCGTGATCTCGCATGCGCCCGAGGTGCTGGACCGGATCGACCGCGTGATCCGGCTCGATGCCGCCTCCGTCCGGGTCTGATCCCACTCGCGGGGACGAGAGGGGCGTGATGCTGCGGCCGCGCGGCGGGGCGTCGAGTACGGGCGTGGCTATCTCCTAGGGTGGATGCCGTGACCACCGAACTGCTCATCATCCTGCTCATCGCGGTCGTCGTCGTGGCCGGCGCCGGCATCGGACTGCTGGTATCGCGCAAGAACCGCGGCCTGCCGTCGCCCCGTGACCTCGACCAGATCACCGAGCGCACCATCGACCACCCCGAGGAGCCCGAACCGGGCCCGGTCGACGATGGACTGCTCGAGGACGACTTCGTCGAGCTGGACGAGACGGGCGCTCCCGCGACCGAGACCACCGTCGACGAGCCCACGGCTCCGGCCGTCGAGGCGCCCGAGCCTCCGCAAGGCCGGATGATGAGGCTGCGGGCCCGGTTGGCCCGCTCGCAGAGCAGCCTGGGCAAGGGCCTTCTGAGCCTGCTCGGCGGCGGCAAACTCAGCGATGACGACTGGGAGGAGATCGAGGACACCCTGCTGGCGGCCGATGTCGGCGTCGGTCCCACGACGGAGCTCGTCGAGAACCTCCGCGCTCGGCTCTCGACCGAGGGGGTCTCCGATACCGACCGCGCTCGCACCATCCTGCGCGAGGAGCTCATCGGGCTGGTGGGGCCGTCACTGGACCGCACCCTGCACTCGACCGGCGACGACGGCGCCCCCGGAGTGGTGCTCGTGGTCGGGGTCAACGGCACCGGAAAGACCACGACGGTGGGCCGTCTCGCGCGGGTGCTCGTCGCGGAGGAGAAGACGGTGTTGCTCGGCGCCGCGGACACCTTCCGTGCGGCCGCGGCCGATCAGCTGGAGACCTGGGGTGAGCGGGTCGGCGTGCCGACGGTCCGCGGTCCCGAGGGAGGCGACCCGGCGAGCGTCGGCTTCGACGCGGTCAAGCGCGGTATCACCGAGGGCACCGATGTCGTGCTCGTCGACACCGCCGGTCGCCTGCACACCAAGGCCGGGCTCATGGACGAGCTGGGCAAGGTCAAGCGCGTGGTCGAGAAGCAGGCGCCCGTCACCGAGGTGCTGCTCGTCATCGACGCGACGACCGGTCAGAACGGTCTGACGCAGGCCAGGGTCTTCTCCGAGGTGGTGGACGTCACCGGTGTCGTGCTCACCAAGCTGGACGGCACCGCCAAGGGCGGCATCGTCGTGGCGGTGCAACGCGAGCTCGGCGTCCCCGTCAAGTTCGTGGGACTGGGCGAAGGCGCCGACGACCTCGCGCCCTTCGACGCCGAGGAGTTCGTCGACGCGCTGCTCGCCTGAGCGTCGGACGACATGCCGATGTAACACAGGCGGCGATGTCGATACGCAACCGCAACATCTACGTGGCGGTGGCGAAATGACCGACGACCACCGTAGGACCACGGGCGCGATCCTCGCGTCCGTGGTTCTCGTTGGAGGTCTCATGGATACCGGCTACGCCGCGTACGCCGCCTGGATTCTCGCATCGGCATCGCTCGTGCTGCTGATGACGCCTGGGCTGGCGCTCTTCTACGGCGGGATGACCCGCGCGAAATCCGTACTGAACATGATCATGATGTCGTTCGGCGCGCTCGCCCTCATCCCCGCCGTCTTCATCCTCTGGGGATGGTCGACGGCGTACGGCTCGGACGTCCTCGGATTGTTCGGCAACCCCTTCGATCTGTTCGGCCTGCAGGGGGTGGCGGCCACCGACTACGTGAGCATCGCCTTCCAGGTCACCTTCGCGATCATCACCGCGGCCCTGATCAGCGGCGCCATCGCCGATCGCGTCAAGTTCTCGGCGTGGCTGCTGTTCCTGCCGCTCTGGGTGACGTTCTCCTACTTCCCGCTGGCCCACCAGGTGTGGGGCGGCGGCTTCCTGTCCGATGCGGCGAGTGGGCTCGCGGCGAAACTCTTCGGCCTCGTCGACGGAGTCGCGGCGGTCGCCCCCGTCGACTACGCCGGAGGGACGGTCGTCCACATCAACGCCGGCGTCGCCGGCCTCGTCCTGGTGCTGCTGATCGGCGCACGCCGAGGCTTCGGCCGGGAGCCGATGCGTCCGCACAATCTCCCACTGACGATGCTCGGTGCCGGTCTGCTGTGGTTCGGGTGGTTCGGCTTCAACGTCGGCTCCTATGTCCCCGACGCGGAGAGCTTCGATCTCGAGGGATTCGTCAGCGAGACCGGGCTGGTGTGGGTGAACACCACGGCAGCGGCCGCCGCGGCGATCCTGGGCTGGATCGTGGTCGAGAAGATCCGCGACGGCAAGGCCACCAGCCTCGGCGCGGCCTCCGGCGTGGTGGCCGGTCTGGTCGCGATCACGCCGGCGTGCGGGGCGCTGAGCCCGATCGGTTCGCTGATCCTCGGCGCGGTCGCGGGCGCGCTGTGCGCCTTGGCGGTGGGCCTGAAGTACCGCTTCGGCTATGACGACTCGCTCGATGTCGTCGGGGTCCATCTCGTGGGCGGCCTGGTTGGCACCGTGGGCATCGGCTTCCTGGCGACCGCCGGTGGCCTGTTCTACGGTGACGGTGTCCGGTTGCTCGTCGTCCAGGCGAGCATCGCGATCTACGCGATGCTCTGGTCCGGTATCGCCACGCTCATCGTCGGCCTCATCGTCAAGGTGGTCCTGGGATGGCGCGTCGACGAGGAAGAGGAAGTCTCGGGGATCGACTTCGCCGAGCATGGAGAGTCCGCATACGATCTGGCCAACACCGGCGGATCCACCTTCACGACAGGAGCCTGAGCCATGAAGCTCGTGACCGCAGTCATCAAACCGCACAAGTGGGAGGAAGTCCGCGAGGCACTCGCCGCGGCCGGAGTGGCGGGTATGACCGTGACCGAGGCCAGCGGGTACGGCCAGCAGAAGGGCCACACCGAGGTCTACCGGGGAGCGGAGTACGATGTCTCGCTGGTGCCCAAGATCCGCGTGGAGATCGTCATCGACGATATGGAGGCCGAGACGGTCGTCTCGACCATCGCCCAGGCCGCGCAGACCGGCAAGATCGGCGACGGCAAGGTCTGGGTCGTCCCCGTCGACTCCGTCGTGCGAGTCCGCACCGGTGAGACCGATGAGGCCGCGATCTGAGCGCTGATCTCGCAGCGCACCTCGCACGAGGCCGGCGTGAGCGGTCCGACGAGGCCGACCGCCTGCTGACGAGGGTCTTCGGCGAGGCCACCGGGACGAGTTCTCACGGTGGCCTCGCCCTCGTCGCGGTCGGGGGCTATGGGCGGCGCGAGCTCTCGCCCTACAGCGACCTCGACGTCGTCCTGCTGCACGACGCGGGCGTCGACGAGGCCGAGGTCGCCCGGATCGCTCAGGAGGTCTGGTATCCCCTGTGGGATCGGCGCGTCGTCCTCGATCACGCGGTCCGTTCGGTCGATGAGACGGTCCGCACGGCAGGTGAGGACTACCGGGCGGCGATGGGCATGCTCGATGCTCGCTGTGTCGTCGGCGACGCCGAGGTCGTCGCTTCCGCGCGAACCCGAGTGCTGGGCGACTGGCGTCGTGAGGCCCGGCGACGGATCGGCGATGTCAGGACGGCCCGTAACGAGCGCATCGACCGATTCGGATGGCTCGCCCACGCGGCCGTGCCGGATCTCAAGGAGTCCGGTGGCGGTCTGCGCGATTCCGTGACATTGCGTGCGCTGCTCGCGACGTGGCTGGTCGACCTCCCGCGCGACGAGGCCGAGTCGCTGCGGGAGCGACTGCTGGATATCCGGGACACACTGCACGAGGTCGCGAGCCGGCGCAGCGACCGGCTGCTGCCCGAGCTCGTCCCCGAGGTCGCCGAGCGGTGGTCGCTCGGCCCGGCCACGCTGGACCTGCAGGTGCGCGACATCGGCCGCCGGATCGCGCACCTGGCCTCTGTGACCTGGCGTCGCGTGGACGCGACGGTCGCCCGCGATCCACACCGCCGCGTCGGCGCCCGGGGACCGCTCATCGAACCGGTCGCATCGGGCGTCGGCGTGCTGGCCGGCGAGGTGGTGGTGACCCGGCAGGCGGATCCCGCGAGCGATCCGGAACTGTTGCTGCGGTTCGCTGCCACCGCGGCGCGCAGATCGCTGCCGATGAACGCCGCGTCCATCGGGCGTCTCGTGCGGCAGCTGGGGGATTGGCCACCGGTCTGGCCGGCCTCCACCCGCCGGTGGATGGTCGAACTGCTGGGGGCCGGGCCCGGCCTGGTCGACGTGTGGGAGGAACTCGATATCGCCGGTCTCATCGAGCCGCTGCTGCCCGAATGGCGCGATATCCGCTTGCGGGGTTCGTCATCGCCGGTCCACCGCTTCACCATCGACCGGCACAGCATCGAGACCTGCGTGCAGGTGATGCGGTCCAGTCGTGAGGTGGCCCGTCCGGACCTCCTGGTCGTCGCGGCCCTGCTCCACGACATCGGCAAGGGTCGTGCCGGTGACCACAGTGAGGTGGGTGCGCCGATGGCCAAGGCGATCTGCCGTCGTTGGGGCTTCGATGCCGTCGAGAGCACGATGGTCGGGCGTCTCGTCCGCTGGCACCTGCTGTTGCCCACCGTCGCGACCCGGCGCGATATCGAGGATCCGCAGACGGCCGCGAATGTCGCCGAGATCGTGCGGACCTCGTCCTTCCTCGATCTGCTCGCCGCGTTGACGGCCGGTGACGCGCTCGCCACGAGCGACCAGGCGTGGAGCCGCTGGAGGAGGGGACTGGTGGAGGGCCTGGTGGGCAAGGTCCGCGCGGTGCTGGCCGGTGCCCCCGATGACGACCTCGTCTCGGCGGGTTGGCCGTCCGGAACGCCGCTGCCCGATCTGTTGGGGGTGGGACCGACCACCCTCGCGGTGTCCACCGAGAACCACCACGACGGCTCGCTGGTGCTGGTCGTCTGCGGCGACCGCACCGGCGTGCTGGGCGATCTCGCCGGTGCCATGTCGTTGGCCGGCCTCTCGATCCGCTCGGTACGCGTGGCGAGCGATGGCGCCGGCGCCGCCACCCTGTGGGAGGTGTCGCGGCCCGATCTCGACGCTCGGGTCCTGCGCGAGAGGCTTCGTGCCGTGGTGGACGGCTCGGTCGATCTCGCGCGGCGACTCACCTTCGATCCCGGTGACACGAGACCACGGGTCACCGTCCTCGAGGCGATGGAGCAGACCGCGACGCTGCTGGAGGTGCGGGCGACGGACCGCCGCGCCCTCCTGTGGGTGGTCTGCCGCGCCATCACCGCGGCGGGATACGGGATCCGATCGGCGCATACCGACACCTACGGGGACGAGGCGCGTGATGTCTTCTACGTCGTCGATCGGTCGTCCCGACCCCTGACAGCCGAGGCCGCGGAGTCGTTGCGGACCCGCGTCACCGCCGCCCTCACCGGCGATCGGTGAGTGTTCCCGCACCTGGACCACACGAGTGCGTGATGGCCCACCGCCCACGCTCCGGCGCCCGGACCGAGCCGAGCCCGGCATACCGGCAGCGGCGGGTTCGGCGGCTCGGATACCCTGAAGCCCTATGTTCGATTCGCTCCAAGACCGGCTGCAGTCGGCGTTCAAGACGCTCCGCGGCAAGGGCAAGCTGTCCGAGGCCGACATCGACGAGGTCGCCCGGGAGATCCGGGTCGCGTTGCTCGACGCCGACGTGGCGGTGCCCGTCGTGCGCGCCTTCATCGGCAACGTCAAGGAGCGCGCCCGCGGCGCGGAGGTCAGCCAGGCGCTGAACCCGGCGCAGCAGGTCATCAAGATCGTCAACGAGGAGCTCGTCTCGATCCTGGGTGGGGAGACACGGCGACTGCAGTTCGCCAAGAACCCGCCCACCGTCATCATGCTCGCCGGCCTGCAAGGCGCCGGTAAGACCACGCTCGCCGGCAAGCTCGGCCGCTGGCTCAAGGCGCAGGGCAACTCGCCCATGCTCGTCGCGGCGGATCTGCAGCGACCCAACGCGGTCAACCAGCTCCAGGTCGTCGGTGGGCAGGCCGGGGTCACGGTCTTCGCCCCTGAACCGGGCAACGGGGTCGGCAACCCCGTGCAAGTCGCCCGCGATGCGATCGCCGAGGCCAAGCGGACCTTGCACGATGTCGTCATCGTTGACACCGCCGGACGTCTCGGTATCGATGCCGAGCTGATGAAGCAGGCCTCGGACATCCGCGACGCGGTGAATCCCGACGAGGTCCTCTTCGTCATCGACGCGATGATCGGTCAGGACGCCGTCACCACGGCCGAGGCCTTCGCCGAGGGTGTGGACTTCACCGGTGTCGTGCTGTCCAAGCTCGACGGCGACGCCCGCGGTGGCGCGGCATTGTCGATCCGCTCCATCACCGGCCGCCCGATCATGTTCGCCTCGACGGGCGAGAAGCTCGACGACTTCGATGTCTTCCATCCCGACCGGATGGCCTCGCGCATCCTGGACATGGGCGATGTCCTCACCCTCATCGAGCAGGCCGAGAAGGCCTTCGACGCCGATCAGGCGCAGGCCGCCGCCGAGAAGGTCGCGGGCGGCACCTTCACCCTCGAGGACTTCCTGCAGCAGATGGAAGCCCTGGCGAAGATGGGCTCGATGACCAAGCTGCTGGGCATGATGCCCGGCATGGGCCAGTTCAAGGACCAGCTGGCCAACTTCGACGAGCGCGACATGGACAAGATCAAGGCGATCATCCGCTCGATGACCCCCGCCGAGCGCGAGAATCCCAAGATCATCGACGGCTCCCGCCGAGCCCGGATCTCCAAGGGTTCCGGTACGCAGGTCAGCGACGTCAACCAGCTGGTGACGCGCTTCTTCGAGGCCAGCAAGATGATGCAGAAGATGGCCAAGGGCGGTGGAATGCCGGGCATGCCGGGCATGGGGCCGATGCCGGGCATGCCGGGTGTCAGCAAGCGTGCGGGCGCCAAGCAGAAGCCGCAGGCCAAGAAGGGCAAGAAGGGCAAGAAGGTCTCGGGCAACCCCGCCAAGCGTGCGGCAGCCGCGTCCGAGCAGCCCAAGGAGCCGGGCAACGGCGCCGGAGCGTTCGGCTTCCCGCAAGGAGGCGCTGACGACTTCGAGCTGCCCAAGGAGCTGCGAGACCTGCTGTGACGGCACCTCGCAATCGCATCCTCATCGGGATCGCGGTGGTGATCGCGGTGGTCGCCGTCATCGGCGGTATCGGGGTCTGGTCGCAGAGTTCGTCCGAACCCCGCGAGGACGCGCCGATCTCGCCGGCCGATGCGTCGCTCATCGCGGACGACACACGTTTCCTCGATCGGCCCGACGACGCGTCGGTCACGGTGGTCGAGTTCATCGACTTCGAGTGCGAGGTCTGTCGCGCGTTCTACCCACATGTCGAGCAGCTGCGCGAGGACTACGAGGGCCGTATCGCGTTCGCGGTTCGCTATTTCCCGATGCCGGGCCATCCGAACTCGGTACCGGCCGCGCTGGCCGCTGAGGCGGCGGGGGAGCAGGACCGCTTCGAGGAGATGTATGCGCGGCTGCTCGAGACGCAGGAGGAATGGCACGGCACCAGTGCTGTCGACCAGACACCCTATTTCCGCCAGCTGGCTGCGGAGATCGGACTGGATCTCGACGACTACGATGCCGCGGTCGCCGATGACGCCACGGTGATGCGGGTCGCCGCGGACTTCGAGGAAGGTCGTGCCCTCGGTGTCGAGGGCACGCCGACCTTCTTCGTCGACGGCGAGGTCGTCGAGTTGACGGCCTTCGAGGATCTCGAACGCGCCGTCGTGGCAGCCCTCGAGGACTGATTCTCGCGCGGTGGTGGCGCTTCGCCTGCCGCGGTCCTAATGTCAGCACCATGACAGCAGCACCGCTCGTGGTGGTCATGGGTATCTCGGGGGTCGGGAAGTCCGCGGTCGGACACGCCGTCGCCGATCTCGTGGGCATCGAGTACGCCGATGGCGATGATTTTCACCCTCCGGCCAATATCGCCAAGATGTCCGAGGGGACCCCGTTGACCGACGAGGATCGGTGGCCGTGGCTGGAGGACATCGGTCGATGGCTGGCCGATCACGACGAGACCGGTGGCATCATCAGCTGCTCGGCATTGCGTCGCGCCTACCGGGACGTGCTGACCCGGCACGCTCCGCGGACGATCTTCCTGCACCTGGTCGGCGATCACGATCTCATCCGTGAGCGGATGGAGCATAGGGACCATTTCATGCCGGCATCGCTCCTGCAGTCCCAGGAGGACACGTTGGAGCAGCTCGCCGCCGACGAGAACGGCGGAGTCTTCGACATCACCCTGCCGCCGGACGACATCGCCCGTGCGTTCCTGCGTCGCTATCGCATCCCTGAGAGGTCAGCATGATCACCGACCTGTTCACCGCCGACCCGGTGACGCCCGCCGCGGGGAGCGTCCAGCTGATCATCGCCGCGTTGATCGGTATCGCCGTCATCGTCGTGCTCATCACCTTCTTCAAGTTCCATCCCTTCCTCGGCCTGATCCTCGGCTCGCTGACGGTGGGAGCGGTGGCCGGTCAGCCGATGGCCGATGTGGTCGAGAGCTTCTCCGGAGGTCTCGGGGACACGGTCGCGAGTGTCGGCACGCTGATCGCGCTCGGCGCGATGTTCGGCAAGCTGCTGGCCGACTCCGGGGGCGCGGACCAGGTGGTGGACACGATCATCGGTCGTTCCAGCGACCGGATGCTGCCCTGGGCGATGGCGGCGATCGGCGCGATCATCGGTCTGCCGATGTTCTTCGAGATCGGTCTCGTGCTGTTGATGCCGGTCATCTTCCTGGTGGCGCGGCGCAGCAACAAGTCGCTGATCGCCCTCGGGCTCCCGGCGCTGGCCGGTCTCTCGGCGATGCACGGCTTCGTGCCACCGCATCCGGGTCCGCTCGCGGCCGTCGACGCCCTCGACGCGGACCTGGGGTTGACCCTCGGTCTGGGCGTGCTCGCGGCGATCCCCACGATCATCGTCGCTGGTCCGCTGTTCGCGAAGGTCGCTGCCCGATGGGTCGATGTTCCGCCGCCGGAGCTCTTCGACAGCAGTGACGAGCGGGGCGGCAAGCGTCCGTCCTTCGCGCTCACCTTGGCGACGGTGCTGTTGCCGGTCGTGCTGATGCTCGGCAAGACGCTCGCGGACGTGGTGGGCCAGGAGGGTGTGCTGAAGTCGGCGCTCGACTTCATCGGCACCCCCTTCGTGGCCCTCTTGTTGGCGGTGCTGGTGGCGATGGCGACCCTGGGGCGTGGTGGCGGCATGTCGTGGGGCGACATCATGGGCAGCATCGAGAAGTCGCTGCCTCCGATCGCGGGGATCGTGCTGATCGTGGGTGCGGGCGGCGGCTTCAAGCAGACTCTGGTGGATACCGGCATCGCGGGTGTGATCGCCGACTGGGTCAGCGACAGCGGGTTCTCAGTGGTCGTGCTGGCATGGGGTGTCGCGGTGCTGATCCGCCTGGCGACGGGCTCGGCGACGGTCGCCACGGTGACGGCTGCCGGCATCATGGCACCGATCGCCGGTGACCTGGCGGCAGGGGAGGTCTCCTTGCTGGTGCTGGCGATCGGTGCGGGGTCGGTGTTCTTCTCGCACGTCAACGACGCCGGTTTCTGGCTGGTCAAGGAGTACTTCAAGCTCTCGGTCGGCCAGACCATCAAGTCGTGGTCGATCATGGAGACCGTGCTCTCGGTGACCGGCCTGATCATCGTCGTCGCCCTCGATCTCGTCGTCTAGGGTCGCCATCGCCCACCGGGGCGGTGACCTACGCACCTCTCGGTTTGGAGGGCGGTGAGTTAGGCACCTCTCGGACGGCTTGAGGGGTGCGTCACTCACCTCTCGGTTCGGGCGCCACTCGGCGCAGGAGTGTGTAGGTCACCGCCCGAGGGCGGGGCGGCTCGGGCCTCTCCGGCCGGAGGGTTCCATCAGACGGGAACCGTCGGTGCCCGGGCGTAGGCTGACCAGGTGCTGATCGGACTCCTGCGCAGGCATCTGCGCCCCTATCGTGGTGCGATCGCCTGGGTCGCGGTCTTCCAGCTGGTGCAGACCCTGGCCACCCTGTATCTGCCGGGCCTCAACGCCGACATCATCGACGACGGTGTCGCCCAGGGTGATGTCGGGTACATCTGGCGGGTCGGCGGGCTGATGCTCGCCGTCACCGTCGTGCAGGTGATCACCAATATCGTCGCGGTCTACATCGGGTCCAAGGTGGCGATGGGCGTCGGACGCGATCTGCGTGCCGGCGTCTACGGGGCCGTCGACGGCTTCGGCGCGCGCGAGATGTCGCAGTTCGGCGCGCCGACCCTCATCACCCGCTCCACGAACGACGTCCAGCAGGTGCAGCTCCTGCTGTTCATGGGACTCACGATGCTGCTCGTCGCGCCCATCATGGGGATCGGCGGCATCGTGATGGCGCTCCGTCAGGATGTGCAGCTCTCCGGCGTGCTGGTCATCGTCCTGCCGGTCCTCGTCATCACCCTGTCGCTCATCATCCGTCGGATGCGCCCGCTCTTCCGGCTCATGCAGAGCCGGATCGACGGGATCAACGGGATCATGCGCGAGCAGATCACCGGCATCCGCGTCATCCGCGCATTCGTCAAGGAACGCTACGAGACCGAGCGTTTCGGCGACGCCAACACGGCCTACCGCGATGTGGCGATCTCCGCCGGCCGGCTCATGAGCATCTTCTTCCCGCTGCTGATGGGCATCATGAACCTCTCGGTCGTGCTGGCGATCTGGTGGGGAGCCCACCGCATCGAGTCCGGCGACTTGGAGATCGGTGCGCTCACGGCCTTCCAGAACTACCTGATCCAGATCCTGATGTCGGTCATGATGGCCACCTTCATCTTCATGCTGTGGCCCCGCGCCGAGGTCTCCGCCGAGCGCATCACGGAGGTCCTCGACACCGAGCCGGTCATCGACGTGAGCCCCGACATCCCCGCGGTCGCCATCACCCAGGGCAGGCTCGACCTCGACGATGCCTCGTTCCGCTATCCGGGCGCCGAGCACGACGTGGTCCGGCACGCCTCGGTCGTCGTGCGCCCCGGCGAGACCACGGCGATAGTCGGCGGCACGGGCAGCGGCAAGTCGACGGTCCTCGGCCTGATGACCCGGCTCTTCGATGTCACCGGCGGCGCGGTCCTCCTCGATGGTCGCGATCTGCGCGATCTGCGCCCGGCCGATGTCTGGGCGGTGATGGGGCTCGTACCCCAGAAGGCGATGCTGTTCACCGGGACGGTCGCCTCCAATCTGCGATTCGGGCGCGCGGACGCGACCGACGAGGAGCTGTGGGAGGCACTCGAGATCGCCCAGGCACGCGACTTCGTCGAACGCATGCCCGGTGGTCTCGAGGCTCCGATCAGCCAGGGCGGCTCGAATGTCTCCGGCGGGCAGCGTCAGCGCCTGGCGATCGCTCGCGCTCTCGTCAAGCGTCCGCTCCTCTATCTCTTCGACGATTCCTTCTCCGCCCTCGACTTCGCCACCGATGCCGCCCTGCGCCGAGCGCTGCGGCCCGTGACGGCCGAGGCGGCGGTGGTGATCGTGGCGCAGCGGATCAGCACCATCCGCGATGCCGACCGGATCGTCGTGATGGACCGAGGCAATGTCGTCGGCACGGGCACGCACACCGAACTGATGGAGGACAACGAGGTGTATCGCGAGATCGTGCTCTCCCAGCTGAGCGAGCAGGAGGCGGCATGAGCCACCAGGCTGGGCCGCCGGCCAAACCGGCCGACTTCCGCGGCACCTTCGCGCGGCTGCTGCGACGACTGTTCGCCGAGCGCGTCGTCGTCTGGGGCATCGTGGCATTCGGGTTCATCGGCACCGCGCTCTCGGTGGTGGGTCCTCGTATCCTCGGACATGCCACCGACCTCGTCTTCGACGGATTCCTCTCCAGCCGTTTTCCCGAGGGGGCCACCAAGGAAGAGGTGGTCGAGCAGCTGCGACAGCAGGGCGACGACCGCCTCGCGCAGCTCATTGGCTCCGTCGATCTGACTCCCGGCCGCGGGATCGACTTCACGGCTCTCGCGTGGGTGCTGCTCGGCGCGGTCGCGCTCTATCTCGTGGCTTCGCTGTTCACCTGGTTCCAAGGTGTACTCGCCACCACCGCGGTCCAGCGCATGGTGGCCGGACTCCGCCGCGATGTCGAGGACCAGGTGCATCACGTGCCGCTGTCCTATCTCGACGGCCAGGAGCGCGGCGAGATCCTGTCGCGCACCACCAATGACATCGACAATGTCGCGCAGTCGCTGCAGCAGACGCTCAGCCAGATGCTCACCAGCCTGCTGATGGTCCTCGGCACTCTCATCATGATGCTGACGATCTCGCCGCTGCTGACCGTCATCGCGGTCGTCACGATCCCGGTGGCCATCGTGGTGACCGGACAGATCATGAAGCGTTCGCAACCCCAGTTCATCGCCCAGTGGACCCAGACCGGTCGCCTCAACGCGCACGTCGAGGAGACCTTCACCGGTCACGAGGTCGTCAAGGTGTTCGGACGGCGTGAGCGGGCACGCGAGGAGTTCGACGCCAGCAACGGCGCCTTGTTCGATGCCTCCTTCCGAGCACAGTTCATCTCCGGTGTCATCCAGCCGGTGATGATGTTCGTGTCCAACCTGAACTACGTGCTCGTCGCGGTCATCGGGGGAGTCCGCGTGGCATCGGGCACGTTGTCGATCGGCTCGGTGCAGGCGTTCATCCAGTACTCGCGCCAGTTCACTCAGCCGCTGACTCAGGTCGCGGCGATGATCAACCTGCTGCAGTCCGGTCTCGCCTCGGCAGAGCGGGTCTTCGGGCTCCTGGACGAGCCTCGCGAACCCACCGAGATCGACGCGCGCGAACCGGTCCAGCCCGTCCGCGGACGCGTCGTCTTCGACGATGTGTCCTTCTCCTATACCGACGAACCGCTCATCGAGCATCTCTCCCTCGTCGCGGAACCGGGCCAGACGATCGCGATCGTCGGGCCGACCGGTGCGGGCAAGACGACGCTGACCAATCTGCTGCTGCGGTTCTACGATCTCGACGCCGGGCGCATCACGCTCGACGGAGTCGACATCGCCGAGCTGCGTCGTGCCGACCTGCGCGATCAGTTCGGCGTGGTGCTGCAGGACACCTGGCTGTTCTCCGGCACCATCGGCGAGAACATCGCGTACGGTGCCGAGGACGCGTCACCGGACGATATCGCCCGTGCCGCCGAGGCCGCCCACGTCGACCACTTCGTGCGGACCCTGCCCGACGGCTATGAGACCCGTATCGACGACGACGGTGGGGGAGTGAGCGCCGGACAGCGCCAGCTGCTGACCATCGCCCGCGCCTTCCTCGCGGACCCGGCGATCCTGATCCTCGATGAGGCCACCAGCTCGGTCGACACGCGCACCGAGACCCTCGTCCAGGAGGCGATGACGCGGCTGCGGAGCGGTCGCACGAGCTTCGTCGTCGCTCATCGACTCTCCACCATCCGCGACGCCGACCACATCGTCGTGATGGAGCACGGGGCGATCGTCGAGCAGGGCACCCACGACGAGCTCATCGAGGCCGGCGGGGCGTACCAGCGCCTCTACGCCGCGCAGTTCGCCGCTCCCGCGAGCTGAGTCCGGCGGCGGGAGCGGCGAGTTGTCACGTACTCGGTCGCCTGACGTGCGGGATGGCTCACCGCCGTCGGCCCGGTCAGGATTGCGGTGCGTGGTCAACCACCCGGGGCTCCCGGGTGTTGACGGCTCGCCGCCAGCCACCGCTCGCGGTTCGGGCTCCGGGCGTCAGGGGGTGTTTGGAGCCGCCGTGCTCCTCTGGCACAATGGTGCCTTGCGTCCGGTGCCATGCGGTCCCTCTCAACTGCACGGTCCGGCCCCCCGACGTCGCGCGGCCTGCCCCACATGCCGTGGCGTCGTCACCGACAGCTCAGATCACAAGGAGACACCACACCCGTGGCAGTCAAGATTCGCCTCAAGCGGATGGGCAAGATCCGCACCCCGTTCTACCGCATCGTCATCGCCGACGCGCGCACCAAGCGCGACGGTCGCGTGATCGAGGAGATCGGCACGTACAACCCCAAGACCGAGCCCTCGACGATCCACGTCGACTCCGAGCGCGCGCAGTACTGGCTCGGTGTCGGCGCTCAGCCGACCGAGGCCGTCACCGCGATCCTCAAGCTGACCGGTGACATCGGCGGGCAGGCGACCCTGAAGCAGCCCGAGCCCAAGCCGAACAAGGCCGACCTGTTCGACGCCGCCCTCAAGGAGCTCCACAGCGAGCCCAAGAAGGGTGCCACGACGGGCAAGAGCAAGCCGAAGGCCGAGGAGAAGGCCGCTGAGCCCGCTGCCGAGGCTCCGGCCGACGAGACCCCGGCTCCCGAGGCCGAGTGATCATGGGTGCGCCCCTGCGGGAGGTCGTCGAGCACCTCGTCGCCAGCATCGTCGAGCATCCCGACGACGTCACGGTCCGCACCAAGCAGACCCGGCGCGGTGACTTGTACGAGGTCCGGGTCCATCCCGATGACCTCGGCAAGGTGATCGGCCGCGGGGGACGCACCGCCACAGCGATCCGCACCGTCAGCTCGGCCATCGCCGGGTCGGGCGGCGCGCGGATCGACTTCGTCGACGTCGACCGCCAGCGCTGACCCGGCCATGCTGGTCGTCATCGGCCGGATCGGCCGAGCGCACGGCGTGCGCGGCGATGTCACGGTCGACGTCCGCACCGACGAGCCCGAGCGACGTTTCGCTCCGGGCTCGTCGGTCGTTTGCGGGGACGGGACCCTGACCGTGGCGTCCGCGCGGCCGCATTCTGGACGCTTCATCGTGAAGTTCCAGGAAGTCGCCGACCGCACCGCGGCCGAGGCGTTGCGGGGCAGCGTGCTGGAGGCTCGCATCGATCCCGACGAACTGCCCGACGAAGAGGACGCCTTCTACGACCGTCAGCTCATCGGGCTGGACGCCGTCACCGAGGCGGGAGCGCCCATCGGCGTCGTGACCGATGTCGTGCATCTGCCCGCCCACGACACCCTGGCGATCGACGCGTCCGGACTTGAGGTGCTGGTGCCCTTCGTCGCGGCGCTGGTCCCCGAGGTCGATCTCGACGGCGGCCGTGTGGTCGTCGTGGACGTCCCGGGGCTGCTCGATCCCGACACCGCCGAGGTCTCGCGTCCCGAAGGGGCCTGACCGGCGTGCGCATCGACATCATCACGATCTTCCCCGAGTACCTCGATCCACTCGCCCTGTCGCTGCCAGGGCGAGCTCGCGAGCGAGGGCTGCTCGACATCCAGGTCCACGATCTACGCGAGTGGACGCACGATCGTCACCGCACGGTCGACGACACTCCCTATGGCGGTGGCGCAGGCATGGTCATGCGCCCCGAGCCCTGGGGTGAGGCGCTCGATTCCGTCTGCACCGAGGAGAGCGTGGTCATCGTCCCGACACCCTCGGGCGAGGTCTTCGATCAGGGTCGCGCGGCCGCGCTGAGCGCAGAGCGCCACCTGGTCTTCTGCTGCGGACGCTATGAGGGCATCGATCAACGTGTCATCGATGAGATCGCCGATCGCTGGCGGCTCGCGGAGCTTTCCCTCGGGGACTTCGTGCTGAACGGGGGAGAGGTCGCCGCGCTGGCGATCACGGAGGCCGTGGTGCGGCTGATCCCGGGGTTCATGGGCAACCCCGACTCCCTGGTCGAGGAGTCGCACGCCGATGGCCTGCTCGAGTACCCCGTCTACACCAAACCCGCCAGCTGGCGCGGGCGCGACGTGCCGGAGGTGCTGCTCTCGGGTCACCACGGCAATGTGGCGCGCTGGCGCCATGAGCAGGCCGTCGAGCGCACCCGAGCGCGCCGCCCGGACCTCGAGCGGTGAGTCACGCACCTCTCGTCGGCTTCGAGGGGTGCGTAGGCCACCACCCAAGGAGGTGAGGGGTGCGTAGGCCACCACCCAAGGATCCAGGCGTCCTGGTGAACACGCATGAGGGGCGAACTCCCGGGGCAGGCCACCTAGATTTAACCTCAACGCGTTTCGTGTTACCGCGCTGAAACAGCCGCGGCGGGAGTTCGTAACCGCGTCCGATGAGCATCGGTGCAGTGCCAGTCACGGCAGCGCCGCCGTGTCGAGGCTGTACCTTCACCGACACGCAAAGAGGTTGATATGGAACCCGGAACGATCTGGCTGCTGGTCACCGCGGCCCTTGTTCTGTTCATGACCCCCGGACTGGCCTTCTTCTACGGCGGTCTGGTCAAGGCGAAGAGCGTCGTCTCGATGATGATGCTCAGCTTCGGCGCGATGGGCTTGGTCTTCGTGCTGTGGATCCTCTACGGCAACAACCTGGGCACCTTGAGCGGCGAGGGTATCGGCCTCCTGGTCGGCAACCCGTTCTCCGACTTCGGGCTCACCACTACCGCGCAGGAGGCCCCGGCGGACCTGGCCGGCATCGCCTTCGGCTCGACCTTCGCGGTCATCACGACGGCGCTGATCTCCGGAGCTGTCGCTGATCGCGCCCGGTTCTTCCCGTGGATGCTGTTCGCCGGCCTCTGGGCGACGATCGTCTACTTCCCCTCCCAAGGCTGGGTCTGGGGCGGCGGCTGGATCGAGCAGTTCGAGGTCGGCGGACGAGCCGTGATGGACTGGGCCGGCGGCACCGTCGTGCACATCAGCGCCGGTGCGGCAGCGCTCGCTCTCGCCATCGTCCTCGGCCAGCGCCGCGTGGGCTTCAGCAAGGAGGACTCGGCACCGCACAATGTCCCGCTAGTGCTGATCGGCGCCGCGGTGCTGTGGTTCGGCTGGTTCGGCTTCAATGCGGGCGCCGCCGAGGACGACGGCTCGGGTGCCATCATCTTCCTGAACACCATCGCGGCTCCGGCCGCCGGCATCATCGGCTTCATCGTGGTCGAGCACTTCAAGGACGGCAAGGCGACCGCGGTCGGCGCCGCCTCGGGTGTCGTCGCGGGCCTGGTCGCGATCACGCCCGCCTGCTTCAATCTCACACCGCTGGCGGCCATCGTGCTCGGTCTCATCGCGGGCGCCGTCTGTGCCTTCGCCATCGACCTGAAGTTCAAGCTCGGCTTCGACGACTCGCTCGACGTGGTCGGACTGCACCTCGTGGCCGGTTTCATCGGCTGCATCTACCTGGGCTTCGTCTCCTGGGAGCCCAATGGCGATGGCGTGGCGCTGCAGGGCGGCGGCTCCGGACTGCTGAACGGCGGCGGCATCGATCAGCTGATCGTGCAGGCTGTCCCGGCCGTCGCGGTGGCGGTCTACTCCTTCGTCATCGCGTACGCGCTCGGCAAGCTGATCGACGCGATGATCGGCTTCCGGGCCAAGGAGGAGGACGAGATCGCCGGCATCGACCTCGCGCTGCACGGCGAGGGATACAAGTTCGACTGACCTCCAGAGCCCCCGCATACGCTGCGGGTGAAAGAACGATGATGCGTCGTGGTCGCGAGGGCGGCCACGACGCATCATCGCTTCGCGGCTACGGAGCGGTATGCCGATTACCGAGGTCATCGACTGCTGTGGCAGAATGGACCCTCGGTGCCGACGCCTCTGCCACAGGGGAGACCCGTCGCTTGCAGCACCGTCCAATATCGTTCATCGAATCCGTCGGTGACCTGTGGCATCGATGAGGAGCAGTCATGACCAATGTCGTCGATCAGATCGCTGCCAGCCAGCTGCGCAGCGACATCCCCGAGTTTCGCGCCGGCGACACGCTCAAGGTCCACGTCAACATCGTCGAGGGCAACCGCTCGCGTGTGCAGGTGTTCCAGGGTGTCTGCATCAAGGTGCAGGGCTCGGGCGTCGGACGGACCTTCACCGTCCGCAAGGTGAGCTTCGGTGTCGGCGTGGAGCGTACGTTCCCGCTTCACTCCCCGGTCATCGACAAGATCGAGGTCGCGACGCGCGGTGACGTCCGTCGCGCCAAGCTGTACTACCTGCGCAACCTGCGCGGCAAGGCTGCCAAGATCAAGGAGAAGCGCGAGGACTGACCTCCGCGTTCCCTACCCGAGACGACCCCGCCGCGGCGGGGTCGTCTCGCGTTCCAGCGTGCCCCCGACAGCGTTGTCTAGGTGCCCGGTACGCTTCATCGAGTGACGACCGAGAAGCGCCAGCTGCCTGTGTGGCAGGAGTCGATCCTGCTGATCGTGACGGCAGTCGTGCTGGCCGTCATCGTCAAGACCTTCTTCGTCCAGGCGTTCTACATCCCCTCCGCCTCGATGGAGCCGGAGATGCAGATCGACGACAAGCTGCTCGTGCAGAAGGTCTCCTACTGGACCGGCGATCCGAAGCGCGGAGACATCATCGTCTTCGACGATCCGGGGGGCTGGCTCGGCTCCGCCGAGTCGGCAGGGCCGGGGAATATCGTCCAGCGCTCGCTCGAGGTCATCGGGTTGTACCCCTCCGGCGGGCATCTCATCAAGCGCGTCGTGGGCGTCGGGGGAGACACGGTCTCCTGCTGCGATGACGAAGGCCGGCTGCAGGTCAACGGCGAATCCATCGACGAGCCGTACCTCGCCGATGCCGAGGCGAATGCCGATCGCACCTTCGAGGTGGAGGTGCCGGAGGGCTATCTGTGGGTCCAGGGCGACAATCGAGGCAACTCCTCGGACTCCCGTTACCACCTCGGTGATCCCGGCGGCGGATTCATCCGCGAGGACGATGTCGTCGGCAAGGCCTGGCTGCGGGTCTGGCCGTTCAGCCGTTTCGGTTTCATCGGAGGGACCGACGCCTTCGAGAAGGTGCCGTGACCACACTCCTCTCCGGGCCCACAATCCGCCGCGATGCCGGCCTGTACGGCTATGAGCGGGCGCTGATCCGCCGTGGGTTGACGCCGATCGCGGGTGTCGACGAGGCGGGCAGAGGAGCCTGTGCGGGGCCGCTGGTGGCCGCCGCGGCCGTGCTCGACAAGCCGATCGACGGCCTGGCCGACTCCAAGCTGCTCACCCCCAAGCGTCGCGAGTCCTGCTTCGAGCTCATCACTCGACGTGCGCGCGCCTGGTCGGTCGTCGTGGTCGAGCCGGGGGAGTGCGATCGCCTGGGGCTGCATCGCGCCAATGTGGCAGCTCTGCGTCGCGCTCTCGCCCGGTTGGAGATCGTCCCCGCCTATGTGCTGACCGACGGATTCAGCGTCGACGGCCTGGGCACACCAGGACTCGCCGTGTGGAAGGGCGACCGGGTCTCCGCGTCGATCGCGGCGGCGTCGATCATCGCCAAGGTGACGCGCGACCGGATCATGGTGGATCTGCACGAGAAGTACCCGCAGTACGAATTCGCGGTGCACAAGGGATACTCGACCGCGCGGCACGAGCAGGCCTTGCGCGAACACGGTCCGTGTGCGGAGCATCGGATGACGTACGTCAACGTTCAAGCGGCGATGACCGCGACAGGAGGGCAGCCATGAGCGAACGTAGCGAGCGAAGTTTCGGGACTATCCCATGCCGCCCTCGATTCGTTGAGGTGGTGGCGGCATGAGCGCTGAGGATCTCGAACGCTATGAGACCGAGATGGAGCTTGCGCTGTACCGGGAGTACCGCGATGTCGTGCGGATCTTCAAGTACGTCGTGGAGACCGATCGACGCTTCTATCTGTGCAATGCGGTCGATGTGAAGGTGCGCTCGGAGACCGGCGACGCCTACTTCGAGGTGACGATGGCCGACGCGTGGGTGTGGGACATCTACCGCCCCGCTCGGTTCGCCAAGAATGTCAAGGTGCTGACCTTCAAGGACGTCAACGTCGAAGAGCTCCAGGACTCGGACTTCAAACTGCCTGAGAGCGACTAGCAGGAGACGGTGTCCTTCTCCTTCCTCCTTCCGGAGTCGCGCGCGTTCTTGAGAGGGCCGGAAACCGGTGACGCGAGCGCGTGGGAGACCGACCAGGCGGTGCGCCGCCTGCGCGCGGACTATGAGCGCTGGTCCCGTCTGCTCGTGGGCGTCGTGGCCTTCGCGGCGGCGGCTGGAGGCGGATGCGTCGCCGTCCTCTTCGCCGGGCTGTCTGTTGCCTGGCGGGTCCTTCCTCGCGGGGAGGATCTCGTGATCGGACTCGTGGCATTGCTCATGGCGCCGTGCGGTGTCGTCGTGCTCGTCCGGTTACGGCGCACGGGCCGTGTCCTCACACGCGCGGCTGCCGCCTGGGTCGTGGTGCCCTTCCGATCGGGTGAACGTTCGACGAGCCTCGGAGGCTGGGTCGCGGCCCGCACGGTGAACGTCGAGCCGCCGATCTTCGCGCGGATCGCGCTGGCGAGCCTCGTGTCGCTCCTGGCGGTCTGCGCGTGGAGTGTCGCGATCGTCTCCTTCGTCTCGCCGCGGGATCTCTCGCTCGGATTCGGTGAGAACGCGGCGTACGGTGCCGCGGCGCTCTATCTCGCGCTGCTGGCGACATTCTGCGGTGGCGGTCTGATCGCCGGCCCCATGCGCCTGGCGAACGGGCTCGGCGCAGGGGATCCGTTGTGGGTGCGCGTGCGGAGCATGTTCGCGCGCTGACGCACACGGCGGATGGCGGTTCGTCCACAGGATCGACGTGGCGTTCGGTCGTCCACAGATCCGCGGACGGGTCTGGTCCGAGGGCCGCTGCGGCCGCACGATCGCTGCATGACCTACGCACGGAACAAGGCGCTGGGCGCCTA
This sequence comes from Aeromicrobium piscarium, assembly GCF_007421815.1. Lineage (GTDB taxonomy): Bacteria > Actinomycetota > Actinomycetes > Propionibacteriales > Nocardioidaceae > Aeromicrobium > Aeromicrobium piscarium. The sequence goes on along the minus strand of NZ_VLNT01000002.1, from coordinate 70,272 downwards.
TGGGGAACGGCTCGCGTACGACTTCCTCCGAGAAGCGGGCATGGTGGTGCTCGATCGCAACTGGACCTCGCGGTTCGGTGAGATCGACATCGTCGCGCGCGACGGCGACACGCTGGTGATCTGTGAGGTCAAGACCAGGTCGGGAGACGCCTTCGGGACGCCGTTGGAGGCAGTGGGTCCTCGCAAGGCGGCCACGCTACGACGGCTCGCGGCGCACTGGCTCGAGGTCAGCGGGCTGCATCCGCCGGCGGTGCGGATCGACGTGGTCGCGGTGGTGGTCCCGGCGCGGGGCGCCCCACGTGTCGAGCGTGTGGCGGGAGTCGCCTGATGGCCGGCGCGACCCGGTCCGTCGCCCTCGACGGCTTACGTGGACGCCCCATCGAGGTCGAGGTCGATGTCTCCTCGGGCATGCCCGGCACGGTCATCGTCGGGCTCGGCGATGCGACGGTCAGCGAGGCCAGAGACCGCGTGCGCTCGGCCGTCGTCAACTCCGGCACCGGCTGGCCCGAGCATCGGGTCACCATCAACCTCGCGCCCTCCTCGCTCCCCAAGAACGGATCCCACTACGATCTGGCGATCGCCGTGGCCGTCTTCATGGCCAAGCGCCTCGTTCCCGCGGAGGGATGCGCCGACACGGTCTTCCTCGGTGAACTGGCGCTGGACGGCCGTGTCCGCGCCATCCGCGGGGTGCTGCCGGCGGTCTTGGCGGCGGCCGAAGCCGGGGTCGAGCGAGTCGTCGTGCCGGAGGCCAATGCGGCCGAGGCGGGCCTCGTCCCCGGAGTCGAGGTGCTCGGGGTGCGATCGCTGCGTCACGTGATCGCGGTGCTGACCGGCGAGCAACCCCCGGCGGACGACCCACCGGTCGAGCCGCTGGAGACCACGCAAGAGGCGGGATGGTCGAGCCGTCGGGTCGACCAGCTCGATCTGGCGGATGTCGCCGGACAGGACGACGCTCGACTCGCGACGGTCATCGCGGCGGCAGGCGGCCACCATGTGGCGATGACCGGGCCTCCCGGCATCGGCAAGACGATGCTCGCCCAACGCCTACCGGCCCTGCTGCCCGATCTGGACCTGGCCGCCTCGCTCGATGTCAGCGCGGTCCACTCGGTCGCGGGGGTGCTGCCCGCGGACGCCCCGCTGCTGAGCCGTCCGCCGTTCATCGATCCGCATCACTCGGCCAGCGCCGCGGCGATCGTCGGTGGAGGCAGCCGGCAGATCCGTCCCGGCGCGATGAGTCTCGCGCACCGAGGGATTCTGTTCTTGGATGAGGCTCCGGAGTTCGCGATCAATGTCATCGATGCTCTCCGTCAGCCCCTGGAGAGCGGCACGGTCGTCGTCTCACGAGCCGCGCAGACGGCGGTGTTCCCGGCGCGCTTCCAATTGGTGCTGGCCGCCAATCCCTGTCCGTGCGGCTACAGCGGTTCGGTCGTCGAACGGTGCGAGTGCACTCCGGTGCAGCGCCGCCGATACGGTGACAAGATCAGCGGGCCGGTGCGTGACCGGATCGACCTGCATCGGGTGCTGCGCGCTCCCACCCGCCCGGAGCTCGCCGAGAGCCTGGCGTGCCGGCGAACGAGTGCGCGATGGGCGGAAGATGTCGGCTCCGCGCGGGATCGTCAACGGCTGCGTCTGGAGCCGTACGGCGCCCGGCTCAACAGCGAGGTCTCAGGTGTCGTGATCCGCAAGGAGCTCCCACCGACCACCCCCGCCAGGGCCGTGCTCGAGCAGCAGCTCCAGGGCGGCAAGCTCAGTGCTCGGGCGGCCGACCGGGTGCTGCGGGTGGCGTGGACCGTGGCGGATCTGGTCGGTCACGAGCAGCCGGACGATGACGACGTCAGTACCGCGCTCGCCCTGCGGAGGGGCACGTCGATCGGTGGGGCACTGCGTGAGCGACTGCAGGCAGCCTGACATGGGCGACGCGAGCGAACATGTGCGGGAGGCGCGGCTGCTGCTCTCCCTGGCGGTCGAGCCCGGTGATCCGCGACTGCCGTCCGCGCTCGAGGCCTCGGGCGGTGCCATCGGGCTGCTGGAGCGGCTCAGGTCGCCTACCGCAAGCTGGCCCGAGACGTGGATTAGAGGCCTGCGACGGGCGGAACGTGATCGTGCCGGGGTCGAGAGTGGCGGTCGCGACAACGGGGTGCGATGGGTCACGCCCGAGGACGAGGAGTGGCCGGTGCAGCTGGGCGACCTCCAGCACACCGAGGGGGCATCGGGCGCGGCAGGCGCACCCCTCGGGCTGTGGTGCCGAGGCACGGGGGACCTTCGGCTCCTCAGCGACCATGCTCTGGCCGTCGTCGGCGCCCGCGACTGCACGACCTACGGTGCCGAGGCCGCGGCGGATATCGCGGCGGTGGGTGCCGATGCCGGATTCAGCATCGTCAGCGGTGCGGCCTTCGGCATCGATGCCTCAGCCCATCGCGGCGGGATCCTGGTGGGCGATCCGGGCATCGCCGTCCTCGCCTGCGGGGCCGACCTGGATTATCCGCGCGCCCACGCCTCCCTCCTCGGACGCATCGCCGAGCGCGGGGTGGTGATCTCGGAGTACCCGCCGGGTGCGCCGGCGGCCCGCTCGCGCTTCCTCGCGCGCAATCGGCTCATCGCGGCCCTGAGCGACGGACTCGTCGTCGTGGAGGCGGCCCGGCGCAGCGGCTCGCTGAACACGCTGCACTGGGCTGATCGGCTGGGTCGGGTCACGATGGCGGTACCGGGGCCCATCACTTCAGCGCAGTCGCAGGGCACGCACGAGGCGATCCGCGGCGGCAAAGCCGTTCTCGTCGGCAGCGGCACCGATGTCGTGGCCGAGCTCCTCGGCTTCTCCGCGCAGGTCGGCGGTAGCGAGCTGCCCGACCCGGTCGCCGGAGCTGTGCTCGATGCGCTCGATCGCGTCCCGGTTTTTCCCGCGGAACTGGCGCGACGGCTGCGCATCGGCACGTCCCATGCACTGCGTGCCTTGAATCGTCTGGAACGTGCTGGACTGGCCTGGCAGGCCGATGCGGGCTGGTGTCGTGTCGAAGCTCAGGGCGAGTTGACCCAGTCGTCCGATCCGTCGGCGTAGAACTGGTGCTTCCAGATCGGGACGGTCGCCTTGACATCGTCGATGAGGTCGGCGATCGCGGCGAAGGCCTCGCTGCGGTGCGGGGCGGACACCGCAGCGGCGATCGCCGCATCGCCGATCGCCAGGCTCCCGGTCCGATGCAGGACCGCCACGGAGACCCCGCGTTCGGCGATCCGTGCCGCCGACGCCTGCAGACGGGCGACCGCCTCTGGATGTGCCTCGTAGACCAGGCGGGTCACCGACCGGCCGCCGTCGTGATCGCGTACACAGCCTGTGAAGGTCGCCACTGCGCCGTGCCCGGGGGTGCCGACGAGGGCGACGAGCTGGTCGAGCTCGAGGTCGTCGTCCCAGATATCGGCCAGCTGAACGCTCATCGGTCTTCTCCTCGGGGTGGGTGCGGGTCGTCGTCGGTGAGATGTCCGAGCTGCGCCAGGAGATGATGCACCAGGGGCTCGAGGACCTCCAGGCCGTCACGGACCCCTCCAGGCGAGCCCGGCAGATTCGCGATGAAGGTCCGCCCCGCGACGCCGGCGCGTCCTCGGGACAGCGCCGCGAAGGGTGTCGCCTCGAGACCACGGGCCCGCATCGCCTCGGCGACTCCAGGCAACGGTCGCTCCAACACGGCGTCGGTGGCCTCGGGAGTCAGATCATCCACGGTGATGCCGGTCCCGCCGGTCGTCAGCACCACCGCGATGCCGCCGCCGACGGCATCGCGCAGCGCGGTCTCGACCGGAGGCCCGTCGGGCACCACCACCGGATCGCCGCAGGACACCCCCTGCTCGCGAAGCCAGTCGGCGATCACCGGGCCGGTGCGGTCCTCGGCCTCGCCGTGCGCGGCACTGGTGGAGGCCACGACGACGAGGCCGGTGGGCTCACGCATCCCCGGCCTCCCAGTCGTGCGTGCCGCCCTGTTTCGAGATCACCCGGATGCCCTCGATCGAGGCCGCGCGATCGACGGCCTTGACCATGTCGTAGAGCGTCAGTCCCGCCACGCTCACCGCCGTCATCGCCTCCATCTCGACCCCGGTCGGAGCCGTCGTGCGGACGGTGGCGCGGATGACGACCGTATCGGTCTCGGGAAGGAGGTCGATCTCGATCTTCGACAACGGCAGGGGATGACAGAGGGGGATGAGCGTGGGAGTCTGCTTGGCGGCGAGCACACCGGCGATGCGTGCGGTGGCGAGTGCCTCACCCTTGGGGAGTCGGCCGTCGGTGATCTGGTCGACCACATCGGGGCGCGTCACGAAACGGCCTTCGGCCACCGCGGTGCGAGTCGTGGACTCCTTGGCCGAGACATCGACCATATGTGCCGAGCCGTCGTCCCGGTAATGGCTCAGAGCGCTGCGATCCTCCACCACGCCACTGTATCGCCGGCCGCTAACTCCTCGATCTCGGCGGGCACGAAGATCAGGTGGGTGGCCACAGCGTAGGCGGCCAGCAGATGCGAGCCCGCTCCACCGATCACCCGCGCCTCTCCGTGCTCGTCGAGGGTCCCGCGCCGCACTTGGAGCTTGCCGGGGATCGAGGTCAGCGGCGCAGCCAGAGGCGCTGTGCCACGAGGGCGATCAGGATCGACCTGCCCGCATCGACGTGCGAGCCCAGGACGGATGAACAACTCGAAGGACACCAGCGAACTGACCGGATTGCCCGGGAGGCACAGGATCGGCAGTCCGGCGCGTACGGCGCGACCTTGGGGGCCGCCTGGTTGGAGGGGAACGTGATCGAACCATGCGTCGGCGAGCGGGGAGAGGGCTTGGCGCACGACCTCGTAGGCGCCGGCGCTGACCCCGCCGATCGTGAGCGCGAGGTCGTGGTCGAGGCGATCGAGCAGTTCGTCGAACTCGTGCGGGGAGTCCGAGCAGATGAAGCGATCGACGTGCGCTCCGATCTCGGCGCAGGCAGCGGCGAGTGCCGCGCTGTTCGAGTCCGGGATCTGGCCGTTGGCGATCTCGTCACCGGTGCTGATGATCGCGATCCGCAGAGTCGGCTCGACCTCGACCGACGTCAGGCCGCCCCCGGTGAGCGCACCGATGCCCGCCACCGAGATCGAGGTGCCGGCAGGCATGAGGACCGCACCGGCGCGGATGTCATCGCCGCGGGGACGGACGTACTGTCCCCCGGGGGCAGGGGCGTCGAAGGTGACCTCAGGGGCGGAGAAATCGCCGGGCCGGGTTCGCTCGATCGGGATCACGGCGTCGGCGCCTGCGGGAATCGGCGCCCCGGTCATGATCGGGGCGGCTGTGCCGGGCGTCAGGGAGCCGGCCGATGCGCCAGCGGCGATGGGCGCCGCGACCGGGAGCGTCACCGGTGCGGTCTTCGCCGACCGCAAGTCCGTACTCCGGACGGCGAATCCGTCCATCTGGGAGTTGTCGAAGGCGGGGACGTCCTCAGGTGCGGCGACATCTCGGGCAAGTCGGCGGCCGAGCGCCTGGGGGAGGGAGCACGAGTCCGCCGGCCGGGCCCGGCGTCTCTGGTCGGCGAGGGCCAGCAGTCGCTCGACCTCGGTGCGATGTGTTTCCAGGCTCACGGTCATGTCCGAACGCTACCGGTCGTGCCGCGACGGACGACAGGGGATCGCACCTGCGGGTCGAATCGGCCAGATCTATCGCATATGCGTAGAATCATCGCCTATGAGACGTTTCTTGGGCGCCGCCGCAGCTCTCGCGCTGATCGGCGGATTGAGCGCGTGCGGTGGCGATGGAGACAACGAGGCCTCGAGCGAGGCGGAGACCGAGCAGGTCACGCTGACCGTCTTCGCCGCGGCATCGCTGACCAGTACTTTCACCGAGCTGGGTGAGAGATTCGAGGCGGAGAACGAAGGAGTCTCGGTCGAGTTCAACTTCGCGGGGTCCTCCGATCTGGTGGCGCAGATCCAGAACGGGTCTCCGGCCGATGTCTTCGCTTCAGCCGACGAGAAGAACATGGAGAAGGCGACCGGCGATGACCTGGTGGAGGGCGAGCCGACGTTGTTCGCCGCCAACACGCTGCAGATCGTCACCGCTCCGGGCAATCCGAAGGACATCGAGGGTTTCGAGGACCTGGCCGCCGAGGACGTCACCCTGGTCATCTGCGCTCCCGAGGTGCCGTGCGGCGCCGCCACCAAGGAGGTCGAGGAGAGCTCGGGTGTCACCCTGAGTCCGTCCAGCGAGGAGTCCGCCGTAACCGACGTGCTCGCCAAGGTCACTTCCGGGGAGGCCGACGCCGGGCTGGTCTACGTCACGGATGCTGTGGGCGCAGGGGATGCGGTGGAGAGCATCTCCTTCCCGGAGGCCGCTGAGGCCGTCAACGACTACCCGATTGCGGTCCTCTCCGACAGCGAGCACGGCGACGTGGCTCAGCGCTTCGTCGACTTCGTGCTGGGCCCCATGGGCCAGGAGGTGCTCGGCGAGGCGGGCTTCGTGCAGTCTGAGTGACGTGAGATCCCCTCAGTACTCCGGCCTCCCGGCCTGGGTCTATGTCCCCGCGGTGGCGGGAGCGGCCTTCGTGCTGCTCCCGCTGCTCGCTTTGATGGCTCGCGTCGACTGGTCGCAGTTCATCTCCTTGATCACCTCCGAGTCATCGGTCGCAGCCTTGAGGTTGAGCCTGATCACCGCCTCGATCAGCACGGTGGCGTGCCTCGTCCTCGGCGTGCCGATGGCGATCGTGCTCGTCCGGACCCGCTTCGCGGGTCAGTCGGTGTTGCGTTCGCTCGTGCTGCTGCCGATGGTGCTCCCCCCGGTCGTCGGTGGCATCGCCCTGCTCTACACCTTCGGTCGCCGCGGCCTGCTGGGTGAGCACCTGGAGGTCCTCGGTATCCAGATCGCCTTCTCGACCGCGGCGGTGGTGCTCGCTCAGACCTTCGTGTCGCTGCCCTTCCTCGTGGTCAGCCTCGAGGGCACGCTGCGCACGGCGGGCCAACGCTACGACATCGTGGCGGCAACCCTCGGCGCCAAGCCGACCACCGTCTTGCGGCGCGTGACCCTGCCGTTGGTGCTGCCGGGCCTCGCTTCCGGCGCGATCCTGGCCTTCGCGCGGGCGCTGGGGGAGTTCGGCGCCACGATCACCTTCGCGGGCAGCCTGCAGGGTGTGACGCGCACCTTGCCGCTGGAGATCTACCTGCAGCGCGAGGTCGACCCGGACGCCGCGGTGGCGCTGTCACTGGTTCTCGTGGTGGTGGCGGTGCTCGTCATCGGCCTCGTGCGTGGGTCGAGGGGGCAGATGTGACTGATACGCCGGCATTGGAGTGCGAGATTCTCCTCGAGGAGCGGGGAGTGGATCTGCGGCTGGAGGTCGCGGACGGAGAGACGGTCGCGGTGCTCGGTCCCAATGGCGCCGGCAAGTCCACGCTGCTGTCCACGATCGCGGGGACCTTGCGTCCCGATCGGGGCAGCGCGCGCCTCGGCAGCGAGACGCTGTTCGACGTGGACACCGGGGGACGGGGACTATGGCGGCAGCCCCACGCCCGGGGTATCGCGCTGCTGGCACAGGATGCCCTGCTGTTCCCCCATCTGACGGTGACCGAGAATGTCGCCTTCGGGCCTCGCAGTAGGGGCGTGCCGCGACGTGCGGCACGAGAGGCTGCCCGACGCTGGTTGGACGAGGTGGGGGCCGGCGAGTACGCCGGGCGTAAGCCGTCGCAGCTCTCCGGAGGGCAGGCTCAACGCATCTCGGTGGCCCGCGCTCTCGCCGCCGAGCCGCGGTTGCTGCTGCTCGATGAGCCGATGGCCGCGCTGGACGTCACCATGGTGCCCTCGGTGCGCCAGATGCTGCGCCGGGTCCTGGCCGACCGGACGTCGGTCATCGTCACGCACGATGTGCTCGATGCGCTGCTCCTCGCCGACCGGGTGGTCGTGTTGGAGGACGGTGGGGTGGCTGAGGAGGGGCCGACCGCCGACGTGCTCGCCCGACCGCGCAGTACCTTCGGCGCGTCGATCGCCGATGTCAACCTGTGGCCCGGAACCGCCACGAAGGACGGTGTGCGGTCGACGGGCGGGGCCGAGATGCACGGTGCTGCCCACATCGCGGTGGATCCGGGACAGCCGGCGATCGCCGCCTTCGCTCCACGGGCGGTGGCCCTCTACCTCGAGCCCCCGGTCGGCAGCCCCCGCAACGTGCTCCCGGCGAGGGTCCGCGAGCTGGAGCCGCGTGGGGCGACCGTGCGGGTGCGCGTCGACGGCCCCGGGGGTGCCGAGATGAGCGCCGAGGTGACGGCGGGAGCTCTCGCCGAACTGGGCCTGGTGCCGGGAACGGAGGTCTTCGCCGTGGTGAAGGCCACCGAGGTCACGACCTATCCGGCCTAGCGGGCCTCGTCACGGTGGGCGGTGAGCTGCGCACCTCTGGTCACGGTGGGCGGTGGGCTGCGCACCTCTCGACGGTGGTGAGACGTGCGTGGCCCACCGCCCACGGTCGGCCGAGCGAGGATCCCGCTCGGACCCTAGACTCAGGCGCCATGACGCAGATCCGCGTGGCCGAGGCGGCGAGATTCCTCGGAGTCAGCGACGACACGGTCCGGCGATTGCTGTCCTCGGGCGCCTTGGAATCGGGTGGGGGATCGCCGGCCTCGGTCGACGGTGCGAGTCTCGGCCGCTACGCACGAGAGCACGCGGTCGTGCCCTCGGACGGACTCGGCGTCGCGCGGTCGGCGCGCAATCGCTTCGTGGGGATCGTCACCGAGGTCGTGAGCGACACGGTGATGTCACAGGTCGAGCTGCAGTGTGGACCGCATCGCGTGGTCTCGTTGATGAGCACCGAATCGGTGCGTGAACTCGGGCTCGAGCCAGGGGCCGTGGCGGTGGCGGTCGTCAAGGCCACGACGGTCATCGTCGAGACCAGCGACGACGCGCGGTGAGTGCCCGGCGGGGCGCCCTGGTGTCCTGGGTCATACTGGATCCATGGCTGCCTCAGCGATGCTCCCTCACCCCGTGGCGCGTCCGTTGGCCGACCGTCACGGCAGGGTCGCCGACGACCTGCGCATCTCGCTGACCGAGCGATGCAATCTGCGCTGTACCTACTGCATGCCGGCGGAAGGACTGCCGCTCGCTCCCGACGAAGCGTTGATGACGCGGGCCGAGATCGCCCGCCTCACGAGCATCGCCGTCCGTGACCTGGGTGTCAGATCCGTCCGGCTGACCGGCGGGGAGCCGTTGCTGCGCCGCGATCTCATCGAGATCGTCGGCGATCTCGCAGAACTCGATGTCGATCTGAGCCTGACCACCAATGCCGTCGGCCTGGCCTCGCGAGCCCAGGCACTCGTGGACGCGGGCTTGCAGCGGATCAATGTCTCCCTCGACACCCTGGACCCGACCCACGCGCAGCTGCTCAGCCGGCGCTCGCTGCTGCCACGTGTGCTGGAGGGCATCGACGCCGCTGAAGTGGCGGGTCTCTCGCCGATCAAGGTCAACGCGGTGCTCATGCCGGGTATCAACGACGGCGAGGATGCCGCACAGCTTCTCGAATGGTGTCTCGACCGCGACTTCGAACTGCGGTTCATCGAGCAGATGCCGCTCGACGCCGACCGAGTGTGGGACGCACGCACCTTTGTGCCCGCCGCTCGTGTCCGCGAGATCCTCGGTGACGCGGGGTATCGGCTGCGTCCGCACCCCGCCCCTCGCGAGGGCGCACCGGCCGAGCGTTTCGAGGTGCTGGGCGGTGACGGAACTGCGCGCGGCACGATCGGCATCATCGCCTCGATCAGCGAGCCCTTCTGCGCCGACTGCCGGCGCACGCGACTGACCTCGCAGGGCACCATCCGCCACTGCCTGTTCGCGCGCACCGAGACCGACCTGCTGGGCCCGTTGCGTGAGGGCGCCGACGACGACGCGATCGCCGACCTGTGGCGTGAGGCGATGTGGGGCAAGCCCGCGGGCCACGGCATCGACGAGCATTTCGAGGCCCCGGAGCGGTCGATGAGCCAGATCGGTGGTTGAGGTGACCCGCATCCGTCTGTTCGCCGCAGCGCGGCACTCCGTGGGGCGTGCCGAGTTCGGGCTCGAGGATCTCGAGCTGACCGATCCCACGACCGTCGGCGCCGTCATCGAGGCCCTGAGCGCGTATTCGCCGAGTGCCCGACCGGTCCTCGAGGGATGCTCGGTGCTCGTGGACGGCGAGCGTCGTTCGGGTGCAGGACGGGTCGAGGGCGCACAGACCGTCGATCTGCTTCCGCCGTTCGCGGGCGGCTGAGCTCGGTCATGAGCGAGGACATCGGCGAGCGGTGGAGCGCGGTGCTCGGCGAGTACGAGCATCATCTGCGCCGGGAACGCGATCTCTCCGAGCATTCGGTCCGGGCGTATCTGACCGATCTGCGCTCGCTCGCGGTCCACGCCGAACGTCTCACGATCGCCGATCCTGCCGGCCTCGACCTGCGCGCTCTGCGCAGCTGGCTGGCATCGCTCAAGACGCGGGGCGCCGCTCGGACGACTCTGGCGCGGCGGTCGACGGCCGTCCGGGTGTTCACCGCCTGGCTGGTGCGGACGGGGCGTGCTGAGCAGGACGCGGGCGCGCTGCTGGCGTCTCCCAAGGCGCACCGAGAGCTGCCGGTGGCCCTCAGCCAGCAGGACATCCGTGAGGTCATCGATGCCGTCCCGGCCGACGATCCGGTGGGATGGCGCGATCTGGCGATACTGGAGGTGCTGTATGCCACCGGCGTCCGCGTCGGCGAGTTGACCGGTGCCGACCTCGACGATGTCGATCGTGAGCGTCGCGTGCTGCGTGTGCTCGGCAAGGGGCGCAAGGAGCGAACGGTGCCCTATGGTGTGCCCGCCGCCGAGGCGCTCGAACGGTGGTTGAGCCAGGGGCGGCCCGCACTCGTCACCGCGGCGAGTGGCCCGGCCCTCTTCCTGGGCGCGCGAGGCGGCCGCATCGACCCCCGCACGGTACGTCAGGTGGTGCACCGCCGTCTCAATGCCGTCGAGGGTGTGCCCGATCTCGGACCGCACGGGCTCCGGCACACCGCGGCGACGCATCTGCTGGAGGGCGGTGCCGATCTGCGCTCGGTGCAGGAGATCCTCGGACACGCCTCCTTGGGCACGACGCAGATCTACACCCATGTGACCAACGAACGCCTGCGCGCCGCCTACCGCCAATCCCACCCCCGAGCTTGAGTCGAGGCCACGTGTCGGCGGCAGGTGTTCTCGATACGGCCCCCGCTCGACCACCGATTCCCACCCCCTCACCCCGCGCCGCCCGCTGACAGCGGATCGACGGGGGTGCCGTCGATGAGGAGCATGAGATGCAGGTGGCAGCCGGTAGACATGCCGGTGGTGCCGACACGGCCGATGACATGGCCCGCCTCGACGCGGTCGCCGGCGCGCACCTCGCGGCTGCTCAGGTGGCTGTAGGAGGTGACCCGGCCGTCGCCGTGGGCGAGCTCGACCTGTTCTCCATAGGCCCCCCGGTGAGCGGAGAAGGTCACGGTGCCGGCCAGCAGGGCGGGGACCGGGGTTCCGCAGGCGGCCCCGAGGTCCACGCCGTCGTGGAGCTTGACCTCGCCGGTGACCGGGTGGCGGCGCATCCCGAACGGCGACGTGACCGGTCCGCCGAGGAGGTTGACGATGCCCTCGGGCTCCCAGGACGGCGGCGACGGCGGAGGTCCGTCGGGCGAGATCAGCCGCACATCGTCGGCACCGAGCAGGGCCGCCGGGTCCAGGTAGTCGTCACCGCGCAAACGGCCGAGATTCAGACAGGTGGTGCGGCACGATGGGTGTCCCGCGAGCAAGGCGCCGATCGGCTGACCGGCCTGCACGGCATCGCCGGCGCTGACCGTCGCTCGCACGGGCTGGTAGGTCGATCGCTCGACGCCGTGGTCCACGGTCACAGTGGCGACGCCCGCGACATCACCGGCGAAGGTCACGGTGCCGGTGGCGACCGCGACGACGGTCTCACCGGCACGCCCAGGAAGATCGACACCGCGGTGGCCGGGGCCGTAGGGGTCCGTAGGAGGTGCGAACTCTCGCTCGACCGAGCGCGTCTGGACCGGCCATAGCCAGGCCCCGTCGTAGGAGAGGCCGTGCGGAAGGAGCAGGGTGGTGGCGAGGAGCATGGCAGTCATGAGTCGAGTCGACCCGAACGAGGACCTCAGGAGAAGGCGTCGATTGCGATCTGTGGACGACGCCGACGACACGGCGGGGTGTGGATTTCGCTCCCGCACCTGCCTCGGCTAGACTTGCCCCATCGCCTCGAAAGAGGCGAAATTCGCGCGCCCGAAAGTGCATGACGCGTTTCGCCGAATGCACCGTCGCAGACCTGGTCCCGCCCCGGCGGGTGGCCTGCCTCAGTTCGGACGCCAGGGGCACCGCCGCCGGCGGTGTCGTCAACCAGGTAGAGAGGAAGTACGGCCATGGCCGTCGTCACCATGCGTCAGCTGCTCGAGAGCGGCGTTCATTTCGGGCATCAGACCCGCCGCTGGAATCCGAAGATGAAGCGCTTCATCTTCACCGAGCGCAACGGCATCTACATCATCGACCTGCAGCAGTCGCTGGCCTACATCGACGCTGCCTACGAGTTCGTCAAGAGCACCGTCGCTCGCGGCGGCACGGTCCTGTTCGTCGGCACCAAGCGTCAGGCGCAGGAGCCGATCGAGGAGCAGGCCAAGCGCGTCGGCATGCCCTACATCAACCAGCGTTGGCTGGGCGGCATGCTCACCAACTTCTCGACCATCAGCGCTCGTCTGCAGCGCATGAAGGAGCTCGAGGAGATCGACTTCGACGATGTCGCGGGCTCCAACCGCACCAAGAAGGAACTGCTGCAGATGAAGCGCGAGTACGACAAGCTCTCGCGCACGCTCGGCGGTATCCGCGACATGCACCGCACGCCCAATGCGGTCTGGATCGTCGACACCAAGAAGGAGCACCTCGCGGTCGACGAGGCGAGGAAGCTCAACATCCCGATCGTCGCGATCCTGGACACCAACTGCGATCCCGATGACGTCGACTACCCGATCCCGGGCAATGACGACGCCATCCGCTCGGTCGGCCTGCTCACGCGCGTCGTCGCCGACGCGGCTGCCGACGGCCTGATGGCCCGCGGCGGCGCCAAGACGGGCGAGGAGACCCCGGGCTCCGAGCTCGGCGCCGAGGAGCCCCTGGCCGACTGGGAGCGCGAGCTGCTCGAGCAGAAGGACGCCGCGCAGACCGGTCAGGTCTCGCCGGCGAAGGCCGAGGCCGCAGCGCCCGCTGAGACCACAACGGTCGAGGAGGCCAAGGCGGAGACCGCCGAGCCCACGCCGGCCGAGACCGCTGAGGCTGCCGCTCCCGGCGCCGACACGCCGGCCGAGTGACCACCTGACCCGAACGAGAAACGAGACGAAACCCATGGCAATCACTGCTGCCGACGTCAAGAAGCTCCGCGACGCCACCGGCGCGGGCATGATGGACGCGAAGAAGGCCCTCACCGAGGCCGACGGCGACTACGACAAGGCCGTCGAGCTGCTGCGCATCAGCGGCGCGGCCAAGGCCGCCAAGCGTGGCGCTGAGCGTGAGGCTTCGGCCGGTCTGGTCGCGAACTCCGGTGCTGCGATCGTCGAGCTCAACTCCGAGACCGACTTCGTGGCCAAGAACGAGCAGTTCATCGAGCTGGCCGAGCGTCTGGCCGCAGCGGCCGATGCGGCCAAGCCGGCCGACGCCGAGGCGTTCAAGAGCGCGCAGCTCGATGACGGACAGACCGTCGAGGAGGCGGTGACCTCGCTCGCCGGCGTCATCGGCGAGAAGATCGAGCTCGGTCGCGTCGCTGCCTTCGACGGCAATGTCGCGACCTACATGCACCGTCGTGCGACCGACCTGCCCCCGGCGGTCGGCGTGCTGGTGGAGTTCGAGGGCGACAGTGAGGAGGCCGCCCGTGGCGCCGCCATGCAGATCGCCGCGATGCGTCCGCGTTACCTCACCCGCGAGGAGGTGCCGTCCGAGATCGTGGAGAAGGAGCGCGAGATCGCCGAGGCCACCGCCCGCGAGGAGGGCAAGCCCGAGCAGGCGCTGCCCAAGATCATCGAGGGACGCGTCAACGGCTTCTTCAAGGAGACCGTGCTGCTCGACCAGCCCTCGGTGACCGACAACAAGAAGTCGGTCAAGCAGGTCCTCGACGAGGCCGGCGTGGCCATCAAGCGCTTCGCGCACATCGAGGTCGGCGGCTGACGCCTCCACCTCCGCGACAGCGGCCCCCGCAGGAACGTTCCTGCGGGGGCCGCTGCGTTGTGGACCCCCTCGAATCCCGCCCGGGGCGGTGAGCACGCGTCCGTTCTCGAGAGCCGGCGGTGGGTGAGCGTCCGTCTGCTGCCGGGAATGGACGCTGGTGCACCGCTCGGGTACGGGTGCCGGAGGACCCGCTCGAGCGATGGCCATCGCGACCACGGAGGCACATCGTGCGTCATGACCGCGGCGCTGCGAGCCACGTGGATCGCCCCTACGGTGGTGTGATCACCAGCACAGGGAGGGGCCGCCATGGGCGACAGCGCAGGTCGAACCGAGCAGAAGCCGTCTGCGAGCGCCGAACAGGAGGAATCGCCAGGGTCGCGGGCTGAAGCGATAACTGAGTCGCGTCGGCGGTTGCGCTGGGGAGGGATCGTCGGCGGACTCGTCCTGGCCGGGGTGATCTTCCTGGTGATGCCCGGCGATCTCGCGGTGGCGGCGCGCGTCACCGCCGCCACTGCGGCTCTGATGGCGGTCTGGTGGATGACAGAGGCCATCCCGATCCCGGCGACCGCCCTGCTTCCTCTGGTGATCTTCCCGGTGCTGGTCGATGATGTCGGAGTCGACGACGTCGGTGCCTCCTATGGCAACAACATCATCTTCCTGTTCATGGGCGGATTCATGCTGGCTCTGGCGATGCAGAGGTGGAATCTGCATCGACGGATCGCGCTGCTCACGGTGCGCGCGATGGGGACCAGACCCTCGATGGTCGTGGCCGGCTTTATGCTGGCGACCGGCTTCATCAGCATGTGGGTATCGAACACCGCCACTGCGGTCATGATGCTGCCGATCGGCATCTCGGTGCTGGTTTTGGTGGCGAATCTTGAGAACGCGGACTCCCAGGAAGTCAAGGATGCCGTGGTTCGATCCAATTTCGGCACCGCGCTGATGCTCGGCATCGCTTATGCGGCATCGCTCGGTTCTCTGGCGACCATCATCGGCACTCCGCCGAATACCCTGCTGGTCGGCTATATGGACTCCGCCCACGACGTGCAGATCGGGTTCGGCCAGTGGATGCTCGTGGGTCTGCCGCTCGCAGTGGTGTTCCTGGTGTTCTGCTGGTGGTTGCTGACCCAGGTGCTGTTCAAGCCCGAGATCGATGAGATCCCCGGCGGCCGGGAGATGTTGAGCGATGAGCTGGACAAGCTGGGTCCGATGTCCCAGGGGGAGTGGCGCGTGCTCGCCGTGTTCGTGCTCGCCGCCGTCAGCTGGGTCTCGGTTCCGCTGGTCTTCGACGATCCGCCGGTCAGCGACGCGGGGATCGCCATGATCGTCGCGGTCCTGCTTTTCCTCCTTCCGGGGGGTGCGTCCCCGGGGGTGAGGCTGCTCGACTGGGATGCGGCGGTCGAGTTGCCATGGGGCGTCCTGCTGCTCTTCGGCGGTGGCCTCGCCCTCTCCGCGCAGTTCACCGAGAGCGGTCTGACGGAGTGGATCGGCGAATCGGTGGAGGCGCTCGGCGCTGTGCCGGTCCTGCTATTGGTGGCGATCGTCGCGGCCGGTGTGCTCGGCCTGACCGAGCTGACATCGAATACCGCGACGGCCGCCACGTTCCTACCGGTCGCCGGTGGGGTGGCACTCGGACTCGGGCTCGATCCGCTGCTCTTGGCCATACCGGTGGCGCTGGCCGCGACCTGCGCTTTCATGCTGCCCGTCGCGACCCCGCCGAATGCCATCGCCTTCGGCTCGGGCTATGTGACCATCGGGCAGATGATCAAGGGCGGCTTCTGGCTGAACATGTTCGGCATCGTGGCGATCACGCTGACGACCATGACGCTGGCGGCGTGGGTCTTCGGCATCGCCTACTAGTACGGCTGATGAGGCGAGGCGTCTCTAGCGACCTCCGCGCATCACGATCGATGCCGCGCCCGCGCGGCAGCCTCCACAGCGCGGGCGGTCGCGTCGGTGCCATCCGATAGGCTCGTGATCATGTCGCG
The DNA here is from genome assembly GCF_007421815.1 of Aeromicrobium piscarium. GTDB lineage: Bacteria > Actinomycetota > Actinomycetes > Propionibacteriales > Nocardioidaceae > Aeromicrobium > Aeromicrobium piscarium. Next base: position 54,127 of record NZ_VLNT01000002.1, on the reverse strand, counting down.
ACGCGTTCTCCTCAAGCTCTCCGGTGAGGCCTTCGGTGGCGGAGGCATCGGTATCGACCCCGATGTCGTCGGCGGTATCGCCGGCCAGGTGGCCGAGGCAGTGGCCGAAGGCGTCGAGGTCGCGATCGTCGTCGGCGGTGGCAACTTCTTCCGTGGCGCCGAGCTCAGTCAGCGGGGCATGGAGCGGTCGCGCGCCGACTACATCGGCATGCTCGGCACGGTCATGAACGCCCTCGCATTGCAGGACTTCATCGAGAAGACCGGTATCGAGACCAGGGTGCAGAGCGCCATCCACATGGCGCAGGTCGCCGAGCCGTACATCCCGCGCCGCGCGATCCGGCACCTGGAGAAGGGACGCGTCGTCATCTTCGGTGCCGGCGCCGGTATGCCGTACTTCTCCACCGACACCGTCTCTGCACAGCGCGCCCTCGAGATCAAGGCCGACGCGGTGCTCATGAGCAAGAACGGTGTCGACGGCGTCTACGATGCCGATCCGCGCACCACCCCCGAAGCCCGCAAGTTCGACCACGTCACCTTCGACGAAGCACTCCAGCGCAGCCTCAAGGTCGTCGACGCGGCCGCCTTCGCCCTGTGCATGGAGAACCGTCTGCCGATGCTGGTCTTCGGCATGCACGGCGAGGGCACCATCGCGCGAGCACTGCGCGGTGAGAAGATCGGAACACTCGTCCACGCGGGCTGATCCCCGCCGGACCGACCAAGGAGTAATGACGTGATCGACCAGACCCTGCGCGACGCCGAGTCCAAGATGACCAAGGCCGTCGAGCACACGCGCGAGGAGTTCGCCGCGATCCGCACCGGGCGCGCCCATCCGGCGATGTTCTCGCAGATCACCGCCGAGTACTACGGCACGCCCACGCCGTTGCAGCAGCTCGCCGGATTCCAGGTGCCCGAGGCGCGCACCGTCATCATCAGTCCCTACGACCAGGGAGCCAAGAGCGCCATCGAGAAGGCGATCCGCGACTCCGACCTGGGCGTCAACCCCACCGATGACGGCAAGGTGCTGCGGGTGACGCTGCCCGAGCTCACCGAGGAGCGTCGCAAGGAGTACATCAAGCTCGCCAAGTCCAAGGCCGAGGAGGGACGCGTCGCCGTCCGCGCCGTCCGCCGCGGGGCCAAGCAGGCCTTCGACAAGGCCGAGAAGGACTCCGACATCAGCAAGGACGACAACACCGGCGCGGAGAAGCGTCTCGACGGTCTCACCAAGAAGTACGTCGATCAGATCGACGAGGCGCTCAAGGCCAAGGAAGCAGAGCTCCTTGACGTCTGACTCTCCTCAGCCCAAGCCCAGCCGGGCTGGGCGCAATCTGCCAGCGGCAATCGGCGTCGGGGTCAGCCTCGGCGCCGTCGTCGTGGCATCGTTGTTCTTCGTCAAGGACCTGTTCGTCCTCGTCGTCGCACTCGCCTTGACCGTGGCTCTGCTTGAGCTGAGCAAGGCGCTGCGGGCCGCGCGGATCACCGTGCCCGTCCTGCCGGTGCTCGTGGGCGGGCTCGTCATGCTCGGGGTCGCCTATTTCGACGACATGGAGACCGCCGCGGCCGTCATGGCCCTCTCGGTCCTGGCGACACTGGTGGTCCGGCTGCCGCGCGGTGCCGAGGGCTTCGTGCGCGACAGCACGGCGGGCGTCTTCTGTCTCGCCTATCTGTTCCTCATGGGCTCCTTCGTCGTGCGCATGCTGGACAATCCGGACGGAGCCTGGCGGATCGTCGCCTTCGTCGTCGCCACGATCGCCTCCGATATCGGCGGGTACGCCGCCGGCGTGCTGTTCGGCAAGCACCCCATGGCTCCCACGATCTCCCCGAAGAAGTCCTGGGAGGGCTTCGCCGGTTCGATGATCACCGGAGTCGTGCTCTCGACCCTGGTCGTCGTCTACGGTCTCGACGGCGAGGTCTGGGTCGGCGTGCTGCTCGGCGCCGCGGCGGTCGTCATGGCGACCGTGGGCGACCTGTGCGAGTCGCTCATCAAGCGCGATATCGGGATCAAGGACATGGGCAATATCCTGCCTGGGCACGGTGGCCTGATGGACCGGCTCGACTCGCTGGTCGCCGTCGCGCCGGTGGCCTATCTGGTGCTCTACCTGCTCGTTCCGGTGGCCTGAGAGCCGCTGTGAGCAGATGACGGTGGACGGCGTGGACGGGGCAGACGCCGGCGACGGATGCGCCGGATGAACGGCCTGCGCGATTATGTCGCCACGCGCGGAGCTCTGTCCCTGCTCGCCCTCGACTCGGCATCGAGCGGCTACGACGAGCTGGTGGCCCAGGACGGTGCGCCCCGCGCGGCCTGGCGGCGATTGCTCGCCGGGCACGAGCCGGATCTCGTCGACCTGCGACGCGTCGATGCGGAGATCGAGCGCATGCTCTCCGATGACGGCGTCGTCTACGCTCCGCCGGGACAGCGACAGCACCAGTGGCGGCTCGATCCGGTCCCGCTGGTGGTCGATGCCGCCGAGTGGGCGGACCTGGAGAAGGGGCTCGCCCAGCGCGCGGAGCTGTTGAATGCCATCGTCGCCGACCTGTACGCCGAACGCACGGTGCTGAGCCAGGGTCTACTGCCGCCGGAGATCGCGTTCGCCCATCGCGGCTTCGTGCGGTCGCTGGCCCGGCCCGGCCAGAACGATCCGGCGCCGGTGACGATCACCGCGGCCGATCTCTCGAGGGCCGAGACCGGTGAATGGCTCGTGACGGCCGACCGCGTGCAGGCGCCGTCCGGTATCGGTTTCGCGATGGAGAACCGGCGGGTCCTCTCTCGGGTCCTGCCCCAGTTGCACCGCGAGGCCGCCGCCCATCGGCTCGCACCGTTCTTCCAGGCACTGCGTTCGGCGATCCTGCAGGCCGCGCCGGACGGCATCGAGTCGCCGCGCGCGGTGGTGCTCTCACCGGGGCCGATGTCCGAGACGGTCTACGACCAGGCCTCCATCGCGGCAAGCATGGGCTTCCCGCTCGTCGAGGCCGCTGACCTGACCGTGTCATCGGGATGTCTGTGGTTGCGTTCCCTGGACGGACTGCAACGTGTCGACGTGGTCGTGCGCCGCGTCGACGCGGCCTGGAGCGACCCCCTCGAGCTGCGGGGAGACTCGCGCCTGGGCGTGCCAGGGTTGTCAGAGGCCGTTCGCCGCGGCAACGTCCGTCTGGTCAACTCCCTGGGCGCCGGGGTTGCGGAGAACCCCGGGCTGATGCCCTTCCTGCCGGACCTGTGCGAGGAGTTGCTCGGCGAGCCGTTGCGGCTCTCGTCGGTCGGCACTCACTGGGGCGGCGCCCCGGGTGGCCGCGATCTGCTCATCGACCGGATGAGCGAGCTGCGGATGACCACACTCGACGGAAGGGGCGTCCCCTCGGATGCGGAGGAGCTGCGTCGGCGCATCGAGACCGAGCCCTGGCGGTGGGTCGGGCAGGATGCCCTGCACGCCTCGTCCATGCCGGCGCTGGAGGGTGATCGGCTGACACCGCACACGGTGCGGTGGCGGACCTTCACGATGCGGCACGGCGCCTCCTACCGACCGATGGCCGGCGGCCTGGCCACCGCGCGCAGCGCGGTGGGGGAGCAGCAGGTGAGCAAGGATGTCTGGGTCGTGAAACAGGATCCGGCCGATCCCGACCAGGGATTGTCCGAGCTCATGCCCGTCACCGCGCTCCGGACGCCCGCGACGCTGCCGCCGCGAGCGCGCGGAGACATGTACTGGATGGGCCGCTATGTCGTCCGGATCGAGGACACGTTGCGGCTCTGGCTGCCCTGCCACGCACTGGCGATCGACTTCCATCACCGACCCGGCTCGCCGGGGGGCGAGGCACTGGCCGTGCTGCGAGCGGCCTTGCGCCGGCTCATGTCGGCATCCGATGCCCTCGTCGACGCCGATGATCTGCGCACCGCGCTGAGCGATGCGGGCCGTCCCGGCTCGGTGGCCCAGTCCGTCGAGCAGCTGACTCTGATCGCGCAGAGCCTGCGCGATCAGGTCTCACCCGATCTGTTCCGGGTGACCGGCGCCCTCGCTCGCGCCCTCGACGCCTCGCGCGAGAGGGCGAGCGACACGCACCTCGGAGAGGACGCCGAGACGATGCTGACCGGGGTGCTCGCCCTGAACGGGGTGAGCGAGAACATGGTGCGAGATGCGGCGTGGCGTGTCCATGAGATCGGCCGCACGATCGAACGCGCGTCACAGCTGACGCAGCTGTTGGAGCCGGCTCTGGGCCGTCGACGCGGGCCCGAGATCGATCGCGAGGTGTTCGACGCGGTGCTTCAGGTCACCGAGAGCGCTGTGACGCATCGGCGCCGTTACCGCGGTTACGTACGCGTGGCCAATGTCGTTGACCTGCTGGTACTCGACGCGGAGAACCCACGCTCGCTGCGTTTCTCCCTCGAGCGGATCCAGCAGCATCTGTCGGCGCTGCCGGCGTCCTCGGGATCGACTCGGCCCGAACGTCTCGTCGACGATCTGCTGGCCCTGTTGAGCGACACCGATCTGGCGCACCTCGTGGTGATCGAGGGGGAGTACCGGCCGCGCTTGCGTGAGCTGCTGGTCACGGTGCAGAGCCAGCTGTGGTCGCTGTCGGAGGCCATCGAGAACGTCCATCTCGCCTCCGGTCCGCGGCAGCGGCCGATCGAGCTTCCGCTGGTGATCGAGCCGTGACCCGCTACCAGGTGCAGCATCGGACCTCCTACTCCTATGACGCCCTCGTGACCAGCAGCTACGGCGTGGCGTGGGTGATGCCACGCCGAATGCCCGGTCAGGAGGTCGCCGATGCGACCGTGGCGGTACTGCCTGAGCCCGAGGATCTGGGGATCTCATCGGACTACTACGGCAACGAGGTTCGCTACTTCCACGTCACCTCGCCGCACACCGAGCTGGTGGTCGACGCGCACAGTGTGGTCGACGTCGCGACGGTGGAGTTCCCTCGAGCCCTGCTGGACCGTGCGTGGGAGACGTGCCGCCCGCTCGGCAGCGCCGAACCCCGGGCCTGGCGCGCGGTCGACTTCGCGCTCGAGTCGCCGCTGGTGGAGCACCCCGACTCAGCACGCGAGTACGCCGCGGCCACGTTGTCGCCAGAGCGGCCGGTCGGGGAGGCGGTGAGCGAGCTCGTCCACCGCATCCACGCGGACTTTGCCTACCGTCCCGGCGTGACATCGGTGACCTCGACGGTCGACGAGGTGTTCGCCGCGCAGGCCGGAGTATGCCAGGACTTCACCCATCTGCTCCTCTCCTGTCTGCGTTCACACGGGCTGGCGGCGCGTTATGTGAGCGGCTACCTCGCCACGACACCCCCACCGGGCAGGGACCGCCTCGTCGGCGCGGACGCCTCTCATGCGTGGGCGGCCGTGTGGCTGGGAGACGATCACTGGCTGGCGGTCGATCCCACCAACGACACCCGTGTCGACGATCGTTACGTCACCGTGGCCTGGGGACGGGACTACGGTGACGTCCCGCCGGTCAAGGGCACCGTGTTCACCACGGCGTTCTCCTCCGAACTGAGCGTGTACGTGGACGTCCAGGCCGTCTGAGCCCGCCTGCGGCGTGCGGAGCGGGCAGCGCCCCACCAGACTGGGCCCTGTGCGTGCCTTCACCTGTCGGGTCTGCGACAGCGCCCTGTATTTCGAGAACTCCGTCTGCGTCACCTGCGGTAGTCAGCTCGGCTTCTCGCGAGCCGAACGTGCCATCGTCCCGCTCAGCGCCGACGACGGCACCTACACCGATGCGTCGGGACTGCGGTGGACCCGTTGCGCCAACCTGGGATTGTCCGGTTGCACGTGGCTCACGGAGGACCCGGAGGGCCTGTGCTTCAGCTGTTCGCTGACGCGCACCCGGCCCAATGACGCCGATCTCGCGGGGCTCAGCGCCTTCGGGATCGCCGAGCAGGCCAAGCGGCGTCTCATCGTGGAGCTCGACGATCTGGGACTCCCGATCATCCCTCGCCAGGCCGATCCCGAGAACGGACTGGCCTTCGATCTGCTATCCAGCACGAATGAGGAGGTCACGATCGGTCACGCTGACGGTGTCATCACGATCGACCTGGCCGAGGGGAACGATGCCTACCGCGAGCGACTGCGGGAGCAGCTCGATGAGCCGTACCGGACGATGCTCGGACACTTCCGCCACGAGATCGGGCACTACTACGAGCCCATCCTGATCGACGACGACGAGTTGCGTGCCCGCTATCGAGAGCTGTTCGGGGACGAGCGCGCCGACTACCAGGCGGAGATCGACCGGCACTACGCGCAGGGCCCCCCGGAGGACTGGCCCGAGCGCTACATCAGCGCCTACGCGACGATGCATCCCTTCGAGGACTTCGCCGAGACCTTCGCGCACGTGCTACACATCACCGACTCGGTCGACACGGCCAGCGCCTACGGCCTCGTCACGGTCGATCCCTCGGCGTTCACGGTCTTCCGCGACCTCGTGACGGGCGTCTGGATCCCGCTCAGCACGGCGCTGAACCAGATCAATCAATCCATGGGCAAGGAGCCGCTGTATCCCTTCGTCCTCGCGCCGGGGGTGCTCGACAAGCTGGAGTTCGTGGCCTCCCTCATCGGCCGTCAGCGCGCGATCGCCGCGGGGTAGCTCGTCAACCTCGCCTTCCCGGTGGCGGTACGTCGTCAACCTCACCTCGCGGGTGGAGGTACGTTGTCAACCTCACCGGCTCAGGATGAGGTTGACGACGTACCGCCTAGGGTGCGGAAGGGTTGATGCTCTACCGCCCCTAGCGCCGGCGACGACCGCTCGTCAGGATTCGTCCGCACCTGGTCCCGTCTGGGACACTGGGGACATGACCGAGCCGACCCGTGCGCTGCCGCTCGTGCTGACGCCGCCGAAGGGCCGTGGCAAGCCGCCCCGTCACCTCGCCGACCTCGATGCCGCCGAACGCAAGGCCGCCGCCGACGATCTGGGGGAGCCGGCGTTCCGCGTCAAGCAGGTCGCCCACCACTACTTCTCCCGCCTCGAACGAGACTCGGCCAAGATGACGGATCTCCCCGCAGCCAGTCGCGACCGGATCGCCGGGGCCTTGCTGCCCGATCTGCTCGACCAGGTCCGGGTGATGGAGGCCGACGGCGGAACCACCCGCAAGACCCTCTGGCGCCTGTTCGACGGGTCACTGGTCGAGTCGGTGCTCATGCGGTACCCGGATCGTGCCACCATCTGCGTGTCCAGCCAGGCCGGCTGTGGCATGGCATGTCCGTTCTGCGCCACGGGCCAGGGCGGATTGCAGCGCAATATGAGCACCGCCGAGATCATCGATCAGGTCGTCGACGGTGCCGCGGCGATGGCGAACGGCCTCGTGCCCGGGGGCCCGGGGCGACTGTCCAATGTCGTCTTCATGGGCATGGGTGAGCCGATGGCGAACTACAAGGCGGTCATCGGCGCGGTTCGCCGCATGGTCGCTCCGGCGCCGGATGGGCTCGGACTCTCCGCGCGCAATATCACCGTCAGCACGGTGGGCCTGGTGCCGCGGATGAAGCAGCTGGCCACCGAGGGCATCCCGGTCACGCTCGCGCTCTCCCTGCACGCGCCCGATGACGAGCTGCGCAACGAGCTCGTCCCGATCAACACCCGCTTCTCGGTCGCCGAGGTCGTCGACGCCGCGTGGGAATACGCCAAGGTCACCAAGCGCCGGGTCTCCATCGAGTACGCGATGATGCGCGACATCAACGACCAGGCCTGGCGAGCCGACATGCTCGCCGATGTCCTCAACTCCTATGGCGACTGGGGCTGGGTGCACGTCAACCTCATCCCGCTCAACCCCACGCCGGGCTCGAAGTGGACCGCCTCGCGGCCCGAGGATGAGCGTGAGTTCGTGCGTCGGCTGGTTGCCAAGGGCATCCCCACTACAGTGCGAGACACCCGCGGCTCCGATATCGACGGTGCCTGCGGACAGCTCGCCGCCGCCGACGCCTGAGAGCTGGAGGGAGATCGGGCACATGCGCTGGAGCCGGCCCTTTCTGTCGGCAGAGGGGTAATATCAGGTACGACCGTTCCGGCCGAAGTCCTCGACGCGGTTCTCGGCTTGCACGAGGACGTGCAGGATGAACTGGTGCGCGAGCTTGCGGTTCGACGCCACGAAGGTGGTCTACCGTCCTATTCCGCATGGGACGATGAGATCGCGATTCGGGTGGACGAGCTGGTGAGCGGTCGCATCGACACCGTTCCGATGTCGCAGGTCAAGGCCGACTTGGCCGCGAATCGGGCCGCTCGAGACGAGTGAAGCTCGACCCGGGGTTCCATCCGGCGGCCCGTTCGGAGCTCATCGCGGAGGTGATGCACCTCAATGACGAACGTCCTGGGCTCGGTGACGAGTTTGACCGGGCACTTGACACAGTGATCGAGATGATCGCGATCGCGCATGCGGCCCGCGAACCTGGTTACCGGGTGACTCGTGCAGACTGAACGCTTCCGGCTTCCTCGCCGCCGGTGAGCGTCACACCGGGACCGAGGCCCTCGCCGTGGACATGTCGCCGCTCGCTACGGTGTGGGCATGACGATGATCGAGGTCACGACGCACGAACGCGTCACCGTGCTGACGCTCCAGCGCCCCGAGCGGCGCAATGCCCTGAACCTGGACCTGTGTCACGAGCTCGACGCAGCCGCGCGGGCCGCGGTCGAGGGTGGCGCTCGCGTGCTCGTGGTGACGGGGGAGGGGACGGCCTTCTGTGCCGGTGCCGACCTCACGGGGGTCTACGGCGATGAGTTCATCGAGGCGCTCTACGGCATGTTGCACGGCCTGACCCGCCTGCCGGTGCCGATCATCGCTGCCGTCAACGGGCCTGCCATCGGCGCGGGCACCCAGCTCGCGATCGCCTGCGATCTGCGGGTCGCCGACGACACCGCGCGCTTCGCCGTGCCGACCGCGAAGAACGGCATGGCGGTCGACGCCTGGACGATCCGGACCCTGGGCAAGCTCGCCGGCATGGGCCCGGCCCGCCGGATGATGCTCGCCGCCGAGACGATCGAGCGGGATGAAGCGCTGTCCTGCGGCCTCGCCGATCGCACCGGTACCCTCGACGATGCGGTCGCGTGGGCGCAGGAGATCGCCGAGCTCGCGCCGCTGACCGTCGCGTACAACAAGCTGGTCCTCAACGGTTCGCGCGCGGACGACGAGCGCATCGAGACCGAGTTCGCCCGTGTCTGGGCGAGTGAGGACGTGCGTGAGGCGGCGTTAGCCCGTACCGAGAAGCGCGCCCCCGTCTTCGAGGGACGCTGATGCACAGCCTCGCCTTCCGAGCACTCGACCGTCACGTGGTCGACGGACGGGCCGACGATCCCGCCCTCGTCACCGCCGAGGGGAGCTGGTCCTTCGCGCAGCTGCTCCACGAATCGGCCTCGCTCGCGGGTGGACTGCGCGAATTGGGCGTCGTCGCCGGCACTCCGCTGGATATCGCCGTCACCGTGGAACGGCCACGAGTCGTCTCGGTGCTCGCGGTAGTGCGGCTGGGCGCCGAGCCGGACTCCGGGGCCCGGTATCGCATCGGCGGCGAGCCGCTCACCGTGACGACGCCGGACGAGAGCTTCGACTACGACCTGGTGCTGCGGGCCGGTCGTGTCGATCCGGCGACCGCGCCCGCACGTGATGCCGAGGGTTACGCCGATCGCCTGCTGGAACACTACGGCGATCTGCTCGAGCCCCTCATCGGCGGACGCCCCCTCGCCTGAGCCGCTGCACGGTCGGCCGGCGCTACGGGCGGTGGGTGGCCGATGCCGAGGGAGAATGTGCTTCGGTGGCGGCTATAGCAACCACCGAAACACATCCTCCGTCGGGCTCAGGCTCCGATCGGCCGTGGAGGTCTGGTCAGCGCGGATCGGTGGTTGCCGGCGCGCCGCGATCGCGCTCGCCTGCTCGTCGGTGGATGATCACCCACCTTCGCTCCGCGGGTGGGTGATAGCTCACCGCCGTCGCGCGGGACGCCCGCGGGTGGGTGATAGCTCACCGCCCCGGGCGGGAGTGGGTCAGCTGAGGCCGGCGTCGTGCATGCGGATCGCCACCTGCACCCGATTGCTCACACCGAGCTTGGCGAACACATGACCGAGGTGCACCTTCACGGTCGCGACGCTCATGAACAGCTCCTTGGCGATGTCGGCATTCGATGCGCCCCGCGCCACCGCCAGCGCCACCTCCCGCTCCCGCTCGGTCAGCGCCTCGACCGCCGCGCGCTCGGCCGCGGTGGTGCCGTTGGACGCGACATGGCGGATGAGCTGGCCGGTGACGCTGGGCGAGAGGATCGGATCGCCGGCCGCGACCGTGCGGACCGCGTCGACGATCCGCGGCGGCGGAGTGTCCTTCAGCAGGAAGCCACTGGCTCCCGCCGCGAGCGCGCGCACCACATGGTCGTCGGTGTCGAAGGTCGTCAGCACGATGATGTGGGGTGTCGACGGCCGCTGCAGGATCCGCTCGGTCGCCGTGAGACCGTCCATCACCGGCATCCGGATGTCCATGAGCACGACATCGACCGGGGTCGCGTCCAGGCAGCGTAGTGCCTCGCTGCCGTCGCCCGCCTCGCCGACCACCTCGAGATCGGGTGCGCCGCCGAGCACCATCGCCAGGCCGGTGCGCACCAGCGGATCATCGTCGACCAGGAGGACACGGATGTGCTCGCTCATAGGCCCCCCTGTACGAAGACGTGCGGGATCGTCGTCGACGAGAGTGCTGCCCGGCGCTCGCGTGGCATCATGCGGGCCACGGTAGCCGGGCGACGACCTCGAAGCGCTGACCGGCGGTGATGCTGTGCTCCAGCGTCCCGCCGGCGAGGCGTACTCGCTCGGCCAGTCCCACGAGTCCCAGACCGGCACCCGGCGTGGCCGAGACCGCCGGCGACCCGATGGGGAGGGGATTGCTGACCGTGACGCTCAACGCATCGCCGGGTGCGCCGACGAGGGTGACGGTGACGGTCGTGTCCGGGGCGTGCTTGCTGGCATTGGTCAACGACTCCTGCACGATGCGGTACGAGGTCCTGCCGATCGAGTCGGGCACGGAGGGCAGATCGGCCTCACATCGCTCCGCGATATGCATGCCGCTCGCCCGGGCCTCATCGAGGAGCTCGGGGATGTCGCGGGCCGCGGGCTGGGGGCGCTCGGTCGTGTCATCGGTCGTCTCGTCGCGAAGGACTCCGAGCACCTGCCGCAGTTCGATGAGCGCCTGATGGGAGCTGGCCTGGATGATCTCCGCGCTATGCCGCACATCGGCCGGGGGAAGGTCGTCGCGGAAGGCGAGCGCGCCGGCGTGCAGCGAGACCATCGAGATCCGGTGCGCCAGCACGTCGTGCATCTCCCGGGCGATACGGGCACGCTCGGCGGTGCGCGCTTGTGCCACACGAGCCGCCTGCTCGGACTCGGCGGTCTCGGCACGTTCCACGAGCGTCCGCATCAGCTCGCGTCGTGAGCCGACGTACATGCCCCAGGCGATCGCGAGAGCGGTGAAGGCGGTGTTGAGCGCCAGGTCCAGCAGGGCCTCGGCACGGGTCTCGGTCATGTCGCTGACGATGCTGAGGGCCATGCCGGCCACGATCATGCCGACACCCACGGGGATGATCTCGCGCCACCGGCGGCGGGTGGCCACCGAGACGAGGGCGAGCATCGACGGACCGCTCAAACTCAAGAAGAAGACCGAGCCGAGGGCGATCAGCAGGGCGATCGTCACCGGGAACCGGCGGCGCCAGTGCAGCAGCACCAGGGACGCCACCCCGACGGCGACATCCAGGGGCAGCGACCAGGTCGACAGCGGGAAGGTCGGGTCGGCGACCTGCGCGATGATGACGACGGCGCTGATCGCGATCACCAGGGCGTAACGCCAGGCCTCGCCCCGCAGGGTCAGAGGAGCAGGAGCTGGTCGTGGGGGCACCTTCTCAGCCTACGGTTCCGATCGTCTGGACCCTCTACGACTCTCGGCCAGAAGTCGTAGACCGTTGGTGCGATGTGCTCGCCGGGAGATTCGGACAGGATGGAGCCATGATCACGGTTGAGAACCTGACGAAGACCTACGGGCAGTACCGCGCCGTGGACGACGTCTCCTTCGTGTGCCGACCAGGACAGGTCACCGGCTTCCTCGGCCCGAACGGGGCCGGCAAGTCCACGACGATGCGCATCATCGCCGGACTGACCCCTGCCGACTCGGGGAGCACGACGATCGGTGGCGTCCGCTATCACGACATCCCCAACCCCGGGACCCAGGTGGGCGTGCTGTTGGATGCCTCGGCTCAGCACGGAGGACGTACCGGCCGCGAGGTCCTGACCGTCGGTGCGCGCACGATGGGCCTGCCCTCCTCGCGGGTCGACGAGATGCTGGAGCTGGTGAGCCTCAGCGCCTCGGAGTCCAAGCGACGGCTGCGCGACTACTCCCTCGGCATGCGGCAGCGCCTGGGCATCGCCCACGCCCTGCTCGGGGACCCCAAGATCCTCATCCTCGACGAGCCCGCCAACGGCCTGGACCCGGCTGGCATCCACTGGATGCGCACGCTGCTGCGTACCTACGCCGATCGCGGCGGCACCGTGCTCCTCTCCTCGCACCTCCTGCACGAGGTCGAGATCATCGCCGACGAGCTCATCGTCATCGGGCGAGGGCGGATCGTCGCCGAGGGCACCAAGGAGGAGCTCCTGCACGCGGCCGGCACCTATGTCAAGGCGGTGCCGGAGCACACCGAGCAGCTCCGCTCGGCTCTCGATGCCGCCGGAATCGCCGTCGTCGTCGGTGAGGACGGACTGCAGACGGATGCATCCGCCGACGAGGTCGGACGCGCCGCGGCGGCCGCCCAGGTGGCACTCGCCGAACTCCGCCGGGCCGACGGCGCCGGCCTCGAAGACATGTTCCTCTCGCTCACGTCGGACACCCAGCGCGAGCAGCCCACGACGGGAGTCCAGTCATGACCCAGCCAGCCGTCACCATCGACACTCAGCGTCCCGGCATCCCGTTCGCGCGGTTGAGCCTCGTCGAGTTCCGCAAGTCCTTCGACACCCGAGCCGGCCGCTGGTTCACGATCTCGATCCTGATCCTCGCCTTCGCGGCGATGCTGATCCAGACCTTCCTGGTCCCCGCGGGAGCGGCGCAGGATCTCAACGACATGGCCCTCGTGCAGAACTCGCTGCTCGGCATCTTCGTGGCCATCATCCCGATCCTGCTCGTCACCCAGGAATGGGGACAGCGAACGGCCCTCGTGACCTTCAGCCTGGAGCCGCGCCGCGGTCGGGTCGTGCTCGCCAAACTGGTCGCCTCGGCGCTCGTGGTGCTCGGCGTCCTGGTCATCTCGGTACTGATCGCGCTGCTCGGCACCGCCCTCGCCGGTGGCCTGCGCGGGATCGAGGTGGACTGGAACCTCAGCGCGCAGATGCTGCGCAATATCTTCATCGGCAACGCGATCGCGACGCTGCTGGGCTTCGGCATCGCCCTGCTGCTGATGAACACCCCGGCCGCGATCGTGACGTACTTCGTCTACATGTTCGTGGTGCCGACGGTGCTCAATGTCGCGGGAGCCTTCCTGGACTGGTTCGCCGACATCGTCCCGTGGATCGACTTCGCCTCGGCGCAGGAGCCGCTGCTGGACTCCGGCGGCATGTCCGGTGAGGAATGGGCACAGCTGGCCACCTCGTCTCTGCTCTGGGTGGGGGTCCCCCTCGCCTTCGGCATCTGGAGGTGGCTGCGCACCGAGGTCAAGTAGTCGGGTGCGGGTGCGAGAATGGGCGGCATGCGTCGAACGCGTGTCGCCCTTCTCGGTTCCACCGGCTCCATCGGCACCCAGGCACTCGAGGTCATCGCGGAGAATCGCGATCGCTTCGAGGTCGTCGCGCTCGCCGCGGGGGGCAGCGATCCGGCGCTGCTGGCGCGCCAGGCGCTCGCCTTCGACGTGCCGCTGGTCGCCGTCGCCCGGGGGAGCGCTGCCGAGGACGTGCAGCTCGCTCTCTACGCCGAGGCCCAGCGCCGTGGCTGGTCGTCGGGGGACCTACGGATCCCGCGGCTGCTCGTGGGCCCGGATGCCGCCACCGAGGCCGCCCGCTCGGAGTGCGAGGTCGTCCTCAACGGCATGACCGGTGCGGTGGGGCTGCGCCCTACGCTCGCGGCGCTCGAGGCCGGGCGCACGCTCGCACTGGCCAACAAGGAATCGCTCATCATCGGCGGTCCGCTGGTCAAGGATCTCGCCGCGCCCGGTCAGCTGGTACCGGTCGACTCCGAGCACTCAGCGCTCGCCCAGGCCTTGCGGGGAGAGCGGATCGAGGACGTCCGACGTCTGCTGGTGACGGCCAGCGGCGGCCCCTTCCGTGGCCGCAGCCGTGCCGAGCTGGCCGACGTCACGCCCGAGCAGGCGATGGCCCACCCCACCTGGGATATGGGACCCGTCATCACGATCAACTCCGCGACCCTGGTCAACAAGGGACTCGAGGTCATCGAGGCGCATCTGCTCTTCGACATCGGCTTCGATCGCATCGATGTCGTGGTGCACCCGTCCTCGGTGGTCCACTCGATGGTGGAGTTCGTCGACGGATCGACGATGGTGCAGGCCTCGCCTCCGGACATGCGCCTGCCGATCGCGTTGGGACTGGCCTGGCCCGAGCGGCTGCCGGGAGCGGCTGCACCGTGTGACTGGACACAGCCGGTCTCCTGGGAGTTCTTCCCGCTCGACGAGGAGGCCTTCCCCGCCGTCTCGCTGGCTCGCCGCGCCGGCGAGTTCGGTCGCACCGCGCCCGCGGTCCTCAACGCGGCCAACGAGGTCTGCGTCGATGCCTTCGTCGCCGGGCACTTGGACTTCCTCGGCATCGTTGACACTGTGGGCGAGGTGCTCGGGGAGCATCTGTCCGATCCGGACACGGCCCACGACGATGTGACGCTCGAGCGTGTGCTCGCCGCTGATGCGGCAGCCCGCGAGCGAGCGACGGACCTGGTGGAGCGACGACGATGACCGCAGTGATCTTCACGCTCGGCGTGGTGGTGTTCCTCCTCGGAGTGGCCGCCTCCATCGCCCTGCACGAGCTGGGTCACATGTGGCCCGCCAAGAAGTTCGGCGTGAAGGTCACCCAGTTCTTCGTCGGCTTCGGCCGCACCGTCTGGTCCTTCAGGCGAGGGGAGACCGAGTACGGCCTCAAGGCCGTCCCGCTCGGCGGATACGTCAAGCTCGTCGGCATGCTCCCGCCGGAGAAGGGCGACCCCGACCACGCCCGTACCTCCAACACGGGCCTGTTCACCCAGCTGGCCCGCGACGCCCGGGAGCTGGAGTACGAGACCGTCACCGTCGAGGACCAGGACCGCCTGTTCTACCGGCGGCCGTGGTGGCAGAAGGTCATCGTGATGGCGGGCGGTCCCACGGTCAACCTGCTCATCGCCGTGGTGCTGTTCTCGATCTCCTTCATGGGCTTCGGGGTGGCCGTTCCCACCACCACGGTGGCGCAGGTCTCCGACTGTGCCATCACGGACGCCGAGGCGGGCCGGGCGTGCACCGACCAGGACCCGGTCACCCCAGCCAAGCTCGCCGGCTTCGAGCCGGGAGACGAGATCACCTCGTTCAACGGCGAGCCGATCACCTCATGGGACCAACTGAGCACCAGCATCCGGGCCAATGGCGACCAGGAGGCGCAGATCGGCTTCCTGCGAGACGGCACCGAGAGCACGGTCTCCGTCCGCACATCGGTGCTGGCCCGGGCCGCGCTCGACGATCCGGGCAAGGTGGAGGATGTCGGCTTCCTCGGCGTGGTCCCTCTGCAGACGGTCGAGCGACAGGGGCCGGGCTTCGTCATCGAGGAGACCGGTCGCGTCATCGGCCTGACGGCGCGTGCCGTAGTCAACCTGCCGGTGCGCATGGTCGATGTCGTCCAGGCCGCCTTCGGCGCCGAACGAGGCCAGGACACGCCGATCAGTATCGTCGGTGCCAGCCGGGTGGCGGGCGAACTCGTCACCACCGACCAGCCGACCCTCGCGGTCGCCGCGCAACGGCTCATCATGCTGCTCGCCGGGCTCAATCTCTTCCTCTGGCTGTTCAACCTGATCCCGCTGCTCCCGCTCGACGGCGGACACATCGCCGGTGCCCTGTGGGAGGCGATCCGCAGGGGCTGGGCGCGCCTGCGCGGACGCCCCGATCCGGGCTATGTGGACGTCGCCAAGATGCTGCCCGTGGCCTACGCGGTTGGCTCGCTCCTTATCATCATGGGTGTGGTCCTGATCTTCGCTGACATCGTCAATCCGGTGAGGCTGTCATGACGAGTACTCCCGTCTCCCTGGGCATGCCCGAGGCTCCCGCGCCCGTGCTCGCCCCCCGCCGAGCGTCGCGCAAGATCAACGTCGGCACCGTCGAAGTGGGCGGCGACGCCCCGATCTCGGTGCAGTCGATGACCACCACGCTGACCTCCGATGTCAACTCGACGCTCCAGCAGATCGCCGAGCTCACGGCCGCCGGCTGCGACATCGTCCGCGTGGCGTGCCCGAGCCAGGACGATGCCGAGGCGCTGCCCGCGATCGCTCGCAAGTCGCAGATCCCGGTCATCGCCGATATCCACTTCCAGCCCAAGTACGTGTTCGCGGCGATCGACGCCGGGTGTGCCGCCGTGCGCGTCAACCCGGGCAACATCCGCAAGTTCGATGATCAGGTCGGCGCCATCGCCAAAGCCGCCTCCGATGCCGGTGTCTCCCTGCGCATCGGTGTGAACGCCGGGTCCCTCGACAAGCGCTTGCTGGAGAAGTACGGCAAGGCCACGCCCGAGGCCCTCGTCGAGTCCGCGGTGTGGGAGGCCTCGCTGTTCGAGGAGCACGACTTCCACGACTTCAAGATCTCGGTCAAGCACAACGACCCGGTCGTCATGGTCAAGGCCTATGAGCTGCTCGCCGAACGGGGCGACTGGCCGCTGCATCTGGGCGTCACCGAGGCCGGTCCGGCCTTCCAGGGCACGATCAAGAGCGCGACGGCGTTCGGCGCGCTGCTCAGCAAGGGCATCGGCGACACCATCCGCGTCTCGTTGTCCGCACCCCCGGTCGAGGAGGTCAAGGTCGGACTGCAGATCCTGGAGTCCCTGAACCTGCGGCCGCGCCGGCTGGAGATCGTCTCGTGCCCGTCGTGCGGACGAGCCCAGGTCGACGTCTACAAGCTCGCCGACGAGGTCACCGCCGGTCTCGACGGACTCGAGGTGCCGCTGCGCGTGGCTGTCATGGGCTGTGTCGTCAACGGTCCGGGCGAGGCGCGAGAAGCCGATCTCGGCGTCGCCTCCGGCAACGGCAAGGGCCAGATCTTCGTCAAGGGCGAGGTCATCAAGACCGTGCCGGAGAGCAAGATCGTCGAGACCCTCATCGAGGAGGCCATGCGTATCGCCGAGGGCATGGAGCCCGAGGACGGCGCCGCGGCCGCCGTCACGGTGAGCTGACACCTTCGCGCGCCGTTGTCGCGACTCGGCTAGGCTCCGAGCCATGACCGAGGTGGCTGCGGGCGCATCCTACGTCCGTTCTCTGTCGCGCCACGACCTTCCCGACCTGCTCGGGCTGCTGGATCGCGACCCCTTGGCCAATGTGTTCGTGCGTCACCGGGTCGCGTCCGCCGGCATCGATCAGCGCTGGCTCGGGGCTCAGATCTGGGGGTACTTCGAGCGCGAGCGCCTCGTGTCGGCCTGTCACGTCGGTGCCAATGTCGTGCCGGTGGAGGCCACCGAGGAGGCTGTGGAGGCCTTCGCCGAGCGGCTCGTCCGGCGCGACGCGCGTTCTCGCTCGCTCGTCGGGCCGGCCGAGGTCGTCGTGCCCCTCTGGAGGCGCCTGCGGCCCACCTGGGGCGAGGCGCGTTCCGAGCGGCTCGACCAGCCCTTTCTCGTGCTCGACGGCGACAGCCCGTTGGCGGCGGACGATCGCGTGCGGCCGGTCGCGGTCGACGAGCTCGATGTCCTCTTTCCCGCCAGCGTCGCGATGTTCACCGAGGAGGTCGGCGTGGACCCGACCATCGGCGATCGCGGAGGCTACCGTGCGCGGGTGGCGCAGCTCATCGCGGAGGGATGCGCCTACGCGATCATCGAAGGCGACCAGGTCGTGTTCAAGACCGAGGTCGGCGCGCACACCCACGCCGCCTGCCAGTTGCAGGGGGTGTGGGTCACGCCTCGCCGACGAGGCGAGGGGGTCTCCGAGCGTGCCCTCGCCGGAGTGGTCTACCGCGCGCGACGCAGCTTCGCCCCGGCTGTCACGCTGTACGTCAACGACTACAACACTCCCGCCCGGCGCCTTTACGAACGCGTCGGATTCCGCCAGGTGTCGACCTTCGCCACCGTCCTGATGTGAGAGGAACGAGCATGCGCAAGGACACGATGGGTCTCGTCGCCCTGCTGGCGGGCGCCGGTGTCGTGCACTTCGTGAAGCCGGAGCCGTTCGCGCGGATCGTGCCCGAGGTGTTGCCCGCGAAGACCGAGCTGGTCTACGCATCGGGAGCCGCGGAGCTGGTGTGCGCGGGTCTGCTGGCCCTGCCGCGGACGCGCCGGTTCGGCGGCCTGGCGGCGGCCGGCCTGCTGGCGGCGGTCTTCCCGGCCAACGTGCAGATGGCCGTCGATGTCGTCCGCAGCCCACGGGCCTCTACCGCGTTCAAGGTCGGGACGGTCGCGCGACTCCCACTGCAGTGGCCGCTCATCCGCGCCGCGCTTCGCGCCCGTTCCTGACCTCCTCGAGCGGTGACCTACGCACCCCTCCCGTCATCGGGCGGTGGGTTGCGCACCCCTCCCGTCATCGGGCGGTGACCTACGCACCCCTCCGAGGAGGTGAGAGGTGCCGGACGCACCGCTGCACGTGGCGAGAGGTGCGTAGGTCACCGCTCCGGGGCGCGATGCGGTCGGGGGAGCGGGCGGCGCGGTCGCTACCCTCGTGCCATGCGCATGTCACGGCTCTTCGTCCGCACGCTCCGCGACGACCCCGCCGACGCCGAGGTCCCGAGCCACAAGCTCCTCGTCCGCGCCGGCTACGTGCGTCGTGTCGCGCCGGGCATCTACTCCTGGCTGCCGCTCGGCCTGCGCGTGCTCGCGAAGGTCGAGGCGATCGTGCGCGAGGAGATGGAGGCGATCGGCGCGCAGGAGGTGCGCTTCCCGGCACTCCTGCCGCGCGAACCCTATGAGGCGTCGAATCGGTGGACCGAATACGGACCCAATCTGTTCCGTCTCCAGGATCGACGTGGGACCGACCTGCTCCTCGGCCCGACACATGAGGAGATGTTCACCCTGCTGGTCAAGGACCTGTACTCCTCGTACAAGGACCTGCCGCTGAGCCTCTATCAGATCCAGACCAAGTATCGCGACGAAGCCCGTCCCCGCGCGGGCATCCTGCGTGGACGCGAGTTCATCATGAAGGACTCGTACTCCTTCGATATCGACGATGCCGGCCTGGAGCGGTCGTACCAGGCGCACCGGGCCGCTTACGTCCGTATCTTCGACCGGCTCGGCTTCGAGTACGCGGTCGTGCACGCCGACTCCGGCGCGATGGGCGGGTCGGCGAGTGAGGAGTTCCTGGTGGTCGCCGACACGGGGGAGGACACCTTCGTGCGATCTCCGGGCGGGTACGCCGCGAATGTCGAGGCGGTGACGACCGTGGTCCCTGCCCCGCAGCCCTACGACGACGCGCCGGCCGCCCACGCGGAGGTCACCCCTGACACCCCGACCATCGAGACCCTCGTCGATCACTTGAACGAGCGGTTCCCTCGTGACGACCGTGCCTGGACGGCGGCCGACACGCTCAAGAACGTGCTGGTCATGCTGCGATATCCCGACGGCGCCTCCGAGCCGCTCGCGATCGGCATCCCCGGCGATCGCGAGGTTGACATGAAGCGACTGGAAAGCCAGGTCGCTCCAGCCGATATCGAGCCCTTCGGCGATGCCGACTTCGAGCGCTACCCCGATCTGGTGAAGGGCTACATCGGGCCGGGCGTCCTCGGCGCCGAGGGAGCCACGGGTATCCGCTACCTCGTCGACCCCCGGGTCGTCGAGGGGACCCGCTGGGTCACCGGTGCGAACATGCCCGGCTCGCATGTGATCGATCTGGTCGCCGGTCGCGACTTCACCGCGGACGGCACGATCGAAGCCGCCGAGGTCAAGGCGGGGGATCCGGCTCCGGACGGCAGCGGACCCCTGGAGCTGGCCCGCGGCATCGAGATGGGCCACGTCTTCCAGCTCGGCCGCAAGTATGCCGAGGCGCTGGGCCTGAAGGTCCTCGACGAGAACGGCAAACTGGTCACGGTGGCGATGGGGTCGTACGGCTTCGGTGTCTCACGTGCCGTAGCTGCCGTGATCGAGAACTCCTATGACGACAAGGGGATCGTCTGGCCCGCGGCCATCGCGCCCTTCGACGTCCACCTGGTGGTGGCGGGCAAGGACCCGGCCCAGTTCGAGGCGGCGGCCGATCTCGTGGCGCGGTTGGAGGCCGCGGGCGTGGAGGTCCTCTACGACGATCGCCCCAAGGTCTCGCCCGGGGTCAAGTTCAAGGACGCCGAGCTGATCGGCATACCGACCATCGTCGTCGTGGGCAAGGGTCTGGCCGACGGTGTCGTCGAGGTCAAGGACCGCGCCACCGGCGACCGTCGCGACGTACCCCTGGCCGACCTCGTCGCCACCCTTGCCTGACCCTCCCTCCCTGAGACCTCCGGTCCCAGATCTGGCCAGTTGTGGCCCGTTTCGAGCACCTGGAACGGGCCACAACTGGCCAGAAGTCGAGGGGCCGGAGACCGTTGTCCGGTAGGCGAGATCGTCTCACCCATCGGATGTGTCGATGCCAGGGCCGAGGATCTGGCCGTTTGTGGCCCGTTTTCCGGTACGTGAACGGGCCACAACTGGCCAGATCTGGGACGGGACGCAGGACGGTTCAGTCGAGGCCGGGGAAGGGTTCGGGGGACGCGCCCCACGAGACGGCCCGCACAGCGGTGGTGCGCAGCTCGCGCACCACTCGCTCGCGCTCCTCGCCGTCGACCTCGCCGGTCAGAGCGGCGATCGAGGCGCACAGCCGCTGTTCGAGCCGCGCGGCGACGTCCTGCGCGTCCTCGGGCGAGCCGAGCTCGCCGACCTCGTAGCTGACGAGGGGGCCGGGAGGTTCGATATCGGCATCGGCCAGCACCGACACGAGGGCATCGCGAAGATCGCTGTGCGCCTCGTACGCCGCGGTGGCGGCCGCGCGCAGCGCATCGAAGCGCGCGGCGATCACGGGATAGAGCCAGACCGCTTCCATCTCGAGCTCCAGCCAGACACGCCAGCGCAAGGCCTCCGCCTCGTTCATCAGGCACCCTCCCAGGTCGCTGAGAGCTGGTCGAGACCGGCAGCCATCGAGGCCAGCACCCGCACGACATCGGGTGACGTCGCGGCGAGTGCGTCGGCGGCACGATGATCCGCCGCCTCGCCGAGCGCGGTCGACAGGGCTCCCGCCTCGGTCGCGCCACTGGGCGTCCCTCCGAGCTGGACGATGTGTTGTTCGAGCACCTCGGCGACGTCCTCGGCACCTGAGGTTCCCCGCGCGATCGAGAGCACCCGCTGCTGATCGACGAGGACGGCGCGCACCAAGCTGACGTCGGCGTGGACCGGCCGCGGACGAGGCTTGACGCCGACGCCGCGCACCACGTCATCGAGGCGGCCGGTGGCCCCGAGGGCCACGACGGCACCGGCGGCGATTCCGCCTCCCAAGAGCACACGTCGGCTGGTCACGGTCGCAGCCTAGTGGACCGTCCGGGACCGCTACGATGGTGCCACGTAGGACCGTCGTGGCCATCGAACTGAATAGGGGCGTCTCCGGCATGACCGAGCGAAGCGAGTCGATCGAGGGAAGCGGCGCCTCCGAGCCCACCGCCGCGGCCATCGCGGGGGGAGGGACCGTATGAGCGAGCTTGAGAGGGTCGTCGCGCCGGTGGTCGCCGATCTCGGGCTCGACCTGGAGTCGGTCGAGGTCGTCGGCCAGGGCAAGCACCGGCGCCTGGTGATCGCCGTCGACCGTGACGGTGGCGTCGGCATCGATGCGATCGCTCAGGCCACCCGGGCGGTGTCGGCGGCCCTGGACGCCACCGACGCGATGGGCCAGGCCCCGTACACACTCGAGGTGACCTCGCGTGGCGCCGACCGCCCCCTGACCGCCCCCCGGCACTGGCGACGCAACCACGACCGGCTCGTCCACGTGACGACGACCGACGGCGCCACCGTCACCGCTCGCATCGGCGACAGCGACGAGTCCGGCGTCGATCTGCTGCGCGGTGGCGTGCCCACTCGTTACGCTTACGGCGATATCGAGCGCGCCGTCATCGAGATCGAACTCAATCGGAAGGACGTCTGATGGACATCGACATGAGCGCCCTGCGACTGCTGGAGCGAGAGAAGGGGATCTCGCTCGAGGTCGTGGTCGAGGCGATCGAGACCGCGCTGCTCTCGGCGTATCACAAGACCGCCGATGCCCACCATCACGCCCGCGTCGAGCTCGACCGCACGAGCGGCCATGTCACGGTCTGGGCGAAGGAACGCCTCACCGACGCGCCCGCAGATCGCGAGGACGAAGCTCCCGTGCAGCGTTTCAGCGAGGAGTTCGACCACACGCCCGAGGACTTCGGCAGGTTCGCTGCCACCGTCGCGCGCCAGCTCATCATGCAGCGGCTCCGCGATCTCGAGGACGAGGCCACGTACGGGGAGTTCTCCGGCCGCGTCGGTGACGTGGTGTCCGGTGTGATCCAGCAGGGGCGTCGCCCCGGTGACGTCATGATCGATCTCGGATCCATCGAGGCGGTCATGCCGGCGACCGAGCGCGTCCCCGAGGAGCGTTATTCCCACGGTGAGCGGATCAAGGCCTATGTGTACGAGGTGGAGCGCTCGCCTCGCGGACCGAGGGTCAAGGTATCGCGCACGCACCCCAATCTTGTCAAGCTCCTGTTCGCGCTGGAGTCCCCGGAGATCTCCGACGGCTCGGTGGAGATCGCGGCCATCGCCCGGGAGGCGGGGCACCGCACGAAGGTGGCGGTCCGGCCCACGGTCTCGGGCGTCAACGCCAAGGGAGCGTGTATCGGCCCGATGGGACAGCGCGTGCGCAATGTGATGAGCGAGCTGCACGGCGAGAAGATCGACATCGTGGACTACAGCGACGATCCCGCCGAGTTCATCGCGCAGGCGCTCTCGCCCTCGCGTGTCACCAGCGTCACGATCCTGGACGCCGCAGCGAAGGCGGCCCGGGTCGTCGTGCCGGACTTCCAGCTCTCGCTCGCGATCGGACGCGAGGGACAGAACGCCCGGCTGGCCGCCAAGTTGACCGGTTGGCGGATCGACATCCGACCCGATACCGAGCCGACGGGGCAAGCCGCTGCCACGGACGTTTCGACCAACGGCTAGACTTGTCGTCGGTGATCCGCACGTGCATCGGTTGTCGTGAGCGTGCGGACAAGTCCACTCTGGTGCGTGTCGTCGCACGGCCGGGCGCGAGCGATGGTAGTTTCTCGGTCGTCCCGGACACCGATGGCATGTTGCCCGGGCGCGGTGCACACTTGCATCCGTCGTCCGAGTGCCTGGAGCTCGCGGTCCGTCGCCGCGCTTTCGGTCGGGCCCTTCGTCGTGAAGGCCACCCGCAGATCGAAGCGCTGCGATCGCTGATCGTGAACCCTGGTGACCGGAGCACCTGACCACGAGGCGTCCGACCGGACGCCTCCCGACCGAAAACGGAGCACACGCTCATGAGCACTCGATGAGTACCTCGCAATGAGCCTGTACGTCAACTAGGTCCGGCCCCCTTCAGGGCTGGACCCCCTGAAGGAGAAGAGTGGCTGTCAGAGTCCACGAGCTCGCACGCGAGTTCGGAGTCCCCAGTAAGGTCGTCCTGTCCACCCTCAAGGACATGGGCGAATACGTGAAGTCCGCCTCGTCGACCGTCGAGGCGCCGGTCGTGCGTCGCCTCAACGACGAGCACGGCGACAAGCTGCGCGAGATGGGCGCCAAGAAGGGCGGGGCCAAGAAGGCCGCGCCGAAGAAGGACGCCCCCGCGAGCACCCCGGCTCCCGCCGAGTCGGCTGCGCCGAGCGCCCCGCCTCAGCAGGAGAGCGTCGCGACCGAGAGTGTCGCGAGCGAGAGCAATGCGCCTGCCGCGCCCAAGCCCGGTCCGGCCGCGCCGAAGCCCGGCCCCGCGGCGCCCAAGCCGGGTCCTGCCGCGCCGAAGCCCGGCCCGGCGGCACCCAAGCCGCCCGAGGCTGACGCTCCCGCGTCCAATGCCCCGGCACCCGGGCCCCGTCCGGGTGGTCCCAAGCCCGGTGGGCCGCGCCCCGGCCCCCGCTCGGGAAACGCTCGCCCCGGCAACAATCCGTTCTCGTCCAAGCAGGGCATGCAGCAGGATCGCCCGCCGCGTCCGCCGGCCGGACGTGGTCAGGGACAGGGTCAGGGCGACGGTGCCGGTGCGCCGCGTCCGGGCGGCATGCCGCGTCCCAACCCCGCGATGATGCCCAAGCGCTCGGCCGTCGGCGGGCCTGACGCACGTCAGGGCGGCCGTCCCGGCGGTCGACCCGGCGGAGGTCGTCCCGGTGCCGGAAATCGTCCCGGCGGTGGCGGCGGAGGAGCTCCCCGTCCCGGCGGCGGTGGTGGCTTCTCCGGTCCTCCCGGGCGCGGTCGTGGTCCCGGTGGCCGCGGTGGCACGCAGGGTGCCTTCGGGCGCGCCGGTGGTCCGCCGCGTCGTGGACGCAAGAGCAAGCGCGCCAAGCGCCAGGAATTCGACCAGATGCAGGCGCCGGCGATCGGCGGTGTGCGGGTCCGCAAGGGCAACGGCGAGACGGTCCGCGTCGCGCGCGGTGCCTCGCTGACCGACTTCGCCGAGAAGATCGGCGTCGACGCCGCGTCGCTGGTGCAGGTGCTGTTCCACCTCGGTGAGATGGTCACCGCGACCCAGTCGGTCAACGACGAGACGCTGCAGATCCTCGGTGAGGAGCTGAACTACAACGTCGAGGTCGTGTCGCCCGAGGACGAGGACCGCGAGCTGCTGGAGTCCTTCTCACTGGAGTTCGGTGAGGACGAGGGCAACGACGCCGACATGGCGCCGCGGCCCCCGGTCGTCACCGTCATGGGTCACGTCGACCACGGCAAGACCAAGCTGCTCGACGCCCTGCGTAACGCGAATGTGGTGGCCAAGGAGGCCGGCGGCATCACGCAGTCGATCGGCGCCTACCAGGTCACGACCGAGGTCGACGACACCGAGCGTCCGATCACCTTCATCGACACCCCCGGTCACGAGGCGTTCACCGCCATGCGTGCCCGTGGTGCGCAGGCGACGGACATCGCGGTGCTGGTCGTCGCGGCCGATGACGGCGTCATGCCGCAGACGGTCGAGGCGCTCAACCACGCCCAGGCGGCCGGTGTGCCGATCGTCGTGGCGGTCAACAAGGTCGACAAGCCCGATGCCGATCCGAGCAAGGCGCGCGGCCAGCTCACCGAGTACGGACTCGTGCCCGAGGAGTACGGCGGCGACACGATGTTCGTCGACGTCTCGGCCAAGTCCGGCACGGGCCTCGAGCAGCTGCTGGAAGCCATCGTGCTGACGGCCGATGCGTCGCTGGATCTGCGAGCGAATCCCGATCAGAACGCCGAGGGTCTCGCGATCGAGGCGCACCTCGACCGTGGTCGCGGCCCCGTCGCGACCGTGATCGTTCAGCGCGGCACGCTGCGCGTGGGCGACACGATCGTCGCGGGCTCGGCCTTCGGCCGTGTGCGTGCCCTGCTCGACGAGTTCG
Organism: Aeromicrobium piscarium; assembly: GCF_007421815.1. Classification (GTDB taxonomy): domain Bacteria; phylum Actinomycetota; class Actinomycetes; order Propionibacteriales; family Nocardioidaceae; genus Aeromicrobium; species Aeromicrobium piscarium. The sequence continues at coordinate 28,485 of NZ_VLNT01000002.1, read as the reverse complement.
GCGACAGCATCGAGGAGGCGCCGCCCTCGCGGCCGGCGCTGGTGCTCGGTCTGACGGCGGTTCCCGGAGCCGGGGACAACTTCATGGCCGTCGACGACGATCGCATCGCTCGTCAGATCGCTGAGAAGCGTGAGGCCCGCGAGCGCAACGCGGCGCTGGCCAAGCGCAGCGGCCGTCGTACCCTCGAGGACCTCATGCGCGAGGTCGAGAAGGGCGAGACCACCGAGCTGCTGCTCATCCTCAAGGGCGACAGCTCCGGTTCGGTCGAGGCCTTGGAGGACTCGCTCAGCCAGATCGATGTCGGTGACGAGGTCGACCTGCGGGTCATCGACCGCGGTGTCGGTGCGATCACTGAGGCCAATGTGAACCTGGCCACCGCGTCGAATGCGGTGATCGTCGGCTACAACGTCCGTGCGCAGGGCAAGGCGACCGAGATGGCCGACCGTGAGGGCGTCCAGATCAAGTACTACTCGGTCATCTACCAGGCGATCGAAGAGATCGAGGCCGCACTCAAGGGCATGCTCAAGCCGATCTACGAGGAGCACCAGCTCGGTCAGGCGGAGATCCGCGAGATCTTCCGCTCGTCCAAGATCGGCAATATCGCCGGCTGCATGGTGGTCGGCGGCACGATCCGGCGCAATGCCAAGGCGCGGTTGCTGCGCGACGGCAATGTCGTCGCCGACAACCTCGACCTGTCGAGCCTGCGGCGCGAGAAGGACGATGTCAGCGAGGTCCGCGAGGGCTTCGAGTGCGGCTTGGTGTTGCGGAACTACGGCGATATCAAGATCGGCGACATCGTCGAGAGCTTCGAGCTCCGCGAGAAGCCCCGCGACTGAGGTTCGCGACTCGCTGAGTGTGACGTTTGGACGGTGAATCCTCCGATTTCGCCGTCCAAACGTCACACTCACGGGGAGAGTGAGAGAAGAGAGACCACCATGCCCAGTCCACGCAATGCGAAGATCGCCGACCGGATCAAGACGATCGTCGCCGGGCTGCTCGAGCGACGGATCAAGGATCCGCGCATCGGGTTCATCACCATCACCGATGTCCGGCTGACCGGCGACGGCCAGCACGCCTCGGTGTTCTACACCGTCATGGGCGACGAGGCCGAGCGCGACGGGACGGCAGCGGCGCTCACGAGCGCGACGGGCCTGATCCGCTCGGAGGTCGGCAAGCAGCTCGGGCTGCGCCACACGCCGACGATCGAGTTCTTCCTCGACGCCGTGCCGGAGCAGGCGCGCGAGATCGAGGAGCTCCTGGCGCGAGCCAGGGAGTCCGATGCCGAGGTCGCCGCACGGGCGGCCGGGGCCCAGTACGCCGGCGACGCCGATCCGTACAAGACCCACGACGACGAGGACGAGTGACGCAGTCCAGCGCACGCGGGGGCTTGGCGATCGTCGACAAGCCCGCGGGCTGGACATCGCACGATGTGGTCGGCCGGATGCGGCGGCTCGCCCAGACCCGCAAGGTCGGACACGCCGGGACCCTCGATCCCATGGCCACCGGCGTGCTCGTGCTCGGCATCGGCCGTGCCACGCGTCTGCTCGGTCATCTGCAGCTCGCGGACAAGGAGTACCTGGCGACCATCCGGCTGGGGGAGTCGACCGTCACCGATGACGCCGAGGGGGAGGTCGTCACGACCGCGGACGCCTCGGGGCTCGTCCGCGACGAGATCGAGGCGGCGATGCGACCGCTCACCGGCGAGATCGAGCAGGTGCCCTCGAAGGTCTCCGCCATCAAGATCGACGGACGACGTTCCTACGCACGTGTGCGGGCCGGCGAGGAGGTCGAGATCCCCGCGCGTCCGGTGACCGTCTCGACCTTCGAGGTCACGGGTGTTCGGCAGGCGGAGCGCACGATCGATGTCGACGTGCGCGTGGCGTGCTCCAGCGGCACCTACGTCCGGGCCTTGGCCCGCGATCTCGGCGACGCGCTCGGCGTCGGCGGGCATCTGACGATGCTGCGCCGCACGCGCGTCGGCGGGTTCGGGATCGACCGGGCGCGCACGCTGGACCAGCTGGCGGAGCGGTGGGAGATCGTCGGGCTGGACGATGCTGCGCGAGCCGCCTTCGAGATCCTGGTCCTCGACGAGGACCAGAGCCGTCTCGCCCAGCACGGCCGGGCGCTGGAGGACATCCGCCTACCGTCCATCGGACCGCCGACGGCGCTGTTCGGGGCGGACGGCCGTTTCCTGGCGCTGTACGAGCAGCGCGGTGCGGCTGCGCGCGCCGTGGCCGTGTTCGTCTGAGTCGCGGGCCCTGGCAGCGTCACTCTCAGGCCGACCGGGCCGGTTCGTCTGAGCACAGATAGGCTGACCGACATGACCTGGTCGACGCTTTCCCCTCGTCAGGTACTGCGCCGTTTCCTGTTCGGCTTCCTCGTGGTCCAGGTCGCCGCGGTGGCGTCGCTCATGACGGCGACCAAGGTGCGCAAGCTCCTCCGTGGCAAGGGCACCCAGCCGTTGCCACGGGTCGAGCCGAGGACCTTCGGCGTGGGGGAGTCCAATGAGGCGAATGTCTATGTGAGCGGTGCCCCGCTGTACGAGGACATGCTCGCCGCGATCGAGCAGGCCCGCCGGCGCGTGTTGTTCGAGTCCTACATCGTCAAGGACGATGCGATGGGACGCCGCTTCAAGCAAGCGATCAACGACGCGGCGGACCGCGGCGTCGAGGTCTACGTGATCTACGACGGCTTCGCGAACCTCGTCGTCAAGCCGAGCTTCTTCCGCTTCGGTCCCTCGGTCCGCGTCATGCGGTATCCCGTGCTGGCATCGGGCCTGCGGTTCTGGAACCCCCGCAACTACGGACGTGACCACCGCAAGATCCTCGTGGTCGACGATGCCATCGGCTTCGTCGGCGGTTACAACGTCGGTCAGCTCTACGAGGATGAGTGGCGCGACACGCATCTGGCGCTCAGCGGCACCGCCGTGTGGGATCTGGAGAACGCCTTCGTCGACTTCTGGAACATCCACCGTCCGAAGGAGCGTATCGAGCAGGTCAGCCGGCCGACGTGGGATCCGGAGATCCGTGCCCATCGCAATGTCCCGCGCCAGTTGATCTTCCCGATCCGCGGTATGTATCTGGAGGCCATCGATCGGGCGCAGAAGACCATCGAGCTGACGACGGCCTATTTCATCCCCGACACCGACATCCTCGATGGGCTCATCGACGCCTCGCGGCGGGGCGTGCAGGTGCGCATCCTGCTGCCCAAGGTGTCGAACCATGTCATCGCCGACTTCTTGGCCCGTGGATACTTCAACCGGCTGCTGGACGCCGGCGTCGAGATCTGGCGCTATTCCGATCACATGGTGCACGCGAAGACCGCCACGATCGACGGCGAGTGGAGCACGATCGGCACGGCGAATATCGACCGTCTGAGCCTCACGGGCAATTACGAGATCAACATCGAGATCATCGACGGGGGCTTCGCCCGCGGTATGCGTTCGGTGTTCGCCGAGGATGCCGCCAAGGCCGAGCGTCTCACGGCCGAGGCATGGCACCGTCGCGCGACCGTGGGCCGTCTCTACGAGTGGGTGCTCAAGCCGCTCAAACCTCTGCTCTGACCTGTACAACCCGGGCCGGGGAGTGCCGGGGTGCGTGACTACAGTGGCCTGGTGGCGATCTGGAAAGCGACCGATGGGGCCTCGACCGACCCGATCGGCGGACCGAGCGTGGTGACGATCGGTGTTTTCGACGGCGTTCATCGAGGCCACCAAGAGGTCGTATCGGCCGTGCACGCGCGAGCCGCGGCAAGCGGCGCCACCCCGGTCGCCATCACCTTCGATCCCCATCCGGTCGCTGTGCTCGCACCGGACAAGGCACCCGCCCGGCTGACGACGCTGGAGCGACGCGTCCGATTACTGCGCGACCACGGCGCCGAGGAGGTCCGGGTACTGGCATTCTCGGCCGAGATGTCCGCCTGGAGCCCCCAGGAGTTCATCGACCGCGTCATCGTCGACCAGACGCACTGCCAGGAGCTGATCGTCGGGGAGAACTTCCGCTTCGGGCGGCGCGCCGCGGGCACGGTCGGCACCCTGCGGGAAGCAGGGCGACACGCCGGGTTCAGCGTCGACGGCTGGTCTCTCGCCGGTGACGGCCAGGTGTTCTCGTCCACGCGCGCACGTCAGGCGATCGCGGAGGGCGATCTGCCGACGGCGGCCTCGATCCTCGGCCGTCCGCACGAAGTCAGCGGCATCGTGAGCAGGGGCGACCAGCGGGGGCGCGAGCTGGGCTTCCCGACCGCGAACGTACCGGTCGACGAGTCGTACGCGGTTCCGCCCGACGGTGTCTACGCCGGCCGGCTCGTGCGCGCCGGGGGAGAGCGGCTGCCCGCGGCGATCTCCATCGGCACCAACCCGACCTTCGAGGGGGTCGCCGGCCGGCGCGTGGAGTCCTACGTGCTCGATCGGGACGACCTGGAGCTCTACGGCGAGGCCGTGCGCGTCGAGCTCGTGGAGCGTCTGCGAGCGATGGTGGCCTTCGACTCCGTCGACGCCCTCGTGCTCCAGATGGAGGCCGATGTCACGGCGACCCGCCGCGTCCTCGATTAACGTCCCGTCGGCACGCGCTGGTATCCTGGCTGATGCCGTCAGAACGGCCACGGATTCCAGTGCCCCGGTGAACAGGCCCGGGCGCGCCGTGCAACGAGTGAACCCAGAGGAGAACAGTGTCGAAGAAGACTGCTGCGCCCACCGTCGCAGACCTGCCCAAGGACGAGATCATCAAGCAGTACGCGCTGAGCGAGGGCGACACCGGCTCTCCTGAGGTTCAGGTCGCGCTGCTCAGCAAGCGCATCGCGCAGCTCACCGAGCATCTCAAGGAGCACAAGCACGATCACCACAGCCGTCGTGGTCTGCTGCTGCTCGTCGGTCAGCGTCGTCGTCTGCTCAACTACCTGCAGAACAACGACATCGAGCGCTACCGCTCGCTGATCGATCGTCTCGGCCTGCGCCGCTGACCCGCTGATGCGGCCGTCCCTACTCCGGGGCGGCCGCTTTCGCACAACTGAACACCACCGACGAGGTCGGCCCGTCACGCTCGGTCCTCGGTAGTGGCCCGCGGAGCCTGAGGGTTCCGAGGGCCTCGATCGAAGACCGGCGATCGGCCACATGGCCCTGTCAGGCCGCCTCGTCCTGACAGCAGGCTTCGCCTGCGGAGAGGACTCTCATGTCCGATCAGACTGTCCATTCAGTCGAGACCGTCATCGACAACGGCTCCTTCGGTACCCGCAACGTGCGGTTCGAGACGGGCCTGCTGGCTCGTCAGGCCGCCGGTTCGGTCGCCGCCTATCTCGACGACGACACCATGCTGCTGAGCGCCACCACGGCGGGCAAGCAGCCCAAGGACCACTTCGATTTCTTCCCGCTCACAGTCGACGTCGAGGAGCGCATGTACGCCGCGGGACGCATCCCCGGTTCGTTCTTCCGTCGCGAGGGCCGTCCCAGCGAGGACGCCATCCTCACCTGTCGGCTCATCGACCGTCCGCTGCGCCCGACCTTCAAGAAGGGCCTGCGCAACGAGGTCCAGGTCGTCATCACGGTGATGGCCCTCAACCCGGACACGCCCTATGACGTGCTGGCGATCAACGCCGCCTCGGCGTCGACGCAGATCTCCGGTCTGCCGTTCAACGGCCCCGTCGGCGCCACGCGCGTCGCGCTGATCGACGGCCAGTGGGTGGCCTTCCCGACGCACAGCCAGCTCGAGAACGCGGTCTTCGACATGGTCATCGCCGGCCGTGTCGCCGGCGACGATGTCGCGATCATGATGGTCGAGGCGGAGTCCACCGAGGCCACCTGGGAGCTCGTGCAGGGCGGAGTCCAGGCACCGACCGAGGAGATCGTCGCGGGCGGCATCGAGGCAGCCAAGCCCTTCATCCGCCAGCTGTGCGAGGCCCAGGCCGAGCTCGCGAATGCCGCGGCCAAGGAGGTCCGGGAGTTCCCGGTCTTCCTCGACCACGAGGACGACGCCTACGAGGCAGTCGCCGAGATTGCCAGCGATGACCTGCGTGAGGCGCTGACGATCGTCAGCAAGGCCGACCGCGAGGCGCGTGAGTCTGAGATCAAGGCCAAGGTCGTCGAGCAGCTCGCCGGCCGTTTCGAGGGCCGTGAGAAGGAGCTGGGTGCCTCGCTGCGTACGCTCACCAAGTCGCTCGTGCGTGAACGTGTGCTGCGCGACAAGGTCCGTATCGACGGCCGCGGACTGGCCGATATCCGCGAGCTGAGCGCCGAGGTCGGCGTCATCCCGCGGGTGCACGGCTCTGCCCTCTTCCAGCGTGGCGAGACGCAGATCCTCGGTGTCACCACGCTCAACATGCTCGACCTCGAGCAGAAGCTCGACACGCTCTCGCCCGAGACGACGCGGCGTTACATGCACAACTACAACTTCCCGCCGTTCTCGACCGGTGAGACCGGCCGGGTGGGTTCGCCCAAGCGTCGTGAGATCGGTCACGGCGCGCTTGCCGGACGTGCTCTGATGCCGGTGCTGCCGACGCGCGAGGAGTTCCCCTACGCGATCCGTCAGGTCTCCGAGGCCCTCAGCTCCAATGGCTCGACCTCGATGGGCTCGGTGTGCGCGTCGACCCTCGGCCTGCTGAACGCGGGTGTGCCGCTGCGCGCCCCGGTCGCGGGCATCGCGATGGGCCTCATCTCCGGTGAGGTCGATGGGCAGACGCAGTACGTCACGCTCACCGACATCCTGGGTGCTGAGGATGCCTTCGGCGACATGGACTTCAAGGTCGCCGGTACGCGCGAGTTCGTCACCGCCCTGCAGCTGGACACCAAGCTCGACGGCATCCCCGCCGATGTCCTCGCCGGTGCCCTGACGCAGGCCCGCGAGGCCCGCTTCACCATCCTCGATGTGATGGCCGAGGCGATCAGCGAGCCCGACGAGATGAGCCCGTACGCGCCGCGCATCATCACGATCAAGGTGCCGGTCGACAAGATCGGCGAGGTCATCGGCCCCAAGGGCAAGATGATCAACCAGATCCAGGACGACACGGGCGCCAAGATCTCGATCGACGACGACGGCACCGTGTTCATCGGCGCCGAGGGTGGCGATGCGGCGGAGGCGGCCAAGAGCGCCATCAACGCGATCGCCAACCCGACGATGCCCGAGGTCGGCGAGCGCTACCTCGGCACGGTCGTCAAGACGGTCGACTTCGGGGCGTTCATCTCGCTGCTGCCGGGCAAGGACGGGCTGCTGCACATCAGCAAGCTGCGCGACCTCAACGACGGTCAGCGGGTCAACAACGTCGAGGACGTCGTCTCGGTCGGCCAGAAGATCCAGGTCGAGATCGCCGAGGTCGGCGATCGCGGCAAGCTCTCGCTGATCCCGGTCGTCGAGAAGACCGAGGCAGCCGAGGAGGCTCCGGCCGAGGCCTGATCCGGCTCCACGACGGCGCCCCGAGCACTCGCTGCTCGGGGCGCCGCCGTATCTGGCGGTAGCTGCGTCTGTCGGGCGGTGTGCCATCAACGTCACGGAGGCAGGGGCGGTACGCCCTCAACCTTTCCGGGACCGTGAAGGTGCCTCGTCAACCTTTTGCGGAGCTGATGAGGTTGATGGCCTACCGCTCGACGATGGTGCGCGCACCCGCCGGACCTTCTCGACTCGCTCACTCCTACGATCGAGGCATGACACGAGTGGCTGTGCTGGGCGCCCGCGGACGCATGGGATCGACATCGGTGGAGGCGATCGAGGCCGCCGACGACCTGGACCTCGTCGCCGCGGTGGACAAGGACGACGCCATCGAGGCGCTCACGGAGTCCGGAGCCGAGGCCGCGCTGGTGTTCACTACCCCCGATGTCGCGATGGACCAGGTGATCTGGTGTGTCGAGCGGGGTATCCACGTGGTCATCGGCACCTCCGGCTTCGACGATGAGAAGATTGCGCGGCTGCGTGAACTCGCTGCGGATCACGAGGGAATCGGCATCCTCGTGGTGCCGAATTTCTCGATCGGCGCGGTGCTCATGATGCGTTTCGCGGCCGTCGCGGCACCCTTCTTCGAGTCCGTCGAGATCATCGAGATGCACCACCCCGACAAGGTGGACGCCCCCTCGGGCACGGCAGTGCGGACCGCGGAGATGATCGGCGCTGCTCGCCGGGAGGCCGGCTCGGCGCCGCTGCCCGATGCCACCACCAGCGATCCCGATGGCGCACGGGGCGCGAAGGTCGACGGAATCCCGGTGCACGCGGTCCGCGCGCGCGGTTTCATCGCCTCCCAGGAGGTTCTTTTCGGCGATCCGGGAGAGATCTTCGGCATCCGCCACGATTCGTCCACCCGCGAGAGCTTCATGCCCGGTGTAGTGGCCGCCCTGCGCGGTGTCACCGCTCGGCCGGGTGTCACCGTCGGCCTGGACACCGTTCTCGGCCTCACCGATTGATTCAGGAGCACGTCATGCAGACACGCCAGATCCGCCTCGCCCGACGTCCGATCGGAGAGCCGGTCGACGACGACTACGAGTTCACCACCCGCGACCTCCCGGAGCTGCAGGAGGGGCAGGTCCTATTGCGCACGATCTATCTGTCACTGGATCCCTATATGCGGGGGCGGATGAGCGATGCCAAGTCCTATGCACAGCCCTTGGACATCGGCGATGTGATGCTCGGGCAGACGGTCTGCGAGGTCGTGGAGTCGGCCTCCGACCGTCGTGCTGTCGGCGATATCGTGCTTGCCTTCACCGGATGGCAGACCCACGCGGTCGTGCAGGGCAAGCACACCCGCAAGCTCGATCCGTCGGCCGCGCCGATCACGACGGCGCTCGGTGTGCTCGGCATGCCCGGCTTCACCGCGTACGGCGGCTTGCTGGGGATCGGACATCCGCAGGAGGGGGACACGGTCGTCGTCGCGGCGGCGACCGGGCCGGTCGGTTCGGCGGTCGGACAGATCGCGCGGGTCAAGGGCGCGCGGGCGGTCGGCATCGCCGGAGGTCCCGAGAAGTGCGCGGCGCTGATCGACGACTTCGGTTTCGATGCCGCCGTTGATCACCGGGCTCCTGATTTCGTCGAGCGGTTGGCGGGGGCGACCCCGGACGGTATCGACGTGTACTTCGAGAACGTCGGCGGCCGGGTGACCAATGCCGTGATCGACCGGTTCAATCCCTTCGCGCGGATGCCGGTGTGCGGGGTGATCTCGGGCTACAACGCGGTCGACGGACTCGCGGACGCCGATCGGCTGGCCCCGGACTTCCTGCATCGGATCCTGGTCGACCGGCTGACGATTCGCGGTTTCATCCAGGACGAGTTCATCGAGAGCCACCATGAGGATTTCGTCCGCGATATGACCGCATGGGTCGGCGATGGTCGGGTGCGGTATCGCGAGGACATCGTCGAGGGTCTCGATCAGGCTCCCGAGGCCTTCCGCGGTCTCCTGACGGGCCGCAACTTCGGCAAGCTCCTCATCCGCGTCGGTGACGACCCCACCTGACCTGCCGGGCCCAGATGTGGCCGATTGTGGCCCGTTACTCACGAGTAGAACGGGCCACAAGTGGACAAAAGTCGGGCCCGGAGGGCCGTGGCGTCCAGATGGTGGGAGGGGATCAGGCCAGGAGGCGGAGGAGGGCGGCGCTCGCGGCTGCCGCGCCGACCACCACGAGGAAGGGCATCCGCCACCACAGCAGCAGCGCTGCCACCCCCAGCGCTGCCAGCCGCGCGTCCAGAGTCAGCACGCTGCCATCGCCGACCACCTGCACCGCGACCAGAGCGCCGAGCAGCGCGACTGGGATCAGGGCGGCGGCTCGCACGGTCATCGGGTGGTCGAGGACGCGGGCGGGAAGCGACAACCCGGCGAGCTTGAGCGCGTAACAGCCCGCCGCGGTGAGCAGGAGCCCGATCCACAGCTCAGTCATCGCGCCCGCCGAACCGGCTCTGCAGCAGCAGACCCGCGAGGAGCGCGATGCCGCCGCCGACGATGATCGGAACGCCGGCGGGGGAGAGCGGCACCAGCCCTAGCGCGACCGCGGCGCCGAGCAGTGCGACGAGGCGGGTGAGCGCCGAGTCGAGCCGCGGCCACAGCAGTGCGAGGAAGGCCCCACCCACAGCGGCGTCGAGCCCGAAGTCGCGCGGGTCGCCGATGGCCGTGCCGGCCAGCGCACCGATGAAGGTGAACAGATTCCACAGGACGAAGATCCCGCCGCCGGTCCAGTAGAAGGCGACGCGAGCCTGATGCGGTGTCGCCCGTGTGACCGCCATCGCGGTCGATTCGTCGATCACGACGTGAGCGGCGAGAGGACGTCGCCAGCCCCGCAGATCGAGCAGGCGGGCGAGGCTCAGACCGTAGAACAGGTTCCGGCCTCCGAGCAGCACCGAGGTGACGGCACCGGCGAACGGTGATCCGCCCGAGGCGATGACGCCGACGAAGGCGAACTGCGAGGCACCGGTGAACATGAGCAGCGACATCGCGCAGGCCTGCCAGACGCTCAGGCCGGCGGCGGTGGCGAGGGCACCGAAGGAGATGCCGTAGGCACCGGTGGCAAGACCCACTCCCAGCGAGTCGGTGATGATCGCGCGGTCGGATGAGGCAGCGGTCACGCCAGCCCCGTGTGCAGCCTGACCTGTCGAAGTGTCGCGCCGGTCTCGGCCGCCAGCTCACGGTGCGCGCCGTCGGGAGCCCATCCCGCAGCTGTCGCGAACGCTCGGGTGGCATCGTCGGTCGAGCTCAGCCACCAGACCGCGCGCGTGAATCGATCGGCGCGCAAGGTGTCGGCGCAGGCCTGGAGCAACCGCGAACCATGGCCTGCCCCGCGGTGACGGGCGTCGATCACGAACTCGCCGATCTCGCCGTCGGCTACCGGGTCGGAGTCCTCGTCATGGCAGGGGTGGACGAGCGCGAAGCCGCGGATCGTCGCCCGCTCGAGTGCCACGAGAACGCGCTGTCGTGCGTCGCGTGGAGCCGCGATGGTCTGTCGCCAGCGTTCGGCGAGGTCGTGGGGACGCAGGGCGTCCAGCTGGTCGCCCAGCACGTCGGCGAAGCTCTCCCGCCACGACTCGGCCTGGAGGGAGGCGATCGCCTCGACGTCGTCGGGCCAGGCGAGCCTGGCGCTGACATCAGCGGTCGTCATGCCCGCGACCCGCTCACGACGCCTCGCGCAGATAGGAGCGTCCGCCGTCGCGGTCCAGGCGGCGCTCCGCTCTCTCGAAGGAGGCCTCGGAGGGCCAGAGCAGCGCGAACATCGCGATGATGCTCGGCACGCCCGCGATGAGCAGCGGCCAGGCCCCGTGGTCGACGAGGAAGCTCACGACGACGCCGATCAGCACGGGTGCCTCCAAGACGGCGTACCGCACCATCACATTGGCGCGGAACGCGTTCAGGGCCCGCGCCATGGCCTCGTCACGGGCCGTCCCGATCGCGATGGCCGGAAGCTGGTCGCCCAGGAAGCGCGCGAGTCCTACCGCCGCCGCGACGAGAGCCAACAGGCCCACCGTGAGCCAGACCGGCGGGAGCTCGTGGTCGCCGATGCCCCCGACGATGAGGAAGACCGCGATGACGATGAAGACCGGGGCGGTCAGCAGAGACATCAGCAGGGTGCGTAGCGCGTCGCGACCCGATGGCGTGGGCTCGGTCATGTTCCCGAGTCTGTCACACGGCGAACCGGCTCATGATCACGAGTCGAAGGCTTCGACGAGTCCCGACGGGGTGCCCTCCGCCTCCAGGGCCGTGGCCACTCTGGTCGTGTTGCGCACCGTCGGCCAGGTTTCGACAGCGATGGCCACGACGGTCGCGATGGCGACGACGATCACCGTCCAGCCGCCGTACGGCATCACGAAGGCATAGAGGATCGCGAGCAGCAGCGGGATCTCGAGCACGAACAGAGCACGTGCGAGGTGGCGCTGGTAGTGGGCGAGTGAGGCGTCCAGCGCGGCGTCGGCGTCCAGGCCGGGTGAGAGCGGCGGGATCCGGGTCCACGACCTCTCGACGTCGACGACGGCGGCGACGAGGACGGCAGCCAGTCCGCCGACCGCCCAGAGGGGAGGGAACGATGCTCCTGTGCCGCCGAGGGCGAACGCGAGGATGGCCGACAATGCCGTGGTGGTGACCAGCTGGGTGATGACGAGGCCGCGCAGTTGCCGGACCTGCTGGGTGTGGCGCTCGTCCATGGGTTCCCCTCCTCGACGGATGCGCGCCAGTATCCCACGGCACGCGGCGAGGCCGTCGGAATGTCGCCGCCGAGCGGTAGGCTGAACGCCATGCGGGCCTACCTCGATCTCGTTCAGCGCATCCTCGACGACGGCACCGAGAAGTCCGATCGCACCGGTACCGGCACCCTCAGCGTGTTCGGGCATCAGCTGCGATTCGACCTCTCCGAGGGCTTTCCCCTGGTCACCACCAAGAAGGTCCATCTGCGCTCGATCGTGGGGGAGCTGATCTGGTTCATCTCCGGTGACACCAATGTGCGCTATCTCCACGAGAACCGGATCTCGATCTGGGACGAGTGGGCGGACGAGAACGGCGACCTCGGTCCCGTCTACGGTCGCCAATGGCGCTCGTGGCCGGCTCCCGACGGCCGCCACATCGACCAGCTGGCCCGGGTGATCGAGAACCTGCGTCGCGATCCGGACTCGCGGCGTCACCTGGTCAGCGCCTGGAATGTCGCCGACCTGGACGAGATGGCCTTGGCTCCGTGCCACGCCTTCTTCCAGTTCTATGTGGCCGACGGCAAGCTCTCGTGCCAGCTCTATCAGCGCTCGGGCGACGTCTTCCTCGGCGTGCCGTTCAATATCGCCTCCTACGCCCTGCTCACACACATGGTCGCCCAGGTCACCGGTCTGGAGGTCGGCGACTTCGTGCACACCCTCGGCGACGCCCACCTGTACCTCAATCACCTCGACCAAGCGCGTGAGCAGCTCACGCGCGAGCCGCGTCCGTTGCCGCGACTCGAGCTCGACCCCTCGGTCCGCTCGATCGAGGACTTCGCCATCGAGTCCGTCAACGTGGTCGGCTACGATCCGCACCCGGCGATCAAGGCTCCCGTCGCGGTATGAGCGATGAGCACCTGCCTCGCACCACGCTGGTGGTGGCGATCGGCGCGAACGGAGTGATCGGCCGCGATGGTCAGATGCCGTGGCCGCGGACGGGCGATCAAGTCCAGTTCAAGGAGCTGACCTGGGGCCATCCTCTGGTCATGGGCCGCGCCACGTACGACTCGATCGGCCGCCCGCTGCCGGGGCGTACGTCGATCGTGCTGACCCGCGACCAGTCCTGGGATCCGGGCCACGCGGACGTCCGCGTCGTCCACGACCTGGATGCCGCGCTGCGCGTCGCCCACGAGCTCGACCACGACGCGTTCATCATCGGTGGCGCCCAGGTCTACGCCGCCGCTCGCGAGGCCGGTGTCGTCGACCGTCTCGTCGTCACGCATGTCGCCCAGGCACCTGAGGGCGATGCGTGGTTCGCCCCGATCGACGGCCCGTGGCGGCCGGTCGCGCGTGAGCAGTACGACGGCTACGAGATCGTCACATACGAGCGCCCCCGGGGCTGACGCCCACGGCCGGATCGATTCCGGTGCGCAGCCGCCACGCCACCAGGGCCACGTGCAGGCCGAGCACGGACTCGGCGTCCTCCAGGGAGATGCCCAGCGATCGTTCGATCCTCTCCAGTCGGGCGTAGAGGGACTGGCGGCGGATGCCGAGGCGCTGTGCCGCGAGCGTCTTGGAGCGCCCCAGCGCGAGATACGCGTCGAGTGTGCTCACCAGCGATCCCTGGCTGTGACGGTCTGAGGCGAGCAGTGGTCCGAGCTGCTCGGCCACCAGGGCGTCGATGCGATCGGCGCTCAGTCCTCCGGCCACGAGCCGCTGAACCCCGACATCGCGTGCCAGCAGCACCCGGGTGTCGCCCGCGCGGGCATCGGCGAGGCGCACGACATCGCGGGCCGTGTGGAGCGCCGCCGGAAGGTCCGTCAATCGGTCGCACGGCATGGCCGCTCCGATGGTGACGTCGACACCGCTGGTCCCGAGCGACTGATGGCCTTCGCGGAGGAGCTCGCGCAGACGCCGTGGGGTCGTGCTGGGGCCGGTGATGAGCAGGACCACGACGAGATGGCCGAGGGTGCCCGCCACGAGCGGTCCCACGAGCGCCGGCCACGCCGCCTCGACTCGGCTGAGACAGGCGCCGGGATCGCCGTGAGGATCGGCGGCGATGGCCGTGATGCGCCGTCCCGTCGTGACCAGGCCGGCGTCCTCCAGGCGGCGGGCGATCTCGTCGTGGGACAGGAGAGCCCCGGCGTTCAGATCACTGACGAGGGCTTGGGACAGAGTCGGCCGCCACCCGGCCTCGCGGTGCCGGGCGAGCTCGAGGGTGAGTGCGGTGGCCGCGCGGTCGGCGAGCCGGTTCAGGCGAGCGTCAGGAGTTCCGCACAGCAACCGCACGGTCCCGAGGATCCGGTGGCGACTCCGCAACTGCGCGGTGGCACCCGCGCCGTCGTACAGACGCACGGTGCTGATGCGGCTCTGCTCCACGACATGGCCGTCGGGATCGAGCAGCTCCGCGGCGCACCCCGCGATCCGGGCCAGTTGATCGAGCACCGCCTGAGGGCCGGCACCCTCGACGACGAGGTCGAGCAGCCCCGCCCACCCGGCGTCCTCCTCGGCGGCACCGAGCCGGGCGCGGACGGCGAGCTCGTGGAAATCCTCGACCATCCGCACGAATGGAACGATCCGAGGGAAGACCAGGAACGCCAGCCCGGCGCGACGGGCCGCGTCGACCATGGCCTCCGGCGGATCGAGGAACGAACGGCCGAGCTCGAGGGCGAGTGCTGCGCACCCCGCGCGGGCCAGCGAGGTGACGTACTCGTCCAGTTGCTCGGCATTGGCGCCGTGTAATCCCAGACCGGTCGTCAGCAGAAGCTCGCCCCCGGCGAGCAGACCGCTCATCTCGTAGACCTCGGATGAGTGCACCCAGCGGATGTCGATGGCGTCCGGGTCGCCGGTCAGCACCCTCGTTCCGGCAGCCCGGAACGAGGGCAGTCGCAGCACCTCGGCGAGGGAAGCGTACATGGGTCCTCCTGGACGTGATGTCCAACAGAGTAGGCCTTGAACCCGACATAGTGTCCTTTGACCGTCGAGGAAGCGACTGATGGAGTGAGCTAGATCTCATTGTCCTCTGAAGGAGCGTTCCCATGACCTTGACCGATGACGACCGTCGCTTCCTCGATCTGGCGATCGAGCAAGCCCAGATCGGCTGGGACGAAGGAGGGGTCCCGATCGGGTCGGTGCTGGTCCGCGATGGCGAGGTGCTCGCGGTGGGCCGCAACCGGCGTTTCCAGATGGACAGTGCGATCCGCCACGGCGAGACCGACTGTATCGAGAACGCCGGGCGGCTTCCCGCGCGCGTCTACCGCGAGAGTGTGCTCTACACGACCTTGTCGCCTTGTTACATGTGCGCCGGGACGGCCGTCATGTACGAGATCCCTCGCATCGTGATCGGCGAGAACCGGAATTTCCAGGCCAGCGAGGACTGGTTGCGCTCCTTCGGCAAGGAGATCGTCGTCGCCGACGACCCGGGATGCCGGGCGCTGATGGAGAAGATGCTCGCCGAACGTCCGGAGCTGTGGGCCGAGGACATCGGGGAGGAAGCATGATCCCGCGTAGTACCGAGATGTGCTCCAGATTGGTCAACGGAGCCCGATCTCGGTCGATGACTACGGAGCACATCTCGGTCCAGACAGGGGAGGTCGCGTCATGAGCCAGAGCGCCGAGCCGGTCGACGGAGGGGCCGTCGACCCGGATTACCCCGTCACCCCCGTTCCCCGGCACGCACGCAAGACCTTCTTCTCGCTGGCGGTCGTGCTCCTGGGCTTCACCGTGTTCACGCCGACGATGCTGGCGGGCGCCGAGCTGGGTATCGCCTTCAGCTTCGGTGACCTCTTGCTCATGATCGCCCTCGGCTCGGTCATCCTCGGCACCTACGTCGTGCTGCTCGGCTGGATCGGCGCGAGGACGGGCCTCACCACGGTGGTCATGGCGCGCTACAGCCTGGGCACCCGCGGATCCAAGCTCGCCTCGATCCTCCTCGGAGGCACTCAGATCGGCTGGTACGGCGTCATCATCGGGACGGTCGGCGAGCTCACCGCACAGGCGATGGACTGGGAGTCCTTCGCGGCGAAGGCCGCGGTCATGATCGCCTCCAGCGTGCTGATGTGCCTCACTGCCTGCTACGGCTACCGGGGCATGTACTGGGTCTCGCTGGTGGCAACACCGCTGATCCTCGTCCTCGCGTTCTGGGTGGTGTTCCGATCACTGGACGAGGTCGGCGGCTGGAACGCCTTCCTCGGCATCGAGCCGAGCACCTCGATGACGGCCGCTGTGGCGATCACGACCGTGGTCGGCACCTTCGTCTCGGCCGGCACGCAGGCACCGAACTGGACGCGTTTCGCCCGCAGCGGCTCGCAGGCGATGTGGGCTTGCCTCATCGCCTTCCTGCTCGGCAACGGACTGATGATCCTCTTCGGCGCGATCGGCGCGATCACCTTCGGCGAGGGTGACTTCGTCCTCGTCCTCTACCAGCTCGGCCTGGTCGGCTGGGGACTGTTCCTGCTCTTCGGCAACCTGTGGAAGTCGAATGCGGATACTGCCTACGCCTTCGGCGTCGCGGGAGCCGAGCTCTTCGAGCGCCCCCGCAAGATCCCGTTCATCATCGGTGGATCGATCATCGGCACGCTGCTCGCGCTCGGTGGCATGCACCAGCACCTCGTGCAGTACCTGGTGCTGCTGGGTATCTTCATCCCGCCGCTGGGCGGCGTCATCATCGGCGATTATCTGGCGCGCTGGCGCCGCTCGCAGATGCCTCCGGGTGCCGCGCTGCCGCGGTTCGACGTCAGGAATCTCGGTGTCTACGCCGTCGCCAGCGCTCTGGCCTGGGCCTCCGATCATTGGGAGATCGCGATCCCGCCGCTTGTGGGCATCGTCGCGGCCATCGTCCTCACTACCGCGCTGCGCGCATCGGAACGGACGAGAAGCACCACGGCGTAGCGTCAGAGCGATCGGGCATGATGACGGCGTGAACGACGACACGTATCTCGAGGACACCACGTCGCGCCCGGTCGGAGCCGGGCGTCGGGTGCTCACGCTGACCGACCGATGGAACACGCCGCTGGGGAAGCCGAACGGCGGGTACCTCCTCGCCGCCATGCTGCGCGGCGTGGCCGATGAGGTACCCGAGGCGGGTGACCCGCTCGTCGCCGAGATCAGCTATCTGCGATCGCCGGCGGTGGGAGAGGCCGAGCTGGACACCGAGGTGTTGCGCTCGGGCCGGCGCGTGCAGACGGCGACGGCACGCCTCGACCAGGAGGGCGCCCAGGTTGCGCAGGCGGTCGTCAACTTCGGCGTGCACGGGGACGGGGCGCGGCGCGAGGACTTCGCAGAGGCGCCGATCCTGCCCGAGCCGGACTCGTGCCTGGACCCGATCGCCGAGGGGATGCCTCCCGACGGCATCTTCGGCCAGGTCGAGTACCGGCTCCCGACGGCGCCGGGGTGGGCCACCGGTGCGCCCTCGGGGGACCCGACGGTGACGCTGTGGCAACGACTGCGGGGAGGACGGGAGATCGACTTCCCGGCCCTCGCGCTGCTGTGTGACTCGTTCGCCCCAGCCGTCATGGAGATCGGCGAGAACGGATCGATGACCGTGCAGTTGACGGTGCATCTGCGACGCCTCCCGGCTCCCGGCTGGATCGCGACCCGGCTGTTCACCCGGCACGTGAGCGGTGGCTACCACGAGGAGGACTGCGAGCTGTGGGACAGCGATGGCAACCTCGTCGCGCAGTCGCGCCAACTGGCGATCCTGCTCGGGTGATCCTGCACAGACCCGGCGGCGGTCCAAGCGGTAGCCTCGGAGCATGACTTCGCCGCTCGCCTCGTCGTCCGCTCCGTTCGGCCGTGTGCTGACCGCCATGGTCACGCCCTTCTCGGCCGACGGCAAGCTCGACCTGGACGCGGCACAGAAGGTGGCCTCGCATCTGGTCGATCTCGGCAACGACGGGATCGTGGTCTCCGGCACCACAGGCGAGTCGCCGACCACGACCGTGGCCGAGGATGGCGAGCTGTTGCGTGCCATCCTCGATGCCGTCGGTGACCGGGCGACCGTCATCGCGGGTGTCGGAACCAACGACACCCGCCATTCGGTCGAGCTCGCCGAGCAGGCGGCTCGCGCCGGTGCCCACGGGCTGCTGCTGGTGACGCCGTACTACTCCAAGCCGCCGCAGCACGGCTTCGTGCTGCACGTCGAAGCGGTGGCAGCGGCCGGTGACGGCACGCCGATCATGCTCTACGACATCCCCGGCCGGACCGGCATGACGATCGCCGAGGACACTTACCTGACCCTCGACCGCCTCGACGAGGTCGTCGCCGTCAAGGACGCCGTGGCGGACCTCGAACGCGGTGCGTGGCTGCTCGCCAACACCGGTCTCGCCCTCTACTCCGGCGACGACTCGTTGAACCTCGCCTGGCTCAGCATCGGCGCGGCGGGGGTGGTGAGCGTCGTCGGTCACGCGGCGGCCGGCCGCTATCGCCGGATGGTCGAGGCCGTCGATGCCGGTGATCTTGCCGAGGCGCGTCGCCTCAACCTTGAGCTCGTGCCCTTGGTACGGGCGATGATGACCCACACGCAGGGCGCCATGACGGCCAAGATCGCGCTGCACCTGCGCGGTGTCCTCGACTCTCTCGCGGTGCGGCCCCCGTTGCCGCCGATCGAGGAGTCGGAGATCGCGATGGTGCGCGAAGGTCTGGCCGCCGTGGGCCTGCTCGACTGATACGTGAGGAACCGTATGACGGACATGGAGACGAGCCGCGCACTGTACGTGCCCCGAGGCCTCGGGCAGGTGAATCGATGAGTCACATGCACACCGAGCTTGGCCCGCCTCCGGCGCTCGCTCCGCACGCCTTGCGCGTCATCGCGCTCGGCGGCCTGGGCGAGATCGGGCGCAACATGACTGTCTTCGAGTTCGGCGGCAAGCTGCTGATCGTCGACTGCGGTGTGCTCTTCCCCGAGGAGCAGCATCCGGGGGTCGACCTGATCCTGCCCGACTTCGGGCCCATCCGCGACCGTCTCGACGATGTCGTCGGCATTGTGCTGACTCACGGGCACGAGGACCATATCGGCGGGGTCCCGTATCTGTTGCGCGAACGCGGCGATATCCCGGTGATCGGCTCGAAGCTCACGCTGGCCCTCCTCGAGCCCAAGCTGAAGGAGCACCGCCTCAAGCAGGTGCCCAAGCACATCGTCTCGGAGGGAGACGTGCTCTCCTTCGGGCCTTTCGAGTGTGAGTTCGTCGCGGTCAACCACTCCATCCCCGATGCCCTCGCCGTGGCGATCAAGACGCCGGCGGGCGTGGCCCTGCATACGGGCGACTTCAAGATGGACCAGTTGCCGCTCGACGGGCGCATCACCGACCTGCGGGCCTTCGCGCGGCTCGGTGAGTCGGGGGTCGACCTCTTCCTCACCGACTCGACCAACTCGGACGTCCCGGGTTTCACGACCGCCGAGCGCCAGATCACCCCGGCGATCGACGCGGTGTTCGCCCGCAGCACCAAGCGGATCATCGTCGCGTCCTTCGCGTCCCACGTGCACCGCGTGCAGCAGGTGCTCGATGCCGCAGCCAAGCATGGACGCAAGGTCGCCTATGTCGGCCGGTCGATGGTGCGCAACATGCAGATCGCGCGCGAGCTGGGCTATCTGCACGTCCCGGACGGCGTCGTGGTGGACAAGGTCGACGCGGCACCGCCGGAGAAGATGGTGCTCATGTCGACCGGCTCGCAGGGGGAGCCGATGGCCGCGTTGTCCCGCATCGCCAATCGCAGCCACCAGCAGGTGAGCCTGGAGCCCGGCGACACGGTGCTGCTGGCCTCGTCGCTGATTCCCGGCAATGAGAATGCCGTGTACCGCGTGATCGACGGCCTCACCAAGCTCGGCGCGCACGTCGTGCACAAGGGCAACGCGCTGGTGCACGTCTCCGGTCACGCCTCGGCCGGTGAGCTGCTCTACTGCTACAACATCGTCCGGCCGCAGAATGTCATGCCGGTACACGGTGAGATCCGCCATCTGCACGCCAATGCGGCGCTGGCCGAGGCCACCGGCGTGCCGAATGTGATCCTCGCCGAGGATGGCTACGTGGTCGATCTCATCGACGGGCACGCGCGGATCGTCGGGGCCGTGGACTGCGGCTACGTCTACGTCGACGGCTCCTCCGTCGGTGACCTCACCGATTCGGAGCTGAAGGACCGCCGGGTGCTCGGCGAGGAGGGCTTCGTCTCGGCCGTCGTCGTGATCGATTCCACGAACGGCAAGATCATCACGGGCCCCGATATCCACGCACGCGGCCTGGCCGAGGACGACACGGTGTTCGACGGCGTCCGCCCGAAACTCGTCGCGGCCCTCGAGGAGGCGCTCGGCGACGGTACGCGCGACTCGCGGCAATTGCAGCAGGTCATGCGCCGGATCCTCGGCTCGTACGCCGGACGCACGCTCCGTCGCCGACCGATGATCGTGCCGATCGTCGTCGAGGCCTGAGCCGGCGGTTCTCGGTTCGTAACCGGTTCCGTCACCACGCTTAACCTCAGCGAAACAGCCGCTCGTCACCCTGGTCGGGAGGCGGCCACCCGGGCCGCGCCGATCGGGGATGAGAGATGACGAAGGCCACCTTGGTGGTGTGCGCGCAGGGCGTCGAGACGCATGCGGGGCGCGCCGCGCTTGCATCCGTGGTGCAGGGTGTTCGGCGCGAGACGCGGGAGTTCGATGTCGTCGACGCCTTCGTCGGCACCCAGCACCCGGACGTCGCCGAGGTCGTGGCGCAGCTTCCTGGCCGGCGGGTCGTGGTGCCGTTGACGCTCTGGCATGACGACGAGGTGGAGGCGCGGCTCCGGCATCTCGCCTCGGCGCTGCCGGGTGTCACGGTGGCGGCGCCGATCGGACCGGACTGGTTGCTCGCCGAGCTCGGGGTGCGGAGGCTGATCGAGGCGGGAGCGCGGCCGGGCGATTCGATCGTGCTCGCGGCCGGTCCCGCGGGTTCGGTGCGCGCCCGGCACGACATCGCGAAGGCAGCGCGACTGCTCAGCGCGGTCTGGGGCGGTCGGGTGCATGTCGCCGGTGACATGAGCGGGCCGGAGCTGGCAGAGGCGATCGACATCGCCCGGGCGTATCAGCGGCGCGTCGTCGTCTCGATCTACGCGTTGACGATGTCGCAGGCGACGAGCCGCATCGGCCGGTTGGGAGCCGATGTGGTGACGGCACCGCTTCTCAGCGCCGGTGCCGGCGAGCCCGGGGTGATCTCGCTCGTGCTCGCCCGTGCCACCGCGCGCGGATCATCGCTCGCGATGGGCCGGTGACCCACGTCGGTCAGGGGCGGTCTGCTGATGCCACCCCTGCTCGTGGGCGGTGTGTGGTCGACCACCACGTGCGCCGCCTGCTGTGTCCGGCGGAGGTCCGTGGTTGGCCAGGCACCGGGATCCGCCCACCCTCGATATCGGTGACCGATCAACCTCCACGTGCGCCCCCTCGGCGTGTCCGGGGGATATCGATGGTTGACCACGCACCGCTCGCCCAGGCACCGCTCGCCCGCGCACGCCTCGTGCCGGCGGCCGGGGACCGTCGACGACAGGTCACGGTGGGATCACCGGCCATATCCGGAGCCGTGGGCCAGGGGGAGGGGAGTGTCGGAACCGGGCAACCCTCGAGTCGTGGTTTAGCCTTGGAACATGGCGACCCGAACGTCTTCCCCGTCGCAGAAGCGACCGTCCGGAGGCCAGGCCCGTAAGAAGCCTGCGGCGAAGAAGCCGCAGGCGCGCAAGCCTGCGCCCAAGTCCGCTGCGCGTTCCGGCCCCAGCCCCGCGGGCACCGCGGTGCAGGCGGTGGGGCGTGGAGTACGGGCGGTCTGGTCCGGCATCTCCGGCGCCACCGGGGCTGTCGCGCGCAGCGTCGGCACGGGCGCCAAGGAGCTGGACCCAGCGCAGCGCCGCGACGGCGTCGGATTCGCGATTCTCGCGATCGCGATCGTGACCGCCGCGGCGGTGTGGTGGGATGTCTCGGGCGCTGTGGGCAGGGGAGTCCGCCAGGCGGCTACGGGCACAGTCGGCCTGCTCGCCTGGGCGATCCCCATCGTCCTGGTGGTCATCGCCTGGCGTACGTTGCGCCACCCCGACCGCAACGGCCCCGTCGGCCGGCAGGTGATCGGCTGGAGCGCGATCTGCGGCGGTGTTCTCGGACTCGTGCACCTCGCACATGACGTCCCGCGCCCGGGCGACGGCGCGGGCAGCATGGGGGAGGCCGGTGGCGCCATCGGCTTCCTGTTCTCGGCGATCCTCATCGACCTGCTCAAGAGTCCCTTCGTGGTCGCGCCGCTGCTGGTGCTGCTGACGATCTTCGGGGTGCTCGTGGTGACGGGCACGCCGCTGTACGCGGTACCGGGGCGGTTGCGGGCCGGACGCGACCGTCTGCTGGGGCGCCATCGGGACGCCGACGAGGCCGATCCTGAGCCGGCGCCGACCACCCCGGCGCGCAAGCGCCACCCCCGCACGACCTTCGACGCCGCCGACGAGCCCTTCGACAATCCCCTCGTCGAAGGGCCGGGGGAGCCTGACGCGGTCGATATCGCGGCCGGACACGATATCGACGTGCCCGAGCCCGCTCCGCTGTCGGCGATGGAGGAGGAGCCCGCCGCACCGCCCGCGCCGGCGTCGAGCAAGCCGATCGAGCCGATCCCGGTCCGTGCCGAGCAGCTGGCGCTCTCGGGCGACATCGTCTACACCCTGCCCGACCCGGGTGCCCTCCGCGAGGGCACGCCGCCCAAGGCGCGCACCTCGGCGTCCGATGCCGTGGTCGACCGGCTCACCGAGGTGCTCGAGCAGTTCAAGATCGACGCCACCGTCACCGGGTACACGCGCGGACCGACGGTCACCCGCTACGAGGTCGAGCTCGGCCCGGCCGTCAAAGTCGAGAAGGTCACCGCCCTCAG
The DNA here is from genome assembly GCF_007421815.1 of Aeromicrobium piscarium. GTDB lineage: Bacteria > Actinomycetota > Actinomycetes > Propionibacteriales > Nocardioidaceae > Aeromicrobium > Aeromicrobium piscarium. Next base: position 5,555 of record NZ_VLNT01000002.1, on the reverse strand, counting down.
CAAGAACATCTCGTACGCCGTGGCCTCCAATGAGGTGCGTATCCTCAGCCCCATCCCGGGCAAGTCGGCGATCGGCATCGAGATCCCGAATGTCGACAAGGAGATGGTCTCGCTCGGCGATGTCCTCCGGTCGAGCAAGGCACGCGGCGACCACCACCCGATGGTCATCGGTCTCGGCAAGGACGTCGAGGGCGGCTTCGTGCTGGCGAATCTCGCCAAGATGCCCCACATGCTGGTCGCGGGTGCCACCGGCTCGGGTAAGTCGAGCTTCGTCAACTCGATGATCAGCTCGCTGCTGATGCGGGCGACGCCCGACGAGGTCCGGATGATCCTCGTCGACCCCAAGCGCGTCGAGCTGACGGCCTATGAGGGCATCCCGCATCTCATCACGCCGATCATCACCAATCCGAAGAAGGCGGCCGAGGCCCTGCAATGGGTCGTCCGGGAGATGGATCTGCGATACGACGATCTCGCGGCCTTCGGCTACCGGCACATCGACGACTTCAACAAGGCCGTCTCATCGGGCAAGCTGCAGCCGCCGCCGGGCAGTGAGCGGGTGCTCGCGCCCTACCCGTACCTCCTCGTCGTGGTCGACGAGCTCGCGGACCTCATGATGGTCGCCCCCCGCGACGTCGAGGACGCGATCGTGCGCATCACCCAGCTGGCGCGTGCCGCGGGCATCCACCTCGTGCTGGCCACCCAGCGCCCCAGCGTGGACGTCGTGACCGGCCTGATCAAGGCCAATGTCCCGAGCCGGCTGGCATTCGCCACGAGCTCGCTGGCCGACAGCCGGGTCATCCTCGACCAGCCAGGAGCCGAGAAGCTCGTCGGCCAGGGCGATGGCCTGTTCCTGCCGATGGGCGCTAACAAGGCGATGCGCATGCAGGGGGCCTGGATCAACGAGAGTGAGATCCAGACGCTGGTCGAGCACTGCAAGGAACAGCTGAAACCCTCGTATCGCGAGGATGTCACGGCTCCGCAGCAGGCCAAGCGGGAGCTCGACGATGACATCGGCGACGACATGGATCTCGTGCTGCAGGCGGTCGAGCTGGTGGTCAACACGCAGTTCGGCTCCACCTCGATGCTGCAGCGCAAGCTGCGTGTGGGCTTCGCCAAGGCGGGTCGTCTGATGGACATCCTGGAGAGCCGCGGTGTGGTCGGGCCGAGCGAGGGCTCGAAGGCCCGTGACGTGCTCGTCAAGCCCGATGACCTCCCCGACATGCTCGCCAGCATCCAGGCCGGCTGAGCCCCCTGGGCGGTGAGTAGGCGTCCATCCTCGACGGCGAGCGGTGGGTGAGCGTCCTTCCCCGAGGATCAGATGGACGCTGTCCCACCGCGGCCAGCGGGGAATGGACGCCTAACCACCGCGCCGTGCCCTAGATCGGTGGGGGAGTCCGAGGGCGGGCCGGTTGAGGGCTTCCGGCGTACTCCATACTGAACACCATGACCGAGAAGGACGCTGCTCCGAGCAACCTCAACATCGCGAACGTGTTGACGGTGATCCGGATCCTCGGCGTCCCGCTGTTCGGCTGGCTGCTGCTCATCGACGGCGGGCAGGACGAGTGGCTGCGCGTCTGGTCGTGGGTCGCCTTCGTCCTGCTGATGGCGACCGACAAGATCGACGGCGATCTGGCGCGCAAGCACGGTCTGATCACCGATTTCGGCAAGATCGCCGACCCGATCGCCGACAAGGCCCTCACCGGCATGGCCTTCGTCGGGCTGGCGATCATCTTCGACCACTGGCTGTTCTGGACGGTCACAATCCTCATGCTCGTGCGCGAGTGGGGTATCACCGTCATGAGGTTCTTCATGGTCCGACGGGGCGTGGTGATGCCCGCGAGCCGTGGCGGCAAGCTCAAGACCGTCCTGCAGGCCTTCGCCATCGCTGGATATCTGCTGCCCTTCGAGCTCTGGGACAACCTCGTCTCGGATCTGCTCCGGTGGGTGACGCACGGTGTGATGGCCGCCACGGTGGTCGTCACGGTCGTTACCGGTGTGCAGTACGTCGTCGAGGCACGTCGGCTCTCCAGGACGCCGGCACGGTGAAGGCCGAGGAGATCGTCGCGTCGCTGACCGCCGCCGGCCAGCACGTCGCCACTGCCGAGTCCCTGACCGGTGGCCTGGTGTGCGCCGCGCTGGTCGATCCTCCCGGCGCGTCGGAGGTCGTCCGCGGAGGGATCGTCGCCTATCAGCCGGAGATGAAGTCCGCCCTGCTCGGTGTTCCCCCCGAGCTGATCGCGGAGCGCGGCACGGTGTGCGCGGAGGTCGCGACCGCTCTCGCCGCGGGGGCCCGTCGCGAGTTCGACGCCGACTGGGGCGTGAGCACGACCGGCGTGGCAGGTCCCGGGCCCTCCGAGGGTCGTGCACAAGGCACGGTCTTCGTAGCCGTGGCGGGGCCCGATGATGTCGCGATCGCCGAGGAGCTCCATCTCTCCGGCGATCGGAAACAGGTCCGTTCCGGGGCGGTGGACGCGGCGCTGTCACTGCTGGGCGCTAGGCTGAGGGAACAAGCGGGTTCCGGTCCGCGTTGACCACAGGCGAAGACCACGTCAGGAGGAGCCCATGACCACGATGCGACAGCTCGTCGGCGAAGTGCTCCGCGCGCGCCGGCTGGCGCAGGGCCTCACACTGCGCGATGTCTCGGCGCGAGCACGGGTGAGTCTGGGCTATATCTCGGAGGTCGAACGCGGCCAGAAGGAGCCCAGTTCGGAGCTGCTCGCCGCTTTGGCCACCGCCCTGGACGTGCCGCTCAGCAAGGTCCTGCTGGACGTCAGCTCCCTGATGGAGGTCGAGGAGGCCGCCGAGCTGGCCACGGTCTCCAGCATCGCTCCGAGCAAGGTCGAGGTCTCGGCCGCCTGATGCGCCACAGCGAGTTCTGGGCGCGGATGGACCAGCACCTCGGCAGCGCGTACTCGGCCTCCTGGGCCTCACAGCAGTCGATCGCCGCGTTGGGCGACCGCACCGTCGACGAGGCCCTCGATGCCGGGGTGCCGCCGCAGCGCGTCTGGCGCGCCGTCCATGCCGTCCTCGAGCTGCCGGCCTCGGAGCGGTGAGTCGCGTTGCGACTGCGACAGACGGTCCTGGACACGATGGACCCGCGGGGCCTCGCGGAGTTCTGGCGCCAGGTGCTCGGCTGGCGTTACCGCTCCGGTGACGCGGACTCCGGTCCACGGCCCGAGTGGCTGGTCCTTCGTCATCCGGACGGCGGCCCCGGGCTCGCCTTCCAGCGGGTTGAGCAGCTGACGCGCGCCACGTGGCCGGATGGCACGGTTCCGCAGCAGATCCACCTCGACCTGACGGTCGAAGATGTCGCTGAACTCGACGCCGAGCACGATCGTCTGCTCGCCTTGCGGGCCGAGCTTCTGCTCGACCGGAGTGACGATCCCGAGGAGCCGCTGCGCGTCTACGCCGATCCCCAGGGGCATCCCTTCTGCGTCTTCGTGGCCTGACGGCGTGTCGCGCGCGATCGAACACGTGTTCGCCTAGACTTTGATCCACAGGCTGGACGAGGAAGAACCGTCATCCACAGACGAGTCGACGAGGCTCACGAATGTCAGTGGGTTCTTCTACCGTCGAAGATGGCCCGCCACCCACGACACAGAACAGGACCCGCCTCATGGCCAAGAACACCGCGTCCAAGGCCCCCGTCGGCGCCGAAGGCGACAAGGACAAGGCTCTCGACAACGCGATCGCCCAGATCTCTCGCTCGTACGGCAATGGTGCGGTCATGCGCCTGGGCGACCGCACCAAGGCACCCATCGAGGTGATCCCGACCGGTGCCGTCGCGCTCGACGTCGCCCTCGGCATCGGTGGTCTGCCGCGTGGCCGGATCGTGGAGGTCTACGGCCCGGAGTCCTCGGGTAAGACCACGGTCGCCCTACACGCTGTCGCCAATGCTCAGCGAGCGGGCGGTGTCGCGGCGTTCATCGATGCCGAGCACGCGCTGGATCCGGACTATGCCCGTAAGCTCGGCGTCGACACCGATGCCCTGCTGATCTCGCAGCCCGACTCGGGGGAGCAGGCGCTCGAGATCGCCGATATGCTCATCCGCTCTGGCGCCCTGGACATCATCGTCATCGACTCGGTGGCCGCGCTCGTACCGCGAGCGGAGATCGACGGTGAGATGGGCGACAGCCACGTGGGTCTGCAGGCTCGGCTGATGAGCCAGGCGCTGCGCAAGATGACGGGTGCCATCAACGGCTCGGGTACCACGGCGATCTTCATCAACCAGCTGCGCGAGAAGATCGGCGTCATGTTCGGTTCACCCGAGACCACCACCGGCGGCAAGGCGCTCAAGTTCTACGCGTCGGTGCGTATGGACGTGCGCCGTATCGAGACGCTCAAGGACGGCACTGACATGGTCGGTAACCGCACGCGCGTCAAGGTCGTCAAGAACAAGATGGCGCCGCCCTTCAAGCAGGCCGAGTTCGACATCATGTACGGCCAGGGGATCAGCCGCGAGGGCAGCCTCATCGACCTCGGCGTCGACGCGGGCTTCGTGCGCAAGGCGGGTGCCTGGTACACCTATGAGGGCGACCAGCTCGGGCAGGGCAAGGAGAACTCGCGTAACTTCCTGCGCGACAACCCGGACCTGGCCAATGAGCTGGAGAAGCGCATCAAGGAGAACCTCGGCATCGGCGCTCAGGTCGACGAGCCCGTCGAGGACGGCGATCTGTCGGCCGCAGACTTCTGATGGCGCGCCGGACGGCCGAGGGGCTGACCGGCACCGAACTGGAGGAGTTCGCCCGGACGGTCGCGCTCGATCGGTTGACCGATCGCGACCGCAGCCGGGCGGACTTGGCGACAGTGATGGCCAAGAAGGCGGTTCCCGAGGAGGTCGCCACCGCGGTGCTCGATCGGCTCGAGACCGTCGGTCTCGTCGACGATGAGCGCTTCGCGCGGACGTGGGTCGAATCGCGTCAACGGGTCAAAGGTCTCGCCCGGCCGGCCCTCGCTGTCGAGCTGCGCCGTCAGGGTATCGACGACGAGCTCGCCCGAACGGTACTGGACGATGAGGTCGATACCGACGGTGAGCACCAGGCGGCACGCCAGTTGGTCGAGCGCCGATTGCCGAGCTTGCGGGGCCTTGACCGGACGGTGCAGATGCGGCGTCTCGCGGGTCTTCTGGCGCGTAAGGGTTATAGCTCGTCGGTCGCCTTCGCGGTGGTACGCGAGGCCCTGGACGAGGCCGCCGACGACATCGAGTGAGACGTCGATGTGGCAGTTTCGTTCGTTCGTCGAGTCCGATCTTCCGATTCTGGTGAGCTGGCGCAACGAACCACATGTGCTGCGTTGGTTCCCGCGGGTCTTCGCGGGCATCGAGGATGCCCGCCACGTGCTGGCCGATCGGCTCGACGGTCGCTCGCCGGTCCGGATGTGGCTGGCCGTCCTCGACCAGCACCCGGTGGGATTTCTTCAGAGCTTTCCCGGCTCTTCCCAGTTGAGGGTGTAGAACGAGTGAGCGCGTCGGTCCGGCGATAGACGTCGAGGTCTCCCGATGATGGAAGTTCTCACGCTATCCATCTGGAAGACCTCGACATGCCTGACGCTACCTT